>NZ_LR733392.1:1585383-1712224 GCF_902506305.1 Frigoribacterium sp. 9N
GCCACCACCACCCAACCGCCCTCGACCCCGCAGGCCCCCGCGGCGCTGCGGGCCGGCGATCGACTCCCCGTGGCGGGTCGCTCGCTCGTCGTCCTGCGTGCCACGGCCGAGGAAGAACTGTGACCCGACACGAACCGACCATGCACCCGCGCTCGACGTACCGCCTGCAGGTGCGCGCCTCCTTCGATCTCGACGCGGCAGCCGAGCTGGTGCCCTACCTTCGCGACCTCGGTGCCGACTGGGTCTACCTGTCCCCGATCCTCGCCGCCGAACCGGGCAGCGACCACGGGTACGACGTCGTCGACCACAGCCAGGTCGACCCCGAGCGGGGCGGCGCCGAGGGGCTCGACGAGCTGTCGACCCGCGCCCACGCCGCAGGACTCGGCGTCCTGGTCGACATCGTGCCGAACCACGTCGGCGTCGCCACCCCGAAGGCGAGCGTCTGGTGGTGGGACCTCCTGACCCACGGCCGCGCATCCCGCTACGCCGACGCGTTCGACGTCGACTGGGCCGCCGGCGGCGACAAGGTGCTGCTGCCGGTGCTCGGCGAGCCCGCCGCGGCGGACGGCTCGATCGAGGGCCTCACGGTCGACGGCGACGAGCTGCAGTACTACGACAACGTCTACCCGATCGCCCCGGGCACGAGCTCGCCCGGCGACGACGCCGCCACCGTGCACTCGCGGCAGCACTACGAGCTCGTGCACTGGAAGCGCGCCGACACCGACCTGAACTACCGCCGCTTCTTCGCGGTCAACACCCTCGCGGGCATCCGCGTCGAGGACGAGGGAGTCTTCGCCGAGTCCCACGCCGAGATCGGCCGCTGGTTCTCGGAGGGCCTGGTCGACGGCCTCCGCGTCGACCACCCGGACGGACTGGCCGACCCGAAGGGCTACCTCGACCTGCTCGCGGCCCTGACGGGTGACGCCCACGTGCTCGTCGAGAAGATCCTCGAGGGGGACGAGCGCCTGCCCGAGGACTGGGCGACGGCCGGCACGACGGGCTACGACGCCCTCGCCGACCTCGACCGCCTCTTCGTCGACCCGAACGGCGCACCCGCCCTCGACGCCCTCGACGCGCGCCTGCGCCGGGCCCGCGGCGTGGACGCCGACGAGCACGCCGCCGGGGCGGACGAGACCACCGGCGACGAGCCCGTCGACTGGCACGAGATGATCCTCGGCACGAAGCGCGGCATCGCCGACGGCATCCTCGGCAGCGAGATCAACCGCCTCGCCCGGCTGATCGCCGAGGGCGACACCGTCGACCCGTCCGTGGTCGACGCGCTGGCCGAGCTCGCCGCAGCCTTCCCCGTGTACCGCAGCTACCTGCCGCAGGGTGCCGAGTGGCTGACCGAGGCCGCCGAGGTCGCCACGACCCACCGCCCCGACCTGGCCGACGCCGTCGGACGCGTCGTCGCCGTGCTGCGCGACGAGTCGCACCCCGCCTCCGTGCGCTTCCAGCAGACGAGCGGCATGGTCATGGCCAAGGGCGTGGAGGACACCGCCTTCTACCGCTACAGCCGACTGGCCACGCTGACCGAGGTGGGCGCCGATCCGAGCGAGTTCTCCGTCACGCCGGACGAGTTCCACGCGCGTCAGCAGGTCCGCCTCGCCGAGCGTCCCTTCGGCATGACGACCCTCTCCACGCACGACACCAAGCGCAGCGCCGACGTGCGCGCCCGCGTCTCGGTGCTGGCCGAGGTCGCCACCGAGTGGGCGGCGACCCTCGAACGCCTGCGCGAGCTGGCCCCGGTCGGCGACGGCCCGTTCGAGAACATCCTCTGGCAGACGATCGTCGGCTCGTGGCCCGCGTCGCGCGAGCGCCTGCACGCCTACGCCGAGAAGGCGTCCCGCGAGGCGAGCACGTCGACCACGTGGACCGACCGCACCGACGAGGCCGAGGCCTTCGAAGGGCGGATGCACGCCGCCGTCGACTCCGCGTTCGACGACGACGAGGTGCGTCACGAGGTCGAGCGCATCGTCGACGTGCTGCGTGCACCCGGTTACAGCAACTCCCTCGGCGTCGCGCTGATGCAGCTGACCGGCCCCGGCAGCCCCGACGTCTACCAGGGCGGCGAGCTGTGGGACTTCTCGCTCGTCGACCCCGACAACCGACGCGAGGTCGACTTCGCCCTCCGCCGGCGCCTCCTGGACGAGGTCCGCGGCGGCGCGACGCCCGCGATCGACGACACCGGTGCCGCCAAGCTCGTGGTGACGCACCACGCCCTGACGCTGCGCCGCGACCGACCCGACCTGTTCACGCGCTACGCCGCGTTGCCGGTCTTCGGCGAGCAGGCCGCGTCGGCCGTCGCCGTGGACCGCGGCGGGGCGCTCGCGATCGCGACCCGCCTCCCCGTGGCCCTCGAGCAGGCCGGCGGCTGGGACGACACCGTGGTCCTGACCGCAGGAGGCGCGTACCGCGACGTGCTCACCGGCCGTCGGCACGAGGGCGGTCGCGTCCGACTGGCCGACGTGCTCGACACGTACCCCGTCGCCCTGCTGATCCCCGCAGAGGACTGACCCCGTCGGGTCGCGCCCCGTCGCGCCCGACTACCGTCGCCCCCGGGCGAGACGTCACGACATGCCGCTCACCTCTCGACGTGAGCGGCATGTCGTGCCTTCTCGACCCCCTCCCCCGCCCCTTCCGAACCCGAGGAGACCGATGAGCGTCTACGACGTCTGGGCCCCGAAAGCGACCACCGTCCACCTGCACCTCGACGGCGAGCTGCTGCCGCTGTCCGCCGAGCCCGACACGGGCTGGTGGCGCGCCCCCGCCGACCTCGACCGGGGCCCGGGGCACCGCTACGGCTTCGTACTCGACGGCGGCGACTCCCCCGAGGGCGAGACGCCGCTGCCCGACCCCCGCTCGCGTCGCCAGCCCGACGGCGTGCACGGCCTGAGCGAGACCTACGACCCGGGCGCCTTCGCGTGGACCGACGACGCGTGGACCGGCCGCCAGCTGGCGGGTTCGGTCGTCTACGAGCTGCACGTCGGCACCTTCACGCCCGGGGGCACGCTCGACTCGGCGATCGAGAAGCTGCCCCACCTGGTCGACCTCGGCGTCGACCTGGTCGAACTGCTGCCGGTGAACGGCGTCAACGGCCGTTGGAACTGGGGCTACGACGGCGTGGACTGGTTCACGGTGACCGACAACTACGGCGGCCCCGAGGCGTACCAGCGCTTCGTGGACGCCGCGCACGCGGCGGGTCTCGGCGTCGTGCAGGACGTCGTGTACAACCACCTCGGCCCGTCGGGCAACTACCTGCCGCTGTTCGGGCCGTACCTGTCGAGCAAGCACGCGAACACCTGGGGCGACAACGTCAACCTCGACGACGACGGCGCCCACGAGGTGCGCGAGTTCATCCTCGACAACACGGCGATGTGGCTCGACGACTACCACGTCGACGGCCTGCGCCTCGACGCCGTGCACGCCCTCAAGGACGACAGCGAGGTCCACCTGCTGCAGGAGCTCGCCGAGCGGACCGCCGCGCTCAGCAGCCACCTGCGTCGGCCGCTCTCGCTGATCGCCGAGAGCGACCTGAACGACCCGCGCCTCGTCACGCCGCGCGACGGCGGCGGCTTCGGCCCCGACCACCGCCAGGGCTACGGCCTCGACGCGCAGTGGAGCGACGACTTCCACCACGCCGTGCACGTCGCCCTGACCGGCGAGACGACGGGCTACTACGCCGACTTCGAGCCGCTCGGCGCCCTGGCCAAGGTGCTGACCAAGGGCTTCTTCCACGACGGCACCTGGTCGTCGTTCCGCGAGGCGACGCACGGGTACCCGGTCGACACCGAGCACATGCCGACCTGGCGCCTCGTCGTGGCCAACCAGAACCACGACCAGATCGGCAACCGGGCGATCGGCGACCGCCTGGCCGCGACGCTCGACGACGGGCAGCTGATCATCGCCGCGGCCCTGACCCTGGCCGGTCCGTACACGCCGATGCTCTTCATGGGCGAGGAGTGGGGCGCCTCGACCCCGTGGCAGTTCTTCACCTCGCACCCCGAGCACGACCTCGGCGAGGCGACGGCGAAGGGCCGCATCGAGGAGTTCGCGAAGATGGGCTGGGACGAGTCGTCCGTGCCCGACCCGCAGGCGCCCTCGACGTTCGAGGACAGCAAGCTCGACTGGTCCGAGCTCGAGACCGGCCGCCACGCAGTGCTGCTCGACGCGTACCGCCGTCTGGGGGCGCTGCGCCGCAGCGAGCCCGCCCTGACCGACCCCCGCTTCGGCGAGACGGGCGTCGAGTACGACGGCGACGCCCGCTGGCTCGTGCTGACGCGCGGTGACCTGAGGATCGCGATCAACCTCGCCGACCAGGAGGCGCGGGTCGCGGTGAGCGCCGAGACCGTCCTGTTCGCCAGCGACGCCTCGATCGCCGCGGGGTCGAGCCTGCTGCTCCCGGCGCACTCGGTCGCGATCGTCCGCTGACGCGGGCACGGCCGACGCGGGCCCGACCGGGGCCACGACAGATGACGCGCGCCCGGGGCTGACCACCCCGGGCGCGCGCGTGCCGCCTCCCTGCTAGCGCGTCGACACGCCGCCACGCACGGGCCCGACCCGGTGCGAGGTCGCGCGGACGCTCGGCAGGCGACGGTGTCGCACGACCAACTCGACGACGGCGCGGGACCGTCGACGCAGACCCCACAGGGTCACCTTGGTCAGCGACTCCCGGACGATCGAGCCGCTCATCTTCGAGGCGCCGTGGATGCGCTCGGTGAACGTGATCGGAGTCTCGACGACCCGCAGGCCCGCCTGCAGCGCGCGCCAGAGCAGGTCGACCTGGAAGCAGTACCCCCGCGACTCGACCCGGTCGAGGTCGATCCGGCGCAGCGCGGACGAGCGGAACACCCGGAACCCACCGGTCGTGTCGGCCACGCGGATGCCCAGGGCTCCCCGCGTGTACCAGCTGCCGCCACGGCTGAGCAGCTCCCGGCGGAGGGGCCAGTTCTCGACGGCGCCGCCGGGCACCCACCGTGAGCCGAGCACGAGGTCGTTCTCGCGCAGCAGCTCGAGCATGCCGGGCAGGTACTCGGGGTGGTGCGAGCCGTCGGCGTCCATCTCGACGAGGGCGTCGTAGCCTCGCTCCAGCCCCCAGGCGAAGCCGGCGAGGTAGGCGGCGCCGAGGCCGGCCTTCTCGGTGCGGTGCATCACGTGCACGCGGGGATCGCGGTCGGCGTAGGCGTCGGCCAGCTCTCCGGTGCCGTCGGGCGAGCCGTCGTCGACGACGAGCACGTCGACCGCGGCGCCGGAGGCGAGGGTGCGCCCCACGATCCAGTCGAGGTTCTCGCGCTCGTTGAAGGTCGGGATGATGACGAGGGCGTCGTTCATGGTGGGGTCCTTTCCCGTCGGGTGGGAGTCGGAGGTGTCGGGTGTCGGGTGTCGTGTATCGGGTGTCGGAGGCGTCGGTCGGGCGTCAGCTCACGAGGCCACGAGGTCCGCGAACACGATGAGGTTGTCGACGTAGTGCCCGGTCGACCGGTCGAAGGTGCCGTCGCAGGTGATCAGCCGGAGGCCGGGGGTCGGACTGGCCCCGTAGACGTCGCTCGTCGGGAACGTCGCCTTCGGGGTGCGCTCGCTGCCCGTGACGCGGAAGGTCTCGACCGAGCCGGTCGACAGCGTCACCTGCACCTCGTCGCCGGGCACGAGCTTCGCGAGGTCGACGAACACCGCGGGGGCATCACCCGAGTCGACGTGTCCGGCGATCACGGCTGGCCCGACCGCCCCGGGCACGACGCCGTCCTGGTACCACCCGGCCGACAGCCACTCCTTCGGAGGGTCGAGCTCGCCCTTGGCGCCGAGGCCGAGGTCTTCGAGGCCGGAGTCGACCCCGATCGAGGGGATCTGCAGGCGGACCGGCGTCGCGTCGGCCGGGGGCGAGGTGTACGACGGGGCTGCCGGGTCCTGGAAGGCACCGGCCGCTCCGCTCGCCGCATCCGGCGTCGCACCGGTGGTGGCGGGGGCCGTGGCGACGGAGCCGGGTGCATCCGCGTCGGGCCGGGCGGCGACCGCGGCCACCGTCACGCCACCGGCCACGAGGACGACGGCGGCGACCGCGGCGAGGACCGCCGCGCGGTGACCGGCGACGAACGTCGAGAGGCTCATCCGTTCACCACCAGGGGGGTGCAGGCGCCGAGACTCGAACCCTCGAGTTGCAGGGCGGCGAGCGCCGCCCAGGCGCTGCCGTAGTAGGTCGGCGTCGACTGTGACAGGGAGTCGGCGGTCCGCAGGTCGGCCGTCGCCCGTTCGTGCTGGCCGTCGCTGGCCTCGGCGGCGGCACGGGCGGCGTAGGCGAGGGGGCTCTGGTCCGAACCGACCGACTGCCCGCCGAGGTCGAGCTGCATGGGCAGCTCGTCGTAGCGCTGCAGCACGGAGGCCATCGACGCCGAGAGCGCCACGTCCTCGGGCTGGCACGACTCGGCGTAGCGCAGGGCGAGCCGACCGGCGTCGTAGCTGTACTGCACGGTGCCCGACGACCCGTCGGCGCTCGGCAGCGGGACCGTCGTGCCGTCCTGCTGCACCTGGGCCCAGTCGCTCGGGAGGGCCGTCGAGGCGAGGATGTTCGTGGTCACGGCTCGCGAGCCGGTCTCGAGCTCGGCCCATCGGGGGTCGCCGCTGGCCTCGCCGAGCTGCGCGAAGGTGGCGGGCGACGCGTACGAGGGGTTGTACGACCACGGGCCGGAGCCCATCGCCCACGGTCCGGGCAGCAGGATGCGGCCGACGTCGGTCGAGACCGTCATCTCGTCGAGCACGTCGGTGCCGAGGTCGACGCCCTCGGTCGTGAGGTCGGAGCGGTCGAAGGTCGAGCCGGCGAGCACGAGGGCCCGCGCCGCGTCGACGTCGGCGTCGCTGGCCGGCATGTCGTCGACGACCTCGCCGTCCTTCCACTGCCAGGCCAGCAGGCCGTCCGGGCGCACCAGATTGCTCTTCGTCCAGTCCCAGATCGCATCGAAACGGTCCTCGTCGCCCACTCCGACGGCGACGAGCATCCCGTAGGCCTGCCCTTCGCTGACGGTGTCGTCGCCCTGGTCGCGACGCACGACGCGGCCGTCGTCGTCGACGTACCCGTCGAGGAAGTCCTTGCCGATCTCGGCGGCCGTTCGGGCCTGAGGAGTGGCCGTACCCGTCCCGGGGGTGCCGGTCGCGTCCGCGCCCGCCTGGTCCGTCGACGGGCCGCCGGCCCCTCCGACGACGAGGGAGGCGATGCCGGCGGTGATGGCGAGGGCCACCACGACGGCCGCTGCGAGCAGCGCCTTCGTCTTCTTCGTCATGTCGTTCTCTTCTCCTGCTCGGTGCTGCGGTCGGTCGACCCGGTCGACGCTCTGGACGCGATCGGGGCCGGGGAGGCGCGGTGCGACGGGTCGCTCACCGCGCCTCCTCGTCCTGTCGGGTGGTGCCGGGCGTCAGGCCCCGAACCAGCCGAGCACGGTGGCCCAGAGGCCCTTGGTCTCGCTCTTCTGCGGGTGCTCGGCGAGGTAGCCGCCACCGGTCTGGACGCCACCGACGGGCGCCTGCGCCGTGGCCGCGCTGTCGACGACCGGGACGACGGTCAGACCGCCGGTCGAGTTGTCGAGCACGAACAGCGTGTTGATGCTGCCCGCCGCGAGGTCGACGTCGCTCGTGCCGGTCACCTTCTTGCCGGTCAGGTCGAGGGTCCAGGGGCCGGCCGCGACCTGCGCGTAGCCGCTGGCGCTGCCGAAGGGCGCGTCCTCGGCGATGGTGGTGCCCGTGCTCGTCGCGACCGTCACGGTCTTGCTGACGTTCGCGGCCTGCACGAGGCGGACCTTGGCCTGGCCGTCGGCCGGGGCCGTCAGGTCGTCCGTGAAGACCTGGGTCTTCAGGTCGTCGTTCGGGCCGTAGGCGACGGCGGTGATCGGCTGGCCGCTGTCGACCGTGATGTTCGACGTGATGACCGGCTTGGCACTGGTGGGTGCGTCCGCGGCCGTCATCGAGACCACGTAGGTGCCCGCGGCCAGCGCCTGGTAGGGGCTGACCTGGCCGTAGGTGACGTCGTCGAGGTCCATGACGACCTGCCCTCCCTTGAGCGAGGTCAGCGTGACGTCGACGGCCTTCGTGTCGGGCGAGAGGTGGCCGACGCGGACCCAGCCGTCCCCGTCGGCGGCGTGCGCGGGCGACGTGCCCACGAGGGCGCCGGCGAGGGCGACCCCGGTGGCGGCGGTGAGGGCGAGCACCGTCGCGAGACGGCGGCGTCGGGACGGGACGCCGGTGACGGCGGCGGGTGCGGTGGTGGTGCGTGAGAGGGAAGCCACGATGGCTGGTCCTTTCCGGTCGGGTGTCCCACCCGGGACGGGTGGGACGCGGTGAGGAGGTGCCGGCGCCCGTGGAGGACGGACGCCGGCGTGGCGATCAGTTCGAGAGGACGCCCGTCGGTGCGACGGCCGAGAAGGTGACGCGCAGTCCGTCGCCCGAGGGGACGACCGACTCGGGGACGTAGACGCTGCCCAGGCCCTCGAGCGTGGTCTGCACCTCGTCGACCGACTGACCACCCTGCGGGGTGACGTCGAACTGCCGGAACAGGGCGTCCTGTTCGCCCGGCAGGGCCGCGGGGTCGGCGACCGAGATCGGCCCGAGGGCGGCGAGCTGACCGAGCACGATGATCGCGCGCGGGTCGAGGCGGCCGTCCGAGAGCGCCGTCGACAGGGTCGACGAGATCTGCAGGTTCGGGTTCTGGGCGAGTTCGGCACCGGCCTGCGAACGGGCCGACGCGGCGTCGTCCGCCTCGGTCTGCGCCTGCGCGGCCCCCTGGCTGTCGATCTGCCGGACGTTGACCTGCTGGTCGCCGTCGCCGAACGAGGCGATCACGGTCGAGTTCGCGAGGGCCTCGCGGATCTCGGGCGAGGTCGGCCCCGAGGTGCGGACCGACTCGGTCTCGAAGAGGTAGTCCGAGTCGCGCCAGCCGTTCGGCGACTGCGCCTGGACGGCACCGTCGGTGTCGATCTTGTAGAACCAGATCACGTTGTCGCGGGCGAAGCCGGCCTTGACGAGGTCGACCCAGACCGCGTCGTCGACCAGCAGGCGGCTGTCCTTCGGCACGTTCGTCTCGACCCAGCTCTCGGCGTTGCGCATGGGCGCGTCGAGGTCGCTGTCCAGGAAGCCGCGCAACTGCACGGCCCAGAGCGGGACGATCGCCACGACGGCCGCGAGGGTGAGGGCGAGCCAGGCCACCGAACCGGTGCGGGACGCCGCGGTCGAGAGCGCGCCGGCCCGACGGGCACGGAACGCCCGGACCGCATGGTCGGTGACGGCCGCGACGAGCAGCGCCGCGAACGGCAGCAGCATGATCACGTAGGGCACCGGCAGGTAGCCGCCGGGACGGAACATGAAGGCGATCAGGAACACCATCATCACGCCGAGCGGGCGCAGCCTCTTGACGAAGACCGCGACGACCGAGGCCAGCGTGCCGAGCACGATGAGCACCTGGTCGAGCTGCCACCACTGCGACACGGTCGCGAAGAAGAGGCTGCCGGTGTCGAACACCGAGCCGCTCGCCTCACGGGTCGCGAGCTGGAACTGGATGCCCTCGAGCAGGCTCACCCTGCCGGCACCGGGCAGCAGCTCGCCCTTCACCGCGGCGAGCGCGACGTAGCCGAGGCCGACGAGCACGAGCAGGCTGCCCGCGATCGACAACGTGTACCGACGGGTCGACTTGTCGGCCCCGCGCCACATGATCCAGGCCAGGAAGGGCAGCGCCAG
Source organism: Frigoribacterium sp. 9N (assembly GCF_902506305.1). NCBI lineage: Bacteria > Bacillati > Actinomycetota > Actinomycetes > Micrococcales > Microbacteriaceae > Frigoribacterium > Frigoribacterium sp. 9N. The sequence goes on from NZ_LR733392.1 coordinate 1,595,098, forward strand.
CAGGTACGTCTCCTTCGAGAGCACCGCGATGCCGAACGAGAGGGACGCCGCCGCGAAGCCGGCGAGCTGGTAGCGCTTGCTCAGGGCGAAGACGAACGCGGCCAGGAGCCACGGGGTGGCGACGTTGTCGAGGTAGACCGTGCGGTGGAACTGCAGGGCCAGCGGCGACACGGCGAACACGAGACCGGCCACGGCGGCCGCGGGACGGCTGAGGCCGAGCTTGCGGCCGAGCAGCCAGACGAGGGCCACCGAGACGACCGTGAAGAACAGCATCGCCTCGCGAGCGGCGAGCACGGCGACGTCGTACCGCGAGAAGGCGCCGGTCAGGGCCGTGTAGGCCGAGATCTGCAGCCAACCGACCGGCGGGTGGTCGTACCAGTAGGTGTAGTGGGTGATCTCGCCGAGGTTCTGGATGGCCCAGGCCTGGGCGGCGTAGGTGCCCTCGTCGTCGATGCGTTGCGGCGAGCCGTCCATGTTGAAGGCCATGACGACCGCGGCGATGGCGAAGACGGGCAGCAGCCAGGCGAGGCTCGCGCCGTGTCGACGCAACCACGACGCGGGCCGGGCGCCCCGCGGGTCCTTCGTGGGGACCACGCGTGTTCCCGGTCCGTTCGACACCGTGGTGTCGGCCGCGCGGGGGCGGTTCAGCGTGCTGGTCATCGGTCACCTCCGGTCATGGCCAGGGCGGGCTCCGTCGAGGAGGCGCGGGGCGCCTCCTGCGGTTCGGTCGCGACCTCGTCGCGGTGCGCGCCGGTGTGCTCGGTCTTCTCCCAGGCGTTGAGGCCGCGCAGCTGGCGGAAGACCGCCCGGACCGCGGCGAGCGCGAGGAAGATCTGGTACGGCAGCAGTCCCCAGACGAGGCGGAAGTAGTCCCGGGCCCGGACCTTCTGGCCGTAGACCCGCCCGAACTCGCGCAGGCCGGTGAACTCGACGGCCAACAGCACGAGCGTCGGCGCCAGGGGCACGAACGACACGAGTGCGATGGCGGTCGGCACCTTCGTGGTCAGGATCAGGACGATCGAGACGGGGATGAGCAGACCGGTGGCGGCCTGGATGAACGGCATGGTCAGCAGGTAGCGGGCCATGAGGCGCTGGCGCAGGCGGGGCAGCTTCTTCCACTCGCCCTTGCCGTAGACCTGCATGAAGCCCTGGTTCCAGCGGGTGCGCTGCTTGAGCAGCGACACGAAGGTGCCGGGGGTCTCCTCGCGGGTGACGACCTCGGGGCTGTAGGCCACGACGACCTTGGCCCCGGCGCTCGAGAGGCGGACGCCGAGCTCGCAGTCCTCGGCGAGGCACTCGGCGTCCCAGCCCTCGGACCAGTCGAGCCAGTCCTTGCGCACGAAGACGGTGTTGCCGCCGAGCGGGATGAACTTCTCCTTGGCGTGGAAGTGCAGGCGCGACCGGAACCAGAAGTAGTACTCGAGCACGTTCCGCAGGCTCCACCAGCTGCTCTGGAAGTTCATCAGCTGAACGCCGCCCTGCACCACGTCGGCGTCGGTCTCGGTGAACCGGGAGTCGACGAGCGTCAGGAGGCGGGGGTGCACCTCGTCCTCGGCGTCGAACACGCCGACGATCTCGCCGCGCGACGACTGGAGGGCCAGGTTCAGCGCCTTGGGCTTGTTCTTCGGCACGCTCGAGTCGACCACCACGCGGATCAGCTCGGGGTGACGGGCGGCCGCCTCACGGGCGACCCGCTCGGTGCCGGGGTCGTCGTGGCCGACGATCGCGATGATCTCGAAATCGGGGTGGTCCTGCTGGGCGAGGCGGTCGAGGGTCTGGCCCATGACCTCCTCCTCGTGCCGGCCGGGCACGAGCAGGGTGAACGAGTGGGCGGCGTCGAGGGGGTTCTCGCTGAACTGGCTGTCGTCGAGGTTGTCCTTCGACCGCCAGGCGTGCAGCATCCACCAGAGGGTCGACACGGCGACCGCGGTCAGCAGGATCGTCACGACGATCAGCGACGAGTAGCCGATCCACTCGAGGGGCGACCAGTCGGGTAGCTGGAAGCCGATCATCGAGTCGGCGGCACCGGTCGAGCCACGGTTCGGGACGAACTGCGACGGGTCGGCGGGGGCTTGCGGGGTGAGCAACGGGGCGGGTTCGCCCGCTGCGAGATGTGATGTCGGGATCTGGGTCGGGTCAGTCGACACAGGATCACTCTCCAGTCAGGGGGTCGGGTGCAGGTGGGCCTGCGAGGTGGTCTTCGGGATGGGGTCGTCGGTCGGCCGGGGGCTGATGACGGTGGCGAGCGCGGCCGACGGGTCGGGGGTGTCGGCCGTGGTGGTGACCGCGGGCGAGCCGCGGAAGACGAGGTGGCGGTAGGCCAGGTAGCGGAAGGCGGTCCCGAGGACGAGACCGACCCCGTTGGCCGCGACGTTGTCGGCGAGCTGGCTCGTGAAGCCCAGCAGGTAGTGCGAGACGAAGAGGCAGGCCGAGGCGATCAGCAAGCCGCCCACGTTGACGAGGCCGAAGGTGACGGCCTCACGGACGACGGCCTGGTTGCGTCCTTCCCGGAAGGTCAGGTACCGGTTGCCGAGCCAGGCGACGGCCGTCGCGACGATCACCGAGACGACCTTGGCCCCGATGGGCTTGTCGTCGAGCAGGGTGGCGCGCAGCAGGTTGTACACGCCGACGTCGACGACGAAGGCGATCCCGCCCACGGCGCCGAACGTCGCGAGCTCCTTCACCCGTGCGACGAGGCGCAGGGGTGGCGTCGGGTTCGTCGTGGCGGCACGGTCGGGACGTGCCCCCTGGACGGGGGACTCTGGTTCGGGCATGACACCGGTTCGGGGGACGTCGCCGGATCGGTTTGGTCGGGGTACGCAGATCTGGGCCAACTGCCAGACAGGCGACATCTGCCGGTCATCCGACGGCGGATTCGTCGAGCCCGACGGGTCGCCCGGCGAGGACCGGGGCGCTCGTCGAGGGGCCGACGACCCGCGGGCGGACGATCGCGAGTTCCGCCGCGACCGCCGTGACGACCGCGCAGAGGGTGACCAGCCGGTCCGGCACCGAACCGACGACGACCAGGAGGCGCTCCCGGCTCGTCGCGCGCCGCCCCTGTTCCGCAGCCGCCTCCGTCGTGGCCCCGACGTCGAGGAGCTGCGAGAGCATCCAGGGCAGCACCGGGAGCGCCGCGAGCGCGACGACGAGGACGGGTGCACCGACCAGGACCGTCGAGGCGACCGTCGTGGCCGTGAGGACCGTCACGGCGGCGTCGACCAGCGGCTCGGTGAGGACGCCGAGGGCGCGGCGCCGCGCGCCCGGCCGGAGCCGACGCCAGTCGCCCTGCCCCAGAACCTGCAGGCAGCCGCGGACCCACGTCGCCCGGGCACGGGCCAGGTCGCGGAGCCCACCCGGCGACCGCTCGACCGTGGTCGCCTCGGCCGAGGTCGCGATGACGATCCGGGCACCGGCCGCCGTCATGCGCACGCCGAGGGCCAGGCCCGCCTCGACGCGGGAGGCGTCCCAGCCCCCCGCCCAGGCGAGCCACGCGTGACGCACGAAGAGCGTGCTGTCCGACAGCGGCACGAAGCCGGCGCGACCGTGGGAGCGGACCACCGACCGGGACCACCACCAGCGGTCGACGGTCGACCGGGGCGTCCACCAGGGGGTCGCCGCGAGCGCCGGGCGGCTGGCGTGCTGGACCGCGTCGGCGTCCGTGCGGGTCAGCACCGAGTCGACCAGGGCGAAGAGGCGGGGGTGCGGCCGGTCGCCCGCGGAGAAGACGCCGACGATGCCGTCACCGTCGGGGGCGAGTTCGTCCGCGAGGGAGGAGGCGGCCACGGGCGTCCGCCCGGCGAGCGGGCCGGTCCTGACGATCCGGACCCGCTCCGGGTGACGCCGAACGGCCGAGGCGGCGACGTCGAGGGTCAGGGCGTCGTCCGCGTCGACGGCCACGAGGACGCGCACGTCGGGGTGCCGCTGCCGGGCCAGCAGGTCGAGCGTCACGGCCAGGCCGGCCGGCCCGTGCGCGGGCACCAGGGCCGTGAACGCGTGCGCCGGGGGCAGCACCGGGCCGTCGAGGTCGCCGTGGCCGAGCTCCTCCTGCTCGCGGACGAGGTAGAGCCTGCGCACGATGCGACCGACGGTGACGGTCAGGACCAGCGCGACGAGCACGGCCAGCAGCACCGTGCCGGCCCACTGCAGGCTCGACCAGTCCGTCCACGGCAGGGCGGCCGAGACGTCCTCCCCCGGGACGGAGGGCAGGCCGCCCCGGTTCGGCACGAACGGTGTCGGCGTCGCGGGCAGCGTCGGCGTCAGGACGGGGCCGGGCGCCGCGAAGGCGGGTGCGGAGGTCACGGTGGTGATCCAGTCAGGTCGGGGCAGCGGGAGCCTCGGACGTCCGATCCCGCAGGGGACCGCGACGTCCGACGGATCGTGTCCCCCAGCCGGGGGACATGATCTGATGAATCGTCACTGTACGCCCCCTCAGTCGACCGCACGGGCCTTCGCCGCGTCCCCTGCGACGCGTAGCGTGGGGTCATGGAATTCAGACACCTCGGCGACAGCGGACTCAAGATCTCGGAGATCACCTACGGCAACTGGCTGACGCACGCGTCCCAGGTCGAGAACGACGTGGCGACGCAGTGCGTCCGTGCGGCCCTCGACGCCGGCATCTCGACCTTCGACACCGCCGACGCGTACGCGAACACCGCGGCCGAACAGGTCCTCGGCGACGCCCTCAAGAGTGAGCGACGCGAGGGACTCGAGATCTTCACGAAGGTCTACTGGCCCACCGGCCCTCGCGGGCACAACGACGTCGGCCTCAGCCGCAAGCACGTGCTCGAGTCGATCGACGGATCGCTCCGTCGCCTCGGCACGGACTACGTCGACCTCTACCAGGCCCACCGCTACGACCACGAGACCCCGCTCGAAGAGACCATGCAGGCGTTCGCCGACGTGGTCCGCGCCGGCAAGGCGCTCTACATCGGCGTCAGCGAGTGGACCGCCGAGCAGATCCGGGCGGGCCACGAGCTCGCCGTGAAGCACGGCGTGCAGCTGATCTCGAACCAGCCCCAGTACTCGATGCTCTGGCGCGTCATCGAGTCCGACGTCGTGCCGGCGAGCAAGCAGCACGGCCTCGGCCAGATCGTCTGGTCGCCCGTCGCCCAGGGCGTCCTGACCGGCAAGTACAAGCCCGGAGCCGAGCTGCCCGCGGGCAGCCGGGCGACGGACGACAAGGGAGGCGCGGACACGATCAAGCGCTTCCTCACCGACGAGGTGCTCACCGGCGTCGCGAAGCTCGAGCCGATCGCCGCCGACCTCGGCCTCTCGATGGCCCAGCTGGCCATCGCGTGGGTGCTGCAGAACGACAACGTCGCCTCCGCGATCATCGGGGCCTCGCGTCCCGAGCAGGTGGCCGACAACGTCAAGGCGGCGGGCGTCACGGTGCCCGCCGACGTCATGGCCCGCATCGACGAGGCGCTCGGCGACCTCGCCGAGAAGGACCCCGGCAAGACGGTCTCCCCCGAGCGCCGCCCGGCCTGACGCCCGTCCGGCCCGACGCCCGTCCGGCCCGACCCGGGCCGGTCCGCAGGACATCCCCTCGACATCGTCCGGACACCCCGGGAATGTTGTCCCGCTGGATGCGCTTGCATATACTCGTACCAGCTTCGATGACACGTCATCGACCTCGACCTCACAGATTCAGGAGAACACCATGACCATCACCGCAGAGAAGATCCCCGCCGGCACCTGGAACCTCGACCCCACCCACAGCGAGGTCTCGTTCAGCGTCCGCCACCTGGCCATCAGCAAGGTCAAGGGCTCGTTCGAGTCCTTCGACGCCTCGCTGGTCACGGCCGAGGACCACACCGCCTCGAAGGTCACCGCCTCGATCGACGTGGCCTCGGTCAACACCAACCAGAAGGACCGCGACGGCCACCTGCAGACCGGTGACTTCTTCCTCGCCGAAGAGCACCCCAAGATGACCTTCGTGTCGACCAGCATCGAGGAGAAGGGCGACGACGCGTTCCTCGTGCACGGCGACCTGACCCTCCGCGGCGTCACCAAGCCCGTCACCCTGAAGAGCGAGTTCGGCGGCCTCGTCGTCGACGGCTACGGCCAGACCAAGCTCGGCTTCTCGGCGACCACCAAGATCGACCGCACCGAGTTCGGCGTCACCTGGAACGCGGCCCTCGAGGCCGGCGGCTTCACGCTGGGCAACGACGTCACCGTCACGCTCGAGATCCAGTTCACGCTCGCCGCGTAGGCACCGGCACCACGAAGGGCCCGCTCTCGCTCGGCGAGGGCGGGCCCTTCCGCGTCATCCCGCGAGGACGCGCCGCAGCACGGCGCGCTCCCCCAGCGTCCAGGCGGCGCTCGTCACGAGGTAGAGGGCGGCCGCGAGCGGGGCGAACGCCGCGAACAAGACGCTGACGAACGGCAGCCAGCGCACCATGCCCGCCATGCCCGGGAGCGCCTCCTGCCCCGGTGCGGCCGACGTGACGGTGACCGCGCCGGTGAAGCGCAGAGTGGCACGCCGGCTCGTCTCGACCACGACGGCGAGCAGCGCGAGCAGCACCAGGTACGGCCAGATCGCCGGGAGTCCCACCGCGAGAGACGCGAACAGGTTGGCGCCGAGGGCGGCTCCGCCGAGGGTGTGCGTCAAGAGGGCGTTGGCGTGCCCGGCGATCTCGGAGTGCGCGAACAGCGAGTAGACCGCCGTGAGCACGGGTGCCTGCGCGAGCGTCGGCAGGCAGCCGGCCAGCGGGGACGCCTTCTCGGACGCGTACAGCGCCATCAGCGCCTTGCTGCGGGCCGCGGGGTCGGTGATCCGGCGGTTCAGGTCGGCGATCGCGGGGGCCAGGCGGCGACGGGCGACCTCGGCGCGCACCTGCGAGACGCCCACGGGCACGAGCACGAGCCGGACGAGCAGGGTGAGCAGCACGACGCCGAGGGCGGCGGCGGACGACCCGGCCACCGGTTCGACGAGCACGCCGAGGGTGGTGACGAGCGACTGCAGACCGCCGAGGACGACGGCGATCGGGGGGAAGGTGGACAGGTCCATGCGGACTCCTCGGTCAGAGAGACGGTGGGTGTCTTCTGGCCGCCGAGGGGCGTCGGGTCGACGCGGGCACGGGTGCGCTCAGGCGGCCGGGACGGCCCGCCCGGGAGCCCGGGACCGCACGTGCCCGCGGGCGTCCGGGTCGCGTCGCCACACGAGGAGGCGCGTGCCGGCTTCTTCACGGAGCGTCACCTCGGGCACCGCCCCGGCCAGCCCGCAGAGCGTGAGCACGACGCGGGCGACGCCGAGCGCGGCCACCGCGGTGGCGGCGCCGAGCAGGCCGACGAGCACGACCGCGGACAGCGGCGCCCCGCCGGACGAGAGCACGGCCTCGACGAACGCCGCGAGGGGCGCCAGCATCGAGAGGCCGAGGGTCATGCCGACGACCCTAGCCGACGGTCCTACCATCGGGGCAGTGCCCTCGGGAACACCGTGCCGTCCCACGCGGTTGACGCCGAGAGCCACCGCCCCGCCCCGAGAGGACTCCCCGATGACCGTCGACTGGATCACCCTGCAGAAGACCGCCCACGACGAGTTTGCCCGTCGCGTCGAGGCCGTGGCCGACTGGGACGCCCCGACCCCGGACACCGAGTGGAAGGTGCGCGACCTCGTGCGTCACGTCACGCGCGAGCAGCAGTGGGTGCCGCTGCTGCTCGAGGGCGGCGACCCCTCCGAGGCGGAGAACTCCATCGAGCCGCTCGGCGACGACCTCGTCGAGGCCTGGCACCGGTGGTCCGGTGCCGCCACCGCCGCCTGGAGCGCGGCCGACCCCCACGCCGAGGTGCGGTTGAGCGCCGACGTCGTGCCCGTCCACGAGTACCTCGCCGAGCAGGTCGCCGACGTGACGATCCACACCTGGGACCTCGCCCGTGCCGTGGGGACCGACGAAGAGCTGGACGACGCGCTCGTCGAGGCCGTCTGGGGCGTGTTCGCGCCGCAGAAGGACGCCCTCGAGGCCTCGGGCCTGTTCGCGTCCCCCGTCCCGGTCGACGACGACGCGCCGCTGCGCATCCGCCTGCTCGCCCTCACCGGTCGCGACGCCCGCTGAGCCGTCCGCCCACCCGGTGGGCGTCCTCGGCGACCCGACCCGCGCCTCCCGGGGGTTCATCACCCGGCCCTGCCAAGGTGGGGGCATGACCGCCCCGATCGATCGCCCGTGGCTGCACAGCTACGCCCCCGACGTCCCCGCCGACATCGAGCCCGTGACGGGCAGCCTCGTCGACCTCATCGACGACGCCGTGTCGACGTACCGGCAGAAGCCGGCCCTCGAGTTCTTCGGCCGCGAGACGAGCTACCGCGACCTGGGCGACCAGGTCGCCCGCGCGGCAGAGGGCCTCAGGAGGCTCGGCGTGGGTCGCGGCGACCGGGTCGCCCTGATCCTGCCGAACAGCCCGCAGCACGTGGTGGCGTTCTACGCGGTGCTGCGCCTGGGCGCGGTCGTGGTCGAGCACAACCCGCTCTACACCGACCGTGAGCTGCGCCACCTCTTCGAGGACCACGGCGCCACGATCGCCATCGCCTGGGACAAGTTGGTCGACCGACTGCGCTCCCTGCCCGCCGACATCGGCTTCTCGACCGTGGTCTCGGTCGACGTGACGAAGGGCATGCCCCTCGGCACGCGCCTCGCCCTCAAGCTGCCGGTGCCCGCCGCGAAGAAGAGCCGCGCGGCCCTCACCGACGGAGCCGAGGGCGACGTCACCTGGCAGGGGCTGCTCGCGAACCGTCCGCTGCGCAAGAAGCACCCCCGACCCGACGTCGACGACATCGCCCTGCTGCAGTACACCAGCGGCACCACGGGCTCGCCCAAGGGCGCGATCCTCACCCACCGCAACCTCCGCAGCAACGCTGCGCAGGGTCGCGCCTGGGTGCCGGGCCTCGTCGACGGCGACGAGACGGTCTACGGCGTGCTGCCCTTCTTCCACGCCTACGGCCTCACGCTCTGCCTGACGTTCGCGATGAGCATCGGGGCGCGCCTCGTCCTCTTCCCCAAGTTCGACGTCGACCTCGTGCTGAAGGCCGCGAAGAAGCACCCGCCGACCTTCCTGCCGGCCGTGCCGCCGATCTACCAGCGCCTCGCCGACGCGGCCCGCGAGCGCGGCGTCGACCTGTCGTCGGCACGGTTCGCGATCTCGGGCGCGATGAACCTGCCGAGCGCCGTCGTCCAGGCCTGGGAGGGCGTCACGGGCGGCATGCTGGTCGAGGGGTTCGGACTGACCGAGACCTCGCCCGTCGCCCTCGGCAACCCGATCGGCCCGACCCGTCGCGTCGGCACCGTGGGCGTGCCGTTCCCGTCGACCGAGGCCCTGGTCGTCGACCGCGACGACCCCGATCCGAGCCGCCCGGTCGTCGCCGGGGCCGCCGGAGAACTGCTGCTGCGGGGCCCCCAGGTGTTCCGCGGCTACTGGAACCGACCCGACGAGACCGCCGAGGCATTCCTCGAGGGCGGCTGGTTCCGTACCGGCGACATCGTCACGATGAGCGCCGACGGGTACGTCACGATCGTCGACCGCATCAAGGAGCTCATCGTCACGGGTGGCTTCAACGTCGCCCCCTCCGAGGTCGAGGAGGCGGTCCGCAACGCCCCCGGCGTGGCCGAGGTGGCCGTGGTCGGCCTGCCCCGGTCGGGCGGCGGCGAGGACGTGGTGGCGGCCGTCGTGCTCGAGCCGGGTGCCGCGTTCGACGCCGAGGCCATCCGCGACGCCTCACGCGGCCAGCTGGCGGCCTACAAGGTGCCGCGGCGGGTCGTCCGGCTCGACGAGTTGCCCAAGTCGCTGATCGGCAAGGTGCTGCGGCGCGAGGTGCGCGACCGGCTCATCGCCGCGGGCTGACCCTCCGGGCGGGTTCTGCCGACGGGGCCCCGTCGGCGGGTCCGGTCGGCGTGTCCGGTCTGCGGGTCCGGTCTGCGGGTCCGGTCGGCGTGTCCGGTCGGCGTGGTCAGAGGCCCCGCCACCGGTCGACCGGCCAGCTGACCACGAACGCCCGCCCGATCACGTCGTCGACGGGCACGAAGCCCGCGTAGGGCCCGGTCTGGTGTGCGCGGGAGTCCGCCGACCGGTCGCGGTTGTCGCCGAGCACCCAGAGCGCCCCCTCGGGCACGGTCACGTCGAAGTCGGTCGCCGAGGCGCGGGGTCCGCCGTCGGCGAGCGTGAGGTACGGCTCGTCGAGGGCCAGGCCGTTGACGAGCACGTGGCCGTCCGCGTCGCAGCAGCTGACGTGGTCGCCCGGCAGGCCGATGACGCGCTTGACGAGGTCCTGACCGGCGTCGTCGCCGTAGCCGAGCCACCCGCCCGGGTCCTCGAAGACGACGATGTCGCCGCGGTGCAACGGCAGGAGTCCGGGTGCCAGCTCGTTGACGATGATCCGGTCGCCGATCATCAGCGTCCGTTCCATCGATCCCGACGGGATGGAGAAGCTGCGCACGAGGAAGGTCCGCACGCCCCAGGACAGCAACAGCCCGACCAGGACGATCGCGAGCAACTCGAGCAGCCACCGGCCCGTGGGGTTCCGGCGGATCCCGGAGGCGCGGGTCCCCTCGCCCTCGTCGGTCACGTCCGCGAGGGGGCTGCTGTCGGTCACCGGCTCATCCTGTCAGCGCGTGCCCGCGCCCGCCCTCCCCGGTCAGGGGGCCGTGGGGCCACGGTCCCGCTGCCCCGGGTCGTCCGTCAGGCCGCCGTCCACCCGAGGCGGTCGAGCCGGGCGAGGGCGTGCTCCTCGGCGACGGGTCGCTTGCCGAGGACTCCCCCGACGCCCGCGAGCATGGCCTGCGCCGGCGCCCGGGTCGGGATGCCGATCGGGCCGACGTGCGGCGCGCGCAGCCCGAGCAACTCGCGGAAGCGCGGCTGCAGCGTGCCCACCGCGCCGTTGAAGAGCACGGGATAACCGACCTTGAGAGCGGGGAAGAGCGGCGGTCGCTTGATGAATTTGACGACGTCGTCGGTGCGCGCGGTGCGCTCGAGCACGCCCCGGCGGTCGAAGTCCATGAGCTGTGACTGCATCTCGGCGACGCTGCGCGGCGGGTTCGGCACGCCCATCAGCTCGCCGGCCGTCGCCCACTCGCGGACGTAGGCGTCGGGCCCCCCGGGGATCGGCTCTCGGCCCCACTCGAGGTAGGCGGCGAGGAACGAGTCGGCGAAGGCCATGTGCACCCAGCTGAGCAGCTCCGGGTCGTTGGCGGCGTAGTTGTGGGTCACGCCGTTCCGGTCGTCGTACGTGCCGACGACCTTCGTGTGCAGGCGTGACACCCAGTTCGACGCGTGGGTGGCGGCCTCGCGGCTGCCGTACGAGACGGTGTAGATCCAGCGGATGGTGCCGGCGAGACGGCCGAGCGGGTCCTCGCGGAAACGCGAGTGGTCGTGGACGCCGGCGAGCGCCCCCGGGTGCAGCGCCTGGACGAGCAGTGCCCGCACGCCGGCGGGGATGGTCGACATGGCGCCGTGCACGGCCCACACCGCCGAGCCCGGCAGGAAGAACCCCTCGTCGTCGCCATTCTCGAGGTCGGTGACCCACTCGGGCGTGCCCGTGTACTGACCGTTGAAGGTGTACTGCAGGCGGGCGCGGAGGGGTTCGGTCAGTGCGGGCATGCCTCGATCATGCGCCGCGGTGGCTGGACGCTCGCAGCGGACGCACGCCGCGCCTCCTGCGTCCCGGGGAGGGGCAGGAGGCGCGGCGTGCGACTCGGGGTGGGTCTCAGTTCCCGTGGGCCTCGATCGAGACGGGCTGCCACTCGTTCCAGGTCGCCAGACGCGACTCGTAGTCCTTCGTGGCGATCTCGAGCGGCGCCTTGCCGAAGAAGACGCGCAGCGGCGGCTCGTCGGCGTCGACGACCGTGAGGATCGCGGAACGGGTGGCCGTGGGGTCGCCGGGGTCGGCGGCCGAGGGACGCTTCGACGCGGCCTCACGGACGTCGGCGTAGGCCTCGAGTTCGTCGCTGCGCGAGGCGGAGGGGCCCGACCAGTCGGTCGAGTAGCCGCCGGGCTCGACGAGGGTCACCTTGATGCCGAAGCCCGCGACCTCCTGGGCCAGCGACTGGCTGAAGCCCTCGAGCCCCCATTTCGAGGCGTGGTAGATGCCGACCGTCGGGAAGGCGCTGATGCCGCCGATGCTCGACACCTGGACGATGTGACCCGAGCCCTGCTCGCGCATGATCGGGAGCGCCGCCTGTGACACCCAGAGGGCGCCGAAGAGGTTCGTCTCGAGCTGGGCACGGGCCTCGTCCTCGGTGATCTCCTCGATCATGCCGAAGTGGCCGAAGCCGGCGTTGTTCACGACGACGTCCAGCCGTCCGAAGTGCTCGGCGGCCTTCTGCACCGCGGCGACGTCGGCCGCACGGTCGTTGACGTCGAGCTGGAGGGGCAGGAAGGAGTCGCCGTACGCGTCCACGAGGGGTGTGACGTCGTCGATCTTCCGTGCGGTGCCCGCGACCATGTCGCCGCGTTCGAGGGCCGCCTCGGCCCACTCACGGCCGAAGCCCTTGGATGCACCGGTGATGAACCAGACCTTGCTCACGATGTGTCGTTCCTCTCTTCGTGATGTCGAGGACCATGCTGCGCCGCGCCTCCTCGTCCGCGGTCAGGTTGCCAGCCGGCACCGAGCCCACGGGGTACGCCCGGCGGTCGATAGAGTGGCCCGGTGACCACCGACAGCGCTCGTCCCTGGCTCGACTCCTACGCACCCGGCGTGCCGCACGACCTCGAACCGGTCGACGGCTCGCTGCTCGACCTGGTCGAGGCCTCCGCGGCGCGGTACCCCAGGGCGGTGGCGCTCGAGTTCTTCGGGGCGACGACCACCTATTCCGAGCTCGTCGACCAGATCGCGCGGGCGGCCGAGGGGCTGCGCAAGCTCGGGGTCGGCCACGGCGACACCGTCGCGATCGTGTTGCCGAACGGTCCGCAGCACGTCGTCGCGTTCTACGCGGTGCTGCGCCTCGGCGCGATCGTCGTCGAGCACAACCCGCTCTACACGCCGCGCGAGCTGCGTCACCAGTTCGAGGACCACGGCGCCAAGGTGGCCATCGCCTGGAACAAGGTGGTCGAGACCATCCAGGCCTTCCCCGACGACGTGGCCGTCGATCACCTCGTCTCGGTCGACGTCACCCGGGCGATGCCGTTCACCACGCGGGCGGCCCTGGCCCTGCCGATCAAGAAGGCCCGCCAGTCCCGTGAGCGCCTCACGACGACCGTGACGGGCACCACGCCGTGGGAGAAGGTCGTCGGCTCGTCCCGCATCAAGGCGAGGCACCCGCGACCGGCCACCGACGACCTGGCGGTCATCCAGTACACGAGCGGCACCACGGGCGCGCCCAAGGGTGCCCAGCTGACGCACCACAACCTCCTGTCGAACGCCGCGCAGGCCCAGGCCTGGGTGCCGACGATCGAGCGCGGCACCTGCGTCGTCTACGCGGTGCTGCCGATGTTCCACGCGTACGGCCTGACGCTCTGCCTCACCTTCGCGATGAGCATGGGCGCCCGACTCGTGCTCTTCCCGGCCTTCGACCCGGCGCTGGTGCTCAAGGTCATGAAGAAGCACCCGCCGACCTTCCTGCCCGCGGTCCCCCCGATCTACGCCCGTCTGCAGAAGGCCGCCGACGACGCCGGCGTCTCGCTGAAGGGCGTCGACGTCGCGATCTCGGGGGCCATGCCGCTCTCGGCCGACGTCGTCGAGCCGTGGGAGGCCGAGTCCGGCGGCTGGTTGGTCGAGGGCTACGGGCTCTCCGAGTGCTCGCCCGTCCTCATGGCCAACCCCGTCGGTCCGACGCGCCGCGCCGGCACGGTCGGTCTGCCCCTGCCGGGCACCGAGGTGCGCGTCGTCGACCCCGAGAACCCCACGGTCGACGTGGCGGCCGGTGAACGCGGCGAGCTGATCGTCCGTGGCCCGCAGGTCTTCAGCGGGTACTACCGCAAGCCGAAAGAATCGGGCGAGGTCTTCGTCGACGGCGACTGGTTCCGCACCGGGGACATCGTCACCATCGACGACGACGGGTTCGTCCGCATCGTCGACCGCATCAAGGAGCTCATCATCACCGGCGGCTTCAACGTCTCGCCGTCCGAGGTCGAAGAGGTCCTGACCCGGTTCGAGGGCGTCGCCGAAGCCGCGGTCGTGGGTCTGCCCACCCCCGGCGGCGAACAGGTGGCCGCCGCGATCGTCGTGAAGCCGGGCGCCCACGTCGACGTCGCGGCCCTGCGCTCGTTCGCGCGCAAGCACCTCACGCCGTACAAGGTGCCGCGGCGCATCGTCGTCGTCGACGACCTCCCCCGGTCGCTCATCGGCAAGGTGTTGCGCCGCAAGGTACGCGACTCGCTGGCCGAGCGCTGAGACCGGACCCGCGCCTCCTCGACCGGACGACGGTCGGCAGGTGCGGGTCGGTCCACCCGCGGCCGCGGCTCAGGAGGCGCGGCTCAGCTGGGCGAGACGCGATCCGTCATGCGACCCTCGGCCAACCAGGCCAGTCGCTGCAGCGCTTCTCTGTTGCGCCAGTGCAGCGGCGGGTCCATCAGGGCCTTCGGCACCAGCCGACCGGGGCCCGCGACGGCGTACTCGGTCATCGTGACGAAGCAGCCGCCCATGCGGTTGCGCACGTCGATCTCGACCCGGGCCTCGCCCATCGGCCAGCCCCTGGCGTGGAACACGGCCCTGACCGGAGGGTCCCATTCGAGGATGGTCGTCACGTCGTCGATGACCAACGGCCAGACCCCGAACGAGTGGTGGACCCTGGCCTCGACGCTCGGCCAGGTCAGTTCGACCTCGCGGATGCGCGCCGACCCGACGACCCAGCTCGTGAAGAGCCACCCGTCGCTCAGCACATCGAAGACGTCGTGGGGTGAGGCCTCGATGAAGCGGTGCGTGGTGCTCATCCGTCGATCCTGGCATGGTCCCCGCGCGCCGCGCACCCCGTTGACGCGCCCCTGCCGCCGTGGATCAGATCGGGCGTCGGGCACCTCCCCCGTCGGGAGTCGACGCGATCAGGAGTCGACGCCGAGGTACGGCAGCCGGTCGATGCCGAACTCGTGCTTCAGGGCGCTGCGCGCGGCGTAGGCGCCACCCAGTCCGTGCACCGAGGGGCCCGGCGGGGTCGAGGACGAGCACAGGTAGAGGCCAGGCGTCGGCGTGCGCCACGGTTCGGTCGACAGCGTCGGCCGTGCCGCCAGCTGCCAGACGCTCGGGGCCCCGGCGGCGATGTCGCCGCCGATGTAGTTGGGGTCGTGCGCTTCGAGGTCGACCGCCGTCCGGCTGTTCGTGGCCAGGATCGTGTCACGGAACCCCGGCGCGAAGCGCTCGATGCCGGCGATGACGGTCTCGGTCTGGTCGACCGTGGACCCGCGCGGCACGTGCGTGTACGCCCACAGGGCCTGCTGACCGTCGGGGGCGCGCGTGCCGTCGACCACGCCCGCCTGGGCCACCAGGACGTACGGCGTGCGGGCGTGTCGACCCGAGGCGACGTCGTGCTCGCCCGAGGCGATCTCGGCCCGCGTCCCTCCGAGGTGCAGCGTGGGGCTGCGCCGGGCCTCGTCGTTCGCCCAGGGCACCGGCCCCGACAGCGCGAAGTCGACCTTGGCCGCCGCGTTCCCGTACCGGAAGCGCCGCAGGGCGCGCTCGTACCGGTCGGGCAGACGACTGCCCGCGATGTCGGCCAGGGCACGGGCGCTCGTGTCGAAGATCGTGGCCTTCGCCCTCGGCAGCTCGTCGATCGACGTGACGTCCACGCCCGTCGTGATGGTGCCTCCGTGGGCCAGGACGTCGTCGGCCATCGCGTCGACGATCGACTGGCTGCCACCGGTCGGCACCGGCCAGCCCCGGGCGTGCGCGTGCACGGCCAGGACGAGCCCGGCGGCCGAGGTCGACAGGCTCGGCATCGGGCGGATCGCGTGGGCCATCACCCCGGCGAGCATGGCAGGGGCCTCGTCACCCGAGAACCCGGCGTTCCACCAGGGGCCGCTCTGTGACAGGGCGGCCAGACCGAAGCGCGCGAGGGTCACCGGGTCGTCCGGCACCCGGACGAGCTCGCGCATCGTGAACTTCGCCATGCGGGGCTCGGTCTCGACCAGACCCCGGAGGAGGCGCGCCCAGGCGGCCCCGTCGGCACCGAGTCCGTCCGCCGTCCGGTCGAGGTCACGGTAGGCGATGCCGGCACGTCCGCCGTCGAGCGGGTGGGCGTACGAGATGTCGGGGACCGTCAGCTCGATCCGGCGGTCGAGTTGGAACCGCTGGAAGAACCCCGACGCGAGGGCCATGGGGTGCACGGCCGAACAGATGTCGTGGCGGAAGCCCGGCAGGGTCGCCTCCTGGGTGCGCGCTCCCCCACCGATCGTATCGGCCCGTTCGACGACCTCGACGCGGAGACCGGCCCGAGCGAGCACCACGGCCGCCGCGAGACCGTTGGGCCCCGCACCGACGACGACCGCGTCCACCTCGGGCGCGGCGCTCATGCCCGACGCCCGCGGGTCACCCGACCCACCACGGCGGCGGTGGCGGCCGCGGACGCCCCCACCACGGCCCCCACGGTCAGGGCGCGGTTGCGGGTGTACCAGACCTGCGGACTCGTGGTGCGCGCGCGGTCGCTGAAGATGCCGCGAGCCCCGTGGTCACCGGCCGTGGGCTCGTAGAGGTTGTCGGGCAGCATGGGCTCGTTCTTGTCGGGAGCCTGCTGGCCGGAGTACCCGCTCTTGGCGAGGTAGACGTCGAGGAAGTTCGCGACGAACCGGTTGCCGAGCACCGTCATGACGGTGGGCTCGCCGAGCCAGGTCCGGCGACGCGGCTTGTCGGCGACGTCGGCGATCGCCCGGGCCCCGACCTCGGGTTCGAAGATGGGCGGCACGGGCTGTGGGTGCTCGGGCAGGGTCGAGCGCACCCAGTTGAACTGGATGGTGTTGAGGGCCGGCATGTCGACCGTGCTGATCCGCACCGAGCTCTTGTTGTGGATCAACTCGGTCGTCACCGACTCGGTGAAGCCCTGGACGGCGTGCTTCGCGCCGCAGTACGAGGCCTGGAGCGGGATGCCTCGGTGGGCGAGCGCCGATCCCACCTGGATGACCTGCCCGCGGTCGCGGGGCACCATGCGTGACAGGGCCGCACGAGTGCCGTTGACGAAGCCGAAGTAGTTGACGGCCGTGGCCCGCTCGAAGTCGTCGGGGTCCGTCTCGAGGAACTCGCCGAACACACCGACCATGGCGTCGTTGACCCAGAGGTCGATCGGCCCGAGCTCGGCCTCGACGCGATCGGCGGCCGACTCGACCTGGGCGCGATCGGCCACGTCGGTCGAGATGCCCAGCGCGCGGCGACCGGCGGCCTCGACGTCCCGGACGGCCCCGTCGAGGCCGTCCTGTCCCCGAGCGAGGATCGCGACGTCCCATCCGCGCGCGGCGAGCTCTCGGACGGTGGCCCGGCCGAGTCCCGCGGACCCTCCGGTGACGACGGCGGTTCTCGTGCTGGTCATGGTGCCCCCTCGGGCCTATAGGCGGATCGTGGACGGACCCCCGACGCTAGTCCGCGACCGGAGGTCCGTCCCGGGGGTGATGCCCAGGTGTCAGATGTCGAAGCCTCCGCCGAAGTCCCCTCCCCCGAAGTCGCCGCCGCCGTCGCTCGCCGTCTCGGTGCCGGCGTCGGCACCGCCGTCCGCGCCGCCGTCGCCCTCGGAGCCCTGGTCGCCGCCGGCGTCGTCACCCGCGCCTCCGTCCGCCGTCGCCCCGGCGTCGGGCAGGAACGCGC
Source organism: Frigoribacterium sp. 9N (assembly GCF_902506305.1). NCBI lineage: Bacteria > Bacillati > Actinomycetota > Actinomycetes > Micrococcales > Microbacteriaceae > Frigoribacterium > Frigoribacterium sp. 9N. The sequence goes on from NZ_LR733392.1 coordinate 1,612,805, forward strand.
TCATCAAGGTCGACCCGATGACGTAACCGGCCACCGTGCCCAGGATCGACCCGCCGATGATCGAACCCATGCCGGGGCCCTGACGGAGGGGCTGGCCGTTCGGCCCGACCTGCTGCCGTCCGTCCGTGCCGCCGCCGAGGGTGCGCTCGAGGGTCCCGGGTCGTCGCAGTTCGGACCGGGTGGCGGCCTGGGCGAGCGAGCCGGCGTCGTCGCCGCGCGGTGCCTCGCCGGGGCTCGACTCGGCCGTCAGCTGGTCGAAGACGAGACGGCGTTGTTCGGGGCTGAGCTTCGCGAACGCCTCGGCGTGCACCTGCTCGATGGTCTCGGGCGGGGCGGTCTTCAGCAGATAGCGGTACCGCTCGACGGCGATCTCGTCGTCACTGCGGGCCGGGCCGGTGCCGGCCGACGAGGCCGGGACCGGCGGCTGCTGGCCGTAGCCCTGCTGGCCGTACCCCTGCTGGTCGTACCCCTGCTGCGGGGCGGCGGGCTGCTCGTAGCTCTGCTGCCCGTACCGGTAGCCCTGCGGAGCGGAGGGCTGCTGCGGCTGGCCCTGCTGCGGCTCGCGGCCGAGGAGGCGGTCGAGGAATCCCATGGTGGTGTCCTGTCGGATCGTGTGCTCGGTGCCGCGCGCGGGGCGCGACGTCGGTCTGCCCACCACGGTACGGATCGTCCCGGCCCGCCGCCTGGACGGCCACGGAACGTCAGCCGCGAACGTCCTGATCGACGGCGTCACGCGACGCGTCGTCGACGCCGGCTCGACGGCGGCGCACCGACCGGACGACGAGGAACACCACGACGCCCGCGATGGCGGCGTACACGACGTAGTCCAGGTACTTCGCGTACCGGTCGATGAGCTCGTACTGGGTGCCGAGGGCGGCGCCCAACCCGATCAACAGCCCGTTCCAGAGGCCGCTGCCCACGATCGTGAAGACCGAGAAGACCAGCAGGGGCATGCGCTCGGCACCGGCGGGAAGCGAGATGAGGCTGCGCACGCCCGGGATGAACCGGCCGAAGAACACCGCGGACCGCCCGTGGCGCTCGAACCAGCCGGCCGCCTTCTCGAAGTCGTGGCGGTCGACCAGCGGCAGCTTGGCCAGCCACCGGATGCTGCGGTCGAGGCCGAGACCGGCCCCGAGCCCGTAGAGGACCAGGGCGCCCAGGTAGGCGCCGAGGGTGCTCAGCGCGATCAACAGCACGATGTTCATCGACCCGGCGCCGGCCAGGAACCCGGCCAGCGGCAGGATGACCTCGCTGGGGATCGGCGGGAACACGGTCTCGACGAAGGTCAGCAGGGCGACGCCCCACTCGCCGAGGGCGTCGATGACGCGGGCGGCGAACCCGACGAGGCCGTCGAGGTCGGCGACGACGTCCTGGCTCGAGGACGAGGAGGCGCGGAGGACGAGGGCTGTCGAGGTCATGGGTCCCAGGTGGTCGGTCGGGCGCTCGGGGGCGCAACGGATCGGCAGCCCCGAGTATGGCGGGGCAGCCTGCGCGTCCGCCCACAACGCCCGGGTGGGCTGCGCCTGACGGGGATCACCGCATCGCTTGCTACATTGACCTGTGTCGGCTTGGTTTCCGACGCCGGACACACTCACGAAACAGGACCCCAATGGGATCGCTCATCTACGGAACCTCGGGCATCGAGGTCGAGTTCGAGGACCGCGTGCTCGAACACCTCCAGATCGTCATCGCCACCAAGCTGCGTCGCCGCGAGTCGTTCTTCTTCTCGTGGCGCGACACGCAGAAGGTCGGTGACGGTCGCAGCAGCATCTGGCTGGACGCCGGCATCCCGCTCTACTTCAAGTACTCCGGCGGCCGGGTGCCGTCGATCAACCGTGACTGGCTCACCGAGCTGACGGCCTCGTCGAACAGCTCGTCCGGCCTCGTCCTCACCGACGAGCCCAGTCTCGACAACAGCGCCAAACGACGCGGCTGACCCGCGCCTCCCCCCTTTCGAGGCGTTGACCCGGTTCGGGTCCGTTCCGTACCGTGGGCCCGACGGCGACGGAGGGGGCGGTCATGCAGGGTGCTAGGCGCGCGAGCGCGGGCCGACTCGCGATCGCCACGATGGTGACGGCCGGCCTGGTCGCGGCCCTCGTGACGGCCCAGGCCCCCGTCGCGGCGCGGGCCTCGGACGCCGTCCTCTCGCAGGGACGCAGTGCGGGGGCCTCCTCGGTCGCCTCACGGTCCACCCCGGCAGCGGCCGCGGTGGACGGCGACGGGCGGGCGGGTTGGAGGAGCGCGCGGGCGGGCTCGCAGTGGTTGCAGGTCAGCATCGGACCGCAGGTCGATGTGTCGCAGGTCTCGCTGCGGTGGGGTGACGCCCCGGCGACGGCCTACGAGGTCCAGATCGCGTCGACCGGCAAGACCTGGCGCACGCTGGCGTCGACGACCCGGGGTGACGGCGGCACGGACACGTACGACGTGGCCGGGACGGGGAGGCACGTCCGGGTGCTCGCGACGGTCTCGGCCACGGGCACGGGGTACTCGCTGTCCGAACTGACGGTGCGTGGGTCCCGGACCGGGTCGTCGTCCGCCACCCCGGGCGTCCGACTCGCCGGTGGTGCCGGCTCGTGGCACCTCGAGGTCGACGGGCGGCCCTTCACGGTCGAGGGGGTCACCTACGGCGCCCCGGCCGCCGAGGCGGCCACCCACTTCCCCGACATCGCCTCGATGGGCGCCAACACGGTCCGCACCTGGGGCACCGACACGGGCTCGGGGCGCCTCTTCGACGCCGCGTCGGCGTCCGGTCTCCATGTCGTCGCCGGCCTGTGGCTCGACCACGGCGTCGACTACGTCGGCGACACCGCCTACAAGACGGCCACCCTGGCGAGCATCCGCTCGACCGTGGCCGCCTACCGGGATCGGCCGAGCCTCCTGGCCTGGGACGTGGGCAACGAGGTGATGCTGGGGCAGGGCGAGACCCAACGGGTCGCCTACGCCCGCTTCGTCGACGAGGTCGCCCGGACGATCCACTCGATCGACCCGGGCCACCCCGTCACCTCGACCGACGCCTGGATCGGCGCCCTCTCGTACTACGAGGAGCACGCTCCGTCGCTCGACTTCTACTCGGTCAACTCGTACGGCGGTGTCGGGTACCTCGAGGACGGGTGGATCTCCGGCGGGTACACCAAGCCCTACCTGGTGACCGAGACCGGTCCGGCCGGCTCGTGGGAGGTCCCCGACGACGCGAACGGCATCCCGCTCGAACCCGGCGACGAGGCCAAGGCCCGGGCCTACACCGCCGCGTGGCAGGCCGTCCTGTCCCATCCCGGCGTCGCCCTCGGGGCCACCGTCTTCAACTACGGCCTCGAGAACGACGAGCCCGGCGTCTGGTTGAACCTCCGGACCGACGGTCTCCGTCGGCTGTCGTACTTCGCGGTCCAACGCGCCTACGGCGGGGAGGCGCCCACCAACACGTCGCCCGTCGTGCGCTCCATGACGCTGTCCCCGGCCTCGGGAGTGCGCCCGGGCACACCCGTCACGCTGACGACCTCGGTGACCGACCCCGACGGCGACCCCGTGACCTACCGGGTCTACGCCACGAGCCGGTACGTCGACGGGGACGAGTCCCTCCGGCCGTTGCCGGCGACCACCACGGGACCGGGGACCATGACGGTGCAGGCCCCGTCCCGCCCCGGGGTGTGGAAGATCTACGTCTACGCGCTCGACGGCCGGGGCAACGTGGGCATCGAGGCCCGCTCGGTCCGCGTCGTCTGAGGTCCCCGCGTCAGCCGCGGACGAGGGCGGCGACCGCTCGCCACCCCACGACGAACACGCCGAGCACGACGACGGTCACGACGACGAAGCTGACCTGCACACCCTGACCGCTCACCACACGGAGCAGCACGCCGATCACGGCGGTGGAGACCCAGACGACCGCTCCCGAGCGGACGGCCGACAGCGGCCAGCGGACGCCGGTCACGCTCGCCCAGCCGACGACCGAGCCGACCACGAACGGCCACAGCGTGCCGAGCAGGCCGGGCAGGTCGAGACCTTCGGCGTGGCTGCGACGGCCGATGACGACGAAGGCCAGGACCGCGACGAGGTCGACGACGATCGGCCACCAGGCCGGGCCGACCTCCCGCCGCCGGGTCGTCGGGGACGAGGTCGGGCTGGGGCGGGTCATCTCGGTGTCCTCTCGTGACGTCGGCACGCGCCGCGGACCGGGTCGCTCGGGTTCAGCGCGACCGCGGCTGCTCGAGTGCGCGCGACAACTCTGCCAGCAGTTCGTCGACCTGGGGGGCCACGAGGCGGTCGATGGCCTCGGCGATGCGCGGACGGTGCTGCACCAGGGCCAGGCACAGGCTCGTGCCGACGGACTCGGCGTGGTCGCCCGCCAGGGTGATCTCGTGTCGCAGTGCGGCCTTGGCCTCGTCCGAGTACTCGGGCTCGGGCTCGGGTCGCGGGGCCGGACCCGGTCGGTGTTCCGATCCGGCGGCCGGACGAGGATCGTCGAGCAGGGGCGCGTCGGTCGGCATCGCCGAATCGGGGGGCAGCAGCCAGCCGTCGAGGTCGTCGGGGTCGAACGGCGCGGCAGCGACGTCGGCCTCGGACGTGGAGTCCGTGGACCCGCCCACGACGGTCGGGTCGGGCGGGATGATGCCGGCGTCCGCCGGCATCCCCGCGAGCCCGGCGAGCGTGAAGAGGAACGGCTGGCCCGGTTCGGGTTCGGGGTCGAGATCGAGACCCTGGAACTCGGGGTCGAGACCCTGCTCGGGTCGGTACCCCCGCGCCTCCTGGGCCTCGGCGAGTCGCAGCTCGCGCGTGACGAGCGGGAGGTTGCGGGCCGTGTACTCGTCGACGTCGTCGTCGACGATCTGCCGCATCCGGTTCAGCAGCGCGTGCTGCACGGCGTGCGGCACGTCGTGGTCGAACCCGGCGGCGGTGGCGACGGGCGAGCCGAGGCACACCCGACACGGTCGCGTGCGACCGCGGGCGGTGCCGATGTGCCACCGGGGCAGCCAGCGCAGCCAGGCGTCGACGGCAGAGCTCACGCTTCCCTCGATCTGCTCGGCCATGCCTCGAATCTAGGGCGAAAAGCGGCCGGGACGCCGACACGCCCGGGCGATTCCCGGGGATCGAGGTGTCCGAGCAGCCCGCGGAGCCGACGGCGGTGCACGACTCGGGCCGCGTCACCCTCGTCGACGCCGGGACTCAGCCCGACGTGACGAAGTCGATGAGTTCCTCGACCCGGCCGAGCACCGACGGCTCGAGGTCGGCATAGCTCCGCACGCGCGACAGGATGTGCTGCCAGGCCCGCGCGATGTCCGCCTGGTCCTCGTGCGGCCAGCCCATGGCCTCGCACACGCCGTGCTTCCACTCGACGGATCGGGGCACGACCGGCCAGGCCTCGACACCGAGCCGCCCGGGCTTGACGGCCTGCCAGACGTCGACGAACGGGTGCCCGACCACCAACACGTGGCGGCCGAGCGGACTGCGGGCGATGCCCTCGGCGACCCGGCTCTCTTTCGAGCCCGGCACCAGGTGGTCGACGAGCACGCCGACGCGTCGCTCGGGCCCCGGCCGGAAGTCGCGGAGCACGTCGGCCAGGTGGTCGACGCCCTCGAGGTACTCGACGACGACGCCCTCGACCCGCAGGTCGGAGCCCCAGACCTTCTCGACCAGCTCGGCGTCGTGCCGCCCCTCGACGAAGATGCGACTCTGACGGGCGACCCGGGCCTTGGCCCCCTCGACGGCGAACGAGCCGGACGCCGTGCGCGCCCGACCCTGAGGCGCCGCCCGCGGCACCCGCAGCGCGACGGGGGCGCCGTCGATCGAGAACGAGCCCGACATCGGGAAGGCCCGCACCCGGCCCTTCCAGTCCTCGAGCTCGACGGTGCCGGCCTCGACGCGGACGATCGCGCCCGTGAAGCCCGACCGGACCTCTTCCACCACGAGGTCGCGGACCGCGTCGGTCGGCGTCGGCGCCGACTTCGTCGAGCGCTTCCAGTCGCCGGCGAGCACGTCGGCACCGTACCGGTCGTCATCCACGGGGGCCTCCGGAGCGTGGTCGGGGTTGGTAGGGGCGGGGTGGGCCCTTTCGCGGGCCGTCGGCGGGTGCGGTCTCGGGACGCCCGGACGTGCGGCCCGGCCGGGGGGACGGAGCAGGAGGCGCGGTGCCGCTCCGTGGAGTCGCCTCGGTCGGGCGCTGGCTCACCTTCGGCGGACGCGCCGCCGACGCGTCGGGCTTCGGGAGCGCGACGCGGGTGGAGGACGGTGACGACGCGACCCGCGCCTCGCGGTCGGATGCGGCCGTGCGGACCGCGACGCCCGCCGGGGTCGGCGTGAAGCCGACCGTGAACACCCAGGTCAGACCACCCAGGACGAAGAGCACGAACGCGGCCGACACGGCCGCGGGCAGCCACCAGGCCGCGAGGGGCCCGCCCTGCGAGACGAGGGCCAGGACGAACAGCGCCGCGACGAACCACAGGGAGGCGCTGGTCGCCACCGCGAGGTAGCGCTGATACCGGCGCCTCATCTCGGCCCGGTTGGCCGGGTTCTTCCAGAAGGCGGCGTGCGGGACGAGCACGTGGCGGGCGGGCGTGACCGCGAGGAACAGAGCCGACACCGACCAGGTCACGACGATGCCGACCACGAGCACGGCGCCGAGGAGGACGAGGTCGTCACGGCTCGCCGCGAACGCCGACCCACCCGTCTCGCTGAGGTGGACCATCACGACCCGGCCGGGCAGGACGCGCGAGGCCACCGCGAGCGTCACGAGCACGCCGACGAGGGCGACGGCCACGGGCACGGCGGGGCGCAGACGCGCGACGAGGTTCATCGTGCGCCGCTCCCTGCCGCGGCCGTGGTCACGTCGATCAGGCCTGCGCCCGCTCGAGCACCAGCTCGCGGACGCGCGCGGCGTCCGCCTGCCCCTTCATGGCCTTCATGACGGCGCCGATGACGGCACCGGCGGCCTGGACCTTGCCGTCGCGGATCTTCGCCAGCACGTCGGGCTGACCGGCCAGGGCCTCGTCGATGGCGGCGATGAGCGCGCCGTCGTCCGAGACGACCTTCAGCCCGCGGGCCTCGACGACCTCGGACGGGCTGCCCTCGCCGGCGACGACGCCCTCGAGCACCTGACGGGCCAGTCGGTCGGTCAGCTCGCCGCTCTCGACGAGCGCGATGAGTTCGCTGACGTGCAGGGGCGACACGAGGCTCGAGGCCTCGACACCCTGCGCGTTGGCGAGGCGGGCGATCTCGCCGGTCCACCACTTGCGTGCGGCCTGGGGTGAGGCACCCGCGGCGACGGTCTCGACGAGCTCGGTGAGCAGGCCGGAGTTCACGACGTCCTGGAACTCGAGGTCGGCGAACCCCCACTCGGACTTGAGCCGGCGACGCTGGGCGACCGGCGCCTCGGGAAGGGCCAGACGCAGTTCTTCGACGAGCTCGCGAGGAGGGACGACGGGCAGCAGGTCGGGCTCGGGGAAGTACCGGTAGTCGTCGGCGTCGCTCTTGGGGCGGCCCGCCGAGGTGCGACCGGTGTCTTCGTGCCAGTGGCGCGTCTCTTGCGTGATGGTGCCGCCCGCGGCGAGGATCGCGGCCTGACGCTGGATCTCGTAGCGGACCGCGCGCTCGACCGAACGGAACGAGTTGACGTTCTTGGTCTCGGTGCGGGTGCCGAGCTTCTCCTGCCCGTGCGGACGCAGGGAGACGTTCGCGTCGCAGCGCAGGTTGCCGCGCTCCATGCGGGCCTCGCTGACGCCGAGGGCCCGCACGATGTCACGGATGGTCGACACGTAGGCCGCACCCAGCTCGGGGCCCTTGGCGCCCGCGCCGATGATCGGCTTGGTGACGATCTCGACGAGCGGGATCCCGGCGCGGTTGTAGTCGACGAGGGAGTACTCGGCGCCCTGGATGCGACCGGTCGACCCGCCGACGTGCGTCAGCTTGCCGGCGTCCTCTTCCATGTGGGCGCGCTCGATCGGGATCGCGAAGACGGTCCCGTCCGGCAGCTCGACCTCGACCTCGCCCTCGAACGCGATGGGTTCGTCGAACTGGCTGACCTGGTAGTTCTTGGGGTTGTCGGGGTAGAAGTAGTTCTTGCGGGCGAAGCGCGAGCTCTCGGCGATCGAGCAGCCCAGGGCCAAGCCGAGGCTGATCGAGTAGCGCACGGCCTGCTCGTTGACCACCGGCAGCGACCCGGGCAGACCCAGGTCGACCGGGGTGACGTTCGTGTTGGGCTCGCCACCGAAGAAGTTCGGGGCGTCCGAGAACATCTTGGTCTTGGTCGCGAGCTCGACGTGGACCTCGAAGCCGAGGACGACCTCGAACTGCTCGAGGGCCTTCTCGTAGTCCATCAGGTCTGCCTTGGCCATCAGATGACTCCCTCGGTGGCGGCGGTCTGCTCGGTCGCGCTCAGGTCGGGCGCGCGCGAGATGAGCGTGTGGCCCCAGCCCTGCTCGAGCAGCTGCTCGAGGGCGGCACCGTAGGTGTAGAGGCGGGCGTCGCCGCGCGCGGGGGCCATGAACTGCAACCCCGTCGGCAGCCCGTCCTCGGCGGCCAGGCCCATCGGCACCGTGATGCCGGGGATGCCGGCCAGGTTGGCCGGGATCGTCGTGATGTCGTTGAGGTACATGGCCAGCGGATCGTCGATCTTCTCGCCGAGCCGGAACGCCGTGGTGGGCGCCGACGGCGAGACGAGGACGTCGACCTGGTCGAACGCCGCCGCGAAGTCGCGCTGCACGAGGGTGCGCACCTTCTGCGCGCTGCCGTAGTAGGCGTCGTAGTAGCCCGCGCTCAGCGCGTAGGTGCCGAGGATGATGCGGCGCTTCACCTCGGGGCCGAAGCCGGCCTCGCGGGTGGCGGCCATGACGTCCTCGACGGTGCCGCCTCCCTCGGGGACGACCCGCAGGCCGAAGCGCACCGAGTCGAACTTGGCGAGGTTGCTCGACGCCTCGGCCGGCAGGATCAGGTAGTAGGCGCTGATCGCGTGCTCGAAGCTCGGGGCCGAGATCTCGACGATCTCGGCACCGGCCGCGCTCATGAGGTCGAGGGCCTCGGCGAAGCGGGCCTTGACGCCGGCCTGGAAGCCCTCGCCGTTCAGCTCGCGGACGACTCCGATGCGGACGCCCTGCAGGGCCCCGCCGGCGAGACCGGTGCGGGCCGCCTCGGTGAACGAGGGCCAGGCGTCGCGCAGCGAGGTGGAGTCGCGGGGGTCGTGCCCGGTGATGACGTCGTGCAGCATGGCACTGTCGAGCACCGTGCGACTGACCGGGCCGACCTGGTCGAGCGAGCTGGCCAGGGCGATCGCGCCGTAGCGGCTGACCGACCCGTAGGTCGGCTTGACCCCGACGGTGCCGGTGACGGCACCGGGCTGGCGGATGGACCCGCCGGTGTCGCTGCCCAGGGCGAGGGGCGCCTCGAAGGCGGCGACGGCGGCCGCAGAGCCGCCACCCGAGCCACCGGGGATGCGGTCGAGCGACCAGGGGTTGTGCGTGGGTCCGTAGGCCGAGAACTCGGTCGACGAGCCCATCGCGAACTCGTCCATGTTGGTCTTGCCGAGGGGGACGAGGTCGGCCGCGCGCAGCTTGGCGACGACGGTGGCGTCGTACGGCGGCACCCAACCCTCGAGGATCTTGCTGCCGGAGGTCGACGGCATGTCGATCGTGCAGAGGACGTCCTTGATGGCGATCGGGACGCCGGCGAGCGGGCCGAGGGCCTCGCCCGCGGCGCGGCGGCGGTCGACGTCGGCCGCCGTGTCGAGTGCGGCCGTGCTGACGTGCAGGAAGGCGTGGACGTCCCCGTCGACCGCCTCGATGCGGTCGAGGTGGGCGCGCGTGACGTCGACCGACGACACGTCGCCGGCGGCGAGGCGGGTCGACAGCTCGGCGGCGGACAGGTGGACGAGCGAGGTGGTGTCGGTCATGGCTACTGCTCTTCTCCCAGGATCGCGCTCACCCGGAAGCGCGAGCCGTCGTGGTCGGGGGCGCCGGACAGGGCCTGCTCGGCCGTGAGCGTCTGGCCCACGACGTCGGGCCGGAACACGTTCTCGAGCGGGATCGGGTGGCTGGTCGCCGGGACGTCGTCGGTCGCGACCTCTCGGACCTTGGCGACGCTGTCGACGATGTGGCCGAGTTCCGCGGTCATCGTGTCGATCTCGGCCTCGGTGAGGGCGATGCGGGCGAGACCGGCGAGGTGCTGCACCTGCTCGCGCGTGATTTCGGACATGCTTCTCTCTCACGTGGTCGTGCGGGGGTACCGCGGCGGCGGTACCGCACGATTCTACGGGGCGGCACCGACGCGCGGGGTCGTGGTGGGTCGCGGCGTCGGACCCTCAGTCGCGGAAGTAGACGTCCTGCGGCCGCACGAGCGTGAGGGCGGGCGCCTCCGGACCGCCCTCGCCCGGTTGGCCGGTGCGACCGTCGACGAGTGCGCCGTGCCCGAGCCCGATGAGGGCCAGGCTGCGCATCGACTCGGTGCCGGCCCGGAAGTAGTCGTTGTGGCCGAGGGCGGAGGCCAGGGCGTGTCCCGTCACCGCGTCGGCTCCACCGCTCAGGTGCAGCACGACGGCGCCGAAGGCGCCCGTCGCCGGGTCGGCCCCGAAGAAGCCGCTCCCTGCCACGGGATCGAAGCTGCCGGCGGCGGCGTACACGTCGTGACCGCGGACCGCGAGCTCCCCGGCGTCGGAGACGACGCTGCCGGGCGATCCGAGCAGCACCAGCGAGTCGACCGACACGCGTCCGGACGACAGGGCGATCGTCGCCGTCGTCGAGCCGTACGAGTGCGCCATGACCGACACCCGCGGCTCGTCGTCCGCCCGGGCCGCGTCGAGCCCGTCGAGCGCGTCCACGAGGTGGGACGCACCCTGCCGAGCGAGGCCGAGGTCGTAGAAGTTGGTCAGGTCGGGCGTCTGGTAGCCCATCCAGGCCACGACGGCGACGGTCGGCACGGGGCCGGGGCCACCGCGGCCCAGCAACGTCGCCCAGGTGGCCTGCTCGTCGTGGAGGGCGCCGGCGGTGTTGGTCCAGTCCACGAGCTGGTCCGACACCGTGAACAGCATGCCGGGGACGAGCACGCTGACGTCGTCGGCGGTGTCGAGGTCGCCGACGGTGACGGCCGCGCGTCCGGGCAGGACCGTATCGAGCGCCACGAGGTGTCGGTCGGCCGCCCCGGCGAAGGGGACGTCGTTCGTCGCCCCGTCGAGCGTCGCCCGCACCTGCTGGAGCATGGCCAGACGACGGGCGTCACCCGGCTCCTCGTCGTCCGAACCGATCCGCTGCGAGACGGCGACCGTCGCGTACCGCAGGAGCTGCCGGTTGGCGGTGTCGCGCACCGAGTACGGGACGCCCTCGAGGTTGCCGACGACGCCCGGCACGCTGCGCGCGAGGACCGCCTGCCGACCGTCGCCCAGCCCGGACCACCAGGCGGCCGTGACCTCGGGTGCGACCTGCTCACCGAGCGCCGCCGTCAGCGCCGTCGCGTCGTCACCGTCGGCGTCGAGGGTGTCGGCGAAGCGCTCGACCCCGGCCGAGGAGGCACGGGCCAGCTGGTCGAGGCAGGCCTCGGCCGAGAAGGCGGTCGCCTCGACCTCCCGGCAGCCGTCGAGCTCGGGCACGGCACGACCGTCCCGTACCGGTGCGACCCCCGGGACGTTGCCCGGCGACGCCCCGACGAGTGGCCCGGTGGCCGGGCGGTCGAGCGTCACGTCGGTCGCCGACGGCACGGTCGGAGCGTCGGCCACCCCGGCGAGGTGCACCGAGGCAGAAAGCATTGCTGCAGCGAGGAACAGCACGTCGGGTCTTCCCCCTAGTCACGTGCCTGTACCCCGGCTCCCTACTGCTGGAGAGCGACACGTCCTCACATCCTAGGAAACGAAAGTGCCCCTGACCAGGGAAATCATGATTCCGGCGCCTCCTCGTCCCCCACCTGGGGGACAACGAGAGCCGCCGGGCCCTCCTTAAGGAGGACAGCGAATTGCTCCGCGTCGATGATCCGTACCCCGAGTTGCTCGGCCTTCGTCAACTTCGATCCGGCGCCGGGTCCGGCCGCGACGAAGTCCGTCTTCTTGCTGACGCTGCTCGCCGCCTTGCCGCCGGCCTCGACGATGGCCTCGAGTGCGCCCTCGCGCGTGAACCCCTCGAGGCTCCCGGTCGCCACGACCGTCACGCCCGAGAGCACGCCACCCGCCGCCTCGGCGGCACCCGGTCCGGGATGACCGGGTGTGGCGAACTGCACTCCCGCCGCCGTCCACCGATCGATGATCTCGACGTGCCAGTCGACGTCGAACCAGGCGAGCAGCGCATCGGCGATGATGCCGCCCACGCCGTCGACGGCCGCGAGCTCGTCCCGCGAGGCGGCTCGGATGGCGTCGAGCGAGCCGAAGTGGTTGGCCAGCGCCCGGGCCGCGACCGGCCCGACGTGTCGGATGCTCAGACCGACCAGGAACCGCCACAGCGGGCTGGTCTTCGCCTTCTCGAGGTTCGCGAGCATCTCGATCGCCGTCTTGGACGGCACCGAGGTCTCGTCACCCGAGAACTCGGTGGCCGAGGGGTCGAAGGCGCCGTCGCGCTTGGCGCGCTTCCGGCGGAACGGGGTGACGAGTTTCGGCTGCCCGTCGGCCTCGAGCTTCTGCATGCCGGTCTCGGTGTCGCGGACGACGACCCGTACGGGGAAGATGTCGGCCATCGTCAGGCTGAAGAGGCCGGCCTCGGTGCGCAGGGGCGGCGTGGCCGGCTCGACGGGCTGCGTCAGCGCGGCCGCCGCGACCTCGCCGAGGCCTTCGACGTCGAGCGAGCCGCGGGACGCGATGTGCTCGACGCGTCCGCGGACCTGGGCAGGGCAGCTCTCGGCGTTGGGACAGCGCAGGTCGATGTCGCCCTCTTTGGCGGGCTTGAGCGGGGTGCCGCACTCGGGGCAGTCGACGGGCATGACGAACTCGCGTTCGGTGCCGTCGCGCAGCTCGATGACCGGGCCGAGCACCTCGGGGATGACGTCGCCCGCCTTGCGCAGCACGACGGTGTCGCCGATCAGCACGCCCTTCGCCTTGACGACCTGCTGGTTGTGCAGGGTCGCCTGGCGCACCTCGCTGCCGGCGACCTCGACCTTGTCCATGACGGCGAACGGCGTCGCTCGGCCCGTGCGTCCGACGCTGACGACGATGTCGAGCAGCGTCGTGTTGACCTCTTCGGGCGGGTACTTGAACGCCGTCGCCCACCGGGGAGCCCGGCTCGTGGCCCCGAGCTCTTCGTGCAGGGCGAGGTCGTCGACCTTGACGACGATGCCGTCGATCTGGTGCTCGACCGACGAGCGCCGCACCCCGTAGTCGTGGATGAAGGCCTCGACCTCGTCGACGGTGTCGAAGACGCGGTAGTGGGTCGAGATGGGCAGGCCCCACCCACCCAGCAGGTCGTAGACCTCGGATTGCGACCGGACCTCGGTCGCCCGCTCGAGTTCGCGGACCGGCCACGCGCCGATGCCGTGCACGAGCATCCGCAGGCGGCGCAGGCGTGCGTGCATCAACTCGCGCTTCTCGGGGCTCTTGCCCTCTTCTTTCTGACGCAGCGAGCCGGCGGCGGCGTTGCGGGGGTTCGCGAAGACGCGTTCTCCCGCCTCGCGCTGCTGGGCGTTGAGTTCGTCGAACTCGCTGACCGGGAAGAAGATCTCGCCTCGCACCTCGACCAGCGGCGGGTGGCCGGTGCCCTCGAGCCGTTCGGGGATCGTGCCCATGGCGAGCACGTTGCCGGTCACGTCCTCGCCGACGACGCCGTCGCCACGGGTGGCGGCGGTGACGAGCACGCCGTCCTCGTACCGCAGGTTGATCGCCAGGCCGTCGATCTTCAGTTCGGTGAGGAACCGCACGCGTTCGGTCCCGGCGTCGCGCTGGACCTTGCCCGCCCACTCGGCGAGCTCGTCGTCGCTGAACACGTTGTCGAGGCTGAGCATGCGCTCGGCGTGCTCGACCGGGGCGAACTGCGTGGTCTCGGCCCGGCCACCGACCGTCTGCGTGGGGCTGTCGGGCTTCTGCAGCTCGGGGTGAGCCCGCTCGAGGGAGTCGAGGCGTCGCACGAGGCCGTCGTAGTCGGCGTCGGAGACGGTCGAGCCGTTGCCCTCGTAGTACTGGTCACGCAGCTCGAGGATGCGGGTCGTCAGACGTTCGGCCTCGTCTCGCGCCTGGGACAGGTCGTCGGGGACGCCGTCGGTCTCGACCGCGGGCCCGGAGGCGGAGGCGTCGTCGCCGGTCTCGCTCATCGTGGTCGCCTCAGACGGTGACGACTGCGGGCACGGGCACGGCGCTGACCGTGCGGTCGATCGTGCACTGACCGAGGACGCGGGTGCCGACGTAGACGACGGCGGTCTGCCCGGGGGCGACGCCGTTGAGGGGTTCGCGAGGTGTGATCACGAGTTCTTTCTTACCCTCGACCTCCGACACCCGCGCGACCGCGGGTACGGGGTCGGCGTGGGCACGGATCTGCACGTCGCAGTCGAACGCGACCGTCGGGTCGACCGGGGCGAGCCCGGCCCAGGTGTACGAGCCGCCGGCGATCTCGGCGATGTCGAGGGCCTCCTTCGGTCCGACGACGACCGTGTTGTCGACCGGTCGCACCTCGAGCACGAAGCGCGGCTTCCCGTCGTCGGACGGGAAGCCGATGTTGAGGCCCTTCCGCTGGCCGACCGTGAAGGCGTGCGCCCCTTCGTGCGACCCGACCACGGCACCGCTGCGATCGAGGATCTCACCCGTCTCGGCACCGACCCGCTCGGCGAGCCACCCGCGGGTGTCGCCGTCGGGGATGAAGCAGATGTCGTGGCTGTCGGGCTTGGACGCCACGCTGAAGCCGCGCTCGGCGGCCTCGGCCCGCACCTCGGCCTTGGAGGGCGTCGCCCCGAGCGGGAACATCGAGTGCGCGAGCTGCTCGGCGGTGAGCACGCCCAGCACGTACGACTGGTCCTTCGCCCAGGCGGAGGCGCGGTGCAGCTCTCGGTTGCCCCGGTCGTCGGTGACGATGGTCGCGTAGTGACCCGTGCAGACCGCGTCGAAGCCGAGCGCGAGCGCCTTCTCGAGCAGGGCGGCGAACTTGATGCGCTCGTTGCAGCGCATGCAGGGGTTGGGCGTGCGGCCTGCGGTGTACTCGGCGACGAAGTCGTCGACGACGTCGAGCTTGAAGCGCTCGGAGAAGTCCCACACGTAGTAGGGGATGCCGATCTTGTTGGCGGCGCGCTGGGCGTCCATCGAGTCCTCGATGGTGCAGCAGCCACGGCTGCCCGTGCGGAGCGTCCCCGGCATCCGGCTGAGCGCCAGGTGCACGCCCACCACGTCGTGGCCCGCCTCGACCGCCCTCGCCGCGGCCACCGCCGAGTCGACTCCACCACTCATCGCTGCCAAGACCTTCATCCGACAAGTGTACGCAGCGGGCCTAGGGTGGCGAGCGACATGTCTTCCTCCTCCCCCGCCTTCAGCATGCGGTCGGTGGCCTTCGCGGCGTTCCTGCCCGCGGCGCTCTTCGCCATCGGCGAGGGGGCCATCATCCCGATCATCCCCGTCGTGGCGAGCGAGCTCGGTGCCTCGCTCCCCTTCGCCGGCTTCGTCGCCGCGCTCATCCTCGTCGGCGAGCTGATCGGCGACATCCCGAGCGGATGGCTCGTCAGCCGCATCGGCGAGCGCACCGCGATGATCGGTGCCTCGCTCGTGAGCATCGGCGGACTCGTCACCTGTCTGCTGGCGCCGAACGAGATCGTCCTCGCCGTCGGCGTGCTGGTGATCGGCCTCGCGACCGCGGTCTTCGCCCTCGCACGGCACGCCTTCATGACCAGCTTCGTGCCCGTCGAGATCCGCGCCAGGGCGCTCTCGAGCCTCGGCGGAGTCTTCCGACTCGGCTACTTCGTCGGCCCGTTCCTCTCGGCCGGGGTCATCGAGTTGACCGGGTCCGTGCAATCGGCGTTCGTCGTCCACATCGTCGGCTGCCTGGGCGCGGCGATCGCGCTGCTCGTCCTGCGCGACCCGTCGGCTGCTTTCGGCGTCCGGCCCGGCAGCGGCACGGAGGACGGCGCCGACCTCGTCGCCCGGGAGGCACACGGCCTCTTCGCGACCCTCTGGCGTCATCGAGGCGTGCTGCTGAAGCTCGGCAGCGGGGCGGCCCTGATCGGCGCCATGCGTTCCGGTCGCCAGGTCATGCTGCCCCTCTGGGCCGTCAGCATCGGCCTCGGGGCGTCCGAGACCGCGATCATCATCGGCATCGCCGGCGCCGTGGACTTCGCGCTCTTCTACACGAGCGGACAGATCATGGACCGCTTCGGGCGCCTCTGGAGCGCCGTCCCCTGCATGGTGGGCCTCGGACTCTCGTACCTCGCCCTGTCGGTCACGCACGACCTCGACGCGAGGGTCGGATGGTTCGTCGCCGTCGCGATCCTGATGTCCCTGGCCAACGGCGTCGGCAGCGGGATCCTCATGACGCTCGGTGCCGACCTGGCCGACAAAGGCGACCCCGCCCCCTTCCTCGGCGCCTGGCGCTTCACCGGCGACGCGGGCAGCGCTGCGGCGCCCCTGCTCATCTCCGGGGTGACCGCGGTCGTGTCGATCTCGCTCGCCAGCGGGGTGATGGGCGTCCTCGGCCTCGTGGGTGCGGCGATCCTCGTGCGCTACGTGCCCCGCTACTCACCGCACGTGCCGCGCTCGCAGCGCTAGCGCCTCCTCGTCCCCGTTCCCGCCGAGGGTCGCCGTCGGTACACTCGGTGCTGCCGCGGGAGTGGTGGAATTGGCAGACACGCAGGATTTAGGTTCCTGTGCTTTCGAGCGTGAGGGTTCAAGTCCCTTCTCCCGCACACAGAGCGCCGTGACGACGTGCCCCCTCCCGCCAGGGTTCACGTCCCTTCTCCCGCACAGATGACGACTTCGACGTGCTCCCTCCCGCCAGGGTTCACGTCCCTCCACCCGCACGGGTACCCTGAGCGAGACCGGCAGGCCGGCCACCACGACCGGAGAACACCCGATGCTGCCCCTCGTCTCCATCCCCTGGTTGAACCCCGAGTACCTGCTCACGTCCTTCGGACCGTGGGCCGTGCTCGGCGTCTGCCTGCTCGTCTTCGCCGAGACGGGCCTGCTGATCGGCTTCCTGTTCCCGGGTGACACGCTGTTGATCATCACGGGCATCCTCGCCGCGACGAACCCCGGCGCCCTCGGCCTGCCGATCTGGCTGATCGCGATCTTCATCAGCATCGCCGCGTTCGCCGGCGGCGAGCTCGGCTACCTCATCGGCCACAAGGTCGGCCCCCGCATCTTCGAGCGGAAGGAGAGCGGGCTGTTCAGCGTCGCGAACGTCAACCGCACGAACGCCTTCTTCGAGCGGTTCGGCCCGATGGCCGTCATCATCGCCCGGTTCGTCCCGGTGATCCGCACCTTCGCGCCGATCATGGCCGGAGTCGGCCACATGAGCTACCGGCGGTACTCGCTGTTCAACGCCGTCGGCGCCGTCGTCTGGGGCATGGGCATCACGTTGGCGGGCTTCGGCATCGGGCACATCCCGCCCGTCGCGGACTTCGTCAGCTCGTACATCGACCTCATCCTGCTCGGGGCCGTGCTGGCGACGGTGATCCCCATCGCGATCCACTACTTCCACGGGGTGCACCAGGCCAAGAAAGCCGAGGCCTCGGGCGAGGTCGAGACGCCGCAGGTGTCGTCCGCGCCGCACGACGCCTGACCACCGCGGGCACCCAGTCGCCCGTCGGCCGATGGCCGAGGGCCCCGAGGAGGCGCGCGCGGCTCAGTCCGCGAGCGCGGCCACCCGGGGCGCGATCGCCCGGAACGCCCGGGAGCGATGGCTCACGGCGTTCTTCTCGTCCGCGGTGAGCTCGGCCGAGCTGCGGCTCTCGCCTTCGGGGCGGAACACGGGGTCGTAACCGTGCCCGTTCGAGCCGACCCGCGCCTCCAGCACCTCGCCGTGCCATTCGCCGTACTCGACGTGCTCGACCCACGTGCTCGCCTCGGGCGGCCCGTCGGGCCCCTCGGCGCCGACTGCCGGCGGCACGACGAGGGCGGCGGCGCACGAGAACCAGGCCGAGCGGTCGTCGGCACCGGCGAGCTCGGTCAGCAGCTTGTCGATGTTGTCGTCCGCGTCGCGAGTGCCGGCGTAGCGCGCCGAGTGGATGCCGGGAGCCCCGCCCAGGGCCGCCGCCGAGATCCCGCTGTCGTCGGCGAGGGCGGGCAGCCCGGTGTGACGTGCTGCCGCACGCGCCTTGATCAGGGCGTTGGCCGCGAAGCTGTCGCCGTCCTCGACCGGCTCGGGGCCGTCGTAGGCGACCAGCTCGACGCCCGGCGCCGTCTCGGCGAGCAGCAGCCGGAGCTCGGCCACCTTGCCCTGGTTGTGCGTGGCGATGACGACACGGGTCATCGGCCGAGGGCCTCGCGCTGGAAGCGGCTCAGGTCGACGGCGCCGGCGACGGCGAGGTCGAGCAACGAGTCGAGCTCGCGACGGTCGAACGGCGCGCCCTCGGCCGTGCCCTGCACCTCGACGAACGATCCGCTGCCCGTGACGACGACGTTCATGTCGGTCTCGGCCCGGACGTCCTCGACGTAGGCGAGGTCGAGCATCGGCTCGCCGTCGATGATGCCCACCGAGACGGCGGAGACGCTGTCGGTCAGGGGCGTGGCCTTCTGCCCGACGAACTTCTTCTCGCGCCCCCACTCGATCGCCTGGGCGAGGGCGACGTAGGCACCCGTGATGGCGGCGGTGCGGGTGCCGCCGTCCGCCTGCAGGACGTCGCAGTCGAGGACGATCGTGTTCTCTCCGAGGGCCTTGGTGTCGACCACGGCGCGGAGGCTGCGGCCGATCAGGCGCGAGATCTCGTGCGTGCGACCGCCGATCTTGCCCTTGACGCTCTCGCGGTCGTTGCGCGAGTTGGTGGCCCGGGGCAGCATCGCGTACTCGGCCGTGACCCAGCCCTTGCCCTTGCCGGTCAGCCAGCGGGGCACGCCGTTCGTGAAGGACGCCGTGCAGAGCACCTTCGTGCCACCGAAGGTGATGAGGGCGCTGCCCTCGGCGTGGGCGCTCCACCCGGTCTCGATCGTGACGGGGCGCAGGTCGGTCGTGCTGCGCCCGTCGGCGCGGACGGTCGTGCTCGTGGTGTCGGTCATGGTGCCTTCTCTCGGCTGGGGATGGACGGTGGCGGGCGGGGTCGTCGACCCCACGGGCGCAGGAGGCGCGGGTCAGGTCCGCTCGACGGTGCGGCGGCCCGGGGGCAACTCGATCGCCCCCGTCTCGAGGTGCCCGACGCGCGAGACCTCGGGACCCAGGAACCGGCGGGCCAGGCGCAGGAACGACTTCTCGTCGGGCCCGGTCGCCTCGAACTCGTGGTGCGGCTCGCCCCGGTCGGTGCGCTCGAGCCCGTGCTGGACGAGGGTGCGGTAGACGTCGGCTGCCGTCTCTTCCGCGCTGGACACGAGACGGACGTCGGGGCCCACGACGTACTGGACGGCGGCCGACATGAGGGGGTAGTGCGTGCAGCCCAGGACGAGGGTGTCGATGCCGGCGTCGCGCAGCGGGGCGAGGTACCCCTCGGCGACTGCCCGCAGCTCGGGGCTCGACGTGTCGCCCGCCTCGACGAACTCGACGAAGCGGGGACAGGCCTGCGTGATCAGCTCGAGACCCGCGGCCGCCGCGAACGCGTCCTCGTAGGCACGCGAGTTGATCGTGCCCTCGGTGCCGATGACGCCGATGCGGCCGTTGCGCGTCTGCTGCACCGCCGCGCGCACGGCGGGCTGGATCACCTCGACGACGGGGATGCCCGCGCCGATCGTGTACCGCTCCCGGGCGTCGCGCAGCACCGCGGACGAGGCGGTGTTGCAGGCGATGACCAGCAACTTGACGCCCTGGGCGACGAGGTCGTCCATCACGGCGAGGGCGTAGCCGCGCACCTGGGCGATCGGCTTCGGCCCGTACGGCGAATGGGCCGTGTCGCCGACGTACCGGATCGACTCGTGGGGCAGCTGGTCGATGATCGCCCTCGACACGGTCAGCCCGCCGACGCCGCTGTCGAAGACTCCGATGGGTGCGTCCGTCACGACCACGAAGCCTACCCGGCGCGAGCCGCGACCCCCTCGACGACCGGGCGAGCCTAGGCTGGCGGGGTGACCAGCGCGCTGTTGACCGACCGGTATGAGCTCACCATGGTGGAGGCCGCCCTCAAGGCGGGCACGGCCCACCGCGACAGCGTGTTCGAGGTGTTCGCGCGACGCCTGCCCGAGGGGCGGCGCTACGGCATCGTCGCGGGCACCGGTCGGTTCCTCGAGCTGCTCGCCGACTTCCGTTTCGGCGACGACGAGGTGGCCTGGCTGCGCGAGGCGGGGGTCGTGGACGCGACGACCGCCGACTGGCTGGCCGACTACCGGTTCTCGGGCGACATCTGGGGTTACGCCGAGGGCGAGGTCTACCTGCCGGGGTCGCCGCTGCTGGTCATCCAGTCGACGTTCGCCGAGGCCGTGCTGCTCGAGACCCTGGCGCTGAGCGTCTTCAACTACGACTCGGCCGTGGCCAGCGCGGCGGCGCGCATGGTCTCGGCCGCAGACGGTCGCCCGCTCGCCGAGATGGGCTCACGGCGGACGGGCGAACGCAGCGCCGTGGCCGCGGCCCGGGCCGCCTACATCGCGGGCTTCGGTGCCACGAGCAACCTCGAGGCCGGCCGGTCGTGGGGCGTCCCGACGATGGGCACCGCCGCCCACGCGTTCACCCTGTTGCACGACACCGAGGAGGACGCCTTCCGCGCCCAGGTCGACACCTTGGGGCCGGGCACCACCCTGCTCGTCGACACCTACGACATCCCCGAAGCCGTGGCCACGGCCGTCCGGGTCGCCGGGCCGTCGCTCGGGGCCGTGCGCATCGACAGCGGCGACCTGCCGTCGCTGGTGGGCCAGGTCCGCACTCAGCTCGACGAGCTCGGCGCGACGGCGGCGAAGATCACCGTCACGAACGACCTGGACGAGTACACGATCGCCGCCCTGCGCGCGGCCCCGGTCGACTCGTTCGGCGTCGGCACCTCGGTCGTCTCGGGATCGGGCCACCCGGCCGCCGGCATGGTCTTCAAACTGGTCGCCCGTCGCGGCGACGACGGCGAGTGGGTCTCCGTGGCGAAGAAGTCGGCCGACAAGGCCTCCGTGGGTGGACGGAAGTCCCCCGTGCGCGTCATCGTGGACGGGGTCGCCACCCGCGAACTCATCCGCGTCGGGTCGTCGGAGACGGCGTCCGGTGAACGGTCGCTGCACGTCCCGCTCGTCACGGCCGGCGAGATCGACGCCCGGCACACCGGGCCGGAGGGTGTCGCTCGCGCGCGCCTCCACCGGGCCGCGGCCGTGGCCGAGCTACCCGACCAGGCACTACGGCTGGGTCGTGGCGAGCCTGTCGTGCCGACCGTCTACGCCTGATCAGGCGCCGACGTCACTCGGACGTCATCTTCTCGTAGATCTCCCTGCAGGTCGGGCACACCGGGAACTTCTCGGGGTCGCGACCGGGCGTCCATTTCTTGCCACAGAGCGCCTTGACGGGCTTGCCGCTCAGCGCGGACTCCATGATCTTGTCCTTCTTCACGTAGTGCGAGAAGCGCTCGTGGTCGCCCGGGTCGATCGCCTCGTCGTTCAGGAGCTTCTCGAGCTCGCGGTCCATGACGTCGAGGCCGCCGCCCGTCTGCGTGTCAGTCATGCAGACATCGTACGTCGACCTCGTCTCAGCTGCGGAGGGCGAACGCCAGCAGCTCGGGAGCCCGGCGCGAGAAGACCCGGGCACCCAGGGCGACACCCGCGACCAGCACGACGAGTCCGATGCCGACGCCGAGGACCAGCGCCCACGTGCCGCCCGCGGGGTAGCCCGTGATGAGCCCGCGACCGGCGAACCAGAGGGCGGGTGCGGTGGCGAGGACGGCTCCCCCGATCATGACGGTCTGGGCCCAGGCCGCGGTCGCGCCGTTCGACTGCGGCTGCTGGAACGGGTCGTCGTGCGGTCGGACCGTGGCGTACGGCAGGAGGGCCGACACCAGGCTCGAGAGACCGAGGCCGCTGAGGAGGAAGCCGGCGCTGACCCCCAGCTCGGACGGCAGGGCCTGCCAGTCGCCGAACAACCAGGTGGCGACGACCGAGCCGAGCACCACGAGCGGGACGCCGATCAGCAGAGGAGGCGCGAGTCGCCCCACCCGGTCCGCCAGACCCCGCGTGTCGGACGCCACGTGCATCCAGAGCGCCGTGCTGTCGTAGGCCACGTCGTTGTGCGGCAGGAACCCCAGTATCAGGCACATGATCGGCACCGGGACGAGGGCCAGCCAGTTCCAGCTGACACCCGCGATGCCGAGGGGGACGACGAGCAACGGAAGGAACGGGATGATGACGAGCGACATGCGGTAGCGGGCGTCGCGCATCCAGTAGGTGAGGCTGCGGCCCGCCACGGCCCCGGTCGGCGAGGCCCTGACGTACTCGAACCACCCGAGTCCGTCGCCGTCGTCGACTTCCTCGGGCTCGGGTCGGTCGACGAACGCGCGCGCGACGAGTGCCCGCCAGGCGAGCCAGAGCGCCACGAGCGTGACGGCGGCGATGGCGACGTCGGCCACGACGCGACCGGTCTGACCTGCGGCGACGTGACCGGGGAGCGCCAGCGCGGCTCCGAAGGGCGTCCAGGCGAGGGCGTCCGCGACGACGCCGGTGCCCGAACGGCCGGGCAGCGAGAGACGGACGAGGTCGACGATCACGGGCACGGCGAGCAGCACGACGAGCACGGCACCGACGAGTGCGAGTTCGCGACCGCGTCGGGAGGTCAGGACGACGCTGTTCAGCGTGGAGGCCACGAGGGCCAGCAACAGCGCGGTGACGCCGGCGACGAGTGCCCCCACGAAGGCGACGGCGGCGACGCCGGTGCCCTCGCCCCAGGCCCGGACGTATCCGGTCGAGAGGACGAGCAGGGCCAGCGTGGGGAGTCCGACCGCGGCACCGAGCGCGAGTCCGATCGCCGCCCGCCCCTCGGGCACGCCGAGGACGGCGAGGCGGCGGGGGTCGCTCCAGGCAGGACGGACGGTCGCGAAGGGGACGACGGCGAATCCGACCAGCAAGAGGGCTCCCCCGCCGACCGCGAGGGCGCGCACGTCGTCGAGGGGCGCATCACGCAGGCCGCTCACGAGGCTCGCGACCGCGATGGTCGCGATCAACACGGCCAGCACGGACGCGACGGCGACGGTCAGTCGGCGGGGCCCGAAGCGGACCGTGTTGCCGATCGTCTGGAGCCTCAGTCGGAGAAGTTCTGCAACCATTCCATGCCCTCCGTGACCGCGCGCCCGCCGGCGAGCTCGACGAACCGCTGCTCGAGGGAGCGTCCGGCCCGCACCTCGTCGACCGTGCCGCTGGCGAGCACGTGGCCGTCGACGATCACCGCGACGCTGTCGCAGATGCGCTCGACGAGGTCCATGCTGTGGCTCGAGAGCAGCACCGTCCCGCCCCCGGCCACGTAGCGCTGCAGGACGTCCGTCACGGTCGCGGCCGAGACGGGGTCGACCGATTCGAAGGGCTCGTCGAGGACGAGGACCCGGGGCGAGTGGATGATCGCGGCGGCCAGGGCGATCTTCTTCGTCATGCCCACGGAGTAGTCGCTGACGAGACGACCGAGCGCGTCGTGGAGCCCGAACGCGGTGGCGAGGTCGGAGGAGCGCTTGCGCGCCGTCACGCCGTCGAGCCCCCGCAGGGTCGCGGAGTAGTAGAGGAGCTGGGCACCCGTCAGCCGGTCGAAGAGCCGCAGGCGGTCGGGGAGGACGCCGAGGCTTCGCTTCGCTGCGGCCGGGTCGCGCCAGACGTCGGCCCCGAGGACGGTCACGGTGCCGGCGTCGGGACGCAGGAGACCGGTCACGATCGACAGGGTCGTCGTCTTGCCGGCCCCGTTCGGACCGACGATGCCGTAGAACGACCCGGCCCGCACCTCGAGGTCGACGTTCTCGACGGCGACCGTGCCGCCGTAGCGCTTCATGAGCCCCGAGATCGACAGCACGACGGGCGCCTCGACGTCGACCTGACGGGTCGGTCGGACGTCGCCCTCGCTGTCGAGGGCCTCGGCGGCCTCGACGTCGTCGGCCTCGGTCTCGGCCTCGGGGACCTCGACGGTGGCCTCGTCGTCCGGGGCGGTCGCGCCGGCGGTCGTCGGTGCGTCGGCGGCGAGCGCGTCGTCCGGGGCGACCGCCGATTCCTCCTCGGCCGTCAGGGCGTCGCCGAAGTAGTCGTCGGCCGAGACGGGGACGACGACCGTACCGTCCGTCGTGGCACCCGCGTCGGCGAGTTCGGCGACGACCTCTTCTTCCGCGGCCTTGGCCGCCGCCTCGGCCCGGGCGCGCGCGTTCGCGGCACGGGTCGCCGCTGCCTTCTTGGCCGCCGCCGACCGGTCGGCGGCGGTGCGCTGAGAGGGTTTGCGGGGCGACGCGGGCTTCCGGGGTGCCGGGGGCTTGCGCGCGGTCGACGACTTCGTCACCGGGACGCGGGGCGTCGCGGCCTCCGTCGACTCAGCCGTCCCCTCGGCCACGTCCCCCGCGGTCGTCGAGTCGTCGTCCACTGTGTTCTCCCCCTGGTCGGACGCGCCCACCGCTCCGACCGTGTCGTCACCCGGTGTCGAGTCGGGGGCGATGTCACCCACTTCGTCCTCGCGCCGTCCAGCCATCGCCCCACCGTACCAAGGCCGCGACGCCGACCGGTCGACGGGTGACTCATATCACGAAACGGACACGCTTCGGGCACGGTCCCTGGCCGCTCCTGGCCCCATCGGGTAGTCTGCAACAGCACGACGACGTGTCCAGATCGATGCTCCGCGGTGAACACCGCTCGAACACGAGGCGAATCGCACCCAGAGACGGGTCCGGTCCGCACCGCCGGGGCCACCGCAGAGCCCGTCCCGCATGGGCTCGCCCCTTGTGAGGAGACCAGCGTGAGCAAGAACGACACGAACCACCGCCAGCAGATCGTCATCCTGGCCGCCGGGCTCGGCAGCCGCCTTGGCCGCTCGTTGCCCAAGGCACTGACCGAGCTCAACGACGGCCGCACCATCATGCAGCAGCAGTTCGACAACATCCGGGCCGCCTTCGGGCCCGACGCCCGGGTGACCGTCGTCGTGGGCTACAAGTTCGAGCACATCGTCGAGGCGTTCCCGTCGGCCTCGTTCGTCTACAACGAGATGTACGACCAGACCAACACGTCGAAGAGCCTGCTCCGCGCCCTGCGGGCCAGCGCCTCCGGTGGCGTCCTGTGGATGAACGGCGACGTCGTCTTCGACCCCACGGCCCTGACTCGCGCGGCCCGCCTGGTCCGCGACGACCAGTCGTTCGTCACCGTCAACACCTCGAAGGTGTCCGACGAAGAGGTCAAGTACACGACCGACGCCGAGGGCTACATCGCCGAGTTGTCGAAGCAGGTCAAGGGTGGTCTGGGCGAGGCCGTCGGCATCAACTTCGTGTCGAAGGCCGACAAGGCGACGCTTATGCACCAGCTCTCGAAGGTCGACAACCAGGACTACTTCGAGCGTGGCATCGAACTGGCCATCGGCCAGGACGGGCTACGCTTTGAGCCCGTGGACATCTCCGACCTCTACGCCGTCGAGGTCGACTTCGCCGAAGACCTCGAGCGCGCGAACCTGTTCGTCTGAACCGAGCCGTCTCCCGACGGCTGCGCGCCGGTGCCTGGTGTCCTGAACGAGAAGGACGTCCGTGAGCACTGACCTGGCCGAACGGCCCCGTCGTAGCGGCTTCGCGCGGTACCGACAGACGCTGTGGCTGCTGACGAGCCGCGACCTCAAGGTCCGGTACTCGACGTCGAAGCTCGGCTACTTCTGGTCGATCCTCGACCCGCTCGTCATGTCGGGCATCTACTTCTTCGTCTTCTCGGTCGTGTTCAAGCGGTCGGTCGGCGACGAGCCGTACATCGTCTTCCTGCTCTCGGGCCTCCTGCCCTGGATGTGGTTCAACGGGGCGGTGTCCGACAGCACCCGGGCGTTCATCCGCGAGGCGAAGCTCGTCCGGTCGACCAAGATCCCCCGGACGATCTGGGTGTTCCGGCTCGTCGGCTCGAAGGGAATCGAGTTCACCCTCAGCCTTCCCGTCCTGGCCTTGTTCGCCGTCGTGGGCGGCGCGCACCTGCAGTGGCAGGTGGTGTTCTTCCCCTTGGCCATGGTCATGCAGACCGTGCTCGTCGCCGGGGTGGGGCTGATCGTCGCGCCGCTCGTCGTGTTCTTCCGCGACCTGGAGCGCGCCACGAAGCTCGCCCTCCGGTTCGCCTTCTACGCCTCGCCCATCATCTACGGCACCCAGGACCTCCCCGAGAGCCTCCACCTGCTGGCGGCGTTCAACCCGCTGAGCGGCATCTTCGGCCTCTACCGGTCGGCGTTCTTCCCGGAGCAGTTCGACCTCACCGAGGTGCTCGTCGGTGGAGGCGTGTGCGTCGTGGTCCTGGCGGTCGGGCTGCTCGTCTTCCGAGCCAGCGAACGTGCCGTCCTGAAGGAGATCTGATGACCGTCACCGGACCTCGCCCCGTGATCCGCGTCGACGGGGTCGGAATCCGCTTCCGCCGCAACCGACGTGGCCGACGGTCGTTCAAGGACCTCTTCGCCGACAGCGGCAGGCGGTCGCGGCCGGGCGAGTTCTGGGCGTTGCGCGACATCAGCTTCGAGGTGCAGCCGGGCGAGGCCATCGGCGTCGTGGGACGCAACGGCCAGGGCAAGTCCACGTTGCTGAAGCTGGTGGCCGAGGTGATCCTGCCCGACACCGGCACCGTCGAGGTGACGGGCGGCGTCGCGCCGCTCATCGAGATCACCGGTGGCTTCGTCGCCGACCTCACCGTCCGGGAGAACGTGTACCTGACCGCCGGCCTGCACGGCATGTCCCGCCCCGAGATCGACCGGCGATTCGACGAGATCATCGAGTTCGCCGAGATCGGCGACTTCGTCGACACGCCCTACAAACACCTCTCGAGCGGCATGAAGGTCCGCATCGCCTTCGCCGTCATCTCTCGGCTCGAGGAGCCCGTCGTGCTGGTCGACGAGGTGCTCGCCGTGGGCGACAAGGCGTTCCGTGAGAAGTGCTACGCCCGGATCGGCGAGATGCTCGCCGACGGTCGGACGCTCTTCCTCGTGTCGCACAACGAACGCGACCTCAAACGGTTCTGCCGACGGGGCCTCTACCTCGACAAGGGCGCCCTGGTGTTCGACGGCCCACTCGACGACGCCCTGGCCCGGTACGCCACCGATCACCCTCCCCGCCCCTCGGCGTAGGGTCGAGGCGTGCCCGAACGCAGTCAGCCCCACAGCCCCGACCACGACGCCTCGACGGCGGACGGACGACTCGTCGCCCGTGACGCCGGGAACTCGACGGAGTACCACTACCAGACGTCCGCGCCCGACAGGTCCGAGGACACCGCCTGGGTGCGCCGTCTCGACAAGCTGCTGGCCGTCCAACGTCCGGTGGTCGTCAAGCACGTCGCCACGCTGCGCCGTCGGCACAAGAAGGCGACACCACAGAAGCTGATCACCATCCTCGAACGCGAGTACCTCGCCGCGGTGACGACCGGCGGGGCCGCCGTCGGGGCCAGCGCCGTGATCCCCGGTGTCGGCTGGGGCGTGTCGTTGGCCCTCTCGGGTGTCGAGACCGCGGGCTTCCTCGAGGCGAGCGCCCTCTTCGCGCAGTCCGTGACCGAGGTCCACGGCATCGCCGTCTCGGACCCCGACCGCGCCCGGGCCCTCGTCATGGCGATGCTGCTCGGCGGCCCGGGTGCCAGCCTCGTCCGACAGTTCGCGGGCGAGGCCATGGGGACGGCCCCGGCCAGGACCGCGTTCTGGGGTGAGCTCGTGACCTCGAAACTCCCCAAGGCGGCCATGAGTGGCCTGACCGACACGATCCGCAAGCAGTTCATCCGACGGTTCGCGGCGTCGCAGGGGGCTTCGGTCCTCGGCAGGGCCCTCCCGTTCGGCATCGGTGCCGTCGTGGGAGGGACGGGCAACCACCTCCTCGGACGCAAGGTCGTCACGACGGCCCGCACGGCGTTCGGTGCGGCCCCTGCCGAATTCCCCCTCGACCTGTCGCTCTGACCGTTCCCCTCGCCAGGGCGACCCGGCGTCCGCGAGGCGGCCACGCGGGCCTCGCGTGAGGCGGCGACCCGTCCCGCGACGGGTCCTCCCCAGTCAGCCGTCGTCCACAAGAACGCGCGTCGACCCGCGTCGGTCGCTCCTAGGGTCGACGACATGACGACCTCGACCCTTGCCTACACCGTTCCCTTCAGCCTCGACCGCTCCCGCGCACCCCGCGTCTACCGGCTGGTCAACGACTCCCCCGAGACCGTGACCGGCGTCAGGGTCACCCTGGTGGGCACCGGGCTCCTCGTCCCCGTCGCGACCACCCGTCTCGACCCCGACCACTCCGTCGACCTCTGCGTGCTGGGCGTCGAACTGAGCCGGAGTGCGATCGCCGTCGTGCGATGGTTCCGGCCCGGCGGCGACGAGTACCTCTGGCGGTTCAGTTTCTGAGCCTGGTCGTCGGAACCCTGGCCGACGAGCCCTTCCCGTGAGGTGGCGGGTCAGCTGCTGAGCCGAGCGCGTCTCTCGGCGACGTAGTCCGCAGCCGTGAAGGCCTCGAGGACGGGCGGCAGGTGATCGGCCCCGAGGTCGGTGACCAGCACGCCCGGGTCGACCCCGAGCACGACGGCGAGACGGACGATCGTGTGCAACACGGGGTTGCCGATGCCGCGCTCGATCTTTCCGTAGTTGGACACGTTCATGCCCGCGAGGTGCGCCACCTCGTCCTGGCTCAGCGCGAGGCGCAGACGCTCGTCACGGATGCGTTCTCCGAAGAGGCGGGCGGCGGCGGACGTCGGTTCAGGCATGCCTCATGGATACGCTGCTCAGCGTCTGACATCCAGAGTCCACGGCACCGAGACATGAAAGCCCTGGTGCCTCAGACCCCTCGAGTGCGGTGCCGGGGGTCAGAGGTCGGACGCCTCCGCGTCGCCGGCCTCCTGGTCGGCGTCGCCCGCCGAACCGGTCGAACGCGGGTCGTCGGTCGACGGCCGGCGCGCCGCGTAGTCGTCACGCAGCCGCACGAGGCGCGCCACCGCGCTCTCGAACCGATGCGTGGCCGCTCCGGGCGACGTGTCACCGAAGTGACGACGGACCCAGTGCTCGAGGCGACCCCGCGCCTCCGGATCGTCGACGACCCGATCGACGAGGGCGACGATGTCGCCCGCACCGTCGGCCGTCAACCACTCGGCGTCACCGAGGTAGCCCGATTCGTCGACGTCGGCCTCGACGGCGACCGGACGGGTCACGACGAGGGGACGGCCCGTGGCGAGGCGGTCGTAGACCATCGCCGAGATGTCGGTCACGGCGACGTCGGCCGCGGCCAGTTGCCAGCCGAGCTCGGGCCCCACGTCGTGGACGTGGTGGGCGTCGGGATCACGCGCGTTCGCCTCGCCGAGGGCCCGGATGATCGCCTCGTGCGCCCGCCGGTACTCGGGGTCGAGCACGCCGCTTCGCGGATGCGCCCGGTAGACGACCCGGTGACGCCCCGACGCCAGCAGGGCCCTGACGAGGGCGAGGCCGTGCGTCGCGATCGACCCGTACGCGGCCGCGGGACGGTCACCCTCCCAGGTCGGGGCGTAGAGCACGACGAGGCGGTCGTCGTCGGGGTACGGCACCTCGCCCGAGAAGTGGTCGGCCTGCGGTCGGCCGATGGGCACGGCGCGCTTCTCGAGGTCGTAGTCCCAGAGTTTGGCGGCGAGGCGGTCCTTGGCGGCGTCGCCCGCGACGAAGGCGTAGTCGTAGGCCTTGAACTGGTTCGTCGTCATGTACATCTTGTCGCTCTCGCCGTGGTTGACGAAGACGTGCCACATGCGGCCGTACCGCATCATCTGGAAGTTCTTGGCGTTCTGGTTGACGTACAGGGTCAGGGCCAGCGGCTGAGCGGCGACGAAGTCCTCGAGGTCGGCCACCTTGCGGGCGTAGACCAGCGGCACCGGGCTCTCGTCGAGCATGGTCACCATGGTGCCCGGCGAACGGACGACGATGGCGACGGGGAAGGTCTCGGCCAGGTGGGCGAGAGGCGCGTACCACTGGCGGATCTGGTACATGTTGACGGCCGTGTCGGCGAAGTACACGGCGACGCGCACGGTGCCCGGAGCCGGCGTCACCGCGACCCGCGGGTCGCGCTCGAGCCGACGTCGACTGCTGCGGGAACGGACGGCCCGGCGGGCGAGGCTCCAGGCGAGCCCCAGGTCTCGGGTCAGCGGCACATGCCCTCCTCGGGTCGGTCCGTCACCCGATCGGCGCCGGACCCCGGAAAGCCTAGAGGACCGGAGGTCGACCGGCCCTGGACATGCGGAGGACCGTTACCCAACCGATGGAGCGTCGACCGCCCGGCGCCTCTCGCCACCCCTCCACCCAGCCCGCGAACCAGGGCCGCAGGCGCTGCGGGGTGCGTGCCCAGCGCAGCAGCTGGACCCCCGTCCAGGAGGCGACGTAGACGGGGACCAACGGCCAGGGCAGGTTGCGCTTGGCCAGCCAGACCCGGTTCCGGGCGTTCAGACGGTAGTAGTCGGCGTGCCGCGCTGGGTCGATGGCCGGGTGGTTCGCCACGAGCGAGCCCTCGTACCAGGTGCGCCTGCCCTGGGCCCAGACCCGCCACGCCAGCTCGATGCCCTCGTGCGCGTAGAAGTACGGCTCCCCCCAGCCGGCGCAGGCGTCGAAGACGTCGCGCGGCAGCAGGGTGGCCCCCTCCCAGACGGAGAACACGTCGCTCGAGCGGCGAGGGTCGCCCTTGCGCAGTCGAGGCGTCCAGCGGCGGGGGTTCGCGGCGCCGTCGGGGTCCACGACCCGCGGCTGCAGGAGCCCGATCTCGGGTCGGGCCCGCATCAACGCGACGGCGTCGGCGAGGAACCGCTCGGAGGGCAGGCTCGCGTCGTCGTCGAGGAAGAAGATCCACTCGCCCGAGACCGCTTCGGCTCCCCGGTTGCGGCCGGCGGGGATGCCCACGTTCTCGGCGAGTTCGAGCAGGCGGACCCCGGTCGGGACCTCGACCTCGGCGGTCGCGGCGTCTCGTCCGTTCACCACGCAGACGACGTCCAGCTCGACGTCGCGCTGGGCCAGCATCGTGGCCAACCCCCGGGCCAGGTCGCGCGGACGTCGCCCCTGGGTCAGGCTCACGACTCCGACCCGGGGCCGGACCTCGCTCAGGAGCGCACCCGCTTCGACGCCATGATGGCGACGAAGTGGCCGACCAACGCCAGCACCGACAGCGGGAGCAGGGCGACGAGCAGGACGCGGTCGGCGGTGACACCGCCCACGACGAGGCCGACGATCGCGGCCAGGAAGACGAGCATGGTCAGCTCGACCGAGTGGTACAGCCGATGGAACGGCACGAAGCGCGCGGCGCTGCGCAGTCGGGACAGGAGGCGCCCGCTCGGTTGGGTCGCGCCTCCTCGTTTGTCTTCGAGCCGGGCGAGGCCCGCGTTCGCCCGGGCGACGTGGACCATGTCGTTGAGGGCCTTGTTGAGCACGATCACGAGGGCCAGGGCGAAGCCGGCGGACGTCCAGAGGAAGTCCTCCGGGGTCTCGAAGGGGAACCCGGCGGCACGGACGCCCAGCACGATCGGGATGAGCGCCTCGGTCGAGTAGTGGCCGACCTTGTCGAGGAAGACCCCGGCCGGCGAGCTCGTTCCGCGCCAGCGGGCCACCTCGCCGTCACAGCAGTCGACGAGCATCTGCAGCTGGCCCAGCACGAGGGCGAGCAGGGCACCGGTGATGCCCGGCACGAGCAGCGACAGGGCGGTGCACCAGCCGACGAGGATCATCAACCCGGTCACGCCGTTCGCCGAGACGCTGGTCTTGAGCAACCACCAGGTCAGGTAGGGCGAGACGTCGCGCAGGTACAGCGAGGCCGTCCAGTGCTCGGCGTTCGCGCGGCTGCGCACCTCGGGCGGCTGGGCGACGCGTCGCAGCTCGGCGATCGAGCTCGGTCTGGTGGGCAGCGCGGTCATCGGCGGCTACCTTCCGGTCTGGGCGGTGATGTTCTTCGTGAGGTCGAGGAAGCCGAGCACAAAGCCGACGCCCCACCCGAAGTGGATGGAAGGCAAGACTACGAGAAACCAGAGCCGGGTGCGGAGGTCGTCGCCGCGGGCGGCGAGCAGAGCGGCCGCGAGCACGAAGACGACGTAGACACCGGGTACGACGAGGGCGAGCGTGGCCCACCCGAGGGCGGTGCCGAGGGCGAGGCCGACCAGGCCGGTCAGGCCGACCAACAGGCCGAGCGCCACGCCGAGCACCATGGCGGGAGGGACCAGGTACCGCACGGTGTTCGCCTTGGGGAAGCGTCGGGCCAGTTCGCCCCGCCAGAGCCCGGTCGCGACGAACTGGCGCGCCAGCTTGCGCAGGCTCGGTCGCGGACGATAGGTCACCACGAGCCGAGGGGTGAACCAGACCGTGCCGCCCGTGGCCCGGAGCCGGCGGTTGAGCTCCCAGTCCTGACCGCGCTTGACGCCCTCGTCGAAGAGGCCGACCTCGATCAGACGGTGCCGGAGGAACACCCCCAGGTAAGCCGTGTCGGTCGGTCCCTCGGCCCCGCCGACGTGGTGCGGCGTCCCACCGAGGCCGACCCGACTGCCGTAGGCGCGGGCGACGGCCTTCTCGAAGGGGGTGCGCCCGACGGCGGCCATGATGCCGCCCACGTTGTCGGCCCCGCTGCGTTCGAGGGTCTGGACCGCGATGCGCGTGTAGTCGCGAGGCAGCACCGAGTGGGCGTCGACGCGGACCGTGACGGGGTGGACCGAGGCCCGGATGGCCACGTTGAGCCCGGCAGGGGTCGAACCGACGGGGTTGGGGATGCTGCGGACACGCGGGTCGGCCGCCGACATCTCGGCCACGACCTCGTTCGTGCGGTCGACGCTCGGACCGAGGGCCAAGATCACCTCGAACGGGCCTTCGTAGTCCTGGTCGAGCAGGCTCTCGACCGCCGCCCGGATCTCGTGCTCTTCGTTGAGGACGGGCATGACGTACGAGACACCGGGTCGGGTGGCGTCGCCTGCTTGCATGGATCGCGTTCCTCGGGCTCGTGAGCGCCGGGGAGGCGCGGGTCGGGACTGCGGACGGCCGCAGGGATCGTGGCGAGCTTAGCAACACGCCAACGGGGGCCGGGACGCCCTCGCGTCCCGACCCCCGCCGCACCGACCGGGCAGAGCCTCAGGAGGTCAAGGTGTCGAGGGTCACCTTCGTGGTGTCGGTCTTCCCGTCCCGGACGTAGGTGAGGTCGGCCGTCGCGCCACCGGCGAGGAACCGGACCTGCGCCGTGAGGTCCGTCCGGTCGCTGATCGGCACGCCGTTGAACTCGGTCACGACGTCGCCCTGCCGCAGGCCGGCGTTCTGCGCCGCACCACCAGGGCTCAGCTGGACGATGAGCGCCCCGACCCGGGTGGCGGCCGCGTCGCTCGTGGCGTCGTTCACGCTGGCGCCGAGGAGGCCGTGGCTGGCCTTCCCGTTCGCCATGATCTCTTTGGCGACGCGCTGCACGAGGTTCGACGGCACCGAGAAGCCGACGCCGATGCTGCCGGACGATTCTCCGGAACTGGCGATGGCGACGTTGAGGCCGATCAGCTCTCCTTGCGAGTCGAGCAGCGCACCGCCCGAGTTGCCCGGGTTGATGGACGCGTCGGTCTGGATGACCGGCAGCGAGATGACCGAGCTGGCCTGGTTCTGCGTGCCGCCGTCCCCGTTGTTGAAGGAGAAGGGCCCCTGGCCGTTGTTGTCGTTCTGCTGGCCCTGGTCGCTGCCGTCCGTCGGGGCGGCCGAGGACTGCACGGTGATGCTGCGGTTGAGGGTCGAGACGATGCCGTCGGTCACCGTGTTCGACAGACCGAGCGGTGCGCCGATGGCCACGGCGGTGTCGCCGACGTTCAGCTCCGACGAGTCGGCGAAGGCGATGGGGGTGAGCCCGGTCGCGTCGACCTTCAGCACGGCGAGGTCGACGGTGGGGTCGAGGCCCACGACCTCGGCCGGCAGGATGCTGCCGTCGCTGAGCGTGACGGTGACGGAACCCGACGCACTCGCCCCGTCGAGGGTGACGACGTGCGTGTTCGTGACGATGTAGCCGTCGTCGCTCAGGATGACGCCCGAGCCGGTGCCGCCGGACTCGCCCGCCGTCACGTTGATCGTGACGACCGACTTCGTGGCCTTCGCCGCCACCGCCGTGACGACCGTCGCGTCGTCGTAGTCGTTGACCGTCAGGTCTCGCGACTGACCCGTGGCCGAGACGCCGGCCCCGGAGTCGCGGGACAGCACCGCGGCGACGCCGCCGCCCGCCGCGCCTCCGACGAGGACGCCGACCAGGAGGGCCGCCGCGACGGACCCCGCACCACGCCGGCTCTTCTTCGGTTTCTCCGCAGGCGCCCGCCAACCAGCCGCTGCGTACGAGTTCGTCGTGTCGTACGCGAACGCCGACGGGTCGGAGTCCGGCTGCCGATAGGGGTCGGTCCCGGCCTGCTGGTAGGAGGACGGCTGCTGGTACGACCCGGGTTGCTGGTAGGAGGACGGCTGCTGGTACGACCCGGGTTGCTGATACGAACCGGGCTGCTGGTAGGGACCGGGCTGCTGAGGGTCCCCGGCCTGCTGGTACGAACCCGTCTGCTGGTACGAACCGGGCTGCTGGTAGGGACCCGCCTGCTGGTGAGACGACGGATGCGGGAACGAGCCGGGTCGAGGCTGCGAGTCGTCGTTCCGGCGCCCGTCGGGGCCGGACTCGAACTCGCCCGCTCGCGGCGTGCTGCCGGGGAGAGGCGGAGCACCGTAGGTGACGCCCTGGTCCGCCGGGTACGGCGTCGTGGGCTGGGCACCGTCGTTCGTGGCCCGGTCGTCGCCCGGGACGCCCTGCGAACCGTCGGCGGTGCCCTCGGGCGTGCGCGGTGCGCCGTCGTCGGCGTCGTCGTGGCGGGGGGTGTCGGTCATGGTGCTCCTTCCAAGCCCTGACAGCCTGGTCGCCCAAGCTGGGCGGATCATACGGCGAGCCTGTGAGCGGACTGCGCCCAGCTTATGCGGGGGCTGGACGGGACCTCCCCCGAGCCCCTCCTCCGCGGCTACGGTGACGGGATCATGACTCCTCAAGCACCCTGGCAACGCGCGGCGAGCGGCGCCATGCTCCTCGACGCCGCCGGTCGACTCGCCACGACCATCTTCGCCGAGATGTCGGCGCTCGCCACGGCGACGGACAGCATCAACCTCGGGCAGGGGTACCCCGACGAGGACGGCCCGGTCGAGGTCCTCGAGGCGGCGCACGAGGCACTGCGCTCGGGCCTCAACCAGTACCCCCCGGGCCGGGGCATGCCCGTCCTCCTCGACGCCGTTGCCGCCCACCAGAGGCGGTTCTACGGCATCGACCTCGATCCGCGACGCGAGGTGCTCGTGACCGCGGGGGCGACCGAGGCGCTGGCGGCCACGATCCTGGCCTTCGTCGACCGCGGTGACGAGGTGGTGACGCTCGAGCCCTTCTACGATGCGTACGGAGCCGTCATCGGGCTCGCGGGCGGCGTCCACGTCACCGTCCCGCTCCGGGGTGCGGACTCGGTCGTCGACCCGGACGAACTCCGGCGGGCCTTCGGTCCGCGCACCCGCCTCGTCGTGCTGAACGACCCGCACAACCCCACGGGTAGCGTCCTCGACGACGCGACCAGGCGCCTCCTGCTCGAACTCGCCGTCGAGCACGACGCGCTCGTCGTCACCGACGAGGTCTACGAGCACCTGCTCTTCGACGGAGCGGCACACGTGCCGTTCGCCACCCTGCCCGGGGCGGCGGCCCGGACGATCAGCATCTCGTCGGGAGGCAAGACCTTCAACACGACGGGGTGGAAGATCGGCTGGCTGACCGGTCCGGCCGAACTCGTCGACCGCATCGTCGCCGTCAAGCAGTACCTGACCTTCGTGAACGGCTCGGTCTTCCAGCCCGCGATCGCCGTCGGACTCGGACTTCCCGACGCCTACTTCGACGGGATCGCTCGCACGCTGGCCCACAAGCGAGACGTGCTGTCGGACGGGCTGCGTCGGGCCGGCTTCGCGGTGCGCGCGAGCCGCGGCTCGTACTTCGTGGTCGCCGACGCCGCTCCGCTGGGGTTCGACGACGCGGCCGAGCTCTGCCGGCGCCTCCCGGAATCGGTCGGAGTCGTCGGCTTGCCGATCAGCGCCTTCTGCCACCCCGCGCTCGCCGCCGAGCAGTCGTCCCTCGTCCGCTTCGCCTTCTGCAAGCGCGTCGAGGTGCTCGAGCAGGCCGCGGCCCGACTCGCGTCACTCTCGGTCTGAGCGCTCCGAGGAGGTCTCGCCGGCCCCCACGCGGCGCGGGACCACGTCGTACCGACGCAGGGCCAGGGACGGGTTCAGGCGCCGCACGGCGGCGATCCGGTCGGCCGAGACCCTGGCCACTGCCATGACGTCGACCTCGTCCCCGACCGAGGCGACGGCCACGCCCGTCGGGTCGACGATCGTGCTGCAGCCCACGCCGATCGGCGGTGCGTGGTCCGCGGCGGCGACGTACACGGTGTTCTCGAGCGCACGAGCGGTCAGGAGGGTCGTCCAGTGGTGCTGCTTGAGCGGCCCGCGCACCCATTCGGCCGGCATCAGGACGACGTCGGCCCCGGCGTCGACGAGCGTCCGCGTGACCTCGGGGAACCGCAGGTCGTAGCAGGTCTGCAGACCGAAGACGAGCCCGCCGACCTCGAAGGTCGCGGCGACGGCCAACGGGCCCGGCACGATCCACCGGGACTCCTGCCCACCGAACGCGTCGTAGAGGTGCTGCTTCGAGTAGCGGGCGACGACGCCCCGACCGGGCGCCACGGCCACGAGCAGGTTCTCGAACCGGGCCGGGTCGGGCGAGACGGCGACGAGGCCGGCGACGACCACGACGCCGAGCCGGTCGGCCAGCGCGGTCAGGTGTCGCACGAAGGGCCCGTCCGTCGGTTCCGCGGCATCGAGGTACGCCGGGCCCAGGTCGGGAGAAAAATACGACGAGTACTCGGGGAAGACCACCACCTGTGCTCCACGGCGGACCGCCTCCTCGGTGAGGTCCGTGATGGCCCGCCGGTTGCGCGCCGGGTCGTCGCCGGGCGCGGTCTGCACGACCGCGACGACGACCTCGGACGTCCTGCCGGCGGTCATCGCGCCCACCGCCCCGCCACCTCGGCGGCGGCCTCGCCCACCCAGTAGGAGGCGCGGGTCGTGGACTCGGCGACGCCCCCGGCCATCTGCGTGGTCGAGACGGCGTCCGCGAAGCCGTCCGCAGGCGCGTCGACCGCACCGGCGACGAGGACGACCGGTACTCCGACGGCGTCGGCCATCCGACGCACGAGCGACACGGTCTTCCCGGCGGCGGTCTGACCGTCGAACGATCCTTCTCCCGTGACGACGACGTCACCGTGGGCCAGGGCCTCGGCGAGACGGACCGTCTCGGCGACGGCGACCGCTCCGGGTTGCAGACGGGCACCCCAGGCGAGCAGACCGAAACCCGTTCCTCCTGCGGCCCCGGCCCCGGGCGTCGTGGGATCGACGTCGACGAGGCTCGCGAAACGCTCGAGACCCTGCTCGAGTGCGAGGACGTCGTCGACGGAGGCACCCTTCTGCGGCCCGAACACGGCCGCGGCACCGTCGGGACCGAGCAGGGGGCTGTCGACGTCGACCAACAGGGTGACGCCGTCGGGCGGGAGGGCGATGAGACCCGACAGATCGACCCGGGCGGCTGTCGTGAGGCCGTGGTTGCCCGAGGCGACGGGCTCCCCCAGGGAATCCACGATGCGGGCACCGAGGATCGTCAGAGCGCCCGCTCCCCCGTCCGTCGACGCGCTGCCTCCGAGGCCGACGACGAGCCGGGTGGCTCCGGCGTCGACGGCCGCACGGATGACGCCACCCAGGCCGCGGGTGTTCGCGTCGTGCGGCGCGGGCGAGCTCAGCAGGCCGAGCCCGCAGGACGAGGCGAGCTCGACGACGGCCGTACCGTCGGGCAGCGTGAGCCAGGGGGCGTCGACCGGGCGGCCGTCAGGGCCCTCCACGACGCTCTCGTGGCGGACGCTCCCGGGGCACGCCCGCTCGAACGCGTCGAGGGTGCCCTCGCCGCCGTCCGCCAAGGGCAGGGTAACGACGACGTCGTCCGGCCGTGATCGTGACCAGCCGGCAGCGAGGGCCGCCGCCACCTCTGGTGCGCCGAGGGATCCCTTGAACGAATCGGACGCGATGACCACCCGGAGTCTCGACATGCCTCAACCTTGGCATGATCGGCGGCCGGGGCACAGACCCGATCACGCGCACGAGGACACGAAGAAGGCCCCGGTCATTCGACCGGGGCCTTCATCGTTCTTGTTGCGGGGGCAGGATTTGAACCTACGACCTCTGGGTTATGAGCCCAGCGAGCTACCGAACTGCTCCACCCCGCGGCACAAGAAATGACTCTAGCACGCCGTTCGGCCCCCGTCCAATCGAGCCACCGGAAGAGGCACCCACGACGCTGGATCGACGACGAACCCCCTCCCGGCATGCCGGAAGGGGGGTCGACGATCACCGCTCGGGCCTACTGACCGCTGGCGGCGACCGCGTCCTCGAGCGCGGTCTGGAGGCGCGTGTCGGCTTCCGCCGCCGCGACCAGGTCGTTGTCGGCATAGGCCGCGGCACGGTCGGTCAGGGCCTGCTGAGCGTCGGCCAGGGCCTGGTCGAGCGCTGCGTTGTCGGTACCCGATCCGGTGCCGCCGGTGTCGGGGGTCGCCGTGCCACCGTCGGTCGCTCCGTCGCCGGTGCCGGTGCCGGTGCCGTCGGTCCCGTCACCCGTGGTCGGCACGCCGTTGTCGCCGGCGGTCGCACCCGAGTTGCCACCGAACAGCGAGTCGAGGGCGCCGTCGAGGGTGTCCTCGAAGGCGATCTTGTCTCCGAACGAGACCAGGATGCGCTGCAGGACCGGGTACGACGTCTCGGAGTTCGACTTCAC
This sequence comes from Frigoribacterium sp. 9N, assembly GCF_902506305.1. Taxonomy (NCBI): domain Bacteria; kingdom Bacillati; phylum Actinomycetota; class Actinomycetes; order Micrococcales; family Microbacteriaceae; genus Frigoribacterium; species Frigoribacterium sp. 9N. Next base: position 1,651,724 of record NZ_LR733392.1, read on the forward strand.
GTAGATCGGCTGGACGTAGAGCAGACCACCGCCGACCGGCAGGGTCAGCAGGTTGCCTCGGACGACGCTCGTGTCACCCCGGGTGAGGAGAGCGAGCTGGTTGGCCACGGCCGTGTCGGTGTTGAAGTTGTTCTGCACCTGTCCGGGACCGGGCAGCGTGTCGGTGCGCGGCAGGGCCAGCAGCGTCAGCTTGCCGTAGTCCGACGAGATCTCGCCCGGCGTCGACCCGGCATCGGCATTCGCCGCGAGATAGCCCGTCAGGACGTTCCGGGCGTTCTCACCCGACTGTTGCGGGATGTACGTCGAGTAGATCGAGAACGCAGGGTCTTGATCGGGCAGCTGCAGCGTCAGGTAGTACGGAGGCTGCAACGGCGGGTTCTGGGCGTTGCTCGTCGGCTCGTTGGGCGTGACCCACGCGTCGTCGCTCGAGTAGAACGAGTCGGCGTCCGTCACGTGGTACGTGCCGAGGATCGCCCGCTGCACCTTGAACATGTCCTGCGGATAGCGGACGTGCTGGAGCAGCTCGGCCGACATGTCGCTCAGCGGCGACAGCGTGGAGGGGAAGATCTTGTCGTAGGTCTGCAGGATCGGGTCGCTGGTGTCCCACGCGTAGAGCTTGACCGAGCCGTCGTACGCGTCGACCGTGGCCTTCACCGAGTTGCGGATGTAGTTGATGTTGTTCGAGGCGTACACCGGGCGGTCGTTGTACGTGTCGGCGATCGCGTCGGACAACGCCTGCGGCTTCGAGTACGGGTACTCGTTGGTCGTGGTGTAGCCGTCGACGATCCAGACGACCTTGCCGTCGACGACGGAGGGGTACGGCGCGCTGTCGATGGTGAGGTAGGGAGCGACCTTCTGGACGCGCTCGGTGGGGTCACGGTCGTAGAGGATCTGCGACTGGTCGTTCACCGCGTCGGACAGGAAGATCTGCTCGGACTGGAACTTGATGGCGTAGATGAGCTTCTTGAAGACGTTGTCGAGCTTGGGCCCACCGTCTCCCTCGAAGGTCGTCGTCTCGTTGGTGCCGTTGTCGTTGCTGCCCGACGGGTAGTCGAGCTCGATGTCGTTGCCGCCGTCGCCACCCACGATCGAGTAGGTGGGCGACTCCTGGCCGAAGTAGATTCGCGGTTCGTAGTCGCCGGCGTCGCCGAGGGCACCCGTCACCGGGATGCCGGACTCGAGGAAGACCGGCTGGCCGTCCGCCGACCGCTGGTTGCCGTAGGCCGCCACCACGCCGTAGCCGTGCGTGTAGACGAAGGTCGTGTTGTAGGGGGTCGCAGAGTTGCCGAGCTGCGAGGTGTTCAGCTCGCGCACGGCGATGACGGTGTCTTGCACGTTGCCGTCGATCGTGTACCGGTCGACCGCGAGCTGCTCGGGGAAGCTGTAGTACTGGCGGTACTGCTGCAGCTGGGCGAAGGCGTCGGTCACGAGTGCGGGGTCGATGATGCGGATGTTCGCGGTGGTGACGGCGTCACCGGCCAGGGCGCCGGCCTCGGCGTCGGACTTCGCATCGTAGGTCTGCTCTTCGACGTCGGCCACGCCGTACGCCTCACGCGTCGCCTGGATGTTGCGCTCGATGTACGGCGACTCGACCGTCCGCTCGCTGGGCTCGACCGTGAAGCGCTGGACGATCCAGGGGTAGATGCCCCCGACGATGATGCTGATGATGATGAGCGCGGCCGTACCGATGACCGGGAGGCGCCAGCGGCCGACGATCGCGGTCACGATGAACAGGACGGCCACGACCACCGCGATGCCGGCCAGGATCTGCTTGCCGGGGATGCCCGCGTTGACGTCGGTGTACGTGGCACCCGTGAGGAGCTTGTTCGTTCCGTCGGACAGCGTCGCGTACTGGTCGAGCCAGAGGCTCACGCCCTGGAGGAGCAGGTAGACGGCGGCCGTGACGGCCAACTGGATGCGCGCGACCTTCGAGATGCGCACCTCGCGACCGGTGAAGCGCAGGGCACCGTAGAGGTAGCTGGTCGCGACGGCGGCGATGCCGGCGATGAGCACGACGGCCGAGGCGAAGCCGACCACGGCCTGGTAGAGCGGCAGCTCGAAGACGTAGAACCCGATGTCGAGCCCGAACTGCGCGTCGGTCTGACCGAAGGGGGTGCGGTTGATCCACTCGAGGACGGTCTGCCACTGCGTCGACGTGGCGATGCCGGCGAAGAGGCCGAGGACGGCGGGGACGCCGATGACGACGGCCCGACGCAGGGGCTCGATGACCTGCTGGTAGCGGTCGAGCTGGGAGTTCAACTTGGCGTACACCGGCCGGAACCGGAAGGCCACCTCGATGCTGACGTACACCGGCACCGCCATGGCCACGAAGCCGACCGCGAACATCACGAGGCGGGAGATCCACTGTGTCGTGAGCACTCCCGTGAACCCGAGCTGCTGGTACCAGAGGTAGTCGGTCAGCAGTGACGAGAAGATGAAGAAGGCGATGACCAGGGCGGCGAGGACGGCCACCGTGACCAGGACGGGCAATCGGGGCGAGCGTCGTGCGGTTCGCGACGATGCGGGTGACGTCAAGGGTGGACTCCTGGCTGACGGGGACGTGGACGGCCATCCTACGTGTCGAGCCTGGCCGACCCAGCGTCCCCTTCTCAGCTTTGCGCGGGCTGCACGAACGCTATCGACCGGCCGTGCAGGTGGCCAGGGACGACGTGTCGCCGCCGTCCGCGACCGTCTCGAGCGCAGTGACCGCATCGTCCAACGTGGCGACCGAGTAGACGTCCAGCCCGGAGGGCACGTTCCCGACGACCTCGGAGCAGTTCGTGGACGGCGCCAGGAAGACGGTCGCCCCGGCGTCGCGAGCACCGTAGAGCTTCTGTCGGATGCCGCCGATGGCACCCACCTCGCCCGAGGCCGTGATCGTGCCCGTGCCCGCGACCTTCGCGCCGCCGGTGAGCTCGCCGGGTGTCGTCTTGTCGATGATGCCGAGCGCGAACATCATGCCGGCACTCGGTCCACCGACCTGGTCGAGCTTGAGCGTGACGTCGAAGGGATACGTGTAGTCCACGCTGACCCCGACGCCGAGGAGCGGCGTGCCGTCGACTTCTTGCGGGGTGACCTGCTCGGTCATGCTCGTCCCCGCGCGTTCGAGGACCACCTCCGCCGGCGTCGACGCCCCGTTCGCCGCCACCAGGCCGCGGAGGACGTCCACGTCCGCATCGGTGGCGAGACTGGTGCCGTTGACGCTGACCAGGACGTCTCCCTCGCGCAGGACGCCCTCGGCAGGGCTCCCCTCGGAGACCTGGCTGACCGTCACGGCGCTGGGGACGGCGTACCCCTCGTGGATCAGCGCCGCGGCGATCGCGGACTTCTGGGAGTTCTGCATGTCGACGGCGTTCTGTTCGTCGACCTGGTCGTTCGACACCCCCGACGGGTACACGGCCTCGACCGGGATGACCGAACGGCTACGGTCCGCCCACGCGCGGACGACGTCGACCCAGCCCGGCCGGACGTCCTGGTTGCCCTGCACGCTCACGGTCAGCAGGTCGAGGGTGCCCGCGGTGGGGTAGGTCTCGTGGCCCGACACGGTGATCAGGGGTTGGGACGAACCCTCGTACTCGGCACTGCCCAGGGTGTCGAACACGGGGCCGGGCTGTTCGATCAGGTAGGGCCCCGGGAGGAGGCTCAGGACCACGGCCGAGACGACGGCGACACCCAGGAGGGGCCAGCCGAACCTGCTCGCTCGGCGTGCTGACGAGGGGGCGGTGCGCGGGGGCGTGAAGAAGGCCACGGAGGGTCCTTTCGGGATCGGCCGGGGAGGCGCGGGTCGCGTTCGCCACGAGCGGAGCGACGCCCCCGGAGCGGTGGCCGAATCCCAGGATCTTCGTGCGGCCAGCAGCTAGCGTAGTCAGCATGACCGATGATTCGCCGCGCGGGCCTGAGGACGAGTTCCGTGACATGCTGCGGCAGTTCCTGTCCGGCGGTTCCGAGATCGATCCGTCGCAGCTCGCCGGGGCCGCCGGGCTGCCCGACGACCCGGCCTTCGTGGCGCGACTCATGAGTCAGCTGCAGAACGCCGTCAACAGCAGCGGTGACGGCATCGACTGGTCGATCGCCACCGAACAGGCGACCGCCGTGGGCGCCCAGAGCGCCGTCGTGCCGACCGCGGCCGAGACCGCCGCCCTCGAGCAGGCCTTCCACGTCGCCGCACTGTGGCTCGACGACGTCACGTTCGTGGCCGAGCTCACCGCCACGCCCCGCCTCGTGACCCGCGCCGAGTGGGCCCGGCTCACCATGCCCGTGTGGAGCCAGCTCGCCGAGCCCGTGGCCACGTCGATCGCGGACTCCCTGACCGGCGTGCTCAGCGAGCAGGCTCCCGAAGAGATGCGCTCGATGCTCGCCGGGGCCAGCCAGGTCATGCGCAGCGTCGGCGGCACGCTCTTCGCCATGCAGCTCGGACAGGTCGTCGGCCAGCTCTCGACCGAGGTCGTGTCCGGCGGCGACGTCGGCATCCCGCTCCTCGACGAGCAGCAGGCGGCGCTGCTCCCCCAGAACGTCGCCGCCTTCGGCGAGGGCCTCGACATCGAGGCCGACCAGGTACAGCTCTACCTGGCGGTCCGCGAACTCGCGCACGCCCGCCTGTTCCGGCACGCCCGATGGCTGCGCCTGCACCTCATCTCGTCCATCCGCGAGTTCGCCCAGGGCATCCGCATCGACACCTCCCGGCTCGAAGAACTCGCGGTGGACTTCGATCCCTCGAACCCCGGCGAACTCCAGGAAGCCATGAAGAGCGGGGCCCTCATCCCCCCGAAGACCGACGAGCAGCTCGCCGCCCTCGCCCGGCTCGAGACCACCCTGGCCCTGATCGAGGGCTGGGTCGACGTCGTGACCGCCCAGGCCACGGCGCGCCTCCCGAAGTCCGCGGCGATCGCCGAGACGGTCCGCCGCCGCCGGGCCGCCGGCGGGCCTGCCGAGTCAGCCTTCTCCACCCTGGTCGGCCTCGAACTGCGGCCGCGGCGCCTCCGCGAGGCGGCCGTCCTCTGGCAGACCGTGACCGACGCCGTCGGTGCCGAGCGCCGAGACGACCTCTGGTCGCACCCGGACATCGTGCCCACCAGCGCCGACGTCGACGACCCGCAGTCCCTCGTGGCCCGCCTGACGTCGGACGAGCCCACCTTCGACGACGTCGACCAGGCGATCCAGGACCTGCTCGACGACACGACCGACGACCGCCCTCGCGAGGGGGACGACGGCTCGGCGACCGAGCCCGGCGAGTCCGGGCCCGACCAGGACGCCCCCCGGTCCTGACGAACACCGTCACCGGGGCCCGGGCGGACCTGTGGACAACTCCTCATCCGCCCCGGCCCCACGACATGATCGGACGATGCCCCTCGTCCTCGATCCCCGCATCCCCGTCGTCTGGCGCGATCCGTCGACCCTCCAGGTCGGCGTCGACCGCCCCACGCTCGTCCTGAGTCCGGTCAGCAGGCTCGACGAGCGGGTGGTCGCGGCCCTCGCCGCGGGGCACGGCGCGGGGGGCCTGCCCACCCTCGTCGCCCGCCTCGGCCTGGATCGCGCCGCGGTCGAAGCCTCCGTCGAGCGCCTGCGACCCGCGCTGGGCGGCGACACCCGGTCGGTCGTCCCGCCGACCGTCGTCGTCGGCGGGCCGGGCCCCGTCGCCGATGCCGTCGCGCGCCTCCTCGGCTCCTGCGGTGCCGACGTCCGACGGGCCGACGCCGACCTGGCTCCGCCGCGGCACGCCACGGGCGTCCTGGTCGGCGGGCACGTGCTCGACCCCCGGGTCGTCCGAGAGTGGGTGAGGTCCGATCTGACGCACCTCGTCGTACGCGTGGGCGATCGTCACGCGCGGATCGGCCCCGTGACGGTGCCCGGTTCGACGGCCTGCGCCCGATGTCTCGACCTCCACGCCGGCGAGGCCGACCGTGCCTGGCCCGCGATCGCCGGTCAGCTGAGCGCCCGTCCCCTCACCGCGCCTCCGCTGCTGTCCGTCCACGAGGTCGCCACGAGAACCGCCCGCCGGCTGTGGTCCCGTCTGACCGGCGCGGACGGCGCCCCCGAGGACTCCGAGGTCGAGTCGATCTCGATCGCCGACGGGCTGGTCACTCGCGCGGACGTGCCGCCGCACCCGGAGTGCGGGTGCGCAGCTCTTCCACGAACCGGCTCACCCGCCGTTCGCCGCCGCGCCCCTGCCCCGAGCGACTCCACGACAACCGGAGCCGCTCACGCGCCCTCGTGACGCCGACGTACAAGAGGCGGCGCTCCTCGTCGATCGCCGCGTCGTCCTTCGCGTAGCTGATCGGGACGAGGCCCTCGCTGAGGCCGATCAGGTAGACGCTGCGCCATTCGAGGCCCTTCGCGGAGTGCAACGTCGCCAGGGTGACCGCGGCCATGGTCGGCTCGTGCTGACCGGCCTGGCGGGCGAAGAGCTCGTCGACGAACTGGCGGAGGGTCGTCCCGGGGGGTGATGCCTCGGCCAGGCCCATGATCGTGTTCAAGGACTCCCAGCGGTCGCGGATCGCGCCTCTCTGGTCGGGTGCGTCCTGGGTCCAGCCGAGCGACCGGAGGACGTCGCTGACGGTCTTGAAGAGCGGCTCGCCCACGATGCTCACCGCCGCGCCCTTCATCATCATCAGGGCCTCTTTCACCTCACGGAGCTCGAAGAAGCGCGTCGCGCCGTGGATGCGGGTCGACACGCCGACGTCGGCGAGTGCACGCTCGATCGCCGCCGCCTGGACGTTGACCCGGTACAGCACCGCGATCTCCTCCGGCGCGACGCCCGACCGGATCTCGTCGGCGATGGTCTCGGCGATGCCCCTGGCCTCGGCCGAATCGCTGGCGTACTCGGTCACGGGCGGCACCGGGCCCGTCGTCTCGACGGCCGGGTGGAGGTGCAGGGCACCCGGACGGCCCCGCATGAGTTGGTTCGCCGTGTCGACGATCTGCCGCGACGAGCGGTAGTTCTGCTCGAGACGGACGACCGTGGCGTCGTCGTACCGTGAACCGAACCCGAGCAGGTAGTCCGAGGACGCACCCGCGAACGAGTAGATGGTCTGACTGGCGTCGCCGACCACGCAGAGGTCGTTCCGGCCGCCGAGCCACAGGTCGAGCAGGTCCTGCTGGAGGGGCGAGACGTCCTGGTACTCGTCGACGACGAAGAAGCGGTACTGCTCGTGCACCTGCTGGGCCACCCGCGGCTCGAGCTCGAGCATGCCGACCGTCGCGAGCAGGACGTCCTCGAAGTCGAGCTGTCGCCGTTCGTCCTTGACGGCTTCGTAGGCACGGTGCAGGTCGACGGCTTTCTCGACGCTGATGGCCGGCGGCAACGACCTGCTCGACAACGCCTCGGCGTAGTCCTCGAGGGTGAGCCGAGAGACCTTCCGCCACTCGATCTCGGCCGCGAGGTCGCGCAACGCCGCCGTGTCGATCTTGAGCCTCAGGGACTCGGCGGCGTGGGCGAGCGCCTTGGCCTTGCTGTCGAGGAGCCGCGGCATCTGACCACCCATCGTCTGCGGCCAGAAGTACGACAGCTGGGACAGGGCCGAGGCGTGGAAGGTCCGTGCAGAGACTCCCCCGGCGCCCAGGTGACGCAGACGGCCGCGCAGTTCGGCGGCCGCGCGTGAGGTGAAGGTGAGCGCCATGACGCGGTTCGGGGCGTACACGCCGGTGGCGACCCCGTAGGCGATGCGATGCGTGATGGCACGGGTCTTGCCGGTACCGGCACCCGCGAGGAGGCACACGGGGCCGAGCAGTTTCGACGCCGCACGGCGCTGCTGTTCGTCGAGCCCCGCGATCAGGTCGGCGGCCTCGGTCACTGGTCGATCTCGCCGCCGAACCAGTCCTCGATGATCGCCCGGGCGATGGACGTCCGTCCGGGCAGGACGATCTCGCCCAGGCCGGCGACCAGGTCGTCACGACTGAACCAGCGCAGGTCGAGGATCTCGGCTCCGTCAGGCGTGAGCGTCCCCGGGTCGTCGGCGTCGACCTCGGCCCGGAAGCCGAGCATGAGGCTCGCCGGGAACGGCCACGGTTGCGAGCCCACGTATCGAGGCGACACGACGTTGATGCCGGACTCCTCGAAGATCTCGCGCTGCACCGCGTGCTCGAGGGACTCGCCGGGCTCGACGAAGCCGGCGAGCAACGAGTACCGGTTCTGCTCCCACAGGGCGTTCGAGCCGAGCAGGAGTCGGTCGTCCGCGTCGGTGACGCCGACGATGATCGCAGGATCGGTCCGGGGGAAGACCTCGTGGCCGTCGTCCGGGTCGCGACGGACCCAGCCCGCCTTGTCGGTGACCAGGCGGCGGCCGGTGCGCGGCGAGAACCGGTGCGAGTCGTGCCAGTTCGCCACGGCGACGGCCTCGACGGCGAGTCCCGCGTCGCGGGCGCTCAACGCCGTTCCCGAGACGCGCGGGCTGCCCCAGGCGGAGTCGTCGGACGAGAGCGACCGCGCGCGCTCGTCGTCGAGCAACGCCGCGAGGACGGGTGTGCCCACCGGCTCCACGGCGGAGGGGTCCTTCGAGACACCGAGGTAGACGTAGTCGTCGGCGGCCGGCACCGCGGCAGCCGGCAGGAGCGCGAGGGAATCCGGGGAGGCCATCAACGTCCGCCCCCGCCAGACCGGGAGCACACGGGTCACCTCCGACGCGAGCAGTTCGTCGACGACTCCGTCACGCTCACGGGTGAGGTAGTCCCGGTCGACCTGGTGTCGGGACAGCGGGAGCCGGGACGTGAGAGGCGAGGACATCGGACGACCAATCATCGCGAGTTGACAGCGTGGCGCACGGCAGGGCATCGCGTGCGGCGGCCTACCCTGAGGGCATGGCCAGATCTCATCTCACTCTAGCCGCGCTGGCCACGGCCGCCGTCGCGGACCTGGACGTCACGCGTGCGTCACGCCACGGCAGCGAGACGGGTGGCGACTTCGACTCCGCACTCGTCGACGGCCGTGGCGGAGAGCACTGCATCGTCCGCGTCCCTCGCTCGCAACGCGCCGAGGCCGAGCAGTCGGCCGACCTCGTCGCCCTCCGTGCCCTGAGCGCAGGGGTCCGAGGGCGGCTCTCGTTCGACGTGCCGGCCTACCGGGGTCAGGCCCCGATCGGCCGCACACGCGGCATCGTCTACGACGTCGTCCCCGGCGAGCACCTGTCGATCTCGCGACTGACCGCCACCAGCGACCTCCCGACGGCACTCGGCCGTGCCGTGGCGGCGATCCACTCGCTGCCGACGAGCTTCGTGACCGACGCCGGCCTGATCAGTCACACCCCGTTCGAGGCCATGCGCTCGTCGGCGGCCTTGGTCGATCGTGCGGCCTCGACCCGCCTCCTGCCGGCCGCGCTGCTCGAGCGATGGGAAGCCGCGATCCAGGACTCGGTGCTGTGGCAGTTCCAGCCCACGGTCGTCAACGGCTCCCTCGACGCCGGTTCGGTGCTCGTCCTCGGCGACACGGTCAGCGGTGTGCTCGGCTGGCACGACCTCCAGGTCGGTGACCCCGCCCGTGACCTCGCCTGGTTGCTGGGTGCCCCGAGCCCGACGGCGGTCGACACGGCGTTCGACGCCTACAACACCGCTCGCGGCACGAGCGACCACCAGCTGCGGCACCGGGCGACCCTCTACCGCGAACTCGACCTGGCGAAGTGGCTGCTGCACGGCACCGGCACCAAGAACACGTCGGTGGTCGACGACGCCGTCGAGATGATGACGAAGCTGGTCGACTCCTTGCCCGGTGACCGACGGGCCGGCATCGGCTCGGGCTCGACCGCGGCCTTGGACGTGGACGGCGTCGAGGACCTGCTCGAGGCCACCGAGCGCCGTCACGTCTGAGTCGACGCCTCGACCCGCTGCCAGAGTTCGACGAGCTCGTCGCGGTCGGCCACGTGCCGGGGCCGCAGCACCACGTCGTCGGCGACGAAGTAGAAGACCGCGTCGATCGTGTCCGCCGGGACACCCCTGAATCGCGCGTAGGCCTCGCGGTAGAGCGCCAGCTGGAGCTGCTTGAGCTCGAGGTCGGCGTCGTCGGTGGGTGCCTTGCCCGTCTTCCAGTCGACGACCTCGAACCGGCCGTCGCGTTCGAAGACGGCATCGATCTTGCAGATGACGGTGCGACTGCCGAGGGGGAGGTGGATCTCGAGCTCGACGTCCGTCGGTTCGAGAGATGCCCAGGCCGAGCGCTCGAAGGTCGTCACCAGCTGCTCGAACCGCCTCGCGTCATCGGGATCGATCGGCCCCGACCCGGGTGAGCCGACCCGCTCGTCGTCGAGATCGCTCTCGTCACCCCAGGCGTCGAGGGTCTCGGCACGACCCGTCGGCCGGAAGCGCTCTTCGACCCACTCGTGGAACAGCGTGCCGAGGCGGGTCGCCCGGTAGGGCCGTTCGGGCAGGGGACGACGGAGCGCGGCGGCGACCGCGGCGGGGTCGTCGACGTAGTCCTTGAACCTCGAGGCCGGGATGCGCTGGGGAAGGGGGACCGCCCCGGCGCCCGCTCGCGCGGCGTCGCGCTCGAGCAACAGCAGGTCGATGTCGGACGACCATCTCGACGCGGTGCCTGGCTGCTGCGTGTCGGCGGGCTCGTCTCGTGAGCGCCGGTCGACGGCCGTGGTGACCCGTGCAGCGGCGTCCTCGACCACCGCGCGGCGTTGCCCCAAGGGGTCGAGCGGCCAGCTGAGCTCTCGGGACGCGGCGGCCAGGGGGTTCTCGTCGTCGTCGGGTCGTTCGGGGAGGTCACCGGTCGGTACGAGCCCACGCTCGGCCAATTCGACGACGAACCGGCTGGCAGGGCGGGGGCGGACGGCACTCGTCCAGAAGGAGCCGCTCACGAGCAGGGCGTCACGGGCCCGGGTGAGTGCGACGTAGGCCAGACGCCGCTCCTCGGCCTGGTGCCGGACGATCAACTCGTCCTTGAACGCCTTCAGCGCTTGGTCGAACTCCTTCTGGTCGGCCACGCCCCGCCAGCCGAGCACGGGCAGCTCGGCGGCATCGCCGCGGAACTCGTACGGCAGTTCGCCGAAACCGAGCCACCCCACGCCTTCGCGGGAGGTGCCGGGCAACTCGCCCTCGACGAGTCGTGGCACCGCGACGACGTCCCACTCGAGCCCCTTGGAGCCGTGGATGGTCAGGAGCTGGACGGTGCCCCGCTCGGCCTGCTCGGACCGCGGACCCATGTCGTCCCGCCGCTCGGCTGCTGCCAGCCACGACAGGAAGCGCCCGAGGCCGGCGTTCTCGTCGGTCGCGACGTACCCCGCCAGTTCGTCTTCGAAGGCTTGCAGCCACGCGCCCCCCGACGGCGCGCCGGTGGCCGCCGCCACCTCGACGTCGAGCAGCATCTCGTGCTCGACCAGCGTGACCAGGTCGACGAGATCGAGACCGGTGCGGGCGCGGAGGAAGGCGAGCTGCGAGCCCAGCCGCCTCAGGCGGACGAGCCCCTCGTCACTGAACTCGGAGAGCTGCCGATGCGTGACGGGCGCCGTGGCCACGAAGTCGAGGGCGTCGACGATCGACCCGTGCTCACCCGCGGCGACCGACGCCCGGAACCCGGCGGCGACCTCGTCGTCGAGGCGCTGTTGGGCGTGGTCGTGCGAGAAGAGCCACGAGGCGACGTCGCGCAGCCGGGCGATGTCTCGAACGCCGATCCGCCATCGGGCACCGGCCATCAGACGGATCGCCTCGGAACCGGCCGACGGGTCGTGCAGCACCCGGAGGCAGGACACGAGGTCGACGACCTCGGGCCGCTGCAGGAGACCACCGACGCCGAGCACGTGGTACCTGACGCCGCGAGCGGCGAGGGCCTCGACGAAGACGGGCATGGTCTTCTTCGATCGGAAGAGCAACGCCGCCGTTCGGCGGGCGGGCTCGCCGTCGACGATCGTGGGCACGGCCAGCTCGCTCTGCAGCCAGGCCGCGACCTGGTCGGCCTCGCCCGGCAGCGTCTGGTCGAAGAGCAGTTCGACGCGCCCCTCGGGCGCACCCGGCCGGGCTCGCAGCTCGCCCACGACCGCCCCGGAGGACCGCGCGAGTTCGGCCACGACGGTGTTCGCGGCGTCGAGCACTCGTGACGCGTTGCGCCAGCTGGTCGAGAGGCTGAACACCGCATCGGGCCGGGCTCCGAAGTCCACCGGGAACCGTCCGAGGTTCGCGGCGCTGGCACCCCGGAACCCGTAGATGGACTGGTGGGGGTCCCCGACCGCCATCACCCCGGTGCCCTCGAAGAGGCGGGACAACAAGGTGGTCTGCACGACGCTGGTGTCCTGGTACTCGTCGAGCAACACGACGCGGTAGCGGTCGCGCAACTCGGCCACGACGTTCGGCGCCGTGTCGCACACCTCGAGGGCCAGTGCCACCTGGTCGGAGTACTCGACGAGGCCCCGACGGGCCTTCTCGTCGGCGAAGGCCACGGCTAGGTCGAGCAGCGGCGGGAGCGCCGACACCGCGCCGACGGCGTCGACGACCGACTTGTAGGCGCTGCCCTTGGTCGACGGAAGACTCCCGAGGTCGAGGAACCGGTCGGCCAGGTGTGCCACGGGCTCGGGCCCGGTGACGTTCTCGCTGAGGGCGTGGCTCAGGCGGAGGACGGCCTCGGTGATGCCGTCGACGCTTCGACCGAGCCCGGCGAGGCGCTCGTCGTGGCTGCCCACGACGAGTGAGCGTGCCAGCTGCCAGGCGGACGCATCGCCGAGCACCTGCGACTCGCTCTCTCGACCGACCCGCAGGGCGTTGTCGCGGAAGATCGCGTTGGCGAACGCGTTGTAGGTCGAGACGGTGGGCACGTCGAAGGGATCGGCCTCGTCGCCGAGCAGTCCGACGGCGGCGAGCTGGCCGATGCGCCGCTCGATCCGCTCACCGAGTTCGCCGGCGGCCTTGCGGGTGAACGTCAGGCCGAGCACCTGCGAGACGCCGACGAGACGGTTGGCCAGCAGCCACACCACGCGGTTGGCCATGGTCTCGGTCTTGCCGCTGCCGGCGCCCGCGACGACCAGGGCGGGTTCGAGAGGGGCCTCGATGACGGCTTGCTGCTCGGGGGTCGGCGTGGGAAGCCCGAGCGCCTCGGAGATCTCGGCTGCTCCGAGCCGGGACGAGGAGGCGCGCGTCGTGCCGTCGACGCCACGACCGTCCACCCCGTCACGCGTGCCCGCGGCGCCACCCCCGTCGGCGGCGCGGCCTCCGGCCGTCACGAGCCGCTCACCTCGCCCACCACGTGGATGCGGCACGATCCGCCGTGCCGCCCTTCGCAGTGGTCGTCGAGGCGGGCCACGAACACCCGGCCCGCCATGTGCTCGGCCGCGTCGACGACCCGGGCACGGAAGGCCGCGAGTCGGTCGTCGTCGAACGCCCCCTGGGCGGGCTCCCGGTAGAGCTTGCCCCGGACGCCCGACGACACGATCACGAGCTTCGCCCCGCCGGGAGGTGTGCCCTCGGGCACGGCCTCGACGGCACCGTCGGCGAGGGCGACCTGGTAGCTGCCCAGCTGGGGGTGTTCGGCGACGGCCTGGGGCGACGTCGGGGCCGACCGGCCCGTCTTGAGGTCGACGATCACGGCGGCGCCCTCGCGGGTGCGCTCCACCCTGTCGATGGACCCGCGCAGACGTGCCGGCCCGATGTCGAGGCTGAAGGTGGACTCGGCGCCGAGCAGGCTCCCGCCCGACGCCTCGAAGTCCCGCAGGTAGGAGGAGAGGCTCTCGGTCATGTCGCGCGCCCGGCGTTTCTCGGCCTCAGCGATCCAGGCCGACTCGAACTCGAGCTCGGGCCAGCGCCCCTCGACCGACTGCCAGAGCGAGTCGACGTCGGTGCCCTCGGCGTGCTCCATCACGTCGTGCAGCACCGTGCCGAGACCCATCGCCGCGTTGGGAGGGGACCCGCCGAACCGGTCGACGAACCAGTGCAGGGGGCACTCCTCGAACGACCCGAGTTGCGACGGCGAGACCGGCACGTGGGCCTCGGGAGCCTCCAGGTCGATGAGCGGCTCGACGGTGCTGGGGTCGAGCAACCCGTACCAGTCGTCCGGCGACGCCCCCGCCACGCCTTCGCCGGCGAGTCGGGCCAACGCCTCGACCGCGTCGTCGGCCCGTGGTCCGTGAGGCGCCGAGACGAGCACGTGACGGACGTGCCCCACGAGTCCTCGAAGCGACAGGGGGTGCCCGGCGGGTGCCTCGGGGCAGCCGTCGGGCAGCAGCCGGAAGAACGGCGAGGGCCCCTCGTCGTCGTTCGAGGTGCAGGAGAGCACGACCTGTCGGGTGGCCCGCGACACGGTGAGGGCGAACATGCGCAGCTCGTCGGAGAGCACCGTGGCCCGCGCGTCGGAGGGGGCTGCCGGCTCGTCGTCGTGGTCGTGGTCGTCCATCGGACCGCCGCGGAGCAGGCCGCGCTCGGCGAGGTCGACCAGCTCGTCGGGGGCGAGCAGCCCGCCCCGGACCCGGAGGTTCGGCCACACGCCGTCCTGCAGCCGAGCGGCGACGACCACGTCGACCTCGATGCCCACGGCGTTCGACGGCGAGCACACCAACACGGTCTCGGCCGTCGCCTGCGGCGAGAGGGTGTCCTCGGGCACCTCGGCCCCGAGAAGCGAGTCGAGGAAGGCACCGGCGGGTGCCTCGGGGGTGCGTTCGACGAAGCGCTTGGCGGCCGTGAACAGGGCGACGACACCGTCGAGGTGACGGTCCGCCTCGGCGGCCACGATGCCGCGACCGTCGCTCTGGGCCGACCACTCGGCCGCGAGTCCGCTGCGCTCCCAGAGGCCCCAGAGCACCTCTTCGATGCTGGCGCCGGTCGCGGCTGCACGACGGGCCGCGTCGAGACTGGTGGAGAAACGCCCGGCTCGGGCCGCGAACCTCGAGTCGATCGTGACGAAGCGACCGGCCCCCTCGAGCGCCTCGACGAGCAGGTCGTCGGCCGAGCGGACGCCGCCCGTGCCGAGCTCGTCGGCTCGCAGGGCGAGCCTCAGGCGTCGGAGCGACAACGCGTCGAAGCCGGCGAGCGGCCCCAGCAGCAGCTCGGTCGCGAGCTCGACGGTGAGCTCGTCGCGACCGACGGCGACGGCGGCGGCGAGCAACAGGTGGCGGGCCGCGTGTTCGTCGCGCACGGCGCGTCCGGCGACGGAGGTGCGGGTCGGGACCTCGGCGAGCTGCAGCCCCCGGGCGACTCCGGCCACCTGCCCACCGCTGCGGACGACGACCATCATGCGCGACCACGGCACCCTGCGGACCAGGTGGTGCTCGCGCAGCAGGCGGGCCACCGACGCCACTTCGTGGCTCGGGCTGTCGGCCCGGACGGTCACGATCGGGACCGCCACCGGGTCCGCCGCTCCCCCGGCCTCGGAGGGCTCGATCGCCGGAGCCGCCACCGCGGCGTGCTGGCGACCGGCGCCGGCCGTCCCGATGCGCGAGGTGACCCGCTGCACGAGATCGCGCAACGGAGGCTGGTGCCGGTGGGCCGTGGAGAGGTACAGGGTCTCGACGTCGGACAGGCCGAGCCGAGGGCCGAGACGACCGAGCACGTCGGGCGTGCCCCCGCGGAACGCGCTGGTGGACAGGTCGGGGTCGCCGAACGCGACCACGGCGACACCCCGCCGCGTCAGGGCGCGGAGCAGCGCCAGGGTCGACTCGGTCGCTTCTTGCGCGTCGTCGACGAGGACGACCCGCAGCCCCTCGACGACCGGGGAGGTCTCGCCGCGGTCGAGGGCGGCGACGGCGTAGTCGACCAGGTCCGCCGAGTCGAGGTGCTGCCCCCGCGCCGCGTCGAGGACGCTCAGGTACTCGTCGCGGAAGTCGGCCACCGCCGCCCATTCGGGCCGGTCGGCCCGTTCGGCGGCTCGTCGGAGCCCCTCGGACCCGATGCGATGCTCGGTCGACCGCATGAGGACTTCGCGCAGTTCGGTGCGGAAGCCGCGGAGTCGACGAACGGTCGGGCCGAGCCCCTCGGGCCAGGACGGACCCGTGCCGTCGACCTCGTGCCCCTCGAGGAGGGAACGGACGATGCTGTCCTGGTCACCGCCCGTCAGCAGGGTCGGCGCGGGCAGGCCGACGAGCCGCGCCGCATGGCCGACCACGTCGAACGCCAGGGACGAGACGGTGCGGGCCAGGGGCCCCGGAGTCGGCACGGTGAGCCTCGACGCGATGACGTCACGGAGCGTCGTCGCCGTCGAGCGCGTCGGTGCGAGCACCATGACGGCGGCCGGACCCCAACCGCGCCCTTCGACGCGGTCCACCACGAACTCGACGAGCGTCCGGGTCTTGCCCGAGCCCGGGGCACCCAGGACCGCGGCCGATCGCCCGTCGGCCAGGTCGAGCACGGCCCGCTGCGAGTCGTCGAGCACCGGCGACACCGAGGCTCGGGCCGGACTCGAGAGGGGCGGTGAGACGGTCGAGGCCATGTCCCGACGCTACCGGCTGGCACCGACATCGAGGTCAGTCGCGTGGACCCTCGACGGCCCGACGGGCCACCCCGTGTGCGCCGACAGAGAACGTGCAGAGCCGGGACGGCGAGGTCGGATATCGTGACCTCGTGGACATTCGCATCGGCATCACCAACAGCCCCCGTGAGATCAGCTTCGAGACGGCCCAGACCGCCGACGAGGTCGAGAAGGTCGTCGGCGACGCGCTCGACGGCGGCAAGTCGTACGTCACCCTCGCCGACTCCAAGGGCAAGACCTACCTGGTCCCCACCGCATCGCTCGCCTACGTCGAGGTCGGCAGCGAAGAGAGCCGCAAGGTCGGGTTCGTCAGCTAGTCGTGGAACTCCTCTTCGTCGTCCTGGGTGGCGCCATCCTCGGGTTCGTCCTCCACTACGCGCTGCCCGACGGCGACACCCGCGGCGTCCTGCTCGCGCCCGCGTCCGGCGCCGTCGTGGCGGCGATCGTGTGGGAGGTCCTGACCTGGGCCGGATGGCCCGCCGACGGCGGATGGATCTGGGTGGTAGCACTCGTCCTTCCCGCCGTCGTCGCATTCGTGGTCTGCCGTGTCGCGGCGGCTCGCCGCCGGGCTCACGACAGCGAGCACTTCGCCCGCCTGGTGCGCTCCGCCTCTTGACGCCGCGCCTCCGCCAGGCCCTCGATGCACGGCCGGTCGCCCAGGGCGGCCACGCCAGTTCGCCGGGCACGCGCCCGCCAGCCGGAGGGCTACCAGCGGTCAGCGCTCAGGCGGTGAGTCCGAGGGCGTCCATGCGGCGCGTGTGGGCGGCGATGAGTTCCGTGAAGACGGGTTCGAGACGCTCGTCGTCGGCGGACACGTGCGACGCGGACACCGCGGCGCGAGCGACCAACAGGGTGTCTCCCACCAACCTGCGCCCCCAGAGGGCCAGCCGTGACGCGAGCCGCGGGTCGGCCTCGATGGCCGCGGAGAGTTCTCGCACCACGAGCGGTGCGTCGTCGTGGGCCTCGAGCACCGCCACGATCCGCTTGTGGTGGTCCGCCGGCAGTCCGGCCGCCAACCGCACGAAGACGTCGTTGAGCAGGCCGGCCGCGACGTAGTCCGCGACGATCGCCTCGTACCAGTCCGTGCCTCCGGTCCGGGCCCGGAACTCGTCGATGGCGGCGATGTGGGGCTCCATCGACTCGGTGGCGTCGTGGCCGGACCGTTCGATCTCGGCCACCAGGCCGCGGTGTCGGGCCAAGGTCGTCTCGGCGATGCGGCCGGTGGTCTCTTTCGCACGGACGTCGGGGGCGAAGGCCGACGAGCGGCCCAGCGTCTCGAAGAGCGCGAGTTCGAGGTAGGCCGCGTGCCCCAGGAAGACCAACAGGTCGGGGGTGAACTGGTCGAGCTCGACCCGGGCCGCGGGGGTCGGCTTCGCCGCGGGCCGCGGCCACTGCAGGGACGGGACGCCGCGTTTCGCACCTCGACCGGGCCAGGACACCACGCCCACATCTTACGGGGTCCGAGGGGCCGCCCGTCGCGACGGGCTAAACTCGACGCATCCCCCTATATGAGACAGGGCAACACTTTGACATTCACTGACCTCGCGATCGACCCCGACATGGTCGACGCTCTGGCGTCGAAGGGGATCCTCGAACCTTTCCCCATCCAGACGCAGACCATCCCCCTCGCCCTCGCCGGGCAGGACATCATCGGCCAGGCCAAGACGGGCACCGGCAAGACCTTCGGCTTCGGCCTCCCGATCATCCAGCGCATCGGCCTCGACCCGGCCCCCGGCGTCAAGGTGCTCGTCGTCGTCCCGACCCGCGAACTCTGCGTCCAGGTGGCCGACGACCTCGAGCTCGCCACCTCGAACCGGGCGACCAAGATCGTCAGCATCTACGGCGGCAAGGCCTACGAGGGCCAGGTCGAGCAACTCAAGGCCGGCGCGCAGATCGTCGTGGGCACCCCCGGGCGCCTCCTCGACCTGGCCGGCCAGCGCCTCCTGAACCTCAAAGAGGTGCAAGAGGTCGTGCTGGACGAGGCCGACAAGATGCTCGACCTGGGCTTCCTCAGCGACATCGAGAAGATCTTCCAGCAGGTGCCGGCCACCCGTCACACCATGCTGTTCTCGGCGACCATGCCCGGCCCGATCGTGGCCTTGGCACGCCGGTTCATGTCGAAGCCGATCCACATCCGCGCGACCGACCCCGACGAGGGCCTCACGCAGGCGAACATCAAGCACGTCGTCTACCGGGCCCACTCGCTCGACAAGGACGAGGTGATCGCGCGCATCCTCCAGGCCGAGGGGCGTGGCAAGACCGTCGTCTTCACCCGGACCAAGCGCGCGGCCGCCAAGCTCGTCGAAGAGCTGAACGACCGCGGCTTCAACGCGGCGGCCGTCCACGGTGACCTCAACCAGGAGCAGCGCGAGCGCGCGATGGCCGCGTTCAAGGCGGGCAAGAAGGACATCCTGATCGCGACCGACGTCGCGGCCCGAGGCATCGACGTGAACGACGTCACGCACGTGATCAACCACACCGTGCCCGACGACCACGACACCTACCTGCACCGCGCCGGCCGTACCGGCCGCGCCGGCAAGACCGGCATCGCCGTGACGTTCGTCGACTGGGACGACCTGCACAAGTGGGCCCTGATCAACCGGGCCCTCGACATGGGCCAGCCCGAGCCGGTCGAGACCTACTCGTCGAGCCCGCACCTCTTCGCCGACCTCGACATCCCCGCCGGGACGAAGGGACGCCTGCGCGCGAGCTCCTTGTCGGCGGTCAAGGCGGGTTCGGTCGGCTCGCGCGAGCGCACCGGCGGCCCCCAGGGCGATCGTGACAGGGGTCGCGGTCGCGGTCGTGGCGACGCTCCCGTGCGGGCCTCCGGTGAGCCCTCGACCACGGGCCGCGGCGCCGCACAGGCGCCCGACGCGGCGGCTCCGGCCGGCGAGGGCACGGGTGAAGCCCCGCGCAAGCGCAGCCGCAACCGTCGCCGTCGTCCCGCCGGCGACTCGTCGTCACAGCCGCAGGGCTGACGACCGATCCAGCACGAGACCCCCTCGACCGTCCGCGGCGAGGGGGTCTCGTGCGTCCGGCACGTCGCCGCCCGGCACGTCACCGTCCGGAACGCCGCCGTCCGGCACGTCATCGCCCGGCAGGGAGCCGTCCGGACGAGGAGGCGCGGGCCGGGTCAGCCCCGGACGGGCACCCACCCGGTCGCCGCGTCGACGATCCGGTCGAGTTGTCCGGGAGCCGTGGTGTTCTCGCCCAACCGGTTGGGCTTGCCGTCGCCGTGGTAGTCGCTCGACCCGGTCACGATGAGGTCGTACCGTCGGGCGAGCTCGAGCAACCGCACCTTACCGGCCGAGGTGTTTTCGCGGTGGTCGATCTCGACGCCGAGCAGGCCGGCGTCGACGAGGGCCTCGAAGCCCTCGCTGGAGACGTTCGGCTCGCGACCCCGCGTCGCCGGGTGGGCGATGACGGGGACGCCCCCGGCCTCCCGGATCAGGCGGACGCCGATCAGGGGGCTGGGTGCCTCGTGCGGCTCGTAGTACCCGGACCGCCAGTGCAGGATGCCCGCGAAGGCGGCGCTGCGGTCGGGCGCGTAGCCCTTGGCGACGAGGGCGTCGGCGATGTGCGGCCGTCCCAGGGTCGCCCCCGAGCTGGCCTGGGCGAGGACGTCGCCCCAGGTGAGGTCGTAGTCGGCGGCGATGCGTTCGACGATGCGCTCGGCCCGGTGCAGACGGCTGTCGCGCAGGCGGGCCGTCTCGGCGACGAGGCCCGGGTGGGCGGGGTCGAAGAGGTAGCCGAGCATGTGGACGCTGTTCAGTCCGAGCCGGGTGCTGAGCTCCATGCCGGGGAGGAGGGTGAGACCGGTGCCGGCGACGGCGGCCGTGGCCTCGGACCACCCGGCCGTGCTGTCGTGGTCGGTCAGGGCGACGGTGTCGAGCCCCGCGCGCACGGCCGACGCGACCAGCGCGGCGGGCGCCTCGGTGCCGTCCGACACGCTCGAGTGAGTGTGCAGGTCGACCAGGCGCGTGGGCATCCCCCCATCGTAGGCGGCGCGCATCCGAGCCGTCCGTGCGGCGCCCGACGTGCGGTCGGGGGTTCCCCTAGGCTCCAGGGGCCATGATCCGTCGTCTCGTCGCCCTCGTCTTCGTCCTCGCCGTCGCCGCCGTGCTCCTGGCCGCCCTCTGGCCCCAGGCCGTCGGGCTGCAGCGCGTCTTCCCGGTCGGTCAGGTGGTGTCGTTCCGCCTCGTCGCCGGGGCCGTCGCGATCGTCCTGATGGTGCTGCTGCTCGTGCTGGGCCTGGTCGCGCGGCCGATCCGGTCGCTCACGGCGAGCGCGGCCGTGCTGCTGCTCGTGTTCGGCGTCCTCTCGGCGGGCGTCGTGACGGCTCGCGGCCTGGGCCGCACCGACTTCGTCGAGAAGACGCCCACCGACGTCACCGTCCTGTCGTGGAACACCCTCGGCGCGGCGACCGGGGCCGACGCCGTCGTCGCCCTCGCGACCGAGGTCGGTGCCGACGTGATCGCCCTGCCCGAGACCCGCCAGGAGGTCGGCGTCGCCGTCGCCGAGGCCATGGCCGCCGCCGGCAAGCCCATGTGGGTGCACACGGTGGCCTACGACCAGATCGCGAGCGGCCGCTCGACGACCCTCCTGATCAGTGCCGCGCTGGGCGACTACCAGGTCGCGATCGGTGACGACGGCACCACCGACGCCCGGACGACGCCCGTCCTCCCGACGGTCGTCGCGACACCCGTGTCGGGCGAGGGCCCCACGATCGTCGCCGCCCATCCCGTGTCGCCGACGCCCGAGCACATGGGGCAGTGGCGTGCCGGCCTGGGGTACCTCGCCGACGTCTGCCGGTCGGGGGACGTGATCATGGCGGGTGACTTCAACGCCACCCTCGACCACATGGCCGGGCTCGGCACCGACGGTGGAGCGCTCGGCGCCTGCCGCGATGCCGCCGAGGCGACCGCGAACGCCGGCGTCGGGACCTGGCCGACCGACGTCCCTCCCCTCCTCGGTGCGCCGATCGACCACGTCATGGCCACCGAGCAGTGGCTGCCGACCGGCTTCCGGGTCGTGACCGAGCTCGACGACGCCGGCAGCGACCACCGGGCGGTCGTCGCCCAGCTCAGTCGCACGGGAGCCTGAGCCCACCGACTGGGCGTCCGGCCCGTTTGGCGGGACAATGGTGGGCATGGCAGATCAGAAGGCGCCGCGCGCGACCACCAACCGCTCCACCACCCCCGGGTCGGACACGTTCAAGGACTACATCTCGTCGCAGTGGGCCGACCGCCCCGACGTCCTCCCCGAGCCGCGTGAGCAGGCGCCGTTCGCCGCCGACCGTCGCGCGCGGCTGTCCGCGCTGCACCCGGGCACCCGCCTGGTCGTGCCGGCCGGCTCCGCCAAGGTCCGGTCCAACGACTGCGACTACCCCTTCCGTGCGCACTCGGCGTTCTCGCACCTGACGGGCTGGGGTTCCGACACCGTGCCCGGTTCGGTGCTCGTGCTCGAGCCCACGGCCGAGGGCCACGACGCCACCCTGTACCTGAGGGCGAGCGCCGGGCGTGACTCGGACGAGTTCTACGCCAACCCCGAGATCGGCGAGTTCTGGATCGGCCCGCGCCCGTCGTTGACGCAGGTCGCCGCCGACCTGGGTCTCGCCACGCGTGACCTGGCCGACTTCGAGGCCGTGGTCGGCACCATCGACGCCGGCACCCTCGTCGTCCGCGAAGCCGACCCCGACCTGACCCGCCGTCTCGACGCCGTCGTCGAGGCCGCCGCCGAGCAGTCCCCCGTCTCGGCGGGGACGACGGCCGTCGTGATCTCCGACGACGACCGCCCCCGCGAGCGGGCGACCTCCGCCGACCTGGCCCGTGACCTGAGCGAGCTGCGTCTCGTCAAGGACGCGTACGAGGTCGCGCAGATGCGTCAGGCCGTGACGGTGACGGGCAAGGGGTTCACCGACGTGATCGCCGACTTCGACGACATCGTCGCGCACCCGCGCGGCGAGCGGCTCGTCGAGGGCACCTTCAACCGTCGGGCCCGAGCCGACGGCAACACGGTCGGCTACGACACGATCGCCGCGTCGGGCGACCACGCCTGCGTCCTGCACTGGACCCGCAACGACGGCGTCGTCCGCGACGGAGACCTCATCCTCATCGATGCGGGCATCGAACTCGACAGCCTCTACACGGCCGACATCACCCGCACGCTGCCCGTCTCGGGCCGGTTCACCGACGTGCAACGTCTCGTGTACGAAGCCGTGCTCGAGGCGGCCGACGCGGCGTTCGCGATCGTGCGTCCGGGCATCGCGTTCCGCGAGATCCACGCGACGGCCATGAAGGTCATCGCCGAACGGACGGCCGAATGGGGCTTCCTGCCGGTGTCCGCCGAGGAGTCGCTGAAGCCCGACCACCAGTACCACCGTCGCTACATGGTGCACGGCACGAGCCACCACCTCGGCATCGACGTGCACGACTGCGCCGCCGCCCGCCGCGACCTCTACCTCGACGGCGTGCTCGAGCCCGGCATGGTGTTCACCATCGAACCCGGCCTGTACTTCCAGCCCGACGACCTCACCGTGCCCGAGGAGTTCCGCGGCATCGGCGTGCGCATCGAGGACGACATCCTCGTGACCGCCGACGGGGCCGAGAACCTCTCGGTGGGCATCCCCCGCACGGTCGCCGACGTCGAGGCGTGGATCTCCCGCGACTGAGGTCCGACACCGAAGGGCCCCGGGTGCGTCGCACCCGGGGCCCTTCGCCCGTTCACACCCCGATCAGCGAGGCAGGGTCATCGACCGTCGGACGACGAGTCGCCGTCCGGGGCCGACGTGTCGTCGGTCTCGGACGGTGTCCCGTCACGTCGCCGGCCGGTGACGATGGCCACGACCACACCGGCGGCGGCCAGCACGACGATCGCGACCGCGATGCCGATGACGAGTCCGGCGTTCACCGAGCCCGACTCGGGCGCAGCCGACGGCGTCGCCACGGTGTCGTCACCCGGGGTCGCCATGGTCGTCATCTCGGGCTCGGACGAGGCCGAGGGCGAGGCCGCCCCGGTCTCGTCACCGGTGGGGGCGCCGGCACCGCCAGCCGCGCCTCCTGCGCTGCCGCAGCTCGGACGGGTCGGCGAGCCCGCCCCCTCCGCGGTGCCCGCGGCGGGGGCGTAGGTGAACGGAACGGCGTCCGAGACGGTGTGGCCGTCGGCCGAGACGGCCTGGTAGGTCATCGTGTAGGCGCCGGGCGACCCGAGCGCGACACCGGTCGTCAGCGTCGGTCCCGAGGTCGTCGAGCAGCCGTCCTCGTAGTGCAGGCCGGCGGCGTCCGTCACCTCGAGCACGTTCGAGCTGCCGGTGCCCGAGAGGTCGAGGATCACGTCGTTGAACGTGATCGACACGGTCGCCGGGGACGAGTCGACGGTCGAGCCCGCGGCCGGCGTGCTGCTCACGACGTAGTCGTGCGCCGCGGCCGATCCCGCCGGTACGAGGGCGAGGGCACCGACCGCGGTACCCAGCCCGGCCGTCACGAGGACGCCGAGGAGGCGCGGTGTCCGCGAGCGCGCGGCCGTCACGCGTCCACCCCGCCGTTCGTCGAGGTGCGGGACGCGGTCGCCCGGGGCCGACGGGTCAGCGCCACGACCGAGACGACGAGCGCCAGCGCACCCAGGGCGAGGCCGCTGATGCCGAGGCCGATCGAGAGCGGTCCGACCGCGCCGTCGCCGGAGCCCGACGCCGAGTCGCCGGATGTGCCGACACCCGCGGTCGTCGCGTCGTCGTCCGTCGCGTGGTCGGCGTGTTCGTCGGCCGGCGGCGCGTCGTTGACGTAGAGGGTCGGTGCGGGGTGCTCGGGCTCTTCTCCCGAGGCGGGAGTCGCGTCGGCCCAGTCGACGACCGTGCCGTCCGAGTAGCGCTGGTGGGCCGGCAGCGCGATCGACCCGGTGTCGGGCACCGCACCGGCCGAGATGACGAACTGCTGGAACTGTCCGGGTGCGATCTGCGTGTCGCCCTCGGCCGTCCAGGTCACCTGCGTCGGCGCCTCGGTGATCGTCGTGCCGTCGAGCTCGACCGGCTCGGGCAACGTGTTGGTGGTGACCTCGGTGGTCCACCCCGGGAGGGGCTCGTACGACACCGAGGTGAACGGGGTGTCGGTGGGCAGGTCGACGACGAGCCCGACGGTGCCCGCGGTCGCCGACTCGTTCGGCACCTTGAAGGTCAACGTCTCGTACGAACCGGCCTCGGCCTGACCGGGCTCGACGTGGACGTGGGCCGAGGCCGCGAGGGGCGCGGCCAACGCGAGCAGGGCGGCGGCGCCGAGGGCCGCTGCCGAACGGGCGACGACGGCGGACGACCGGGGACGGCGGGACGCGACGGAAATGGGGTTGGTGCTGCGGTTCATGGATCTGGTCCTCTCGATCGCGAGCGCGATCGGTCTGCGGTGCATGACGATGGGGCCCGACGGCGCGACGGGCGCGTCCGACGGGGTCACCGGCGACGGAGGCCGGCGGTGTGCGGGGTCAGGCAGGGCAGGGCGGACCGCGACGGGGTCGGGCCGTGAGGTGTCGTCGGCCGGGCGGGCACGGAAGGACGCCGACCGGAGCCGGCGGGCGCCGGACGACGGGCGCCTCGGGCCGGTGCCCGGCGGTCAGGAGGCGCGCGACGGCCAGACCGCGGACGGCCAGTCGGACGAGGGCCCACGCGGCGCCCTCGCCACGCCGGAGGGCGACGATCGTGACCACGGCCGCGAGCGCGTGGGCCAGCCACATGGCGGGGCCCCCCATGACCATGGCCTGGCCGACGCCGCCACCGGACGCGGCGCCGTCGGCGATCGTCGAGATCACGAGTGCGGAGTGGTGCCCGCCCGTCGCCGAGGCGCCCCCGCCGTCCGATGCTCCGAGGGAGAACAAAAGGTGGAACGCGACCTGGCTGAGCGCGACCGCGACGGCGAGCCGGACGGTCGAGAGGTGCACGCCCGCCAGGGCGATCGAGACGGGCACGGCCACGGCCAGGGCGAGGACGACGCCGAGCAGTCCGGGCTCCATGCCACCGCCGGCCACGTGGGAGAAGGCCGCGACCAGGGTCGACGCACCGGCGGTCAGCCAACCACGCGCGAAGCGCTCGGCCCGGGTGGCCGTCGTGGAGGGGTCGCGGGGTGCCATGTCGACACCAGGGTACGTCAGCGGCGCGGGGTCTCGGGACGCGCGAGGATCTCGTGCGCCCGCCCGGAGACCTCGGGGTCGACCACGATCTGGTAGTTCGACGCGAGCACCTGGTGCGTCGAGGTGAAGTCACGGCGGCGACGGGTGATCGCGAAGCTGACGATGCCGTAGAGCATGCCGAAGCCGGCTCCGAGCAGGGCGGCCGCCCCGACGGTGGCCGCGGTGGCGGTCTCGGTCGCGAAGACGAGCATGACGAGCCCGAAGAAGACGCCGAGCCAGAGTCCGGTCACGGCCCCGGCCAGCGCGGCGCGCCCGTAGCTCAGGCGACCGGTGACGCGTTCGACGGTCTTGAGGTCGTTGCCGATGATCGCCAGCCGCTTGATCGGGAACTCGGCCTGTGACAGCCGGTCGACCACGCGCTGCGCCTCGGGATACGTGTCGTAGGTGCCGAGGACGTCGCCCCGCGGCAGGGTGGGCACCATCGGCGGGCGGCGGCCCACGGGGCCCGGGTTCGTCATCCCAGCATTAAACACGGTGCCCCTGCCGGGCACCCGTCGGCGGCGACCCCGCGAGCGACTAAATTGGACGCGTGAGTGCAACCAGAGTCTTCGTCGCCCGGCTGGCCGGTTGCTCCGTCTTCGACCCTGCGGGCGACAAGGTCGGCAAGGTGCGCGACGTGCTGGTGGTCTACCGCCGCACCGGGGCGCCGCGCGTGGTGGGCCTCGTCGTCGAGGTCCCCGGCAAGCGCCGGGTCTTCGTGGGGATCGGACGCGTCACGAGCATCGGCTCGGGCCAGATCATCACGAACGGCGTCATCACGCTCCGCCGCTTCGAGCAGCGTGGCGGCGAGACCCGGGTCATCGCCGACCTGCTCGGTCGTCGCGTGTCGTTCCGGCACGGTGGCGGCCACGCCACCATCGAGGACGTGGCTATCGACGAGGTGAGCGAGGGCGACTGGGAGGTCGGCCAGCTCTTCCTGCGCAAGCCCAAGACGTCGCCGTCGCCGTTCGTCAAGGCGCCGACGGCGTTCGCGGCGTGGGACGACGTCGTCGAGGAGGCCGGACCGGGCGAGGCGCAGAGCGCCGAACACCTGATCGCCGCGTACTCCGACCTCGTGCCCGCGGACCTCGCGAACACCCTGCTCGACCTCACGCCCGAGCGGCGGCTCGAGGTCGCCGGCGAACTGTCCGACGACCGCCTCGCGGACGTGCTCGAAGAGCTGCCCGAGGCCGAGCAGGTCGAGATCTTCACGGGCCTCGACGACCACCGTGCGGCGAGCGTCCTCGACCAGATGCAGCCCGACGACGCGGCCGACCTCATCGCCCAGCTGCCCGACGAACGCACCGAGCAGCTGCTCACGCTGATGGAGCCCGACGAGGCCGACGACGTGCGCATGCTGCTCAGCTACGACTCCGACACCGCCGGCGGACTGATGACGACCGAGCCCGTCATCGTCTCGGCCGACGCCACGGTCGCCGAGGGCCTCGCCCTCATCCGTCGTCACGAACTGGCCCCGGCGCTCGGCGCGGCGGTCTGCGTCGTCCTGCCACCCTACGAACCACCCACCGGCCGGTTCCTCGGCATGGTGCACTTCCAGCGGATGCTCCGTTACCCGCCGAACGAGCGCCTGGGGACGATCCTCGACCAGACCACCGAACCGGTCCGCGTCGACGCCACGGCCCTCGAGGTCACGCGGGTCATGGCGACCTACAACCTCGTCTCGGTCCCCGTCGTCGACTCGGCGCACCGCCTCGTCGGCGTCGTCACCATCGACGACGTCCTCGACCACGTCCTGCCCGACGACTGGCGCAGTCAGGACCCCGACCAACCGCTGACCCCGAGCCGACCGCGTGGCCGCGCCCGTCGCCCCGCGATCGGCCAGAGCACGAGGAGCGACGATGGCCCGCGATAACCGCAACGACGTCCGCCTCGACGCCCCCAAGGGTCTGCGCCCCCGCGTGCTGCCCGGGCGCAAGCGGGTCAGCAGCGACCGCTTCGGTCGGGCGACCGAGTCCATCGCCCGGGGCATGGGCACGCCCTACTTCCTGATCGCCCTCACCCTGTTCTGCGTCGTCTGGATGATCTACAACACGGTCGCCCCGATCGACATCCGCTTCGACAGCGCCGCGATCGGCTTCACGGCGCTGACGCTGATCCTGTCGCTGCAGGCGTCGTACGCCGCTCCCCTCATCCTGCTCGCGCAGAACCGGCAGGACGACCGCGACCGCGTGCAGTTCGAACAGGACCGTCAGCGCGCCGAACGCAACCTGGCCGACACCGAGTACCTGGCCCGCGAGGTCGTCGCGCTCCGGATCGCGATCCGCGACATGGCCAGCAAGGACTTCATCCGGGCCGAGCTCCGCTCTCTGCTCGACGAGCTCGACCGGCGCGACGACGACGAGAGCCCCGCGGTCGAGCCGACCCGCACCTCCTCGTCGTCACGACGCGACGCCCGGCGCGACGGCCACCACCGTGGCTGAGCCGGTCGCCGCCACCCGCCCCGCGACGCCGGACGACGTCCGTCGCGCGCTCGCGCGGGTGCTCGACCCCGAGATCCGCAAGCCCGTCACCGAACTCGACATGATCGGTGACGTCGTCGTCGACGCAGGAGGCGCGGCGACGGTGGCCGTCAAGCTCACGATCGTGGGGTGCCCGGCAGCCGACACGATCGAACGCGACGTCCGCGAGGCCACGGCCTCGGTGACCGGCGTCACCGACGTCACCGTCGACGTGACCGTCATGACCAAGGACGCACGACACGCCCTCACCGAGAAGCTGCGGGCGGGCCGGGCGGCGCGCGGCATGCAGTTCGGCCCCGACACGCTGACGCGCGTGTACGCCGTCACGAGCGGCAAGGGCGGGGTGGGGAAGTCCACCGTGACCGCCAACCTCGCGGTCGCCCTCGCGGCCCGGGGTCTCGCCGTCGGCATCGTCGACGCCGACGTGTACGGCTTCAGCATCCCCGGACTCCTCGGCCTCGTCGGCCCCGACGGCGCCTCGGTGAAGCCGACCCGCGTCGACGACATGATCCTGCCGCCCGTCGCCCACGGCGTGAAGGTCATCTCGATCGGCATGTTCGTCGACGACGCCTCGACCGCCGTCGCCTGGCGCGGGCCGATGCTGCACCGGACGATCCAGCAGTTCCTGACCGACGTGTACTTCGGCGACCTCGACGTGTTGTTGCTCGACCTGCCGCCCGGCACGGGCGACGTCGCCATCTCGGTGGGGCAGTTGCTGCCGCACGCCGAGGTGCTGGTCGTCACGACGCCTCAACCGGCCGCCGCCGACGTCGCCGAGCGCAGCGGGCTCGTGGCACGCCAGACGGGTCAGCGGTTGCTCGGGGTCGTCGAGAACATGGCGGGTCTGCCGCAGGCCGACGGCAGCGTCCTCGAGCTCTTCGGCTCCGGTGGTGGCGTCGAGACCGCCCGCCGACTGTCGTCCGGTCAAGAGGCCGAGGTGCCGTTGCTCGCCAGCGTCCCGCTCAGTCTGGGCCTGCGCCAGGGGGGCGACGACGGCGTACCGGTCGTGCTCGCCGCTCCCGACGATCCTGCGGCCACGGCCATCGACGAGTTGGCGGGCCGACTGGCGGTGCGGGCCCGGGGGTTGGCCGGCCGGAAGCTCGGGCTCAGCGTCACCTGACCGGGGTC
Organism: Frigoribacterium sp. 9N; assembly: GCF_902506305.1. NCBI lineage: Bacteria > Bacillati > Actinomycetota > Actinomycetes > Micrococcales > Microbacteriaceae > Frigoribacterium > Frigoribacterium sp. 9N. Next base: position 1,680,854 of record NZ_LR733392.1, read on the forward strand.
GAGCACCCCGGACGTGCAGAAAGGGCACCTCGCGTGGCGAGGTGCCCTTTCGTCACAGCGTCTCGCCCGAGGGGCGGCGACGTGCTCGTGCCGCACCCCAGCACGGAGGCGGCACACGCGGTGACGGCACGCTCAGGAGGGAGACGCGCCGACCACCGCGAAGCGGACTAGGACCAGCGGTTGTAGGTCTTGGTCGGGATGGCGCGGAAACCGTCCCGGGCGACCGAGACGAGCGAGCCGGCGATTCCGACGACTGCGGCGATGGCGAGGACGATGATTCCGGTGAGCATGGGGGACTCTCTTCTGGCGCGGTTCGACGCGCGATTCTGCGTGGTGGGATGGATTCGCCACCGAGCCCGGGACCAGGTCGACCGGAGCTCGGGAGCGCTACGACGCGCTCCGGGGACTCTTCAATGATGCGCCCGGAGAAGCGGTAGATCAATCTCACGTTTCTACCGAAACAGCGTAGATTTGCTACATGGATGTCAAGCGTCTCGAACTGCTCCGCGAACTCGCCGAACGAGGCAGCGTGGCCGCCGTCGCCCGGGCCACCCACCGCACCCCGAGTGCCGTCTCGCAGCAGCTCAAGGTGCTCGAGCGCGAGGCGGGCGTGGCGTTGACCGAGCGGGTGGGACGCGGCATCGTGCTCACCGGCTCCGGGCGCGTGCTGGCCCAGACGGCCACCGACGTCGCCGTGGCACTGGAGCGAGCCCAGGCGGTCTGGGACGACTTCGTCGCCACCCCCCAGGGCGAGGTCACGCTGGCCACCTTCCCCACGGGCGGGCAGATGTTGCTGCCGGGGCTGCTGCGCACGGTGGCCGAGACCCCCGGCCTGGTGGTCGTCGCGAGCGACCACGACCCGTCGATCCGCGAGTTCCCCGAACTGGCCGCCGACCACGACGTCGTCGTCGCGCACTCGTCCGACGACAAGCCGTGGCCCGGTCGCGGACTCGTCACCGTCCCCCTGTTGACCGAGCCCCTCGACATCGCCCTGCCCGCCGACCACCGTCTCGCCGGTCGCGCCTCGCTCGCACCCGGCGACCTCGAGGGCGAGAACTGGATCGGCGTCCCGCACGACTTCCCGTTCGAGTGGGTCTACCGCGAGATCGAGCGCGTGACCGGCAGCCCCGTGCGCGTCGCCCAGCGCTTCAGCGACACCAAGGTGACCGAGTCGCTCGTCGGGGCAGGCCTCGGCATCGCCGTGCTGCCGCGCTTCACCGCCAAGGACGCCCGGGACGACATGGTGCTCGTGCCGCTCGAGAGCATCCGGGCCGTGCGCTGGGTGTCCGCCGTGATGCGGCGCGACCGGGCCGAGCGCCCCTCGGTGCGACGGGTCGTCGACGCGCTCAGGGCCGAGGCCTCACGCGTGGCGGCACTGCACGGAGGCGTCTGAGCGCCACGCCGCCCACGGCCGGCGTGAAGACCGAGTGAGGGGCTCGAGGCGAGAGGCCACGAGGCGGGCGACGAGGTCAGGAGGCGCGGTGCCGCAGGCGGATCAGGTCGCCTCGGAGTCGTACGGCGGCACCTCGCCCGTCGCGAGCGGCACCACCTGTGCGGGGGAACGACCCCCCGGCAATCCTGCGGACACAGCCGCGGCGGCGGCACCGGCCGTCGCCATGCTCGGCGCCGAGGGCTTGGGGGCGCCATCCGTGCCGTCGAGCAAGGCGTCGCGGATGATGCGCCGCGGGTCGTACTGACGGGGGTCGAGCTTCTGCCACTCGACGTCGTCGAACTCGGGGCCCATCTCGTCGCGCATGCGCGTCTTCGCACCGTTGGCCATGTCGCGCACCGTCCGGACGAGCTGGGCGAGCTTCGCCGCGTAGCCGGGCAGTCGTTCGGGACCGAGCAGGAAGACCGCGAGCACACCGATGATGAGCAGCTTGTCGAACGTCAGACCGAACATGGACACGCAAGCAGACTAACCGGTGACGACTCGGGGAACCCCCTAGAGTTGGCCTTTCGAGGAGTGGGTGTGTCGCAGATAGAGTCAAGTTGGAAGTTCGCGGAAGAACTCGTCACCGAGAGCGACGCGATCGCCGAGGCTCGACAGCATTCGCTGGAGGTCGGGGTCGAGGCCGTCTCGCCGGCGGTCGGCGCCCAGCTCGCAGTCGTCGCCGCCGCCTCGAACGCGTCGTCGATCATCGAGGTCGGTACGGGCCTGGGCGTCAGCGGGCTCTGGTTGCTCTCGGGCGCCCCCGCGGCCGTCCTGACGACCATCGACCGCGAGATCGAGCACCAGCAGGCCGCCCGGGACGCCTACCTGCAGGCGGGCATCCCTGCCAGCCGCTTCCGCATGATCGCCGGCCGTGCCGCCGACGTGTTGCCCCGGATGAACGAGAACTCGTACGACATCGTCTTCGTCGACGCCGACCCCGGCTCGGTCATCGAGTACGTCGAGCACGGCCTGCGCCTCGCCCGCCCGGGCGGACTCGTCCTCGTCGCGCACGCACTCTGGCACGGACGGGTGGCCAATCCCGCCGTCCGCGACAGCACGACCACGGGCTTCCGCACCTTGCTGACCGAGGTGTCCACCTCACCGGCCGTGATCAGCTCGCTCTCGACGGCGGGCGACGGACTGCTGTCGCTCATCAAGCGGTGACGCACCCCCGCCGGGCTCCCTGCCCGTGCAACCGGCAACCGACGCGGTAGCCGGCGCCACGGAGGCGGGCACGCGCACGGACGCCCCGCGCGCCGCAGGTGCGGCGGGCGGGGCGTCCGGGGTTATTAAGGAGGCGGCCGACTAGGCGCTGACGACGCCGGCGAGGGCGTCGTGCAACTCTTTGGCTTCGTCGTCGTTGACCGACACCACGAGGCGTCCCCCACCCTCGAGCGGAACACGCACGATGATGAGACGGCCCTCCTTAACGGCTTCCATAGGCCCGTCGCCGGTCCTCGGCTTCATGGCTGCCATCAGATAGTCCCCTTTCGCAAGTTGCTGGTCCCATTATCCGTGATTTCGGGCCCCCGACCTAAACGACGCCGTTCCCCGACCGATCACGGCGGCGTCCAGTCGTACCCGTTCACCCACCAGCAGTAGTAGAGCCACACCCACTGCGCCGCCACGAACACGGCGACGAGCAGCGCCCGGTAGACCTTCGAGCGCGGCACCGCGAGGACGCCCAGCAGGGGGAAGAGCGGCATCAGGAGCCGGAAGGTGCTGGACTGCGGGAAGAACACCGCCAGCAGGTAGAGCCCGTAGGCGACGCCCCACAGCCTCAGGTCGGTGCTCGTCCGGCGTGCCCACGGCGACAGCAGCAGGGCTCCGAACGCCACGAGCGTGACCACGAGGAGGGCGATGCCGGAACCACCCGGAAACCACCAGTTCGCCCCGTCGACCCACGGGGTGAACGGCACGAGCGGTCCGTAGCCGATGTAGGGCGCCCGCCAGGCGAGTTCGGTCTCCGTGTACGCACCCGGCACGCCCGTGACCGCGCCGGCGACGACGAGCCAGGCGACGCCGAACACGCCCGTGGCCGCCGCCGACACCGCCACCCGGACGCGCTCGCGCACCGGGAAGGGATCGTCGTGCCGGCGCCACCAGCGCAGCACCCCGTGGAGACCGATCGCCAGGGCGAGCGGAAGGGCTCCGGGCCGCGTGAAGGACATGATCAGCACGACCGGCAGCATCGCCAGGTACTGCCGCCGCACCAGCATGAGCAGGCTCGCGCAGAGCAGCAGCAGGAACATCGACTCGGCGTAGGCCACCTGCAGCAGCGGCGACAGGGGCGCCACGCAGAACAGGACGACCGCGAACAACGAGGTCGACTCGGGCAGCGCGTGCCGCATGAGGCGGTAGAACAACAGGGCCGTCCCCGCGGCACAGGCGACAGACACGACGACGGCCAGCGCCGCGAACGACAGGCCCGTCAGGCCCATCAGCCCACGGACGACGAACGGGTAGGCGGGCATGAACGCCCAGGCGTTCTCTCCGACGTGGCCGTCGCCGGTGATGGGGAGGTCGCGCGGGTACCCCACCACGGCGATGATGTTGTACCAGTGACCGTCCCAGATCGTGGCGAAGCTGCCGTAGTCCGGGCTCGCGAGGGTCCACGCGTTGGCCTGCTGGGCACCGGCGAAGGTGAGCAGCGCGATCGTGCTGACGGCGCGCGACAGGACGAACACCACGAGCACCCGGGCCCACCACGGCGTGAGCCGGTAGCGCAACAGGAGGCGCCGCGACGCCGAGGTCGGTCGTCGGGGATCGTGCCGCGTCGACGGGGACGAGGAGGCGCGACTCGCGTCGTCGACGGTCAGGCCGTCAGCCACGCCCGCAGTCCGCGCTCGTTGTCGAGGATCTGCTGCACGGGCACCCGCTCGTCGTCGTGGTGGGCCAGCATCGGGTCACCGGGACCGTAGTTGACCGCGGGGACGCCGAGCGCAGAGAACCGCGCGACGTCCGTCCACCCGTACTTGGGCTTGGCCTCGCCGCCCACGGCACGCAGGAACTGCTGTGCCAGCGGGGCGTCCAGACCGGGCCGGGCCCCGGGGGCGAGGTCGACGATCGTGACGTCGAAGCCCTCGAAGAGCTCGCGGACGTGGGCGACGGCCTCGTCGCCGCTGCGGCTCGGGGCGAACCGGTAGTTGACGTGCACCATGCACTCGTCGGGGATGACGTTGCCGGCCACGCCGCCCGTGATGCCCACGGCGTTGAGGCCTTCGCGGTAGACGAGCCCGTCGACCTCGACCTCTCGCGCCTCGTAGGCCGCCAGCACGTCGAGGATCGGCGCGGCCTTGTGGATGGCGTTGTCGCCGACCCACGAGCGGGCGCTGTGCGAGCGGGCGCCGAAGGTGCGGATCTCGGCGCGCAGGTTGCCGTTGCAGCCCCCCTCGACCCCGCTGTTGCTCGGTTCGCCCAGGACGGCGAAGTCGCCGGCCAACAGGTCGGGTCGGACGCGCGCGAGGCGGCCCAGGCCGTTCAGGGCGTCGGAGACCTCTTCGTGGTCGTACCAGACCCAGGTGACGTCGACGCCGGGCTCGGTCAACTCGACCGCGAGCCTCAGGTGGACGGCACAGCCGGCCTTCATGTCGACGGTGCCGCGACCCCAGAGGTAGTCGACCCCGTCCTCGGCCTCGTAGCGCGTGGGCACGTTGTCGTTGATCGGCACCGTGTCGATGTGACCGGCGATGACGACCCGCGAGGCCCGGTCGAGCCGGGTCCGGGCGACGATCGCGTCGCCGTCGCGGAACAACTCGAGGTGGTCGCAACCGCCGAGCGTGGCCCAGATCTCGTCGGCGACGAGCCGTTCGTCACCTGACTCCGACCGGATGTCGCAGAGCTGCCTGGTGACGTCGACGGGCGAGACGGAGAGGTCGATCGGTGCCATGCGGGCGAGTTTACGGGGCCAGGGCACGGGTCACCTCCGAAGCGGTCCGTCGGCGGCTGCCGATACGCTCGGGTCCATGACTTCCGACGCCACCGCCACCGCCCCGACCCACGCCTACGGGTACGGCCTCGCGACCGTCTCGCACGACGGCACCACGCTCGACACCTGGTTCCCCTCCCCCCGGCTCGGCACCCTCCCGGCCGACCGCGACCCCGAGATCGTCCCGGCCGAGCTGGCCGACGCGGCCGGACCCGACGAGCGCCGTGCGGTCGACCTCGTCCCGGTGACCGTCGAGATCGACCTGAGCGCGCCTCCTGCGTCCACGCCCGACGCGTACCTGCGACTGCACCTGCTGAGCCACCTGCTCGTCGAGCCCAACACGGTCAACCTCGACGGCGTGTTCGCGCACCTGCCCATCGTCACCTGGACGAACGCGGGGCCGGTCCACCCCGACGACTTCGCACGGCTCCGTCCGACGCTGCAGCGTGCCGGCATCGTCGCGACCGGCATCGACAAGTTCCCGCGCATGCTCGACTACGTCTCGCCCGACCGCGTCCGCATCGCCGACGCGTCGCGGGTGAGGCTCGGTGCCCACCTGGCCCCCGGCACCACGGTCATGCACGAGGGGTTCGTGAACTTCAACGCGGGCACGCTCGGGTCGTCGATGGTCGAGGGCCGCATCTCCCAGGGCGTCGTCGTGGGTGACGGGTCCGACATCGGCGGCGGAGCCTCGATCATGGGCACGCTGTCGGGCGGCGGCACCCAGCGGGTGACGATCGGCGCCCGCGCCCTGCTCGGCGCCAACGCCGGCATCGGCATCGCGATCGGCGACGACACCGTCGTCGAGGCCGGGCTCTACGTGACGGCGGGCACCAAGGTCGTCGTCGTGGGCGGCACCCCGACCAACGACGGTTCGCCGCAGACGGTCAAGGCCGTCGAGCTCTCGGGCCAGCCGGGCTTGCTCTTCCGCCGCAACTCGCTGACCGGCGCCGTCGAGGTGCTGCCCCGCAAGGGCCACGGCATCACGCTGAACTCGCAGCTGCACGCGTAGGTCTTCGACGAGCACCACGACCGAAAGGGGTGGGCACGAATCCAGGTCTGAACCCGGCGTCGTGCCCACCCCTTCGCGTCGTGCCGATCGTTCCGGCGGACTAGCGCTGCGGCCAATCGCGTTCGGTCGCGCCCAGGTACAACTGCTGGGGGCGGCCGATCTTGGTCGTCGGGTCGGTGTTCATCTCGCGCCAGTGGGCGATCCAGCCGGGGAGGCGACCGATGGCGAAGAGCACCGTGAACATGCGGGGCGGGAACCCCATCGCCTTGTAGATGACGCCCGTGTAGAAGTCGACGTTCGGGTAGAGCTTGCGCTCGACGAAGTAGTCGTCGGCCAGGGCGATGCCCTCGAGCTCCATCGCGATGTCGAGCAGGTCGTCCTTCACGCCGAGCGACTCGAGCACCTCGGTGGCGCTCTCCTTGACGAGCTTGGCGCGCGGGTCGTAGTTCTTGTAGACCCGGTGGCCGAAGCCCATCAGCTTGACGCCGGCCTCTTTGTTCTTGACCCGCTCGACGAAGCGCTCGACACCCTGCCCGCTGTCGCGGATCTCGGCGAGCATCTTGAGGACGGCCTCGTTGGCCCCGCCGTGCAGCGGCCCGTAGAGGGCGCTGATGCCCGCCGAGATCGACGAGAACATGTTGGCCTGCGTCGAGCCGACGAGACGCACGGTCGAGGTCGACGCGTTCTGTTCGTGGTCCTCGTGGAGGATGAGCAGGCGTTCGAGCGCCTTCGACAGGACGGGGTTCACCTCGTACGGCTCGGCCATCGTGCCGAAGTTCAGCTTGAGGAAGTTGTCGACGAAGCTGAGCGAGTTGTCGGGGTAGAGGAACGCCTGGCCGAGGCTCTTCTTGTGTGCGTACGCCGCGATGACCGGCAGCTTCGCCAGCAGTCGGACGGTCTGGAGCTCGACCTGCTCGGGATCGTGCACGCTCATGCTGTCTTCGTAGAACGTCGACAGTGCGCCGACCGCGCTCGACAGCACCGACATCGGGTGGGCGTTGTGCGGCAGGGCGTCGAAGAAGCGGCGCAGGTCTTCGTGCAGCAGCGTGTGCCGCCGGATGCGCGCGTCGAAGTCGGCGAGCTGGTCGGGGGTGGGCAGTTCGCCGTAGATCAACAGCCAGGCCGTCTCGAGGTAGGTCGAGTTCTCGGCGACTTGTTCGATCGGATAGCCCCGGTAGCGCAGGATGCCCTGATCACCGTCGATGTAGGTGATCGTGCTTCGGGCGTTGGAGGTGTTCACGAAACCCGTGTCGAGGGTCGTGTAACCGGTCTGCTTGGTGAACGTCGAGATGTCGATCGCCGAGGCACCCTCGGTGCTCGCGACGATCGGGAACTCGGCTGTTCCCCCCGGGAACTGCAGCGTGGCCTTCTGGGCGTCGTTGGCAGTGTCAGTCACCCGGTCAGCCTAGCGGTCAGCCGCCGACTCGCCCCACGGCGGCGTCGATGCGCTCGTCGGTCGTCGTGAGCGCCACTCGGACGTGGCGATCACCGGCAGGCCCGTAGAACGACCCGGGCGCGACGAGCACGCCGCGCTCGGCGAGCCAGGACACCGAGGCCCAGGCGTCCTCGTCCCGCGTGGCCCAGAGGTACAGGCCGGCCTCGCTGCGGTCGATGCGGAACCCCGCTGCCTCGAGAGCGGGCAGGAGGCGCGCTCGGCGGGCCGCGTACCGCGCCTTCTGCTCGACCACGTGGGCCTCGTCGGCCAAGGCGACGACCATGGCCTGCTGCACCGGGGCCGGCGGCATGAGGCCCGCGTGCTTGCGCACGGCGAGGAGCTGCCCGAGCACGTGGTCGCAGCCCGCGACGAAGCCCGCGCGGTACCCGGCGAGGTTCGACTGCTTGCTGAGCGAGTAGACCGAGACGACGCCGCGGAGGTCGTCGCCGACCACGCGTGGGTCGAGGATGCAGGGCGTGGGGCGGTCGGCCCACTCGCCCGTCCACCCGAGTTCGGCGTAGCACTCGTCGCCGGCGATCACGGCACCGAGTTCACGCGCACGGGCGACGGCGGCGCGGAGAGCCTCGAAGCCCAGCACGGCCCCGTCGGGGTTGCCCGGGCTGTTCAACCAGACCAGCTTCGTCGAGACGGGCCACTCGGCGGGGTCGTCGGAGGCGAGGGCCGTCGCTCCGACGAGGGCGGCGCCGAGCGCGTAGGTCGGGTAGGCGTTCGTCGGGTAGACCACCGTGTCGCCCGGACCGATGCCCAGCCAGAGGGCCATGCCGGCGATGAGTTCTTTCGAGCCGATGGTCGGCAGGACGTTCGCGTCGCCGAGTCCGGTCACCCCTCGGCGGCGCGCGTACCACTCCGAGATGGCCGACCGCAGGGCCGGGGTGCCGGCGACCTGCGGGTACGAGTGGGCGTCGGTCGCGACCGCGAGGGCCTCACGGACGACCTCGGGCGTCGGATCGACGGGCGAACCGACGCTGAGGTCGACGATGCCTCCGGGGTGGCGCCGGGCGGTGGCCGCGTACGGCACCAGGGCGTCCCAGGGGAACTCGGGCAGGTCGAGCGCCACGGGGGCCGTCCTAGGCGCCGGCGCCCTGAGGGGGCAGCGCCGAGATCACGGGGTGGTCCTTGGCGATGACGCCGACCTTGGCCGCGCCACCGGGCGAGCCGATCTCGTCGAAGAACTCGACGTTGGCCTTGTAGTACTCGGCCCACTTGTCGGGCAGGTCGTCTTCGTAGTAAATGGCCTCGACCGGGCAGACGGGCTCGCACGCACCGCAGTCGACGCATTCGTCGGGGTGGATGTAGAGCGAGCGTTCGCCCTCGTAGATGCAGTCGACGGGGCACTCGTCGATGCAGGCACGGTCTTTGACATCGACACAGGGAAGTGCGATCACGTACGTCACGTCTGGGGGGTTCCCTTCGCGTCGGGCAGGGCGTCCAGCTTATCGTCTGCCGGCTGTGCCTCGACCGAGGAGGCGCGGGCCGCGTCGCGGGGCGGCGTCGCTCCCCCGGCGGCCGGGCCCCGCAATCGCGGCCACCCGAGCACCACGAGGCAGATCAGGAACACTCCGCCGAGCCAGACCAGGGCGGGCGTGTTGTCGGGCACGAGGATCGACCCCCCGGGACTCGCCTGCCACAGGACGACGAGCGCCCCGATGAGACCGACGGCGGCGGCCCCGGCCATCGCCCGCGAGCCGAAGACCGAGCGGAGACCGGCGAGGAGCGTGAGGCTCATGAGCAACGCGAGCACGAGCCCGGACCAGAACGGCGAGCCGGCGACGGTGATCGTCGACTGGTGCATGACGGTGCCGATGGTGCCGAACACGGCTCCGGCGGCGAGCGCCAGGACGAGCGCGACGACGCGTCCGCCCGTCGTCATCCGGGCCATCTCGGAATCGCCCTCGTCCACCGTCGGCTCGGGCACGAAGCGGAACGACTCGCGGACCGTCACGGGCTCGACGGCGCCGTGCGGGAACCGGATGCCGGCCCGGCCACCCGGGAGGTCGACGACCTCGACCTGACTGCGGTGGTCGCGGAGTGCGGCGAGCTTGCGAGGAGCCACGTGACGCGTGTCGGTCGTCAGCACGGTGTCGTCGGTGGCGAGGGCCTCGGCCTCCGCCCCCACGGCCGACTCGGCACCGGCCACGATCGCGAAGAACGGCACGCCGACGAGGCGGGCGGCACGCACGGCGACCCGGTTGGCCCGGACGTGGTCGGGGTGGTGGTACCCGCCGTCCTCGTCGTAGCTGATGATCGCGGTCGGGCGCACGGACTGGACGACGGCCGACAGGTCGCTCACGACCTCGCCGAACTCGGCGGCGCAGAACGCCGCGGGGTGCAGGTCGGGCGTCGGCCCGGCCACGCCGTCCGACCGCCAGACCATGCCGCTGTCGCGATAGACCCGTTCGGGGAGCCCCGGCGTGCGGGCACCGGCCGAACCGAGGAACCGGTGGTCGTCGACGCCGAGGTCTCGCATGGCGGCGGCGATCTCGCCCTCGCGGTGGACGGCGAGGGCGGCCTGGTCGGCCCGGAGGGCGGCGAGGTCGTCGGGGATCACCTCGCCCAGTTCGCCCCGGGTGCAGGTCACGACGGTGACCGCGGCACCGGCCTCGACCATCGCGGCGATGGTGCCACCCGTGGTGATGGTCTCGTCGTCGGGGTGGGCGTGGACGAAGAGCACGCGCTCGAGCCGAGGGTCGCCGGCGGTCGAGGGCGACGCGGGCGTCGGCGAGGCGGAGGAGTTCATCACTGGACAGGATATGCCGCGCCGCACTACTGTCGGTCTGGCTCAGGGTGCCCTTAGTGAGGTTAGCCTAACCATACCAGCCCGTTCGGTCCCTCTGCGGTCCGACCGGTCGACCGCGTCCCTGATCCCCATCCTGCTCGACGACGAGCTCCACTCCCCCGAGAAAGCCGTCCCCGTGCTCGCCAACTACCTCATCGGACTCCGAGAGGGCCTCGAGGCCGCTCTCGTGGTCGGCATCCTCATCGCCTACGTGGTCAAGGTCGGCCGACGCGACGTCCTCCCCCGCCTCTGGCTGGGCGTGGGCGCCGCGGTCGTCCTCTCGCTCGGCCTCGGCGCCGTGCTCACCTTCGGCACCTACGGGCTGACCTTCCAAGCCCAGGAGATCATCGGCGGCGGTCTCTCGATCGTGGCCGTGGGCTTCGTGACCTGGATGGTCTTCTGGATGGCCCGCACCGCGCGCGGCCTGCGCGGCGAACTCGAGTCGGGCCTCGAGCGAGCCCTCGGCGGCGGCGCCTGGGCGGTCGTCGCACTGGCCTTCCTCTCGGTCGGTCGCGAGGGCATCGAGACCGCTCTCTTCGTCTGGGCCACCGTGCAGTCGACCGGCGGCGGCGCGACGCCGCTGGTGGGTGCGCTCCTCGGCATCGTCACGGCGGTCGCCGTCCAGGTGGCGATCTACCGTGGCGTGGTTCGCCTCGACGTCGCCCGGTTCTTCCGGGTGACCGGCTACTTCCTCGTCGTCGTCGCGGCGGGCGTCCTCGCCTACGGGGTGGGCGACCTGCAGGAGGCGTCCGTGCTGCCGGGCCGCGCCTCCCTGGCCTTCGACGTGAGCGCTGCCGTTCCGCCGACCAGCTGGTACGGCACCCTGCTCCAGGGGCTCGTGAACTTCACCCCGACGCCGAGCTGGCTGCAGGTCGTCGTCTGGCTCGCCTACCTCGCCGTCGTCGTCCCCCTCTTCGTGCGGGCGACCCGCCGACGTCGACCCGGCACCACGACCCCGTCCGGCTCGTCCGCGACCCTCGGCACGTCCGTCCCCTCGACCACCCCGTCACCCCGCACCGCAGGAGCATCACGATGATCGCCAGCCCCCTCCGCCCCCTCGCCGTCGCCTCGGGCGTCGCCGCCCTCGCGCTGGCCCTGACCGGCTGCGTCGCGAACGCTCCCGCCGGCTCCTCCGCGGCCACCGCCGTGACCGTCGACGGCTCCGACGACACGTGTTCGCTCTCGACCACCTCGGTCCCGAGCGGCCCCGTCACGTTCACCATGACGAACACCGGCAGCGACAACAGCGAGTTCGAACTGCTCGCCGACGACGGTCTCCGCATCATCAGCGAGAAGGAGAACATCGGCCCCGGCACGACGGGCTCGATGACGGTCTCGGTGCCGGCCGGCGACTACTACACCGCCTGCGTCCCGGGACTCGTCGGAGAAGGCGTCCGCGCCTCCTTCACGGTGACCGACTCGGGCGCGGCCGTCGAGGCGACGGGCAGCGAGAAGCAGCAGATCGACGCCGCGGCGACGGCGTACGTGGGCTACGTGAAGGACCAGACCGGGCAGCTCGTCACGGCGACCGACGAGTTCCTCGCCGCGTACACCGCCGGCGACGACGAGAAGGCCCGGTCGCTCTACCCGTCGGCGCGGGCGCACTACGAGCGCATCGAGCCGGTGGCCGAGTCGTTCGGCGACCTCGACCCGAAGATCGACTTCCGCGAGGCCGACGTCGAAGCCGGCACCGAGTGGACCGGATGGCACCGCATCGAGAAGGACCTCTGGCAGCCCGCGGCGTCCGAGAACGGAGGCGCGGCGTACGTCCCCCTGACGGCCGACGAACGTGCCCACTACGCCGGCCTGCTGACGAGCGACACGAAGGACCTCTACGACGAGGTCACCGCGGACGACTTCACGGTCGGGATCGACGCGATCGCCAACGGCGCGGTCGGCCTGATGGACGAGGTGGCCACCGGCAAGATCACCGGCGAGGAAGAGATCTGGTCGCACACCGACCTCTACGACTTCCAGGGCAACCTCGAGGGCGCCCGGGTGGCGTTCGACGGCGTGCGCGACATCGTCGACCAGAAGGACCCCGAGCTGGCGACCTCCATCGACGACCGGCTGACGAAGGTCGAGACGCTGCTCGCGGGGTACGGCAGCCTCGACACGGGGTACCCGTCGTACACCGACCTGACCGACGCCGACAAGAAGAAGCTGTCGGATGCCGTCAACGCCCTCAGCGAGCCGCTCAGCGAGCTCACCTCCGCGCTGGTCGCCTGACGGTGACGGAGGGAGGCGGCCTCTCGCGCCGCGGTCTGCTGGGACTCGTCGGGACGGGCGTCGGAGCCGGCGTCCTCGGCCTCGGGGTCGGAATCGGCACGGACCGAGCCGTGCAGGCCCACGCCGACGGGTCCTCCGGGGCCTCGGCGTCGTACCCGTTCTTCGGTCGGCACCAGTCGGGCATCGTCACCGCCGCGCAGGACCGCCTGCACTTCGCCTCGTTCGACGTCGCGGACGGGGTCTCCCGCGCCGAACTCGTCGAGCTGCTGAAGGACTGGAGCTACGCCGCGTCGAGGCTGACGGCCGGCCTCGACGTCAGCCCGACGGGCGCCACGGGCGGCAGCCCCCTGGCGCCGCCGGACGACACGGGCGAGGCCACGGGTCTGCCCGCGGCCGGGCTGACCGTGACGATCGGGTTCGGTCCGTCGCTGTTCACCACGAGCGACGGCACCAACCGTTTCGGGCTCGCCTCGAAGCGGCCTCCGGCCCTCGTCGACCTGCCCCACTTCTCGGGCGACCAGCTCGTGGCGGCCGCGAGCGGCGGCGACCTGTGCGTACAGGCCTGCAGCGACGACCCGCAGGTCGCGGTGCACGCGATCCGCAACCTCTCGCGGATCGCCTTCGGCCGCGCCTCCTTGCGGTGGTCGCAGCTGGGATTCGGTCGGACCTCGTCGACGACCCGTGGCCAGACGACGCCCCGCAACCTCTTCGGCTTCAAGGACGGCACGGCCAACGTCAAGGCCGAGGACGTCACCGCGGTGGACGACGGCGTCTGGGCGACCGCGTCCGACGGCGCCGGGTGGATGAGCGGCGGCTCGTACCTCGTCGCGCGCAAGATCCGCATGACGATCGAGACGTGGGACCACGCCTCGCTGGCCGAGCAGCAGACGGTCGTGGGTCGGGACAAGGGCGAGGGGGCTCCGCTCTCGGGCGGCACCGAGTTCACGGTCCCCGACTTCGCCGCGTCCGCCCCGACCGGTGGCGGGCCGGCCATCGCACCCGACTCGCACGTCGCCCTGGCGCACCCCCAGAACAACGACGGGGCCACGCTGCTGCGCCGCGGCTACAACTTCGTCGACGGCAACGACGAACTCGGCCGCCTCAACGCCGGGCTGTTCTTCATCGCCTTCAACCGGGACCCGCGGCGACAGTACGTGCCCATCCAGCAGGCGCTGTCGCGGAACGACCGGATGAACGAGTACGTGAAGCACGTCGGATCGGGCATCTTCGCCGTTCCACCGGGGGCGTCCCAGGACGGCTGGGTGGGCGAGACCCTCTTCGCCTGACGCGACCGTCGGGCCCCGGGACTCGCCGAGACCCGCGGGACTCGCACAGTCCGTCGGGATGCGCCGCGGTCGCTCAGACGGACGTGACGACGTAGGTGGCGATCGCCTGGCCCTCGCTGTCGGTCGAGACGGTGAGCACGACGCGGTAAGCGGAACCCGTGAACGTGCCGAAGCCGCTCTCGGCGTCGGTGTCGACCCCGGAGGCCGTGAACCCGGCGGCCTCGAGCTGCTGTTGGGCGACGGTGAACTGGTCGGCACCCGAGACGGCGATCTGGGCCACCCAGCCGGTGCCGTCGGGACCGGCTCCCCCACCGCGGGTCGTCCCGGGGACGAGCGGGACCTCGGTCGGGAAGCTCGCGGGCAGGGTGCCGTCGGTCGTGATGCCGGCACCGTTCAGCGCCTCCCCGGCGGCGTCCTCGACGGCCTTCTGCGCCGTGCCCTTGAGGCTCTCGATGCCGCTGTCGACCGCGCCACCCACGATGTTGTCGACGGGCGAGCCCGCGCCGCAGGCCGTGAGGCCGGTCACGAGGCCGGCCGCCAGCGCGAGCGTGGCGGCGGAGCGGGCGAGGGTCGTCTTCTGGATCAGCACCTCGCGAGGCTAACCGGGGTCGCTGAGGGCGGGCGTGGAACGTGCCGACGATGCACGAAGGAGGCGGCCCGCAGTGGTGCGGACCGCCTCCTCGGCGGGTGGTGCGGTGGAGCGGTGGAGCGGTGCTGCTTACGCGTTCTGCTTCTTCAGGCGAGCGGTGCTGCGCTGGCGGGCGCTGGCGTCGAGCTCGACCTTGCGGATGCGGATGGCGTCGGGGGTGACCTCGACGCACTCGTCGTCACCGGCGAACTCGAGGGCCTCTTCGAGCGAGAGCACCTTGGAGGGCGTCATCGACTCGAAGTTGTCGGCCGTCGACTGACGCATGTTGGTCAGCTTCTTCTCTTTGGTGATGTTGACGTCCATGTCGTCGGCGCGCGAGTTCTCGCCCACGACCATGCCCTCGTAGACCTCTTCGGTCGGCTGCACGAAGAACGACATGCGCTCTTGCAGGTTGATGATCGCGAAGGGGGTGACCACGCCGGAGCGGTCGGCGATGATCGAACCGTTGGTGCGGGTCGAGATCTCGCCGGCCCAGGGGCCGTAGCCGTGGCTGATGCCGTTGGCGATGCCGGTGCCGCGCGTGTCGGTGAGGAACTGCGTGCGGAAGCCGATCAGGCCGCGCGAGGGGACGATGAACTCCATGCGGACCCAGCCCGAGCCGTGGTTCGCCATGTTCTCCATGCGGCCCTTGCGGGCGGCCATGAGCTGCGTGACGGCGCCGAGGTACTCGTCGGGCACGTCGATGGTCATGTGCTCGAACGGCTCCTGGAGCTTGCCGTTCTCGTCACGACGCGTGACGACCTGCGGCTTGCCGACGGTGAGCTCGAAGCCCTCACGGCGCATCTGCTCGACGAGGATGGCCAGCGCGAGCTCGCCGCGACCCTGGACCTCCCACGCGTCGGGACGTCCGACGTCGAGGACCTTGAGCGAGACGTTGCCGACCAGTTCGCGGTCGAGGCGGTCCTTGACCATGCGGGCGGTCAGCTTGTGGCCCTTGACCTTGCCGATGATCGGCGAGGTGTTCGTGCCGATGGTCATCGAGATCGCCGGGTCGTCGACCGTGATGGTCGGCAGCGGGCGCACGTCGTCAGGGTCGGACAGCGTCTCGCCGATGGTGATGGTGTCGAAGCCGGCGACGGCGACGATGTCGCCGGGGCCCGCGCTCTCGGCGGGGTAGCGGCTGAGCGCCTTCGTGATCAGCAGCTCGGTGATCCGTGCGTTCTGGACGGAACCGTCGGACTTGACCCAGGCGACCGTCTGACCCTTCTGCAGGGTGCCGTGGAAGACGCGGAGGAGCGCGAGACGACCGAGGAACGGCGAGGCGTCGAGGTTGGTGACGTGCGCCTGCAGGGGGTGCTCGTCGTCGTAGCGCGGTGCCGGCACGTGCGTGAGGATCGCCTCGAAGAGGGGCTCGAGGTCGGGGTTGTCGGGCAGCGAGCCGTCGTCGGGCTTGTTCGTCGACGCGGCGCCGTTGCGACCCGAGGCGTAGACCACGGGGACGTTGAGGATGGCGTCGAGGTCGAGGTCGTCGACCTCTTCGCTCAGGTCGCTGGCGAGACCGAGGAGGAGGTCCTGGCTCTCGGCGACGACCTCGTCGATGCGCGCGTCGGGGCGGTCGGTCTTGTTGACCAGCAGGATGACGGGCAGCTTGGCCGCGAGGGCCTTGCGCAGCACGAAGCGCGTCTGGGGCAGAGGGCCCTCGGACGCGTCGACGAGCAGCACGACGCCGTCGACCATCGACAGGCCGCGCTCGACCTCGCCGCCGAAGTCGGCGTGGCCGGGGGTGTCGATGACGTTGATGGTGATGGGGCCGTCGGTCGCGTGGGCACCGTTGTAGAGCACCGAGGTGTTCTTCGCGAGGATCGTGATGCCCTTCTCGCGCTCGAGCTCGTTGCCGTCCATCATGCGGTCTTCGGTGTCGAAGTGCGCGTCGAACGAGTTGGTCTGCTTGAGCATGGCGTCGACGAGGGTCGTCTTGCCGTGGTCGACGTGGGCCACGATCGCCACGTTGCGCAGGTCGCTGCGGATGGCAGTCGCCATGGATGTATTCCTTACGAGAAGAGAGAGGGGGAAGTGGTCGGGTCGGAGCCCGGCGGGAACAGTCTACGGCACGTGGTAAAGGGGCCCCTCCGCCGTGCTCTCGGCACGGCGGAGGGGCCCCTTCGACACCAGGAGGCGCGGGTCGACTACCGACCGAACTCGAAGTTCGCGCCGGGGATCGCCTCGAGTAGTTCACGGGTGTACTGCTGCGCCGGGTTCGCGAAGATGTCGTCCGTGGTGCCGGCCTCGACGACGCGACCCTTCTGCATGACGCTGACGTTGTCCGCGATGAGGCGGACGACGGCGAGGTCGTGCGTGATGAAGAGGTAGGTCAGCCCGAGTTCGGTCTGCAGGTCGGTGAGCAGGTCGAGGATCTGCCCCTGGACGAGGACGTCCAGTGCCGAGACCGCCTCGTCGAGGACGATGACGTCGGGCTTGAGGGCGAGCGCCCGAGCGACGGCGATGCGCTGGCGCTGACCACCGGAGAGCTCGTTCGGGTACCGGTTGACCGTCGACGCGGGCAGGGACACCTGGTCGAGCAACTCGCGGACGCGGGCTTGACGGCTGGCCCGGTCGCCGATGCCGTGCGTGACGAGCGGTTCGGCGATGGTGTTGCCCACGCTGTACATCGGGTCGAGAGAGCCGTAGGGGTCCTGGAAGACCGGCTGGACGCGACGACGGAAGTCGAAGAGCTCGCGGCCCTTCAGCGCCCCGACGCTCTGGCCGCCGACCGCGACGGTGCCCGAGGTGATCGACTCGAGCTGGAGCACGAGCTTGGCCACGGTCGACTTGCCCGAACCGGACTCGCCCACGAGTGCCATCGTCGTGCCCCGCGGGATCGAGAAGGACACGTCGTCGACGGCCCGGAGTTCGGTCGTCTTGAAGCCGCCCTGGCGGATCTTGTAGACCTTGGACAGGTTCGTCACCGAGATGTACTCGGAGTCCTTCTTGCCGGCCTCCTCGCGCTGACGGGCGCGAGCGATGAGCTCGGCGTCGTCGGCGCCTTCGTCGGAGATCGCGAGCCCGTGGGAGTGCGTGGGTGCGATGCTCGACTGGATGCGCTGGCTGGCCAGCGAAGGAGCGGCGGCGACGAGTCGCTGCGTGTAGGGGTGCTGAGGATTGGCGAGGATCTCTTTGGACGGCCCCGACTCGACGACGCGACCCTTGTACATGACGACGAGCTTCTCGGCCCGTTCGGCGGCGAGGCCGAGGTCGTGCGTGATGAAGAGCACAGAGGTGCCGTAGTCGCGGGTCAGGGTCTCGAGGTGGTCGAGGATGCGGCGCTGGACGGTCACGTCGAGGGCCGAGGTGGGCTCGTCGGCGATCAGGAGCTTGGGCCGCGACGACAGGCCGATGCCGATCAGCACACGCTGGCGCATGCCGCCCGAGAACTGGTGGGGGAACTGCTTGAGGCGGTCGCCCGCGTCGTTGAGCCCGGCCTCCTTCAGGACGTCGATGGCTCGCTGGCGCACGGCCTGCTTGCCGGTCGCGACGCCGTTCGCCCGGATGGCCTCCTCGACCTGGAAGCCGATGCTCCAGACGGGGTTGAGGTTCGACATGGGGTCCTGCGGCACGTAGCCGATGTCGCGACCACGGATGGCCTGCATCTCGGACGCGCTGACCTTCGTGAGGTCCTTGCCCTCGAAGAGGATCTGGCCGCCGGTGACCTCTCCCGTGCCGGGCAGCAGGTCGATGATCGACGTGGCGGTCGTCGACTTGCCCGAGCCGGACTCGCCCACGATCGCGAGGCTCTCGCCCTGGCGGATCGTCAGGTCGACCCCGCGCACGGCGTCGACGTACCCGGCCTGCGTCTTGAAGCCGATCTTCAGGCCCTTGATCTCGAGCAGGGGCGTCGAGGACGACGCGGTGCCCGCCGTCTCGGGTCGGGTTGAGGTGTCGGTCATCGACGTGCCCTCGCCTTCGGGTCGAGGGCGTCGCGCACGACGTCGCCCATGAGGAGGAACGACAGCACCGTCACGGACAACGCCGCTGCGGGCCAGAAGAGGGGCATCGGCGCGACGCGGAGCGAGTTGCGTGCGGCGTTGATGTCGTTGCCCCAGGACATGGTGCTCGGCGGCAGCCCGATGCCGAGGAACGACAGCGTCGCCTCGGCCACGATGAACGTGCCGAGTGAGACGGTCGCCACGACGATGACCGGGGTGATGGCGTTCGGCACGACGTGTCGGACCAGGATGCGGAAGCGGGACACGCCGAGCGCCGCGGAGGCCGTGACGTAGTCGGCGGCCCGGGCGCTGAGGACCGAACCACGCATGACGCGCGCGATCTGGGGCCAGGCGAACACCGACAGCACGAGGGCCACGGTGAGGGGCGTCCTGGTCGGCAGGATGGACATCAACACGATGGCACCGAGGACGGTGGGGATCGCGAAGAAGATGTCGCCCAGGCGCGAGACGATCGCGTCGAGCCATCCGCCGTAGAACCCGGCGAGCGACCCGATGACGATGCCGACGATCGTGACGATGATCGTCGCCAGCAGTCCGACGGTCAACGAGGCACGGGTGCCCCAGACGATGCGGGCGAACACGTCCGTTCCCTGGAAGGTGAAACCGAGCAGGTGCCCGGCCGACGGGCCCTCGTTGCTGCGGGGCAGGTCGGCGGCCGTCGGCGAGACGCTGGTGAACAGCCCCGGGAAGAGCGCCACCGTGATGACGACGACGATGAGGAACGCCGCGATCCAGAACGTCGGGCGACGCTTCATGGCGTCCCACGCGTCGTTCCAGCTGCTGCGGGGTTTCTCGGACTCGTCGATCGCGTCGACGGCCTTGACGGGCGTCTCGTCGAGATCGGCGACGAAGTGGTCGGCGGACAACGCCGACGAGTCGTTACTTGGCATAGCGGATCCTCGGGTCGAGAAGGGCGTACAGCAGGTCGACGAGGAGGTTGGCGATCATGAAGATGATCACCATCACGGCGACGAACGAGACGACGGTGGGGCCCTCGCCGAGCGTGATCGCTCGGTAGACGGTTCCGCCGACGCCCTGGATGTTGAAGATTCCCTCGGTGACGATGGCACCGACCATCAGCGAACCGATGTCGACGCCGAGGTAGGTGACCACGGGGACGAGCGAGTTGCGCAGGATGTGCACCGTGACGACGCGGCCACGGGTGAGGCCCTTCGCCGACGCGGTGCGCACGAAGTCCGCGCTCGAGTTCTCGGACACGGAGGCGCGGGTCAGGCGGACGATGTACGCGAACGACACCGAGGCGAGCACGATGGCCGGCAGGACGAGTTCGTCCCAGGGCGCCTGCGAACTGACCGTCGTGCGGAACAGGCCGAGCTGGATGCCGAAGACGTACTGCAGCAGGAAGCCGATGACGAACGTCGGCACCGAGATGAGCAGCAGGCTGACGACGAGGGCGCTCGTGTCGAAGAGCTTGCCCTTGCGGAGCCCGGCGATCAGGCCCACGACGATGCCGGCGACGGCCTCGAAGAGCAGGGCGAGCATCGCGAGCCGGAACGTGATCGGGAACGCGCGGATCAGCTCGTCGACCACGGGACGCCCGGAGAAGGTCGTGCCGAGGTCGCCGGTGAACAGGCCGCCGATGTACAGCAGGTACTGCACGATGAACGGTTGGTCGAGGTTGTACTCGGCGCGGATGGCCTCGATGACGGCCGGCGACGGGGTCTTGTCGCCGAACAGCGCCGCCACGGGGTCACCGGGCAGCGCGAAGACCATGAAGTAGATGAGGAACGTCGCCCCGAAGAAGACGGGGATCAGTTGGAGGAGCCGGCGTCCGGTGTACCAGAGCATCAGGCTTCCTCGGACGTCTGCGCGTGCATCGTTATCGCAATCGTGTGGAGGGAGAGGTGGGTGGGCCCGCCGAAGGGGTCCGGACAGTGCGAACACTGCCCGGACCCCGTCGAGCGTCGGTCGAGCGCGTGAGCGACGACCTTACTTGGTTACTTGGTGATGTTCTCGTAGATCGGCACGGAGTCCCAGCCGTACTCGACGTTGCTCACCGTGTCGGCCCAGACGCCGTTGACGTTCGCGTACCACAGCGGGATGATCGGCAGGTCCTTGAGCAGGACCTCCTGGGCCTTCTGGTACGAGGCGTTCGCGTCGTCCACGTCGCTCGCGGCACTGCCCTCGGCGAGCAGGTCGTCGAACTCGGGGTTCGAGTACTTGCCATCGTTCGAGCTGCCGTCGGTGGCCATCGTCGGGTACAGGAAGTTGTACAGCGACGGGTAGTCGGCCTGCCAACCCGAACGGAAGGCGCCGGTCATGGCACCACCCGAGGCGTCGGTGCGGAACTCGGCGAAGGTCGGGTAGGGCTTGCCCTCGGCCTTGATGCCCAGCGTCTTCGAGATGTTCGCGGTGACCGCGTCCACCCACTCCTGGTGTCCACCGTCGGAGTTGTAGCCGATGGTGAACGTGGTGTCGCCGTAGGGCGAGATCGCGTCGGCCTGGTCCCAGAGGTCCTTGGCCTTGTCGGCGTCGAACGAGAGGACGCTCTCACCCTCGAGCTCGTCGGTGTAACCGGGGATGACGGGCGAGGTGAAGTCCTTGGCCGGCGTCCGCGTGCCCTGGAAGATGACCTTCGTGACGTCGTCGCGGTTGATGGACATCGAGATGGCCTGACGACGCAGGTCGCCCTCTTCGTCGTCACCGAAGTGAGCGAGGTACTGCGGGATCGTCATGCCCTGGAAGACCGCGGCGGGCTGGTTGACGTTCGTGTCGGGGAAGTCGCTCTGGTACGTCTGGAACGCCGCCGGGCCGATCTGGTCGAGCACGTCGAGGTTGCCACCCTGCACGTCGGCGTAGGCCGAGTCGAGCGAGGTGTAGAAGTTGATGTCGAGCCCGCCGTTCTTCGGCTTGCGGTTGCCGTCGTAGTCGGGGTTCGTCTTGAGCTTGATGCCCTGGTTGTGCGTCCAGGCGCCTTCACCGTCGAGCATGTACGGGCCGTTGCCGACCGGGTTCTCGCCGAACGCGGCGGGGTCGGCGTAGAACGACTCGGGCAGCGGCGAGTAGGCCGAGTAGCCGAGGCGCAGCGGGAAGTCGGCCTCGGGGGTGTTGAGCGTCACCGTGAACTCGGTCGGGCTCTCGACGGTGAGGTCGAGGTCGCTCTGCTCGGTGTCGCTGTAGCCCTTGAAGTTCTCGAAGAACGAGCTGCCGGACGAGTTCGCGACGTTGTCGAAGCTCGCCGCCCAGTTCCAGGCCTTCGTGAAGGACTCGCTCGTGACGTCGGTGCCGTCGGTGAACTTCCAGCCGTCCTTGAGCGTGACGGTCCACACGGTGGCGTCGTCGCTCTCGATGCTGTCGGCCACCTCGTTCTTGGTGGTGCCGTCGGCGTTGTAGCTGACGAGACCGGCGAAGATCGAGGTGACGATGCGGCCACCACCGGTCTCGGTGGTGTTCGACGGGACGAGCGGGTTCTCGGGCTCGGTGCCGTTCGTCTTGATGATCGCGGTAGCGTCACCGGACGACGTGTCGTCGTCCCCGCTGCCGCTGGCGCAACCGGTGAGGACGAGTGCTGCCGTCCCCACGACGGCGACGGCCGACAGGCCCATGCGCGTCTTCTTCAATGTTCCTCCTGATGCGGGAAAGGACGCAGCACTGTGCCCAGGGGCCGTGCCGCGTTGGATGGTGTGAGCCTAGGCACCCCGTTCGGGCATCACCAAACCCCGACGTCAACGGTTACACGACGGAAACCAACTCGCCGGATCGTTGCGTCGGCACCCGGTTCGTTGCGTGTGGGGCCTGAAGTTCGCATGAATCGGCTGCGAGAAATCCGCCACCTGGCAGGTATTGTTCTCCGCCACGGCAGGAGGCGCGGGTCGGCCCACCCACGCCGGTCCCGTACGATCGCCCCCGTGAGCCGCCCCCAGGACCCCCCAGGACCCCGCCTCCGCCGTGACACCACGTGATGCCCTCGCACCGCGCCCGGCCCCGATGACCCGAGCGCGCCTCCGGGTCGAGATCGCGATCGTCCTCGGGCTCTCGCTCGGCGCGTCGGCCGTGTACTCGGTGCTCTCGATCGTGAACCGCCTCACCCAGCAGACCGCCCTCTCGCAGCAGACCGCCACGCTGAACTCACCACTGAGCAGTCGGGAGTTCTTCGACCTCGCCTACCAGGTGCTCGGCGTCGCGGTGGACCTCGTGCCGGTGGTGCTCGTGGCTTTTCTGTTGTGGCGCGAGGAACGACCCCACCTGGGACGTCTCGGCGTCGACTTCTCGCGTGCCGGACGGGACACCCTCGGCGGCGTCGGGCTGGCCCTCGCCATCGGCATCCCCGGCATCGGCCTCTACCTCGTGGGCAAGGCGCTCGACCTGACGGTCACCGTCGTGCCGACGAACCTCGGCGAGCACTGGTGGACCGTCCCCGTGCTGCTGCTGTCGGCGTTGCGGGCGGGGGTGACCGAGGAGGTGATCGTCGTCGCCTACCTCTTCGCGCGCCTCCGCGACCTCGGTTGGCGCACGTGGTCGATCATCGTGACGGCGGCCGTGCTCCGCGGCAGCTACCACCTCTACCAGGGGTTCGGCGCCTTCGTCGGCAACGTGGTCATGGGCGTCGCCTTCGGCTGGCTCTACGTACGGTTCGGCCGGGTGCTGCCGCTCGTCGTCGCGCACGTCCTGATGGACGCGGCCGTCTTCGTGGGTTACCCGTGGGCCGCGACGACCTTCCCCACCCTCTTCGGGCTGCCGTCCTGACGCACCGGCACGGAACGTCCGGGGACGCTCGCGGGCGGAACTGGGTCTTGACACTCGTTCGGGGGGCGAGTCTGATGTATCCACGGGTCGGAGCACCCCGAGCTAGCCACACAGCGTGAGCTGTCCCCCGGGCGTCGATCGGGACGGTCGCCGCTACGTGAACGCCCTCCGCGACACTCGGCGGCCGACGCCCGAGGGACCCAGAGGGAACCGCCAGCACCCGACGGGATCGGGTGCTGGCGGTTTCCCGTCCGAGGAAACCGCCAGCACTCGACGGGATCGGGTGCTGGCGGTTTCCCGTCCGAGGCGCGGTCGGCGCCGGACGCGATCTAGGCGAACGCCTCGGCCGGCGGGCAGTTGCAGAACAGGTTGCGGTCACCGTAGGCCTGGTCGATGCGACGCACCGGCGGCCAGTACTTGCTGCGCACGAGCGAGCGGACCGGGTACACGGCCTCTTCGCGGCCGTACTCGGCGGTCCACTCGCCCACGACGACCGACTCGGCCGTGTGCGGCGCACCGCGCAACGGGCTCGACTCGGCGGTGTACCGACCAGCCGCCACGGCGTCGGCTTCGCCCTTGATCGCGATCATCGCGTCGACGAAGCGGTCGATCTCGGCGAGGTCCTCGCTCTCGGTCGGCTCGACCATGAGGGTTCCCGCGACGGGGAACGACATGGTCGGGGCGTGGAAGCCGTAGTCGATGAGGCGCTTGGCCACGTCGTCGACGGTGACCCCGGTCGCGTCGCGCAACGGCCGCAGGTCGAGGATGCACTCGTGCGCGACGAGGCCGTTCTCGCCCGCGTACAGCACGGGGAAGTGCTCGCGGAGGCGGGCGGCGACGTAGTTGGCCGCCAGGACGGCCGCCCCGGTCGCCCGGGTGAGGCCCTCGGTGCCCATCATGCGCACGTAGGCCCAGCTGATCGGCAGGATGCTCGGCGACCCGTACGGAGCACTCGAGACGGGCACGCCGGCGTGGGCGAGACGGTCCCCCTCGGCCGCGGGGGCCGAACCCGTGCGACGGTCGGCCTGCTGGGCCATCGGGTGACCGGGCAGGAAGGGCGCGAGGTGGGCCATGGCCGCGACCGGACCCACGCCCGGACCGCCCCCACCGTGCGGGATGCAGAAGGTCTTGTGCAGGTTGAGGTGCGAGACGTCGCCGCCGAAGTCGCCGAAGCGCGCCACCCCGAGCAGGGCGTTGAGGTTCGCCCCGTCGACGTAGACCTGGCCTCCGGCCGCGTGCACGGCGTCGGTGAGGGCGACGATGTCGTGCTCGTACACGCCGTGCGTCGACGGGTAGGTGATCATGAGCGCCGCGAGCTGGGCCGCGTGCTGCTCGACCTTGGCGCGCAGGTCGTCGAGATCGACGTTGCCGCCCTCGTCACAGGCCACCACGACGACGCGCATGCCCGCGAGCACCGCGCTGGCCGCGTTCGTACCGTGCGCGCTCTGCGGGATCAGGCACACCGTCCGCTCGCCGTCGCCGTTCGACAGGTGGTAACCGCGGATCGCGAGGAGACCCGCGAGTTCGCCCTGGCTGCCGGCGTTGGGCTGCAGCGAGACCGTGTCGTAGCCCGTGACCTCGGCCAGCCATCCCTCGAGCTGACCGATCAGGTCGAGGTACCCCGCCACGTCGTCGGCCGGGGCGAACGGATGCACGCCGGCGAACTCGGGCCAGGTGACCGCGGCCATCTCGGTCGCCGCGTTGAGCTTCATCGTGCAGCTGCCGAGCGGGATCATCCCGCGGTCGAGCGCGTAGTCCTTGTCGGCCAGGTGCTTGAGGTAGCGCATCATGCTGGTCTCGCTGCGGTGGGTGCGGAAGACCGGGTGCGTGAGGTAGTCGCTCGTCCGCAGCAGCGCCTCCTGCAGGCCCGAGGGTGCGGCATCGTCGAGCAGCTCGACGCCGAGCACCTCGGCGACGACCCGGACGTCGTCCCGCGTCGTGGTCTCGTCGAACGAGAGACGGACGCAGTCGTCGTCGACGGCGTGCAGCAGGTAGCCCCGAGCGTGTGCCGCGGCGACGATCTCGGCCGCCCGACCCGGGACGAAGACCTGAAGGGTGTCGAAGAACGAGTCCCGCTCGAGCTCGAGCTCGCTCGCCCCGATTGCGGCCGCCAGGTCGGAGGCGTGGCCGTGCACGCGCGTCGCGATGTGCCGCAGCCCCCAGGGGCCGTGGTAGACCGCGTACATCGACGCCATCACGGCGAGCAGCACCTGTGCGGTGCAGATGTTCGACGTGGCCTTCTCGCGACGGATGTGCTGCTCGCGGGTCTGCAGGCTGAGGCGGTAGGCGGGCTGCCCGACGGCGTCCTGCGAGACCCCGACCAGGCGCCCGGGCAGCTGACGCTCGAGCCCCGTGCGGACGGCCATGTAGCCCGCGTGCGGACCGCCGAAGCCCATCGGCACGCCGAAGCGCTGGCTGGTGCCCACGGCGACGTCGGCCCCGAACTCGCCGGGTGCCTCGATCAGCGTGAGCGCGAGCAGGTCGGCGGCGACGACGGCCAGACCGCCCTGGGCGTGGGCCGCCTCGACGACGGCACGCGGGCTCCAGACGGACCCGGACGCCGCGGGGTACTGGACGAAGAGGCCGAACGACTCGGGCAGCTCGGCGGGGTCGAGCACCGAGAGGTCGAGCTCGACGAGTTCGATCCCGACGGCCTCGGCGCGGCCGGCGAGCAGGGCCTTGGTCTGCGGGAAGGTGTCGCTGTCGACGACGAAGACGTCGGTCTTCGCCTTGGACGCACGGCGGGCCAGCAGCATGCCCTCGACGACGGCCGTGCCCTCGTCGAGCATCGACGCGTTGGCGGTCGAGAGCCCGGTCAGCTCGGCCACCATCGTCTGGAAGTTGATGAGGGCCTCGAGTCGACCCTGCGAGATCTCGGGCTGGTACGGCGTGTAGGCGGTGTACCAGCTGGGGTTCTCGAGCACGTTGCGCTGGATGACGGCCGGGGTGACGGTGTCGTAGTACCCGAGACCGAGGAGGCTGCGGGAGACGCGGTTGCGACCCGCGAGGGCCCGCAGCTCGGCGAGCGCCTCTTCTTCGCCGATCGGCTCGGGCAGCACGCTGCCCTCGACGGGCGCGGCGTGGATCGCGTCGGGCACGGCGGCCGCGACGAGCGACTCGACGCTGTCATGCCCCACGGCGGCCAGCATGGTCGCCTGGTCGTCCGGGGTGGTGCCGACGTGGCGGTCGACGAAGCCGGTGGCGACCTGGTCGGACCAGCCGCCGAAGACGGACCCGCCCGTCTGCTCGGCGCTCATTCGGCGGTCAGCGCGACGTACTCGTCGCGCGAGAGCAGGCCCTGGCCGTCGGTCGACGACAGGGTGATCTTGATGAGCCAGCCGTCGCCGAACGGGTCGCTGTTGACGAGGTCGGGGCTGTCGACGACGGCCTGGTTGGCCTCGAGGACCGTGCCGAGCGCGGGGGCGAACAGCTCGCCGACCGACTTGGTCGACTCGATCTCGCCGACGACCGTGCCGGTCTCGACCTCGGTGCCCTCGGCGGGCAGGTCGACGTAGACGACGTCGCCCAGCTTGTCGGCGGCGTAGTCGGTGATGCCCACGGTGGCGGTGTCGCCGTCGATCAGGAGCCACTCGTGCTCGGCGGTGTACTTCAGTGCGGTGAGATCGGTCATGGCCGGTCCTTTCGAGGGAGGGGGTGCCTAGGAGCGCTTGTAGAAGGGCAGCGGGACGACGGTGGCGGCGACGGCGGTGCCGCGGACGTCGACGGCCAGGGCGGGACCGCGGTCGACGACGTCGGGGTCGACGTAGGCCATGGCCACCGGGTGGCCGAGGGTGGGCGACAGCGCGCCGCTCGTGACCTCGCCGACGACGGTGCCGTCGTCGGTGACGACCGGGTAGCCCGCCCGGGCGGCCCGGCGCCCGGTGAGCGTCAGTCCGACGAGGACGCGGGCGCCGGCGGCGGGCTCGACGTTCGAGCGCCCGACGAAGTCCTTCGAGGTGTCGACGACCCGGCCGAGCCCGGCCTGGTCGGGGCGGACGTCGAGGCCGAGTTCGTGGCCGTAGAGCGGCATGCCGGCCTCGAGACGGAGCGTGTCGCGGCTGGCCAGCCCCGCGGGGACGATCCCCCGGGGTCCGCCGGCCTCGGCGATCGCGGCCCACAGCGACGGGGCGGTCTCGGGGTCGACGTAGAGCTCGAAGCCGTCCTCGCCGGTGTACCCGGTGCGCGCGATCAGCACGGGGGCGTCGTCGAAGGTGGCCTGCAGCACGCGGTAGTACCGCAGCGTGGACAGCGGGGCGTCGGGCTGGAGGCGGTCGGCCGTGACGAGTTCGTCGAGCACGCCCTCGCTCTCGGGCCCCTGGACCGCGATCAGCGCGGTGTCGTCGCTCTCGTCGTCCACGGTGACGTCGAACCCGGAGGCGCGGGTCGCCAACGCCGCGAACGCCGCCTCGCGGTTGCCCGCGTTGGCCACGACCAGGAAGTCGTGCTCGTCGAGGCGGTAGACGACCAGGTCGTCGACGATCCCGCCCTCGGCGGCGAGCAGGAGCGAGTACTTCGCCCGCCCGACGGCGATGGTCGAGAGGGTGCCGGCCAGGGCGTGGTCGAGGAAGGCGCCGGCGTCGGGCCCCACCACGGCGATCTCGGCCATGTGCGAGAGGTCGAAGAGCCCCGCGGCGGTGCGGACGGCGTGGTGCTCGGCGAGGTCGGAGTCGTAACGGACCGGCATCTGCCAGCCCGCGAAGTCGGTGAAGACGGCGCCGGCGGCGACGTGGACCCCGTGCAACGGGCTGTAGCGCTCGTCGGGCTCGTCGGTACCGGTCAGGTCGTGGGCGTCGCCCGGCCCGGTGGCGATGCCCTCGGTGCCGTCGTCGGAGAGGACGACGTCGCCTTCGAGCACGGCGGACGCCTCGGCACCGCCGAGGTCGTCGTCGTCGGGCCCGGGGGCGGCGGGAAGGTTCGAGGCTGCGTCGGACATCGTGCTCCTGAGAGGGACGGACCGGCCGCCAGGTGTCTCGGCCGGGAACGGTGTCGTGCGGATGGGGCACGACGGGGCAGCCCCGTCCGGCGGTCCGCCGGTCGGGGCTCCCCCTCTGTCATGGGCCTGAGAGCTTCACCGGCCGAGGCCGGTTTTCACCGTGGGCGAGGACCGGCGAGGGGGTCTGTCGACCGCCTCGCGCCTCCTGCTTTTCAGAGTGGCCAGTCCGTCGCGGTACGCGTACCTGAGAGATTGGCGGGGAGCTTGCTCCTTCGGTGCCCGGTCGGCGCAGTCTCTGCGCACCGGGGCTCTCCCGCGACGTGTTCGTGGCCCGATGTTCGATTGTGGCGCCAGCCTAGCGTCGTCGTGTGACACGCAGGTTTCGGGATCTCACGCGATCCGGGCCACCCGGACGACGACGGACGCCCCGACCGGGTTCGGTCGGGGCGTCGTGGGGTCGTGCGGGTGCGTCAGACGGCGCGGAAGGGCTGCCCGGGCTCGGGCGAACCGGCCGCCTCGTGGTCGGCGACGAGCTTGCGCACGTCGTCCGCCAGTTGGGCGACGCCCTCGGGCAGCATCTCGAAGCCCTCGCGGTTGCCCGGGTTGACGACGAGGCCGGTCTCGGCCGGGATGGCCTGGACGAGTTCAGCCGCCGGGAGGGTCGCCGAGAACTCGGCGACGCCCTTGACCTGCTCGCCGATCATGTCGACGTGGGTGAAGGCGGCCAGCATGGGCACGCCCTCGCGGTCGAAGAGCACGGGCTGCAGGTCGTTCAGCGACTCCTGCGCGTCGGTGGCCGTGGCGACGACGACCTGGGCGTTGACGAACTCGGCGAGCACGCTGTTCATGTCGCCCTCACCCGCCTGGCCCTTGCTGATGGCCTGTTCGAGTGCGGTCTTTTCGCGGTTGTCCGTGTCGGTCATCCGACCAGCCTGCCGGGCGAACCTCCGTGTCGGCTCAGCGTCGCGCGTGGTGGGCGGCCCGGCCACTCGCTACCCTGTGCAACACCCCGCCGTGTCGCACCCACCTCGAGGAGCCCTCGTGCCCCGCAGCCTCCGCCCGTCCCACCGAACCGCCCCGGCCCTCGCCGTCACGGGCCTGGCCCTCGTGCTGCTCGTGTCCGGGTGCGCCGGGAGCGCCGGGGGCGCGCCGGCCTCGTCCCCGGGCCCGACGGCCGCGGCGTCGCGGACGCCCACGCCCACGGTCTCGGACGACGCGACGGCCCTGCCCGACGCCACCGCGCTCCCGACGACCGAGCCGCCCGCCCCCGCCACGGCCCAGGCCCAGGAGGCGCCTCCTGCCTGGCACGCGTGCGTCACGGCGATCGGTCAGCAGTACCCCGACCTGCCGTATCTCGGCGACGTGTGGGCCTACGAGGCCGACGACGTCCGCGACAGCGCCACGGGCGCGGTGGCCACCGTCACGATGGGCCACCTCGCCGACGGCCGCCCCGCGACGGAGTGGACCTGCCAGATCTCGGGCACCCCCGACGCCCCGGTCGTCGACTCCGTCACCCCGGCCGACGTCTGAGTCCGGTCACGGACCACCGCGCCGAGGGCCGACCGCCTCACCGCGCGACGGCGACGACGACCGTGCCGTCGATCTCGTCGTCGCGCACGACCCGGGCCCGCAGGCCGGCGGCGACCAGCGCCTCCTGCGTGTCGGGAGCCTGACGCTCGCTCGTCTCGAGGACGAGGGTGCCGCCCGGTGCCAGCCACTCGCCGACCTCGGCGGCGATCCGTCGGTGGAGGTCGAGCCCGTCGGCCCCGCCGTCGAGGGCGAGCGACGACTCGTGGAGGCGCGCCTCGGGGGGCAGGGACGAGATCGCCCCGGTCGGCACGTAGGGCGCGTTCGCCGCGATCACCCGGAACCGGCCGCGCAGCGACGGGGGCAGCCCGTCGAACAGGTCGCCCCGGACGACGGTCCCCCTCCCGTCGAGGTTGCGACGGGCGCAGTGCACGGCGACCGGGTCGAGGTCGGTGGCCCAGAGGTCGAGACCGGGGTGCTCGGCGGCGAGCACGGTCGCGACGGCGGCGGCGCCGCAGCAGAGCTCGAGCACGGTGGGGGAACGTGTCGCTTGACCGCAGCCCTCGTCCACGGGTGCCGCATCGTCCACGAGCGCCGCGGAGGCCTGCCCCAGGACCAGCTCGGTCCGGCGGCGGGGCACGAAGACGCCCGGCTCGACGACGATCCGCCGCCCCGCGAACTCCGCCCAGCCGAGGATCTGCTCGAGCGGTCGTCCGGCGACGCGGTCGGCGACCATCGACTCGAGCGCGTCGGCGACGGCCTCGGTTCCGGCGTCGGGCCGGGTTCCGGCGTCGGCGGCGGCCACCAGCAGGCGCGCCTCGTCCTCGGCGAAGACGCAGCCCGCGGCTCGGAGGCGACGCGCGACGATCAGCTCGCGGTCGGCCTCCGGGATCGTCACGCGCCCACGCTAGACCGACGCGTAGGCTGACGAGACCCGACGGCACGAGGGAGAACATGAAGCCGCTGACCGAGACCGACATCCGCGAGTCGTTCGTCAACGCCCTGCCGGGCGACCTCGACCGCCTGCCGATCCCCGGACTGCACGAGATGCTCTGGGAGGAACGCGAGTTCCTCGGCTGGCGCGATCCGCAGGCCCATCACCGCGGCTACATCGTCCACTGGATGGACGGCCGACCCGTCGGACTCGTCGTCCGGTCGTCGAGCAGTTCGCTGCGCCCCGGCATCGCCGCCATGTGCTCGCTCTGCCACTCACCCCAGCCGGCCACGCAGGTACGCCTCTTCACCGCCCCCAAGGCCGGCGAGGCCGGGCTCAACGGCAACACGCTCGGCACCTACATCTGTGAAGACCTCGCCTGCTCGCTGCTGATCCGGGTCGCTCCCCCGCACCTCAACCCGCCCGAGCAGATCGCCCGCCGCTCGGCCGGACTCGCCGAACGGGTGCAGGGCTTCACGGCCAACGTCATGAAGACCGCCTGACGCGCGGCCGTCCCGCCGACCGCACCGCGCCTCCCGTCGTTCCCCACCCCGC
>NZ_LR733392.1:1712324-1729223 GCF_902506305.1 Frigoribacterium sp. 9N
GGCGAGGGGGCTGGGGCCTGCGCAAGGGCAGGAGGCGCGGGCAAGAGCTGAAGGCGCGGGCGAGGGGGCGACGCCTACGCGAGAGCAGGAGGCGCGGCGGGGTCGACAGCGAGGCGCTTGCGTTCCGCAGGGGCCCGGCCGCGATCGGCACCGAGCGCCGGGGCAGATGCCACCTCGCCACCTCGCCACCTCGGGCGGCACGTGACCTGGCAGGGAGGGGCGGCACGTGCCCCCGCAGGGACTCGAACCCTGACTGAAGCGATTTTAAGTCGCCTGCCTCTGCCGATTGGGCTACGGGGGCCCGAGCGACCAGCCTACGAGACGCGGACGCCCGCCACGCTGCAGGCAGCGGGCGGGCGTCTCGGACGTGCTCGAGGGTCACTCGGAGGCGGGCACCCCGTCGGTCACCGCGGTCTCGCCGGTGATCTCCTACTTGGCGGCGGGCTTGCGCGCGGGCGCCTTGCGAGGAGCACCGGTCGCTGCCTCGCCGACCTCGGCCGTGCCCTTCTTGGCCGTTCCGTCGTCCTCGACCGGGTTCGCGTACGCGGGCCCCGCCTCGCCGGCGGGCTGGCCGGCACCGACGGATGCGGGCGCGGGAGCCTCGGCGGGCGTCTCGACGGCCGCCTTGGGACGCGAGGCGAACTCCTCGAAGGCCGCCCGGGGACGCTCACGGTTGTCGAGCGAGACGATGTCGCGTCCCAACCAGAAGTTGTTCCACCAACCGCCGACGACGCGGAACTTGCGCTCGAAGGAGGGCATCGCCATGCCGTGGTACCCGCGGTGGGCGGCCCAGGCCGGGAAGCCCTTCATGGCGAACTTGCCGCTCTGGAAGACGCCGACGTTCAGCCCCAGGCCCGCGACGGCTCCGAGGTTCTCGTGCTTGTAGTCGACGAGTCCTTCTCCGCGGAGCGAGGCGACGATGTTCTTCGCGAGACGCTTGCCCATGCGGACGGCGTGCTGGGCGTTCGGCACGCAGAAGCCGCCCACGCCCTTCCCGGTGAGGTCGGGGGTGGCGGCGACGTCACCACAGGCCCAGGCGTCGGGAACGACGGTCTCACCGTCGACGATGCGGAGGTCGGCCTTGACGGTGATGCGTCCGCGCTGTTCGAGCGGGAAGTCGGTGCCGCGGACCATCGGGTTGGCCATGACGCCGGCCGTCCAGACGATGAGGTCGGACTCGAACGACTCGCCCGTGGACAGTTCGATCTTCCCGCCGACCGCAGACTGCAGCTGCGTGTCGAGGTGGACCGTCGCGGCGCGTTCGGCGAGGTTCTTGAGCACCCAGTGGCTCGTCTCGAGCGAGACCTCGGGCATGATGCGGCCCATCGCCTCGACGAGGTGGAAGTGCGTGTCGTCGATGGTGAGGTCGGGGTAGTTCTTGAGCAGGTCGCTGGCGAAGCTGCGCAGCTCGGCGAAGACCTCGATGCCGGCGAAGCCACCGCCGACCACGACGACCGTGAGCAGGCGGTCGCGCTCGGGACCGGCCGGCAGGTTGGCGGCCTTCTGGAAGTTCGTGAGCACCTTGTCGCGGATCGCGGCGGCCTCTTCGATGGTCTTGAGGCCGATGGCCTCGTCGGCGACGCCCGGGATCGGGAAGGTGCGGGACACGGCGCCGGCCGTCATCACGATCTGGTCGTACTGCATCGTCCACGCGTCGCCCACCTCGGGCGTGATCGTGGCGGTCTTCGAGGCGTGGTCCACGCCGGTGACCTTGGCCGTGACGACGTTCGTCTTCTTGAGGTGGCGGCGGAGGGCGACGACCGCGTGGCGCGGCTCGATCGACCCGGCGGCGACCTCGGGCAGGAACGGCTGGTACGTCATGTAGGGCAGCGGGTCGACGATCGTGACCTCGGCCTCACCCGCGCGCAACCACTTCTCGAGCTTCCAGGCAGTGTAGAAACCGGCGTAGCCGCCGCCGACGATCAGGATTTTGGGCACGGCGAATGTCTCCTTGAGATGGGGGTGTCGCAGACGACCTTACCCCGAGCGCCGCGCACGCCTGAACTGGCGGACCGCCCCGACGGCGACGAGGACGGCCGCTCCCCCGAAGACCGTGAGGACGATCAACGGGATGCCCGTCGACCTCATGGTCTCGACCGTGGGCAGCAGGACCGCCAACGGCTGACCCGGATCGGTCACCGGTGTCGGCACGGGGGCCTCGACGGTCGGGTTCGTCGCCTGCGCCGACGGCGCCGGCACGTCCGCCCGCCGGTGCACCCGGATCCACTCGGCCAGGTCGCCCATGGGGTTCTCGGCGACCGTCGGCACCGAGGCCGTGACGGCCGCGGCCGCGTCGATGAGGCCGTGCCCGTACAGCGGGTCGGGTGTCGTGGCGCCCTTCGGCGTGGCCGTCGCGACGACGCGGTTGATGACGTCGTCGGCGTCGAGCTCGGGATGGGCACTGCGCACGAGGGCGACGATGCCCGCCACGAGGGGCGTGGCACCGCTCGTGCCGCTCCAGCTGTAGTGGACGTCACCGGGACCGACACCCACGAGGTCCTCGCTCGGGGCGGCCACACCGATCGTGATGCCCTGGCTCGACGCGTCGAAGCTCGCCGTGCCCTGGCGATCCACACCGGCGACGGTGAGGACGCCCGGCATGGTCGCGGGCGCGCCGACCTCGGTCGTGCCGCTGCCGCGGTTGCCGGCCGCCGCGACGACGACGACGTCGTGCTGCATGGCGTAGAGGAAGGCGTCGTCCCAGCTGGTCGGCCAGTCGAGCGTGTTGCGGGTCAGGGACATGTTGATGACGTCCGCCCCGGCGTCGACCGCCCAGCGCACCGCCCGGGCGATCTGGTCGTCGGAGTCCACCGCCGACGAGCCGAAGCCCACCGACACCGAGAGCAGGTCGGCCTCGGGCGCGACGCCGATCACGCCGTCGCCGGACCCGGTGCCACGGCCGGCGACCATCGATCCGACCAGCGTGCCGTGGTTCGGGTCGTCGCCGACGGGCGTCTGACCGTCGGCCGAGCCGAGCCCCGACACGTCGGTGCCGCCGACGACGACGCCCTGGAGTTCACGCACCGACGAATCGACGCCGGTGTCGATCACGGCCACGGTCGTCCCCGCCCCCCGTGTGGTCTGCCACGCCCGCTGGATGCCGTAGTCGGCGAGCCAGTACTCGGCATCGCGGACCTGGTCGGCCGATGCGGCCGACGCCGGCACGACGGCAGCGACGAGGGCCCCCAGCACGATCGCCACCACGAACCCCCCGGAACGGCGCACGCGCGTCAGGCTCCCCCACCGATCTCGGGCGAGGCGGCGGCCTGCTGGTCGTCGGCCAGGAAGTCGGGGCACCGGCACACGTCGGGACTCCACGACGCCCGCTCGAGGGCGAGGTCTCCGAAGGGGTTGACCCCCGGCCCGGCCGCCAGCGAGTGACCGACGAGGGCGTGCAGGCACTTGACCCGCTCGGGCATGCCACCCGCCGTGACGTGGTCGATCTCGTCCACGTGCTCGATGCCCTCGCGGTCGGCCAGGTACGCCTCGTGCGCGGCGTGGTATCGGCTTCGCAACTCGGGGTCGGACTCGAGGAGCTCGGTGAACTCGGCCATCACCCCGGTGGCCTCGAGGGTCGACACGGCAGCCGTGGCACCGGGGTGGCACAAGTAGTAGAGCGTGGGGAAGGGCGTGCCGTCGGTCAGCCGCGGTTTCGTCGCCACGACGGTGGGTGCGCCGCAGACGCAGCGCGCGGCGATGCCGATGACGTCGCGCGCGGGCCGCCCGAGCTGGGCGGTCACGACACGGACGTCGTGGTCGGTCACGGGGTCGAAGGGGGGCGTGGTCACGGCGTGCCACCTGTCTGCTCGGAGGTCGGGGCGGGCACCTGGCTGCCGCTGATGTCGGGGGCGACGAGTTCGGTCGCGGGCTCGTCGCTCAGCCCGGCGTCGAGCACCGAGGCCGTCATCGCCGCCACCCAGTCGACCTGGGGCGTCTGGAGCGAGTCGCTGATCGTCGTGCCGGTGCCCGGAGCCGTGCCGGGCGCCTGGGCCGCGTCGTCGCCCATCACGAGGTAGCTGTACTCACCCGGGTAGACGTAGAGCAGGCGGTCGCGTGCCTGGGCCTCGATGTACGCCGGATCGCTCCATCGCGCGACGTCTTCTTTCAACTCGTCGACGGACTGCTCTTGCTGCCGGACGTCGTCCTGGAGGGCCGCGATCTGTTGCTGCTGCTGCACCAGGGTGCGCAGCGAGGGCGCGAGGATGACGACGAACATGACCAGGATGACCAGCATGAGCACGCTGAACCCCGAGAACCGGATCGACCGCAGCCAGTGGCCCGTCGGCGTCTCGCCGGTCGGCAGGGTCACCGGCACACGGCGGTTCGCGGTCTCACGGGGCATGGGACGAGCCTAAAGGACGTCTCTGGGGAACGACGGAGGCCCGCCCCGCACGAGCAGGACGGGCCCCGAGGAGGCGCGGGTCGCGTCAGGCGGAGAAGCGCGGGAAAGCGCTGTACCCGGCGTAGACCGCGGCGTCGCCGAGCTCTTCCTCGATGCGGAGGAGCTGGTTGTACTTCGCCACGCGCTCGCTGCGGGCGGGGGCACCGGTCTTGATCTGGCCGGCGTCGGTCGCGACGGCGAGGTCGGCGATCGTGGTGTCCTCGGTCTCACCCGAACGGTGCGAGAGGACCGTCGTGTAGCCGCTGCGCTGGGCGAGCGCGACGGCGTCGAGCGATTCGGTCAGCGTGCCGATCTGGTTGACCTTCACGAGGATCGAGTTGGCAGCGCCGGCCTTGATGCCCTTGGCGAGTCGCTCGGGGTTCGTGACGAACAGGTCGTCGCCGACGATCTGCGTCTTCGAGCCGATCTCGCTCGTCAGGTGGGCCCAGCCCTCCCAGTCGTCCTCGTCGAGCGGGTCCTCGATGGTGACGAGGGGGTACGACGCGACGAGGTCGGCGTAGTAGTTCGCGAGGAAGGCCGAGTCGCGCTTCTCGCCCTCGAAGGTGTAGCTGCCGTCCGCGTAGAACTCGCTCGAGGCCACGTCGAGACCCAGGGCGAGGTCCTTGCCCGGGGTGAAGCCGGCCTTGGTGATGGCCTCGACGAGCAGGTCGAGCGCGGCGCGGTTGCTGTCGAGGTTCGGCGCGAAGCCACCCTCGTCGCCCAGACCGGTCGAGAGGCCCTTGGCCTTGAGCTCGCTCTTCAGGGCGTGGTACGTCTCGGCACCCCACTGCAGCGCCTCGGCGAACGAGGACGCGCCGACCGGCAGGATCATGAACTCCTGGATGTCGACGTTGCTGTCGGCGTGCGAACCGCCGTTGATGACGTTGAGCATGGGGACGGGCAGCGTGTGCGCGTTCGGCCCGCCGAGGTAGCGGAAGAGGGGCAGGTCGGCCGAGTCGGCCGCCGCCCGGGCCACGGCCAGCGAGACGCCGAGGATGGCGTTCGCGCCGAGACGCTTCTTGTTGTCGGTGCCGTCGAGTTCGATCATGGCCTGGTCGATCAGGCGCTGGTCGGTGGCGTCGAGCCCCTCGACCTCGGGGCCGATCTCGTCGATCACGGCGGCGACGGCCTTGAGCACGCCCTTGCCGAGGTAACGGCTCTTGTCGCCGTCACGGAGCTCGTAGGCCTCGAAGGCCCCGGTCGATGCACCCGAGGGGACGGCCGCACGCGACACCGTGCCGTCCTCGAGCAAGACCTCGACCTCGACGGTGGGGTTGCCCCGCGAGTCGAGGATTTCGCGGGCGCCTACGGCGTCGATTGCTGCCACTGGAGAGCTCCTTAGTAGTCGTTCGTCTGG
Organism: Frigoribacterium sp. 9N; assembly: GCF_902506305.1. NCBI lineage: Bacteria > Bacillati > Actinomycetota > Actinomycetes > Micrococcales > Microbacteriaceae > Frigoribacterium > Frigoribacterium sp. 9N. Next base: position 1,718,063 of record NZ_LR733392.1, read on the forward strand.
GGACGCGAGGTCCGCAGCCCAGCTTAGCCGCGCCTCCTGCCCTGGTTCGTGGCGAGGAGCCGTCGGCGACGGTCAGCCGATCGTGCGGACCTCGAGGTCGGCGGCCGACTCGCCCCCGCGGACGGTGACGAAGCGGCCGAACCCCGCCGCCGCCAGTCCGTCGAGCTGGTTGGTGAAGTTCTTGGCCTTCTTCTCGAGGCGCACGCGCCGTTCGCCGCCCGCCAGCAACGCGCGCTGCAGGGCGAGCAGCTCGACCGGTTCGACCTTCTTGTCGTAGACCACCGCGAGCCCCTCGTCGCCGTCGGCCTCGAGGGTCACGAGGTCGACGAGGCGTTCGAAGCCGAGGGAGAAACCGGCCGCGGGCACGTCGCTGCCGAGGAAGCGGCCGATCATGCCGTCGTAGCGACCGCCGCCGCCGAGCGAATAGGGCACGTCCGGGTGGGCGATCTCGAAGATCGTGCCCGTGTAGTACCCCATGCCCCGGACCAGGGTCGGATCGAACTCGAGGGTGGACCCCGGCAGCGCCTCGCGCAGCGCGACGAGGTCGGCGAACGCCGCACGGTCGAGCCAGGGGACGTCCGTGGCCTCACCGGTGGCCCAGGAGGCGCCGGCCAGCTGGGTGAGCGCCTCGCCGAGACCCGGCGTGGTGACGCCGAGGTCGGCGAGTTCGGCGACGACGCCGTCGACGCCGATCTTGTCGAGTTTGTCGACGACGATGAGCGCCTGGTCGGTCAGCGCCTCGGGTACCGCCCAGTGGGCGAGCATCGCCAGCAGAATGCGGCGGTCGTTCACGCGGATCGTCGTGCCGGTGAGGCCGAGGGCGTCGAGCACGGCGGTCGTGGCCTGGATCAGTTCGATCTCGGCCAGCGGCCCGGCCTCTCCCAGGACGTCGATGTCGCACTGGACGAACTGGCGGTAGCGGCCCTTCTGCGGACGCTCGGCCCGCCACACCGGGGCGATCTGCACGGAGCGGAAGACCGTCGGCAGCTCGGCTCGGTGCGACGCGTAGAAGCGCGCGAGCGGCACCGTCAGGTCGAAGCGGAGTCCGAGGTCGGCGAGTCCGAGCACGCTCTCGGCCGACCGCAGATCGTCGAGGTCGAGGCCCCGCCGGAGGACGGCGAAGACCTGCTTCTCGTTGTCGCCCCCGAGCCCGGAATGGAGGCGCGAGCTCTCTTCGACCACGGGCGTCTCGATCTCGTCGAAGCCGTAGGAGCGGTAGACGCCTCGGATGACCGAGAGCACGCCCTCGCGGCGCCTCTTGTCGGCGGGCAGGTGGTCGCGCATGCCGCGCGGCGGGTTGACGGGGGTCGGCATGAGGACATCATCCCAGAGACGCCGCACCCCTGACGTCGGTACCGACTTGCAGGCATGTCACATTCTACGTTATGGTTTTCTCGGGTGGTCGGCGCGAATCGGGTTGCGTGTCGGTCACACCACTCGGCCCTCCCTTCCCTGCGGTGAGGGCCCTGGCCGGGCCGGGCGCTGAGCGCTCGGCCCGGTTCAGCCCGACCCGACGCCCGCCGACACCATCAGGTTCCACCCACCCCGAGGCCGACGGCGAGCAGGGTCAGTGCTGAGGAACGCGCGAGACGAGGGTCTCGACGGCATGTTTGTACGCTGCGGACGCACGACGTCCGTCCCCCGAGACGATGGCGTCGTACTGCAGGCCGAACAACGCATCGACGAAGACCCGCGCCGCGACCTTGGCCTCGGCCGGCGCGACCCCGTTCGCCGAGACCCAGCCCGCCACGTGGTCGACCCATCGCCCGACCGCCCCGCGGGCCGTGCCGCCGACCTCGCCCGCCACGGTCTCGAGCAGGGCCGCCTCGAGCTCGAGGCGGTGCAGGTCCCGGCCCCGCTCGGTGGTGACCTCGTGCCAGACCTTGGCCAGGTGCTTGCCGAAGGCCTCGCGGTCGAGCTCGGAGACCGCGACCGACAGCAAGGCGTCGTTGCGGGCGACGACCGCGCGGACGATCTCGGCGATGAGCTCCGCCCGGTTGCCGAAGTGGTAGACGAAGACGTACGTGCTGACCCCCAGGGCCTCGGCCAGGGTGCGGAACGACACGGTGGCGAGGGAGCGACCCCGGAGGTGCTCGAGGATCTGGCCGAGGAGCTCGGGCTTGCGGGTGGGATCAGGCTTGCGAGGCATGGTGCCGCTCCTTCGTGCCGACGAGTCGTACTCGCCCTGCGCGGTCGCCGTCGTCGTAGTGGACCATAACAGACGTCTGTCGTGGCCGACCGGTCGGTCGACCGGCACCCGTGAGGCCCCCGAGCACCCCGGGCGGGACGCCGAGTGGACCGACATGTCGGCTTTTGACATGTCAACACACATCCTCTACATTGAGGACACCACTCGGACCCCACCGGGTCGCTGCCCCTCGGGCCGACCCTCTGGTGGACGAGCGCCGGCCTCGCCGATCATTCGGGTTGAGCGGGCGACGCCGAGGTGCCCCCTCATTCGGGTTGAGGGGGCACCTGCTCGACGGGACGGCCCTCGATCGTGCCGCCTTCGGCCTGGGTGCCCCCGGGTTGCCCGCCTTCGGGCTGCTCGTCTTCCGCCTGGCCGCCCTCGAGCTACCCGCCTTCGGCCGGTTCGGCCTCGTCTCGCCGCAGGAGAATCTCGCGCTCGCGCACGGCGGCCCGGAGCGCGCGCTCGGCATCGATGCCCCGGTCGGTGGCCTCGTCGACCTGCGCGAGCAATGCTCGGCCCCACGCGAGTTCGCGCGACTCGGCCCGGGCGTCCGTCGCCACCGTGCCCGTCACCTCCGTGCCCGTCACCTCCGTGCCCGACGTCGTGGTCGGTGCCCGATCGGGCTCGGGGCGGACGCCACCTGCGGCAGCCCGTCGCGCATCGAGCTTCTGGGCGCGGGCGAGAGCGGGCTGCCCGACGGGGACGCCGTCGTAGGCACTCGTCCGCTGCGACTTCTCGTCGGCCTTCGCCGCCGACCAGAGTCGGACGATCTCGTCGACGTCGTCGGCACGGTCTGCCCCGAACACGTGGGGGTGACGCCGCACGGTCTTCTCGGCGACGTCACGCACGACGTCGGCGAGGTCGAACGACCCCGAGGAGGCGCGGGCGGCCAGGGCGCCGTGCAGGACCACCTGGTACAGCACGTCCCCGAGCTCTTCCCGGACGTCGTCCGAGGTGCCGTCCTCGATCGCCTCGACGAGCTCGTAGGTCTCTTCGACGAGGTAGGTCATCAGGGACCGTGGGGTCTGCGCACGGTTCCAGGCGCAGCCGCCCTCGTCGGCGAGGAGGGCGTCGACCACGCGGACGAGCTCGTCGAGCCGAGCGCCCGCCCCGGGTTCGGAGGCGCCCCGCGCCTCCTCGTCGTGGGCTCCGTCCGGGCGACCCGACACGGTCAGCTCGCCGCGGCCGTGTCGGTCGCCGGACGCGCGACCGGGGCCGCGTAGATCGCCGACAGCAGCTGCTCGACCCAGACGATCAACTCGTCGTCGCTCGGTGCCTGCCCGTGGGCTCGCGGCAGGGGCACGCTGACGGCGTTCGTCTGCGCGAACCACCGCGCACCCGGGTACATCCGCTGCAGACGGACCTGCATGCTGTCGGGCAGGTCGACGCCCGAGACCCGCAGGTTGCTGCCCATGACCACGACCTCGCTGAGGCCGGCCTTCTGGGCCGCCCGACGCAGGCGGGAGACCTCGATCAGCGCCAGCACGGGTGCCGGGGGCTCACCGTAACGGTCGGTGAGTTCGTCGAGCACCGAGTCGATCTGGTCGTCGGTGGAGGTGGGCGAGCTGGCTGTCGAGAGCTTCTGGTAGGCCTCGAGGCGCAGCCGCTCGCTCTCGACGTACTCTTCGGGGACGTGGGCGTCGACCGGGAGTTCGAGCCGGAGTTCGGTCTGCCCCTCGGCGACGTCCCCGCGGAAGGAACTGACGGCCTCACCGATCATGCGGAGGTAGAGGTCGAAACCGACCCCGGCGATGTGCCCCGACTGCTCTCCGCCGAGCAGGTTGCCGGCCCCACGGATCTCGAGGTCTTTCAAGGCGACCTGCATGCCCGCACCGAGCTCGTTGTTGGCGGCGATCGTCTCGAGCCGGTCTTGTGCGGTCTCGCTGAGCGGCTTGTCGGCGTCGTAGAGGAAGTACGCGTAGCCTCGCTCCCGGCCTCGACCCACCCGCCCACGCAGCTGGTGCAGCTGGCTCAGACCGTACTTGTCGGCCCGGTCGATGATCAACGTGTTGGCGTTGGCGATGTCGAGACCGGTCTCGATGATGGTGGTCGACACGAGGACGTCGAACTTGCGCTCCCAGAAATCGACCATCACCTGCTCGAGCGTCGACTCGGCCATCTGGCCGTGGGCGACGGCGACGCGGGCCTCGGGCACGAGCTCGGCGATCTGCGCCGCGATGCGGTTGATGCTCGACACGCGGTTGTGCACGTAGAACACCTGGCCCTCGCGCAGCAGCTCGCGCCGGATCGCGGCGGCTTTCTGCCGGTCGCTCTCGGGGCCCACGAAGGTGAGGATCGGGTGGCGGTCCTCGGGCGGGGTGGCCAGGGTCGACATCTCGCGGATGCCCGTGACGGCCATCTCGAGCGACCGCGGGATCGGGGTCGCCGACATGGCCAGGATGTCGACGTTGGTCTTGAGCTTCTTCAGGGCGTCCTTGTGTTCGACGCCGAAACGCTGCTCTTCGTCGATGATGACGAGGCCGACGTCCTTGTACGAGATGCCCTCGCTCAACAGTCGATGAGTACCGATGACCATGTCGACGGTGCCGTCGCCGAGCCCGGCGATCGTCTCCTTGGACTCTTTCGCCGACTGGAACCGGCTGAGGCTCCGGAGGTGCACGGGGAACCCGGCGAAGCGATCGCTGAAGGTGTCGAAGTGCTGTTTCACGAGCAGGGTCGTCGGGACGAGCATGACGACCTGCTTGCCGTCCTGGATGGCCTTGAACGCCGCTCGGACGGCGACCTCGGTCTTGCCGTAGCCGACGTCGCCCGAGAGCAGGCGGTCCATCGGGATCGGGCGCTCCATGTCGGCCTTGATCTCGTCGATGGTCGTGAGCTGGTCGGGGGTCTCGGCGAACGGGAACGCCTCTTCGAGCTCGCGCTGCCACGGGGTGTCGGGCGGGAACGCGTGGCCCTTGCTCGCCATGCGGGCCGAGTAGAGCTTGACCAACTCGACCGCGATGTCGCGGACGGCCTTGCGCGCCTTGCCCTTGGCGGCCGCCCAGTCCCCGCCGCCCATCTTGCTGAGCGTCGGGGCCTCGCCACCCACGTAGCGGCTGAGCAGGTCGAGCTGATCGGTCGGGACGTAGAGCTTGTCGCCGGGGTAACCGCGCTTCGAGGGCGCGTACTCGAGCACGAGGTACTCGCGAGAGTGCTTGACGGCGTTCTTGCCACCGCTCGACACCTCGCGGCTGGTGAGCTCGAGGAACTTGCCGATGCCGTGGGTCGAGTGCACGACGACGTCGCCCGGCTTGAGCTGGAGGGGATCGACGACGTTCTTGCGTCGGGTCGCGAGCTTCTTGACCTGCCGCGAGTCGTAGTTGGCCGAACGGCCGTAGAAGTCGGACTCGCCGAGGACGGCGATCTTGGACTCCATCAGTTCGAAACCGGCCTCGACACCACCGGCCACGAGGTGGACGACGCCGGGTTCGAGGGTCTCGGGCAGGCTCTCCTCGAGGCGGGCGGCGACCTCGCGCTCGGCGAGGACGTCTCGGGCCCGCTCGACGAGCCCCGTGCCGCGGGCCGTGACGACGACGGACCAGCCGTCGCGCACGCGCTCGACGACGTGCTCGAGCGCCCCCTCGGCGTGTCCGCTGAAACTCGGGACGACGGCCGCGTCCACGCGGACGTAGTCGCCGGCCGCCGCGACCGCCTCGTCGTCGGACAGGACCTCGCCCGAGTCGAAGCCGCTCATCGTGAACCAGGACCGGTCGCCCGCTGCGTCACGCAGGTCGCGGAGGCTGAGGAAGTCGCCCGAGTCGAGGTCGATGGGTGCCTCGGCACCGGCCGTCGCGGCGTTCCAGGCGGCCGACAGGAACTCGCGGTTCGTCTCGGCCAGGCTCTGGGCGCGCGACACGACCCGCTCGGGTGAGAGGACGACGATGGAGGCGCCGGCCGGCAGGTAGTGCGTCACCGGCACCAGCCGGTGCACGAGCGCGGGTGCCAGGCTCTCCATGCCCTCGACCGGGATGCCCTCGGCGATCTTCGCGAGCATCTGCGAGAGGCTGGGGAACTCGTGCTGCATCTCGCGAGCCCGTTGACGGACCGCCTCGGTGAGCAGCATCTCGCGACTCGGCGGCAGCTCGACCGACGTGACCTCGCCGTCCAGGCTTCGCTGGTCGGCCACGGAGAACCGACGGATCTGGTCGACCTCGTCGCCGAAGAAGTCGACGCGCACCGGGTGTTCGGCCGTGGGCGGGAACACGTCGAGGATGCCGCCGCGGACGGCGAACTCGCCACGGCGGGTGACCATGTCGACCCGGGCGTACGCCAGGTCGACGAGATGGACGGCGATGCCCGAGAGGTCGTGGCCGCGCTCGCCCACGGTGAGCCGCACGGGGTCGAGCTCGACGAGGTTGTCGCTGAGCGGCTGGAGGGCGGCGCGCACACCGGCGACGACGACGATGGGGCGGACGGAACCCGGCGCCTCGGCAGCTTCCTGCCGCCAGGTGGCGAGACGCCGCAGGGCGTGGATCCGCTTGCCGACCGTCTCGGCGCTGGGGCTGAGACGTTCGTGGGGCAGGGTCTCCCACGCGGGGAACTCGATGACCTCGGCCTCGGGCAGGTAGCTGGTGAGCGACCCCCGCACCGCCTCGGACTCCCGACCCGTGGCCGTGACGACCAGCATCGCCTGCGGACCCTCGCGACGGTCGAGCAGACCGGCCAGCAGGGGAACGCGGAGGCCGTCGACGACGGAGAAATCGGTGCTGCGTGCGGCCCGGTCGAGGGCGGCAGAGAACGTGGAGGCGCGCGAGAGCGCCTGGATCAAGCCCGCGAGTATCACCCGGACGATGTTACGCGGCACCACCGACACCGCGGTCGGGGTTCGCTGTCGGCGACACCGGGAGGCGCCCGGAGGTCGGTCACCGGCGGGACGGACCCGCTCGTCGCGGTCCGCGACTCGACCACGTCCGTGGTCGGCCGGGCTCCGGACGCGTCAGCTCTTCGCGGTGTGGAACTTCAGCTGCGCCGCGGTGAGCCCGTCGGTGGCGATCATCTCGACCGCGTCGGCCGCGTCGGCGACCAGGAACGGAAGTTCTTTGCGTTCCGTGGAGGAGAAGTCCTTGAGGACGAAGTCGGCGGCTGGCTGCCTGCCGGGCGGACGGCCGATGCCGACCCGAACCCGGGTGAACTCGTTCGACCCCGTGGCGGCGATGATGTCGCGGATGCCGTTGTGGCCGCCGTGGCCGCCACCGTGCTTCAGCCGGACGACGTCGAAGTCGATGTCGAGCTCGTCGTGGACGACGATGAGGCGCGACACGTCGAGGTCGTAGTACTTCAACAGTGCCTGCGTCGGCCCGCCCGAGACGTTCATGAAGGTCGCGGGCCTGGCCAACACGAAGCGAGGGCCGCCGGGAGCGGTGCGCCCCTCGGCGACCGTCGCGTTCGTGCGGTGGTTCTTGAACCCCGTGGAGAGTCGGTCGGCCAGTTCGGCCAGGACCATCTGCCCCACGTTGTGCCTGTTGCCGGCGTAGCCGGGCCCGGGGTTGCCGAGCCCGACCACGAGCCACTGGTCGTCGAGTGCCATCGTCGTGGTCGTCGTTCTCTCAGTGGGTCTGCGCCGGCAGGGTGTTCGAGCTGCGTCGTGTTACTCGGAGCGCTCTTCGTCCTCGATGGACTCGACGTCGCCCTCGGCCTCGGCGGCCTCGCCGTCCTCGTCGGAGACCGCGTCGGTCGTCAGGTCGAGCTGGGGCACCGAGACGGCGAGCACGAGGGTCTCGGGCTCGCTGACCAGGGTCGCGCCCTTGGGCAGCACGAGGTCGGCGGCCGAGATCTGGGCGCCCTCTTCGAGGCCCTCGATCGAGACGACGACGTTCTGCGGGATGTGCGTGGCCTCGACCTCGAGCTCGACGGCGTTGAGCTCGACGACGTGGATCGTGCCGGGAGCCGACTCGCCCTCGACGTGCACGGGCACCTCGACGGTGACCTTCTCGCCCTGGCGGACGACGATGAGGTCGATGTGCTCGATGGTCTGCTTGACCGGGTCGCGCTGGATGTCCTTGACGAGGGCGAGCTGGTTCGTGCCCTCGATGTCGAGCGTGATGACGGCGTTGGCACGACGCGTGATCAGCATGGTCTCGTGACCGGGCAGCGTGACGTGCTGGGGGTCGGTGCCGTGGCCGTAGATGACCGCGGGGATCTGGTCCTTGGCACGGATCTTGCGGGCCGCGCCCTTGCCGAAGCTGGTGCGCACGAGGGCGCTGAGGTTGTTCTGGTCGGACATGTCGTCTCCTTGCAGGGGCCGTGACGGCCCGGGGGTGTGTGGTCGGTGTCAACTCGAACGCGAATCGCGTGAGGAAGGACCCGCAACCCGAGGGGTGCCGCCCGAGGGACGATCACCGCTGCACGAGTGGTGCGTGAGCACCGAGCGCCTGCCTACCGCGTCGATCACGGGTGCCGGAGCACCCCTCGCCGAGGTTCAGCTACCAAGGCTACACGTCGGCCGGGCGTGTCGCCAACCCGCGCCTCCTCGGCTCGTCCGTCCGCGAGGGCGCCCCCTCAGTGCCCGAGGCGGGCTCGTCAGTGCCCGAGCTCGCCTCGTCGCACGGCCCCGAGGTGGGCCGTCACGGCCGCCACGACGTCGTCGGGACCGGGCTCCACGTCGACCTCGAAACCGGCCTCGTCGTCGGTCAGCGGCTCGAGGGTGGCGAACTGCGACTCCATCAGGCCGGCCGGCATGAAGTGCCCCTTGCGCTCGCGCTGACGTCGGGCGACGAGGTCGCGCACGCCGGTCAGGTGCACGAACCGGAGGCGCGGGTCGCCCTCCCGCAGGACGTCGCGGTACGCCTTCTTCAGGGACGAGCAGGCGACGACCACCGAGTCGTCCCCCGCCGCGGCGATGCGGTCGGCGACGATGCGGAGCCACGGCCACCGGTCGTCGTCGTCGAGCGGCTGCCCGGCGGCCATCTTGAGCCGGTTGGCCTCGGGGTGCAGGTCGTCGGCGTCGACGAACGGGACGCCGAGGGTCTCGGCCAACAGCTCGCCCACGGTCGACTTGCCCGATCCGGAGACCCCCATCACGACGACGGGCGGGAAGGGAGCGGGGTGGGGCTGATCGGTCACGGACGGCCTTCGATCGGGGAAACGGTTGCGTCAACCCTAGGCGAGCCGCCGTGGAGGGGTACGGACGGAGCCTGTCGGACGCTCGGCACCGAGGCATAGTCTGCGAACACCACCGACCGAGAAGGAGGCACCGTGACCGAACACGGAGCAGCATCGCAGTCCACCGCCCAGGCGAACATCGGAGTCGTCGGCCTGGCCGTCATGGGCTCGAACCTGGCGCGCAACCTCGCCAGTCGCGAGGGCAACACGGTCGCCGTCTACAACCGCTCCCCCGAGCGCACCGACACCCTCATGGACGAGCACGGTGACGCCGGGTTCATCGCCTCGAAGTCGATCGAGGACTTCGCCGCATCCCTGCAGAAGCCGCGCACCGCGATCGTCATGGTGCAGGCCGGTCGCGGCACCGACGCCGTCATCAGCCAGCTCGCCGACGTGTTCGACGAGGGCGACATCATCGTCGACGGCGGCAACGCGAACTTCCAGGACACCCGCCGACGAGAGGCCGCCCTCAAGGAGCGCGGACTGAACTTCGTGGGCGCCGGCATCTCGGGCGGCGAGGAAGGCGCCCTGAAGGGGCCGTCGATCATGCCCGGCGGCTCGAAGGAGGCCTACGAGACGCTCGGCCCGATCCTGGCGTCGATCGCGGCGGTGGCCGAGGGCGAGCCCTGCGTCACGCACGTCGGGGCCGACGGCGCGGGTCACTTCGTCAAGATGATCCACAACGGCATCGAATACGCCGACATGCAGCTCATCGCCGAGTCGTACGACCTGCTGCGCCGGGTGGGCGGCCACGAGCCCGCCGCCATCGCCTCGGTCTTCGAGGAGTGGAACACGGGCGAGCTCGAGTCGTACCTGATCGAGATCACGGCCGAGGTGCTCCGCCAGACGGACGCGAAGACGGGCGGCCCGCTCGTCGACTCGATCGTCGACCAGGCCGGCTCCAAGGGCACGGGCGTCTGGACCGTGCAGAACAGCGTCGGGTTGGGTGTGCCGGTCGGCGGGATCGCCGAGGCCGTCTTCGCCCGCGCCGTGTCGTCGAAGCCCGCCCAGCGCTCGGCCGTGCAGAAGACCCTGCAGGGACGGCCCGAGATCCAGGAGGCCGGCGACGGCTTCGAGGACGACGTGCAGAAGGCGCTCTACGCCTCGAAGATCGTCGCCTACGCCCAGGGCTTCGACGCCATCATCGCCGGTGCCGACGAGTACGACTGGGACATCGACAAGGGCGCCATCGCCAAGATCTGGCGCGGCGGCTGCATCATCCGGGCACAGTTCCTCAACCGCATCGTCGACGCCTACGAGAAGGACGCGTCGATCGCGACCCTGCTCGAGGACGACTACTTCGCCGCGGCCGTCCGGGACGGCGAAGAGGCCTGGCGCCGCATCGTGGCCAAGGCCGCCCTCTCGGGCATCCCCGTGCCCGGGTTCGCCTCGGCCCTGTCGTACTACGACTCGCTCGCCTCCGAACGCCTGCCTGCCTCCCTCATCCAGGGACAGCGGGACTTCTTCGGGGCACACACCTATCAGCGCGTCGACGAGGAGGGCACGTTCCACACCCTCTGGTCGGGCGACCGGTCCGAGATCGAGACGGAGCCGTCGACCCACTGACGGGTGCAGGGGCGCTCACCGCGCCTCCTGCGTCCTGACGGGCGTGCCCGTCGATGCGGTGCCGCTGCGGCGGGCGGCATCGGGCACGCCCGTTCGTCGTTCCGCCGCAGCGGATCTCGGAGCTTCCGACGTCGACGTAGACAACTCAGGAGAACGGCCGCCGAATCGGCCCTCTGGAGGCGCGGCGCAGCCGAACTCCTGAGTTGTCGACTTCGCACGGGCAGGTCGCGGGCCAGGCGGGCCGCTCGGGCCGGGCCGTGGCCTGCCGGTCGCGTGACCCAGGCGGCACGGGCCGGGCGGGCG
>NZ_LR733392.1:1729323-1784932 GCF_902506305.1 Frigoribacterium sp. 9N
GTCTACGTCGACGTCGGCAAGTCAGGAGAACGACCGCCGAAACGGCCCGCAGGAGGCGCGGCGCAGCCGGACTCCGGAGTTGCCGACATCGGACGAGCAAGTCGGGCCGGCCGGGCCGCGCGGCCGGGTGGGGCGAGCAGGTCCACGTCGGCAAGTCAGGAGAACGTCCGTCGAAACGGCCCGCAGGAGGCGCGGCGCAGCCGATCTCCGGAGTTGCCGACATCGGACGAGCAAGCCGGGCCGGTCGGGGCCGAGCGGCCGGGTGGGGTCGAGCAGGTCCACGTCGGCAAGTCAGGAGAACGACCGCCGAAACGGCCCGCAGGAGGCGCGGCGCAGCCGGACTCCGGAGTTGCCGACATCGGACGAGCAAGCCGGGCCGGTCGGGGCCAGGCGAGCCGAGCGGTCGGAGCCAGGCGAGCCGAGCGGTCGGGGCCGAGCGGCCGGGCCGGTCGGAGTCAGGCGAGCCGGGCGGTCGGGGCCAGACGGTCGGGCCGGTCGACTCCGTGCGCCGAGGCGACGGGAGGTGTCGGGCGGTGTGGGGCTAGGCGGCGCCGTCGAACATCGAGGTGACCGAACCGTTGTCGAAGACCTCGTGGATCGCCCGGGCGATCAACGGGGCGATGGGCAGGATCTCGAGCTTGTCGAACTTCTGGTGCTCGGTGAGCGGCAGGGTGTCGGTGACGACGACCGAGTCGATGAACTCGCTGTTGAGGATCTCAGGGGCGGGGTCGCTGAAGACCGCGTGGGTCGCGGCGACCACGACGCCGATCGCGCCGTTGGCCTTGAGCGCCTCGGCGGCCTTGACGATGGTGCGACCCGTGTCGATCAGGTCGTCGACCAGCAGACACACGCGACCCGAGACGTCGCCGACGATCTCGTGGACGGTGACCTGGTTCGGCACCAACGGGTCACGGCGCTTGTGGATGATCGCGAGGGGGGCGTCGAGCTTCTCGCTCCAGATGTCGGCGACGCGGACGCGGCCCATGTCGGGCGAGACCACCGTCAGGGTGGTGTTGTCGAGCTTGGCGCGGAAGTGCTCGAGCAACACGGGCATGGCGAAGAGGTGGTCGACCGGGCCGTCGAAGAAGCCCTGGATCTGCGGGGCGTGCAGGTCGACGCTCATGATGCGGTGCGCTCCGGCCGCCTTGAAGAGGTCGGCGACGAGCCGGGCGGAGATCGGCTCGCGGCCCCGGCCCTTCTTGTCTTGCCGGGCGTACGGGTAGAACGGCGCCACGACGGTGATGCGCTTGGCCGAGGCCCGCTTCAGTGCGTCGACCATGATCAGCTGTTCCATCAGCCACTCGTTGATCGGCGCCGAGTGGGACTGGATGACGAAGGCGTCCGAGCCACGGACGCTCTCGTCGAAGCGGGCGTAGAGCTCGCCGTTGGCGAAGGTGCGGGCGTCGGTCGGGATCAGCTCGCTGCCGAGCTCGGCGGCGATCTGGTTGGCCAGTTCGGGGTGCGCACGCCCCGAGATCAGAACGAGTCGGTTCTCGCCGGTGATCTTGATTCCGGACACGTCACTCGCTCTCCGGCCCCGAGGGGCCAACCCGACCGGGTTCAGTCGGTCGTTCGTTCGGCGCGAGCGGCGGCCTCGGCAGCCGCCGAGCCGGGGCGGTTCGCCTCGACCCATCCGCTCGCATTGCGCTGTGGAGCGATGCTCAAGGCCAGGGCACCGGCCGGCACGTTTTTGCGGACGATCGTTCCGGCGCCTGTGTACGCTCCGTCGCCAATCCTAACGGGGGCGACGAAGACGTTGTGCGACCCGGTGCGGACGTGCGACCCGACCTCGGTGCGGTGCTTGTCCACGCCGTCGTAGTTGGCCGTGATGGTGCCGGCGCCGATGTTCGACCCCTCGCCCACCTCGGTGTCGCCCACGTAGCTGAGGTGCGGCACCTTCGACCCGGCGCCGATCTGCACGTTCTTGGTCTCGACGAAGGTGCCGATCTTGCCGTCGGCGGACAGGAGCGTGTTGGGCCGCAGGTACGCGAACGGCCCCACGGAGGCGCGGGCACCGATGACGGCGAGCGTCGCGTCCGTGCGCTTGACGGTCGCCCCCTCGCCCACCTCGGTGTCGACGAGGGTGGTGTCGGGGCCGACGACCGCGCCCGGGGCGATGTAGGTCGCGCCGCGGAGCTGGGTGCCCGGCAGCAGTTCGACGTCGGGGCTGAGGGAGACGTCGCGGTCGATCCAGGTGGTCTGTGGGTCGACGATCGAGACGCCCTCGCGCTGCCAGTGCTCGACGATGCGGTCGTTCAGCCGACGAGCCGCGGCGGCGAGCTGCACGCGGTCGTTGATGCCCTCGAGGCGCCACGTCTCGTCGATCGCCCGTGCGGCGACGACCTCGCCGGCACCGGTGAGCAGGCCCACCATGTCGGTGACGTACTTCTCGTTCTGCGCGTTGGCCGACCCGATGCGGGGCAGGTGGGTGCGCAGGGCGGCGACGGTGAAGACGTAGGTGCCCGAGTTGATCTCGCGCACGGCCCGCTCGTCGTCGGTGGCGTCCTTGTGCTCGACGATGCGGTCGACGTCGCCCGACTCGCGGCGGACGACCCGCCCGTAGCCGGTGGCGTCGGGCAGCACGGCACTCAGCAGCGTCGCCGAGGCGGAGGCGGCACGGTGCTGGTCGAGCAGGGCGGTGAGCGTCGCGTGGTCGAGGAAGGGCACGTCGGCACTGACGACCACGACGTCGCCGGTGAACTCGGCGGGCAGCGCCTCCACCGCTTGTTCGACGGCTCGACCGGTGCCGGGCACGTCGTCCTGATCGACGACGAGCGCGTGCGGGGCGGTGTCGAGCACGCTCGCGACGACCAGGTCGCGCTCGTGCCGCACCACGGCGACGAGGTGGTCGGGCCGGAGCGCGCCGGCGCTCTCGAGCACGTGCTGGATCAGCGGCAGCCCCGCCAGGCGGTGCAGGACCTTCGGGGTCGAGGACTTCATGCGGGTGCCCTGCCCTGCGGCGAGGACGACGACGGCGAGCTGGCGTTCGGGCATGGTGCTCCTTGGTGAGGGGTGGCGCGTGATCACCGCCGATCCTCCCACGGGAGGCCGCCCGACCACGGGTCACCCGCCCGGCGTGGGGACGCCGCCGACGCCGAGACGCGGTGGGGAGGAGTCAGCGGGAGCGGACGACGGCGACCGAGCCCGAGACCGCGACGGCGTCCTCGACGAGCGCGACAGTGATGTCGGGCAACCCGGTCTTCTCGACGACGGCCTTCCGCGCCCGGTAGAAGAGCCAGCTGCCGACGAGGGCGCCGGACGCCCCGGCGAGCGCTGCGGCCACGGGGGTGCCCCGACGGCCGGTGCCGGCCATCGCGATCCCCGCGACGGCGCCGGAGACCGCTCGACCGAACAGCGGGCCGGCACCGACCCGGCTCGGCGTGGCCGGCAGCTTGTCGCCGACGAGCTCACCGACGCCCGCGGCCACCAGGGCACCGCGGCCGAGGGGTGAGCGGAACAGGCGCCAGCGCTGCCAGGGGCCCCGCGCCTCCTGGGCGTCGTGGTTCAGGGCCAGGACGGCGAGCGGCGTCGCCGAGCGCGACCCGCTGAGGACGCCGAGCAGGACGGCCCGGACGAGGGATGGCGTGGGATCGGTCTTCGACATGGCTGGAGTCCTCGTCGTCGGATGGACGCCGAGGGCGCCCGCGGTCGGGGCGGGACGGACCCGACGAGCCGACCGCGACCTGCGACGCTCGGGGCTCCGCCACCAGGATTCGAACCTAGACCTAACAGCTCCAAAGGCTGTCGTGCTGCCGTTACACCATGGCGGACCGCGCGTGCGCGCCGGTCCATTCTGCCAGACCACGACTCGACCGAGGTGCCCGCGTGGGGCGACGGGCCCGCCGGGCCGCACCGCGCCTCCCGCACCCGACGACGGCCTCGGGCATGATGGGCGGATGCCCGAGCAGGACGAGGTCGACCGCATCGTCGAGGCGTGGCGCCACGAGCGACCCGACCTCGACTTCGCGCCGCTCCAGGTGCTCTCGCGCGTCGGGCGGCTGTCGAAGCACCTCGATCGCGCCCGTCGCGAGGCGTTCACCGCGAGCGACCTCGAGTCGTGGGAGTTCGACGTGCTCTCGGCGCTGCGTCGGGCCGGCGACCCCTACCAGCTGAGCCCCAAGACGCTGCTGCAGCAGACCCTCGTCTCGAGCGGCGCGATGACCAACCGCATCGACCGGCTCGTGGCCCGCGGCCTGGTCGAACGCCGCACCGACCCGAACGACGGCCGGGGCATCCTGGTCACGATGACCGGCGACGGACGGCGCGCGGTCGACGCCGCGATCGAACGCCTCGTCACGGCCGAGGGCACCCTGCTCAGCGACCTCAGCGACGACGACCGCCGCCGCCTGACCGACCTGCTGCGGACGCTGAGCCTCACCCTCGGCGACTGAGTCGGGGCGACCGGCGGAGCACGCCGGCCCGCTCGCCCGCTCGCTCGCTCGCTACGCCAGCAACTCGCTCAGCTCGAGCCACCGCACCTCGAGCTCGCCCGTCTTGTGGTCGAGCGCCGTCAGCTTCGCCTGCAACGCGGCCAGGCCGTCGAAGTCGGACTGGTCGAAGGAGGCGAACTGCGCCAGCAGGGTCTCGCGCTCGCCCGAGGCCTTCGCGAGCTTGCGGTCGATCGATCCGAGCTCTTTCTCGGCGTTGCGCTTCTCGGCTCCCGACAGGCCGGAGGCGGCGGCCGAGGCCGCGACGGACGCCGAGGCCCCCTGGACGGCCGTCGGGCGGTCGGTCGCGCCTCCTTGGTTCTGGGTCGCCTCGCGACGCAGCTGCAAGTACTGGTCGACACCGCCGGGCAGGTGCCGGAAGCGGCCCTCGAGCACGGCGTACTGCTGGTCGGTGACGCGCTCGAGCAGGTACCGGTCGTGCGAGACGACGAGCAGGGTGCCGGGCCAACCGTCGAGCAGGTCCTCCATCGCGGCGAGCATGTCGGTGTCGAGGTCGTTGGTGGGCTCGTCGAGGATGAGCACGTTCGGCTCGTTCAGCAGGATCAACAGGAACTGCAGGCGGCGCTTCTGGCCACCGGACAGGTCCCTGATGGGGGTCTGCAGCTGGGCGCTGGTGAAGCCGAGGCGCTCGAGCAGCTGCCCGGGCGTCATCTCTTTGCCCCCGGTGACGTACGAGGTGCGCTGCCGGCCGATGACGTCGTTCACCCGCTCGTGCGCGACCTCGTGGAGGTCGGCGAGCTGCTGGTCGAGGATCGCGAACTTGACCGTCTTGCCCTGTTTGACGCGCCCCTCGGTGGGGGCGATGGCCCCGGTGACGACCTTCAGCAGCGTCGACTTGCCGGCGCCGTTCACGCCGAGCACGCCGGTGCGCTCCCCCGGCGCGATGCGCCACTCGACGTCCTGCAGCACGCGCTTGTCTCCGAACGAGACGCCGACCTCGACGAGGTCGACGACGTCCTTGCCGAGGCGCGCGGTCGCCATCTGCGACAGCTGGACGGCGTCACGCACGGGCGGCTCGTCGGCGATCAGCTCGTTGGCCGCGTCGATGCGGAACTTGGGCTTGGTCGAGCGCGCCGGGGCCCCGCGACGGAGCCAGGCGAGCTCTTTGCGCATGAGGTTCTGGCGCTTGGCCTCGGAGGCGGACGCCATGCGGTCCCGCTCGACGCGCTGGAGCACGTAGGCCGCGTAGCCACCCTCGAAGGGTTCGACGATGCCGTCGTGGACCTCCCAGGTGTCGGTCGAGACCTCGTCGAGGAACCACCGGTCGTGGGTCACGACCACGAGGGCGCCCGAGTTCGTCGACCAGCGACGCGAGAGGTGCTGCGCCAGCCAGGCGACGCCCTCGACGTCGAGGTGGTTGGTGGGCTCGTCGAGGAACAGGACGTCCCAGTCGCCGACGAGCAGGGTCGCGAGGGCCACGCGTCGACGCTGACCTCCGGAGAGGTCCTCGACCCGCGCCTCCCACGGGATGTCGGTGGCGAGGCCCGAGATGACGTCGCGGATGCGCGCGTCGCCGGCCCATTCGTGCTCGTCGCGGTCGCCGACGATCAGGCTGCCGACCGTGGCGCCCTCGGGCAGCACGTCGCGCTGGTCGAGCATGCCGATGGTCAGGCCGCGGCGGGTCGTCACACGACCGTCGTCGGGTTCGAGCCGACCCGCGAGCACCGACATGAGCGTCGACTTGCCGTCACCGTTGCGGCCGACGACACCGATGCGGGAGCCCTCGTCGATGCCGAGGGTCACCCCGTCGAGGACGACCTTGGTCGGGAATTCGAGACGGAGGTTTTCTGCGCCGAGTAGATGAGCCACCACAGAAGCGTAGACGGCCCGGGCCGGGCGGCCGACTCGACGGTGCTCGACCGGGGTCAGCCCAGCGACGCCACCCACTCGTCCGAGCCGTCGGTGAACTCCTGGCGCTTCCAGATCGGGGTGCGGGCCTTGACCTCGTCGACGAGCGCGGCGCAGGCCGCGAACGCCTCGGCGCGGTGGGCCGACGCCACCGCGCAGGCCAGCGCGACGTCGCCCACGACGAGGTCGCCGTAGCGGTGCTCGACCGCGATCGCGACCTCGGGGTGCGCCTCGGCCACGGCGACCGCGACCTCGTGGATCACCTCGGTCGCCGTCGGATGCGCCTCGTAGTGCAGCGCCTCGACCCCCCGCCCCTCGTCGTGGTCGCGGACGACGCCCTCGAACGTCACGACCGCCCCGGAGGCGCGGCTCGTCACGAGCGCGGAGCACTCGGCCACCGACACGGTCACGTCGACGACGCGGGCGAGCAGCACGCGCTCGGAGGCGGGAGGCGCGGCGGGTGCCCCGGCGGACGCACCGCCGGGCAGGAGGGTCGGATCGTCGGCGGTCATGCGGCCCCCTCGGGACTGGGATGGCGGTTCTGGGCGTGGTCGACCCCGTGCAACTGGTCGACCACGTGGTCGAGGACGTCCTCGAGGACCGCGAGCCCGTCGCGCACCCCGCCGCGCGAGCCGGGCAGGTTGACGACGAAGGTGCCGCCGGCCACGCCCGCGAGCCCCCGGGAGAGGACGGCCAGGGGCGTCGAGGCCGCACCCCTGCGCCGGAGTTCTTCGGCGATGCCGGGCAGTTCGCGGTCGAGCAGCGGCAGGGTCATCTCGGGCGTCGCGTCGGTCGGCGACACCCCGGTGCCGCCGGTGGTGACGACGGCGTCGACGCCCCACTCGAGGGCGGCCTCGAGCACCGCGCCGACCGGTTCGCCGTCGGCCACGACGACGGGCCCCTCGACCAGCCACCCCCGCGCGACGAACCAGTCGCGGATGACCGGCCCGGTCGTGTCGTCGGCGGTGCCGGCAGCGGCCCGGGTGGACGCCACGACGACGACGGCCCGACGGCGCGCGGTCTCGTCGGGCGCCGTCACGCCGGGCGCGGTCACGCCGGGCGCGGTCACGCCGGGCGCGGTCACGTCGGGCGCGGTCACGTCGGCCGTCTCGTGCGGGGCGCCGCTCATCGCGACCAGTCCCCCGACTTGCCGCCCTGCTTGTCGAGCACCTTGATCTCGCCGATCACGGCGAGCGCGTCGACCGCCTTGATCATGTCGAAGAGGGTCAGGGCCGCGACGGACGCGGCGGTCAGGGCCTCCATCTCGACCCCGGTGACGCCCCGGGTCGAGACGCGGGCGATCACGGTGACCTGCGCCTCCGTGGTCTCGAAGTCGACGGTGATCGCGCCGAGCGGCAGCGGGTGGCACAGCGGGATGAGCGTCGGCGTCTGCTTGGCAGCCAGGATGCCGGCGATGCGGGCGGTGCCGAGGGCCTCGCCCTTGGGCAGCGATCCGTCGACCAGTCGCGCGACGACGTCGGGCCGGGTGGTCAGCACGGCCTGGGCGGTGGCGATCCGCTTCGTCTCGGACTTGCCGGTCACGTCGACCATGTGCGCGGTGCCGTCCTCGCGCACGTGCGAGAGCGGGGCGTCGGTCGGGGCGTCGGTCGGCGGCACGTCGGGCGGGGTCGGGGTCATCGGTCGGCCTTCTCGGCCTTCTCGTGGGGGGCGGGGTCGTCGAGCGCCCAGACCTCGACCCGGTCGTCCGCGTCGACGCGGTCGACCCCGACGGGGATCGAGACGAGCACGGTGGCCTCGGCGTGGGCGGCGAGCAGGTGCGAGCTCGGCCCGCCGACGAGGTGGGCGCGCCCGTCGACGTCGACCCGGCCGCGACGCAGCTGGTGCTTGCCGACCGGCGAGTCCACGGGGTGCGCCATCGGCACGGTCCAGCGCCGTCGGGGCAGGCCGACGCCGGTGACGCCCTGCAGGGCGGGGCGCAGGAAGGCCTCGAACGACACGAGCGAGCTGACGGGGTTGCCGGGGAAGCAGACGACGGGCAGCTCTCGGTCGTGCACGCGGATCGTCCCCCAGCCCTGCGGCCCGCCCGGTTGCATGGCGACCGGACCGAACGTGACGCCGGCACCCTCGAAGGCGTCGCGGACGACCTCGTAGGCACCCGCGCTGACCCCGCCGCTCGTGAGCACGAGGTCGACCTCGTCGGCGTGGCGGGCGACGACGGCGAGCAGGGCGGCCGCGTCGTCGGTCACCCGGGCGGAGGTGACGACGACGCCGACCTCGGCGAGCGCCGCGGCCAGGGCGACGCCGTTCGCGTCGTGGATCTGGCCGGGCCCGAGCGGGGCACCGGGTGCGGCGAGCTCTTCGCCGGTCGACACCAGCAGGAGGCGCGGGCGGCTCCGTACCTCGACCGCGTCGATCCCGGAGGCGGCGAGCACGCCCCACCGCGCGGGCGTCAGTCGCGTCCCGGCCGCGAAGAGCACGGAGCCCGCGGCGACGTCGCTGCCCGCGGCGCGGACGAAGGCCCCGGCGGCGACGCCCGGCGGCACCTCGACGACGGCCTCGACGCCCACGGGAGGGAAGGCGTCCGGCGAGACCCTCTCGATGGGCACGATCGCGTCGGCACCGGCGGGGACGGCCGCGCCGGTCATGATCGGGGCCGCGGCGCCGGAGACCAGGTCGGGGGCGGCCCGCCCGGCGGGGATGCGCGCCGCGACCCGGAGGCTGGTGGGCGCGTCCGGGTCGAGCCCGGCGGTCGAGACGGCGTAGCCGTCCATCTGCGAGTTGGCGAACGGCGGCAGGTCGATCGGGGCGACGACGTCGGCGGCGAGGACGCGGTCGCGGTACCGGTCGGAGCGCGAGGCGAGCGCCTCGGGGCTCACCACCAACGCGTCGACCGGACGGGCCCGCACGGCCGCCTCGACGACGGCCGTGACCTCGGCGAGGTGGGTCTCGATGGTGCGCACGCGGTTCCTCTCGGGCGATCGTCAGTAGCGTATCGGGGGTGACCGACCCCGCGACCGAGCCCGACGTCCCCCAGCCCACCCGCGCCTCCTCGGGGCCGCCGCCCGTCGACGTCGCCGTCATCGGCGGATCGGGGCTGTACTCGCTCTTCGCCGAGGGCGAGGCGACCCGGCACGTCGTCGAGACGCCCTACGGCCCGACCTCGAGCGAGGTGACGATCGGCGAGTTGGGCGGCAAGCGCGTGGCCTTCCTCACCCGGCACGGCGCGGGCCACGCGGTGGCGCCGCACCTGATCGACCACCGGGCGAACGTGTGGGCACTGGCGTCGCTCGGCGCGAAGGCCATCGTGTCGTCGTCGGCGGTCGGCGGGGTCAGCCCCGACGTCGCCCCCGGCACCATGGTCGTGACCGACCAGTTCATCGACCGCACCTGGGGACGACGCGACACGTTCTTCGACGTCGAGGGGCAGGTGCAGCACCTGATCGCCGCCGACCCGTTCGACCCCGTGCTCCGGGCCGCCGCGATCGCGGCCCTCGAGGCGCAGGGTGAGCCGTTCTCCCCGACCGGCACCTGCGTGGTGATCCAGGGGCCGCGGTTCTCGACCCGGGCCGAGTCGCTGTGGTTCCGGGCCGCGGGCGCGCACACGGTCAACATGACGATGTACCCCGAGATCCCGCTCACCCTCGAACTCGGCATGGGAGCCGTCAACCTCTCGTACGTGACCGACAGCGACGCCGGCCTGGCCCCGGCCGAGGGCGACGCACCCGACGCCGACGCCGTGAGCGCCTCGCTCGTCTTCGAACGGCTCGCGGCCGCCCAACCGCGCATCGTCGCGGCCATCGCGTCGATCGTCGCCGCGATGCCCGGCGACTACTCGCCCCGCGAGCTGATGCCGCCCGGGGCGGTGGCCGAGGTGCTCGCCCTGCCCGTCTCGGGTCGGAGGGCTGCGCTGTGAGCGCGACCGGCGCCTCCTCGTCCACCGACGGCCCGGGCCTGCTGCTCGTCACCGGTGGGGCCGGCTTCATCGGGTCGGCGATCGTCGACCTCGCCCTCGACCGCGGCTGGCGCGTGCGCGTGCTCGACTCCCTGCGGGCCGACGTGCACGGCGGCGAGCCGACCGTCGACCCGCGCGTCGACTTCGTGCACGGCGACGTACGTGACGCCGAGACCGTCGACCGAGCACTCGCGGGCGTCGACGCGGTCTGTCACCAGGCGGCCAAGGTCGGGCTCGGCGTGGACTTCCAGGACGCGCCCGACTACGTCTCGTCGAACGAGCTCGGCACGGCCGTCGTGCTCGCGGCGATGGACCGCGCCGGCGTCGACCGCCTCGTCGTCGCCTCATCGATGGTCGTCTACGGCGAGGGCAGCTACCGCACCTCGACCGGTGCGACCGAACGCCCGGCACCCCGCCGCATCGCCGACCTCGACGCGGGCGTCTTCGACCCGCGTGACGAGGCGGGCGAACTGCTCGAGCCGCAGCTGATCGGCGAGGAGGCCCCGCTCGACCCCCGCAACGTCTACGCCATCACGAAGCTGACGCAGGAGCACCTGTCGACCTCGTGGGCGCGCAGCACCGGCGGTCGGGCCGCCGCCCTGCGCTACCACAACGTCTACGGCCCGGGCATGCCCCAGAACACGCCCTACGCCGGCGTGGCCTCGCTCTTCCGCTCCGCCCTCGAACGCGGTGAGGCCCCGCGCGTGTTCGAGGACGGCGCCCAGCGTCGCGACTTCGTCCACGTCCGCGACATCGCGTCCGCCAACCTCGCGGCCCTCGAGTGGACCGCGGACCAGCCGACCGACACGTTCCGCGCGTTCAACGTCGGCAGCGGGACGGTGCACACGATCGGCGAGATGGCGGAGGCCCTGGCGCGCGAGGCCGGCGGACCGACGCCCGTCGTCACGGGCGAGTACCGCGCGGGCGACGTGCGGCACGTGACGGCGTCGTCGGCGCGGCTGCAGGGCGAGCTGGGCTGGCGACCGAGCGTGACCTTCGAGCAGGGCATGCACGAGTTCGCCACGGCCCCGCTGCGCGCCGCGGTCGTCCGCTAGGCGGGCGCGGCCGCCCCCCGTTCGGGTGCGCACCGCCCGCTCCCATCACCTTCATGGGATCGCATCCGTACAGTCGAGAGGATGAGCAGCCCCCGAGTCGACGTCGTGCTTCCCTGTCTCGACGAAGAAGGCGCGTTGCCCTGGGTCCTCGGCCGCCTGCCCGAGGGCTGGCACGCGATCGTCGTCGACAACGGCTCGACCGACGACTCCGCCCGCGTCGCCGCCGAGCACGGCGCGACCGTGGTGCAGGAGGCGCGGCGCGGCTTCGGCAGCGCCGCCCACGCCGGTCTCGAGGCCGCCACGGCCGACTACGTCGCGTTCTGCGACGCCGACGCGTCGATGGACCCCGCCGACCTCGTCGCCCTCGCCGCCCCCGTGATGGCCGGTGACGCCGATCTCGTCCTCGGCCGCCGGCGCCCGACGACCCGGGGCGCCTGGCCGGTGCACGCCCGCATCGCCAACCTCGCCCTCTCGCACCTCATGCGGCGGGCCAGCGGCGTCGCCCTGCACGACCTCGGCCCCATGCGCGTCGCGCGGCGCCGGGCACTGCTCGACCTCGACCTGAAGGACCGCCGCAGCGGCTACCCGCTCGAGATGGTGCTGCGCGCGAGCGAGGCCGGCTGGCGGATCGTCGAGCAGGACGCGCCCTACTCGCCCCGGGTCGGCCGCAGCAAGGTGACCGGCACCATCCGCGGCACGTCCGTCGCGATCAAGGACATGTCCCGACTCCTCAGGGAGGTCGGCCGATGACGACCCTCGTGGTGATCGCGAAGGAGACGATCCCGGGCAAGGTCAAGACGCGCCTGCACCCCCCGCTCAGCCTCGAGCAGGCCGCCGACGTCGCGGCCGCCGCGATCCAGGACACCCTCGACGTCGTCCGTCGGCTGCCCGCCACGCGTCGCGTGTTGCTGTTCGACGGCAACCGCAGGCCCGTCGGCTCCGAAGACTTCGATGTGATCCCTCAGATCGGTGGCGACCTCGACGCACGCCTCGGCGCCCTCTTCGACGAGGTCGACGGGAAGACCGTGCTGATCGGCATGGACACCCCCCAGGTCACGGTCGAGGCCCTCGCCCCCGTCTTCGACGCGTGGACCGACGACGTCGACGCCTGGTTCGGCCCGGCGAACGACGGCGGGTTCTGGGCCCTGGGCCTCTCCCGGCCGACCGGCGACCTGCTGCGCGGCGTCCCCATGTCGCGTGACGACACGGGTGCCCACCAGCTCCGCCGACTCGCCGACGCCGGCCTGACCGTGCGCATGCTGCCCGAGCTCGTCGACGTCGACACGATCGACGACGCCCGCCTCGTCGCGGCCGTCGCACCCGACAGCCGCTTCGCCGCCGCCCTGCGGCACGCCGAGGCGCCCCCCACGACCACCACCACGAACGGCGTCGCCCGCACGACCGATCCCGCCACCGAAGGGGTCACCTCATGACCATCGCCCCCGAACAGCCCGCCACCTTCGGTTCAGGAGGCGCGGAGCCGTACGCGCGCGCCCTGCGTCACGAGGGGCTCCTGCAACTCGTCCGCGCGGCCGGCGGTGCCGGACGCCCCGCGTCGCCCCCCGAGGCAGGCGACGACGAGGCGTTCGACGTCGCGCGGTGGAGCGCCGACGCCGACGCGGCCGACCTCACCACCCTCGACGGCGAGACCGGCCCCGTGCTCGACATCGGCTGCGGGCCGGCCCGCATGGTGCGCGCCGCCGTGGACCGCGGCCTGACCGTCCTGGGTCTGGACGTCTCGCCCACGGCCGTCGCGATGGCCCGCGAGGCCGGACTGCCCGTGGCCGGCGGGTCGGTCTTCGACCCGCTGCCCCGCGAGGGCCAGTGGAACCTCGCGCTGCTGCTGGACGGCAACGTCGGCATCGGCGGCGACCCGACGGCGCTGCTGACCCGCTGCGCCGAGATCCTCACCGCGACCGGTTCGGTCGTCGTCGAGACCGCCCCCGAGGCGTCGCTCGACGACAGCTACGAGGCCCACGTGGTCGACGACCAGGGTCACGCAAGCGCGACCTTCCCCTGGGCGGAGGTCGGCCGCGAGGCGCTGCACCGCCACGCTCGACGCGCGGGCCTGCGGGTCGCTCAGACCTGGTCGGTCGACGGACGCACCTTCTGCCGCCTGCGCGCCAGGTAGAGCGCGACCACAGCGGCCGTCAGCGCCGCGATGACGAGCCACAGCACGGCCAGGCGCAGGCCGTAGTCGAACGGCAGCACGGTGTCGTTCTTCGGCCCCTTCGCCTTCGCCACGATCTCGGGCACGACGACGAGCGAGAAGATCGCCCCGACGACGACCGCGCCCTGCACGATCCAGAGGACCGCGGGCCGGATGCGGCGTCCGGTCCGCCGCACGAGCAGCGAGACCGCGGCGACCACGGGGGCGAGCACGGCGTCGTGCACGACGACCGAACCGGCCAGCCAGAGCAGGAGTCCGCCGTACCGGTTCGGGGAGACGGTGTCGGTGAGCACCCAGCCGCCGAGGCCCAGGAGGGCCACGCCGAGGGCGATCAGCACCCCGCGCACGACGTGGACGGTGCGCGACGTGCCCGCGCCTCCTGCGCTCGACGCGGCCGAGGGCACCCGGGCGCTCACGAGAGCACCTCGATGGAGCTGAGCCACTTGGTCTGCAGCACGCCGGGTCGGCCCGGGGCGATCATGCGCGCCGGGTAGCCGTGGTCGATGCTGAGCGGCTCGCCGTTCAGCTCGAGGGCGACGAGGGTGCGCGGGTCGGAGGCGTACTCGGGGCCCATCTCGGTCACGCGGTAGCCACCCTTCTCTTCGAGGCTGGTGAGCCGGAGGCGCTGGTCGGTCGGGGCGCCGGCAGCCGCCAGCAGGTCGACGAGGCGGACGCCGCGCCAGGAGCCGGTCTGGCTCCAGCCCTCGACGCAGGCGATCGGCAGGCGTTCGTCGGCCCCGTCGAACCCGCGCAGCGCGTCGAGCGTGAACGAGGTCGCGACGCCGCCCACCAGGACGTCGAGCCGCCAGTCGGGGTCCATGGCCGTCTCGAGCACCCGGGCGGCGGCGGCCGTGCGGTTGATCGGCAGGTCGTTCGGGCCGAGCCCGCGCTGCCGGGGGCCGAAGGCGTTGAGGGGTGACAGCGGGGCGAAGGACTGCCCGGCCGTGAGCGCGACGACTCCCCCGGTGGCGACGCCGGCGGCGGTGAAGAAGCCGCGGCGGGACACCCGGGCGCGGCCCGGTTCGCGGTCGACCTCGTGTGCGGAGTCGATCCAGCGGAGGACGCGTCCGGTGAGGCCGCGGGCGGGCGCAGGAGGCGCGGCGTGCGGATCACGGTCGCGTCGCGTCCCGTCGGCGTCGCGCACGGCACGGAAGCGGGCGAGCTCGGCGGTCGCCTCGCTCTCGGCCACGAACGCGGCGCGGGCCTCGTCGAGCTCGGACGACGGCTCGACGAAGCGCCCCTCGGCGTCGTAGCTGTCCCGCGCCCGCCAGTAGCGGGTGATGAGCGGCAGCTTGACGGCGATGTGGATCGCGAGCGAGCCGATGATGACGAACGACAGGGCGAAGTGCACCTGCTTGAACGGGAAGGGCCACGGGTAGTACTGGTACGTGTTCAGCAGGCCGGTGACGAGCTGGAGGATCGACGTCGCCACGAACAGGGCGATGGAGGCGCGCTCGAGCACGTCGACCGGGTGCTTGATCGGCGGGTGCTGGAAGAGCTGCGGGAACACGGAGTGCAGCTTGACCAGCAGCAGGGGGATGCAGGCGATGCCCGCGGTGATGTGGACGCCCTGGCTCACCTGGTAGAGCCAGACGGGACTCGTCGGGAACCGCATCCCGTCGAGCGGCTCCTGCAGGAAGTGGCTGTAGAGCCCGGTCAGCAGGCAGATGACGAACGCGGCGCCGAGGAGGCGACCGAAGACGGTCGCGGACCGGGCGTTGCGGTTCGGCGACGAGGCGGCGCGGCGCGCCTCGTACAGCAGGCGCCTCATGGTGTCGGTCGTCTCATGTGGCTCATCATCTCCGATGTGCACGACTCCCAGGGCCGATTCGGCCAGACTGGGGGCGTGCGTACTGTGTTCGCGGCCGTGGCCGTCCTCGGATTGGCCGGGGCGATCGCCTGGGGCGTCGTGAACGTCGGGTTCCTGATGAAAGACCTGCGGACCGACTTCGTCGTCTGGACCGCCGTGTGCTGGGCGTTCTTCGCCCTGGCGGTGGTGCTGCTGCGCCGGGTGCCCGTGCGCCACGTCACCGCTCTCGTCGTGGCGGGCACGGCCCTGGTCGGCGGGGCGGGCCTGACCGGCGTACCCAACACGAGCACCGACCCGGCGCGCTACGCCTGGGACGGCATCGTGCAGACCGCCGGCGTCTCGCCGTACGAGTACACGCCCGACGCGGGCGAGCTGCGCGACCTGCGGCCGGCCTGGATCTTCCCCGAGTCGACGCCGTTCACCCGCGACGACGGCACGATCGGCGAGCGCTGCGGCGAACCCGACCGCCAGGTCCACCGTGCCTACGACAGCCAGACGGGCGACGTCGTCTGCACGCTGATCAACCGGCCCGACGTGCCGACCATCTACCCGCCGATGGCCGAACTGTACTTCTGGGCGGTGTCCGCCGTGGTCGGCCCCGACGCCGGGTTCTTCCCGCTGCAGGCGATGGGCTTCGTGCTCGTGCTGGGCACGACCGTCGCCCTGCTGGCGACCCTGCGCCGGCGGGGTCTCGACCCCCGCTGGGCCGCGCTGTGGGGCTGGTGCCCGCTCGTGGTCGGCGAGGGCGTCACGAACTCGCACGTCGACCTCCTGGGTGCCGTGCTCGTGGTCGCCGCGTCGTTGCTCGTCGCCACCGGTCGGCGCTTCCGCGGCGGCATCGCGCTCGGAGCCGCCATCGCGACCAAGTTGATCCCGGTGATCGCGGCACCCGCCCTGCTGCGCGGCCAGCCCTGGAAGGTGATCAGCGCCTCCGTCGTCACCTTCGCCGTGCTCTACGTGCCCTACGTCGCGATGACCGGGTGGGGCGTGCTCGGGTACCTGCCGGGCTACCTGACCGAGGAGGGCTACGAGGACGGCTCGCGCTTCGTGTTCCTGTCGGCCTTCATGCCGGACGCGTGGACGACACCGGTCGCCGTGCTGATCGTCGGTGTCACGGCCGTGCTCGTGTGGGTGAAGACCCCGGCTCACGACCCGTGGCTCGGCCAGCTCGTGATGATCGGCGTGACGCTCGTGGCGGTGAGCCCCCGCTACCCCTGGTACGCCCTGCTGCTGGTGCCGTTCGTCGCGCTGACCGGGCGGGTCGAGTGGCTGGCGATCCCGCTCGCGCTGCTCGTGCGCCAGCTCGAGCCGGGCATGGCACTGCAGCGGGCGTCGCTCGCCTCGGCCGTGCTCGTCATCCTGCTCGTGACGCTCTGGCGGGCCGGCCCCGGGTTCACGGACCGGTTGCTCGACGCCGTGGGGGGCGACGTCGACCGGCTGCGTCGGGTCGTCGGCCGCCGACGGTCCGCCCCCTCGTCGAGCCCCGGGCCCGCTCAGACCAGGTAGGCGACGGCGTCTCCGGCGTCGAAGGAGAACCGGACGGCACTGCCCGGCACGAGGTCGAGGCCGGCGACCACGCCGGGCGGGACGTCGGCCGACACGTCGCCGGCCCGGACCCGGACGACGTCCCCGCGGGGCTCGAGGTCCGTGACGACGACGTCGAGGGCGTTCTCGGACGGCGTCGGACCCGAGGGGGTCCCGGTCGACACGCGCACGGCGCTCGGCCGCACGGCCACCGCGGCCGCGGCGCCCGCCGGGAGCCCGTCGGCGGACCGGGCGGTCAGCAGGGTGCCGTCCTCCAACCGGACGCCTCCCCCGCGGGCCGTGCCGGTCAGCAGGTCGAGCCCCGCGAGCCCCGCGGCGAACGGCGTGGTCGGACGGTCGAGGACGGCGCGCGTGGGGCCGGCGTCGACGACCCGGCCCCCGTCGAGCACGACGACCCGGTCGGCCAGCGTGTAGGCGTCCAGGACGTCGTGCGTGACGATCACCGCCGTGCGGTCGGCGAGGACGTCGCGCAGGGTCCGTCGCAGGGCGGGCGCGACCGACGCGTCGAGGGCGGCCATCGGCTCGTCGAGCAGCAACAGGCAGGGGTCGGCGGCCAGGGCACGGGCGACGGCGATCCGCTGCGCCTGTCCACCCGAGAGCTGCGCCGGACGCCGCTCGGCGAGCCCCGTGGCGTCGACCCGGTCGAGCCAGTCGCGGGCTCGGCGGCCGGCCTCGCGTCGAGGCACCCCGGTGCTGCGCGGGCCGAAGGCGACGTTGTCGAGCGCACTGAGGTGGGGGAAGAGCAGGGCGTCCTGGGCGAGCATCGAGACGCCGCGCTCGTGCGGGCGCAGCGAGGGTCCGCGCCCGCGGCCGTCGACGTCGAACAGCACGCGGTCGCCCAGGCGGGCCGTGCCGTGGTCGGGTCGCAGGAGGCCGGCGACCAGGGACAGCAGCGTCGACTTGCCGGCCCCGTTCGGGCCGAGGACGGCCACCGTCTCTCCGTCGGCCACCTCCAGCTCGACGTCGAAGCCGCGGTCCTCGACGACCGCCGCGAACTCGAGCGTCACGACCCGCGCCTCCGGGTGGCGACGCCGGACGGCCCGCCCGCCCGATGGGCCAGGGCGACGACGACGACCGCCACGAGGACGAGCACGAGCGACAGCGCCACGGCGGCGTCGGGGTCGGTCTCGCGTTGCAGGTAGATCTCGAGCGGAAGGGTCCGTGTGACGCCCTGCAAGGAGCCCGCGAAGGTCAGCGTCGCCCCGAACTCGCCGAGGGCCCGCGCGAACGACAACACGGCGCCCGAGACGAGGGCGGGCAACACGAGCGGCAGCGTGACCCGCCGCAGCACGGTCGTGGGCCGGGCGCCCAGGGTCGCCGCGACGGCCTCGTAGCGCGTGCCCACCGTGCGGAGGGCGCCCTCGAGGCTCAGCACCAGGAAGGGCAGGGCGACGAAGGTCTGGGCCAGCACGACCGCCGTGGTCGAGAACGCGATCGTCACGCCGAGCGCGTCGAACGCCTGACCGAGCAGGCCGCGGCGCCCGAAGGTGTAGAGCAACGCGATGCCTCCGACGACGGGCGGGAGCACCAACGGCAGCAGCACGAGCGACCGCAGCACCCTTTGGCCCCGGAACCCGGTGCGGGCCAGCACGACCGCCATCGGGACGCCGAGCACGACGCAGAGGAGGGTCGCCGTGACCGACGTGCGCAGGCTGAGCCAGAACGCGGCGACCGACGACTCGGAGGTGACCAGCGGCACGAACTCGGCCCAGTCGACCCTCGACACCATGGCGACGAGGGGCAGCAGGACGAAGGCCGCCCCCAGGGCCGCGACGACCGCGATCCACACCGGGACGCCGGCGTAGGCACGGTGCGGGGCGGGCGTCACGGCGCGCCGAAGCCGGCGTCCCGCAGCACGCCCTGCCCGACCTCGCCGGTGACGAAGGCGACGAACGCCTCGGCCACCGCCGGGTTCGCCGTGTCGGCCACAGGGGCGATGGGATAGGTGTTGACGGCCTGGTCGGCCTCGGGGAACTCGATGCCTGTCACGCTGTCGCCGGCGGCCTCGACGTCCGTGACGTAGACCAGCCCGGCGTCGGCCTCCCCCGAGGTGACCTTGCCCAGCACGTCGGTGACCGAGGACTCCTCGCTGACCGGCGAGATCGTGACGCCGGTGGCCCGCTCGACCGCGACCGTCGCCGCACCGCAGGGCACCTGGGCCGCGCAGACCACGGTCGTCACGTCGGACTTCCCGAGGTCGGCGAAGCCCGTGACGTCGGCGGGGTTCGACGGCGGCACGGCGATGGTGAGGACGTTCGTGGCGAAGTCCTCCGAGGCCGACGGGTCGACGAGTCCGGCGTCGGTCAGCTTCGCCATGTTCTTCTCGTCGGCCGAGGCGAAGACGTCGGCCGGGGCTCCCTCGGTGATCTGCGTCACCAGGTCGGACGAGCCCGCGAAGGTCAGGTCGACGGTCGTGCCCGGGTTCGCTTTCTCGAACTCGTCGGCGAGCTCGGTGAACGTCGTCGTCAACGAGGCGGCGGCGTAGACGGTGATCGACCCCTCGAGGGTCGGGTCGGAGGCCGTCGGTGTCGCGCTGGTCGCCGTGTCGACGGTCGCGCCCGAGCACCCCGTCAGGGCGAGGGCCGTCGCCACCGCGAGGGCTCCGACGAGCGCCGTGACGACGCGGGGGGTCCGTCTCATGGTCAGGCCTTCCCGCCGGGCGTCTCGATGATGACCGTCGTGGCCTTCACGACGGCGATGGCCACCGAACCGGGTTCGAGGCCCAGCTCTCGGACGGCTTCGCTGCTCATCAGCGAGACGATGCGGTGCGGGCCGCACTGCAGCTCGACCTGGGCCATGACCCGGTCGGCGGTGATCTCGGTCACGACGCCCACCAGGCGGTTGCGTGCCGACCGCCCCACCTCGGACGGGTCGGCGGGCAGCACGGCGTTCTTCCGGGCGAGCGTCGCGAGCGCGAGCCCGTCGACCACGCCGCGCCCGGCGTCGTCCTTCTCGCTCTCGAGCAGGCCGAGGTCGATCCAGCGTCGCACGGTGTCGTCGCTCACGCCGAGGAACGCCGCCGCGTCCTTGATCCGTATCTGCGTCATGGACGCGAGCCTAGTTCCGAATGCGCGGTCGCGCAGCCGCAAGGAGTGGCCCCGGACGAGCCTGCGGGGCGGGGCGTCGTGCACGGCGGAGCGAAAGGAGGCGCGGGTCGCCTCCCATGGACACCCCACGTTCGGCCCCGCGGGCTTAACCTCGACGGATGACCGTCTCGCTCGGACTGCCCACCATGCCCGGCCGGGCCCCCGCCGACGACCTGCTGCCCGCGCGGCCGTCGAGCGACGCCGCTCCGGGACTGCTCGACCGCTTCGGTCGGACCGCGACCGACCTGCGGGTCTCGCTGACCGACAAGTGCAACCTGCGCTGCACCTACTGCATGCCGGCCGAGGGCCTGCCGGCCCTCCCCCGTGAACAGGCGCTCGACGCCGACGAGATCGTGCGCCTGGTCGGCATCGGCGTGCGCGACCTCGGCGTCCGGCAGGTGCGGTTCACCGGGGGCGAGCCACTGCTGCGTGCCGACCTCATCGACATCGTGCGACGGGTCGCCGCGATCGACCCGCGGCCCGAGGTGTCGCTGACGACGAACGCCATCGGCCTGGCGCACCGCGCCCAGGCCCTGGCCGACGCCGGGCTCGACCGGGTCAACGTGTCGCTCGACTCGCTGCACGCCGAGACGTTCATGAAGGTCTCGCGTCGTCCGTTCCTCGACAAGGTGCTCGCCGGCGTCGACGCCGCGGCGGCGGCCGGCCTCACCCCGGTCAAGATCAACGCCGTCCTGCTGCCCGGCATCAACGACCACGAGGCGCCCGACCTGCTCGCCTGGGCGCTGCGCGGCGGCCACGAGCTGCGGTTCATCGAGCAGATGCCGTTGGACGCCGACCGCAGCTGGGACCGCGCCTCCTTCGTCACCTCACGCGACATCCACTCGCTGATCGCCACGCGCTTCGACCTCAGCCCCGCCGACGTCGAGCGCGACGGAGCACCCGCCGAGCTGTTCGACGCCGTCGGCCGCGGTGACGACGCCGGACTGGCCGGGCGGGTCGGCATCATCGCCTCGGTCAGCGAACCGTTCTGCGCCGACTGCCGGCGCACCCGCATGACCGCCGAGGGCGGCATACGCAGCTGCCTCTTCAGCGGCGGAGAGACCGGCCTGCGCGACCTGCTGCGGAGCGGGGCGAGCGACCTCGAACTGGCCGACGCCTGGCGCGGTGCCATGTGGGCCAAGCCCTCGGGCCACGGCATCGACGACCCGGACTTCGTGCAGCCGGAACGCACCATGAGCGCCATCGGAGGCTGAGATGACGACCACGAACCCCGCCCCCACCGTCGACGGAGCCACCCCCGTCGACGGAGCCACCCCGGCCCCCGTCTCGTCGACGCTGCGGTTCTTCGCCGCCGCCCGCACCGCCGTGGGCCGCGACGACCAGCGCGTCGAGGTGCCCGCGGGCGAACGCCCGACCATCGGGCGCCTGCTCACCGAGGTCCGCCCGGTCGAGGGCGTGTCGGCCGCGGACTTCCGCGACGTGCTGCTGCGCTGCTCGTTCCTCGTCGACGGCCTGACCACGCGGGACCGCGAGCAGCTCGTCCCCGACGGCGCGGTCATCGACGTCATGCCGCCGTTCGCCGGCGGCTGAACGCCCGCCTACGGCCGCGTGGGTGCCCCCTGCGCGAGCTGCCACCCGAGCATGCCGCCGTGCAGCACCGACACGTCGAAGCCCTCGCCCGCCAGCAGGTCGGCCGCGGCGCGGGCCCGCGGCCCTCGGGCGCAGTAGACGACCACCCGCTGCGCCGGATCGAGCTCGGGCCGCTGGCGGGTGCGCGTGCCGTACCCGGGAGCCTGCACGTCACCGGAGATGTGGGCGAAGTCGTGCTCGTCGACCTCGCGCACGTCGAGCAGCGTGAAGTCGGCATCGCCCGTCGCTCGCGCCCCGAGCAGGGTCGTCAGCTCGGCCGCGTCGACGTCGGGGCCGACGCGGCGACCACGGGCCGGGGGCGCGTCGGCGGTGGTCGCCTGCGCCTCGGAGGCCGAGGACGAGGAGGCGCGGCGCGCATCGTTCACCGTCGCCCGGGCCTCGGCCCGGTGCGGGGCGCGGGCCAACCGGCTCTCCCGCCAGGTGCCGCCCAGGGCGTCGACGGTCACGACCCGGCCGAGCAGCGGATCGCCGAGACCGGTCAGCAGCTTGACGACCTCTCCGGCCATGCCCGCGCCCACCGTCCCGCACAGCGGCCCCAGCACGCCGACGTCGGCGCAGGACTCGTCCCAGCCCGAGGCGGGCGGGGCAGGGTGCAGGTCGCGGTAGTCGACCGCCCGGGCGTCCGGGGCGTCGTCCCAGAAGACGCTGAACTGTCCGTCCCAGCGGTTGACGCTGCCCCAGACGACCGGCAGACCGCGCTCGGCCGCGGCGTCGGCCACGAGGTAGCAGGTGTCGAACGAGTCGCTGCCGTCCACCACGAGGTCGTAGTCGTCGAGCAGGTCGGCGGTGCGGTCGCTCAGTCGGACGGGGTGGGCGACGACGGTCACGTCCGGGTTGGCGGCACGCACCCAGTCGGCGGCGGCGCGGGCCTTCGGGAAGCCCAGCTGGTCGGGGCGGAAGAGCACCTGCCGTTGTAGGTTCGACAGATCGACGGCGTCGTCGTCGACGATTCCCAGGGTTCCCACACCCGAGGCTGCGAGATATTGGATGACCGGCGCGCCCAGCCCGCCGGCCCCGACCACCAGCACCCTCGACGCCGCCAGGCGCCCCTGGGAGCCCAGACCGAACCCCGGCAGGCGCACGCTTCGCGAGTAGCGTTCGCCCTCGACGGGGTCGCCGCCGTGTCCACCGTCGCGCACGCCGGCACCGTGCACGCCACCGTCGTGCACGGCCGCCCCGCGCGCGTCACCCCCGTGTCGCACGCGAGATCCTCCGAGAGGGGGAAGAGACGACATGACGAACCTCCTGCATCCGGCCGACGGTCGATCGACCGCGCCCACTGTATCCACGACGCCCGGGACCGGCCGCAGCACAGCCCTCACGCGCCTCCGGCACTGGCGTCATCTCGACGCCGTGCTCGTCGGCCTGCTCGCCGCCGTGCTGTCGGGCGCCTTCCTCTGGGTGCCGTCCGTCTGGTACGACGAGGCCGCGACGGTCATCTCGGCGACGCGCAGCTGGGGCCAGCTCTGGCAGATGGTCCAGACCGTCGACCTGGTGCACGCCACGTACTACGCGTTCATGCACCTGTGGTTCGACGTCTTCCCGTACTCGCCGATCTCGCTCCGGGTGCCCAGCACGATCGTCACGGGGCTCGCCGCCGCGTTCACGGTCGTGCTCGCCCGCACCCTGGCCGACCGCCGGACGGCCGTCGTGGCGGGCCTGCTGTTCTGCCTGATCCCCCGCGTGACCTGGATGGGCGGCGAGGGCCGTTCGTACGCCTTCTCGGCGATGTTCGCCGTCGCCCTGACCCTCGTGCTCGTCACCGCCTCGCGCCGGACCGCCCAGGTCGGCGAGACCCGCACCCGGGCCTCGGCCGTCCGCTGGTGGGTCGCCTACGCCGTGCTCGCCGTCGTCTCGGTTCTCTTCTTCCTGTACGTCGCCTTCGTCGTGGTGGGGCACGGCGTCACCATGCTGGTGCAGTGGCGACGCGAGCGCCGGCTCCGCGCCTCCTCGGGGTCGGTGGCGACGTCGCAGGACGCCGTGGCGTCGACCCCGCTCGTCGGCGCACCGCACGGAGCACGCGGTTCGTTCCTCGGCTGGTTCGCCGGTGCGGCCGTCGCCGGACTCGCGAGCCTGCCCGTCGTGTACTTCACGTCCGAGCAGAGCGGCCAGGTCGGCTGGCTCGACCGGCCGAGCTTCGCGACGATCGACCAGGTGCTGACGACGCAGTGGTTCTACCAGAACGACCGTTTCGCCGTCTTCGGCTGGATGCTGGTGCTCGCCAGCCTGGTCGTCGTGGTCGCCGGTCTCGTGCCCCGTGCCCGGGGACTGGCCGAGGTCGTCCTGCCCTGGATGATCGTGCCCACCGTCGGCCTCGTGGGCGTCTCGCTCGTGACCGAGCCGCTCTACTCGCCCCGCTACCTGACCTTCGGCACCCCGGCCGTCGCGATCATGATGGCCGTCGCCGTGGCCGCCATCCCTTGGCGGCGGGTGATCGCCCTCGTCCTGCTGGTCGCCGTGGTGCTCACCGCCCCGACCTACGAACGTCAGCGTCAGCCCGAGGCGAAGGACTCGGCCGCGTGGAACCAGGTGGCCGACCTCGTGAGCGAGCAACGGGCGCTCGAACCGGCCGGGACGGCCGAGGGCGTCGTCTTCGGCCCCGTGCGTCGACACCCGAAGGCCACGTCGCGCATCATCGAGAACACGTACCCCGCGGCGTTCGAAGGGATGTCGGACTTCACGCTCGAGACCCCCGCGGCCGAGACCGGCGGGCTGTGGGAGGTCCAGCACCCGCTCGAGGACGTCATCGACCGCACCGACGACCTCGACGTCGTCTGGCTGATCACGAGCGACAAGCAGGACTGGAGGCCCCGGGTCACCGCGGACCTCGCCGCCAAGGGCTTCCACGTCGCCGACGAGTGGCACCTCACCCGCACGAACGTGCTCAAGTACGAGCGCTGAGCCCGCGAGACCCCGGGGCGTCGCCGAGCCCCCCTGCGCGCGCGGGGGGGCTCGGCGACGCCCTGGGGCCCGGGCCTAGTCGGTGACGACGCGGGCGCCGTGGACCGGGCCCGTGGCGCGGACGACCGTGAGGCGGGCGGCGCTCAGCGCGATCTGCAGCTCGAGAGCGCCGTCGAGGTCGGGTGCGAGGAACGCCACCGTCGGGCCGGAGCCCGACACGATGCCCGCGAGGGCCCCGTTGCCCTCACCGAGCTCGAGGACGTCGGCCAGGCCCGGCTGGAGGTGCAGGGCGGGCGCCTGGAGGTCGTTGTGCATGGCGTCCGCGAGCATGCCCGGGTCGCCCGCCCGGAGTGCCTGCAGGACGCCGGCGTCGACGACGGGGTGCCGCACCGAGCGGATCTCGCCCTGGTGCCGCAGACGGTGCGCGTCGAGTTCGTCGTAGACGCGCGGCGTCGAGAGGCCGACGTCGGCCACGGCCAGGACCCACTGGAACTGCCCCTTCGCCAGGGCCGGGCTGAGCTCGTCGCCGCGACCGGTACCGATCGCGGTGCCCCCGGCGAAGGCGAACGGGACGTCGGCACCGAGTCGGGCCGAGAGCCGCAGGAGTTCGTCACGACCGACGCCGGTTCCCCAGAGCGTGTCGCACGCGAGCAGCGTCGCGGCGGCGTCGGCCGATCCGCCCCCCATGCCGCCGGCCACGGGCACCGCCTTGTCGACGGTCAGGGCGACGCCGCCCGTGTAGCCGGTCGTCTCGGCCAGCAGGCGGGCGGCCTTGATCGCCAGGTTGGACCCGTCGGTCGGCACGCCCGACACGTCGATGGACGGGCCACCCGTGACGCTGACGGTGAAGTCGTCGGCGCGACGCGCACGCACGTCCTCGTAGAGGGACACGGCCTGGTAGGCGGTCGCGAGGTCGTGGTAACCGTCGTCCTGCAGGTCGCCGACGGCGAGGAAGACGTTGATCTTGCCCGGCGCACGCGTGTGGACCACGGTCGGGGCGGCCACGGACGTCATGCGTCCAACCTAGTCAGTTCTGGCGATCACTCATGACGCCGAACGCCCGCGTCAACCCCTCTTTCACGGGCTGCACCCGTTCGGGCAGGCGCAGGCTGCCCTGCGTCAACGACACCGAGCACTTCGGACCGGCGGTCGACACCACCTGGAGGCGCAGCGTGTCCCCGTGCGCGAGGGTCCAGTCGGCGGTCGGACGCGTCGCGGACCGGGCGACGACCTCGGGCGGGCCGCCGGCGTACCGGGCGAACCGGTCGACGGCGAGGTCGAACAGTTCGAGCGGTGCACCCCTCAAGCTGCGGCCGACGGTGACCGCGTAGCTGCCGTCGGGCTGGCGCCCCGGCGGCTCGACGCCGCGTTCTTGCTCGTAGCGCACCGTGATCCCCTCGGCCCACCACGGCACGACCTCGAACTCGTCGACCAGGAGGCGCGAGATCTGCTCGTGGGACAGTCGCGCCGCCCCCGCGGCGTCGAGCCGTGCGAACCACTCGGCCGCACCGCGTCCGGTGCCCGACCCGAGCCGGGCGTCACTGAGCCGCTGCTCACCGTGCCCGCGCTCGTCACCGCCACCGGCACCGTCCCTGCCCCTGGCCCTGCCGGACGGCGCGCCGTCGGGGCCGTTCTTGCGTCGGGGCACGGCTCAGCCGGCCTCGCCCTCGTCGGCGTGCAGCACGGCGGCGACGGACGCCCCGGCGAGGGCGTCGACGTCGCTGACCCGGGCCACGGCGAGGAAGTCGTCGACGGTGAGCTGCTCTCCCCGCTGGGTCGGGGCGAGTCCGGCACGTTCTAGGGCCTCGGAGGCGGCGGCGGACGACCCGTAGAGGGAGGACAGCGACTGGCGCAGCATCTTGCGTCGCTGCTGGAACGCGGCATCGACGAGGGCGAAGGTCGCCCGACGCTCGAGCTCGCTGCCGCGGGCCGGCTTGCGGTCGAACGCGACGAGGATGCTGTCGACGTTCGGCACGGGCCAGAACACCTGGCGGCTGACCTGGCCCGCGGCCCGGAACTCGCCGTACCACGCCGCCTTGATGCTCGGCCCGCCGTACACCTTCGAGCCGGGCTCGGCGGCCAGGCGCAGACCGACCTCGGACTGCACCATGACGAGCCCGTGCTCGAGCCCGTCGAAGTGCTCGAGGAAGTGCAGGAGCACCGGCACGCTGACGTTGTACGGCAGGTTCGCCACGAGGTGGGTGGGTTCGTCGGGCAGGGTCGTCACGCGCAGGGCGTCGTCGACGACGACGGTGAGGTCGGCCGCCGGCTGCAGCTGCGCGATGGTCTTCGGCAGCTGTTCGGCGAGGCGCTTGTCGATCTCGACGGCCACCACCTTGGCACCCGCCTCGAGCAGGCCGAGGGTCAGGGAGCCGAGCCCGGGGCCGATCTCGACGACGGTCATGCCCGCCGAGACACCCGACGCGGCGACGATGCGACGCACGGTGTTGGCGTCGTGGACGAAGTTCTGCCCGAGCTTCTTGGTCGGCTGCACGCCGAGGAGGTCGGCGAGGTCACGGATCTCGGCGGGGCCGAGCAGGGTGGCGCGCGACATCAGCCCTCGACCGTCACGGGCTCGCTGTCCCAGCTGCCGTACACCAGTTCGGTCGTCGACGAGATCTGGGCCGCGAGCATGGACACGTCGGTGCCGATCGTCTCGGCCATCGACCGCAGCGTGAAGGGGATCAGGTACGGCGCGTTGGGGCGACCGCGGTAGGGCACCGGCGTCAGGTAGGGCGCGTCGGTCTCGACCATGATCAGGTTGCGCGGCAACTGCACGAGGGCGTCGCGCAGGGGCTGGGCGTTCTTGAACGTCACCGTGCCGGCGAAGGACGCGTACCAGCCGTTCTCGGCGAGGATGCTCGCCAGCTCGGGCCCGCCGCTGAAGCAGTGGAAGACGGTGCGTTCGGGAGCGCCCACCTCGAGCAGCAGGTCGACCACGTCGTCGTGGGCGTCGCGGTCGTGGATCTGCAGGGCCAGGCCGTGGCGCTTGGCGATCTCGATGTGGCCGCGGAACGCCTCGAGCTGGGCCGCCCGACCGTCGTCGCCGGTGCGGAAGAAGTCGAGCCCGGTCTCGCCGACGGCGCGCACGCGCGGCCTCGCGGCGAGCCCGTCCAGTTCGGACAGCGCCTCGTCGAGGGTGCCCGCGGCCGCGAGGGCCGGGGCCTCGTTCGGGTGGATGGCGACGGCGGCGAGCACCCGGGGCTCGCGGCTGGCGATCTCGGCCGACCAGCGGGACGTCTCGAGGTCGGTGCCGACCTGCACCACGCCGCGCACGCCCACGGACGAGGCCCGGTCGAGGTGCTCGCGGTAGTCGAGGGGGCCGTCGCCGTCGTCTCCGACGCCGTCGGCGATCTCGAGGTGCGTGTGGTTGTCGTAGACCGGCACGACGAGGGGCTGGGGAGGCGCGGGGTAGGTCAGGTCGCGCTTCTGGCCGTCCGCGCCCGACGAGCGGTGGCGGACGTGCGTCGCCGGGACGCCGTCGGCCGGCCCGGAGGTCGCGCCGCCGCCACCGGACGTGTCGTCGCTCATGCCGCGGGCTCGGGCTGTTCGATGCGGGGGAAGAGCCCGGCGGCGAGCGGCTTGACGTCGGGAGCGCTCGACCACTCGGCCGCCCGGTCGACGGGCTGGCTGGTCAGCTCGCCCTGCCCGATCGACTGCCACAGGGTGCGCGTGGCCGTCGGGATGAACGGCGACAGCAGCACGGTGAGGGTGCCGAGACCCCGCAACGCGGTGGCGAGGACGGTCGCCAGGCGCTCGCGCTGCGACTCGTCCTTCGCGATGGCCCAGGGTTCTTGCTCGGTGATGTAGCCGTTCAGCTGGTCGACCAGTTGCCAGATCGACGCGAGCGCCTCGTTGATCGCGAACCGGTCGATCGCCGCGTCGGCCTCGGCCGTGACCCGCAGTTCGGTCTCGCGGACGGCCAGGTCGGCCTCGGTGAGGTCGCCGGCGACGGGCACGGTGCCGTCGAAGTAGCGGGTGATCATGGCCACGACGCGCGAGGCCAGGTTGCCGAACCCGTTGGCCAACTCGGCCTGGTAGCGGGCCGCGATGTCTTCCCAGCTGAAGTTGCCGTCCTGACCGAAGGTGATGGCGCGCATGAAGTAGTACCGGAACGCGTCGGCACCGAAGACGTCGGTGATCTGCTGCGGGGCGATGCCCGTGAGCTTCGACTTCGACATCTTCTCGCCGCCGACCAGCAGCCAGCCGTGGCCGAAGACGTTCTTGGGGACGGGCAGCCCGGCCGCCATGAGCATCGCGGGCCAGATGACGGCGTGGAACCTCACGATGTCCTTGCCGACGAGCTGCACGGCCGGCCAGCGACGCCGGAACTCGTCGTCGTCGACGCCGTAGCCGATGGCCGTGACGTAGTTGAGCAGGGCGTCGAACCACACGTAGACGACGTGCTTCTCGTCCCAGGGCACCTTGACGCCCCAGTCGAAGCTCTGCCGCGAGATCGACAGGTCGCGCAGACCCTGCTTGACGAACGAGACGACCTCGTTGCGCACCGAGTCGGGCTGCACGAAGTCGGGCTGGGCCTCGTAGAGGTCGAGCAGTCGCTGCTCGAAGTCGCTCATGCGGAAGAAGTAGTTGCTCTCTTGCAGCACCTCGACCGGGATGCTGTGGATCGCGCAGACCTGCTCGCCCTCGTAGGCGCCGGTGCCGGGCACCAGGTCGCTCGGCTGCTTGTACTCTTCGCAGCCGACGCAGTAGAAGCCCTCGAACTCGCCCTGGTAGATGAAGCCGTCGTCGTAGAGCTTCTGCAGGAACTTCTGCACGCCGGCCTCGTGGCGGGCGTCGGTCGTGCGGATGAAGTCGTCGTTGGCGATGTCGACGGTCTCGAGCAGGGGCTTCCAGGACTCGGTGACGAGCTTGTCGGCCCACTCCTGCGGGGTCACGCCGTGGCTCGTGGCCGTGCGCAGGATCTTCTGACCGTGCTCGTCGGTGCCGGTCAGCAGCCAGGCGTCGTCACCCCGCTGACGGTGCCACCGGGCGAGCACGTCGGCTGCGACCTCGGTGTAGGCGTGACCGATGTGCGGCACGTCGTTGACGTAGAAGATGGGCGTTGCGATGAAGAAGGAGTCGCCGGCGGGCATGGGGACCATCTTAGGTGGGGGCACCGACGTGATGACGCGACCCGCGCCTCCTGCGTCCGCCGCCGGGGACGAGGAGGCGCGGGTCGCGTCGACCGGTCAGGTCGCGTCGTGCTCCTCGGTGCGGTCGTCGGAACCCGCCCGCTCGCCGGCGTGCTCGCCCGGGTACTCGACGACGTCCATGCCGAGCACGTACTTGCCCCGGGCGTGGCCGTCCTCGAGGTCGCGGTAGGCGTCCTTGACGTCGTCGAGGGGGAAGATCCCGTCGATCGGCACCATGATCTTGTTGGTCGAGATCAGCTCGAGCAGCTCGGACAGCACGGCCTGCGACGTCGCCTGGGCGCTGCCCTCGGCCTTGACGCCGTGCTGCTCGACGGCCGCGAAGTCGATGATCGTGTCGATGCGCTGCGGCGCGACGCCGAGCTCGAGGGCGTACCCGACGTTGCCCTGGCCGAAGCAGTCCACGAACGCGTCCACGCCCTGGGGGGCGGCCTCACGGATGCGGTCGACGACGCCGTCGCCGTACTCCACGGGCGTGACGCCGAGCTGCCGCAGGAAGTCGTGGTTGCGCTCGCTCGCGGTGCCGATCACGGTGAGCCCGCCCAGGACGGCGAGCTGCGACACCATCACGCCGACGCCGCCGGCCGCGGCCGAGACGACGATCGTGTCGCCCTCGGTGGCCTGCACGGCACGCAGCGCGGCGTAGGCGGTGGGTCCGGTCACGCTGATGCTGCCCGCGACCTCCCACGGCACGTTCTCGGGCTTCGCCACGAGTTCGTCGTGGTCGACGACGACGAACTCGGCGTGCGACGACCGGTTGGCCCACCCGACGACCTCGTCACCGACGGACCACTCGTCGACCCCCGCGCCGACCTCGTCGACCACGCCGGCGAAGTCGGTCCCCTGCCC
Organism: Frigoribacterium sp. 9N; assembly: GCF_902506305.1. Lineage (NCBI taxonomy): Bacteria > Bacillati > Actinomycetota > Actinomycetes > Micrococcales > Microbacteriaceae > Frigoribacterium > Frigoribacterium sp. 9N. The sequence goes on from NZ_LR733392.1 coordinate 1,759,713, forward strand.
CGACGGGAACGCCGCGGGGAACGCGTCGTGCATCAGTCCGGCGCGGATCGCCGCCTCACCGGGGTTCAGGCCCGCCGCCTTGACGGCGACCACGACCTGGCCGGCACCCGCCTCGGGCTTCGCCACCTGTTCGACCTTCAGCTCGTCGATGTCGCCGTACTGCTCGAAACGGACCGCCTTCATGTCGTACCTCCTGCTCGTGGTGGGCCGCGCCTCCTCCGGGCACGCGCCTCCTCCGAGCTTGCACCCGCCGGGCTGGGCGGGGTACGCCACGCCCTACGCGCGGGGCGGGCGGGCGGCGAGGGCGGCCTGGTAGAGGTCGCGCCTCGACAGACCCGTGGCGGCGGCCACGTCGGCGGTGGCCTCTTTGAGGCGGGTGCCGTCGGCGACCAGGGCCTGCACCTGCGCGAGCCCGGCGGCCAGGTCGACGACGCGTTCGGGGGCGCCCTCGACCACGATGCAGATCTCGCCCCGGACGCCCTCGGCCGCCCACTCGGCGAGCTCGGCCGCGCTGCCGCGGCGCACCTCTTCGTGCAGCTTCGTCAGCTCACGGCACACGACCACGCGGCGCGTGGCCCCGAGAGCGGTGACCAGGTCGCCGAGCGAGTCGGCCAGGCGGTGGGGCGACTCGAAGAACACCATGGTGCGGCGTTCGTCGGCGAGCGCCCCCAGCACGCGCAGACGGTCGCCCTGCTTGCGCGGCAGGAAGCCCTCGAAGCTGAAGCGGTCGGTGGGCAGTCCCGACACGGCGAGCGCGGTGAGCACCGCGGACGGGCCGGGGATCGCCGTGACGGTGACGCCCGCGGCGGCGGCGGCCTCGACGAGCGGGAACCCGGGGTCGCTGATGGCGGGCATGCCGGCGTCGGTGAGCACGACCACGTCGGAGGCGCGGGCCAGCTCGACGATCTCGCCCGCCTTCTCGCGCTCGTTGTGCTCGTGCAGGGCGATGAGGCGGGGCCGGTTCTCGACGCCCAGGGCACGCATCAGGTGGATCGCCGTGCGCGTGTCCTCCGCGGCGACGACCTCGGCGTTCGACAGCGTCTCGATCAGGCGGCGGCTGGCGTCGCCGAGGTTTCCGATGGGGGTGGCGGCGAGCACGATCACCCGCCCATTGTCCCCCGGCCCCGGACCGCCCACTTACGATGGCCCGATGACGACCGGGCCCGAGCGCGAATTCGACGCGCTCGTCGAGGCCGGCACCGCGCCTCCTGCCCGTCCGACGGCGGGCGAGCCGGGCCTCGCGTCGGCCGACCCGCTCACCGACCGGGTGATCGTCCCGCCCGTCGGCACCCCGGTCGACGACGCGACCGCGGCCCACGCCCGCGAGGCTCCCCCGACCCGGCTCGACGCCTGGTGGGGGCGCGTGCTGCGCACCCCGGTCAGGAGGCGCGTCTGGGCCTGGGCGGGCCCGCTCGCGGTCACGCTGCTGGCCGCGGTGCTGCGCCTGTGGCACCTGAACTCCCCCGCGACCCTCGTGTTCGACGAGACGTACTACGTCAAGGACGCCTGGTCGTTGTTCAACCTCGGCTACGAGGGGTCGTGGCCGGCCGACTACGACCCGACCTTCGCCGCGGGCGGGGTCGGAGGGTTCCTCGCGGCACCGTCGTTCGTGGCGCACCCGCCCCTCGGCAAGTGGCTGATCGGCCTCGGCATGGCGGCGGTCGGTCCCGAGAACCCGGCGAGCTGGCGCATCAGCACGGCCGTCGTGGGCATCCTCGCGGTCGCCCTGGTCGCGGTCATCGGGTCGTTGCTGCTGCGATCGACGCTGCTCGGCACGCTGGCGGGGTTCTTCCTGGCGATCGACGGGCACGCGATCGTCATGTCCCGGGTGGCCCTGCTCGACAACTTCGTCATGTTCTTCGGCCTGCTGGCCTTTGGGGCGGTGCTGCTCGACCGCCGGCAGAGCGCCCGCCGGCTCGAGGCCTGGCGGGCGAGGAGGCGCGGTGCCGGTCGCGACATCGCCTGGGGCCCCGCCCTGTGGGCGCGTCCCTGGCTGGTGACGGCCGGCCTCCTGTGCGGGCTGGCGACGGCCGTGAAGTGGAACGGCCTGTACTTCCTGGCGTTCTTCGCGGTCTACACGGTGGTCGTCGACATGGTGGCGCGCCGCCGGGCCGGCGTGGAGTTCTGGCTGTCGGGCACCCTGTTCAGGCAGGCACCGGTGAGCTTCCTGCTGACCGTGCCCGTCGCCGTGGTGGCCTACCTGGCGAGTTGGACCGGCTGGTTCGCGACGTCGGGCGGCTACTACCGCAGCTGGGTCGAGGACGGCGGCACGCGGTGGACGGGAGCCCTGGCGTGGGTGCCCGACGTGGTGCAGAATTTCTGGCACTACCAGGCGGGCGTCTACGGGTTCAACGTCGGCCTGCACACCCCGCACGCCTACCAGGCGAACCCGCTCACCTGGCTGCTGATGCTGCGACCGACGAGCATGTACTACCAGGGGTTCGACGAGGGCCAGGGCGGCTGCGACGTGGCCCGGTGCGGCGAGGCGATCACCTCGGTCGCGAACCCGCTGATCTGGTACGCCGCGGTCGCGGCCTGCTTCTACCTCGTCTACCGCGTCGGGCGGTACCGCGAGTGGCGGTACGGGGCGATCCTCGTCGGCGTCGCGGCGGCCTACCTGCCGTGGCTGGCGTTCACCGACCGGACGGTGTTCCAGTTCTACACGATCGCCTTCGAGCCCTACCTCGTGCTCGGCCTGGCCGCGGTGCTCGGCATCGTCCTCGGCCGACGCACCGACGACCGGTCCCGGCGGCTGAGCGGCATCGGCGTCACGGCGATCGTCGTCGTGGTCGCCGTCGCCGTGTCGGTCTTCTTCTACCCCCTGTGGACGGCGCAGCTGGAGGACTGGGAGTTCATCCGGCTGCACTACTGGATACCCAGCTGGAAGTAGGCGTCGGAGCCGCCTCCGGCCGACCGACGGCTCCTCCCCCGCAGGAGGCGCGGGTCGGCCGTGTTCCGCCGTGTGACGTCCCGGGTCCCCGCGTGACGACCAGCGGCTAGCGTGGGGGCATGGCAGATCGTGAGTACGGCTTCCGCACGCGGGCGATCCACGCGGGCAACATCCCGGACGCGGCGACGGGGGCACGGGCGCTGCCCATCTACCAGACCAGCGCCTTCGTGTTCGACGACACCGACGACGCCGCGGCGCGGTTCGCCCTGCAGAAGTACGGCAACATCTACAGCCGCCTCGCCAACCCGACCACCGCCTCCTTCGAGGAGCGCGTCGCCAGCCTCGAGGGCGGGCTCGGCGCCGTCGCGACGGCGAGCGGCCTCAGCGCCCAGTTCGTCACGTTCGCCTCGCTGGCCGGCGCGGGCGACCACATCGTCGCGAGCGCGAACCTCTACGGCGGGTCGATCACGCAGCTCGACGTCACCCTGCGTCGCTTCGGCGTCGAGACGACCTTCGTGCAGTCCTCCGACCCGGCGGACTACGCCGCCGCCATCCGTCCCGAGACGAAGCTGGTCTTCGTCGAGACGGTCGCGAACCCGTCCGGCGAGGTCGCCGACCTCGAGGGCCTGGCCGACGTGGCCCACTCGCACGGCCTGCCCCTGATCGTCGACTCGACCATCGCCACGCCCTACCTCAACCGTCCGATCGAGTGGGGTGCCGACGTCGTCGTGCACTCGGCCACGAAGTTCCTCGGCGGTCACGGCACCACGCTCGGCGGCGTCGTCGTCGAGTCCGGCCGCTTCGACTGGGACAGCGAGCGGTTCCCGCTCTTCGACCAGCCCGTGCCGAGCTACGGCGGGCTCAACTGGTCCGGCAACTTCGGCGAGTACGCCTTCCTAACCCGGTTGCGCGCCGAGCAGCTGCGCGACATCGGCCCGGCCCTCGCTCCCCACTCGGCTTTCCTGCTCGCCCAGGGGGTCGAGACCCTGCCGTTCCGCATGCAGGCCCACGTCGACAACGCCCGCCAGGTCGCCGAGTGGCTCGACGCCGACCCGCGCATCGAGCGCGTTCGCTGGGCCGGCCTGCCCGGGCACCCGCACCACGAGCGCGCGGCGAAGTACCTGCCGAAGGGCCCCGGCTCGGTCTTCACGTTCGAGCTGAAGGGCGGTCGTCCGGCCGGCAAGACCTTCATCGAGTCGGTCGAGCTCGCCAGCCACCTCGCCAACATCGGCGACGCGAAGACGCTCGTCATCCACCCGGGCTCGACCACCCACGCCCAGCTCAGCGAGCAGCAGCTCGTCGACGCGGGGGTGCTGCCTGGCTCGGTGCGCATCAGCGTCGGCATCGAAGACCCCGACGACATCATCCACGACCTCGACCAGGCGCTGGCCGCGGCGACGAAAGGCGAGTGACCCGACGTGACCGACACCGTCACCACGCAGCTGACCAACGGGCTGACCTGCGAGCTGCCCGCGTCGTCTCCCCTGGCCAAGCTGCTCAAGTCGCAGCGGACGTGGGTCGGCCCCACGGCCCGCGAGCGCCAGGCCATCCTGCGCTCGGCGAAGAGCGTCGCCGTCGTCGGTGCCTCGCCCAACCCGAGCCGGTCGAGCTCGTTCGTGGGCACCTACCTGCAGCAGTCGACCGACCTCCGCGTCTACTTCGTCAACCCCCGAGCCGACACCATCCTCGGCCAGAAGGCCTACCCCGACCTGGCCTCGCTGCCCGAGGTGCCCGACGTCGTCGACGTGTTCCGCAAGGCCTCCGACATCCGATCGGTCGTCGACGACGTGCTCGCGATCGGCGCGAAGACGATCTGGGTCCAGCTCGGCATCTACGACGAGGAGGCCGCCCGGTACGGCGAAGAACAGGGGCTCACCGTCGTCATGGACCGCTGCATGAAGGTCGAGCACGCCCGGTTCAACGGCGGGCTCAACCTGATGGGCTTCGACACCGGCGTCATCACCGCGAAGAAGGCCGGTCGCTGACACGACCGTCGGGGCGGGTCGCGGTTTCCCCGTTCGTCGAGGCGCACACGTTGTGACGCTTCATTGCGGACTCAGGGTCCGATGTCACCGGTCGGCGTTACCGTGGCCCGCATGGCACCCGTCCTCACCTCACCCGTCGTCTCGACACAGTGGTTGGCCGACCACCTCGGCGCCGACGACCTGACGATCGTCGACGCGACGGTGCTCGTCGACCTCGATCTCGACGTCGACCTCGACGTCGATCCGGGTCGCGGCGTCGGCCCGGGTCGTGGCGACGGCCCGGCGGCCCTCACCACGGGCCGCGACGGGTTCGAGCGAGACGGTCACGTCCCCGGGGCGGTCCTCGCCGACCTGCTCGTCGACTTCAGCGACCCCGGCTCCGACCTGCCCTTCACCCGGCCCGGGGTCGACCGTTTCCAGGCCGCGGCGGCCGCGCTGGGCGTCTCGAACGACAGCACGGTCGTCGTGTACGACACGGTCGACGGCCGCTGGGCGTCCCGCCTGTGGTGGCTGTTCCGCGCCTACGGGCACGACGCCGTGGCGGTGCTCGACGGCGGGTGGTCGCAGTGGCTCGCGCAGGGCAAGCCGTACGACCTCGGCGACGTCCTGCCGACGCCCGCCCCGTTCGTCGCGACCGAACGTCCCGACCACTGGGTCGACAAGGCCTTCGTCGAGTCCGTGGTGGCGGGCGACGAGAGAGCGGCGCTCGTCTCCGGTTCGCCCCGCGACGAGTTCGACGGCACGTCGAGCCCGTTCACCCGCGCCGGGCACATCCCCGGCAGCGTCAACGTACCGGCCGAGACGCTCCTCGCCGACGACGGCACGCTCGCCCGCGACCCGGTCCTCCGCGACCGCCTCGCCGTCGTGCCCGACGAACCGCGCACGGTCGTCTACTGCGCCTCGGGTGTGTCGGCCAGCGTCGACGCCCTCGCCTTCGCCGTCCTCGGCCGCTCGGACGTCGCGGTGTACGACGGTTCGCTCGCCGAGTGGGTCGCCGACCCGGCCGCACCGCTCGTGCCCGCCGCCGCCTGACGCCCCCGCCCGGCGCCCCGCACGGTTCACCCGCCGGGAGCCCCCGCCTGGCGCCCCTACCCGGTGCGTCGCCGGTGCCTGGGAGATCGACGCGGTCGTGTCGTCACCCCTCGAGCAGCAGTCCGTCGAGGTCGCCCACGGTCGTGACCGGCAGTCGGCAGACGAAGTCGCGGCAGAGGTACGCGGTGGGGACGCGCCCGGGGGCCGAGCGACCCGCGAACAACTCGAAGCCCGCGTGCTCGAAGGCGACCAGCGCCTCCTCGTCCAGCACGGCGACGACGCTGCCCGGGCGGACGACGCTCCGTGCCCGCCGGGCGAGGCCGTCGTCGGCGCGGTCCGTCGGGGACGGCTCGACCACGACCAGCTGCGTCAGCGGGGCCTCGAGCTCGACGAGCAGCCCGAAGGCGGCACCGTACGCGAGCGGGTTGTCGAGGGCCGAACCGGCCACCTCGGCGACGAGCCGTCCGGCCACCGACCGGTAGCGCGCCTCCCCGGTGAGCTGGTGGAGGGTGAGCGCGGCCGCCGCGACCGCACTGCGTCCCGACGGGTAGGCACCCTCGCTCGGGTCGCTCGACAGGGCAACGCCCTGCGAGACCAGCACGGGGTCGCCACCCGACGGGGCCGCGACGACCCGCGGGTCGGCGTCGTCGAGCAGGCAGGCGTCGACGAACGACCGCGCGGCGACGGCGTACCGGGCCTCGCCCGTCGCGAGCGAGAGGGCCAGCAGGCCGGACGCGAACAGGCCGTGGTCCTCGAGGGTCGCCACGGCGTCCGACACGGTCGACCCGACGGAGGCGCGCAGCAGACGACCGTCGTCGGTCACGTGACGCGAGAGCAGCAGGTCGGCCGCGCTGCGGGCGGTGCCCACCCAGTCGGGGCGACCGTGCCGTGACCCCGCCTCGGCGAGCGCCGCGATCGCGAGGCCGTTCCAGCCGGTGAGCATCTTGTCGTCGACGGGCGGCGGGTCGAGGGCCGCGCGACCCGCGGCGTCCCTCCGGTAGTAGCCGCCCTCGTCACGGACGCCGTCGATCGTGCTCTCGCTGTCCTGCGCCGAGCCGAAGGCCCCGTCGGCCGTGCGCAGTCGGGAACTCAGGAAATCGGCGACCCCGGCGGCGACCCGGACCGGATCCGAGCCGATCTCCTGAGTTGCCGACGTCGGCGCGGGGCCGGGGGCCGGGTCCGGGTCGAGCACCGAGAGCCGCGAGTAGGCCAGCAGCAGCTGCGCGTTGTCGTAGAGCATGCGCTCGTAGTGGGGTTCTGACCAGTCGCGTCGGACCGCGTACCGGAAGAACCCGCCCTCGACCGGGTCGCGCAGCGGCGACGCGGCCATGCGGGCGAGCGTCCGCGACACGAGTTCGAGCGCGCCGTCGTCCCCTCCCGCGCCGAGGGCGAGCAGCGCCAGCTGGGCCGGCGCCGTCGGGAACTTCGGGGCCCCGCCGAAGCCGCCGTGCTCGCGGTCCTCGTGGGCGACGAGCCGGGCGACGGCGTGGGCGAGCTCGGGCCGTCCCGGCAGGGCGACCCCGGCACCGGGACCAGGAGGCGCGGTGCCGGTGACCGACGCGGGCCCCGCAGCCAGCGCCTCCTGAACCGCCGACGCGGTCGCGTCGACCTCGGACCGCCTGGTGGTCCAGGCGTCGGTGACGGCGTCGAGCACCTGTCGGAACGACGGCCGACCCTGCACGGGCACGGGGGGGAAGTACGTGCCGGCGTAGAACGGCCGACCCTCGGGCGTGACGAAGACGGTCAGCGGCCAGCCGAGCCCCTCGGTGAAGGCCGAGGCGGCGGCCAGGTAGCTGGAGTCGACGTCGGGGTGCTCCTCGCGGTCGACCTTGACCGAGACGAAGCCCGCCGAGAGCTGGGCGGCGACCTCGGGGTCGGAGAAGCTCTCGCGCGCCATCACGTGGCACCAGTGGCAGGTCGAGTAGCCGATCGACACCATCACGGGCACGTCCCGCTCGACGGCCTCGACGAACGGCCCCGTCCCCCAGGCACGCCACTCGACGGGGTTGTCGGCGTGCGACCTGAGGTAGGGGCTGACGGCGTCTCGCAGCTGGTTCGGCATGCGGGCCACGGTAGGCGTCAGCGCGCGGGGACGTCCCTCAGGGGTGCGCCGTCGTACTCGCTCAAGGGGCGGATGAGGGAGTTGGCCTCGCGCTGCTCGATGACGTGGGCGCTCCAGCCGAGGACCCGCGACGCGACGAACAGCGGCGTGAAGACCGGCGTCTCGAACCCCATCAGGTGGTACGCCAGCCCGGACGGATAGTCGACGTTGGGCTTCAGGCCCTTGCGCTCGAACACCGTCGCGGCGACGACGTCGTAGGTCTCCTTGAGCCCGTCGACCCGGTCGTCGCCCCGCTCGCGGGCCCGGTCGACCAGACGGCCGAGGGCGTCCTCCATCGTGGGAACCCGGCTGTCGCCGTTCTTGTAGACCCGGTGTCCGAATCCCATGATCTTCTCCTTGCGCGCGAACGCCTCGTCGAGCCAGGCCACGGCCCCGTCGGCGGGGCCGACCCGGTCGAGCAGCTCGAGCGCGGCCTCGTTGGCGCCGCCGTGCAGCGGGCCCTTGAGCGCCCCGATCGCGCCGACGATCGAGGAGTGCAGGTCGGACAGCGTCGAGGCGACGACCCGGGCCGTGAAGGTGGAGGCGTTGAACGAGTGCTCGGCGTAGAGCGTCATCGAGGTGTCGAACGCGTCCACGTCGAGCGGGTCGGGCTCGCGGTCGAACACCTGGTGCAGGAAGTCGGCGCTGTAGCCGAGGTCGTCCCGCGGCGGAACCGGCGGCAGGTCGTGGCGGCGCCGCTGGTCGTAGGCGATCACGGCGGGCAGCACGGCGAAGAGGTGCGTGGCGAGTCGACGCGTGTCGGCGACGTCGTAGGCACCCGCACCCGTCGTGGGTTCGGGCCGGGCGGCGCCGATGGCGCTCACCGCGGTGCGGACGACGTCCATGGGGTGCGCCGAGGTGGGGATCAGGTCGATGAGGTGCTGCAGCCCGGGGGCCAGCGTGCGGTGCGAGCGCAGCTCGGCGTCGAAGTCGCGTCGCTCGTCGACGGTCGGCAGGTCGCCGTGCAGCAGCAGCCAGGCGACGTCCTCGACGTCCCGCTCGGCGGCGAGCTGCTGCACCGGGTAACCGCGATAGAGCAGCGAGTTGCTGGCCGCGTCGACCTTCGAGACCGCCGTCCGGTCGACCGTGACGCCGGCCAGGCCCTTGTGGATCTCGGGACCGTCGGAGGCGGCCGGGGCGGGTGCGGTGATGGTGTCGCTCATGTCACTCCTTCGTGATGAGGCGGGCCCGCCGGAGCGGGCCGGTCGTGTCGGGACGGGGCCGCGACACGATCGTCGAGGCTCCACTCTAGGTGGCGACCGCCTCGGGACGGGAGGGGCGGACGGGTCTCGTCAGCACGATCGAGACGACACCCGCCAGCACGAGGGCGAGGCCGATCCAGCCCGGCGGCTCGAGCCGCTCGCCCACCACGAGCACCGCCAGCAGGGTCGCGACGAACGGTTCGAGCAACGTCACGGTCGTCGCCCGAGAACTCGACACCGTGCGCAGGCCGTGGCCGAAGAGGAGGTAGGCGACGAACATCGGCCCGATCGCGAGATAGACCGTCGCCCCCACGGAGGCGCCCGACTGCAGCAACGGAGCCCCGGTCGCCAGCAACACCGGCAGCAGGAGCACCGCACCGAGGCCGAACTGGGCCGACACGGCCCCGCGCGACGGGTGGCCCTCGGCCATGAGCCGAGCCGCGGTGTAGGTGTACGTCGCGTAGGCGAGGCCCGCGAGGACGCCCAGGGCGATGCCGAGCGGGGCCGACCCGGGGGACGCCGCCGCGCCCGCCTGACCGTGCTGCCCGGTCGCCGCGAGCACTCCGACGCCCACGACGGCCAGTGCCGCACTCGCCACCCAGCGGGGCTCGAGGGGACGCCGCCGGCCGGGCGGGTCGAGCAGGCGTTCGAGCAGCGCCGCGAAGACGGGCGCCGTGCCGAGCGAGACCACGTTGCCCACGGCGACGCCGGCGAGCGACATGGACGAGTAGAACGCCAGCGGGTAGACCACGACGCCCAGTGCCCCCGGCACGAGCCAGCACCACGCCGCCGGGCCACCTCGTAGGGCTGCGCGCGTGGCGCGGGGGGCCGTGAGCGCCAGCAGCAGGCCGCCGACGCACATCGTCGCGGCGCCCGTGGCGAGCGGGCCGACGTCGCCGGGAAGAGAAGACGCCACCGTGCCCGTCGTGCCCCAGAGGAGCGCGGCGAGCACGATGGCGATCATCGTGCGAGGGTACCGACGGCGCGGGTCAGGTGCGCGGCGGGCCCGGGCAGTAGTTCAACGCGGCCGCGTTCTCGGAGACGGCCGCCGTGCCACCGATCGTGACGACCTTCTCGGACTCGAGGCCCGCGATGAGGTCCTCGGCGTAGTAGTTCGTGCAGCCGGGCGGGGTGAGGAGCACGGGCGACTTCTCGGCGCCGGCGACCGCGGCGATGGCGAGGGCGTCCGGGAAGTTCTGACCGGAGGCGAGGTACGCGGTGCCCGAGTCGTCGGTACGGGGGGTGTCGCCCTTCGCGTCGCTGAAGGCGAAGAACGAGACGAAGGCCGAGGTCTCGTAGCGGTCCTCGCCAGCCAGCAGCGCGACGTCGCCCGGGAACTGCGCGTCGAGATCCGCGAAGATCCCGTCGGAGACCGCCAGCGATCCGCCGACGACCGCCACCGTCTGGACGTTGAGGTCGTCGAGCAGGGTCGACGTGGCCTGGTCGAGATGTTCCGCCGAACCCGGAACGAGCACCACGGCGTCCGGCGCACCGGTCGAGTCGGTGCTGCCGGCACCGGCGGCGGCACTGGCGCTGATGGCGTCGGGGAAGTTCAGGCCCGTCGTGACGAAGGCGCGGTAGACGCCGGTCTCGGCGAAGAACGCGTCGACGACGGCCCGCGAGGTCGCGTAACGGTCGGCGCCCTGGACGCGATCGACCGTCGCCCCGGTGATCTTGCCGATCTGGGTGGCGACGGCGGGGGACACGGCGTTGACGCCACCGATGACGACGACGTTCCGCGGCTTGAGGGCGACGAGGCGGTCGGCCACCGACGACGGGAGGGCGTTCGGAGCCGTCAGCAGGAGCGGCGCCTCGATCAGCGCGGCGGCCGGAGCGGCGCTCAGCGCGTCGGGGAACTGCAGGCCGTTCGCGATGATGACCGTGCCGGCACCGTCGGGGTAGGCCCGGCCGGCGATGTCGGCGGCCGTCGCGAAACGGTCGGCGCCCTGGTAGCGGTCGAGGGCGGGGGCCGCCGCCGCGGAGGCGTCGGACCCGGTGAAGGAACCGGTGGCGGGTTCGGCGGTCGCCGCGGTGACGCCTGCCAGGCTCAGGGCGACGAGGCCGCCCACGGCGGCGGTGACGCCGAGGACTCGGGACATGGAAGGGTTCACGGGGGTCCTGTCAGATCGGGCTGAGGTTCTGCTGTGAGGCTAGAAGCCCGATCGTCCGCCCGGCAGCCCCCGTCCGGGCAGCCCCCGTCCTGGTGATCCCCGTCCGGGGGGTGCCCTCGTGACCCGGTCAGCGGGGCGCCGCGGCTCCCTCGCCGACCCCGGTGACGGCGGCCGAGAACCGGTCCACGAGTTCGCGCTTGAGCACCTTGCCGCTGGGGCCGAGCGGCAAGGCGTCGAGGACGTGGACCACGCGGGGGTACTTGTAGGCCGCGATCTCGTCGGCGACGAAGGCGACCAACTCGTCGGGGGTCGCCGTGGCCCCGTCACGGAGGACGACGGCCGCCTCGATCTCTTGCCCGTGGAGTTCGTGCGCCACGCCGAAGACGGCCGCCATCGTGACGTCGGGGTGCTGCGCGAGGACCTCTTCGACCTGCCGCGGGTACACGTTGTAGCCGTTGCGGATGATCATGTCCTTCGTGCGGTCGACGATCGTCAGGTAGCCGTCGTCGTCCTTCGTGCCGAGGTCGCCCGTGCGGAACCAGCCGTCGACGATCGCCTTCGCGGTGTCCTCGGGCCGGTCGAGGTAGCCGTTCATGAGGTTGTGCCCCCGGATGACGAGTTCACCGATCTCGCCGTGCGGCAGCAGCACGATCGAGTCCTCGACGTGCTGGTCGGCGATCTCGACGTCGACGCCCCAGATCGGCGTGCCGATGGTGCCGGGCCGCGGTGGCACCCCGACGTGGTTGAAGGTGGCGACGGGCGAGGTCTCGGTCAGCCCGTAGCCCTCGTGGATCGGGGCGTCGTACACCTGCTGGAACTTCTCGAGCACGGCGAGCGGCAGCGACGCCCCACCCGAGACGGCGTAGCGCAGCGGTGGGCGCGCCTCGCTGCGGGTGGCCGCGGCGATGAGGGCCATGTACATCGTGGGCACGCCCATGAACACCTCGCAGCCGTGCTCGACCATCGCGGCGAGCGCGGCGTCGCCGTCGAACTTCGGCAGCATGACGATCGTCGCGCCGACCCGGAACCCGGTGTTCATCGTGCAGGTCTGTCCGAAGGTGTGGAACAGCGGCAGGGCCCCGAGCAGCACGTCGCCGCGATGCATGTCGAACGTCGTCATCAGGTTGGTGTTGACCTGCTCGATCAGGGCGAGGTGAGACCCCTCGGCCCCCTTGGGCTGGCCCGTGGTGCCGCTCGTGTAGAGGATCGTGGCGGTGTCGAACGGGTCGCGGGGCACGTAGGTGTCGAGGGGTGCGGCGGCCGCGGCGAGGTCCTCGAGGCGGTCGGGCCCGTCGTCCTCCTGGCCGGCAGGAGGCGCGAGCACGGTCAGGACGTCGACCCCCGCGAGCTGCGCTCCCGCGCCTCCTTCACCGAGCAGCGGTGCGGCGCAGACGAGCAGGCGGGAGCCGCTGTCGCGCAGCACGTACTCGATCTCGTGTCGCTTGAGGAGGGCGTGGACGGGCACGGCCACCGCGCCGAGCGCGAGCGTCGCGTAGTAGACGCGAGGGAAGTCCGCGACGTTCGGGACGAGCATGGCGACCCGGTCCCCGGGGCCGACGCCCCGGGCGCGGAGGGCCCCGGCGTAGGCCAGGGTCTGCTGCCAGAGTTCGGCGTAGGTGGTCGAGGTGGGCCCGACGATGACGGCGACGTCGTCGGGGTACCGGCCGGCCGACTCGGCGAGGATGGCCGCGACCGATGCGGTGGCGTGGCCTCGGGGGCTGGGGGCTGATGACATCGTGTCTTCTCCGTCTCCGTTGACGTGCAGTTCGACGCGATCCTACGACGCCGTGCGGGGAAGCCGGCCCTCGTCGGGCCCGGGTCGGGCCCGGGTCCGAGCCGGCGGGCCCTGCTACCGCACCCCGCTCCGGACGAAGCCCTGCACGAAGAACCTCTGGAACGCGAGGAACAACGCGACCATGGGCAGCACCGAGATGACGGCGAGCGCCATGATGCCGTTGTAGTCCGGGTTGGTCTGGCCCTTCAGGTAGAGCAGCCCGACGGGCAGCGTGTAGAGGTCCGGGTCCTTGAGGGCGATCAACGGCCAGGCGAAGTCGTTCCAGCTGCCGAGCAGGGTGAGCAACACGAGCACCGCGACCAACGGACCGCTCAGCGGCAGGACGATGAGGGTGAAGACCCTGATCGGGCCGGCACCGTCGAGGCGGGCGGCCTCGATCAGCTCCTGCGGGATGCCGAGCATGAACTGGCGCGCGAGGAACACCCCGAACGCGGTGGCGGCCGACGGGAGGATCACCGCCCAGTAGGTGCCGTAGATCTCGAGCCCGTTCACCAGCCGGAACTGAGCGACCATGATCGCCTGCACCGGGATCATCAGGGTCGCGAGGAACACGAGGAACACCGCCGTGCGCCCGACGAAGCGGAGCTGTGCGAAGGCGTACCCGGCGAGCAGGCTCACGACGACCGTCAGCACGGTGACGAAGACCCCGATGACGATCGAGTTGCCGAACCACGCGCCCACGGGGTACCGCTCGAGCACCCGGGTGAAGTTCTCGAGGGTGACGGCGCTGGGCAGGAGGCGGAGGCCACGTCCGAAGACCTCGCCCCGCGGCGAGAACGCCACGACGAGCATCCACAGCAACGGGAACGCGACGACGACGGACGCCACGACGGCGACGACGGTACGGAGGACGACGAAGCCACCATGGCGACGTGGTCGCCTGCGCGGGGCACGGACGCCGGCGACGCGATCGGCGCCGCGGACGGTGCTCCGCGGCGCGCCGGCCGCGGGGACGTCGGCGACGGACTGGGGTGTGGTCACGTTCTGTTCCTCGTCATTCGGTGAGGTCGCGGGTGCGGTTGGTGCGCCACTGCACGACGGTGAACGCCAGCGTGACGACGAGGATCACGACGCCGAGCGCGGCGCCGTAGCCCTGTTCGCGGATCTGGAAGCCGTTGCGGTAGGCGTAGGTGCCCAGCACCGACGTGGAGTAGCCGGGGCCGCCGCCGGTGAGCACGAAGACGAGGTCGAAGACCTGGAACGACGCGATCACGTTGAGCACGAGCAGGAAGAACGTCGACGGCCCGACGAGCGGCACGGTGATCGAGCGGAACCGCTGCCAGGCACCGGCGCCGTCGAGCTCGGCCGCCTCGTAGAGCTCGGGTGAGACGGACTGGAGGCCCGCCAGGTAGATGATCATGTTGAGGCCGACGCGCAGCCAGATCATCGTGACGATGACCGAGACCATCGCGAACGCGCCGTCCGACTGCCAGGGCACGGCCCCGAGCCCGAGGGCGCGCAGCACCTTGTTGACGAGACCGTTCGCCTCGGTGAAGAGGATCACGGCGATCATCGCGCTGGCGACGCCCGAGACGACCATCGGCAACACGAGCAGCGTCCGCCAGGTCCGTCGACCGGGGAGCACCCCGTCGAGCAGGACCGCGAGCCCGAGTCCCACCGCCATCTCGACCGGCACGGTGACCACGGTGAAGAGCACCGTGTTGCCGAGCGTCTGCCAGAAGACGGGGTCGGCGACCATGCGGGCGTAGTTGGCGCCGCCGACCCACTCGGGGTCGCCGAAGCCGCGGGTCTCCTGGAACGACAGCTGCACGGCCCAGAGGATGGGGACGAGCAGGAACACCGACAACAGCACGAGGTTCGGCCCGATGAAGGCCCAGCCGACCAGGTTCTCCCGGAGGCGGGCGGCGCGTCGTCCCGGACGGCGCGCACCCGGCATCGCCGTCATCAGTCGGTGGCCTGGCCGACGGCCTCGTCCAGGGCGCTCAGGGTGTCGTCGACCGACTGCCCCTGGGTGAACGCCGCCTCGAGCTGGTCCTGCATCGCGACGGTGATCTCGGCCAGGTACGGCGAGGTCAACTGCTTGACGTCACTCGGCTGGATGGTCGTGGCCTGGTCGACGAACACCGGCATCACGTCGGGCCGCACGGCGAAGTCGATGGACGAGGCGTCGATGTCGGTCCGGGTCGGCAGCTCGTTGGTCGCGGCGCAGAACTCCGTCATCGCGTCGGCCGAGGCCATGAAGTTCAGGAACTCGGTCGCGAGCTCGCCCTGGTCGGTGTCGGCCGTCGCGACGAGGGCGTTGCCGCCGAGGTCGGTCGCCCCGCGCTCGTCGACCGGCATCGGCACGGCCGTCCAGTCGAAGTCGGTCGAGGCCAGCTCGGGCACCAGGAACGAGCCCACGAACGCCATCGCCGTCGTCTGTTCGCCGAACTCGGTGTCGGCGTACGTCGTCGACTTCACGCTGCTGCTCGGCGCCACCCACCCCTGCTCGAAGAAGGACTGGGTGAAGCCGAGCGCCTCTGCCGCCTCGGGCGAGTCGATCTCGCTCGTCGTCCCGTCGTCGGCGAGCAGGGCGCCACCGGCCTGGAACAACCAGCTGAGCCAGCGCGGTGTGCCACCCTGCTGCCAGTTCACCCCGAACGGGTACTGGTCGGCGGGGAGGCTCGCGCGGAGCTTCGTCGCGACCTCGCCGAACTCGTCCCACGTCCACGCGTCCGCCTGGCTCGTCGGCAGGTCGGTGACGCCGGCGGCGGCGAGCAGCTCGGTGTTGACGAGCAGCGCCGAGACGTCGGTCTGGTGCGGCACGCCGTAGGGGGCGCCCTCGTACGAGACGGCCTCGAGCATGGCGGGCTGGAAGGAGTCCTCGTCGTCGATCCGGCCCGTGAGGTCGAGCAACTGACGCTGGCTCGAGTACACGCCGAGGTTGCCGTAGTCGACCCGGAAGACGTCGGGGGCGTCGCCCGTCGAGAGCTGCGCGTCGATGTTCGAGAACATCTGGTCGTAGGGCACGACGTTGAGGTCGACCGTCGCGCCGTCGTGCTCGCTCTCGAACTGGGCGACGAGCTTCTCGAACGAGTCCTGCTCGGATTCGCTGGCCCAGGTCGTGAAGGTGAGGGTGCCGTCGGCGGCGTCGTCGGAACCGCCGGTGAAACCGCTGCAGCCGGAGAGGCCGGCGGCGAGGGCGAGGGACGCCGCAGCGGCGGCGGTGGTGCGTCGGGTCGTGCGTCGGGTCGTCATGTGGGTCTCCTGGCGTCGGTGCGGTCGTGATCGGTGCTGGGGTGCTCGATGCGGTGCGGTGCGGATCGGTGCTGTGGAGGGTGCGTTCGCGTCTCGACGAGACGGGCGACCGTCACGACGCGGTCAGGCGTGCCTCGACCAACGACACGAGGCCGTGTGGCCCGAGCAGGGCGTCGAGACCGGCTTGTACCCCGGCCCTGTCGCCGTCGTGCTGCGCAGAGTTTGCTCCCTCGAGCGCCAGGACGACCGCCGTGACGTCTTCGAGTGCGCGGACGCAGCCGAACCGGGTGATGCGGTCGTGGTCGGGCACCACGTCGTCGCCGTAGCCGGTGCGGAACGCCGCCCGGTGCTCGGGCTCGACGGGCAGCCCGGGCAGCACGCCGAGCTCGACGAGCACGAGGTCGACCTCGCGTGGGGCGACGGTGGCCTCGTCGAGGTCGATGAGCCAGGGGCGGCCCTCGGGATCGACCACGACGTTGCCGAGGTGGGGATCGCCGTGACAGGAGACCCGGGCGGTCGCGCCCCGCGCCTCCTTCAGTCGGAGCGCGGTCGTCTCGAGGAGCCGGAGACGGTCGCGGTGGGCGTGCCAGAGATCGGCCAGCCAGGGGTCGACCCCCGGGGCCCGAGCGGCGCCGACGAAGCGGGCGTCGAGGTCGCGGAGGCGCACGCGGGCCCGACGGCCCGTGCGCTTGACGCCGTGGCGCAGCGGCGCGACGGACGACGGAGGCGGTTGGTCGTGCACCCGGCGGACGACGGCGCCCAGCTCGGCCCACTGCGCGAGGTCGAGGCCGCGCGCGTCCTCGGCGGCGTCGTCGCCGAGGACCCACGGTGAGACCGACACGAGGAGCCCACCGCGCTCGACCCAGTGGTGGCCGGCGAGGGTCGGCAGCGGTGCGACGACGCCCGACCCCGGGCCGAGCACCGCGGCGAGGGCCAGCCCGAACCGGCAGTCGCGCCGGGTGGCCTTCACCGCCCACTCGTCGCCGGCCCGGTCGCGCACCTGCCAGACCGCGGCATCGGGGTCGAGCCCGCCGACGATCATCGTCTCGTCGACGGCGTGGAGGCCCCAGTCGCCGAGCGCCGGAGGGCGGCGGGACGACAGCGACGGGAGCGTCGAGG
This sequence comes from Frigoribacterium sp. 9N, assembly GCF_902506305.1. Lineage (NCBI taxonomy): Bacteria > Bacillati > Actinomycetota > Actinomycetes > Micrococcales > Microbacteriaceae > Frigoribacterium > Frigoribacterium sp. 9N. Next base: position 1,777,146 of record NZ_LR733392.1, read on the forward strand.
ACGGGGCGGACACGCGGCCATCATCGTCCGCACCACCGACATCGGTCCGTGGGAGCCGAGCGGTACTCGTTTCCCGGACAGCCCCCGGCGACCACGACGAGCGGAGGGACCCCGACGGCGAACCCCCGTCGCCCGGTCCGGCCCCGGGCGGCTTACGATGGAGGGCTCATGATCCCCACCATCACGTATCCCGCCGAGCTGCCGGTCAGCCAGAGGCGCGACGACATCGCCGCGGCGATCCGTGACAACCAGGTCGTCATCGTCGCGGGCGCCACCGGTTCGGGCAAGACGACCCAGCTGCCCAAGATCTGCCTCGAGCTCGGCCGGACCAAGATCGGCCACACCCAGCCGCGCCGCATCGCGGCCCGCACCATCAGCGAGCGCATCGCCGAAGAACTCGGCGACGAGGTCGGCGGCGTGGTCGGCTACCAGGTGCGGTTCACCGACAAGGTCGGTGCCGACACGCAGATCAAGCTGATGACCGACGGCATCCTGCTGAACGAGATCCACTTCGACCGCGAGCTCGAGCGCTACGACACGATCATCATCGACGAGGCCCACGAGCGCAGCCTGACCATCGACTTCCTGCTCGGGTACCTCAAGCAGCTGTTGCCCCGCCGCCCCGACCTCAAGCTCATCATCACGAGCGCCACGATCGATCCCGAGTCGTTCTCGAAGCACTTCGGCGACGCGCCCATCGTCGAGGTCTCGGGTCGCACCTACCCGGTCGAGGTCCGCTACCGACCGCTCGTGGCCGACGACACCACGAGTGACGACGACGGCGACCTCGACGACGACGACCGCCCCGCGGGTCGCCAGGGCGACCGTCAGGAGGCGCGGGCCGGCGACCGCAGGCAGCGCGCCGACGACAAGGACTACCTGCAGGGCATCAACGAGGCCCTCGACGAACTCGCCCGCGAGTCGAGCGGCGACGTCCTCGTCTTCCTCAGCGGAGAGAACGAGATCCGTGACGCCGAGGAGAGCATCCGCGGCCGCAACCTGCCGTTCACCGAGGTGCTGCCGCTGTACGGCCGGTTGAGCGCCGCCGACCAGCACCGGGTCTTCCAGCCCAGCACGACCGCGGGCACCCGGCGCCGCATCGTCCTCGCGACCAACGTCGCCGAGACCAGCCTCACCGTGCCCGGCATCAAGTACGTGATCGACGCCGGCACGGCCCGCATCAGCCGCTACTCGACCCGGGCCAAGGTGCAGCGCCTGCCGATCGAGGCCATCTCGCAGGCGAGCGCCAACCAGCGGTCGGGCCGCTCCGGTCGCACGAGCAGCGGCATCGCGATCCGCCTCTACAGCGAGACCGACTTCGAGAAGCGTCCCGAGTTCACCGAGCCCGAGATCCTGAGGACCAACCTCGCCGCGGTCATCCTGCAGATGATCTCCCTGAACCTCGGCGACATCGCCGCCTTCCCCTTCCTCCAGCCGCCCGACTCGCGCGGCATCAAGGACGGACTCGACCTGCTGCGCGAGCTCGGCGCCGTCACCCAGGGCGGCCAGATCACCCGGGTCGGCAAGCAGCTCACGCGACTGCCGATCGATCCGCGCCTCGCCCGCATGGTGGTCGAGTCCAAGACGCAGGGCACGACGCGCGAGGTGCTCGCCATCGTCTCGGCCCTGAGCATCCAGGACCCCCGCGAGCGGCCCCTCGAGCGGCGTGCCCAGGCCGACGAGAAGCACTCGCGCTTCCGCGACCCCAAGGGCGACTTCCTCACGCTGCTCAACCTGTTCGAGTACCTCGAGGACAAGCAGAAGGAGCTCAGCGGCAACGCCTTCAAGCGTCTGTGCCGCGACGAGTTCCTCAACTACCTGCGCATCCGCGAGTGGCAGGACGTCTACCGCCAGCTCAGCCGCGCGGCCAGGCCCCTCGGGCTGCACATCGGCGAGCGCAGCGCGAACCCCGACGGCGTCCACCGCAGCCTGCTGGCCGGCCTGCTCAGCCAGATCGGCCTGTTCGACCCGCAGAAGAAGGACTTCGTCGGCGCGCGCCAGACGAGGTTCCTGATCTTCCCGGGCAGCAGCCTCGCGAAGAAGCCGCCGGCGGCCGTGATGACCGCCGAACTCGTCGAGACCAGTCGCCTGTTCGCCCGCGTCGCCGGCTCGATCGACCCGGCGTGGGCCGAACCGCTGGCGCCCGACCTGGTCAAGCGCAGCTACGGCGAACCCCACTGGGAGAAGAAGCAGGGCGCCGTCGTCGCCTACGAGCGCGTCACGCTCTACGGGGTGCCGATCGTCGAGCGACGACGCATCCAGTTCTCGCGCATCGACCCGGCCTACGCCCGCGAGCTGTTCATCCGGCACGCGCTGGTCGAGGGCGACTGGGAGGGGCACCAGGCCTTCGAGCAGAAGAACCGGCAGCTCATCCGCGAGCTGACCGAGGTCGAAGAGAGGACGCGTCGCCGCGACATCCTGGTCGACGGCGACGCCGCGTTCGAGTTCTTCCAGCGGCGCATCCCGGCCGACGTCGCGAGCATGCGCGACTTCGAGGGCTGGTGGCGCAAGGCCAAGGTCGACACGCCCGACCTGCTCACCATGACCGCCGCCGACCTGCTCGGGGACGACGAACCCGACGTCGACGAACAGGGTTTCCCGAGCACGTGGCAGCAGGGCGACCAGACGTTGACCCTGCGCTACAAGTTCGAGCCGGGGGCCGACGACGACGGCGTGACCGTGATCGTTCCGCTGCCGCTGCTGCCGCGCCTCCGTCCGGTCGGCTTCGACTGGCAGGTGCCGGGGTTGCGCGACGAGCTCGTCACGTCGCTCATCAAGTCGCTGCCGAAGCAGATCCGCAAGAACGTGGTGCCCGCCGCCGACTGGGCGTCGAAGATCACGGACGAGCTGCCCGACGCACCTCCGGCCGACGTCGACGAGCCGTTCACGGCGACCGTGGCCGCGGCGATCAAGAAGCTCACCTACACGCCCGTCTCGACCGACGACTTCGACCTGCACCGCGTGCCCGCGCACTTGCGGGTCACGTACGCCGTGGTCGACGAGCGGGGCCGCACGGTCGGGGCCGACAAAGATCTCGACGCGCTCCAGCACCGGCTGCGCGACGCCACGCGCGACAGCGTCGCGCGCGTCACGCAGGGCGGCGGGCGCGACGAGCGCGGCCGTGGCCGGGGTCGCGGACGAGGAGGCGCGGGGGGCGACGCCACGCCCGTCACGCCTCGCCCCACGAGCTCGATCGAGCGCGAGGGCCTGACGTCGTGGGACTTCGACGAGCTCCCCGCGGTCGTCGACACCCGCCACGGCGACACCGTGATCCGGGCCTACCCGGCGTTGGTCGACCACGGCGACTCGGTCTCGATCACGTTGATGGCGACGCCCGCCGACCAGGCCCTGGCGACGCCGAAGGGCGTGCGGCGCCTGCTGATGCTGGCGACCCCGTCGCCCTTGGCCTACGTGCAGCAGCACCTGACGAGCGCCGAGAAGCTCATCCTCGCGACGAGCCCGTACCAGAACACGTCGGCGCTCTTCGCGGACTGTCTCGTGGCCGTCGTCGACGACGTGCTGTTCCGCGTCAAGCCCGACGGCATGGTCATGACGAAGAAGGAGTTCCTCTCGACCCGCGACCGGGTCTCAGGGGCCGTGATGGACCAGATGTTCCAGACCGTCTCGCTCGTCGCCCGCACGCTGACCGCCGCCCGCGACGCCGACAAGGCCCTGAAGGGTGCGACCTCGATGACCCTGCTCGCGGCGCTGACCGACATGCGGCAGCAGCGGGATCGCCTGATCCGTCCGGGCTTCGTGTCGCAGACCGGGCTCCAGCAGCTCCAGCGCGTGCCGGTGTACCTCGTGGGCATCACGAAGCGCACGGCGAAACTGCTCGAGAACCCCGGGCGGGACCGCGTCTGGCTCAGCGAGGTGCAGCAGGCGACCGAGCTGTACGAGGCCGCGGGCGGGACGTTCCCGCCCGCCGACACCGCGCCTCCTGCGCTCGTCCGCGCCCGGTGGATGATCGAGGAGTTCCGCCTCAGCCTGTTCGCACAAGACCTGCGGCCGAGCGAGAGCGTCTCGCTGCAGCGCATCGTCAAGGTGCTCGCCTCCGCCTGAGCGCCTGCCGCCACTAGCCTGAACGCATGCGCGCGACGGTGAAGGACGTGGCGGCACTCGCCGGGGTGTCGCCGAAGACCGTCTCCAACGTGATCAACGGCGTCGTCTTCGTCCGGCCCGACACCCGCACCCGGGTCGAGAGCGCACTGGCGGAACTCGACTACGTGCCGAACCTCAGCGCGCGTGGCCTGCGCACCGGGCGCACCGGGTCGATCGCCCTGGCGTTCCCCGACCTGAGCACCCCGTACAGCGCCGAGATGACGCACTGGTTCGTCGAACAGGCGCACGAGCGCGGCTGGTCGATCCAGCTCGAGCAGACCGGCTCGCGGCCCGAGCGCGAGGGCGAGCTGCTCTCGCGCGGCAAGGAACACCTCGTCGACGGCCTCGTCCTCAACCCGATCACGCTCGACGCCAGCGCCCTGTCGTCCGCCGGCAGCGGCTCCGGCACCGGCTCCGGCTCCGGCTCCGGCTCGGGGGCCACCGACTCGCTGCCGCCCGTGGTCGTCATCGGCGAGGTCGAGCAGACCCTCGTCGACCAGGTGCGGGTCGACAGCGTCGCCGCGGCCCGCGACATGACGGCCCACCTGATCGCCGCCGGACACCGCCGCATCGCGACCCTCGGCGACTCGGCCGGCGAGTTCGACACGGCCACGGCCCGCGCCCGCACCCGCGGCTTCGAGCAGGCCATGGCCGAGGCCGGGCTGCCCCTCGACCACGCCCTGCAGTACTCGTGCCCGGAGTGGACCTCGGCCGACGCCTTCTCGGTCGTCCGGGCGGCCGTCGAGCGCGGCGACCGGCCCGACGCGATCTTCTGCTTCACCGACTCGCTCGCCATCGGCGCCGTCAGCGCGCTGACGTCGGCGGGCCTGCGGGTCCCCGACGACGTCGCGGTCGCCGGTTTCGACGACATCGTCGACGGGAGGTTCTCCGTGCCGCCGCTGACGACCGTCACCTTCGACAAGCGCCTCTTCGTCGACCGCACCCTCGAACTGCTCGCGGCCCGCATCGCCGACCGGCAGGGCGCGGCCGAACTCGTGATCGTCCCCCACGAGATCGTCGTGCGCGCCAGCACCCGCGGCCGCGCCTGACACCACGAGAGGGGCACGACGCCAGAAGAGAGCCTGGCGCTGTGGCCCTGTCCTGGCGGTGTGCCGGAAACCTCTTGCGCATCCGTTACAACGATGGAATAGTCGCTTTCGTCACGCATCACGAAGGAGTGAAGATGACCGAGAACCATCGGACGACCCCGGCACCGCGTCCGGGCACCACCGCCGGCACCGCCACCCCCCGCGGCCTCAGCCGCCGCAGCATGTTGCTCGGCTCGGCCGCCCTCGTCGGCGGGGCGTTCGTCGCCACGGGCCTCTCGGGCTGTGCGCCCGGGGCGGTCACCGGCTCGGGCACGGACGTCGCGCAGCTGAAGTTCTGGCACCTGCTCAGCGGCGGTGACGGCATCAAGATGTCGGCGCTGATCGACCAGGCCAACGAGCAGAACCCGGGGTTCCACGCGACGCAGACCGTGCTCGCCTGGGGCACGCCGTACTACACGAAGCTCGCCATGGCCTCGGCCGGCGGTCGCGCACCGGACGTCGCGATCATGCACGCCTCGCGCGTGCCCGGCTACGCCCCCGGCGGCCTGCTCGACCCGTGGGACGTCGAGAAGCTCGCGTCGTACGGCGTCCGCGAAGAGGACTTCGCCGAGGCCGTGTGGAAGAAGGGCTTCAACGGCGGCGACCTGTACTCGGTCGCCCTCGACTCGCACCCGTTCATCCTGTTGTACAACACCGACATCGCCGCCCAGGCGGGTGCCCTCGGCCCCGACGGCAAGCTCGTCGAGATCACCAGCCCCGAGCAGTTCCTCGAGGTCGCGAACGCCATGCAGCAGGTGACCGGCAAGCACGGCGCCTCGTGGGGCTACCTCAACGACGGCGCGCAGCTGTGGCGCATGTTCTACACGTTCTACAAGCAGCAGGGCGCCGACATGGTGCTGAAGGAGGGCGGCACGGTCGAGTACGACGAGCAGGCCGCCGTCACCGCGCTCCAGTTCATGCAGCAGCTCACCGACGGCACGGCGATGGCCACGGCCAGCGACATCCAGTCGGGCATCGCCGAGTTCGTCAGCGGCGAGAGCGGCATGCTCTTCACCGGCGTGTGGGAGGTCCCGAGCGCCGAGAACGCGGGCATCCCGTTCGACGGCAGCATCATCCCGACGCTCTTCGGCACGCCGGCCGTCTACGCCGACTCGCACGCGTTCGTGCTGCCGAGGCAGAGCGAGGTCGACGACGTCAAGCGCGAGGACGTCTACAAGATGGTCTCGACCATCCTGAAGGACTCCATCTCCTGGGCCGCGGCCGGGCACATCCCGGCCTACCTGCCGATCGTCGAGAGCCCCGAGTACGCCGAGCTGCGGCCGCAGGCGAACTACGCCGAGGCGGCGGACTACCTGAACTACGACCCGCCCGCCTGGTTCACCGGCTCGGGCTCGGACTTCCAGACGTACTTCCTCGACTCGATCCAGTCCGTGATCCTCGCCAAGGACGACGCGGCCGACGGCATGCGTCGGTTCGTCGCGCGAGTCAACACGCAGCTGTCGCGGCCGGCTCCGGTGTGACCGTCGTGCCCTCCCCCACGCCGACACGACATCGCCGCCCCGTCCGCCCGACACCGCCTTCCTCCCCCTCCGCACGACCCGACCATCACGACGACGAAGGAGTCGATCTGTGACCTCCACCACGGTCAAGGCCCCCCGGGCCACCGCCGAGCGCGCGCGGTCCGACGCCCGCGCGACCGACCGCAGCCGCGCCTCCCGCAAGCGGACCGGCCCCTCCGACAACCGCATCGGCTGGGGCTTCGCCGCTCCGTTCACCGTGCTCTTCGCGGTGTTCCTGGTCTGGCCGCTGCTCCACGGCTTCTACCTGAGCTTCACCGGCCAGAGCCTGACCGGCCAGGGCGGCGAGCTGATCGGCGTCGCCAACTACGCCGAGGCCTTCGCCGACGGCGACATGTGGCGTTCGATGCTCAACACGCTGTGGTTCACGGTGCTCAGCACGATCCCGCTCGTCGTCGTGGCGCTCGTGCTCGCCATCCTCGTCAACACCGGTCTGCCGGGTCAGTGGCTCTGGCGGCTGAGCTTCTTCCTGCCGTACCTGCTCGCCTCGACGGTCGTCTCGCTGTTCTGGATCCAGCTCTACAGCCCGACCCTCGGCCCGATCAACAACGTGCTCGGCACGCTGGGACTGCCGCAACCCGCCTGGCTGCAGGACCCCGACACCGCCATGATCGCCGTGGTCGCGACCACCGTCTGGTGGACGGTCGGCTTCAACTTCCTGCTGTACCTCGCCGCCCTGCAGAACATCCCCGACCAGCAGTACGAGGCCGCGTCGCTCGACGGCGCCGGACGCTGGCGGTCGCTGCTGTCGATCACCATCCCGCAGCTCGGCCCGACCACCGGCCTGATCGTCATCCTCCAGGTGCTCGCCTCGCTGAAGGTCTTCGACCAGATCTACCAGATGACCACCGGCGGACCGGCGGGCAGCACCCGCTCGGCCGTGCAGTACATCTTCGACACCGGCTTCACCGGCTACCGCTTCGGCTACTCGTCGGCGATCTCGTACATCTTCTTCGCGGTCATCGTCGTCATCTCGATCGCGCAGTTCAGCATCACGGCCCGCAACCGCAAGGGAGCCCAGAAATGACCGCCCCCGCCCTCGCCCCCACGTCCGACCTGC
>NZ_LR733392.1:1785032-1909954 GCF_902506305.1 Frigoribacterium sp. 9N
CTTGTGGCCCTTCCGGCCCCCACCGCCGGCCGGGGCCGGAAGGGCCACAAGCCCGGCCAGAAGCCGTTCGGCCCGATGGCCGTGCTCAGCGTGGCCATCCTGGTCGTGCTCGCCGTCCTCTGGCTGCTGCCGTTCCTGTGGTCCCTCGCCACCTCGTTCAAGAGCGAGACCGACGCCGCGGCGACGCCGCAGACCTGGATCCCGGCCGGCGGCTTCACGCTGGACGCCTACCGCGGGGTGCTCGAACAGGGCAACATCCCGGTGTGGCTGTTCAACAGCCTGTTCACCTCGATCGTCATCACGTTGATCGTCGTGGCCACCTCGGCCCTCGTCGCCTACGCCTTCTCGCGCCTCGACTTCCGGGGCAAGAAGTGGCTGTACGTCGCGACGATCGCGTCGATCATCATCCCGCCGCAGGTGCTGATCGTGCCGCTCTTCTACCAGATGCTCGCCTTCGACATGGTCGACACGTACTGGGGCATCATCCTGCCGCAGGCGATCGCCCCGGCGATGGTGTTCGTGCTGAAGAAGTTCTTCGACCAGGTGCCGATCGAGCTCGAGGACGCAGCCCGCGTCGACGGCGCGGGGCGCATCCGGGTCTTCTTCACGATCCTGCTGCCGCTGTCGCGCCCCATCCTCGGCGCGGTGTCGATCTTCGTGTTCATCGGCGCCTGGAACAACTTCCTGTGGCCGTTCATCGTCACGAACGACGCGTCGCTGCTCACCCTGCCGGTCGGCCTGCAGACCATCGAGAGCGCCTACGGCATCCAGTACGCGCAGAACATGGCCGCCGCGGTCCTCGCCGCCCTGCCGCTCATCCTCGTGTTCCTGTTCTTCCAGCGGCAGATCATCAAGGGCATCTCGACCACCGGGTTCGGGGGTCAGTGATCCGACCGCCCCGGACGCGACCGCCCTGCCGCACCGCGCCTCCTCGTCCCCACCACACGCACGCCGATCCCCTCACCTAGGAGACCCATGTCCACCGCCCGCATCACCGTCGACCGCGAGTTCACCATCGGCCCGGTCCCCCGCCGCCTGTTCGGCTCGTTCGTCGAGCACATGGGCCGCTGCGTCTACACCGGCATCTACGAACCCGGTCACCCCACCGCCGACAAGAACGGCTTCCGCCAGGACGTCCTCGACCTCACCAAGGAGCTCGGCGCCACCGTCATCCGCTACCCCGGCGGCAACTTCGTCTCGGGGTACGACTGGGAGGACGGCGTCGGCCCGGTCGACCAGCGCCCCCGTCGCCTCGACGGCGCCTGGCACACCGTCGAGACCAACGCCTTCGGCCTGCACGAGTTCGTCGCGTGGTCGAAGCTCGCCGGCACCGAGGTGATGGAGGCCGTCAACCTCGGCACCCGGGGCGTCGACGCCGCCCGGGAGCTCGTCGAGTACGCCAACCACCCCGGCGGCACCGCGCTGAGCGACCGCCGCATCGCCAACGGCGCCAAGGACCCCTTCGACATCAAGCTCTGGTGCCTCGGCAACGAGCTCGACGGCCCGTGGCAGATCGGCCACAAGACGGCCACCGAGTACGGCCGCCTCGCCCAGGAGGCCGCCAAGGCCATGAAGTTCGTCGACGACTCGATCGAGCTGGTCGCCGTCGGCAGCTCGGGCCGCGGCATGCCCACCTTCGGCACCTGGGAGCACGAGGTCCTGACGCACGCCTACGACGAGGTCGACTACGTGTCGATGCACGCGTACTACCAGGAGCACGACGGCGACGCCAAGAGCTTCCTCGCGACGGCCGTCGACATGGACGCGTTCATCGAGGAGGTCGTGTCGACGATCGACGGCGTCAAGGCCGCCGGCAAGCACACGAAGCAGGTCGACATCTCGTTCGACGAGTGGAACGTCTGGTACCAGACGGGCCTCGACTCGGACGACCAGCCGCACAACGTGTCGAAGGGCTGGCGCGAGCACCCCCGGCTGATCGAGGACCAGTACAACGTCACCGACGCGGTCGTGGTCGGAACGTTCCTCAACTCGCTGCTGCGTCACGGCGACCGGGTCAAGATCGCCAACCAGGCGCAGCTCGTCAACGTCATCGCGCCGATCCGCAGCGAGGCCGGCGGACCCGCGTGGCGTCAGTCGATCTTCTGGCCGTTCGCCCGCATGGCCGCGCTCGCCACCGGGCAGATCCTGCGCACCCTCGTCACGAGTGACAAGGTCGACACCGAGAAGTACGGCGACGCCGACCTGGTCGACGTCAGCGCCACCTACGACGAGGAGGCCGGCACGGTCGCGTTCTTCCTCGCCAACCGCGGTCTCGACGAGGCGGCCGACGTCGAGGTCGCCCTGCGCGGCTTCAGCGGCGGACGCGTCACCCGCGCCGAGGTCCTGGCCGTCCCCGAGGGCGGGGACCGCTTCTCGTCCAACACCGAGAACGCGCAGGACACCGTGGGCCTCGTGCCGCTGACCGGCGTCACGGTCGACGGCGGCACCGCGCGCCTCCGCCTGCCCGCCCTCTCGTGGGCGGTCGTCGAGCTCGAGGTCGGCAAGGCCTGACCCACGGCACGACCGCAGGAGGCGCGGTGCCGGTCACGACCGGCACCGCGCCTCCTGCGTCCGGTCGCGTCGACGCCCCGGATCAGCCGCGGGGCTTGAAGAGGCGGGCGATGCTGTCGCGCACCGACTCCTCGATGGTGTCGGTGAAGCCGTTCGAGAAGCCCAGGGCGTCGGCAGGGGCCGACGCGGCCGTCATCGACTCGACGACGCGCTGACCGTGATGGGCACGCGCCTCGCGCACCGAGCCGAAGCCGAGGCCGAGGTCGACGGCCGCCTGGGCGAGGAGCGCCTCACGGGCGTCGTCGGTGCTGGTCTGTGCCTCGGCGAGCGCGAGCACGGACAGGTCGTCCACGCCGTCGTCCACCCATCGGGCCGCACGCCCCGGCAGCACGCCGGAGGGCAACAGGCCGAGACGGCGCTGTGCCTCGCTGTCGCGGATCTCGGCGCGGGCGACGGACGGGCCACGGGGAGTCGGGTCGGGGTTCACGACGATCACGATACCGGTGGGCATCCCGGAGCGGCTGCCCCGCCTTCGGGTCGCGCTCAGCTGAACAGGCGCGTCGGGGTCGTGACGTCGAGCTCGTCGGCGCGCAGGTCGCCGACCGTCAGTTCGTCGCGCGCGTCGCCGTCGTCGAGGGTCTGCTCGATGCGCCCCTTCTCGGCGATGCTCGAGCGGATCAGCGGCAGGCCGCGCTGGATCGCGTGGCGGATGCGCTCCTGCAGCAGAGGGGCCGTGACCGCGTACTTCTCCGCGCCTCCGGTCGCCGTGAAGTCGGTCGTGTGCGCGTAGACGCCCAGCGGCAGGGTGAGGGCCTGGAAGAACCCGAAGAGCGGTCGCAACGCGTGCTCGATGATCAGCGCGTGGCGCTCGCTGCCCCCCGTCGCGGCGAGCAGCACGGGCACGTCCACGAGCGCGTACTGCTCGACGAAGTCGAACAGGTGCTTGAACAGCCCGGTGAAGGAGGCGCGGTAGACGGGCGAGGCGACGATCAGCAGGTCGGCGGTCTCGATGGCGACCAGCTCGCGCTCGACCCGCTCGTCGAGCTGGTCCCGGGTGAGCGCGCCGGCGAACAGGGGGCCGAGTTCGCTGACCCGCATGACGTGCGCCTCGATCGGCAGGACGTCGCCCAGCGCCGTCACGATCTCGTGCACGAGGGCGTCGGTCTTCGACGGCGTGCTGAGGGTGCCGGACACCGCGACGACCCGCAGGGGACGGGTCGGACGCGGGGACGAAGGGGTCGGAGGCAGCGAGGAAGTCATCCCCTCCATGCTGCGCCCGAGGCCGACGTAACAGAGGGTGTGTGACGGATCGTGACGTGCGACAGTGTTCCGGTGACACATCAACCACTGCAGGAGGGGTTCGATCCGGCCGCCCACGGCTTCGACCCCGCACGACCCGATTCCGACCTCGCCGCCTCGTTCGGGCTGGCCGCCGACGTCTACGAGAGGGGTCGCCCGTCGTACCCCCTCGACGCCGTCGACTGGCTGCTGCCCGAGGGCGCCTGTCACGTGGTCGACCTGGGGGCGGGCACGGGCAAGCTCACCCGTCTGCTGCTCGACCGTGCCCCGTCGGTCACGGCCGTCGAGCCGTCGCCGGGCATGCGCGCGACCCTCGAGCAGGTCGTCCCCGGAGCGACGTCGGTCGCCGGGTCGGCCGAGGACATCCCCCTCGGCGACGACTCGGTGGACGCTGTCCTCGTCGCGCAGGCCTGGCACTGGGTCGACCCCGCCCGCGCCGTGCCCGAGATCGCCCGCGTCCTGCGTCCCGGCGGCACCCTCGGCCTCGTCTGGAACATCCGCGACGAGTCCGTGCCGTGGCTGGCGGAGCTCAGCCGGGTGATGCGCCAACCCCGCGAGCGCGACATGGGGTCGGACGCCCCCGTCGTCGGTGCGCCGTTCGGCACCGTCGAGCGGTACGACGTCCCCTGGGTGCACGAGCTGGGTCGCGACGAGTTCCTCGCCATGATCGCGTCGCGCAGCTACGTCATCACGCTCTCGCCCGACGACCGCGCGGCCCTGCTGCGCGACGTCGAGCGGCTGCTCGACACGCACCCGGACACCCGCGGCGCCGACCTCATCCGCCTGCCCTACGTGGCGCGGTGCTCGCGGGCCGTCCTGCCCGGCTGAGTCGCGCCTCCTCGGCACCCACCCTGCGAGCCCGCCTCGTCGTCACCCACCCTGCGAGCCCGCCTCGTCGTCCCCGGACGCGGGCGGGCCTGCAGGGCACGGGCAGCACGCACGAATAGGGTCGGGTCATGGACCAGGAGGCGCGGCTCGTCACGGTCGACCACGCCTGGTCGGGCCGGTGGTCCGGTCGCAGCCTGTTGCGCCTCGACGCCCACGGCGTGGTCTTCGCCGGATCGGCCGACGCGCACGACGCCGACACCCTGGCCGGCGCCGAGCTGCCCCACGTGCCGGGCACCGTGCTCGCCCCCTTCACCGACTCGCACGTCCACCTCGGCTTGATCGACGCCACGCAGCTGCCCGTCGGCGGCATCTCGCGGGTCGTCGACCTCGGGTGGGACCCGACGGTCGCCTCCGGCTGGCTCGGCCGGTCGGGTCGCGACGGCTGGCCCGAGGTGGCGATCGCCGGCGGGTTGATCACGGCGCCGGGCGGGTACCCGAGCCGGGCGGGCTGGGCGCCGCCCCGCGCCTCCCTCCCGGTCGGCGGCCTCTGCGCCTCGACCCGGCTGCGCCGCGCGGCCCGGCTCGTCGAGCAGCAGCACGCCCTCGGCGCCTCGATCGTCAAGGTCGCCCTGAACTCCGACGTCGGCCCCGTCCTCGACGACGCGATGCTGGCCGCCGTCGTCGACGCCGCACACGGGCTCGACCTGCCCGTGGTCGCCCACGTCCAGGGCGTCGGCCAGGCGGCACGCGCGGCCGACGCCGGGGTCGACCGGCTCGCCCACACGCCCTTCAGCGAACGGCTCGACGACGACCTCATCGCCCGGCTGGCCGCGTCCACGACGTGGGTGAGCACGCTCGACATCCATGGCTACGGTCTCGGTGGGGTCGCGCACGAGACGGCCGTCGACAACCTGTCGCGGTTCCGGGCCGCCGGGGGCCGGGTGCTCTACGGCACCGACCTCGGCAACGGCGACCTTCCGCTCGGGGTGAACGAACGCGAGCTGCGCGCGATGGGTCGGGCCGGCTTCGGGCTGGCTGGCCTGCTCGACGCCCTCGCCCCCGACGTCGCCGGGCCCACCGGCGGTGCGCGCCTGCCGTTCACCCGCGTGACCTGGATCGCCGACGCGCCCCGCGCCTCCGCGGCCTCCGACGAACGGGCCGCCTGGCTCGCCCGCGCGACCGCACTGACCGCCGACGAGCTGCTCGCCGTCGCCCTCGAGGAGAAGACCCGATGACCGATCCGCTCGCCTACCCCTTCGACGCCACCGACCCCGACGAGCAGGCCTCGGCGCATCCCGCCGGCCCGCTCGACGCCACCGACCCGCTGGCGTCGTACGTCGACCGGTTCGTACCGGCCGTCGACGTGGTGTCGTACCTCGACGGCAACTCGCTCGGGCGGCCCGTGACCGCCACGCTGTCGCGGCTGTCCGAGTTCGTCGAGGGCGCCTGGGGCACGCGGTTGATCCGCTCGTGGGACGAACGCTGGATGGCCCTGCCGACCGAGCTCGGCGACCGCATCGCGGCGGCCTGCCTCGGTGCCGCCCCGGGCCAGACGGTCGTGGCCGACTCGACGACCGTGCTGCTCTACAAGGCGATCCGCGCGGGCCTGCGGGCCCGGCCCGACCGCCACGAGATCGTCATCGACGACGACCAGTTCCCGACCGACCGCTTCGTCGTCGAGGGCATCGCCCGCGAGCACGGGGCCACGATCCGCTGGATCGCCGTCGACAAGGCGACCGGCGTGACCGTGTCGCAGGTGCGCGACGTCGTCGGGCCCGACACCGCACTGCTGCTGGTGAACCACGTGTCGTATCGATCGGGCTGGCTGGTCGACCTGCCCGCGATCACGACGCTCGTGCACGAGGCGGGCGGTCTCGTGCTGGCCGACCTCTGCCACAGCGTCGGCGTCGTGCCGATGCAGCTCGACGAGTGGGGCGTCGACCTCGCCGTCGGCTGCACCTACAAGTACCTGAACGGTGGGCCGGGAGCCCCCGCGTTCGTCTACGCCCGCGCCTCGCTGCTGCCCGAGCTCGACCAGCCGATCCAGGGGTGGATGGGCGCCGCCGACGTGTTCGCCATGGCCGACGGGTACCAGCCGGCGACCGGCATCCGGCGGTTCATCAGCGGCACTCCCCCGGTGATGGGCATGCTCGCGATGCACGACATGCTCGACCTGATCGACGAGGCCGGCATCGATGCCATCCGGTCGAAGTCGCTCGCCCTGACCGACTACGCCTTCGACCTCGTCGACGCCTGGCTCGTGCCGCTCGGGGTGACCGTCGCGACGCCTCGCGAACCGGACCGCCGCGGCAGCCACGTCACGATCACGCACGACTCGTTCCGGTCGATCGTGGCGCGGCTCTGGGAGGCCGGTGTCGTCCCTGACTTCCGCAACCCCGACGCGCTGCGCATCGGACTGTCGCCGCTCAGCACCTCGTTCGCCGAGGTGCGGATCGGCATCGCCGCGATTCGTGCGGCGCTGCTCGCCGACTGAGGCCGAGCGAGGTCGGACCGGACGCAGAACAGGCGCCGCCCGGGATGGGCGACGCCTGTTGCGTGGTGCGGGGGTGGGTCAGAAGTCCCAGTCCTCGTCTTCGGTGTTGACGGCCTTGCCGATGACGTACGACGAACCCGACCCCGAGAAGAAGTCGTGGTTCTCGTCGGCGTTCGGCGAGAGCGCGGACAGGATCGCCGGGTTCACGTCGGTCGTCTCTTTGGGGAACATCGGCTCGTAGCCGAGGTTCATCAGCGCCTTGTTGGCGTTGTAGTGCAGGAACTTCTTGACGTCTTCGCTGAGGCCGACGCCGTCGTAGAGGTCTTGCGTGTACTGGATCTCGTTCTCGTAGAGCTCGAAGAGCAGGTTGAACGTGTAGTCCTTGATCTCTTGCTTGCGCTCGTCCGAGGCGCCTTCGAGACCCTTCTGGAACTTGTAGCCGATGTAGTACCCGTGCACGGCCTCGTCGCGGATGATGAGGCGGATGAGGTCGGCCGTGTTGGTCAGCTTGGCGCGCGACGACCAGTACATCGGCAGGTAGAAGCCGCTGTAGAACAGGAACGACTCGAGCAGCGTCGAGGCGACCTTGCGCTTCAGAGGGTCGTCGCCCGTGTAGTAGTCGAGGACGATCTGGGCCTTCTTCTGCAGGTTGACGTTCTCGGTCGACCAGCGGAAGGCGTCGTCGATCTCGGGGGTCGACGCGAGGGTCGAGAAGATCGACGAGTAGCTCTTGGCGTGCACCGACTCCATGAACGCGATGTTCGTGTAGACGGCTTCTTCGTGCGGGGTGATCGCGTCGGGGATCAGGCTGATCGCGCCGACGGTGCCCTGGATGGTGTCGAGCAGCGTCAGGCCGGTGAAGACCCGCATCGTCATCTGCTGCTCTTCGGGCGTGAGGGTGTTCCACGACTGGACGTCGTTCGACAGCGGGATCTTCTCGGGCAGCCAGAAGTTGTTGACCAGCCGGTTCCAGACCTCGACGTCCTTGTCGTCGTGGATGCGGTTCCAGTTGATCGCACTGACCGACGAGATCAGCGGGACCGACTTGCCGGTGGCGTGGACCGGATCGGTGAGGGTCATGACGTGCCTTTCAGGAGCAGGAATGTGAGTTCAGGAGGCGCGGGCCGGTCGTCGAGACCGGCCCGCGCCGGATGGCGCAAGGACTCGAGGCGAAGCGCCTAGAGCATGCAGCTGACGCAGCCGTCGACCTCGGTGCCCTCGAGCGCGAGCTGGCGGAGGCGGATGTAGTAGATCGTCTTGATGCCCTTGCGCCATGCGTAGATCTGCGCCTTGTTGATGTCGCGCGTGCTCGCCGTGTCTTTGAAGAACAACGTGAGCGACAGGCCCTGGTCGACGTGCTGCGTCGCCGCGGCGTAGGTGTCGATGATCTTCTCGGGCCCGATCTCGTAGGCGTCGGTGTAGTACTCGAGGTTGTCGTTCGTCATGAACGGCGCCGGATAATACACGCGACCGAGCTTGCCCTCTTTGCGGATCTCGATCTTCGACGCGATCGGGTGGATCGACGACGTCGAGTGGTTGATGTACGAGATCGACCCGGTCGGCGGCACGGCCTGGAGGTTCTGGTTGTAGATGCCGTGCTGCATGATGCTGGCCTTGAGCGCGAGCCAGTCGTCCTGCGTGGGGATGGCGACGCCGGCGTCGGCGAACAGTGCCGCCGCCCGCTCGGTCTCGGGCTTCCACTCGGTCTCGGTGTACTTGTCGAAGAAGGTGCCCGACGCGTAGGTCGAGTCCTCGAAGCCGCCGAAGGTGACGCCACGCTCGATCGCGATGGTGTTCGAGGCGCGCAGGGCGTGGAACAGCACCGTGTAGAAGTAGATGTTCGTGAAGTCGATCGCCTCGGGCGTGCCGTAGTGCACCCGCTCGCGGGCGAGGTAGCCGTGCAGGTTCATCTGGCCGAGGCCGATGGCGTGCGACTGGTCGTTGCCGACCTCGATCGAGCGGACCGACGTGATGTGGCTCATGTCGCTGACGGCGCTGAGGCCACGGATCGCGGTCTCGACGGTCTTGCCGAGGTCGGGGGCGTCCATCGACAGGGCGATGTTCATCGAGCCGAGGTTGCAGCTGATGTCCTTGCCGATCTCGTTGTACGAGAGGTCTTCGTTGAAGGTCGTCGGCGTGTTGACCTGCAGGATCTCGGAGCACAGGTTCGACATGTTGATGCGACCCTTGATCGGGTTCGCCTTGTTGACCGTGTCCTCGAACACGATGTAGGGGTAACCCGACTCGAACTGGATCTCGGCGATCGTCTGGAAGAAGTCGCGCGCCTTGATCTTGGTCTTCTTGATGCGCGAGTCGGCGACCATCTCGCGGTACTTCTCGCTGATCGCGACGTCGCCGAAGGGGACGCCGTAGACCTTCTCGACGTCGTACGGCGAGAAGAGGTACATGTCTTCGTTGTTCTTGGCGAGCTCGAACGTGATGTCGGGCACGACGACGCCGAGGGACAGCGTCTTGATGCGGATCTTCTCGTCGGCGTTCTCCCGCTTGGTGTCGAGGAACCGCATGATGTCGGGGTGGTGTGCGCTGAGGTACACCGCACCGGCACCCTGGCGGGCACCGAGCTGGTTGGCGTAGCTGAAGCTGTCTTCGAGCAGCTTCATGACGGGGATGATGCCCGACGACTGGTTCTCGATCTGCTTGATCGGGGCGCCGGCCTCGCGGATGTTCGAGAGCGACAGGGCGACGCCGCCACCGCGCTTCGACAGCTGCAGCGACGAGTTGATGCCGCGCGAGATGGACTCCATGTTGTCTTCGATGCGCAGCAGGAAGCAGCTGACGAGCTCGCCGCGCTGGGCCTTCGCCGTGTTGAGGAAGGTCGGCGTGGCCGGCTGGAACCGGCCCGCGATGATCTCTTCTACGAGGTCGACGGCCAGCTTCTCGTCGCCCTGGGCGAGGCCGAGGGCGGTCATGACGACGCGGTCCTCGAAGCGCTCGAGGTAGCGCTTGCCGTCGAACGTCTTGAGCGTGTACGAGGTGTAGTACTTGAACGCGCCGAGGAAGGTCTGGAAGCGGAACTTCTTCGAGTAGGCGAGGTCGTTCAGCTTCTCGATGAAGGCGAAGTCGTACTGCTCGATGGTGGCGAGCTCGTAGTACTCGTTCTCGACGAGGTAGTCGAGACGCTCACGCAGGTTGTGGAAGAAGACCGTGTTCTGGTTGACGTGCTGCAGGAAGTACTGCTTCGCCGCCTCGCGGTCCTTCTCGAACTGGATCTCGCCGGACGGACCGTAGAGGTTCAGCATCGCGTTCAGGGAGTGGTAGTCCATCCCCGAGCTGAGACCCTGCCCCGGGGCGGCGATCACTTCGAGGTCATCGACTGCTGCGTCCAAAATTCTTCCAATCCTGTGTGTACGGCTTGTACGTCGTCTGGTGTTCCGAAGACTTCGAAACGGTAGAGAAGGGGAACGTCGCACTTGGCGGCGACGATGTCACCGGCCAGGCAGTAGCCCTCTCCGAAGTTGGTGTTGCCCGCCGCGATCACGCCTCGGATGAGGCGCCGGTTGCCCTCGTCGTTGAGGAACCGGATGACCTGCTTCGGGACGGCGCCTCGTCCTTCGCCGCCACCGTAGGTCGGCAGGACGAGGACGTAGGGGTCACGGACGTGGAGCGGTGGCTCGGACGGGAACAGCGGGATGCGCCGGGCCGGCAGGCCGAGCTTCTTGACGAAGCGGTCGGTGTTGCCCGAGACGCTCGAGAAGTAGACGAGTTCGTTCGTCATGACGAGTCCTCGCCTCCGACGTGGTGTGGGCCCGAGCCCCGGGTCATCCGACTGGTGGGGCGCTGCGCGCCCGGTCGACTAGTCGACCTTGGCGGCCAGCGCGGCGATCTTGTCGGGGCGGAAACCGCTCCAGTGGTCGTCGTCGGCGATGACCACGGGGGCCTGCATGTAGCCGAGGGCGCGGACCTTCTCGAGGGCGGCGTCGTCGGCCGTGACGTCGAGCACGTCGTACTCGATTCCCTTGTTGTCGAGGGCTCGGTAGGTGGCCGTGCACTGGACGCAGGACGGCTTGGTGTAGACGGTGATGGCCATGGGATCCCCTGTGTTCTGGCCGGCCCCTGAGGCCGGATCGGTGGTTCGTGAGCCTGCGGGTCGTGGTGCCCGTGGCGACTCCTCGATACTACATCTAGTGGCCCGGGGTTGCCCCCACAACTAGATGCGGTGTTACACGCCTGTAGTTCGTCTCGCGGAGTTGTCCACAGGGAACCGCACACGTTTTGCACAGAACGGGGGCGGTTCTCCCCGGTTCTGGGCCGTTCTCCACATGTTCGTCCCCACCACCGACACTCGTCGACGGATGTCCCCAGTTCGGGACCACGGCGTGTCGCGGACCGCGGACCCACTCGTAGACTTGTCCCCTCGTGAGCACCTATTCGACCCTGCTGAAGACGCCCGGCGTCTCGCGCATCATCGCGGCCCAGCTGACCGCGCGCTTCCCGTTCGGCATGCTGTCGCTCGCGTTCCTGCTGCACGTCGAGCACGTCCACCACTCGTACGCCGCGGCCGGTCTCGTCCTCGCCGCGACGAGCATCGGTCAGGCGATCTCGGGGCCGCTCACCAGCCGGTGGATGGGCCGCTGGGCGATGCGCCCCGTGCTCACCCTGACCCTGGTGGTCTGCCTCATCACGATGGTCACCTTCACCCTGTACGACTTCTCGGTGCCGGTGTTCATGGCGCTCGGCTTCGTGACGGGCCTCAGCGTGCCCCCCATCCAGCCGGCCGTCCGCACCATCTACCCGAAGATGGTCACCTCGAACCAGCTCACCCCCCTCTTCTCCCTCGACGCGTCCGCGCAAGAGATCATCTGGGTCGCCGGTCCGGTCATCACGACCTTCGTCGGCACGCAGGTCGGCACGCGAGAGGCGATCTGGCTCGCGGCCGCGTTCCTGGTCGGCGGCGGCATCTGGTTCATCGCCTCGCCCGAGGTCGGACGCGTCCGCATCCCCCGCAGCAAGCGGGCCTTCGGCAAGGTGCTGGCCCGGCCGACCGTGCTGCTCGCGACCGTCGCCGGATTCCTGCTCATCGGCGCCTGCGCCGCGGTCGAGGCGGGCGTCGTCGCGCTCTTCGGCGAGGGGAGCGCCGACTCGGGCATCGCCCTGGCGATCTTCGCCGCGGGGTCGCTGGTCGGCGGTCTCGCCCTCGGGCACGTCCCGGTCGGCCCGTGGGCGCTCGCCCGCCGCATCGCCATCGTGTTCGTGGGCATGACCCTCGCGATCTTCGCGACGGGCCTCTGGCCGATCAGCATCACGCTGCTGATCGCGGGCGTCGGCATCGCACCCGCCCTGGCCGTGATGTTCGCGATCGTCTCGTCGAGCGTGAAGTTCAGCGACACGGCCGAGGCCTACGGCTGGGCCGGCACCGGCCAGCTGATCGGCTCGGCCCTGGGTTCGGCCATCGCCGGCTTCGCGATCGACCACGTCGGCGGCCAGGGCGGGCTCATCGTCGCCGCCTGCTTCGCCTTCGTCGGCATGATCGTCGGGGCCGCGTTCCACAAGGCGCTGCCCGATCTCCGCGGCCGTGACGCCAGCCCCCTGCCCGACACCGAACCGGTGCCGGTCCAGACGAGCTGACCCGCGCCTCCTCGTCCATCGGGCGACGGGCCCGGCACGCACCGTTCACCGGACGGTCGCCCGCCGCGTGCGACACGCGTCGTCCGGTCGCTGGCAGAGTTGGGGCATGCCCTCCATCGACGTGCCCCAGATCACCCTCAACGACGGCCGCACGATCCCGCAGCTCGGCCTCGGCGTCTACAAGGTCGCCGACGACGAGGCCGAGCGGGTGGTCGAGACCGCCCTCGCCGAGGGGTACCGCCATCTCGACACGGCCGAGTTCTACGCCAACGAGCGGGGCGTGGGACGGGCCCTGCGGGCCTCGGGCGTGCCGCGCGACGAGGTGTTCCTCACGACCAAGGTCTGGAACACCGCGCACGGCTACGACGAGACGCTCCGCTCGTTCGACGAGAGCCTGACGAAGCTCGGCACCGACCACGTCGACCTCTACCTCATCCACTGGCCGGCTCCGCGGCAGGACAAGTACGTCGAGACCTACCGCGCGCTCGAGACGATCCGGGCCGAGGGCCGCGCGCTCTCGATCGGCGTGAGCAACTTCCAGATCGCGCACCTCGAGCGCCTGATGGCCGAGACCGACGTCGTGCCGGCCATCAACCAGGTCGAGGCGCACCCGTGGTTGCAGCAACGCGAGCTGCGCGACTTCGACGCCACCCACGGCATCGTCACCGAGGCGTGGTCGCCGCTGGCGCGAGGGCGCATCCTGGACAACGCCGCCCTGGTGCGCATCGGCGCGAAGCACGGGGTCACCCCGGCCCAGGTGACGATCCGCTGGCACCTGCAGCAGGGGCTCGTCGTGATCCCGAAGTCGGTCACGCCGTCGCGCATCCGCGCCAACCTCGACGTCTTCGGCTTCGAGCTCGACGCCGGCGACCTCGCCGCCGTCGCGGGCATCGAGACCGGCGAGCGCACCGGGTCGCACCCCGACCACAACGGCTGACCCCGGGCGGGCGCCACCCCACCGGGCGATCGCCGACACCCCCGCAGGAGGCGCGGGTCCGGTCGGTCGCGCCCGGCACGTTACCGTGGACCGGCAACCCGTCGACGCAAGGAGCACCCCGCATGACCATCACCGCCGCAGCAGACGGATCGGCCCTCGGCAACCCCGGCCCCGCCGGATGGGCCTGGTACGTCGACGACGAGCGGTGGGCGGCCGGCGGTTGGCCGCGTGCCACCAACAACCAGGGCGAGCTCACCGCCGTGCTCGAGCTGCTGCGCGCCACGGCCGGCACCGACGACGACCTGCACATCCTGTGCGACAGCCAGTACACGATCAAGGCCTGCACCGAGTGGATGCCCGGCTGGAAGCGCAAGGGCTGGCGGAAGGCCGACGGCAAGCCCGTGCTCAACGTCGAGATCCTCAAGGAGCTCGACGCCGCCCTGGCCGGGCGGAAGGTGCGCTTCGAGTGGGTCCGCGGCCACGTCGGCCACGAGATGAACGAGGCGGCCGACGTGCGGGCCCGGGGCGCGGCCACGGCGTTCCAGAACCGCACCGACGTGCCGTCCGGGCCCGGCTGGCCGGGGGCACCGGTCGCCACGACCGACCCGATCGCGGCGCCGGCGACCCCGTCCGCGCCTCCGGCGACGCTCTTCTGACCCGCCCCGCCCGCACCGCACTGCACCGCGCCGCGCCGCACCGCGAATCGTGCACCGCACCTGATCTAGACGCGGTGCCGTGCACGAATCGCGGTGCCGCACCGCGCGAGGCAAGCAGCGCAGCGCAGCGCAGCCCGGCTACATCGAGGGGTGCGTGCTCGACAGCCCGCCGTCGACGACGAACTGGGCGCCGGTCGAGAAGGCCGAGTCGTCGCTCGCGAGGTGCAGGGCGAGCCCGGCGACCTCGTCGGGCTTGGCGAGTCGACCCCGCGGGCTCATCGCGCGGAACGCGTCGAGCACCTGCGGCTGGGCCTCGACCTGACGGCGGAACAGGGCGGTGTCGGTCGGGCCGGGGTGGAGCGAGTTGATGCGGATGTTCCAGCCCTCCTGGGCGGCGTGTGCGGCACTCGACCGGGTGAGCCCGACCAGCGCGTGCTTGCTCGCCGTGTAGGCCGCGTCGTCACCGAAGCCGAGGAAGGACGTCGCCGGAGCCAGGTTGATGATCGACCCGCCCTCGCCGTCGGGGTTCGCGCGCATCTGCTCGATGGCGAAGCGCGTGCCGAGCATGACGCCGGTGACGTTGACCGCGAAGACGCGGTTCCAGCTCTCGAGCTGGGTGACGTCGATCGACTGACCCGAGACGATGCCGGCGTTGTTGACCAGCACGTCGAGTCGGCCGTAGTGCTCGGCGATGCGGTCCATGACGCGCTTCCAGTCGCCGCCGTTGGCGACGTCGTGCTGCACGAACTCGGCCCCCGTCTCGGCGGCCACGGCCGCCCCGTCGACGATGTCGGTCGCGACGACCCGGGCCCCCTCGTCGGCGAACCGACGGACGATCGCCTCGCCGATGCCCGAGGCTGCCCCGGTGACGATGGCGACTTTGCCGGACAGACGAGACATGGCGACCTCTTCGTGGTGGAACGCGGGTGGAGCTGGTCGGCTGCCGGGGTGGGGCGCGACCCTACGAGATTACCCCTCGACGGGTGACGGTCGGCTCCGCTCGGAGGCCGGCCCGACGGCCGTGACGGTCACGACGGCCTCGCCTCGCTCGTCGCTCGAGGCGAGGTCGACCACGGCCGAGATGCCGAAGTCGTGGTCGCCCTCGGGGTCGGCGAGGATCTGCCGTACCCGCCACACCGTGGGCAGTTGCTCCACCTGGAGCATCTGTGGGCCCCGGGCCGCGGCGTCCGTGCCGATGGAGTCGTACTCGTCGTAGTACCGGTCGAGGGCCTCGCCCCAGCGGTCGGCGTCCCAGCCCGAGCCCGCGTCGAGGGCCCCGAGGGCGTCCGCGTCGTCGCGGGCGGCGAGTTCGACGCGACGGAACAGCTCGTTGCGCACCATGATCCGGAAGGCCCGCGCGTTGGCGGTGAGGTTGCGGAGCGTCGGGGGCACGATCTCGTCGTGGGCCTCGAGCTCGCTCGGGTTCACCATCTCTTCCCACTCGTCGAGCAGGCTGGAGTCGACCTGCCGGACGAGTTCGCCGAGCCACTCGATGACGTCGACCAGCTCGTCGGTCTTCGCCTCGTCCGGCACCGTCTGCCGCAACGCACGGAAGGCGTCGGACAGGTAGCGCAGCACGAGCCCCTCGGAGCGGGCCAACCCGTAGAAGGCCACGAAGTCGCCGAACGTCATGGCGCGCTCGTACAGGTCGCGCACGACCGACTTGGGGCTGAGCGCGAAGTCGCCGATCCAGGGCTGCGAGGCCGCGTACGTCTCGAACAGGGCGGTCAGCAACTCGTCGAGCGGCTTGGGCCAGGTGACCTCTTCGAGGAGTTCCATGCGCTGGTCGTACTCGATGCCCTCGGACTTCATCGCGGCGACGGCCTCGCCGCGGGCCTTGAACTGCTGCTGCGACAGGATCGGCCGGGGGTCGTCGAGGGTGGCCTCGACCACGGACACCATGTCGAGGGCGTAGGTGGGCGACTCGACGTCGAGCACCTCGAAGGTCGCCAGGGCGAAGGGCGACAACGGCTGGTTCAGGGCGAAGTTGGCCTGCAGGTCGACGGTCAGGCGGATGGTCGGGGCGCCTCCGTCGGGCGAGGCCTCTTGTACGACGACCTCGGCGGTGCGCAGCGTGCGGTAGATCGAGATGGCCTGCCGGGCCATGGCGTACTGCTTGGCGAGGGGCTCGTGGTTGTCGAAGACCAGCGAGCGCACGTTGGCGAAGACGTCGCCGCCGCGCCCGATGACGTTGAGCAGCATGGCGTGGGTGACCTGCATGTGCGAGGTCAGGGCCTCCGGCTCGGCGGCGATGAGCTTGGTGAAGCTGGGTTCGCCCCAGGACACGAAGCCGTCGGGCGCCTTCTTGCGGACGATCTTGCGCTTCTTCTTCGGGTCGTCGCCCGCCCGCTCGATCTGCTTGAGGTTGTCGATCTCGTGCTCGGGCGCCTGCAGCGTGACCGTACCCGAGGTGTCGTAGCCCGCGCGACCGGCCCGCCCGGCGATCTGGTGGAACTCTCGCGCGCTGACCTGGCGCATGCGGGTGCCGTCGAACTTGGTCAGCGCCGTCAGCAACACCGTGCGGATCGGCACGTTGATGCCGACGCCGAGCGTGTCCGTGCCGCAGATGACCCGCAGCAGGCCGCGTTGCGCCAGTTGCTCGACGAGGCGACGGTACTTGGGCAGCATGCCCGCGTGGTGCACGCCGATGCCCGACCGCACCAGGCGGTTGAGGGTCTTGCCGAACCCGGTGCTGAACCGGAAGCCGCCGATCAGTTCGGCGATCTCGTCGCGCTGCTCGCGGCTGGCGACCTTGATGCTCGACAGCGCCTGCGCCCGCTCGAGCGCCGCGGCCTGGGAGAAGTGCACGACGTAGACGGGCGCCTCGCCGGTCGAGAGCAGTTCTTCGACCGTCTCCTGCACGGGCGTCTGCGCGTAGAAGTAGTGCAACGGCACGGGACGCTCGACACCCGTGACCCGCGCCACGGGCCGACCGGTGCGCCGCGCGAGGTCGTCGGTGATGCGGGTGACGTCACCCAGCGTCGCGGACATCAGCAGGAACTGCGCACGCGGCAGCAGCAACAGCGGCACCTGCCAGGCCCACCCGCGCGACTGGTCGCCGTAGAAGTGGAACTCGTCCATCACGACCTGGTCGACGGCGGCGTCGGCCCCGTGCCGCAGGGCCAGGTTCGCGAGGATCTCGGCCGTGCAGCAGATGATCGGCGCGTCGGAGTTCACCGACGAGTCGCCGGTCACCATGCCGACGTTCTCGGGCCCGAAGAGCTCGACCAACGCGAAGAACTTCTCGCTGACCAGGGCCTTGATCGGGGCCGTGTAGTACGACCGCCCGCCCTGGCTCAGGGCGACGAAGTGGGCGCCGGCCGCGACGAGCGACTTGCCCGTGCCGGTCGGCGTGCTGAGGATCACCGACGCGCCTCCGACGAGCTCCATCATCGCTTCGTCCTGGGCCGGGTAGAGGGGCAGCCCCCGCGACTCGGCCCACTCGGCGAAGGCCGTGTACGCCGCGTCGGCGTCGTACGAGTCGGCGCCCGGCGTCGAGGGGAGCAGGGCGGCGAGGGGGGCGACGGGAGCGGGCGACATGATGAGTCAACCCTGCACCATCCACCGGTCCGAGGGCGACGACCACGGACGGGTCGTCCGGCCGCGGGAGCGCGACGACGCTCCCGCGACCGGTCCCCCGCCTCGTGCCCTGAACCTCCACGAGGTGAGGGGGACTCAAGTAAATCACGAGGAGGCGCGACTCGCGACCCCGAGGACGCGCGGTCCGCGACGACCTCCGGGACGAGAAGAGGGCACGCCCCGGTCGACGAGCGGAGCTCGGACCAGGGCGTGCCCACCGGACCCACGGCCGAGGACCTCACGAAGTCGGATCAGGAGACCACGCTGCGTTCGTCGGCCGCTTGACGGGAACGGGCGCCCCGGTAACCAGCCGGTGAGCGCACTACACCGTACCTCGGACGATGCCCGAGGTGGTGGGTGACTTCCAGGTGATTGGAACACCTCGTAATCCGGATGAAACACCGGACGGCTAACGTCGCGATGAACCAACTGGTTCACATCTCTCGACGGGAGCCCCGATGACCCGCACCACGTCGCTCGACCCGGTCGAACGCTCGGCGTTCGCCGCCTTCCCGAGCGGGGTCGCCGCGCTCGCCGCCACCGGGGTCGACGGCCCGGACGGCATGGTCGTCTCGAGCTTCACGGTCGGGGCCTCGTTCGACCCGCCGATGGTGACGTTCTCCGCACGTCAGGACTCGGCGACCTGGGCCCGCCTGCGCACGGCGCCGCGCCTCGGCGTCTCGGTGCTCGCCGCCGACCAGGGCCTGCTCTGTCGTCAGCTCTCGTCGCGCACGCGCGCCGCCCGGTTCGCCGACGTCGACCACGTCGTCACCGACGACGGGGCCGTCCTGGTGTCGGGCACCCCGCTGCGGCTCGAGTGCGTGGTGCACCGCGAGGTGCCCGCCGGCGACCACGTCGTGGTCATCCTGCAGGTGCTCGGCGCCCGGGTCGACGACACGGCGGCGCCGCTCGTCTACCACGGCACCGCCTTCCACTCGCTGCAGCCGATCGGCTGACGCGTCGACCGGCCCGACGGCTCAGGCGACGCGTCCCGGGCCGCCGAGGAGCCCGTCGACCTGGTCGACGGCGCCTTCGACGGCGGCCTCGTCGGCCGGGGACTCGCCGTTCAGCTCGACCTCCTCGGGGCTGTCGCCGTGCACGGCCGCCGGGTCGGTGCGCTCGTCGGCGTCGTGGTTCGCGGGGTTCGTGGGCGTGCTCATGAGGGCCTCTCTCGGGGGCCGACGGTCGACCCCGGTCAGGCCGAAGCTACCCGGCACGTCCGACACGGCTCCCAGCGGATGCGGACCCCCGCCGCGCCTCCCGGGCGTCGGGACGGAGTCGGCCCGACCCGCCGCGCCCGACCACGGAGGCCCGCCGGCTAGTAGAAACGACGGAGGCGCGGAGCCCGATCCGCGCACCCCCAGACCCGCCGGGCGTCCGGCAGAAAGGGCCGACGATGTCGTCTCCCCGCACCCCCACCACCCGAGTCGCCGTCACCGGCGGCAGCGGCAAGCTCGGCCGCGCCGTCGTCCGCGACCTCGCCGGCCACGGCTACGAGGTCGTCCTGCTCGACCGCGTCCCCAGCCCCGACCCCGTCGAGGGCGTCGTCTTCGTCAAGGTCGACCTGACCGACTACGGCCAGGTCGCCCAGGCGCTCACGAGCGTGGACGACCGGTACGACCACATCGACGCCGTCGTGCACCTCGGCGCCATCCCGGCCCCCGGCCTGGTGCCGAACGCCGCCCTCTTCACGAACAACGTGACGTCGAGCTACAACGTGTTCGCGGCCGCCCGTGCCGCGAAGATCCGCAACGTCGTCTGGGCCTCGAGCGAGACCCTGCTCGGCATCCCGTTCGACATCGATCCGCCGTACCTGCCGCTCGACGAGGAGTACGCCGTGCGCCCCGAGTCCTCGTACTCGCTGGGCAAGGCCGTCGAGGAGGAGATGGCGCGGCACTTCACGCGCTGGGACCGTCAGCTCAAGCTGATCGGCCTGCGCTTCTCGAACGTGATGGACGATGGCGACTACTCGGAGTACCCCTTCGACGAGACCCCCGAGAAGCGCACCTTCAACCTGTTCTCGTACATCGACGCCCGCGACGGCGCCCAGGCCGTGCGCAAGGCGCTCGAGAGCGACCTCGTCGGCTTCGAGGCGTTCATCATCGCCGCGTCCGACACCGTGATGAACACGCCGACGGCCGTGCTCGCCGAGCAGTACTGGCCGCAGGTCGAGAAGCGTCGGGCGATCGAGGGCGTCGAGCCGCTGCTCAGCAGCGACAAGGCCCGCGACCTGCTCGGCTTCGTGCCCGAGTACTCGTGGCGCGAGTGGGGCGAGCGCACGGGCAACCACCGCGGCTGACGCCCGCTCCGCGCACCGACGACCCGCGCCTCCTGATCCGACGGACCAGGAGGCGCGGGTCGCGTCACGCGGCGCGCCTCACCCCTCGAGCACGACCGTCGCCTCGAGCGGCAGCTCGGCGACGGACGACCCGACGTGCACCGTGAAGGCGCCCGGCTCGTGGGCCCAGGACCCGTCGCGCCAGTCGGCGAACGCCCGGGCCGGGACGGTCACCTCGACACGGCTCGTCCCCCCGACCGGCACCACGACGGGCGCGAACCCGACGAGCCACCGCACCGGACGGTCGACCACGGAGTCGGGGCGCGAGGCGTAGACCTGGACCACGTGCTTGCCCTCGCGGGCGCCGGTGTTGGTGACGTCGACGGCCACCTGCACCGCGCCTCCTGCGCTCACCGTCGAGGTCACGTCGAGGCCTGAGAGCGACCAGGTCGTGTAGCCGAGGCCGTGCCCGAACGGGTAGGCCGGGGTCGTGCCGGCCTTCAGCCAGGCGCGGTAGCCGACGTGGATGCCCTCGTCGTAGACCACCTCGCCGTCGACGGGGGTGACGTCGATCACGGGCACGTCCGCCTGCGTGGCGGGCCACGTCGTGGGCAGACGGCCGCCGGGCTCGACGGCACCGGTGAGGACGTCGCCGAGCGCGTGGCCGTACTCCTGACCTCCGAACCAGGTGAGGAACAGGGCGTCGACCTCGTCACGCCACGGCATCGTCACCGGCGATCCCGCGTTGACGACCACGACGGTCGTCGCGGCGGCCGCCGCCACGCGCGAGACGAGCTCGTCCTGGCGGCCGGGCAGGTCGAGCGAGGTGCGGTCGAAGCCCTCGGACTCGACCTTGCTGTTCGTGCCCACCACGACGATCGTCAGGTCGGCGGCCGCCGCGGCCGCGACGGCCTCGTCGATCAGCCCGGACGGGTCGGCGTCGTCGGGCTCGATGCCGAAGGTGTAGCTCAGGGCTCCGCCGAGTGCGCTCGCCCCGATGGTGTGGTCGATGACGACGTCGATCGGTCGCCCCTCGACGACCGCCACGGCCGCCGACTGCGACGGCGGTGCGAGGAACGCCGCGCCGAGGTCGTCGCCGACGGCCTCGCTCGTGCCGTCGAGCACGACCTCGCCGTCGACGCGGATGACCGAGTGGCCGACCGAGGCCACGCCGAGCAGGATCTCGCCCGTGACCTCCGGCGTGTAGCGGGTCGAGAAACGCACCGTGTCGCTGCGCTCGATGGGGGCGTCGCCACCGAACCAGACGAGCGCGGTGGCCCGACGGTCCTCCGAGAACAGCTCGTCGTCGCCCGAGCGGAACGACACACGGACGCCGGGTTCGCCCGTCTCGGGATTGGTGATGCGGTCGAGGGGCAGCTCGGCCACGCCCTCTTGCACGACGGCGCCGACCGAGTAGGTCACGGTCGCGTCGGGGAAGGCCTGCTCGATGCCCTCGACGGGCGTGACGACCTTCTCGGGCAGCACGGTGGCGCTGCCGCCGCCCTGGGTCCGCGCGAACCGCGCGTTGTGGCCGACGACGGCGACGGACCGGACGGTCGCGGGGTCGACCGGCACCGCGCCTCCCCGGTCGTGGGCCAGGACGGTGCCGGCGGCCGCGGCCTCGCGGACGAAGGCGATCCCGTCCTCGACCGTGGTCGGCGTCGCGGCGACCGGCTCGAAGCCGGCGAGGGCTCCGACGCGGGCGGCGAGCTGCAACAGGCGCAGCACCTTGCGGTCGATCGAGGCCTCCGGCACCTCTCCCGCCCGCACGGCGGCGACGAGCGCGTCGCCCCAGGGACCGTCCGGGCCGGGCATCACGAGGTCTTGCGAGTGCTTCGCGCTCTCGACGCTCCGCACGCCGGTCCAGTCGCTGACCACGACGCCGTCGAAGCCCCACTCGCTGTTCAGCGGCGTCTCGAGCAGTTCGTTCTCGGTCGCGGTCACGCCGTTGATCGAGTTGTACGACGACATGACCAGCCAGGCGTTGGCCTCGGTGACGGCCTTCTCGAACGCCAGCAGGTAGAGCTCGCGCAGGGCCCGGTCGCTCACCACGGTGCTCGCGGTGAAGCGGTCCGTCTCGTAGTCGTTGGCGACGTAGTGCTTGGGGGTCGCGCCGACGCCGTTGTCCTGCACGCCGTGGACGTACGCAGCGGCGAGCTCGGCGGTGAGCACCGGGTCCTCGCTGAACGCCTCGAAGTGCCGACCGCCGAGGGGCGACCGGTGCAGGTTGATGGTCGGGCCGAGCACGACGTCGACGCCCTTGCGGCGGGCCTCGACGGCGGCCGCGGCACCGTAACGACGGGCCAGGTCGGGGTCCCAGGACGACGACAACGAGGAGGCGCTGGGCAGGTTCAGGGATGGCGAGCGTTCGTCCCACACCTCGCCGCGCACCCCGCTGGGGCCGTCGCTGACAAGGATGCGCCGCAGGCCGATCTTCTCGTTCGGGTGGGTCGTCCAGAAGTCGCGGCCGGTGAGCAGCTGCACCTTCTCGTCGAGCGTGAGTCGCCCGAGCAACTCGGTCAGTCGGGCCTGGTCGTCCCGGGCCTGGTCGTCTCGGATCTGGTCGTCTCGGATCTGGTCGTCGGCCGCGTCGCCGTCGTGGTGGAGGGTCATGACGTGACGCTACCAGCGAAAACCGAGTGACGGTGGGTTTCGGGCCCGACCGCCGACGGTCGCGCTAGCCTGACCGCATGGCACAACGGGGTTCGTACGCGAAGGGTGTGGCCAAGCGCACGGAGATCCTCGACACGGCGCTCGAGGTGGTCTCCCGCAACGGCTTCCGCGGCACGTCGGTCCGGGAGCTCGCCGACTCGGTCGGCCTCAGCCAGGCCGGGCTGCTGCACTACTTCGACAGCAAGGACGAACTCTTCACGGCCATCCTGCGTCGACGCGACGAGGTCGACCTCGCCCTCGCCGACCCGCAGGCGGACATCGTCGAGCAGTTGATCACCGTCATCCGGCACAACGCCGACGTGCCCGGGCTGGTCCAGCTGTTCGCCAGCATGTCGACGGCCGCGACGAGCGACCCGAGCCATGCCGCCCACGCGTACTTCGTCGAGCGCTACGCGTCGATCCGCGCCCAGGTCGCCGAGGCGATCACCGCCCGACAGCGACGGGGCGAGGTGCCGGCGGGCGTCGACCCCACCCGCCTCGCGACCGTCCTGCTCGCGGTCAGCGACGGCATGCAGATCCAGTGGATGCTCGACCCCGCCACCGACATGGCCGAGCACGTCGAGCTCGTCTGGCGCCTCGCGCTGGCGACGGTGACGACCCCCGGCTGACCCCGTCCGGCCGGCGCCCGGCACGTCTCCCGAGCCCGGGACGGGACACGCCCGTCCGGCTCAGGCCCGCAGCATGCCCGTCGTCACCAGTTCGCGGACCTGGGGCAGCAGCTCCGCCCGCAGAGCGGCCTCGTCGGCCCCGAGCAGCTGGGCCAGGGCACCGGCGATCGCCCCGACGCTGAGCTCGCCGTCGCAGGCACCGACCAGGGCCGACAGGGCCGTGCCCGAGTCGACCGTGCGGGCGAAGCCGCCGCCCTGCCGCAACGAGATGACCGTGGGGTCGTCGTTGCCCGGCCAGTAGTGGCGCTCCTCGGCGACGTCGCCCGCGACGACCAGCCGACGCGCGGCCAGCTGCTCGTCGTCGAGGTCGCGCAGCAGGTCGATCGCGTCGAGCGTGCCGAGCAGGTGGGCACCGAGTCCCACGTCGTTCTGGCCGAGACCGCCGAGGAGGCGCTCCGTGCGCACCACGGGCAGGCTCGCGTCGCCTGCGGGCCGACGCACCGTCAGGTAGCCGAACCCGACCTCGACGACCCCCCGGGCCTCGAAGTCGCCGAGCCACGCCTCGTACAGGCGCTCGAAGTCCGCGGAACCGGGTCGGGTGCCGCCGTCGCGGATCCAGGTCTCGGAGTACGCGGTCGGGTCCTGCACCTCGCGCTCGACGACCCAGACGTCGACGGGCACGCCACCCCGGGCCGCCCAGTCGGCGACCGAGTACGCGCCCCTCTTGCCGGCGACCGCACCCGCGCCTCCGGACTCCCAGTTGCCCAGCAGCTGCGCGATGCCGCCCGGCGCGAGGTGGCGCCCGAGGCCCTCGACGACCGAGGCGACCAGGTCGTCGCCGACCATGCCGCCGTCGCGGTACTCGTACTCGGGCACGCCCTCGGCCCGGGGCGTGATGACGAAGGGCGGATTCGAGACGATGTGGTCGAAGGTCTCGCCGGCGACGGGCTCGAACAGGCTGCCCAGCCTCAGCTCGATGCCGTCGACCAGGTTGA
This sequence comes from Frigoribacterium sp. 9N, assembly GCF_902506305.1. Taxonomy (NCBI): domain Bacteria; kingdom Bacillati; phylum Actinomycetota; class Actinomycetes; order Micrococcales; family Microbacteriaceae; genus Frigoribacterium; species Frigoribacterium sp. 9N. The sequence continues at coordinate 1,809,477 of NZ_LR733392.1, forward strand.
GCGCGGCGTTGAACGCCGCGTAGTCGAGGGCGCGCTGCGAGATGTCGGTGGCCACGACGTGTCGCGCGTGCCGGGCCGCGTGCAGCGCCTGGATGCCGCAGCCGGTGCCGAGGTCGAGCGCCCGGTCGACCTGGCGCGAGATCATCAGGCCGGCGAGCGTCGCCGAGGCTCCCCCGACGCCGAGCACGTGGTCCTCGCGCAGCGCCCCCTCGACGACGAGCTCGCCGAGGTCGGAGGCGATCCACCAGCTCGCCTCGCCCGAGGCGTCGACGAAGGCGTACGGACGGAGGTCGACGAGCGCACGGACCGAGTCGCCCTCCCTCGCGACGAGCCCGAGGGCGACCGCGCCCTCGGCGCCCAGGGTCGGCAGGGCACCGGCCACCGCCTCGACGGCCTGCGGGTAGCCGAGCACGAAGAGCGACGCGAGGGTGGCGGCCGGACGCACGGACTCGTCGCGAGCCGCGCTGCGGGCGAGGGCACGACGGGCCGCGACCCGCTCGCCGCGGAAGAGTGCGGCCCCGGCGTGCGAGCCCCACGCGTCGGCACCCTGCAGCCGCTCGACCGTGAACCCGGACGACGCCAGGTCGGCCCTCAGCCGCGCGAGCAGCTCGGGATCGGTCGAGAGGTGGGGCGTCGGGGCATCGGTCGGGGTCGTCGGAGGCACCCGACCATCATGGTGCAGGAGGCGCGACACCGGTCGCCCCGGACGCCACGGAGCCCCCGTCGCGGACGACGGGGGCTCCGCCCGACACGGGCCGGTGGACGCGGAACGCGTCAGCTGGTGAACACCACGTCGTCGTAGTCGAACGACGGGGACATCTGGAACACGATCTGGTCGGCGTCGGCCACCGAGAACACGATTCGGTACGAGATGGACTGGCCGGCCGGGACGACCGTCGTGGGCGAGCTCTCGATGTCGGAGTCGTAGACCTTGCTGGCCTCGACGCCGCCCGAGGTGGCCGTCTCGTAGGGCATCGGGTCGAAGTTGGCGTCGGTGCCGTTCTCGATCGTCACGGTGAAGACCACGGAGGCCGCCTGGTCGGCGCCGCTCGAGTACTCGCCGGGCGTGTACGCCTCGGGGGCCGAGACGGTAAGGGCGATGCCGTCGTCGTAGGTGAAGGTGTCGCCGAAGGCGTTGTTCTCGGCCGAGGCGTCGCCGTCGGCCGTCCCGGTGTCACCCGAGTCGATCGAGCCGCTCGTGGGCAGGGACTCGTTGATGGCCTGGACGGAGGCGAGCCCGACGATGACACCGAAGATCACGACGGCGATGCCGATCAGGACGCCCAGCCCCGACACGATCGTGCCGATCAGGGCGAGCATGCGCGCACCCTTCTTCTTCACGAGCGCGATGATGCCGAGCACGAGGCCGACGATCGCAGGGATCACGCCGAACCCGACGAACGACAGCAGCAGTCCGACGCCGCCGACGACGATCGAGGCGATGCCCAGGCCGTTGCCGCCCTGCGGCGACTGCGGGGCCTGACCGTAGGCGGGAGCGCCGGTCGGGGCGCCACCGTAGGGCTGCTGCTGGCCGCCGTACGGCTGCTGCGGCTGTCCGCCGTAGGGCTGCTGCGAGCGGTCGCCCTGCGGCTGCCCGCCGTAGGGCTGCTGCGGGGCTCCGTAGGCGGGCTGGGGAGCACTCGGCGGGGGCGTCGTGCCGTAGGCCGGCTGCGGGGGCTGGGGTGCCGACGGCGGAGGCGTCTGGTCGCCGCGTCCGTTCTCGTCGCGAGGGTCACGGGGCTCGTCGGACGAGCCGTAGGGCGGCTGCGGAGTGCTCATCAGGCAAGCATGTCGTGATCTCGACGTCCCCGAGGGTCGAACAGGCTGCGCGACCGGTTTTCGTTACCGATCTGTCGTAATTGATTCACCCTCCGCAACCTCTCGGCGGTCATGCGCCGAATCGGGGTGGTCAGGCCGGCAGCACCGAGATCTCGAACTCGCCGTACATGTGGGCGGCGTCGCGCAGGTGGCGCAGCGCCTCCTCGGCCTCGGATCGGGAGTGGTACGGCCCCCGGGCCGGCGCGCCGGGCAGGGCGCGGGCGTACGAGTACTGCAGGTACCAGACCGGGTGGTCGTGTTCGTCGTGCTGCACGATGATGACTGCGAGTGACATGCCCGGATGCTACGACCGCCCTCGGCCCGCCGCACCCGCTCACAGCGGATCCATCAGGTCGCTCGGGCCGACGACGGCGGCGCCGGCATGAGGAAGGCCCGGGTCGTGATCGACCCGGGCCTGATGTGGTGGAGCTAAGGGGATTCGAACCCCTGACCTTCTCATTGCGAACGAGACGCGCTACCAACTGCGCCATAGCCCCAGAAACTGCTCTGCCACGATAGCACCTCGTCGACACCCGGATGAACCCGGGCCGGGCGCTCCGCGGGTCAGACGGCGCGGCGACGCTGCAGGGCCTCGTCGAGCGAGAAGTCCGACTGCGGCAGGTCGTCGATGATGCCCATGCGGGCGAAGCGACTCGGGGGGCGAGGGGGCGCGACCGGCTCGACCCGCGCCTCCTCGGCGGGGACGGCGGGAGCCGCGACGGGTGCAGGAGGCGCGGTGCGGGCCACCGACGCCCGTCGCGTCGACTGCAGCGCGGCCTCGGCCCGGGCGGCCTCGCGCAGGGCGTCGTGTTGGGCCGACCGGAGGGACTCGACCGAGCGACGGGAGTCCCGCTGCAGCTCGGCCGCCGCGTCGGCCGACGCGGCGTCCACCGACGCGTCGGGGACGGGGCGCTGGCGGCCGCGCCGCAGGTAGAGGGGCTTCGGGACGGGCACGGGGGTCCACAGGCGCGACTCGGCCGAGGCCTGCTCGTCGCGGATGACGACGCCGTCGCCCATGACGCCGGAGAAGTCCTTGAGCGGCTGCGCGACGGGGGCGACGACCGCCCGGCGGGCGCGCGCCCGCGACACGGCGGCGAGCTGGGTCAGCATCGCGACCGCGCCGGCGCCGAAGACGAGGCCGGCGACGACGAGCACCCACGACGACGTCAGGCCCGCGGCGACGCCGCCGACGACGGCGACGACGCTGACGGCGAGCACCACGGTCGAGACCAGGCGTGAGCGTCGGAGCCGACGGGCGGCGAGGGCCGGGTCGCGGTCGGCGGCACGCAACACGGGGGCGGCCGCGGCGAGCTCACGGGTGACGGCACGCTGCCGCGCCGCCTCGTGCGCACGCCTCAGGGCCTCGCGCCGCGCCTCCTCGTGTCGCAGGATCTTCTGCGCGTCGGCGACCGAGCGGGCGTTCGCCTCGATGCGCACCTCGTCGGGGACCTCGGCCGTCTGGGCGAGGATGCGCAGGGTCTGCTGCAGCCGCACGGCGTTGCGTTCGGTCGCGAGGTACTCGCGTCGGCGCTGCCAGGTGGGCACGAGGTAGACGAGCCAGAGCGCGGCGACGAGAGCGAGGACGACGCCTCCACCCCACGACTCGATGTTCATGGTGACCAAGGTATGAGCGGGCGGGCCCCGGAGGCCGCTGATCGACAGGTGTGTCCGCGTGTCGCGGCACGGATGTGCCTCGCGACCCGACGAGCGCCCCCGGGGGCGGAGTCGCTAGAGCGGCAGCGCGCGCCCCGCCTCGGCGAGGGCGTCGGCGGGCACGCTGCCCTGCCCGACCGGCACGGTGCCCGTGGTCCAGCGACGCAGGACGCCTTCGGGGACCTCTTCGGCGACCAGCGCGAAGCAGAAGTGGTCGCGCCACGAACCGTTGATGTGGATGTACCGCCGCCGCAGACCCTCGTAACGGAAGCCCAGCTTCTCGACGACGCGCAGGCTGGGGGCGTTCTCGGGCCGGATGCAGATCTCCATGCGGTGGAGCCCCAGTGCCCGGAAGCAGTGGTCGGTCGCGAGGGCCACCGCGATCGGCGTCGCGTTGTGGCCCGCCGCGGCCTGGGTCACCCAGTAGCCGATGGTGGCCGAACCGAGCGAGCCGTAGGCGATGCCCGAGACGTTCAGCTGGCCGACGAACCGGCCGTCGAGCTCGATCGCGAACGGCAGACCGAGCCCGGCCCGGGCGTTCGTCTGCAACGAGCGGATGCTGCCGCGCACGTCGTGGCTGGTGAAGCCGTTCGGGTTGGTGGCCTCCCACTGCCGCAGCCACGACCGGTTCTCCATCAGGGCCTGGTCGAGGTCGCGGGTGTCACGGAGACGGAGGGGGCGGATGGTCACCGCCCCCTCCGTCAGCGTGGGGATGTTCGTCACGGAACGAGTCGCCTGCTTACTTCTCGAGCCCGGCGGTGAACTCTTGCAGCCACGGGCGCAGCTCGCCACCGATGTCCTCGCGGTCGGACGCGAGCTGGACGATGGCCTTGATGTAGTCGAGCTTGTCGCCGGTGTCGTACCGACGGCCACGGAAGACGACGCCGTACACGCCGCCGGTCCACTCCTCGGCACCGGCCATCTTCATGAGGGCGTCGGTCAGCTGGATCTCGCCACCCTTGCCCGGCTCCTGCTTCTCGAGGACGTCGAAGACCTCGGGGCGGATGACGTAGCGGCCGATGATGGCCAGGTTCGAGGGCGACTCGCCCTGGGCCGGCTTCTCGACGAGGCCCGTGACCTTGACGACGTCGTCCTCGTCTGTCTTCTCGACCGTGGCGATGCCGTAGAGGTGGGTCTGCGAGGGGTCGACCTCGAGGAGGGCGATGACGGTGGCGTTCTTCTGCCCCTGCACCTCGACCATGCGCGTCAGCAGCGGGTCGCGTGCGTCGATGATGTCGTCACCGAGCAGCACGGCGAACGGCTCGCGACCGACGTGCATCTTGGCGCGGAGCACCGCGTGGCCGAGGCCGAGCGGGTCGCCCTGGCGCACGTAGTGCATGTCGGCGAGGTCGGTCGACTGGTTGACCTTGGCGAGCTTGTCGTGGTCACCCTTCTTCTTCAGCGTCTCCTCGAGCTCGCTGACGTGGTCGAAGTGGTTCTCGAGCGCGTTCTTGTTGCGTCCCGTGATCATCAGCACGTCGGTGAGGCCGGCGTTGACGGCCTCCTCGACGACGTACTGGATCGCCGGCTTGTCGACGACCGGCAGCATCTCCTTCGGCATTGCTTTCGTGGCGGGCAGGAATCGTGTCCCCAGGCCCGCGGCGGGAATGACTGCTTTAGAAATCGTGAAGCCCATGCGGGTCAGCGTATCCATCCCCGACGTTTCGCGGAGGTTAATAGTCGGACGGTTAAGCTCGTCGTCATGACTGACGACGTCGGCAACGCCAAACGCGCCCTGCGAGCCGAGATCCGCCAGAAGCGTCGCACCCTGGGTGCGCACGAGAGGGACCAGGCCACCGAGGGCATCACGCGGCACCTCACCGACCTCGCGACGGGCCTGTCGGTGCGCTCGATCGCGGCCTACCTGTCGACCGACGTCGAGCCGAACACGCGTCCGTTCCTGAACTGGGCCTTCGCGAACGACGTCCGCGTGCTGTTCCCGATCACGCGGGCCGACGGCCTGCTCGACTGGGCGGTGGGCGACGGCGAGAGCGAGACCCGGGGCCTCTTCGACCTGCCCGAGCCCGTCGGCGAGGCGCTCAGCCCGATGGCGGTCAACGACGTCGACCTGATCGTCGTGCCCGCGGCGTCCATCGACCACGGCGGCATGCGCATGGGCTGGGGCCGGGGCTACTTCGACAAGACCCTCGGCTCGATGGAGCGTCGTCCGCCCGTCTATGCTGTGGTGTTCGACCCCGAGTACGTCGAGTCGGTGCCCCGAGAGCGGCACGACCAACCCGTCGACGGCGTCGTCACCCCCTCCGGCATCCACGAGTTCTAGACTCGCCTTCCTTCAGGAGCGCCTTCGTGCCCACCTACTCCTACCGCTGCACTGAGTGCGACAACGCCTTCGACATCGTCCAGTCGTTCACCGACGACACGCTGACGGTCTGCCCGGTCTGCCAGGGCAAGCTCCGCAAGGTGTTCAGCCCCGTCGGCGTGACCTTCAACGGGTCGGGCTTCTACCGCACCGACTCGCGTTCGAAGGGCACGTCGGGCTCGGGCTCGTCGGGCGGCTCCGGCGAGAAGGGATCGTCGTCCGGCTCGTCCGACAAGAGCTCAGGAGGCGCGAGCGGCTCGTCCTCGTCGGGCGCCTCGGGCAGCGGGTCGGGTTCGTCCTCGTCCGGCAGCGGCTCGTCGGGCTCCGGCTCGTCCGGCTCCGGCTCGTCCGGCTCGAGCTCGTCCGGTTCGAGCTCCTCGGGCGGCTCGTCCAGCTCGTCCTGACCGGCCGCGGCGACCGGCGGGGCCACCCGAGCGCGCCTCCGTGGTTTGCTTGACGTCGAGAATCTCATCTCGTCCGATCAGAAGGAGTCGCCCGTGAAGGGTTTCAAAGAGTTCATCCTGCGCGGCAACGTCATCGACCTCGCCGTCGCGGTCGTCATCGGTGCGGCCTTCACCGCCATCGTGACGTCGCTCGTGACCAACGTGTTCAACCCGCTGATCGGGGCCGCGTTCAACGCGACCATGCTCGACGAGGCGCTCATCGTCACGATCCCGACGCTCGCCGGCGGCGAAGCCCAGCTCAAGTTCGGCGCCGTCATCGGGTCCGCGATCCAGTTCCTGATCATCGCGGCCGTCGTCTACTTCGTGCTCGTGCTGCCGGTCAACAACCTGCTCAAGCGCACCTTCGCCAAGCAGAAGGCGGAGGAGACCCCCGCCGACGTCCCGCCGACCGATGTCGAACTGCTCAGCGAGATCCGCGACCTGCTGCGTGCGCAGGCCGCACCCGCCGTCGGCGGCGGCTCCCACGCCGCACCCGTGCTCGAGTCGCGCGACCCCCACAGCGAGAACGGTCCGCTCGGCAGCCGCTGACGCCCCGGCGGCTCCCCCGGGCAACGACCGCCCGTGAACCACGAATGCGACGATGAACCCCCCGGAATCGGGGTTCATCGTCGCATTCGTGGTTCATGCCGACGTCGGGCGTGCGTCGCCGCCCGAGGCCGACTCAGCCCCAGTGCGGCGGGACGTCGGCGCGCAGTCGCTGGTCGTTCTCACTCGACCCCTGCCGAGCGGGTTCGGGAGCGGGCGTGGGGTCGCTGCCCGGCACCGGGTCGGTGCTCACGCGACGCCCGGACCGCCGACGCACCACCAGGGGGCTCGGCTCGGCCGCCTCGAGGGCGTGAGGGGCGTCGCCCTCGGACGCCGCGCCTCCTGCGGTCATCGACGGTTGACGTGCTGGCTGGCCGACAGGGCCGGCACCTCGTGCGTGTGCGAGTCACCGATGCCGAGCACCTCGGCGACGCGCTCGGCGACGGCGTCGGGATCGGTGAAGAGCTGGAACGCGTGCACGCGGATGTAGTGCCAGCCGAGCCGCCGCAGCACCTCGGGACGCGAGCGCAGCGACTCGCGCAGGCTGGTGCGCGAGAGCGTCGTGTCGGTCTCGATCGTGACGCAGACGCCGTCGTGCGCGGCGACGAGACCGAGCTTGCCCCGGTGCCCGAGCGCGACGGGGATGCCCTTGACCTCGAGCCGGCGGGCCAGGTCGACGAGCATGGGCTCGCTGTCGTCGGGGACGTGCTCGGCTGACGTCCTGGCCTGCACCTCCGTGAGGATCTCGCTGAGCGCGACCGTTCCGTGGCCCATGCGACTCGAGTCGATGTCACCCGGCTGGAAGCAGGTGACGATGACCATCGAGCGACGCGCACGCGTCATGGCCACGGCCAGCAGGCGCTCGCCACCCGGCTGGCCGAGCGGCCCGAAGTCGCTGAGCACACGGCCGTGCGGGGTGCGGCCGTAGCCGATCGAGAACACGACGTGGTCGCGGCTCTGCGCGACGCTCTGCTCGAGGGTGGCGATCATGAACGGCTCGCTGCGGTCGCCCACGACGAACTCGGTCAGGTCCTTGTGCCCCGAGACGGCGGTCAACACGGCCTGCTGGACGCGGATGGCGTGCTTGGCCGACGCCGTCAACACCATGAGCGACTCGCTCGGGCGCGTGCGGGCGTGTTCGAGGACGAGGGACACGACGCGGTCGACCTCGGCGTCGACGCTCTCGACGGCGCCGGACTCGGGATCGGGGACGGCGGTGCCGCCCGAGACGTAGTCGAGCGCGATGCTGCCGTGGCCGAGGAAGCTGCCCGCCCAGGGAAGGGACTCGATGCGTCCGCCGTAGAAACGACGGTTGACGAGTTCGGCGAGGTCTTCTCCGCCGGCACGGTAGCTGCGCGTGAGGGAGAGCGTGGGCAGCAGGGTCGCGAGGCGCGCCAGGGCGCTCTCGGAGTGCGACGCGGCCAGGGCTTCTTCGTCCGCGTCGACGGGCGGCTTGCCCGGCACGACGCCGATGTCGAACTCGGACGGGGTCTGGGTCACGGGGTCGCCGAACGCGACCGTCTGCTTGCCCCGACGGATCGCCCCGACGTTCTCGGCCAGGGTCGTGGCCCCGGCGTCGACGAGCACGACCGTGTCGAACGGCACGGTGTCGGCGATGGTGTGGACCTCGTACGGCGACGCGACCCAGACGGGAGCGATGGCGCGCGACAGGTGCGGGGCCGCGTCGTGCAGCAGGCGAGCGGTCAGGTGGCCCTGACGCAGCAGGCCCTTGAGCGCCGACGCCTCGTCGGGCCAGTCCACCAACCCGATCTTCCAGTTCTCGGCCAGGAGCCACGCGAGCAACTGGGCGCTGCCCGCGGCGTGGGCCTCGTCGACGAGGCGGAAGTCGGCCTCGAGTCGGTCGAGCATCGCGGTGTTGGCGCCGAGCAGGGCCCGGTCGGCCTCGAGCAGCGACTCCAGCGCCGAGCGCCACCAGGCGAGCTCGAGTTCGGCCGCGACCTGGTGCTCCGGCACGTGGCGGTTGGCCAGGTCGGTGATGAGCGGGGTCAGTTCGAGGTCGCGCAGGGTCGTCATGAGCTCGGTGCGCTCTTGGAGGTTCTGCAGGACGTCGCTCTCGGCGGCGAGGGCCTCGAGTCGTTGCTGCAACTCGACGATGCCGATCTCGGTGAGCCCATCGTCACCCGTCAGGCCGAGGGGGCCGTCGAGGCGCTCGAGGTCTTGCGACACCTGCTGGTGCAGCACGTGCGTGTCGGCGATGCCCGTCGGCACCTCGGGCGGGGTGCCCGCCGACACGTAGCGCTGCCAGACGACGCGTTGCTGCTGGATGCGCTGCAGCGCACCGTGCAGGTCGGCGATGTGGACGCCGGGTCGCACGTACTCGCGGGCGAGCTTCTTGAGCCGACGGCGGTTGGCGCTCGACATGTCGGGTGCCTCGCGCTTCGGCGCCGTCGCGGCGACGAGCTCGGCGACCGAGCGGTCGAACACGACGGGCATGAACTTGTCGAGGGTGTCGCGGATCTCGGTGAGCAGGCGCAGGTAGACGCCGAGCTCGGCGACGCTCTCGAACGGGCGCATGCGCGTGCTGCCGATCACCTCTTCGGCGCGCTCGAGCAGACGCGGCAGGTCGCGGTGGTGGAGGTTCTTGGCGAGCTGGTGCGCGTCACCGGCCCCGACGCTCTCGGTGAAGCGCGCGCCGTACCAGGGCGAGTCGCCCGGGCCGTACTTGAACTCGCCCAGGTTGGCGGCACCGACCATCGTCTCGGCGACGCGGCCACGACCGTCGACCATGGCGGCGATGCTGCGTCGGCTGAGGCGGGCGGTGGTCGCCGGGGCCGCGGGCAGCAGGGCCAGCCGCGAGAGCTCGGTGAGGCAGTCGAGCACCGAGACGCCGAGTTCGGGGTCCCGGCGGCTGAGGGCGCCGCGGTAGTCGACGAGCACCTTGCGGAGGCGCACGAGGGCGTCGTCGACCTCACCCATCTGCGGGTGGGTGGCCTTCTCGTTGCGGGAGATCGACCGGATCACGTCACGACGCAGCGTGGTCGGGCTGACGGCGACGCCCGGCAGGCCGACCTCGGCGAGACGGCTGGTGATGCCGCGCAGGGTCGCCCGGCGGGCGCTGACCACGAGGACGCGCTTGTTCTGCGACACGAGACGACCGACGGCGTTGACGATGGTCTGCGTGCCACCGGTGCCCGGCAGGGTCTTGACGACGACCGAGTTGCCGGCGGCGATCTGGGCCACGACGTTCTCTTGCTCGGGATCGGCGTCGAGCAGCAGGGTGTCGGTCTCGGGACTGCGCTCGTCCTGCGGGGTGGCGGTCGTCGGGCGGTAGGCCTCCTCGACCTGACGGATGGCCATCGGGTTGCCGGCGAGCGCGTCGAGCACCGGGTGCCCCAGCTCGCGGGCGTCGAGGGCCATCTCGGTCGAGACCTCGGTGAAGGTCGAGACGACCAGGCGGGGCTGCACCGTGAACCACTCGAGGTGGGCGGTCAGCCCACGGAGCCGGTCGATGACCGGGTTGGGCGTGAACGACCCCTCTCGGCTGGCGAGGGAGACGAAGGACTCGGCGTCGAGCGTGATGCCGAACTGGTCGTGCAGCGCGTCGACCAACGCCGGGTTGAGGAAGGGCTCGCCGAGCAGCTTGACCTCGAAGTCACGCCCGTGGCGACGGATCGCCAACGGCCGCAGCAACACGGGCGCCCGGAAGTCTTCTCCGGCGAAGGACCAGGCGGCGACGCCGATGGCCAGGTGGACGGCGTCGATGCCACGGACCGTGCTCAGCTCGAGCCCCTTGGCGGCGATCTCACCGGCCGCGGCACGGGCCGTGCGCAGGGCGAGGTCGTCGCGGATCAGGCTGGAGAGCAGGGTCGTCTTGCCCGTGATGAACTGCGCGAGGCCACCGGGGTGGGTCGTGCTCAGCTCGATGCGGGACCGCTGCGAGTCGCCGAAGTGCAGCAGCGTGGAGGGGCCGCCCACCCGGCGGAGGGACTCGCGCCAGGTGTTCCAGACGGGCTCGGCCACGTTGCCCAGGGACTGCCCCGGGTGCCCGAGGCTGACGGCGTGGGGTGTGATCACGCCCGTGGGCGCGCCGGTCGGGACGGCGACGGAGTCGTTCTCGTCGTCGTCGTTGTCATGCTGTCTGTCGGCTCGCCACACCCTGACACCTTAAGCGGTCCGCCTCGACAACTCCCGGAGGACGGGCGGTTCCGCCGCGAGTCGCCGTGGGGCGCCACCCCGGCGGCGGCGGTCGCATCGGCGACACCTGACGCCCATCGACGGTCGTGTTACACCATCCGTCAACATGCGCGACATGATCGGTTACGTGAGTTGTCGTCATAACCGTGCGCTCGTACGTCACCGTACAGTACGGTCATCACGGGGGCTATTCAATGAGCCGACACGACACCGTGTCTCGACACCAGGAGCGCACATGCCTTTCGAACAGAAGTACAGCGACGAGACGCGAGAGAAGTCGCTCGCCCGGGTGCTCGAGCGTCGCGAGGCCGAGCCGGGCAACCGGTCGATCATCCGCGAGACGGCGTCCGAGTTCGAGGTCGGCGAGCAGTCCCTGCGCGGTTGGATCCGGGCCCACGAGCGGGCGACCGCCCCCACGCCGGCACCCGACGACGCGGTCGAGAGGGAACTCGACGTCACCGCGGACGACGACGAGCCCGCCCCGTCGACCACCGCGGCCCCGCGCCGAGGTCGCCCCCCGGGCTCGGGGTCGGCCGCCACGGCCGAACGCGTCGCCGAGCTCGAGGCGGAGGTCGCCAAGCTGCGCCGCGACCGCGAGGCCCTGAAGGGCGCCATGGCGGTCCTGCTGGCCGACTGACCTAGCACCCGAGACCCGCGGCCACCGCCCGGGACGACGAGAGCGCCCGACCCCGCGACTGCCATCCGGGGTCGGGCGCTCTCGTGTGCTCGGTGCGCGACCGAGACGGACCGGTGCGGCCGCCCGGTCTCGGAGGGGGGACGAGACTCGCGGGCGGCCGCACCGACTCACACAGTCTGACAGTTGGAATGTCACATGTCAAGTGGTCGCCGGGTGGCCGACCCGCGGGAGGCGTTACCCGACCCCGCGACGCGCGTGGCCTCCCGCCCGGGGTGCGGCCCTATGCTGTCGCCACGCAGAGCGCGTGCACCACTTCGTGCAAGGGGACCCCCATGGCAGGCACCTTCGTCGTCACCCAGGACGCCTCGGGCGAGTACCGCTTCGCCCTCACCACCGGCAACGGCGTGGTCATCGCCTCCTCCGAGGGCCATCGCCAGAAGGGCGCGGCGATGAACGCGATCGACGACCTGCGACGAACCGCCGTCGACGCGGTGGTCGACGATCGGACGACCGTGCCCGAACCGGGTCACGCCGACTGACGGACCGCGCCCCGGCGACCCGGGCGCGACTCAGTCGGGGCGGTCGCCGGTGGCGACGGGTCGCGACGGGTCGTTCGACCAGGCGCTCCACGACCCGGCGAAGAGCACGGGGTCGAACCCGGCGATCGTCGCGGCCAGGGCGTTGTGGGCCGCCGTGATGCCCGACCCGCAGTAGACGGCCACCGGCGTCGCCGGAGTGACCCCCGCCTCCTCGAACCGGGTCCGCAGCGCGGCGGCGTCGACGAAGCGGCCCGACGGGTCGAGGTTGCCCGCCGTGGGCAGGTTGACGGCACCCGGGACGTGACCGGCCCGCGGGTCGACCGGTTCGACGTCGCCGCGGTAGCGCTCGGCGGCCCGGCTGTCGACCAGCACGCCCGTGGTGGGCCACGAGGCCGCCGCGTCGGCGTCGATCACGGGCCACGGATCGTCGCCGAGGGTGACGTCGCCGGGCACCACGTCGGCATCGCCCCGCTCGACGGGCAGGCCCGCGTCGGTCCAGGCCGCGAGCCCGCCGTCGAGCAGACGCACGTCGGCGACGCCCGAGGCCCGCAACAGCCACCACGCGCGGGCCGCGGACTGCCCGCCGAGGTCGTCGTACACGACGACGGCGTCCCCGTCGCGGAGTCCCCAGCGCCGGGCGGCGGCCTGCAGGTCGGCCCGGTCGGGCAGCGGATGACGCCCCTCGACGGGTTCACCGTGCCGGGCGAGCTCGGAGTCGAGGTCGACGTAGACGGCGCCGGGCAGGTGCCCCTCGCGGAAGGCGGGACGGCCGTCCGGCCGGTCGAGCCGCCACCGGACGTCGAGCAGGCGCACGACTCCCCCGCCCGTCAGGGTGGCGTCGAGCTCGGCGGCGGTCACGAGGGGATGGCTCATGCCGACGAGGCTAACCGGCGTCCCACAGGTGAGGACTTCTCGACGTCGAGGGACCGCACGGACGGTGACCGTCCGGTCCCCTAGTTTGAGCGCATGACCGACCACATCGTCCTCGCCGGAGCCAGCGGCTTCATCGGGCAGCACCTCGCGGCCGCGTTCCGCGCCGAGGGTGCCCGCGTCAGCCTGATCGGCCGCCACGGACCCGACGCGTCGTGGGGTGACACCGCCGGCATCACCGCCCTGCTCGAGGGCGCCGACCTGCTCCTCAACCTCGCCGGGAAGAGCGTGAACTGCCGCTACGGCCCGGAGAACCGCGCCGAGATCGTGCGCTCGCGCGTCGAGACCACGCGCGAACTGAAGGAGGCGGTGCTCGCGTGCGCCGCGCCTCCTCGGGTCTGGATGAACTCGTCGACGGCGACGATCTACCGCCACGCCGAGGACCGCCCGATGACCGAGTCGGACGGCGAGATCGGGTCGGGGTTCTCGGTCGACGTGGCCACCGCGTGGGAGGCCGAGTTCTTCTCGGGCGAGCTGCCCGCCACCCGCCGCGTCGCCCTGCGCATGGCCATCGTGCTGGGCGACGGCAGCGCGCTCGTCCCCCTGATGTACCTGGTGCGGGCGGGCCTCGGCGGGCCGCAGTTCGACGGCCCGTGGCCGGCCACCCGGGCGCGGCTCGCGGCGGGCACGTACCACCACGAGGGTCGCGGCGGTGGACGGCAGAAGTTCAGCTGGATCCACGTCGACGACGTGCTCGGGGCGATCCGGTTCGCCCGTGAGGACTCGTCCGTCGAGGGCCCGCTCAACCTGTCGTCCCCGAACCCGAGCGACAACCGCACCGTGATGCGCACCCTCCGTCGCGTGCTGGGCGTGCCGTTCGGCCTGCCTGCCTGGCGGTGGATGCTCGAGCTCGGCACGGCCGTGCTCCGCACCGAGACCGAGCTCGTGCTCAAGAGCCGGTGGGTGCTGCCCGAGCGCCTTATCGACGGCGGGTACGAGTTCGTCCACCCGCACCTCGACGAGGCCCTGAAGAGCATCGTCGCCGGGAGGCGCGGCGCGGCCTGAGCACCCCTGGTGCGACCCGGCCGAGGACGGCGGCCGCCGCGCAGGTGCCGGTCAGCGGAGGACGGAGCTGAGCAGCAGGCTGGTCTCGCTGTTGACCACGCCCTCGACGCTGCGGATGCGGGCGAGCACGCGGTCGAACTCGCCGAGCGACGACGTGCGCAGCTCGGCGACGAGGTCCCAGCCGCCGTTCGTCGTGTGGAGCGACGCCACCTCGGGGAACCCGCGCAGCTGCCGGATGACGTGGTCGGTCGACCGCCCCTCGATCTCGATGAAGCCGATCGCACGGATGAGGTCGGGATCGTCGGCCTCGCGCACCCGCACGGTGTAGCCGAGCACCGTTCCCGACGCCTCGAGCCGGTCGAGCCGTGAGGTGATGGTCGCCCGCGTCACGCCCAACCGCCGCGCGAGGCTCGCCGCCGACTCGCGCGCGTCGACCCGCAGGGCCGCCAGGAGGCGCCGGTCGAGTTCGTCGAGATCCGCCATGGATCGAAACGTACAGCACGACCACGCACAACGGGTGATCGGGCGTGCGGAATGGCGCTCGATGGTGATTGTGGCTGCACATCGCCCAGTCCTAACGTGGTGCCACCCGGACGCGACGACCGAACCGGGCCGAGCAGGAGGAGGTCGCCGTGGTGCGCTTCGTGGACGTGCAGAACATGATCCGATGGGTCACCGACCGCGGGGTCGGCCCGATCACCAGCGGCATGGTGACCGCCCTCGAGCGCGACTTCGCCCGGTGGCCCGCCTTCGACAAGTCGCCCCGCGTCGCCTCCCACAGCCCCATCGGCGTCATCGAGCTGATGCCGGCCAGCGACAGCGAGACCTACGGCTTCAAGTACGTCAACGGCCACCCGTCGAACCCGGGCCGCGGCTACCAGACCGTCACCGCGTTCGGCGTGCTCGCCGACGTCGACACGGGCTACCCGACCTTCCTCGCCGAGATGACGATCCTCACCGCGCTGCGGACCGCCGCCACGAGCGCGATGGCCGCCAAGCGCCTCGCCCGGGCCGACTCGCGCGTGCTCGCCCTGATCGGCGCCGGCTCGCAGGCCGAGTTCCAGGCCCTCGCGATGCGCTCGACCCTCGGGCTCGACACGGTCCGCGTGTTCGACGTCGACCCCGGCGCCATGGCGAAGTTCGTCCGCAACCTCGAGCCGCTCGGCTTCGACATCACGGTCTGCGCGAGCCCCGGTGAGGCGGCCGACGGCGCCGACGTGATCACGACCTGCACGGCCGACAAGCAGAACGCGGTCGTCCTGCCCGACGAGGCCGTCCGCCCCGGCGTCCACGTCAACGCGATCGGCGGCGACTGCCCGGGCAAGACCGAGCTCGACCCCGCGACGCTGCGCCGGGCCGACGTCTTCGTCGAGTACCCCGAGCAGACCCGCGTCGAGGGCGAGATCCAGCACCAGCCGGCCGACTTCGCCGTCACCGAGCTGTGGCAGGTCGTCGCCGGGCAGCGCCCCGGGCGCACGAGCGACGAGCAGATCACGATCTTCGACTCGGTCGGCTTCGCCATCGAGGACGTGTGCGCCCTGAAGTACCTCCGACAGGACGTCGTCGGCACCGACTACGCCGTCGAGATCGACCTCGTCGCCGACCCCGACGACCCGAAGGACCTGTTCGGCCTCGTCGCCGCCCGCCGACCCGTCGGCGCCTGAGTCCGCGACCGCCCCGGACCGCACCCACCGCAGAAGCCGCGCCGAGACCGTCGTGACGACCGTCGCTCCCCCGCCCCGCGCCTCCTCGTCCCCGGCGACCGCCGTGGTGACGCCGCCGGCGTCCCCCGCACTCCGCGCCTCCTCGCGCACCCGAAGCGCCGACGAGGAGGCGCGGACGGCCCTCCAGTCGCCCGCCGCGGTCGTGATGGTGCGGCCGCACCACTTCACGCCGAACCCGGAGACCGCGGCCGACAACGCGTTCCAGACCGACCCGGCCGAGGTCGACGCGACCCGGGCCCAGCTCGCGGCGCGCGCGTTCGACGAGGTGACCCGGGCGGCCGAGGCACTGCGCGCGGCGGGCGTCACGGTGCACCTCGTCGACGACGAGCGGACCGACCGGCCCGACGGGGTGTTCCCGAACAACTGGTTCTCGACCCACGACGACGGCCGGGTGGTGCTGTACCCGATGCACTCGCCCAACCGTCGGGGCGAGCGACGCACGGACGTCGTCGACCTGCTGCGCGAGCGCTACCGCGTCAGCGAGGTGCTCGACCACTCGCCGCTCGAACGGCGCGGGATCGTCGTCGAGGGCACCGGGGCGCTCGTCCTCGACCACGTCGGGCGCGTCGCCTACGTCGCGCTCTCGCACCGGGCCGACCGGGCAGCCGTCGCCCTGGTCTGCTCCGACCTCGGCTACGAGCCCCTGCCCTTCACCGCGACCGACGCGACGGGCGTGCCGATCTACCACACGAACGTCATGATGAGCGTGGCGTCGCGGTTCGCCCTGGTCGGTCTCGAGTCGATCGCGTCACCGAGCGAACGGAGGCGCGTGGTCGAGCGCCTGTCGGCCTCCGGACGCGAGGTGGTCGCCCTGACCCGCACCCAACTCGGCGAGTTCGCGGGCAACGCGCTCGAACTGGCGGGGACCGACGGGCCCGTGCTGGCGATCTCGGCACGAGGATGGGCGTCCCTCACCCCGTCGCAACGCCGCACCGTGTCGCGGCACGCACGGCCACTGCCGCTCGAGGTGCCGACGATCGAGCTCGCCGGCGGGTCCGTGCGCTGCATGCTCGCCGGGGTGCACCTGCCGCCGCGGTCGTAGCCGGGGCACCTCCTGCCTCGGTGCCGGCCGGGGCATCGGCCGCCCCGGTGACGCGGGTGCGGGCCTTGCACGCACTGCAGCTTCTCAGCACTGTCACGGTCGCTTGAGGGCACGCCCCCAGCGGACCCCCACGTACCGTCGTCTCAGGAGCCTTTCCGCTCGTCACGAGCCTTCTCCGCTGTCCGGCCGTTTGCGCCGCTCAGCCCGACCCGCCTCATCAGCCCGACCCACCCGGAGCATCCCCGTGGACGTCTCACTGACCACCTGGCTCATCACGATCGCCGTCACCATCGCGTTCTTCGTGTTCGAGTTCTTCACCCACGTGCGCAAGCCGCACGAGCCGACGATCGGCGAGTCCGCCCGCTGGTCGGCGTTCTACATCGGCCTCGCGCTGCTGTTCGGCGTCGGCATCGGCTTCGTGAGCGGCTGGGGCTTCGGCGGCGAGTACTTCGCCGGCTACCTCACCGAGAAGGCGTTGTCGATCGACAACCTGTTCGTCTTCCTGCTGATCATGACCGGGTTCGCCGTGCCGCGCATGTACCAGCAGAAGGTGCTGATGATCGGCATCGTCATCGCGCTCATCATGCGTGCGGGCTTCATCGCCGCCGGCGCCGCGCTGATCGAGAACTTCTCGTGGGTCTTCTACCTCTTCGGCGCCCTGCTCTTCGTGCTGGCCTACCAGCAGATCAAGGGCGACCACGGCGGCAACGCGGCCGACAACGCCTTCGTCAAGATCGCCCGCCGCGTCCTGCCCGTCGACGACGAGTTCCACGAGGACAAGTTCACCGTCAAGAAGGGCGGCAAGCGCTTCGTGACGCCGCTGCTGCTCTGCGTGATCGCGATCGGCTTCGTCGACCTGGTCTTCGCCCTCGACTCGATCCCCGCGATCTACGGCCTGACCAACGAGGCGTACATCGTCTTCACGGCCAACGCCTTCGCGCTGATGGGTCTGCGCCAGCTCTACTTCTTGATCGGCGGGCTGCTCGAGCGCCTCGTGTACCTGTCGCAGGGCCTCGCCATCATCCTCGCGTTCATCGGCGTCAAGCTCGTCTTCCACGCCCTTCACGTCAACGAGGTGCCGTTCATCAACGGCGGCGAACCGTTGCTGTGGGTGCCCGAGATCCCGATCTGGTTCTCGCTGCTCTTCATCGGCGCGACCATCACCGTGGCCACGATCGCCAGCCTCGCCAAGACCCGCGGCGACGCCCAGAAGGCCAAGCGCGACGAGGTCGACGGCGAGAAGGTCACGGTCGCCAAGGACTCGGACGACCCCACCCGCCACTAGACGCCCGCCCGCACTGCACCGCGTTTCGTGCACCGCACCACGACCAGTCGGGGTGCGGTGCACGAAACGCGGTGTGGTGTGTCACGGGCGCGCGGCACCAGGTCGCCGCGCCGCGACTTGGTCCGTCGACGGCCGTGCGCGAAGATCGGGTGTTCTCCCGCGGTCGTCGAGGGGGACCGCCTGAGAGGGGTTCTCCGTGGTCGCCGATCGACATGCCGGCTGAGACGCTGGCGCTGCTGCTCGGCCGGTGGTCCGTCACGCGCGAGATCGACGACCACCGCACCGGCGAGCACGCCCGGTTCGACGGGACGGCGACCATCGAGGAGGCGCGGGCGGGTTCCGACCTCGTGGCGACCTACGACGAGGCCGGCGAGCTCGTCGTGGCCGACCGGCGGACGCCCGCTACCCGACGACTCGGCTACGCGGCCCGGGGTGATGGATCGCTCGACGTGCGCTTCGCCGACGGCCGCCACTTCGTCGACCTCGACCTGAGGTCGGGGGCCTGGGAGGCGCACCACCCGTGCGCACCGGACGCCTACCTCGTCGAGACCCGGGTGCTCTCACCGACGTCGTTCGAGGAGCGGTGGACGGTGCGCGGGCCGGCGAAGTCGTACGACGCGCTGACGACGTACGAGCGCGTCGCCGGGCATCCCGCCACGAAGTGAACAACCCGCCACACGTTCGCGTGGCGGGTTGTTTACTTCGTGGCGGGGTGGAGGGTCGGCGCGTGGCGCGGTGACGCGGTGCCGCGGTGCCGCGGTGCCGCGGTGCCGGGCTAGAGCTTGCCGGCGAGCTCGGCGTCGGTCGGCTCGACCAGGTGGCTGCCGTCGGGGAAGACCACGACGGGGATCTGCGTGCGACCGCTGACGGCGTAGGCGCGGTCGGCACCGTCGGCGACGGCCTCGAGGTCGACGTAGTCGTAGGCCACGCCCTCGCGGTCGAGCAGCGCCTTCGAGCGACGGCAGTCGCGGCACCACTCGGCGCCGAACATCAGGATGCGGTCGGGGGCGGTGTCGGTGCTCATGGCGACCAGGGTACGCGCGGTGACGGGCCTCGGGCACGCCGACCGCGCCTCCTCGTCCCCGCCCGGTTCGCTCGCCGCGAGCGAACGACGTTCGGTTTCTCGTTCGGGGGCCTTGCGAGCCCCCGGGGGTGGCATGTCACACTGGATGAGCGCCCTCGTCGTGGAGTGGCAATCCCCCCAATCCACCCGCCAGCAGCATGGCCCGCGACGAGTGTGCTGCATCGTGCAGACCGGGGTCGACCACGAGTCGGCCGCCGAGGTCCACGATGCCCCCGACGAGATGATCGTCGTGCGCACGCGCCCCGGGCCCGGAGGCATTCCCGTGACCGACACCCTTCAGCGCCCGCCCCAGACCTCGAGCACGCCCGCCGTGCGCACGCCCGCCGCCGCACCTCCCCCGCGCTCGTCGTCGACGCATCCGCGTGACACCCGCCCCACGCCCCAGCCGCACCGCCTGACCCCCTCGGGCGTCGTCGGCATCGCCGTGCTCGGCCTCGCGACGTTCTTCGCGATCACCACCGAACTGAGCCCGGTCGGCCTCCTCTCGACCATGAGCACCGACCTCGGCGTCAGCGAGGCGCGCATGGGCGTCGTCGTCACGGTGTACGCCGTGGCCGTCGCCGCACTCGCCCTGCCGCTCACCTGGGCCACCGCACGCTTCCCCCGCAAGGCCGTGCTCGTCACGACCCTGGTCGGCTACACGGCCTCGAACCTGATGGTCGCGCTCGCCCCGAGCTTCGGCGTGCTGCTGACCGGTCGCGTGGTCGGTGGCATCGCGCACGCCCTGTTCTTCTCGGTGGCCTCGGCCTACGCGACGCGCATCGTGCCGCCGCGCCTGGCGGGCCGCGCCATCGCCTTCGTCTACTCGGGCAGCTCGCTGGGCTTCGTCGTCGGCGTGCCGCTCGCGACGACGGTCGGCGACCAGCTCGGCTGGCGTCCCGCCGTGGGCGCGGTCGCCGTCGCCACCGCGGTGCTGGCCGTCGTGGCCGCGCTGTTCCTGCCGCACGTCCAAGGCGAGTCGTCGCCGCACGTCGGCTCGGTCCGCTCGTGGGCACGCTCGGGGCTGCTCGCCGTGGTCGTGGCCGACCTCATGCTCTTCGCCGGCCACTACGTCGTATACACGTTCATCGGCCCGTACCTGACCGGGGCCGGCCTCGGCGAGGACCTCGTCGGCGGCGCCCTGCTCGTGCTCGGCGGCACGGGCGTGGTCGGCCTGCTCGCGGCCGGCGCGTTCGTCGACCGGGCACCCCGGCAGACGCTGATCGTCGCGGTCGCGGTGATGATCGGCGCCCTCGCGGCCCTGCCGTTCGTGCACGGTTCGCTCGTCGGCACCTTCGTCGTCGCGGGGCTGTGGATGGCCGCCAACGGCACGACCGGGACGCTCTTCATGGCGGCCGCGATCCGCACCGGCGGGGTCAGCCCCGACATCGCGGGCGCGCTGATCAACGCCGGCTCGAACGTCGGCATCGCCGCCGGTGCCGCGATCGGCGGGCAGGTCTACGGCATGTCGGGCCTCGCCACGGTGCCGTTCGCCGCCGCGGCCATCGTCGCGATCAGCCTCGTCGTGATCGTGGCGGGCCGACGCGGGTTCCCGCTGACCGGTCACGCGCAGGCGACCCTGTCGACCTCGTCGCTCGCGGTCATCACCTCGTCGGTGGCGGTCGTCACGACGTCGATCCCGACCGTGGGCCAGGGCCGCGGCGGGCGGCGCCCCCGCCGGTAGGACGCAGGAGGCGCGGGTCGCGTCCTCGGCACCGCCATCCGCCACCCTGTACCCCGATGTCCCCCCACAAGGCGGACGAAATCACCCCTGCTCTGGGGACTCCACTCGACAAACGAGAAGCTTTATTGTCGAAGCATCCACTTCCGTGGAGCCCCCGTACCCGTGGGGGCGACACGCGGGCACCTGAACCCCCGCGTGTCGAGCAGGACCGACGTCCGACCGGATCCGACCCGGCCGGACGCCCCCACCCGAGGACACCCCCATGTCGCTTCTCCGCGCCTCCGTGCGCCCCCGTCGTCGCGCCCTCTCGTTCGCGGCCTTCGCCACCGCCTCCCTGCTGGCGGCCGTCGCCGTGACCCAGGCCGTCTCGCCGGCGCCGGCCCAGGCCGCCGCAGCGCTCTCGTGCGACCAGAACACGATCTACGCGACGGCCGGTCAGGGCCAGTTCGTCGCCATCAACGTCGCGGCCAACACGGTGTCCGACGTGATCGCGGGGACGGCGAACCCGTTCTCACCGGCCAACAACGGCCTCGGCGTCGGGCGGAACGGCCTCGACGCCTACGCCTTCACCAACGGCGCGGCCAACAATTCGAACGGCAACACGCTCGCGCGCTACGACTCGGCGGCCGGGGCCGTCACGACGGTCGCCAACGCGAACCCGTCGGGCGCACCCGCCTCGACCCTGCGGGGCGCCGTCAACCCGGTGACCGGGATCTACTACTACGCGACCGGTGGCGACCCGTCGACGATCTCGGCGTACGACCCGAAGACCGGGGACAAGATCGGCGTCGTCGGCCGCATCCCCGGCCTGCAGGCCGGCAACGGCGACTTCGCCTTCAGCACGCAGGGGCTGCTCTTCGTCGTGGCGAGCAACGCGGTCTACCGACTGAACGACGAGACGATCCCGACCGCGGCCGGCACCACCTCCCTCGCCGCCACCAAGCTGACCGACCTGCCCACGGGCACCAACAGCCCCGGCATCGCCTTCTCGTCCGACGGCTACCTGTACGTCTCGTCGGGCATGCAGATCATCAAGCTCGACTCGAGTTCGGGTACCGAGGTCAGCCGCATGACGACCCCGGCCATCAGCAACATCACCTCGTACTCCGACCTCGCGAGCTGCAACTACGCCAACACCCTGACGGGCAAGGCGGACGTCACGGGCCGCTGGAAGTCCGGCGACCAGTTCGCCCTCAAGGTCGACGGCGGCAACCTGTCGTCGCCGTCCACCGCGACGACCTCCGGCACCGCGAACGGAGTCCAGGCCCAGAAGGCCGGCGCCGCGCTCGCGATCCCGGCCCGGACGTACACCGTCTCGCAGACGGCGGGCAACAGCTCGACGCGCCTCGCCGACTACTCGACGACGTACCGCTGCGCGAACGTCACCGACGACGCGACCGTCGCGTCGGGCTCGGGCAACACCGCGCAGTTCACCTTCCCGGCCGCGACCAGCGCCGACGGCACCGACGTCGTGTGCACCTTCGCGAACACCGTGGCGGCGATCTCGGCCGCAGCCTCCGACGACACCGGGACCACCGCCTCCGGAACCTCGCTGAGGGTCGGCGCGCCCGGCGTCCTCGCCGACGACGCGGGCACCGACCTGACCGTGACGTCGAACACGCAGCCGGCGCACGGGCAGGCCACCGTCGCGGCCGACGGCTCGTACGTCTACACGCCCGCGACGGGCTTCTCGGGAACCGACACCTTCCAGTACACGACGACCGACGGAGGCGGTGGCACGTCGACCTCGACCGTCACGATCACCGTCACCCCGGTGAGCAGCGACGACGTCGCGACCGCCCGTGCCGGCCAGGCCCTCGTGGTCGACGCGGCCTCGGGCGTCCTGGCGAACGACTCGGGCACCGGTCTGACCGCCGCCGTGGCGACCGGACCCTCGCACGGCTCCCTCGTGCTCGGTCGTGACGGCTCGTACCGCTACGTCCCGGCCGACGGGTTCTCGGGCACCGACACCTTCACCTACACGGCCACGGACTCCGAGGGCGCGAGCACCACGAGCACGGTGACCGTCACCGTGCTGCCCTCCGCCGTCGACGACACGGCGACCGCCGCCTCGGGCACCCCGACGACCATCGCCGGCAGCGACCTGACGAGCAACGACGACGGCCTCGACACGACGGTGACCGCGGTCTCGACGCCCGGGCACGGCACCGCCTCGGTGACGCCCTCCGGCGACGTCGTCTACACGCCCGCGGACGACTTCTCGGGCACCGACGCCTTCGACTACACCGTCACCGACGGCCAAGGCGGCACCGACACCGCCACGGTCACCGTGACGGTCGCCCCCCGCGCCTCCGACGACTCGGTCGACGCCGTGGCGGGTGCTCCCCTCGACGTCCCGGCCGGCCGTGGCCTGCTGGCGAACGACGGCGGCACCGGCCCCCTGACCGCCGCGGTCGCCACCGCCCCCTCGCACGGCACCGTGGTGGTGTCGCCGGACGGCTCGTTCGTCCACACGCCGGAGAAGGGCTTCTCGGGGACCGACTCGTTCACATACACCCTGACCGACGGCAACGGGGTCACGAGCACCGCGACGGCCAGCGTGGCGGTCGCCCCCGAGGCCGTCGACGACGCGGTTCAGGTCACGGCGGGCGGCAACGCCCACCTCGACGGCCCCGGCGTGCTGGGCAACGACCTCGGAACCGGCCTGACGGCCGCGGTCGAGACCGGGCCGCAGCACGGCACCGCGACCGTCGCCACGAACGGCGAGTTCGACTACACGCCGGCGCCCGGCTTCTCGGGCACCGACACCGTGACCTACCAGGTCACCGACGCCGCGGGTCGCACCTCGACCGCGACGGTGACGATCACCGTGAAGCCGGTGGCCGTCGACGACGCGGCGACCACGCCGAACGGCACCACGGTGACCACGCCCGCCTCGGCCGGACTGCTCGCCAACGACCTCGGCACCGGGCTGCGCGTGACCGACCACGGCACGCCCGCCCACGGCGCCGTGACGGTCGACGCCGACGGCAGCTGGAGCTACACGCCGGACGCCGGCACCTCGGGCACCGACTCGTTCGAGTACCAGGTGACCGACGCCTCGGGTCAGACCGCGACGGCTCGCGCCTGGGTGATCGTCGGCGACCTCGCCGCGGCCGACCAGGGCACCGCCACCGCGGGCCGACCGCTGTCGGTCGACGCCGCGAAGGGCCTGCTGTCGAACGACAGCGGCACCGGCCTCTCCGGCGCCCTCGACGGCGCCCCCCGCCACGGTGACGTGACCGTCGCGAAGGACGGCTCGTACGTCTACACCCCTGCGACGGGCTTCTCGGGCACCGACACCTTCACCTACACGGCGACCGACGCCGAGGGGCAGAAGAGCACGGGCATCGTGACCGTCGTCGTCGTGCCCGACGCCGTCGACGACGTCACGTCGACGAAGGCCGGCACCGCGGTCACCGTCGCGGAGCCCGGCGTGCTCGGCAACGATCTCGGCACCGACCTGCGCGCGGAGATCGTCGACGCCCCGACCCACGGCACGGCCACGATCGCGGCCGGCGGCACCATCACCTACACGCCTGCCGACGGCTTCTCGGGCACCGATCAGCTGACCTACCGCGCCGCCGACGCATCCGGCGGTTCGGACGTCGCGACGGTGACGATCCACGTCGGTCCGATCGTGGTCGACGACTCGCCCGTCGGTGGCACCGTGGCCGACCAGCCCCTCGTCGTGGACGCCGCGCACGGGGTGCTCTCGAACGACAAGGGCACCGACCTGACGGCGAAGGTCACCGACCAGCCGAAGGCCGGCACCGTGACCACGGGCCCCGACGGTTCGTACACGTACACCCCGAAGCCCGGCACCTCGGGCAAGGACACCTTCGGCTACGAGGTCACCGACGGCAACGGCCAGAAGGGCACGGGCACCGTGACCGTCGTGGTCGCCCCGAAGGCCGTCGACGACGTCGCCACCGTCGTGGCCGACGGTCACGTGACGGTCGCCACCCCCGGCGTGCTCGGCAACGACGTCGGCACCGGCCTGACCGTCACCGCGGTCACTCCGGCGCCGCACGGCACCGTGACGGTCGCGCCGGACGGCACGTTCGACTACACGCCGGCCCCCGGGTTCTCGGGCGACGACATCGTCGTCTACACGGTCACCGACCGTGACGGCGGAACCGACGCCGCGACGGTCACCGTGACCGTGACGCCCCGCGCGATCGACGACCGTTACACGACGCCCGCGGCGACCACGCTCTCCGTGCCGGCCCCCGGCCTGCTCGTGAACGACCTCGGCACCGGCCTGACCGTGACGAGCGTCGGCACCCCGGCGCACGGCACGATCGTCACCCAGCGGGACGGTTCGGCCGCCTACACGCCGGACGCGGGCTTCTCGGGCACCGACCACGTCGAGTACACCGCGACCGACGCGTCGGGCCGCGGCACGAAGGCCGTCGCCACGATCGTCGTCGGCGCCCTCGCCGTCGACGACGCCGGCACCACCCGCGCCGGTACGCCGCTGACCGTCGACGCCGCGCACGGCGTACTCGCGAACGACTCGGGCAGTTCGCTGACCGCGACGATCGACGGGCGCCCCGCCCACGGCACGGTCGACCTGGCGAAGGACGGTTCGTACGTCTACACGCCGACGGCCGGCTTCTCGGGTGTCGACGCCTTTACCTACACGGCCACCGATGCCGAGGGTCAGATCCGCACGGGCACCGTCACCATCACGGTGCTGCCGACGGCGGTCGACGACGGGGCCTCGACCCCGGCCGACACGACGCTGACCGTGGCCGCTCCGGGCGTGCTGGGCAACGACCTGGGTACGGGACTGCGCGTCACCGGGACGGGCACCGCCACCCACGGCACGGTCACCATCGACGCCGGTGGTCGCCTGGTCTACGCGCCGACGACCGGCTACTCCGGCCCGGACGCCGTGACCTACGCGGTCGCCGACCGTGACGGCGGCACCGCCACCGCCACGGTCCGCATCACCGTGGGCGTCAAGGCCGTCGACGACGAGGGCACGACGATCGCCGGTCAGCGCCTGGTCTCGGGCAAGGTCGGCGGCGTGCTGGGCAACGACGACGGGTCGGCCCTCTGGGTCGCCCTGGCCTCGAAGCCCTCCCACGGCACCGTGACGATGACGCGCGACGGCTCGTACGAGTACGTGCCGGACGCCGGCTTCGTGGGGGCAGACTCGTTCGACTACACGGCGACCGACGCCTCGGGGCAGACGTCCCGGGCGACGGTGACCATCACGGTTCTGGGCGCGGCCGTCGCGGTCGACGACGAGCAGCGCGGCACGACGGACCACCCGGTCACCGTCGACGTCACGGCGAACGACGCCCCCACCGAGGGTGCGACCTTCGACCGCGGCACCGTCGTGATCGTCGACCCGGCCACCGGTGACGGGGTCAGCACGCTGACCGTGCCCGAGCAGGGCACCTGGACTGTCGTCGACGGCTCCGTGGTCTTCACCCCCGCGAAGGGCTTCGACTCCAAGGCGTCGGTGCAGTACCGCGTGACCGACACGGCCGGCGAGACGGTCCAGGCGGTCGTCACGGTGTCGTTCCCGATGCTCCTGTCGGCGACGCAGCTGGCCTTCACCGGCAGCGCGTCGGTGCTCGGCATCGCCGCCATGGCCCTGCTCGGGGTCGCGCTCGGCCTGGCGCTCTCGCGTCGCGGCCGTCGCGTGGTCGGCCCGATCCGAGGCCGTCGCCGGGCCGAGTAGCCCCCGACGCGCCGACGTCCCCGTCCGCCCGCCCCTCCTGCCGAGGGGGCGGGCGAGCGGGGACGTCCGTCGCACGGCAACCCGTGCCGCGGAACGCTCTCGGCGGCTCCGCAGCACGCGACCCCGCCGGGGGTGTCATCCGTCGGTAGGACGCGCCCGCGGCTCGATGCTGAGAGGGTCACGAGGAGGCGGACGGGTCGTCGTCGAGGGAGAGAGGGATCGTCGTGACATCACCGGGAAGGACGTCGGAGCCGCGGTCCTGGGCCTGGGCCCTGGGCTGGCTGAGCCTGTCCGGCCCGGTCCTGCTGGTCGCGGGCAACGCCCCCTCGCTGGTCGGCACCCCACTCGTGCCCTGGGCGAGCATCCTGCTGGATCTCTGGGCGGTCGTGTCCGTGTTCTTCGGAGTCGCCGCCGTCGCCTTCGCCCGCGACGACGTCGAGTCGGCTCCTGACGACCGACCGCGCTTCGTCACGGTCGGGATGGCGCTCGGCCTTCTCGGGCTGGCGGCCAGCGGGTGTCTGCTGCTTCTCTGGCTGCTGACGCCCCTGCCCTTCTGACCCGTGAGCGAGCGCCGGCAGAGACGGCGTGATCGTCGTGGACGACAGCGCCGGCGCGTGCCGGCGGCCCGCACGCCAGGAGCACGCCCCGCCGACTCGCAACGGGTGTGAGCACGACTCGCGTCGGACACGCCGCAGGGACGCGAACGAGTGCGCCACGATCCTGCGCGGTCGGCGCAGGCGGTTCCACGATTCCGACCTCCACGTGAGTGGCTTACGAGAAAGTGCGTACCTGCCGACGACGGGGCTTCCTGCGATGCTGCGATCACCCGCCGACCACACGAGCAGGAGAACACCATGACGAACGACCTGACCACGCGCAGCCCCTCCCGCCGCCTCGCCCGCGGCACGGCCGTCCTCGCCGGAGTCGCCCTCCTCACCGGACTCGGCGTCGCCACGCCGGCGGCCGCTGCTCCCGGGACCCCACCGAAGTCGACCGTGACGGCTGCCGCGGACCGGCGGGACACCACCACCGAACACCGCAACGCCTGCGCCGTGCGGACGCTCCTCACCCAGACCTTCGCCGATCCGGACGGCACGTCCTCCCTGGAGCTCGCAGCCCGGCTCGTCTCACCGAGCGCGGTCGCGCACGGAGCAGGGACCGCCGCGGGGCCGGAGGGACTCCTCGCCCAGTTCGCGGCGGACCGCATCCGCGTCCCCGGTGCCCACGCCGTGATCAAGCGCGTCGCAGCCGACGGCGACCTCGTCGCGGTGCACTGGCAGATCACGCCGGACCCCCGCGACGAACGACGCGGTGACGCCGCCGTCGACCTGTTCCGCCTCGAGCACGGCCGGATCGTCGAGCGCTGGTCGCTCGAGCAGCCCGTTCCGACCGGCACACCGGCCAGCGGGAACACGAACTCGATGTTCAGCGACCTCTACCGGTCGGCGCGTCCGACCGCCGCACCGTCCGAACGTCAGGAAGAACGCAATCGCTTGCTCGCGGTGTCGGCGTACGACACGCTGTTCCGGGACCATGACCCGTCGATCCTCGACCGCGCGTTCGACCCCGCGTACCTGCAGCACAACCCGGTGGCTCCGAACGGGACGGCGGCGCTGAAGCAGCTGTTCGGGAGCGGTGCGCAGTTCCCGGCGCAGCAGTCCGTCATCTCGCTCTCGGACGGCGACATCGTCTGGACCTTCTCCCAGGCGGTCGGCGCGAAGCCCGGAGACCCGCTGCTCGCGGCCGACCTGTTCCGCGTCGACGGCGGCCTCATCCGCGAGCACTGGGACGTGGTCCCCACCGACTAGCCGCCGAGGCGGCCTCGCGTACCGGGCGTGCGGCGTCGATGCCAGGTGAGGGCACTCGCCGCGAGCACGCCCCCCACGACGGCACCGACGGTGTTGGTGATCCAGTCACTCGTGTCGCAGGCCCTACCGATCACCACCACCAGCGCCTGGAGCAGCTCGATGGCACCCGACAGTGCGACGGCACCGAGAACTGCCACCACCGGTCGTCGCCAGAGCACCCCCGCGAAGAACGAGACCGGGACGAACAAGAGGACGTTCGCGGTCGACTCCCCCGCAGTGGGCGAGAGGTACGGCAGGCCCGGGTTGCACGTGATGCCCGGGTAGGGCGCGCCATCCGGGTACAGCGTCAGCGCCAGGACCGCGAGCACTGCCAGGCCGAGGAGAACGCCGGTCGTCCGTCGGCGTCCCACGAGCCACAGTCCGGCGAACGGACCGACGACGACGACGCCGACCAGGACCGAGAAGGCGAGCCACGGCACCAGGGCGAGCACGGTCGAGAGCACGGACCGAGACTAGGACACGTCGGATCTGCTGAACGCGGCGCGGGACGGTCGGGACGGAGCCGTCGTGGAACCTCCGTGCGACTCGGAGCCGAGCGCCCGAGCTGAGGAGGCTTCGGTCGCCGGTGCCGACGCGGCGGTGGAGGTCACGGCCGGGTAACGAAGATGATGCGTTCCAATCCTTTCCGGGCCCGGTGGCGAACCCAGTACATCCCCACCGGGACCAACTGACAAGGAGCTTCACCATGAACGCCTTCACTCGCAAGAACATCACCAAGACCACCCTCGGCCTCGTCGCCTCGGGCGCCCTGCTCTTCTCCCTCGCCGCGTGCTCGATGGACTCCGGCACCTCGACCGACACGTCCTCCTCGTCGAGCTCGTCGTCCTCCGAGCCCAGCGCCGCGTCGACGCCCGCCGCGTCGATCGCCGACCTCAGCAACGGCGTCGACACGCAGGTCGCCGTGGACGCGTCCTTCGTCGACGCCCTCACGAGCCTGGGCCTGACGCCCGGCGTCGTCGGCACCGCGACCTTCACCGACGGCACCTTCGCGTTCCCCATCACGGGCGGCAACGTCGACTACTACGGCCCCGACAGCGACGTGCGACCCTACGTCCAGGGCGAGATCGACCACGACGGCTCCGGCCTGTCGCTGACCGCGGCCGACGGCACCGTCGTCGAACTGACCGACTTCCGCATCGACCCGGGTGAGAGCAAGCTCTACGGCACCGTGACCGCCAACGGCACCGTCGCCGCCGAGGACGCCTACCTGTTCAACCTCTACGGTGGCACGCTGAAGCCGATCCAGATGGAGGGCTCGAACGCCGTCCTCGAGGGCACCACGGTTCACGTCAGCCCCGACGCCGCCGCCCTGCTGAACCAGACCTTCAAGACCGACGCCGTCCAGGACGAGATGCTCGTCGGCGTCGCGAAGATCACCGCCGCCACGGAGTAGTACCTGTCTGGCCGGCTACCCGCCGGCCCGGCCCCCAGGGCCGCACCCCGCCTCGCGAGGTGCGGCCTGGAACCCGGGTCGTCTCCGTGACGACGCACCGGCCCCGCCCTGCTCGACGGGGTCGGCGATCCCGGTGGACCCCGCCTCGTGCTCACGCACGGGGCGGGGTTTTTCCGTTGCCGCCCGGGGTCCGGCCCGAGGTCTGGCGGCCGTGAACCCGGTTTCGAACGATGCACCCAGTAGAATCGGGGTGCATCGTTCGGAACCGGGTTCTTCGCGCACTGACGGCCGGGGGTCAGGAGGCGCGGCGGGGGTGACGAGCGCCGTGCTCACCGCGCCCGTCACCTCCGCGTCTGCCCGGCAGCTGACGACCACCGCAGACACGACTCGTGACCCTCGGTCTGGGGTCACCGCTTTCAATTCCGGCGCATAGAGTTCGAGGGGTGCCGTCGATGGCACGAAACCTCGATCCCGAGCCCCCCGGACTGGACGCCATGTCTCTTGCACCTGCGCCACCCGTGGGGACCGAGCGCTCCGACGACGACCTCCTCGTCCTCGTCGCCGAAGGCAACCAGCAAGCCTTCGCGGTCTTCTACGACCGGACGGCCGCCCGTGTCCTCGGACTGGTCCGTCGCATCCTGGTCGATCCGGCGCAGTCCGAGGAAGTCACGCAGGAGATCTTCCTGGAGGCCTGGCAGACCGCCGGGCGCTTCGATCCCGCGCGTGGCAAGGCATCGTCCTGGCTGCTCACGATGGCGCACCGCCGCGCCGTCGACCGGGTGCGCGCCTCCCAGTCCTCACGCGACCGCGACCTCGCGGTCGGTGCGAAGGAATTCGTCGACGCACGAGACGACGTGGCGGAGACGGCCGAGACCCGGGTCGAGCACGAGCGAGTGACGAAGGCCATGCGCACCTTGACCGTCCTGCAGCAGCAAGCCCTCGAGCTGGTGTACTTCGGCGGGCTGAGCCACAGCGAGGCTGCCCGTGAGGCCGGCGTCGCCATCGGGACGATGAAGACCCGCATCCGCGATGCCCTGATCACCCTCCGTCGACTGATCGCAGAAACGGAAGCGGCCTGACCGACTCATCCCCCGGGATCGGGCCGGAGGCACGTGCCGAGCAGATCGGCGTCGAACAGCGGGCCTCACGACGTTCTCGTCGACGTCGACGCTCGGCATCGTCAGGGTGTTGGGTCGATGGATGGTCGCCGCCTCACCTGTCCTGACCGTCGACGCGTTCCCCGTCGGGTTCACGTTCCTCTCGTGGACCTTCATCGCCATCGGTGTCGTCTGCGCGGTCGGTGTCGCGGCCGACGTGGCCCGCCGCCCACAGCCGATGGCCGTGATGAACGTGGTGTGGCCCGTGACGATGCTGTTCGGCGGGCTCGCGTGGCTGCTGTTCTACCGTCGGACCGCGCGCGCCGCCCTGCGAGGACTGAGCCAGGACGAGCGCGGGAGTTCGATGGCGGTCTCCGTCGCCACGGGTACCAGCCATTGCGGCGCGGGTTGCGCGATCGGCGACCTCGTCGCAGAGTTCGCCCTCGTCGCCTTCCCCGTCATCGGCGTCGTCGTCGGCCGGGGCACCCTGTACGACGACGAGATCTTCGCCGGCTGGATCATCGACTTCGTCCTCGCCTTCGCTCTCGGGATCGTGTTCCAGTACTTCTCCATCGCCCCGATGCGCGGCCTCGGCCTCCGAGCCGGCATCGTGGCCGCCCTCAAGGCCGACGCCCTGTCGATCTCGGCGTGGCAGGTCGGAATGTACGGGATCATGGCGCTGGCCCAGTTCCTCGTCCTGCCCTCACTCTTCGGCGGGCGCGCGGACGTCGTCAGTCCGGAATTCTGGTTCGTCATGCAGATCGCCATGCTCGCCGGGTTCGCGACCTCCTATCCCGTCAACTGGCTCCTCATCAGGTCGGGCGTGAAAGAAGCGATGTGATCCGATGCAGACCTCGACGCCGCACACGAAGGCTCGGCCCGGGGGCTGGCGCCCGCGCTCGTTCCGTCGCACACTGGTGCCCAGCGAACGAGAGGACTCGTCATGAGCGACACCGTGGTCGATCAGTACATCGCGGGGTTCCCGCCCGAGAGACGCGAAGCGCTCGAACGGGTGAGGCGGGCCATCCACGCCGGGTGCACCGGCGGCGTCGAGAGCCTGCGGTACGGCATGCCGGCCATCCGCTTCGAGGACGGGCAGACGCTCTACTTCGCGGCCTGGACGCGCCACCTCGGCATCTACCCCGTGCCCCGGTTCGACGAAGCCCTCGAAGGCGACGTCTCCCCTCACCGACGCGCCAAGGACACCGTCGCCTTCGGCTGGGGCCGCCCCGTCCCCGACCAGCTGGTCGAGCGGATCAGCCGCGCGATCGCGTGCGGCGCGGCGACGATCGTGGACGCCCCTCCCCCGGCGTTCGCCGTCACCCGCTGACGGGTCCCCCGCACCCCGCCGACGGGCCCCCGCACTCCGCCGACGATCCGGACGAGTGGTCGCCGATCGTCCTCCGCCACGATGGCGGGCACGATCCGCGGCCGCTCGTCCGCTGCGTCCGGGCCCGTACCCCGAACGCGCCGCGTCGGCGGAGGCGGCCCGGCGTAGCGTCCAGGGCACCCCCGAACCAGAGAGGACCCCGCATGACCCGCGACCAGTACACCTTCTCCGACCCGCGCACGCTCTACCCCACGATCAGCCCCGAGGTGCAGCACCAGGACGAGCCCGGCTTGCAGTCGCAGATGACGCCCGTCCCCGACCTCGGCGAGGAGACCTACCGCGGCACGGGACGCCTGCAGGGGCGCAAGGCCCTCATCACGGGTGCCGACTCGGGCATCGGCGCCGCCGTCGCGATCGCCTACGCCCGCGAGGGTGCCGACGTCGCCCTGAACTACCTGCCGAGCGAACAGTCCGACGCCGACCACGTCATCGCGCTCGTCGAGGCCGCGGGGCAGAAGGCCGTGGCCCTCCCCGGGGACCTGACCAGCGCCTCCTTCTGTCGCGAACTGGTGCAGAAGGCGGTCGACGGACTCGGCGGCCTCGACGCCGTCGTCAACGTCGCCGGCAAGCAGGTCTGGCACGAGGACATCGCCGACATCACCGACGAGCAGTTCGACCTGACCTTCCGCACCAACGTCTACGCCCCGTTCTGGATCGTCAAGGCCGCCGTGCCGCACCTCGCCCCCGGCTCGACGATCATCAACACCGCCTCGGCCGAGGCCCACACGCCCGCGCCCGACCGCCTCGACTACGCCGCCACCAAGGGTGCGGTCAACAACCTGTCGAAGGGCATGGCGCAGCAGCTCATCACGAAGGGCATCCGCGTCAACGTCGTCGCGCCCGGCCCGACCTGGACCGTGCTGCAGGTGACCGACGGCGTCGACCCCGAGTCGCTGCCCGAGTTCGGCTCGAGCGAGGCCCCGCTCGGTCGCGCCGGCCAGCCCGCCGAGCAGGCACCGGCCTACGTGTTCCTCGCCTCGGCCGAGTCGAGCTTCGTCTCGGGCGAGACGCTCAACGTCAACGGCGGCATGGTCTCGCCGTAGCCCGACCGACGACGGAACCGAGGAGGCGCGGGTCGGCTTGACCGCGCCTCCTCGGCTCCTCGGGTCAGCGGCCCCGGCGGCTCAGGCGGGCAGCGCCGCCGCGAGGTAGGGCGCGGTGCGACTACCGGTCGCCCCGGCCACCCGTTCGGGAGTCCCGACGGCGAGCACGCGCCCACCGGCGTCCCCTCCGCCGGGGCCCAGGTCGATGACGTGGTCGGACGCCGCCACGACGCCCATGTGGTGCTCCACCACGACGACCGTGTTGCCCGCGTCGACGAGCAGCTGCAACTGGGTGACGAGCAGCTCGACGTCGGCGGGGTGCAGGCCCGTCGTGGGCTCGTCGAGCAGGTAGAGCGTGTGGCCCGGGCGTGCCCGCTGCAGTTCGGTCGCGAGCTTGATGCGCTGCGCCTCGCCACCCGAGAGTTCGGTGGCCGGCTGACCGAGTCGCAGGTAGCCGAGCCCGACCTGCCGCAACGTCTCGAGGGCCCGGGAGGCGCTGGTCACCTCGGCGAGGAACGTCGCCGCCTCGTCGACCGTCATCGCGAGCACGTCCGCCACGGTCGCGCCGTGCCAGGTGACCTCGAGCGTCTCGGCGTTGTAGCGGGCTCCGTGGCACTCGGGGCACGGCGAGTAGCTGCCGGGCAGGAAGAGCAGCTCGACCGAGACGAAGCCCTCGCCCTGGCAGACCTCGCAGCGACCCCCGGCGACGTTGAACGAGAAGCGCCCCGCGCCGTAGCCCCGGTCCCGCGCCTCGTCGGTCGCGGCGAAGGCCTGGCGCACGGCGTCGAACAGGCCCGTGTACGTCGCCAGGTTCGACCGCGGAGTCCGGCCGATCGGCTTCTGGTCGACCTGCACGACGCGGTCGACCCGCTCGTGGCTCGTCGCCGTCTCGGCCAGCACGCCGCCGACCAGCGTCGACTTGCCCGAGCCCGACACCCCCGTGACCGCGGTCAGGACGCCCAGCGGCAGGTCGACGTCGACGCCGTCGAGGTTGTGCCGGGTGACGCCACGCAGTTCCAGGGTGGCGGTCGGTTCGCGGCGGACGGGCGACCCGCCCTGGGCGCGACCGTCGACGGAGGGGTCGAGGAACCGCCTCGTGACGGAGTCGGCGACCCCGGCGAGCCCGGCGACGGGCCCGCTGTAGAGCACCGCGCCTCCTTGACTGCCCGCCCCCGGGCCGACGTCGACGACCCAGTCGGCGCGACGCACGATGCTCATGTCGTGCTCGACGACGAACACCGAGTTGCCGCTCGCCCGCAGCCGCTCGAGCACCTCGACGAGGGACTCGGCGTCGGCGGGGTGCAGGCCGGCGCTCGGCTCGTCGAGCACGTAGACGACGCCGAACAGGCCCGAGCGCAGCTGCGTCGCGATGCGGAGCCGCTGCATCTCGCCCGGCGACAGGGTCGGCGTCGCACGGCCGAGGCTGAGGTAGCCCAGCCCGAGGTCGGCGAGCACGGTCGTCCGGGCCAGCAGGTCGGAGGCGATGCGGACGGCGACCTCGGTGACCTCGCCCGACGACGCGTTCGACACCGCCGCCGACGCACTCGTCAGGGTCGCCGTCGGCCGCAGGACGTCGCCCAGCTCGGCGATCGGCAGGGCGTTGAGCTCGGCGATCGTCCGGCCGGCGAAGGTCACGGCGAGCGCCGCCCGGGTCAGGCCGCTGCCACCGCAGAGCGAGCAGGGACCGCTCTCGACGTACTGCAGGACCTTGGTCCGCTGGGTCTCGCTCTGCGAGTCGGCGAGGGTGTGCAGGACGAAGGCGCGGGCGCTCCAGAAGCGGCCCTTGTACGGCTTGGCGACGCGGTCGCGCTGGGGGGTCACCTCGACCACGGGCTGCTCCTCGGTGTAGAGCAGCCAGTCGCGATCGGCCTGCGGCAGGTCACGCCAGGGGCGGTCGATGTCGTAGCCGAGCACGCCCGTGACGTCGCGGAGGTTCTTGCCCTGCCAGGCTCCCGGCCAGGCGGTGATCGCGCCGTCGCGGATGCTCAGGTCGGGGTCGTGGACGGCGGACGCCTCGGTCACCTCGTGCGCGATGCCGAGCCCGTGGCAGCGCGGGCAGGCCCCCGCGACGGTGTTCGGAGAGAACGAGTCGGACTCGAGCCGGTCGGCCCCCGCGGGGTAGCTGCCGGCCCGCGAGTAGAGCATCCGCATCGAGTTCGACAGGGTGGTCAGGGTGCCGACGGTCGACCGCGAGCTCGGGGCGCCGCGGCGCTGCTGCAGGGCGACCGCCGGGGGCAGGCCGGTGATCTCGTCGACGTGCGGGGCGCCGCCCTGGGCGATCAGCCGCCGCGCGTAGGGGGCGACGGACTCGAAGAAGCGGCGCTGCGCCTCGGCGAAGATCGTGCCGAAGGCCAGCGACGACTTGCCCGAGCCCGAGACGCCCGTGAACGCGACGATGCTGTCGCGCGGGACGTCGACGTCGACCGCGCGCAGGTTGTTCTCGCGAGCGCCCCGGACGCGGACGAATCCGCGGGCGTGGACGTCCGCGGGTGTGTCGGCGGGGGCGTCGGGCAGGTCGGGCACGTCGGGAGGGGCGGTGTCGGGCATCCGGTCGATGCTACGGGTGTCCGCCGGAGTCGGCCCGGGTGCCGGTGGCCCGGCGGGGTGCCGGTGCGGCGTCGGCGGGGTGTCGGCGGGCTGCCGGGCTGCCGGGCTGCCGGGCTGCCGGGCTGCCGGGCCCGAGTGTCGGTGGCCCGTCGTACCGTGTGCGCGTGCCCGAGCCGATCGCCGCCTGGTGGGCGCGACGCCGGTCGTCGCGCGGCCTCGCCGTGCCCTACCCCGTGGGCAGCTACCGCGAGGCGTGGGCGTCGTACCCGGTGCTCGTGCGGCAGTACCGTCCCGAACACAACGGTGGCATCGTGCTCAGCCAGATCCCGCCCGCGGCCGACGTGTGGCTGTGCTGGCTCTGCGACGCGGGCCACGTCTTCGTCGCCACCCCCGACGAACAGCGGCACCGGCCCGGGCGCGAGCGCCGGCGGTCGTCGTGGTGCCCCGAGTGCAGCGAGCTCGCCGCTCCGCGCGCCCTGCCGATGAGACCGCCGATGGCACCCGCGGCGGCGGTCCGCGCACAGGCCGAGGGCATGCCGGCGCAGGGCGCGAGCGCACCGGGCCAGGCCCGGCCGGCACCGGGCGATGCCGGGACGGCGTCCGGCCAGGCCTGGGTGGCCCAGACCGCAGGAGGCGCGGTATCGGCGGCCCCGTCACCCCCGCCCCGGCGTCGCCGCGGCTCGAGCACGGGTCTGCCGTCGACGACGCCGCGCGCGGAGGCGAGCCGCAGTCCCGAGCCCTCCCGCGCCTCCCCCACCTCGCCGCTGGTCAACGACATCCGCACCGAGCGTGCCTCCTCGTCCACCGGCGCCTCCCGCACCGAGCGCGCCTCCCGGCCGGCCCGCGCCCCTCGGCCGACCCGCGCCTCCCGGCCGGTGTGCGACAAGACGCCGGCCCTGCCGACCGGTACGCCTTTCGTCAGCGCGTGTGCCCCGAAGCCGGCGTCGGCGGTCGAGGCCGAGCTGCGAGCCGGACTGACGGCCCGGCTCGAGTTCGAGCCCGGTCTGAACGCGGTGCGGGTCGGGCGTCCGTTCTTCGACCACGTCGAGGTGTGGCCCGACATCGTGCTGAGCGAGCTGCGGGTCGCGATCGAGTACGACTCGACCGGGCGGCACGGGCTCGAGCACGTCGGGCACCGCGAGACCGCCGACCGCCGCAAGGACGCCGCGCTGCGGGCCGCCGGCTGGGAGGTCGTACGGCTCCGGACCGGAAAGCTGCCCCGGCTCGGCCCCCACGACCTGCAACTCTCGGGGCTGACGCGGCAGACGGTGCCCCTGCTGCTCGACGAGCTGCGTGCCATCCGCGGCCCGCTGCTCGTCGACGCCTACCTGCGCCGCTGAGTACGGCGCGCCCCCGGGCGGCAGGGCCGGGCGGGCGGGCGGGACCACGACACGGCACCGCGTTTCGTGCACGGCACTCGATCTCGTCGCGGTGCGCTGCACGAAACACGGTGCGACGTTCAGAACCTGGTGTGGTGCGACCCCGGGCGAACCTGCGGCCGAGCCAGCCGCGCCAGCCAGGCCAGGCGGGCCAGGCGGGCCAGCCAGGCCAGGCGGACCAGGCGGGCTCAGCCGCGCAGGGCCAGCGCCTCGCTGCGCCAGCGGGCGTAGCGCTGCCACGGGTCGTCGATGCCCTCGGCGAGCGCCGCCACGTGGACGTCGAGCTCGGCACTCCGGGCAAACCATTCGGTGCGACCGAACCGGGACGCCGCGAACTGGCCGTGCCGTCGCCGTTCGACCAGGCGGTCGCCGCGCTCGAAGGCCAGGAGTTCGTCGTGCCAGAGCGTCCCCAGCCGCTGTCGGGGGTTCGACGAAGTGCCGATCTTGATGCGGTCCTCGAAGCGGATGTAGTAGACCACGTCGACCCGCACGACCCCGAGCTCGCCGTCGGGCACGTCGCCGTGACGCCACTCGCAAACGGCGCAGAGCCACCCGGACGGCCAGTGCACGCCGAGCCGCGACCCGCAGGCGAGGCAGGGGGACGGCAGCAGGTCGGTCACTCCCTCGCCCGACCCCTCGAGCGAGGCGGCCCAGTCGGTGGCGAGCGCGAGGTGCCGGTCGCAGAGCGGCACGGGGGACGACGGATCGACCGGACGACCGCAGGAGTCGTCGCCGAGCCGCCCCGTGCCTCCTCGGCAGGTGTCGTCGGGTCGGGGCGTCGGGCTGGTCACCCCCGCAGGCTAGGTGCGGCCACCGACACCAGGCGGGCCCGGCTCAGTCGTGCTCGTGGTCGATGCGCAGCCCGAGCGGGTGCGGCCCGAGCAGCAGCCAGACCGCACCGGCACCGAGCGGGAAGAGGACGGCGGCGACCGTCCAGACCGTGCGCTCGAGCTGCGTCGTGTCGGCACGCCGTCGGACGGCACGCACGATGCTGACGACGATCACGAGGTACACGACCGCCACGACGATCGCCACCACCGCCGGACCCCAGTCACCCCATGTGCTCATCCACCCAGCCTAGGGTGCGGCCCCCAGCCCGCCTCAGTGACCGCTGAGCCGCGCCAGCACCTCGTCGTAGCGCCCCTCGGCCTCGGCGTTGCGCAGGAACTTGACCCGCTCGACCAGGATCTCGTGGGCGTCGGGCTGTGCCTCGAGCAGCGCCATGGTCTCGTCGAGGTACTCGTCGAGCGGCATGGCCGACGGGTCGTCCTGCTGGCCGAGCAGGGTGGTCTGCACGGCCGGCGGCACGAGTTCGACGACCTGGACGCTCGTGCCGGCGAGCTGCACGCGGATGCCCTCGCTGAACGAGTGGATCGCCGCCTTGGTCGCGTTGTAGGTCGGCGTGATCGGCAGCGGCACGCTCGCGAGCCCGGACGACACGGTCACGATCGACGCCGCCGGCCGAGACTGCAGGAACGACGTCCACGCGGCGATCAGGCGGATCGGCCCGAGCAGGTTCGTCGTGACGATCGCCTCGGCGGTCGGGAGGAACTCGCCTGTCGTGACGTCCTCGGTCTGCATGATGCCGGCCATCGCGACCACGACGTTGGTCTCGGGCCAGCGGCGTTGCACCTCGGCCGAGACGTCGACGACGGCCTGCGGGTCTGTGGTGTCGAGCTCGACGGCCTCGAGGCCCGGGTGGTCACGGACGATCTCGTCGAGCAGGGCCCGGCGCCGGCCCGCCACGACGACGGTGTTGCCGGCGGCCTGCAGGCGCAGGGCGAGGCCCAGGCCGATGCCGGACGTGGCTCCGGGGATGAACACGGTGTTGCCGCTGATCTTCACGGTTGCTCCTTCGGGTGTGCCGCGCGCGGCGCGGCCGGTGGTCGTCGCCGGGCCGAGGGTCGTCGGGGCGACGACCCCACTCTGACCCGGGGAGGCGCGCGGCGGCAGAGAGCGCTCGTCCAGGGATCGCCACTCCCTGGTCGGCGAGCCACGGGGCTGACAGCATGGGGCGATGGACCGCGCCGAACTCGCCGACTTCCTCCGCCACCGCCGCGAGGCGCTGCGGCCGTCCGACGTCGGGCTGCCCGAGGGCGTGCGTCGGCGAACCGCGGGACTGCGTCGTGAAGAGGTGGCGGGGCTCGTCGGCATGTCGACCGACTACTACGCGCGGCTCGAGCAGCAGCGCGGCCCCCAACCGTCCGAGCAGATGCTGGTCGCGCTCACCCGGGCGCTGCGGCTGAGCCTCGACGAGCGCGATCATCTCTACCGCCTGACCGGTCACCACCCGCCGCGCCGCACACGCGGCGGCGACCACGTCAGTCCCGCCCTGCTGCGGGTGCTCGACCGTCTGGACGACACCCCCGCGCTCGTCCTCAGCGACCTGGCCGAGACGCTCGCGCAGAACCGGCTCGCGGTCGCCCTGCTCGGCGACCAGATGAGGCACGAGGGTCTCGACCGCAGCGCGTTCCACCGGTGGTTCACCGACCCGGCCGAGCGCGCCTCCTACCCTGTCGAGGACCACGCGCACCAGCTCGAGCTGCAGGCGTCCGGGCTGCGGGCGGCGCTCAGCCTGGCGGGCGGCCGCGGGCGACCGCGCGAACTGGTGGAGGCGCTGCTCGCCTCGAGCGACGAGTTCGCGACGATCTGGAGCCGTCACGCGGTCCACCAACGTTTCGACGACCGCAAGACGCTGTTGCATCCCGAGCTCGGCCGCATCGAGGTGGACTGCCAGGCCCTCTTCACCGAGGACCAGTCGCAGACGCTCCTCGTGCTGACGGCGACGCCCGGGTCCGACGACGACGCCAAGCTGCGCTTGCTCGACGTGATCGGCATCGGGCGGTTCGCCGAACACGAGTGAGGGCGAGGGGCGACCGTCAGACACCCGCAGCCGCACACTGGCAGCCGCCCGCACCCGCACCCGCACCCGCGAAGATGGATGCACCCACGACGACGTGACCCCGAGGAGAACGCATGTCCCCGCAGACCCCGAGCACCCCGAGCACCCCGAGCTTCCCCGCTTCGACGGCCGTCCCGTTGCGGGGCGGGCCGGTCCTCCGCTGGGGCGTGATCGGCCCGGGCGAGATCGCCGGCGACTTCACCGACGCCCTGCACGCGCACACCGACCAGCGCGTGGTCGCCGTGGCCTCGCGCAGCCTCGACCGGGCCGAGGCGTTCGCCCGCGCCCATGGCGTCGACACCGCCCACGGGGACGCGGAGGCGCTGGTCGCATCCCCCGACGTCGACGTCGTCTACGTGGCCACGCCCCACACCCGGCACCTGCCCGACGCCCTGACCGCGATCCGTGGCGGGAAGCACGTCCTGATCGAGAAGCCGATGGCGACCAGCACCGCCGAAGCCGACGAGATCGTGGCCGCGGCGAGCGCCGCGGGGGTCCTCGCGATGGAAGCGCTGTGGACGCGCTACCTGCCGCACACCACCGTCATCGCCGAACTGCTCGCCGAGGGGGCGATCGGAGACGTGCGACTGGCGACCGCCGACGTCGCCTGGGCGAACGACCTCTCGGCCGGCGGACGCATGACGGACCCGGCCCTCGGCGGCGGCGCCCTGCTCGACATCGGCGTCTACGCCTTCTGGTTCACCCAGTTCGCCACCGGTCACCCCGTCGAGTGGCACGCCACCGGCTCGACCCGGGCCGACGGCGTCGACCTAGACGCGGCCGTCGTCACCCGCACGGCCGACGGGGTGCTGGCCACCGCGGCGACCAGCCTGCTCACGACCTCGCCCGGACTCGGCACGATCTCGGGCACGACCGGCTCGATCCGCACCCTGCAGAACCTGGTCTTCCCCGCGACGTTCGAGCTGACCACGGGCCGCGGTTCGGCCGTCTGGAACGACCCGACCGTCCCGACCGGCCGCCAGGGCCTGGCCTACCAGGCGACGGCCCTGGCGTCCTACGTCGATGCCGGGCTGCGCGACTCGCCTCTGCACTCGCTGGCCGACTCGAGGTCGCTGCTCGCGACGATCGAGGCGACCCGCGCGTCCTTGACCGTCGTCTGACCCCGCCGAGACATCACGACTCGCGGCTCACGTCCCGAGGTGAGCGGCACGTCGTGACATCTCGACGGACGAGAGCAGGAGGCGCGAGTCGACACGGCCGGGAGGCGCGGCTCAACTCGCGACCGGGGGCACCGACGCGACGGCGATGTCGTGGCCGTCCGCGGCACGGATCTCGACGGACGCCACGTCGGGCCGCAGCACGGCGGCGTTCAACCGACAGTCGACGCGCACGTCCGACCCGAGGAACGCACCGGACTCGTACTCACGCCCGTCGCCCCCGACCACCACGACCGTGAACGCCGAGCCCGTCGGCAGGCCGTCGATGCTGAGGACGGTCTCGGTGCCCCAGGTGTGGGCGACGAGGTCTCCGTCGAGGTCGACCCCGGCGGGCTGACCGACGAAGTCCACGTGCTCGACGGCGCCGAGGGTGCCGGCCGGGCCGGCCACCACCGTGTCGCGAGGCATCGCGAGCAGGACCCCGCCCCCGGCCCCGATCGCCAGGCATGCGGCGGCGGCGACGGCGATCAGCAGCGGGCGACGGCCCCGGCCCGAGCGGCCGGTGGCGACGTGCGGACCGATGCGCGGGAGCGTCGGGTCGTCCCCCGTCGTGCCGGCGCCGGACAGGATGCCGGCATCGGAGGCGGTGCCGACGTCTGAAGCGGTGCCGACGCCCGAGGCGGTGCCGACGCCCGAGGCGATGCCGGCATCCGTCGCCCGCCCCACGGCCGGGTCGTCTCCGGCCCGTCCGACGGCGTCGACGCGCTCGCGGAGTCCGTCGCTCGGGGCGACCTCGTCCCAACGACCGAAGTCCGACAGCCCTCCGACGACGACGCCGAGCGACGCCAACTCGGCGTCGATCGACGGGTCGGCGGCCCGCAACGCGTCGAACTCGACGCGTTCGCTCGGCGAGAGGTCGTCCGCGAGCGCCGCGGCCGTCAACTCGTCACGACGGGCATCGGAGCCCCCGACACCGTCGGCGCCCCCGCCGTCCCCGGCACCGTCACCGGCCCCCACCCCTGGCGTGCGGTCAGTCATCGGTCGTCTCCTGGTCGTCGAGGTGGGTGCGGAGGGCACGCAGCGCGTGGAACACGCGGGTGCGGAGGGTCGCGACGGGCACGCCCGTGCGCTCGGAGACCTCGCGGTAGCTCAGGCCCTCGAGGTGGACGGCCACGACGGCCGCCCGGTGGTCGTCGCTCAGGCGGGCGAGCCCCTCGGCCATGCCCAGGCGCTCGAGCGGGTCGGCGACGGTCGCCACGGGGTCGGGGGCGTGCTCGAGCGGCACGACCGACGGCGTGCGCGCGCGTGCCCGGTACACGTCGAGCACGACGCGGCGTTCGATCGCGAACAGCCAGGTGCGGACGCTGCCGCGGTCGGCCTCGAACGAGTCGCGGGCGCGCCAGGCCCGCACGAAGGTCTCTTGCACGCAGTCCTCGGCGAGCGCCCGGTCGCGGAGGGCGTTGACGGCGAAACCGAGCAGCGACGAGCCGTGTTCGACGAACGCGGCCCGGACGTCGAGACCGGACGACCCCTCGCTCATCGGGCTCCGATCTGCGACGCGGCCCGGGACGGGCCCCGCGCGACCCATGACGGCGATCATCCGCCTGCCCTCCAGCCTATCCACGCCGTTCGCGGATGCCGACGGGGTCTACGTCCGCTGCGCCTCCGGCGTTCACCGCACCGTCGAGAAAACTTTCTCGGCACCCGGTGAACGCATCGAGGCCCGACGACGTAGGCCCTGTCGAGCGGCACCCGCCCGGGCGCCGCCCCGTCGAGAGGACCCGGAGCATGCCGAAGATGACGCGCACGACCAAGAAGACCGCCATCCGCACCCTGACGATCGGTGGCGCCGCCGCCACCGCCGTCACCCTGTTCGGCGTGACGCCCGCGTTCGCCGAGACCGAGGTGCCCGAGCCCGCGACCTTCACCAGCGCCTACACGGTGATGGCGACGCCCGACCAGGTGATCAACAACGACGGGGTCGCCACACCGGGCGAGGCCGGTGCCACGGGCACGTTCGACTTCCGCGTCAACAGCGACACCGAGGTGATCTGCTACGACATCACCCTGCGCGGCGTCACGGGCGAGTACCAGAGCCCGGCGAAGACCGCGACGCACATCCACGAGGCCGCGAAGGGCCAGGCCGGCCCGCCGCGCATCTCGTTCCCGAACCCGGTCGACCGCGGTGACGGCACGCGCACGAGCAGCGGCTGCCTGCAGGGGCCCTTCACGACCGGCGTCATGAGCGCCGCCGGGGCCGACACGGGCACCGGCTTCAGCCTGAAGCAGCTCGAGGCGAACCCGGCCGGCTTCACGGGCGACTCGCACACGGCCACGTTCGCGGCCGGCGTCGTCCGCGGCCAGCTGACGCAGGTGCCCGTCGGTGGCGTCGACACGGGACTCGGAGGCGCGGCCGCCGAGAGCGCGTCGGCCGGCGGTCTCGGCCTCGCGGCCGGTGGCGCCGGGGCCCTCGCCCTGCTCGGTGCGGGTGCGTACGTCCTGACCCGTCGTCAGCGCGCGGCCGGGGCCTGACGTGCTCCGCTCCCTCCGCCCGGTGGTCGCCGTCGGCGTCGTGCTGGCCCTCGCCGGGTGCGCGTCACCCGGGGTGGTCGCACCGACGGTGACGCCGGCCCCGGGGGCGGGGGCGAGCCCCTCGACGACCGCGGCTCCGTCGGCGACGGGCACCGCACCTCCTGCGGTGGGCGGGGTCGACGGCGGCGGGGTCGACGGCAGCGGCGAGGTGGTCGGCGAGGGCGTCGCTCCGGCGGCCGTCTCGGTGCCGGCCATCGGGCTGGACGCCCCGCTGATCGATCTCGGCATCGCCGACGACGGCGCCATGGAGGTACCCGTGGACGCGGACGACGTCGGGTGGTTCACCGGCGGGGGCCGACCCGGCGGGCGCGGGCCGACCGTGATCGCCGCCCACGTCGACTCGGCGTCGGGCCCCGCGGTCTTCGCCCGCCTCGACGAACTCGTCGTCGGCGACCGGGTCGACGTGACCACGGTCGACGGGGACGTCGTCGGCTACGCCGTCACCGAGGTCGTC
Source organism: Frigoribacterium sp. 9N (assembly GCF_902506305.1). Taxonomy (NCBI): domain Bacteria; kingdom Bacillati; phylum Actinomycetota; class Actinomycetes; order Micrococcales; family Microbacteriaceae; genus Frigoribacterium; species Frigoribacterium sp. 9N. Next base: position 1,853,802 of record NZ_LR733392.1, read on the forward strand.
GACGCGCCGAAGGCGGAGTTCCCGACCGCCCGGGTCTTCGGGGCGCAGCCGACCGACCAGCTGCGGCTGATCACCTGCGGCGGCGTCTTCGACCGCGGCTCGGGCCACTACGACCTGAACCGGATCGTCTTCGCCGAGCCGGTGGCCTGAGCCCGGCGCCCGGCACCCGGGCACGTCGCGACGCCACGACGTGCCGTGCCGCCTGGTCTACAACACCCCGGGAGGCGCGGCCCGCGTCGGTCGCGCCAGGGTCGCCACGAGGTGCTCGACGAGCGGCACGGTCCACGCGACGTTCGCCGCGATGCCGCGGTTCGGTTCGTCGTCGGGCTGGTGCAGGCGGTGCAGGTCGTTGAAGGTCAGGAACGCGCTGGGCACGCCCGCCCGGTAGAACGACGCGTCGTCGGTGCCGGTCGTCGGCGGGAACCGGGTGACCAGCTCGAGGTCGGGCCGGGTGGCCGCGGCGTGCTCCAGCAGCGCCCCGCGGAACGCCGTCGAGAACGCCTCGGGGGCGCCGAACGCCTCCACGAAAGATCCGCGCCCGAGCCCATCGACGTTGAGCACGTAGTCGATGGCGTCGAGTTCGTCGGACGAGGCGCTGTCGACGAAGTGCCGGGACCCGCCCAGGTGCCACTCCTCGGCGGTGAAGAAGACGAGGCGGACCGACGCGACCGGCGGGGCCGCCGCCCACCGCTCGGCCAGCTGCAGCAGGGCGATCGTGCCACTGCCGTTGTCGTAGGCGCCGACCGTGTTGAAGAACGTGTCGTAGTGCGCGCAGAGCAGCACCGACCCGTCGCCCGTGCCGGGCACGTCGACGACCAGGTTGTCGCTGGTCGCGGCGTCGACCGGGCCGCCGTCGGCCTCGATCTCGACCTCGATGGGCTTGCCGTCGGCGATCCACTCGGTCAGCTGCAGACCGTCGACGCGGCCGATCGCGAGGTGGGCCACGTCGTGGTCCGACCCGGAGGGCAGCGGCTGCGGTGCGGCGGGTCCGTCGTCCCGCGCGTGCAGGTAGGCCACGACGTCGCCGCCGTCCGCCCGCACGACGAACTTCTGCCAGACCATCGAGTCGCCCCAGAGCCCCTGCGGGCCGACGGCCTCGACCGTGCCCCGGCGCGCACCGCCGGTCGATCCGCTCCAGAGCATCGGCCAGGCGGGCAGCTCACGGGCGATCGGCTGCTGCACCGCGACCCGGTGCACGCTGCCCGGCTGCCAGCCGGGCAGCGTCACGGGCTGCCGGGCGACCGGCCACCCGACCGCGGTCAATCGCTGCTCGAGCCAGTCGGCCGCGGCCGCGATCCCTGCGGTGCCGTGGAACCGGGGGCCGTGCTGGACCAGGGCGACGAGGTCGTCGTAGGCGCGTTCCGCGCGCTGCGCCGCGGCCGGGTCGGTGTCGTGGTGGCGGTCGACGACGCGGCCGACGGACCGAGGAGGCGCGGCGCGGCCCCCCGGGCGGCCTGCGCCACCGTCGTGGCGGGCACCCCGAGCAGGTGCTGGGCCACGCGGGCGACGTCGTCCGTCCTCCCCCGGAACCACCAGCTGGCGAACCGGTCGGTGACCGCCTCGGGTCGCGGCCCGAGGACGGGCGTGCCCCGGGCCTCGATCTCGGCGAACCCGCCGAGCCCGCCGTCGTCGTCGTACAGGTGCAGCGAGTCGCCCCGGACCCCCGGGGACGGGTCGGGCTCCTCCGAGTACTCGGCCGACGGGTCGCTGTGGCTGCCACGCACGAACAGCACGGCACGGTCGTCGGCCGGGTCGCCGACCGCGCGCACGTACCCGACGCGTCCGGTGACGTGCGGTGCCGCGAAGCCGATCTTGAAGCGGTCGGCACCGGTCAGCGACACGGCGACGCCGCCGGGCACCTCGGCGAGCAGCTCGCCGACCGGCTCGTAGTAGTCGGTCACCTGGGTGTCGGGCACGGCCGCGACGAACGCCGTGCCGCCCGCCCGCACCTGGTCGAGCATCCACGACTCGGCCTCGTGCGCGCCATCCGAGGTGATGCCGAGCCGCACCTCCGTCACGTAGCCGCCGTACTCGACGGCGTCGACGAGCGGTGCGCCGCCGGGGCCCCCGGCCGACGCCCCGCGCAGGTGTCGCAGCGGGTGGGCCGCCGGCCGCACGACGAGCGTGAGGTCGGCCCGCACGAGCCCGGTCGGCTTCGTGAACGCCTCGAGCTCGGCGACCCGCGACAGCGTCACGCGGTCGCCCGTGCGGCCGAGGTCGTGGCGGCCGGGGTCGAGCGACGGCGGCATCTCGTAGCTGCCCCAGTAGTCGCTGCGGTCGCGGATCATGTAGGCGATCTCGGGCCCGATCCAGACCCGGTCGCCGCCGACGTTCCAGTCGCACGATTCGACCAACGCGCCGAACGCGTCGTCGTCGGTGAACGCGTCGGGCAGCCAGTTCTCGGCCTCGCCCTCGGCGAAGAAGGGGCCGTAGACGCGGCCCCCGTAGGACGAGACGACCACGACGGCGTCGGCTCCGACGACCACCCGTTCGGAGGCGATGCCGGCCGCGGCGAGGCGGGCCTCGACGGCGCGCAGGTCGACCGCGACCGGGTCGACGGCCGGGTCGACGGCCGGGTCGACGGCCGGGTCGACGGCCGGGTCGACGGCCGGGCCGGTCACGCGGCCACCTCGACGAGGGCGCTCGCGTGGAACGCGTCCTCGGCGCGCAGCATGCCGACGAACCAGGCGTCCAGCCGGTCGTCGGTCACGTCGGCGGGCAGCTCGTCGACCAACTGGTGCAAGAAGGCCACCTGGGCGCGGAAGCCGTCGGTGACGTGCAGCTCGATCCACCGTTGCACGTCGTCCGGTCGGGGCACGGCACGCTCGGCCGCCCGCGTGCACCACCGCAGGTAGAGCGTCTCGGCCGCGGCGAGGCTGGTGACGACCCCGGCGTAGCCGCCCTCGGCGAGTGCCGCCGTCACCGCCCCCTCGAGGACGGAGGCGCGGCGCAGCAGGTCGGTCGAGGTCGCGTCGTCGACCGGTCGCGTCGAGAGCAACCGCTCGAAGTACCGGCTCTGCGGACCGACGAGGTCGGCGACGGCCTCGGCGTGACGCTCGGCGCGGGACCACTCCGGCTGCTGCCAGAGGCAGTAGCCCGCGAGGCGGGCCGCCGTCCGGACGAACGCCTGCTCGATCGCGAGGTAGCGACCGAAGGCGGGGTCGTCGAGCGTGCCGTCGGCCATCCGGGCCAGCAGCGGGACCGACGCCGAGGCGTCGAGCTCGGCCGAGCAGCGGGCGACCAGCGCCCCCGCCCGTACCGTGCCGACGCCCTCGGGCCGGGTCGTGCCCGCCACCGTCAGCGGCCGGTCAGCCACGACACGATGCCGTTGAACACCCGGGCGTAGCCGTCCCACTCCTCGCAGAACGCCGGGGGCGCCCAGTGCGGCGAGCAGTCGCTCGTGAAGACCGCCGTGCGCCCCGCGCCTGCCTCGCCGACGACGACGAGCGGGTCGCCGTCGAGGCGGGCGAGCTCGACCGCGCCCGGTTTCACGACGGTGCGGTTGTAGCCGAGCAGCAGCGGCCACTCGGTGCCCGCGCCGCCGAGGGCGGGGTGCTCGGCGTCGAGCACGGTGGCGACGACGCCGGCCGGGCGCTCGACGCGGTCGTCCCCGATCAGCATCTCGACCGGCAGCACGTCGGCGATCTCGGTGCGGGCGTAGCCCGCACGACCCTGCCAGCCCGAGAACGACAGGTAGCCGCCGATCATCAGCAGCGCGCCTCCGGCCTCGACCCAGCGGGCGAGCTCGCGGACGCGGTCCCGACCCGGGATGCTCTTCTCGAAGACGGCGGGCGCGAGCTGCAGCGAGTTGACGCCGATGTCGGACAGCACCACGACGTCGTAGGCGTCCAGCGCCTCCTGCGTCTCGGGGAAGTCGGTGGCGACGAGGTGGGCGGGCAGGTGGACGACCTCGTGGCCGCCGGCCTGCAGGGCCGTGCGCAGCTGCGCGACGCCCTCGGTGTACGAGTGGGCGGTGAACTCGTCGACGCCCTTGGTGTGGGTCGTCGCGGTGATCCAGCTCTCGCCGGCGATGAGGATGCGGGACATGGTGGGGCCTTCCGGTGGTGACGGGACGGTTCGGGACGAGGAGGCGCGAGCGGCTCGGTGCCGCGTCGTCGCCCCTCAGCGGGTCAGGGCGGCGCCCTCGAAGAGGTCGCGGACGTTGCGGGTGCCGACGCCGTGCACGATCTCGGCGTCGACGCCGAGGTCGGTCAGCCGGTCGAGGAACACGGCGGGGACGTACGAGAGGCCGTTGCCGCCGTGCTTGCGCAACATGCTCTTGAGGAAGAGGTCGTGGCTGAAGAGCAGACGGCGGCCGAACCCGGCCGAGGCCAGGCGGGCGATGGCCGTGGCCGTCTCGACCGGCGACGGCGACTGGCCTTCGCCGGGCAGGGAGAAGCGGTACGGCATGCCGATCATGTCGAACTCGAGCCAGACCCCGCGCTCGGCGAGGCTGCGCTGGTAGTCGGGGTCGCTGCCGGACGGGTCCATGTGGCAGAGGACGACCGCCGTGGGGTCGACGCCCTCGTCGCGCAGCACGACGTCGAGCACGCGGCCGCCGTGCCGGACGAAGCCGGGCAGGTGCACGAACATCGGCAGGCCGGTCTCGCGTTGCAGGCGGCAGGCCGCGCGCAGCGAACGCTCCTCCCGCTCGGTGAAGCCGGGCGAGACGCCGATCTCGCCGATCACGCCCGACCGGGGCACCCCGGTCTCGGCCGGGTCGGCCCGGTACTGCGCGACCAGGCGCGAGGCCAGGTCGTCGACGGTGTCGCGCCCCGTGGCCTCGGGGTGGAACCGCTCGAGGTACCAGCCGCCGCCGGTGACGACGGCGACCCCGCTGCGGCGCGAGATCTCGGCGAGACGGCGGGGGTCGCGCCCCTGTCCGTCCGAGGTCAGCTCGACGACCGTGCTGCCGCCGAGCTCGCGGAACGCCACGAGCTCGTCGACCGCGTCGTCGTCGCCGTCGAGCACGCAGTTGTCGCGGCAGGCGAGCGGACGGTCGCGCAGCAACCAGGCGATCTCGGGAGTGACCGGGGCGTCGAACAGCTCGGGGAAGTCGGGGTCGGGTTCGAGCCCGCCCTCCTCGATGCTGTTGATCAGGTGCTCGTGCGGCAGCGTGTAGCCGAGGCGGTCGCTCGGCACGGGACCGGTGACCGTCTGCACGTCGACGACGGTGGTCGTCTCGACGCCGAACCCTCCGACGCGGCTCATCGGGTCACCCGCTTGCGCACCAGGTCGGTGAACGAGCCGCCGCGCAGGTTGATCCAGATGACGATGATCAGGAGGCTGCCGGTCACGATGGGCACGATGTAGGGGCTCAGGCCGAGCAGCGTGAGGCCGTTGGTGATGACGCCGGTCAGGATCGCCCCGATCGCCGTGCCGATGACGCTGCCCTTGCCGCCGAGCAGGTTCGTGCCGCCGATCACGACGGCGGTGATCACCGTCATGGCGAAGTCGACGCCCGAGTTGGCGTCGCCCGACCCCAGTCGGGCCGCGGTGATGATGCCGGCCGCGCCGGCCGCCGTGCCGCTGAGCACGAGGGCCATCATCTTGACGAAGCGGGTGTCGACGCCCGCCCGGCGGACCGACTCCTCGTTCGAGCCGATGCCGGTGATGTACTGGCCGAACCGCATGCGCTGCAGCCCCACGATGCCGACGCCGACGATGATCAGCGCGAGCCAGGCCGGGTACCCGAGCCCGAACAGCCGGCCCTGCCCGACCTGGGCGAAGATCAGCCCCGAGCCGATGGCGATCGAGTAGCCCTTCGTGATCAGCAGGGCGACGCCCCGCACGATCGACATGGTGGCCAACGTGACGATGAACGACGGGATGCCCTGGTAACTCGAGAACCAGCCGTTGACCAACCCGCAGAAGGCTCCGACGGCCAGGCAGATGACGATCACCAGCACCGACTCGAGACCGGCCCGCAGCAGGACCGCCCCGATCACCGAGACGAGGGCGAGCGTCGACCCGACCGAGAGGTCGATCATGCCCGCCGTGATGACGAAGGTCATCGCGACGGCCACGATCGCCGCGGGGGCGACCTGCACGGCGACGTTCCGCAGGTTCGTGCCGGTGAGGAAGGTCGGGGTCGCCACCGAGAAGACGACGATGACGACCAGCGTCACGACGAGCATCAGCAGGGTGGACTTGTTGACGCGTTGCAGGGCTTCCCAGCGGCGCTCGCGCACGTCGGTGGAGCCGTGTCCGCGACCCGGCTCGGGGCCGTCGGTGCGGGTGGGGTCAGAGGTCGTCGCGGTCATGCGGCAGCGCTCCCTTCACGGGTGATCATGTCGACGAGCGACTCGATGGTGAGGTCGTCGATGCGGGCGTCGTCGACGCTGCGCCCCTCGTACATGACGGTGATGCGGTCGCAGACCCGGAAGAGGTCCTGCAGCCGGTGGGTGATCAGGATGACGCCGACCCCTCGGGCCGCGACCTCCTTGATGAGGCGCAGCACCGACTCGACCTCGGTGACGGCGAGGGCGGCGGTCGGCTCGTCGAGGATCAGCACGTCGGGGTCGACCGACGCGGCGCGCGCGATGGCGACGGACTGGCGCTGGCCACCCGACAGCTGCGAGATCAGCTGGTGCGTGGACGTAACGCGGACGCCGAACTCCTTGAGCACGGCCGTGGCCTCGGCGTGCATCGCCCCGACCTTGAGGAAGGGCCCGACCCGAGGCTCGCGGCCGAGGAACAGGTTGGCGGCGACGTTGAGGCTGTCGCAGAGGGCGAGGTCCTGGTAGACGATGCCGATGTCCTCCGCCTGGGCGTCGCTCGGGGACTGGAACCGCACCTCCTTGCCCTTGATGCTGATGCGGCCGCCGTCGTGCTGGACCGAACCGGCGAGCACCTTCATGAGGGTGGACTTGCCGGCGCCGTTGTCGCCGACCAGGCCGAGCACCTCGCCGCGCGCGAGGCGCAGGTCGACGCCGCGCAGGACGTCGACGGCGCCGTACGACTTGCGGATGCCCTCGAGTTCGACGAGCAGGTCGCCGGTGGTGACGTCGGTCATCAGCCCTCCAGGTAGTACGAGAAGTCGGCCAGGTTGTCGGGCGTGACGATCGTGATCGGCACGTCGACGGTCGCCGGCACGTCGGCGGTGCCGCAGGCCAGGTTGATCGCGGCCTTCGCGGCCTCGTAGCCGAAGCCGAAGGTGTCCTGCTGGATGACGGCCTTCACGTAGCCGTCCTGCAGACCCTCGACGGCCGAGGGCGAGAGGTCCCAGCCGACGATCGTGACGCGGTCCTGGGCGCCCTGGCTCTTCACCGCGGCGATGGCGCCGTTCAACGCGGGCTCGCCCGTGGCGTAGATGTACTCGAGGTCGGGGTTGCCGGTCAGCAGGTTCTCGGCCGCCGCCTGGGCGTCCTCGTTGACGTTCTGGCCGTCGACGATCGTGCCGATGGTCATGCCGCCCGCCTCGACCGCGTCGGTGAAGCCGTTCTGGCGCTGGATCTGGATCGCGCTGTTGAGCGCTCCGACGACGCCGACCTCGCCCTCGCCGCCGGTGATGTCGAGGAAGGCCTTCCCAAGCTGGGCGCCGCCGTCCTCGTTCGCCGTGCCCACGTACGAGTCGATCGCCGAGGCGTCCTCGACCGAACCGTCGGCCGCGACGACCGGGATGCCGGCCGCCTTGGCCGCCGTGAGCGCCGGGATCAGCGCGGTCGCGTCGACCGGGTCGACGATGAGCGCGTCGACCCCCGAGGCGACGAGGTTCTCGACGCCCGAGACCTGCGTGGCGCTGTCGTTGTCGCCGCTGACGATCTGCAGGTCGGCACCGGCCTCGTCGGCGACGTCCTGGACGCCCTCGTTCATCTGGGTGAAGAAGGCGGTCTGCTCGTTGATGTCGACCATGCCGAGCTGGAGGGTGCCGCCGCCGTCGGGGGCACAGGCCTGGGGGACGTCGGTGGGGGCCGGGCGGGTCGAGGTCGAGCCGCCGGACGCGGAGCCGGAGGCGGTGGTCGAGGACGAGTCGCAGCCGGCGAGGGTGCCGATGGCGATGGCGCCCACGGCGAATGCGGCGAGGACGGTACGGGTCGTGGGCATGAGGAGCCTTCCTGGGGAGGACGAGGTGGAGCATGCGGGACTGGCGAGGGGGCGATCTCGGTGGGGTCGAGATCGACGGGCAATCGATTTCCGTCGGGAACTGCGTCAAGAGTGACGCCTTCGTGTTTCGAGTGTCAACACCTTTGTGTTTCCGACGTGTAAAAGAGATCCGGGCCGGGCAATCGGTTTCCCCCTAGGGAACGATACGATGACGGCATCACCCGTCGTCCCCGGCGGCCACGCCCTGAGGAGCCCATGAACGCCGTCACCATCTCGGACGTCGCCCGCCGGGCGGGCGTCTCCGCCGCGACGGTCTCGCGCGTCATGTCGGCGTCGCGCCCGGTCGGCCGCGAGGTCGAGGCCCGCGTGCGGCTGGCGGCCGACGAGCTGGGCTACTCGGGCAACGGCATCGCCCGCGCCCTGCGCACCCGCCGCACCGACACGGTCGGCATGGTCGTCCCGAGCATCCTCAACCCGTTCTTCACGACCCTGGTCGACAGCCTCGAGAGCGCGCTGCACGGCGAGGGCAAACAGCTGTTCCTCTGCGACTCGCGGCAGGACCCCGCCGTCGAGGCCGAGCACCTCCGGTCGCTCATCGAGCGGCACGTCGACGGCATCGTGGTCAGCCCCGTGCACGACACCGAGAGCGCGGCGGCCGTCGCCGCGTCCGCCCGGGCCGTCCCGCTGGTGCAGCTCGACCGCCGGGTCGACGTCGCCGGCACCGACTGGATCGGCCTCGACGACGCCGAGGCGATGAAGCTCGTCCTGACGCACCTCGCCGGGACCGGTGCCCGCTCGGCCGCGTTCGTGACCTCCGAGCTGACGAACTCGTCGACGACCCTGCGCCTCCGGGGCTTCCGGCACTGGGCGGCCGAACTCGGCATCCGCGAGGTGCGCGACGGGGTCGTGCTCGGCGACTACTCGGTCGACAGCGGCGACGCGGCGGCCCGCCGGCTGCTGACCTCCGACGACCGCCCGGACGCCATCGTCTGCGCGGACGACCTGATCGCCATGGGCGTGCTCAGGGCGGCCCGCGAGCTCGGAGTGTCGGTGCCCGACGAGCTGCAGGTCACGGGCTTCGACGACATCGTCTTCGCCTCGTACGTGACCCCGGCCCTGACGACCCTGGCGCAGCCGACCGACCGCATGGCCGCCGAGGCGCTGCGACTGCTCTCGCTGCGGGGCTCCGACGACGGAGGACTCGGAGGCGCGCGCGTCTCGTTCGCGCCGAGACTCGTCCGCCGGCAGAGCACGCGGTCGTCGACTCCCGAGCCCACGCCCGCCTGACCCGACCGCCCCGTCGGGCGTCGGTCAGTGCTCGACGGCCCACCGTCCGCCGACGTGGCCGAACTGCTCGACGGCCCGCAGGACCGCCTCGACCGACACGGACTCGTCCACCGTGTGGACGACGGTGGGGTCGCCCGGGCCCCAGACCACGACGGGCACCCCGTCCTCGAGCGACCGCACGAGGACCGAGGCGTCCGTGAAGTACGACGCGGGCGCCTCCGAGACCGGGGCGTCGAGCCCGGCGAGCCAGGGATGGTCGCGCGGGGTCCACACGGCGGCCAGGTCGAGGTCGACGCGGACGTCGGTCACCTCGGGCTGGCCACGCCACCAGTCGACGAGTTCGTCGACGTCGTCCCGGACGACGCGGAGGTCGATGCGCGCCTCGCAGACGTCGGGCACGATGTTCGGCACGCTGCCGCCCGAGACGACGCCGACGTTGACCGTCTCGCGCCCGAGGTCGGCATGGGACGAGAGCGGCAGGTCGTCCAGGCGCCCGAGCACGGCCACCAGGTCGAGGATCGCGTTGTGTCCCCGCTCGGGCGTGCTGCCGTGCGCGGCGACGCCCGAGGTGCGGACGGTCGTCCAGAGGGCGCCGCGGTGACCGAGCACGACCTGCCCGTCGGTCGACTCGGGGATCACCACGGCCCCCACGCGCAGGCCCGCGAGCAGGTCGACGACGGCAGGAGCCCCGAGGCAGCCGACCTCCTCACCGGTCGAGACGGCGAGCGCGACGGGTGCACCCTGGCGCAGGAGGTCCCGCACGGCGACGATCGAGGCGGCCAGGCCGGACTTCATGTCCGAGGCACCCCGCCCGTACAGGCGGTCGCCGACGACGGTCGAGGCGAAGGGATCGTGGGTCCAGGCCGAGGCGTCGGTCACCGGCACGACGTCGGCGTGCGACGCGAAGACGAGCAGCGGCCGGTCGACGGCGACGGACGTCGGCGAGACCAGGAGGGCCGCGGGCTCGCCGTCGGCCCCGGGGGCGAAGGCGACCCGCGCCTCCTCGACGCCCTCGAACTCCGCGGCGACGCGGCGCAGGACGGCCGCCTCGCCCGGTGAGCCGCTGGTCGAGTCGATGGCGACCAGGTCGCGCAGCAGGCTGAGCACGGGCACCTCGGACGGTTGGACAACGGTCATCCGCCCACGGTAGTCATGGCATGTGTCGGGCTCGTGTCGCGAGAAGGGCCGCAAGCAGGAGCGCGCCTTCGACGGGCTACCCCGCCGCAGGCGACATGGGGATCATCCAAGGGTAATTCGAGGGTAATCAATGGGGTAATCGGGGGGCGTCATCTATGATTCCTTCATGCCCACGCGTACGATCACCGGCCAGCACACCAGGACCGCGCGGATGGACGTCCATGAAGTGGCGAATGTCCTCGTGCACGGCTTGGGCCCGACACTCGTCGCCGCCATGACCGGCTCCAAAGACCGCAAGCTACCCGCGAAGTGGGCTCGATCCGACGGGCCCACCCCGGGTCCCGACTTCACACGACGTCTGCAACTCGGCCACAGGGCGTGGGCAGCACTGGTCCAAGACGAGGGTGCCCACATCGCCCGCCAGTGGTTCATCGGTGGCAACCCCCTCCTCGGCGAAAGCACTCCCTTGACGGCCATTCGCGAGGACCGCGGTCGCGAAGTCATAGAGGCCCTCACCGCGTTCCTTCGAGATGAGCCGGACGCCTGAGGGTGAACGGGGGCACCACGTGTACCGCGACCGGCTTGCGCCTCGTGCCGGAACTCGGCGAAACCACCTACCGCATCGCGAAACCGAGATACGGAGCGCTGTCGGCTCCCGAGCGGACTACCAGGAGCGCACGAAAAAGGTGGGGGCGCTACGACTCCCTGGGCCGCACGCTCTACCTGGCTCGCGAGGCCGAGTCGGCTTTCGCTGAAGTCCTCTCCCCTTTCAAACGGCAGCTCGGCGCACTCGATCCTCTCGAAAGCGATGCCGCCGCGCTCGGCCTCACGCGAAGCGAGCTGCTCGAACTCGTGGCCGAGGAATGGGGCGAGGCCCAATTTCATGGGCATGAACGCCGTGCCACAGCAATGGCGCGTCGACAGGTGCGTGTATGAGGTGATCGGACAGGGGGACGGGTGGTGGATCGACGTGGAGCATCCTGACTCGCTCTCGGTCCTGGAAGCAACGATCGAACCCACGCTCATCCGTCAGGGCGTCAGGAGTCTGACGACGGCGGTTCTGAGGGGCGAGAACCGCATCGTGACCACCGCCGTCGGCATGCACCTGCGAGGCATCGAGCTGTTCGACGGCTCGGTCGCTCGTGGTCTTCAGTTCGGCAGCAAGCACGGGGGTGGATGGTGTCGCGCGGCGTGGATGCCCGGCGCAGCGGACTCATGGTCTGCGGACTTCATAGCGACGAGTGGCGAGCCGCTCCTCGTCACCGACGAGCACCTCGCCCGCGCCAGCGAGCGGTTCCGCATAAAAGTCTTCTGATGCGCAGCTCGACGCGTTGTCGCAGGCCTGACTCATCCGGGCTCCGCGTCAGTGCGCGACCGTTCGTCGTCTGACGACTGCAACAGCCCGAGGAGCGCATCCCGACGGGACTGCAATGCCGCCTACGGCAGCGGCGGCAGGGCCCGCTCGTCGAGCCAGGGACGCAGCAGCGGTCCGACGGGGTGGCCGGAGACGCGGGTGGCGAGGGCGACGAAGTCGGCCGTGGTCGCCACGCCGTGCCGGTGCTCGGCGGTCCAGGCACGCAGCACGTCGAAGAACGCGACGTCGCCGACCGCCGAGCGCAGGGCGTGCACCGCGAGCGCCCCGCGCTTGTAGACGCGATCGTCGAACATCAGGTCGGGGCCGGGGTCGCCGACGAGCAGGTCGCGGGGCAGACCGGCCAGCCGCGCGCGGGTCTGGGCGGCGATGCGCGCGGCCGACGGACCGCCCGAGGCCTCGGACCAGATCCACTCGGCGTAGCAGGCGAAGCCCTCGTTCAGCCAGATGTCGCGCCAGGTCGTCAGGCCCACGCTGTTGCCGAACCACTGGTGCGCCAGTTCGTGCGCGATCAGCCGACGCGACCCGCCCGCCCCGTCGGCGTGGTTCGCCCCGAAGATCGCGAGGCCCTGGGCCTCGAGCGGGATCTCGAGGTCGTCGTCGGTGACGACCACCGAGTACGACGCGAAGGGGTACGGACCGAACCGCTCGACGAAGCAGGCCATCATGTCGGCCACCTCGCCGAAGTCACGACCGATGCGGGACCGCATCGCGGGCACCCCGGCGAAGACGCCGGGCACCCCCGCGAGCACGACCGGCACCAACTCGTAGCGGCCGATCTGCACCGTCGCGAGGTACGTCGCCGTGGGCTCGGGCTGCTCGTAGACCCAGGTCGTGCGGCCGGACCGCGTGTGCCGGTCGGTCAGCTCACCGTGGGCGACGACGGCGTAGGGCTGCTCGGTCGTGACCTGCACCCGGTAGGTCGCCTTGTCCGCCGGGTCGTCGTTGCACGGGAACCAGGTCGCCGCCCCGTTCGGCTGCGAGGCGACGAGTGCACCGTCGGTCAGCTCCTCCCAGCCGAGGGTGCCCCAGCGGGTGCGGCGAGGTGCGGGCGAGCCCGCGTACTCGACGACCACCTCGACCGGCTCACCCGGCACGGTCTCCTCGGGCAGCGTCACCGTCAGCTTAGTCGCCGACTGCGCGTGACGCGCCTTGCGCCCGTCCACCCGCACCTTCGCGGCACGGAGGCGGAGCAGGTCGAACACGAGCGTGCGGAGGGCCTCGGTCGGCACGACCGTCAGCGTCGCCACGCCGTCCAGTCGGTTCGTCGCCACGCGGTACCCGACGACGAGGTCGTACGAGCGCACGCCGTACCCGGTGTTGCCGCTCTCGGGCGTGTAGCCGTCCGGGGTCGTCGCCGGACCGGTCACTGCGAGACGGCGTGGTAGTCCGCGAACGTGACGTCCCGCCACGGGCCGATCGGGTTGCCGCTCCACCGGCTGCCGACGGGGACGACCTCGCCGCGCATGACGAGCGACGCGGGTCCGACCGTGGCGTGTTCGCCCAGGCGGGCCGCGGGCAGCACGACGCTGTGGGGTCCGAGGGTCGAGCCGGCGGCCAGGGTGACGGTGTCCATGCTCATGATTCGATCATGGAACAGGTGGGTCTGCACGACGCATCCTCGATTCACCGTCGACGCGTCGTCGAGTCGCACCAGGTCGGCCTCGGGCAACCAGTAGCTGTCGGTCCACACGCCGCGACCGATCGAGGCCCCGAGCGAGCGCAGCCACCACACGAGGGCCGGGGTGCCGGCCGCCGCGTGGGCGAACCAGGGGGCCGCGCACATCTCGGTGAAGGTGTCGGACACCTCGCTGCGCCAGACGAACGACGACCAGAGCGGGTGCTCGCCGGCCCGGATGCGCCCGACGAGCGCCCACTTGGCGAGCGTCGTGACCCCGGCGGCCGCCGCCCCGACGGCGAGCATCACGACGCCGCCGACCGCGGCCGTCGCGCCGACCCCGATCGCGTCGACCAGCGCCCACAGTCCGACGACCAGGCCGAGGCCGATGCCGCAGGTGACGACGACGGGCACGACCCGGCTGAGCTCCCACGCGATGCGGGCCACCCGGAGGTGCGTGGCCGGGCGGAAGGTGCGGGTCTCGTCGGCGACGGCGACCGTGCGGCGCAGGCGCACCGCGGGTGAACCGAGCCACGACGACCCCGCCTTGGACTTGCGCGGAGCCGACGAGAGCACGGCCACCAGACCGTCCTTCGGCACCTTGTGGCCCGGGGCGGTCATGCCCGAGTTGCCCAGGAACGCCCGCCGACCGATCTCGGCCCGGGCCACGCGCAGCCAGCCGCCGCCGAGCTCGTACGACGCCACGAGCGTGTCGTCCGCCAGGAAGGCTCCGTCGCGGACGGTCGTCATCGACGGCAGCAGCAGGACGGTCGACGCCTCGACGTCCCGCCCGATCTCGGCCCCGAGCAGGCGCAGCCAGACCGGCGTGAACAGGCTCGAGTAGAGCGGGAACAACAGGGTGCGCGACAGGTCGAGCAGGCGTTCGGTGCTCCAGACCTGCCAGCCGACCCTCGACCGCACCGCGAAGGTGCCCTCGGTCACTCCGAGGGCCCACAGGCGGGTGAGCGCGACGACGAGCACGGCGGCCACCAGCCCGGCCACGAGCGTGCCCGGCACCAGGACGGCGAGGGCCCGCCACCACGCGTCCGTCAGCGAACCCGCACCCCGCACGCCGAGCGCGACGACCGCGCCTCCTGCGCTCAGCGACGCCACCGGCAGCAACGCGACGACGACGGCCGACGCCCCGTAGGCGACGAACCACCGGGTGGGTGCCGGGGGTCGGTCCTCCGGCCACCAGGCGCGGGTGCGGCCGATGCGCTCGGCCGGCGACCCGGCCCAGTGCTGACCCGAGGGCACCCGCCCGAAGACCGCGGAACCGGGCGCGATCGAGGCGTCCTTGCCGATCCGGGTGCCGGGCAGCAGGGTGCTCCGCATGCCGATCGTGCTGCCCGCACCGATGCGGATCGCCCCGATGCGGACGACGTCGCCGTCGATCCAGTGCCCGGCCAGGTCGACCTCGGGCTCGACCGACGCCCCGCGACCGATGCGCAGCATGCCGGTCACGGGCGGCAGGGCGTGCAGGTCGACGTCGGGTGCGATGCGAGCCCCGAGGGCCCGCGCGTAGTAACTGATCCACGGGGCGCCGGCGAGCCCGACCGCCCCGATCTGGTGCGCGACCTGCTCGGCCAGCCAGAGCCTCAGGTGCACGCTGCCGCCGCGCGGATGATCGCCCGCCTCGACCCCCCGGAGGAGGAGGCGCGAGGCCAGCACCGAGATCGCCATGCGTCCCGGCGGGGTCGCGAACACGAGGATCGCGACGACGAGCAGCCCGCCGTCGACCGCCGGCAGGGCGTCGAACCCGCTCCACCAGCGCAGCACGGTGCTCGCGGTCAGGGCGTAGGTCAGCCAGCGCGCACCCGACAGCACGAGGAGGGGCACCCCGAGCAGGGTCTGTAGCCATTGGGTGCGGCGCGGGGTCGGCACCGACCGGTGGAACACGGCCGGCGGGGCCTCGTCGTCGACGTCCGCCACCGTCAGCGCCTCGGCCAGCGCGCCGAGCCGGGGGTGCGAGTAGATCTCGGCGACGGTGAACTCGGGGTCGAGCTCGCGCAGCCGGGCCACGAGCTGGGCGGCGGCCAGCGATCCCCCGCCCAGGTCGAAGAAGTTCGCGTCGGCGTCCGGGACGGGTACGCCGAGGACCTCGCGCCAGCGGTCGGCGACGAGCTGCTCGACCGGGGTCATCGAACCGGCACCGTCGGGCCGGCCACCTCTCCCGTCGCCACCGGTCGACGAGTCGACCAACGGCCAGGGCAGCGCGTCGCGGTCGATCTTGCCCGACGTCTTCGTCGGCAGGTCGCCGGTGACCAGCGCCAGCAGCGGCACCAGCGCGGCCGGCAGTCCGTCCCGGAGGCGGGCGAGGGCGGCGCCTCGGTCGAAGGTCTCGGCCGACGCGACCGCGAGGTAGCCGACGAGCACCTGGTTGCCGGCCGCCGTCGTCCGCACCGCCGCGGCGGCGCCGCCGACCCCGGGCAGGGCCTGCAGCGCGGTCTCGATCTCCCCGAGCTCGATCCGGCGCCCGCCGACCTTGACCTGGTCGTCGGCCCGCCCCTGGAACACGAGTCCGGCCCGGTCGAACCGCACCAGGTCACCGCTGCGATAGGCGCGCTGCCAACCGAGCTGCTCGTGCGGGGCGTACTTCTCCGCGTCCTTGGCGGGGTCGAGGTAGCGGGCCAGGCCGACGCCGCCGATGATCAGCTCGCCCACCTCGCCCTCCGCGACCGGGTCGCCCTCGGCGTCGACGACGGCCACGTCCCACCCGTCGAGCGGCAGACCGATCCTCACCGTCTCTCCGGCACGCACCAGCGCCCCGGTGGCCACCACGGTCGACTCGGTCGGCCCGTAGGTGTTCCACACCTCGCGGTCGTCGCCGACGACCCGGTCGACGATCTCGGGCGGGAGCGCTTCTCCGCCGAAGATCAGCAGCCGGACGCTCTCGAGGGCCTCGTCCGGCCAGAGGGCCGCGAGGGTCGGCACGGTCGAGACGACGGTGATGCCGTGGGTGACGAGCCACGGCCCGAGATCGGCACCCGACCGGACGAGGCTGCGAGGGGCCGGCACCAGGCAGGCGCCACTGCGCCAGGCCAGCCACATCTCCTCGCACGAGGCGTCGAACGCGACCGACAGTCCGGCCAGCACCCGGTCGCCCGGTCCCAGCGGATCGACCCCGGGCGACGACAGGAACATCCTCGCCTCGGCGTCGGCCAGGGCGGCCGCCGAGCGATGACTCGCGGCGACGCCCTTCGGCGTGCCGGTCGAGCCCGAGGTGAAGATCACCCAGGCGTCGTCGTCCGGGGTCGGCGACCGGTCGTCGTCGGCGAGCGCCGTGCCCCGCCCGCTGACGTGCCCGGCCGGTGCGGCGAGCACGAGGCTGTCGGGTCGGTCGGCGTCACGCGGGGTGAAGCGTCCCCCCGCCGAGACGATGCCCACGACACCGGCCTCGCCGAAGACCAGGGCGGCCCGCTCGTCGGGGTCGTCGGCGTCGACCGGCACGTAGGCGGCCCCGGCGGCCAGGACGGCGAGGATCGTCAGGTAGAGCGACGAGTCGCCCGAGGGCATGCGCACGCCCACCCGGTCGCCGCGGCGCACCCCGGCGTCGGCGAGCGCGCGCGAAGCGGCTCCGACGCGGACGACGAGTTCCGCGTAGCTCCACGCGCCCCGCTCGTCCTCGAGGGCCGAGGCGTCCGGGTGCTCGAGCGCCGTGGCCCGCAGGACGTCGACGAGCGTCCGGGGTGCGGGGGCCGCGGGCGAACCGGCGATCACGCCGGGCAGTGTCTGGCTCACGGCCGCACGGTAGGGACCCCAGGTGTCACGTCGGTGAACTCGAACGCGTCCAGGGCCGGACCGGCGACGGCGAGGAGGACCCCGGTCGCCGAGCGCCGGTCGTGGACCAGTCCGCGTCGACCGTCCGTGGTCGTGCCCCCGGGCCCGGGCCCCAGACGGAGCGCCGACATCGCGGTGGTCAGCCCCTCCCCCGTCGACTTGAGCAGCGCCTCCTTCCGCACCCAGGCGCGCAGCACGTCCACGTCGACGTCCTCGGGGCTCACGTCGGGCCGGAGGTGCTCGAGCGCACCGGCTGGACGGGCCCCTTCGACGTCGACGCCGACGGGCGCGCCGGCCCGCACCGCCACGGCGGCCCAGCGACCGCTCCGGCTGAGGCTCACGTGCAGGTCGTCCGACGGCACCGGCACCGGCCGACCGTGCGGACCACCGCACGAGCGACAGGCCTCGCGTCCGAACTCGATCGACCCGGCCTCCCGGCCGGTCACGGACGAGAGCAGGAGGCGCAGCGCACGATGCGAGGCCAGGTACCGACGCGCGTCGGTCGCGTCCACGAAGGCCGCCGCGCGGGCCCGTTCGTGCGCGTCGCAGACCTCGCTCGCCGGAGGCGCGCCGGCGTCGCGTTCTCGGCCGAGGTCGAGGTCGAGGTCGACCAGCCACACCCGCGCGCCCGTCACGGCAGGCGAGCCTAGCCGCGTCCGCACCCGCGCCGCGGGTCCGTTCACCTGCCGTTCTCCGGGTGGGGTGATGATCCGGTCGGCGTCCGTCACCCTCCCGACCGGTCCGGGACGCCCCTCCACCCGTTTCCCTCACCCGAGAGGCCCCCGCATGGCCAAGAAGATCCCCACCGCACTCGCCGAACTCGTCGAGGCCCTCGAGCACCACGCCGAGGTCGTCACGGCGAAGTCGTCGTCGTCCAAAAGGCTCGGTCGCGCCACTGCGAAGGTGCGCCGCGCCTCGGCCGCCTACACCGAGGTGGTGGCCGCCCGCACGGGGCAGCCGAACCCGTTCGTGGACTTCCTCGATCCCGAGACGATCGAGTCGCTCCGTGCCGAGCGGGACCGCATCGCGAGCGGCAAGACGACGCCGGTCGACTGACAGCCGTCCCAGGTGGGCGTGCCACGCTCACAGGCACGATTTCCGCACGTTCGAGAGAGGGGCCGATCCCGTGGCCGACCAGAAGAAGCTCAAGAAATCCGCCGCCAAGGCCTACGACAAGGCCGAGGACGCCGTCACCGATGCCCGCGCCGCGGTCGCCGAGGCCAAGCGTCGCGCCAAGAAGCTCGCCAAGAAGAGCCGCCCGTCGGTGAAGCCGCTCGAGAACGCCCTCGACGACGCCACGTCCGGCTTGAAGGACGCCAAGAAGACGGCCAAGGGTGCCGTGCAGGGCTCGAAGGGTTCGTCGTCGAGCGGTTCGTCGTCGAGCACGTCGTCCGCCACCCCGGCCGAGCCGCGCTCCATCTACACGCCGCCCCTGCCCGAGGTCGACGAGACCACCGTCCAGCTGTCCGACGGTCACGACGCCCACGTCGACCTGCACGCGCAGACCCTCGTCGCGCTGCGCGCCCTCGCCCGCACCAAGGGCATCACGAACGTGTCGCGTCACACCAAGGCGACCCTGATCGAGAAGATCGAGCAGGCCTGACCCGGACGCCGGCGTCCGGCCCCGAAGACCTCGTGAGCGGCTTCGGGTCGGCTCCGCCTCACTAGGGTGAGCACATGACGCGCGCTCAGCTCATGGTCCCGTACCGGTTCGTCTTCGCCGCGCTCGCCCTCGTGGCCGTCTCCGCCCAGTTCGCCGACACCCTCGAGAACGACTACAGCGTCGTCAACTTCTTCTCGTTCTTCACGAACCTGAGCAACCTGTTCGCGGTCGTGGTCTTCACCGTCGGCGGCGTCCGCACCCTGCGCCGCCGTCCCGGCAGCCGGGCCTGGGACGTCGTCCGGCTGATCGCGGTCGTGAACATGGTGTTCGTCGGCCTCGTCTTCAACCTGCTGCTGACCGAGGTGGCCGGCGGCGTGCTGCCCTGGGTCAACGTCGTCGTGCACATGGTGATGCCCGTCGCCGTGCTGGTCGACTGGCTCGTGCTGCCCGTGGGCCGTCGCCTGCCCTGGGCCGCTGCGGGCCTCGGCCTCGTCGTGCCCGTCCTCTACAGCGTGTACTCGCTCGTCCGCGGCGCCGTCACGTCGTTCTACCCCTACCCCTTCTACGACCCGGAGGCGCTGGGCGGCTACGGCCCCGTGGCGCTCTACATGGTCGTGCTGCTCGTCGCACTCGCCGTGCTGTCGGTCGCGCTGGTCGGTCTGGCGCGCCTCGCCGGCCGCTTCTGGAAGCAGCGCTCGCGCCGCTGAGGCGACCCGCGCCTCCTGCGGGCGGCTCAGCGGTAGTGCTGTTCGCCGCGGGCGGCCGCCGCGACCACGTCGCGGATGCGGGCCGCCCGGGTCTCGGGCCGCTTCAGCGCGGCCAGCCGGAAGTACACCCGGAACCGCTCGGTCTTCGTCATCGTCGCGAAGTGCGCCGCCGCCACCGGGTCGGCGTCGAGCGCTGCCTGCAGGTCGTCAGGAGGCACGGCGTCCTTCTGGCGGTAGGCGGCGTCCCAGCGGCCGTCGGCCTTCGCCCTGTCGACCTCGGCCTGACCCGCGGGGGTCATCCGACCCTCGGCGGTCAGGCGTGCGACGTGTTCGCGGTTCACCTGGGACCAGGGGCTGTCCTTGCGCCTCGGTTGGAACGCCGTGACTGTGAAGTCGTCGTCGAGCCGGCTGGTCTGGCCGTCGATCCAGCCGTGGCAGAGGGCGACGTCGAGGGCCTCCGACCAGGTCATGCCGGGCTTCGTCGACCGCACCTTGCGGAGCGTCAGTCGCACCCCACCCACGTCGGGGTCGCCCTCGAGGTACTCGCGCCACTGCTCGACCGTCACGTCGAGCACGGGCTTGTCGGCGAAGCTGACCATGCGGCGACCCTACCGGCGGCGAGGCGTCACGACGTGCCGCTCCCCTGCGGAACCGAGCGGCCCGTCCCGACCCCTCGAGGGGCGGCCGGCCGTCAGAGCCCGAACAGCAGCCGCAGCCCGAGGGCGACCATCACGACGGCGATCACCGCGTCGAGCACCCGCCACGCGACCGGCTTCGCGAACAGGGGACGCAGGAGGCGCGCGCCGAACCCCAGCGCCGAGAACCACACGAGACTGCCCGTGACGGCCCCGCCCGCGAACCACCACCGCAGCTCGGGCGGCTGGTGGTTCGCCACCGAGCCGAGGAACACGATCGTGTCGAGGTAGGTGTGCGGGTTGAGCCAGGTGAAGGCGAGGGCCCCCAGGACGGCCGGGACGACCCGCGCGGGCGGCGCGCCGGCCTCGACCGTGAGCGCGCCCACGGGCCGGATGGCGCGCTTCGCGGCGAAGGCGCCGTAGACCAGCAGGAACCCTGCCCCGACGATCTGCACGACGACGACCGCCTGCGGCGCGGCCTCGACGAGCGCGCCGACCCCGGCCACCCCGGCGCTGATCAGCACGGCGTCGCTCACCGCGCAGACCACGACGACCGGCACGACGACGCGGGTCACGGCCTGGAGCCCGACGCGCAGCACGAAGGCGTTCTGGGCACCGATGGCGACGATCAGGGCGAGGCTCGTGCCGAAACCGAAGAGGGCGGCGGGCACCACGGTCGCGAAGGTCATGGCGACACGCTAAGGGCCCACCAGACCATCACGCCAACTCATGTTCGTGATGCTGCATAAGCTCGACTCATGGCCCGTTTCGCGCTCGACCAGCTCGACACCCTTCGCACCGTCGTCGACGAGGGCACGTTCGAGGCGGCGGCGAGACGCCTGCACGTCACGCAGTCCGCGGTGTCGCAGCGCATCAAGCAGCTCGAACGAGCGGCCGGGCAGGTGCTGCTGCGACGCACGACACCGGTCACCACGACCGCGGCCGGTGACGTGGTGCTGCGTCACGCCCGCCAGGTCGACCTGCTCACGTCGGACGCGCTGGCCCGGCTCGGCGCCGGCCGACCCGACGGAGGGGACGACGGTGACGACCCCGTCCCCACCACCCTCCCCATCGCCGTCAACGCCGACTCGACGGCGACCTGGTTCCTCGACGCGCTGGCCGCCGTCCCGCCCACGGTGCCCGTGGTGTTCGACCTGCGCCGGGCCGACCAACAGCACACGGCCGAGCTGTTGCGATCGGGGGACGTGCTCGCCGCCGTCACCGCGACCCGGGAGCCCGTGCAGGGCTGCAGCTCGGAGCCGCTCGGCGTCATGCGCTACCGCGCGGTCGCCAGTCCGGGGTTCGTCGAACGGTGGCTGGGCGCCCGACCGAGCGCAGGGGGAACCGCCGAGCCCAGGGGCCTCGACCACGGACGGCTCGATCGTGCCCCGATGGTGGTCTTCGACCGCGCCGACGACCTGCAGCACGACTTCGCGCGCCGGCTCACCGGTCACGAGCCGCTCGCGCCCCGGCACCACGTGCCCGCCTCGGCCGACTTCGCCCGGGCCGTCGTGCTCGGCCTCGGCTGGGGCATGCTGCCCGAGGCGCAGGCCGGCCCCGAACTCGACGCCGGCCGTCTGGTCGAACTGGCCGCCGGCGACCCGGTCGACGTGCCGCTCTTCTGGCAGCGCTGGACCCTCGCCTCGCCCCTCCTCGAGGCCGTCACCGACGCCGTCCGTGCCACCGCCCGCCACGCCCTGCACCCCTGACGCCCCGCCTCGCCGGTCGGGTGGTCGCGAATCGTCCTTCGCGCGCCCCCGAAGGACGATTCGCGACCAGTCGACGACCGACCGGACGACGGCCCGACCCGACGGACGACGGGAGGCGCGGTGCCGACGGGCACCGCGCCTCCTGTTCTCGAGCGACCTGCGCCCGGCGACCGACGACCTACAGCGTCGCGAGCGCCTCGTTCAGCGTGCGCGACGGGCGCATCACGGCTTCGGTCTTGGCTGCGTCGGGGTGGTAGTAGCCCCCGATGTCGACGGCCGTGCCCTGGGGCTCGATCAGTTCGGCGACGATCGCCTCTTCGGCCCCGCCGAGGGTGGCGGCCAGCCCGGCGAAGGCGGCGGCCAGTTCGGCGTCGTCGGTCTGGGCGGCGAGCTCGTCGGCCCAGTACTTGGCCAGGTAGAAGTGGCTGCCGCGGTTGTCGATCGAGCCGAGCTTGCGACCGGGCGACTTGTTCTCGTCGAGGAAGGTGCCGGTGGCGCGGTCGAGCGTGTCGGCGAGGATCTGCGCCCGCGCGTTGTCGGTCGACGTCGCGAGGTGCTCGAAGCTGACCGCGAGGGCGAGGAACTCGCCCAGGCTGTCCCAGCGCAGGTAGTCCTGCTCGACGAGCTGCGAGACGTGCTTCGGGGCCGAACCGCCGGCACCCGTCTCGAACAGGCCGCCGCCGTTGATCAACGGCACGACCGAGAGCATCTTGGCCGAGGTGCCGAGCTCCATGATCGGGAACAGGTCGGTCAGGTAGTCGCGCAGCACGTTCCCGGTGACCGAGATGGTGTCGTCGCCACGGCGGATGCGCTCGAGCGAGAACGCCATCGCGTCGACGGGCGAGAGGATCTCGATCTGCAGGCCCTCGGTGTCGTGTTCGGCGAGGTACGTGCGGACGAGCCCGATCAGGGTCGCGTCGTGGGCACGGGTCTCGTCGAGCCAGAAGACCGCCGGGGTCTGGCTGGCGCGGGCCCGCGTGACGGCGAGCTTGACCCAGTCGCGGATCGGGACGTCCTTCGTCTGGCAGGCGCGCCAGATGTCGCCCGTGGCGACCTCGTGCTCGATGAGCGTCTCGCCCGCCTGGTCCACGACGCGGACGGTGCCGTCGCCGGGCACCTCGAAGGTCTTGTCGTGCGAGCCGTACTCTTCGGCGGCCTGCGCCATCAGGCCGACGTTCGGCACCGAGCCCATGGTCGCGGGGTCGAAGGCGCCGTTCGCACGGCAGTCGTCGAGCACGGCCTGGTAGATGCCGGCGTAGCTCGAGTCGGGGATGACGGCCAGGGTGTCGTGCTCGTCGCCGTCGGGGCCCCACATGTGGCCCGACGTGCGGATCATCGCGGGCATCGACGCGTCGACGATGACGTCGCTCGGCACGTGCAGGTTGGTGACGCCCTTGTCGGAGTCGACCATGGCGAGGTCGGGCCCGTCGGCGATCCCCTGGTCGAAGGCGGCCTTGACCTCGTCGCCGTTCGGCAGTGCCGCGAGGCCCTGCAGGATGCCGTTGAGACCGTTGGCGGGGTCGAGCCCGGCAGCCTGCAGATCGGCACCGTACTGCTCGAAGACGCGGGGGAAGAAGGCGCGGATCACGTGACCGAAGAGGATCGGGTCGCTGATCTTCATCATCGTGGCCTTGAGGTGGACCGAGAACAGGACGCCCTCGGCCTCGGCCCGGGCGATCTGTGCGGCCAGGAACTCGTGCAGCGCGGCGACGTGCAGCACGGTGCCGTCCACGACCTCGCCGGCCAGCACGGGGATCGACTCGCGCAGCACGCGGGTCTCGCCGTCGGCGCCGACGAACTCGATGCGCAGGGTGTCGTCGGCCGGGATGACGACCGTCTTCTCGTTCGAACGGAAGTCGTCGACGCCCATGGTCGCGACGTTCGTCTTCGAGTCGGCCGTCCAGGCGCCCATGCGGTGCGGGTGCTTGCGGGCGTAGTTCTTGACCGAGAGCGGAGCACGACGGTCGCTGTTGCCCTCGCGCAGCACGGGGTTGACCGCGCTGCCCTTGACCTTGTCGTACCGGGCCTTGACGTCGCGCTCGGCGTCGGTCGAGGGCGAGTCGGGGTAGTCGGGCAGGTCGTAGCCCTGCGACCGGAGTTCGGCCACGGCGGCCTTGAGCTGCGGCATCGAGGCCGAGATGTTCGGAAGCTTGATGATGTTGGCCTCGGGCGTCTTCGCCAGGGCCCCCAGCTCGGCGAGGGCGTCGCCCTGGCGCTGCTCGTCGGTGAGGCGCTCGGGGAACTGGCTGATGATGCGGGCCGCCAGCGAGATGTCGCGGGTCTCGACGTCGACCCCCGCGGTCTTGGCGTAGGCCTGGATGATGGGCAGGAACGAGTAGGTCGCCAGCATGGGCGCCTCGTCGGTCAGCGTGTAGATGATCTTCGCCATGCGGCAGGTGCTCCCTCGTTGTCGGGCATGCGTGTGCTCGGTGGTGCTGCCTCTACGCTACCGCGCAGAAGTCTCTCGACATGAAGATACATGCCCGGTCTGGACGGCCCGCCCGCGCGGCTCAGGTCGTCCGTGTCGCCGGGCGCCACATCGCCGCGGGCGTCGCCCCCGGGAGCCCGCGGATCGGCCCCAGCTCGACGAAGCCCAGGCGCCGGTAGAGCGCCCGGTTCCGCTCGGTCGACGACTCGAGGTAGGCGGCGGCGCCCGTCTCGTCGATCGCCGCGAGGCGGTGCTCGATCAACGAGGTGCCCACGCCGAGCCCCCGTGCCGCGTCGCCGACCG
Organism: Frigoribacterium sp. 9N; assembly: GCF_902506305.1. Taxonomy (NCBI): domain Bacteria; kingdom Bacillati; phylum Actinomycetota; class Actinomycetes; order Micrococcales; family Microbacteriaceae; genus Frigoribacterium; species Frigoribacterium sp. 9N. The sequence continues at coordinate 1,878,427 of NZ_LR733392.1, forward strand.
CGATCTCGCCGAGGTACCAGTGCGGCAGCCGCGGGCGGGGTGCCGCCAGGGTCGCCTGGTGGCGGGCCGCCGGCACGAGCCCGCCGAGCCCGAGGGCCCGCAGGTACCCCGGCAGCTGCCCGAGCTCCGCGAGCGACACCGGCAGGCGCAGCGGCGAGGACGGTCGGGTGCGCGGCGCCTCCCAGACGGCCGCCCCCACGACGTCCCGGCCGGCATCCGCCACGGCCACGTCGACCGTGCGACGGCCCGCCGGGATCGACCGCATCATCGCCGCGAAGAGGTCGACCAGACGGGCATGCCGCCGCCGCCCGCGCGGGACGAACCCGAGCATGACGGGATCGTCGCGGAACCCCTCGGCGAGCACGGCGGCGGCCGCGTCCAGCTGGTCCGGGCGGGCGGCGGTGATGGTCACGTCGGGCACGGTGTCTCCTCGAATGATTCGTCATGATTGACGGATTCGTCAGTCGTGACAGAATGTAGCCAGACATCCCGCCCGACACGTGAGAGGCCGCTGTGAAACCGGACGACGAGGAGGCGCGGGTCGCCCCCTCGAGGACGTCCCGCCGCACGCGCGACACGCGTCGCAAGTTGATCGAGGCCGGCGTCGTCCTCTTGCGGCGGGCCGACTACGCCGCCGTCCCCGTCGCCGAGATCACACAGCTGGCCGATGTCGGCCTCGGCACGTTCTACAACCACTTCGCCGGCAAGGACGCGTTGTTCGACGAGGCCGTGCGGAGCGTGCTCGACGCGCAGACCGAGCGCATGGCGACGCTCGGGCGCGCGGACGACTCCCCCGTGACGACCGCGGCGATCGCGATGCACGTGGTCCTCGGGCTGGCCGACAGCGACCCGGCCGTGGCCGTGGTCGTCGCGCGCAACGGCCTGCGCCTGCTCGACGCCGAGGCCGCGCTGGTGCCGCAGGCGCGGGCTCTCGTGCAGGCCGGGCAGGCGGCGGGCTCCTTCGCCGAGCTGGACGTCGACCTGGCGCTGTCCCTGGTCGGCGGCAGCCTCCTCGGCGGGCTGCACACCTGGTGGTCGACCCCCGAACTCGTCACCCCCGCGTGGACGGTCGAGCTGGTCGCCCGCGTGCTCGTGGCCCTCGGGTGCGACCTCGGGGACGCTCGCCGCGCCTCCTCGTCCGGTCTCGACCGGGTGACCGGGCGCGACGCGGACTGACGCACCGGGCCACACCGGGCCGAGCCGCACCTCGCCTGATCGGCGAAGATGGTCCGGTGACCACTCCGGCGCCCGCGACGAGCATCGAACCCCGCCCCTACGACCACCCCGACGTGCAGCAGCTCGTCGAAGGACTGCAAGAGTTGTACGTCGAGATCTACGGCGGGCGCGACGACAGCCCGATCGACCGCTCCGAGTTCGAGCTGCCGAGGGGCACGTTCGCCGTGGCCTACGAGGCCGGCGAGCCCGTGGCGCTCGGAGCCTGGCGCCTGCTGCCCGACGGACGGGCCGAGCTGAAGCGGATGTACGTCCGGCCCGACCGGCGCGGGCACGGCCTGTCCCGGCTCGTGCTGCACTGGCTCGAACGGTCGGCCGCACACGCCGGCGTCACCGAGATGGTGATCGAGACCAACGTGGCCCACGACACCGCGATCCGCCTCTACGAGTCGGCCGGCTACGGGCCGATCGCGGCCTACGGCCACTACGCGGACGACGAGGGCACGGTGTCGCTCGGCCGCTCCCTGGACGGCGCCCCGACGCACGGGGCCGGGCTCGCCGAGGCGGCCGGGCCGTCGGACGGCGCCCGCCCCACCGACTGAGCGGGCCGCAACACCCGACGGGGTCGGCCCGCAACACCCGACCGGGTCACCCCGACACGGCGACCCGGCCGACCACGTCGGCCAGCTCATGACCCACGAGGTGACCGTTCGTCAACCCCCGGCCGGCACTCGGCCCCCGACGGCTCGGTCGTGGTTCGTTCGTCGGCGAGGCCTGCGCACCCCGCCCGGCCCGGACGAGGAGGACCCACGGCCGAGCCGGCGACCCGCGACGTCCCGCAGCCCCCGACCGGAGGCCCGGCCGTCGGGCAGTCCAAGCTCAAGCAGGCGATCACGGGCCCGCTGCTCTACCTCTTCATCCTCGGCGACGTGCTCGGGGCCGGGATCTACGCCCTGATGGGAACCCTGTCGGCCGAGGTCGGTGGGGCGCTCTGGGCCCCGCTCGTGCTCGCCCTGCTCCTGGCGCTGCTGACCGCGGGCTCGTACGCCGAGCTCGTCACCAAGTACCCCAAGGCAGGAGGGGCGGCGATCTTCGCCGAGAGGGCGTTCCGTCGGCCACTGGTCTCGTTCCTGGTCGGCTTCAGCATGCTGGCGGCCGGCGTGACGAGTGCGGCGGGCCTCTCGCTGGCCTTCGCCGGCGACTACCTCGGCACCTTCGTCGACCTGCCCCCGGTGCCGACCGCCATCGCCTTCCTGGCACTCGTCGCCCTGCTCAACGCCCGGGGCATCAGCGAGTCCTTGCGGGGCAACGTGGTCATGACCGTCGTCGAGGTGAGCGGCCTCGTCATCGTGATCGCGGTCGTGGCCGTGATGCTCGGCGGCGGGGGCGGAGACGTCTCGCGTGTCGGGGAGTTCCCCGTCGACGCGAACCCCGCCCTGGCCACGCTCGGTGCGGCGATCATCGCGTACTACTCGTTCGTCGGCTTCGAGACGAGTGCGAACGTCGCCGAGGAGGTGCGCGAACCGAGCCGGGTCTACCCCCGCGCCCTGTTCGGCGGGTTGGCCACGGCGGGCGTGGTCTACGTGCTCGTCGGGCTCGCGAGCGCCGGGGCGTTGCCGCCCGCCGAGCTCGCGGACTCGACCGGTCCCCTGCTGGCGGTCGTCGCCGCGACCGGCGTCGGCGTGCCCACCTGGGTGTTCAGCCTCATCGCCCTCGTGGCCGTCGCCAACGGCGCCCTGCTGACGATGATCATGGCGAGCCGCGTGACCTTCGGCATGGCCGAGCAGGGGCTGTTGCCCCGCTCGTTCGGTGCGGTCCTGCCCCGACGGAAGACGCCCTGGGCCGCGATCGCGGTCACCACGGCCGTCGCCATGGCGTTGACCACCGTCGGCGACATCAGCGTCCTCGCCGAGACGGTCGTCCTGTTGCTGCTGTTCGTGTTCATCAGCACGAACGTGGCCGTGCTGGTGCTGCGTCGAGACCGGGTCGACCACGCGCACTTCCGCGTCTGGACGGCCGTGCCGGTGGCCGGCGTCGCGTCCTGCCTGCTGCTGATGTCGCAGCAGGGCGGGCAGGTCTGGCTGTTCGGGGCGATCCTGCTCGCGGCGGGCACCGTGCTGTACCTCGTCGCGCGGGCGAGGAACCGGGCCACCGCGGGGCGCTGAGGCGCCGCGGCCGGACACCGGCCGGCGCGATACCGGCCGGAGACGCAGAGGAGGCGCGGTGCCGGGATCACCGACACCGCGCCTCCTCGGGTCATCGCTACTCGACGGTGATCGACTGGGCCTTCATCGCGGCCACGGTCTTCTCCTGGCCCGACTCCAAGGCGTCGAGGAGGGTGCCGTCACCCGAGGCGGCCGCCCCGAAGCCGTCCGAGATGTCGCTGTAGGTCTGCGTCATCGTCGGTCCCCACGTGAAGGGCTGGATGTTCTCGGCGGCCTTCGCGAAGTCCTCGTAGATGGCCTGGTCGCCGTAGAACTCGACGCCCGAGGTCAGGGCCGGCAGGTCGGCGCCGGTCGTGGAGGCCGGGTACAGGTTGGCCTCCTTGTTCAGCGCCTCGAGCGACTCGGTCGAGGTGTTAAGCCACACCAGGAACTTCGACGCCTCGGCGGGGTGTTCGCTGCCCTTGAAGACGACGTTCGACGATCCGCCCCAAGCGGCCGACGCGGACTCGCCGTCCTTCCACTGCGGCATGGGCGCGACGGCCCACTTGCCCGACGTGTCGGGGGCGCCGCTCGAGATGGTGTTGGCACCCCAGACCGCCGAGACCCAGGTCCAGTCCTGGTCGGTGTTGTACGCGTTGTTCCACTCGTCGGTGAAGCTCGGCAGGGTCGTGACGAGGTCCTTCGAGATGAGGTCCTGCCAGTAGTCGGCGACCTTGGTCGAGGCCTCGTCGCCCATGTCGACCTTCCAGGTGCCGTCCGCGGTGTCGAACCACTGGCCACCGGCCTGCGACACCAGACCGGCGAACTGGTTCACGTCGCCCTTGGCGAAGTTGGTGATGCTGCCGCCCATCTCCTTGATCTTCACGGCGTCCTCGGCGTACTGCTCCCACGTGGTGGGGACGTCGAGGCCGGCCTGCTCGAAGAGGTCCTTGCGGTAGTACAGCGCCATGGGACCGGAGTCCTGCGGGATCGCGTAGACGGAATCGTCCTCGCCGAAGGTGACCTGGTTCCAGAGGCCGTCCGAGTAGTCGGCCTTCGCGGCGGAGACGCCCTCGCACGAGGCGATGTTCGCCAGTCCGTCTTGCACGCGGAAGGCGGGCAGGGTGTCGTACTCGACCTGGCCGATGTCCGGCGCGTTGCCGGCCTGCAGCTGGTTGAAGAAGTTCTGGTAGGTGCCGCTGTTGCCGTTCGGCACGATCGAGACCTTCACCTGGATGTCGGGGTTCTCCTCGTTCCAGAGGGCGACGACCTTGTCCATGTTCGGCACCCAGGTCGTGAAGTTCAGGGTGACCTTGCCGGAGGACGCCTCGCACGAGGCGGAGTCGCCGGAGGCGCCGTCCGAGCCGCTGCCGGAGCTGCAACCGGCGAGGGCCATGGTCGAGACCACGGCGGCCGCCGCGATCGTGAGTACTCGGGATGTCTTCATCTGGTGTCCAATCGGGGTGCGGAGCCGGAGGGGCCGGCCACGGGAGGGAACGACGTCGTTGCCTTGCGGAGAGGAGGTCGAGGAGGTGCGGGTCGGTGGATCAGGACGGGAGCGGCAGATCGGGACGGCCGGGGCCGCGGGATCGGCTACTTGAGGCCGCCGGACCCCAGGCCGCTGCGCCAGAAGCGCTGCAGGCTGAGGAAGGCGACGAGCAGGGGGATGATCGAGACCAGCGCGCCGACGAGCACCAGGGTGCGCAGTTCGGGGTACTGGCTCACGTTGGAGTTCCAGGTGTAGAGACCGAGGGTCACGGGGAAGAGCTCCTGGGACCGCAGCATCACCAGCGGCAGGAAGAAGTTGTTCCAGATGGCGACGAACTGGAACAGGAACACCGTCACGAGGGCGGGCGACATCAGCCGGATCGCCACGGTGAAGAACGTGCGCAGTTCGCTCGAGCCGTCGATTCGGGCGGCCTCGACGATCTCGTCGGGGACGCTCGACGCGGCGTAGATGCGGCTGAGGTACACGCCGAACGGGCTCACGATGCTGGGCAGGAAGACCGCCCAGAAGGTGTCGGTCAGTTCGACCTTGCTGAAGATCAGGAACAGCGGCAGCGCCAGGGCCGTCGCCGGCACGAGCACGCCACCCAGGAAGATGTTGAACAGCGCTTCACGACCCCAGAAGCGGTACTTGGCCAGGGCGTAGCCGCACATCGCCGACAGGATCGTGCCGAGCGCGCCGGCGACCGTCGCGTAGACGATGCTGTTGAGCATCCACCGCGGGAAGATGCCGTCGTTGTACGTGAACAGCCGGCCGACGTTGCCGACGAAGTCCTGCGCCGACGTCGGCGAGAACCACAGGGCGGCACTCGAGTTGAAGTTGTCGAGCGTCTTGGTCGACGACACCAGCAGCCAGAAGATCGGCACGAGGAAGTAGAGCGTGAAGGCGCCCATGATGACCATGGCGGCCGTTCGCGACATCACGCTCTCGCGGGGCCCCCCGCCGCGTCGGCGAGCAGGGGTCGTCGCGTCGTCGAACGACTGGGCGGGACGGATGGGGGCGTCGACGGTCACTGGTCGGCCTTCCGCTGGGTCAACCGGAGGAACCCGATCGAGAGGATGAACGTGGCGACCGCGAGGACGACGCTGAACGCCGCCGCGAGGTTGAAGTTGGGCACCGAGGACGTCGAGTAGACGAGCATGTTCGGCGTGAAGGTCGACGAGATGGTCGACGTGAACTGGCGGAAGACCAGCGGTTCGGTCAGCAGCTGCAGGGTGCCGATGACCGAGAAGACGGCGGTCAGCACGATCGCGGGGACGACCAGCGGGATCTTGATCGACACGGCGATGCGCCATTGCGAGGCCCCGTCGAGGCGGGCCGCCTCGTAGATCTCGGTGGGGATCGCGAGGAGCGACGAGTAGATGATCAGCATGTTGTAGCCGACGAACACCCAGGTGACGACGTTGGCCACGGCCCAGAGCACCGTACCGCCGTCGAGGAGGCCGGCCCGCGACGTGACGGCCGAGAACGGCGAGAGGCTCGGCGAGTAGAGGTAGCCCCACATGATCGCCGCGATGACGCCGGGCACGGCGTAGGGCGCGAAGAACGCGAGGCGGAAGAACCGCTTGCCGCGCAGCAGGGGCGAGTCGAGCAGCAGCGCGAAGAGCAGGGCGAGCAGCAGCATCACGGGGACCTGGACGACGCCGAAGAGCAGCACCCGGCCGATGGACGACCAGAACTCGGTGTTCTGGAAGACCAACGCGTACTGCGAGAGGCCGCCGAAGACCTGGGTCGGGGCACCGAACGTGCCCTCGCGTTCGACCTTCTGCAGCGACTGGAAGACGGCGTAGAGGATGGGCGTCAGGTAGAACGCCGCGAAGAGCGCCGCGAAGGGGAGGATGAAGATCGCGATCGCCTTGCGGTACCGGAACGGCTTCCGCGGTCTCGTCGGACGCGGGGACGGCGGGGCGACGACGGCGGGCTCGGCAGCAGTCTGGGTCACACGGGGCCTCGGCTTCTTCGGCGGGTGTCCTTCACGAACGGCCGGAGGCCCTTCGACGGCGAAGGTTCACAGGGTTTCTGTGATCGTTCCCAGAGGATGACCCGAAGGATCGGGTGGCATTTTCTGGGAACGTTCACAGAGCTAAGCCCACGGTCGCCGGTTTGTCAAAGCGGAGGGGCCGACCGTGATCGTACGGTGACCCGACCGGCCGCCCGTCCTTCGCCCTCCGTGCGACCTCCGTTCGCCCTCCCGGGAACGATCCCGAGGGTCCGGGCTCCGCTAGGGTGACCGACATGCCCGGTCCGAGATCTCCGCGTCGGCGTGCCACGATCCACGACGTGGCCGCCGAGGCAGGCATCTCCCGGGGCACCGTGTCGCGCGTGCTGAACAACGAACCGTACGTCTCGCACCAGGCGCGCGAGGCCGTCGAGGCCGCCGTGGCCAAGGTGGGCTACGTCCGCAACGCGGCTGCGCGCAACCTCGTCACCCAGCGGTCGCGCGCGATCGCGCTGATCGTCCACGAGCCCCATTCGGTCGTGCTCGACGACCCGAACATCGGCAACATCCTGATCGGCACCAACGCCGTGCTGTCGCAGGCCGACCACCAACTCGTCACGCTGATGATCGACTCCCAGCGCGACAGCGACCGCGTGGTCGAGTACCTGCGCGGGGGCTTCGTCGACGGGGCGATCATCCTGTCCGCCCGGACGGGCGACCCCATCTCGCAGGCCGTCGCCGAGCTCGGGCTGGCGGCCTCGTTCGTCGGCCACCCGAGCGACGCTCCCGACATCCCGTTCATCGGCATCGACAACCAGGCCGCCGCCGAGGCCATCGTGCGCCGTCTCGTGTCGACGGGGCGCACCCGGGTCGGCATGCTCGCCTCGGGACTCGACCGCGACTCGGGCGAAGACCGCCTCGCCGGCTTCCGCGCCGCGCTCAGCGACCTCTACGACCCGGAGCTCGTGGTGCGCAACCCGTTCTACAGCTACTCGGCCGGCGTCGACGGCATGACCGAGTTGCTCGAGCGGGACCCCCGGGTCGACGGGGTCTTCGCGGCGTCGGACGCCGTCGCCGCCGGGGCCCTCGACGTCCTCCACCGGCGGGGGATCTCGGTGCCCGGCGACCTCGGCATCGTCGGCTTCGACGACAGCTCGTGGGCGCTGCGCTGCACCCCGCCCCTCTCGACCGTGCGCCAGCCCGCCGAAGAGCTGGGCCGACGGGCCGCCCGCCAGGTCCTCGACCAGCTCGGCGGCACCGACGAGACGCACACCGCGCTCCTGTTGCCGACCGAGATCATGTGGCGCGAGAGCGCCTGACCCGTCCCTGGCGCCACACGGGGAGGCGCGACGAGACGAACCGTGACCGCGTCGGTCAGCGCAACGCGGCCGCGAATCCCCGCAGGGCCGTGACCACCTGACGCCGCGCCTCCTGGTCGAGCCCTCGCGTCATCGCGTCCTCGACGCCCCGCACGGCGGCACTCGCCGTCGCCAGTTGGCGGCGGCCCGCCGCCGTCAACTCGGTCGGCAGCGCCCGCCCCGACGGCGCCCGGTCGGCCCGCCGCACGAGCCCGTCGCGCTCGAGCGACTGCAACAGCACGTTCATGGACTGTCGCGTGACGAAGGCGCCGCGGGCGAGCTCGGAGTTCGAGAGCCCGGGGCGCTGGGCCAGGAGCTCGAGGCACGAGTAGTGCGTGATCGTCATGCCCAACGGGCGCAGCTCGGCCTCCATGGCGGCGCGGAGGGCACTCGACGCCTCCTTCAGCAGATACCCCACGGAGGTCTCTAGGTCGATGGTCGACGCGGCTTGACTCATGTCAGTATTCTGACATAAGTTCTGCTGTGTCAGTCAACTGACATCAACCGCCACGACACGAAAGCAGGCACCATGACCGCCACCGGCCCCGACTTCATCTCCCTCCAGGTCCGCGACGTCGAGCGCTCGGCCGCGTTCTACGAACGGCACCTCGGGCTCACCCGGCAGGACGGCCCGCCCCACGCCGTCGTCTTCGCCACGACCCCGATCGCGTTCGCCGTGCGGGGCCCGCTGCCCGGCGTCGACCTCGACGCGGCCCCGCTCGGTCGCGGCGTCGGCCTCTGGCTGCTCGCCCCCGACGCGCAGGCGATCCACGACGCCCTGGTCGCCGCCGACGTCGAGATCGCCACCCCGCCGGTCGACGGCCCCTTCGGCCGTACCTTCACCTTCGTCGACCCCGACGGCTACCAGGTCACCCTGCACGACCGCGCGTGACGCCCGTCGCCGCCGTCCGACTACGAGGCCCCGGACGAGGAGGCGCCGGACGAGGAGGCGCGGCGCCCGCCCGCCGCGGTGGTCGCGTCGGTCGGGCTCCGCGTCACTCGTGGACGTCGTCGTCGTCCTGGGTGCTGAGGTAGAGCCGGTGGCTCGTGACGATCAGCGAGAGCCAGCCGATGCCGCTGACCCAGCCGACGGCGACGTCGGTGAACCAGTGGGCCCCGAGCAGCACGCGGGACAACCCCACGACGCCGGCCGTCCCGGCTGCCGCCCCGACGAGGGCGACCTGCGGCGCCTGCTTCTCCTGCCGGAGAGCCAGGAGGTAGGCGAGCACGCCGAGGATCGTGGTGGTGTTCAGCGTGTGGCCGGACGGGAACGACGGGGACTTCTCGTACGGCGGGATGGCTTCGTGACGGTCGGGCCGGTTGCGCTTGATGAGCCTCTTGCCCACGACCGTCATGGCGAGCGATCCCGCACCGGCCGCCACGACGAGGGCGACGGGGCTGGGGTGGCGATCCCGGAAGCCGAAGGCCGCTGCGGCTCCGACGGTGACGGCGGGCAGGACGACGGGCCCGAAGACGTGGGCGAGGGCGGCGGCCGCGCCGTTCGTCGCCGGGGAGCGGAGGTTTTTCGCGCGCTCGAGCGCCGGCCGGTCGAGGCTCTCGATGCCGTCCCGACCCGTGACACCGTCGTAGATGTAGGCCGCCCCGGCGGTCGCCGCGAGGGCGATGCCTCCGCCGACGGCGAGCGTCGCGACCAGGGCGCGGCGGGCGCCGACCTTCTGCGCGACGACCTTGTGTCGCGACGCGAGACGCCGGCCCGGCCTCGAGCGCCACTCGGTGAGGTCGCGACGGCCGATCTGCCGGTCGTAGCGGGTCGTGCGGGCGGTCTCAGCGGCGGTCGGCATGAGCCCACTCTGGCCCCTCGGCGATCGGGGCCTCCAGGTAGCGTGGTTCCCGGCCGTCTGAGCGCGACGGGCACTCACGGTGGCGTGTGCGCCGGCGACTCCCCCACGCAGGCTCGGCGACGTCAGCACCGTTCCCACCAACCGGAAGGCTCCTCATGGTGTTCTCGATCACCCTCCTCGTCCTGGGGCTCGTCGGCATCGTCGGCGGCGTCCTGATCGTCCGGCAGCGGGACGGCGGCAGCGCCCTGCCGGGCGTGGCGATCACGGCGTTGGGAGCGGTGGCGGCCGCACTCGGCATCGCCCTCCTGGCGCTGCCCGAGCTGCCCGCGTAGCCGATCGGCGCTCGCGAGGAGTGCCCCTGGACGGGCGCGCAGAGCGCGGAGCCGCAGGGGTTCGAGGCCCGCAAGGGGCTCGACCAGCGCAAGCGAGGGGCTCGACGAGCGCAAGCGAGGAGTGCCCCTGGACGGGCGCGCAGAGCGCGGAGCCGCAGGGGTTCGAGTCCCTCCAGGGGCATCGTCGCGAAGCGACGTCAGGTGCCCCTGGAGGGGACGGCGCGCCAGCGCCGTCGGGCCGCGCGGGTTCGAGGCCCGCAAGGGGCTCGACGAGCGCAAGCGAGGAGTGCCCCTGGACGGGCGCGCAGAGCGCGGAGCCGCAGGGGTTCGAGTCCCTGCAGGGGCATCGTCGCTAAGCGACGTCAGGTGCCCCTGGGGGAGCACACTACTTAACCCCAACCCTGTGCACGGCTTTGAGATATGGACGGTTGTGGAACTTCAGCGAGCTGCATGAAGAACCTTAAAGCTCTCTTTTCTTATTCCGCTAGAGCTTTTCTGCGTTTCCAGTACAATTGTTTTAATAGAAACTTTGTAGGAATCGGAGCCCAGAAATGACACTAGCTATGGAGGCGCAAAGAACTACACTCGCCACCCACAACAAGACCCAGACCACCCACGCCGCAAAGGCGACACCGGTCGCCCGTCGAATTCACGCCAACTCGCGCAGCTACCAAATGGTTGTCGTTTCATTGATCCTTATCGTCTCCGGTTGCGCTCTTGCTGTCTCGTTCAATTCCCAGATGGCGGTTGGCGAGTGGATGCTCCTCGGCTTCGCGTCGTTCCTTGTTCCGTGCTCAATCGACGCGCTCATCGTTTGCCTGAGCCTTACTATTCCTGTGCTGAAGGCGATGGGGCGTAAAACTCGCGGCGCATACGCCACCCTGTTCGCACTCATCGGCATCACCTGCGCGTTAAACGTTGTCCACATCCTGGGACCGGCACTCGAAGCAGACGCGGTTGACTTCAAAGTCATCGTGGCTTCAACGGTTTACGGTTTCATGCCGCTGCTCGTGTTCGTGGGACTTCACCAATTCATCGAACTCTTCTTTGCTACCCCCACGGCAAGTCAGAGAACTCTTGCCGCGCGTCAGAGCGCTATCGACGCTGGACTGGACCCGGCTGAAGTAAGCAACTCGTCCGTGAAGGGGCAAAGCGCCACCACTCTCGACAAGCCCGCCCCGACCACCAAAGCCACGACGCGCCTCACCGACGAGATGCGTACCGAGATCCATACCCTCTTCACCACCAAAACCCTGTCCGTCCCCGAAATCGCGAAGAGGGTAGGCACGTCCGCTCCGACAGCCCGCAAGGTGCTCAAGGATGCCGGGCTCTACGAGGGCAAGGAGGCGAGCTGATGCCAGGGCTAGAGCGCGTAGCCGTCACGGATAAGAACGGCGTTAAGACCCATCGCTGGATTGGGAGCAGGGGCGCAGCCGAAGCCATTGCGAAGAACGGCGGCATGATCGATCAGCGATTCAAGAAGCCGAAAAACAAGGTCATCTTGACGACGGAGCGCACGCTCCTAGACGGCACGGTCGAGCACCGCGATGCACGCGGTCGCCTCCACAGCCTGAATGGCGAGCCAGCCGTCGTCCACCCTGACGGGACCGCTGACTACTACTACCAAGGCGTGCCCTACGCCAAGCCTCGTTACCCGGCGCTCACCCTGACTCACCAACAGGAGCAGAGCGGACGCGCGCAGCAGGAGCGCCGCCGCGAGATGTTTGACCTGCTCGGTGGCGGTCGTACCGGCAACACTCCCTCTCAGGCACGAGGTCAGAACACCCGAGGTCAAACCGTCTTCTTCTGGAAGGGTCGAGCCTTCAAGAGCGAGGGTGACTGGTACGCAGCTCGACGGATGACCCCGAAAGCCTTCGAGACACAGCACCCTGTGTCGATGCCGACCGTTAAGCTGGCGACGCACACGCCCTAGCCCAACTACTGGACGCAAGAACCGCCCCTTAGCCGTGAACGTCGCCTTCCTATGCGGGCGTGGCAGCTCCGTCCTGCTCGTCCGTGCTGCTGAGGAACGCCTCATCTAGGCGCTTTGGTTCAAGAACATCAGCCAGTTGCAGCGGGCGACCTGGTAGGTGCTCGATGACTCCTTGAACAACCACCGTGATGGAGCCGGACATCCATGCGTGCAGCGACTCAAGCTGCCTCCGCCGCACGTTCACGAAGTACCTAGATGGGCGACCATTCGCATTTGGAGCTTGAATTGCGATCTGACCAAGCGGGCTTCCCGGTTCGTGCGCGATTGAGACGATCGGTCCGGTAATTACCCTTAGGGGAGACTTTTCTGCAACGGTTAATAGTTCGACGGTTTGCTTCACTAGCTCGCGCGCCTCAACCGGAATCGAAACCTTAGACGGAGCAGTTCGAGCTGCGGGCAATGTCAACCCCCACGTGAAGCCCGTGTCAAACTCCGCCACAGCAGGGTCGTAGAGAATTTTTTCTAGACCACTGAACATTTCGCGACTACCTCCAGCCGCAATCACCGGCAGGAGATCACGCTGGCGAACTTCCTTGGCGGGCTCAATGACTCGCACTCGGTAAGCCTGCAAACTCTCCGCAAGCGTGCGCACGATGCGCCGCTGAGGGGATTCGTGAGCGACATGCTCGATTCCCGCAATCGTGTCCTGTCCCGTTGGCAGCTCACTGTCGTCATGCCGGAAAAGAACAGGGAGGATAAACGACCCCTCCTCCGTGTGTCCGAGACGAGCCCGTTCGAGGTATTCATCCCCAATTTTCGAGTAGTGCTTGCCTATCTGACTGCGTGGTCGCTGTGCCGTCGTCGCGGAGGCACGCAGCATGGCGTACGCGGAGTTCACGAGACTATGACCACTATGCAGCGGCACAGTGCGACCGATGAAGTTCTCGTTCGCGATTCGAAATCGAACGCCGTCATAGCCCGAGAACTCGAGATCGGTTTCTAGTGCACTCTCCGTCCTACCTTCGGCGGCAGCGACTCTACGAACCACGTCTGTCCACTCAAAGGAGCCCACATTCAGAGCATCTGGAAGACCTATTTCAACGACTCCCCGAGCCCAAACGCTTGCCCGCCGCCCGTCGTGGCGTTTTTCCCAGTTGCGATTTAGGAGGTAGGCAGAGAACAGTTCTTGACCGTTGTGGCGCGAATCAGCCATTAGCTCGCCACCTCCAGAAGCTGGTCTAGTTCGAGCTTCCAGGCGTGGACTGTCTCTAGGGAAAGGCGCTGAGACTTAGGCACTTGAATCTTCTTCGAGTGCTTGGTCGCATCGAATCTCACCCAGTAGGCAGCCGCCCGATGGACGGTCGAGGTTGCGGGGTGCGCTACCCAGTCGGGCACGTCTTTCGGCACAACGACTATGACGAAATACACGGGTGCGAAGCTTTCGGACCACTTTCGGAACCACTCTGGTTCGACATCCATCGTCGCGCTTCGCCCTGTGAGCTTGAATCTGGACGTGCACTTGACCTGAACGCGGGAGCTTAGGCGTGGAAAGCGAACCTCGGCATCGATTGCCATTTGGTCCTCATCCGGGCTGGTCTCCACGAAGCCAACCCCCGCCTGAGCGAAAATTGACGCTAGGTAGGCAACTCCATACCGCGCTTTCCTGGTGTTGTCCGAGAAATCAGGGTGGACCGAATGCTCGCCAACCCTGGGAAGTGGCTTCGCTGCCGCCGCCTGTTGCGCCCCTGTCACGGTTCCCCCTCGTTAGTACCGACTCTTCAGAAGGCTACAGGGGCGACCTAGACTCGACGGCACCTCAAGATGTGTCCTGTTTCGCCCACCACGCCTCAACAGCCTTCACGTACTTCGAGTTATTCACGTCGCTGCTCGTGACGAGCCCCTTGTCGAAGGCTGCGTGCGCATCAGCGAAGTGGCTACGCATCTGTTCAAGAACGCGGAATGTCATCAGGGGACTGATGTCCGCGCGCTTAGATGTGAAGAATGCGGATTCTAACGTTTGAGTCTTCTTTGAGAATTCAGCATCGTCCCCAAAGAAGTACGCTTCTCCCTTGTATCCCAAGCTGGACTCGGCAGGAGTTATTCGGGCAGTAGTAAATTGGTTGTAGAGCGACCGCGCCAGGGCTTCACGCCGCGTTTCCGTAACGGGAATGCCGTAACCATGCACGTAGAGATCTCGGAGAGACCGAAGTGCGCCAAAGCCGGAGCCTTCCGAATTGAACCGCGCCACAAGAACTGTCTTGTAGAACTTCATCTCCCAATCGCGCTGCCAAAGACTGCCCTTTGGAAAAACCCATTTGGAGGGGTCCGTGAGATGCGCCGCTGCCAACCGCGCCAACATCACCTCAGTGAGAGAGACCGCCCGCGTGACCGCCATTAAACCGGCATGCGAAGCCACATCGTCAGGACTCACGCCAACCGTCTTCTCCGCATCCCAGAGCGCGTCGCCGCCGTCGTAGTTGCCGTCCCCTGGTCCCTCCATAAGACGGTCCCACTCGTTACCAAAATCGCGCTCCGAGACGGTCACTAGAAACCGATGCATCGCGACTATCTTGTCCATCTCGGCGTTGAAATCGTAGAGGTGGAGATGCCAGCTCGTCGGGTCACTTAGAAGGTCAATGTGCCTCATCTCTGAACCCTAACCTTCAAGAAGCGGCTCTCACTGCCTGTCGGTGGTCCCCAGTACCCTTCGGCCGCGCAGCCGCGCGGGCACACGAGGGGGCACCATGCAGGAACTCAATTTGAACCGACGAGGACACGTCTTCTTGCCTCCGGATCTCGCCGCGAACATCCCCGCTCTCTACGCCACAGAGGACGTGCCGATGCTCGAAAAGGTCGTTCACGCTCACTACTTCGTGGGGGTGTGCGACTGGTGGATCTTCGAACTAGATCCTGAGGAAAGCCGTGCCTTCGGTTTCGTCTGCCTGGGCGACAAGTACTCCGCTGAGGCGGGCTACATCTGGCTTCCCGAGGTCGAGGGTCTCGTTCTCCCGGTGGAGACCGAAGAGCGCGGCAAGACGGTCCCCCTGGCGCTGGTCGTCGAGCGCGACCTCGGGTGGGTGCCGCGACCAGTCCGAGACGCGATTCCCGAGCGGCTCCATCCGTACTGGTGGAAGCCCCAGAGCTAGAGCGAGTTTCCGCGCAAGCCAGGCAAGAACTCGTCGGTAGGATCTTGAGAACTGCCCATCTTCGATCAAGCGAGCTCATGCCCTCTTTCTCAGAGCGTTACGGACACCGCGAGGTGCGGACCGTCATTCAGCGCGAGGCTATCGACGAATCTGCACGTGTCGCGTTATGGAACGTCGTTTATCTCTTCGTCAAGAACATGCAAGAGGAGTACCGGTTCTCAGACTTGTCGCCCCACCAAGACCTGGCAGTTGAGTTTTGGGCTGATCATCTCAAGAGACCCCTTGACGAATTCCCCTCTCAAACCACGGTCTGGCAGCTCATCAAGAATCAAGTACTTCAACAGGAGTGGTTTATCCTTTTCGACGTGGCTGAGAGGTTTGCGGCGGCGCGCCCAATGCGCCGTAACCGTCAGAACTTTATTGACGGCATCAATCACGAACTCGAAGAGCACCTTGTGGGTTACCGCTTCATCAATGGAGCAATCACACCCATCGACTCCGCCGAGGAAGCCAATGCCATCTCGGAAGCCTTGGGGATAGCTTCTGCCACACCTCTTGCTGGCATACGCCATCATCTCGCGAACGCGATAGATAAACTAGCGGACCGTTCAGCACCCGACTATCCCAACTCCGTTAAGGAGTCGATCTCTGCTGTCGAAGCCATGCTGGAGGTTTTGACTAGAGATGGCGTACTGAGCAAGGCTCTCCGTAAGCTCAAGGACACGGGCATCGTTGTGCACCCTGCCCTCCTTGAGGCTTGGGCAAAGATGTACGGGTGGACAAGCGATGAGAACGGGGTCCGGCATTCCGCCGCTGCACCCCCAACCGTCGATCAGGCAACCGCAAAGTACATGCTTGTGACATGCAGTGGCTTTGTTTCCTGGCTCATCGAAGAAGGTCGGAAAGCGAACGCAATCTAGTAGCAGCTAGTTTCTCGAACCCATCACGCGGTTCCAGAGCGGCTGCATCCGTACTGGTGGAAGACGGACGCGTAGTGGCTCATTAGGCAAGGAGAAACCCCCGCTGATTCGTGCTCAGCGGGGGTTTCGTTTGCACTGCTGGGCAAAGCTAACTTGCCACACGCGCGTTAGTGAGGAACAGTTCTTAGTCAACCTCTTCTTCGCTCGCATCCACGATGTCCCAATCTTGGAGGAACCCCTCGATGTACTCGCGCAAGTCCTCATCAACGACAATGTCGTTGAGCTTTTCAAACTCGCGTATGTACTCTTCGACGGACTCGTCGAAGGTTGCTTGGTTCTCGAACGGCACCTCGTAATCGAAGGCATCCTCGTAGCGCTCATTGTCCGATAGCCAGGCATCCCTGACATCTGCTGGCTTCACCAAGGCGACCGGCTCGACGATGTACTCAATTGCTATGGACTTTGGCACCTCAAAGCTGGGCATCCCCGTCGAACTCTCTGAGACATGAGCCCAAGCCGAGCTAAGCCTTTCAAGGATTTCAGGCTCATCGCTCTCGTAAGAACCACCGATATTCGACTCTGCGTCGAGGTTCAATTTCATGGCAATTCGCATTGCATCATCCGCAGAGAGCAACCGCAGGGAAGCGAACTCGTCCTTCACGCCGTTCTGCTCAGGGTCATTAATTGCCTGCCAAACCGTTTCGGTCGCACGGACTCGGTTAGGGTCAATCCACGCCCGCACAAGAGGTGCGCCCTCCTGAAAGTCAACGCGCAGGTAGACCTCGTTACGGCTCTCACGAGGCGAGTAGCCGCCATTTAGAGTCGCCCCTAGCGCGGTCTTGATGTTCCTGCCATCAGCAAGTAAACCGTCGTGGCTCCACAGCTCGCCAGTCTTCTCATGCACGCCAGCATCGAAGCCTCGCTCGTCACGCTTCGGTGTCTCTAGGACAGCTACTGCACCCGCAGCTCGTCGTGCCGCCTCTGCAATGGCAGCGTCTTGGCGCTCTCGCGCCTTCTTTGCCGCATCCGGAGAAGACGAGCCAATCGAGTTGGCGACGTGGACGGTGGTCCTCTTACCGTTCTTATCGACGATGGATTTTGGACTCAGGTGATTTCGATTTGCCATTGAATTCTCTTTTCGTGTTAGTCGGGATGGCTCCCTTCGGGGTAGGTCGTTGTGGTTCAAGGAGGGGCTACTTGCGGAAGGAGTGAGGAGCAGGCTCGGCGGGCTCGGCAGGGTCGAAAGTCGCAGCTCTGACGCGCGCCTCCGCTACGTGCTTACCGGGTACGAGCCACGACTTCGAAGCAGGCACCCACTTCGCCCTCTTGTGCTGAACGAAGAGGCGGGTTTCTCTGTCCCGGATGTGTATATGCACCAGCTCACTCGGAAGGGCTCTCTCTTGCTTCGCCCGGACTTTGGTTCGCCACTGCGTCCACTCTTCGTTCGCCTCAACTACCTCGATATCGCGCACGTCGTACCAGCGCTGAGGGCGACCGAACGTGTCTAGGGGCACCAGTTTCCCCTTGCCAGTCAGCTCCTTCTCAATCTTGTAGCGCGTCCAGCCGTCACGCTGAAGAAGCTGAGTTGTGGAAATGGTTAGTTGAGTGTCGTGGGCGGTCATTACTAAAAGTAGTCCTTACTAGATGGCGAATAACTCCATTATTCCAGGCTTTGTACTCAAAAACTGCATTATCGAACAAACGCCTATCTAGTCCTACGAAGCACAACGTTCTTACCATCACCTGGGGGCAGCCTTTTTCCATAAATGCTCGTCACCCTACTTGCCTCAACTAAAATAGAAACGAGCCAAAAACTCCCCAAAAACCAGAAGGAAAAGATCGAGCATGCCAACCCCCACCGCACCACTCCCAGAAGGGAACTCCACCGCACAATTAGTCGAAGCCACTCCCCCACGACCCAACAAACTTTGCCCCGCGACTCCTAGCACTCAGCGAGCCACAGAAGGCAATCCCGCCAACTTCACCGCCAAAGCTTTCCCGAACACCCTCCCCGTCAGCCCGACTCAACCCGCAAACTTCGTGGCATCCGCACTCCCCCGCCTAAGCAAACTTTCCGGGAACACCCGTGCCGTTTCTTTCTGGAGCAGCGAGTCATCTTTCCGTCTGAACAGCAGGAAGTTTCCGGCTTGGCAGCAGGCTGTTCTTTCCGAGGAAGCTTTCCTGAGGGTTGTTTCTTCGAAGGGCGAAGGCGGTGGGGGTTCTCTTTCCCGCGAGAGTGAAGAGCTAAGCAAAGGGGCACCAAGGAAAGGCATCAGCACCGCTAGAGCCGTGGCTCACGCTTCGCTGCGCCTTGCTCTAGCGGTAGATGCCACCCAGGAGGTGCCCCATGAGTAGCGCTGACCTCAGCAGTAAGAACCACCACCGCCAAGCCATCCAAACAACCCTCAGCCGCGCCCGGAAGCAGCACGCTTTCAACCGGTTGCTGGCTGGAACGGTAAGAGGCTTGGCACTCGGAATGGAAACACGCGGCGTTCTCGGAGTACTCAGAACGAGCACGGATGTCGAAGTGGCGGCTCTCTCGGAAGACGTTGGTGTTTGGCAGCTCGCGGTGAGTCGGGCGGGAGCCATGCTGGCGCTGAAAGGCTTGGAGAACGGGAACGCTTTGCTTTTGGAGAGGGGGGCTCGGCGCTTGGCGGTTGGGGTTCTTTCTGGAGCAGGCGGAGAAAGGTTGGCTGGCGCAGGTGGCGGAAAGAGTGTCGAGGTGCCGACTGCGAGGGCTTTTGCTGCGCTCGTTGGAAAGCAGGTGCTGACGGATGTGATGGAGCGCGGCATGGACACTGCCGTGGTCAGCATCACCAAGTGGGAAGCCGAGTACGCAAGCAGCTTTTCCACCGTCGCGAAGTCTCTTGACTGGGGTGGGCAGCAGGGAATCCTGATGAGCCGAGGTCGCTCTGCAAGTGGAGCAGCGAGGTACGCGCTGGGGAAGCCGAAGGACGATGAGCTGGTTCGCCGCCTGGTTGATGTCAACGAGCATTTGATCGGTCTTGCCGGAGGATGCCCGAGGTCAGAGCCTGCCGAGCAGGTCTGGAGCGATGACCTCGATGACCTTCTTGCAGAGGAAGACGACCGAGAGCTCCTTGACGACATTGCTGCTCGTAGGGCGAAGCGCGTCCGAGCTGGTGAGCTTTCGGGGAAGCGGTTCACCGAAAGCGACCTCACGAGCGCATGGACTCCCACCGGACTGATGAAGGGATTAGACCCCACCCTTGCGGCGAAAGTAACTGCCGAGATTCTTTGGACGGTGGATTCGGTGCTTTGGCGCTCGGGCTTCACTGGCGAAGCCAAGGGGCTCACATGGGGCTCGTGGCTCACTCTCCTTGCTGGAGCTGCTGGGCTGGGTGCTGTAGAGCTGGGGGCTCCTGCGGTGAACGTGCGCAAGCCGGGTCGCGTGCTGAGGCACTTCCCCGAGCTGGTGCAGCGGCTAAATGCCGGGGAGAGCTTCGTCGAGATGGTTCGTGGGATGGAAACAGAGTGGGCTCTGGCGAAACGAGAGCAGCGGCTCGAAGAGTGGCGGGCGTACTCGGCGGTGAAGAGTGCTGAGCGAACGGCATACACGAGGCGGGCTGAGCTTGCTGCCTCGGATGCCGAGTTCATCATTGCCACCGTGGGCATCGGCGTACCAAAGCCGAGTGCGGACCGCGAGCTGCTTGATGCTTGGCTGATGGCGACCGCCGAGGTCGCACGGGGGCTTGGGCTACGCGCCGATGAAGAGGCGCTTGTGGCTGCCAATTACAGGGTCAGGATGGGAGCGAGGAAGTACACCGAGCCTGTCATGGATGCTGTCGTTCAGCACGTCCTTCCGGCAACGGCAGCCTAAGAAAGTCAGTGGCTCCCTCTACTCTTACGATCCCCTTTCGCAGAGAAGAAGGCAGCCCCATGCTGAGCGACCTCGACCCTGAGCTGTTCGCCTCGCAGCGGCACCCCACCCAGATAAGCGAGCCCGGCGACTTCGCTCTCTACGAAACGCGCCAAGGCAACGAGTGGAACCCGCACCGCTTGATCATCGTGGATGCAGACCGGCACTCGCACGCCTTCAGAGTGCTGCGTCACCCTCTTCTCGCCGGATGGATGGTGCAGGAGATCGTGCCTGGTGCCGCTCGAAGCGTGACCCAGATGGATCTCTTCGATTCGCTTTGGAGCTGCCGACCCTGGGTCGGGTATCCCACGAAGTACGATGCCGTAACGACGATGCTGATGCGCTTCGGATTCGTCTCGCCGGTAGTCACGCAGGTCAGAAAGCTCGTGCAGGTGAAACGGGCTGTGGAAGAGGCACAAGAGTCGTTTCTTGAGGTCTTCGCTGATGCGGAGGATCACGGCACTGCGCTCTGCAATGGCTGTGATGATTGTTCTGGCGACTATGAGATCCATCGCATTTTGATCGAATAGAACCATTTCTAGGAAAAATGACGAATAGCGTCATTTTTGTTTTTAGTGTGTTTAACTTTGCTATTCTAGATGCATACGGGAAGCCGTACGAGCCCTAGGAATTGCCATGAGAACCACGCACGAGAGAATCCTTCAAGCAGCAGCAAAGAACCTTTTTCCCGCCATCCTTGCCCCGCAGCGCGCGACCATCTGCCGCCATCTCGACGATGAGCTTGTTGCCTCTGAGTACAGCGCTCTAGCCGCTGAGCAGAGAAAAGACTCGAAGGCTGCCTGGGTGGCGAGAGAGCAATTTGCCGGGCTCATGCGGCTTCATGGCTTCCAGCCACTTTCGGCAGAAGCACTCGCGTGGCGATTCCGAGGTCTCACGCAGAAGGCGAAGGGGCTAACCCCTGCTCACGACTTTTACGCGGGCTGGCTCGCCGCGGGCACCAGGCGGGCAGCCGCATGAAGAACTCGCGCGTCGTCCTCATTCCCGAGACCTTCGATGACCTTCGTGTTGCCGCTGTTCGCATCTATGGCGCGACGGCTCGCAAGGGCATGCCCGGCGCTTACGAAGTACCGGAGCACCAGGCTGAGCAGCTCGAAGTTCAGGTCAGTCACCGTCGAGCCCTAGCTGTGGCTACATACCTGGCGAACCGGGTGCCTGTCGAGCTATCTCCAGGAACTCACGCAGCTTTGCCGGATGTGATCATATGAGCGACCACTTCGGGCTCCTTGAACCACAAAATCTGTCCTTGCTTGCCAATCGCCTAAAAGCGAGTGGTTTCGAAATGGTCTGGGCAGCCTCCGGAGAAGTCTCCACACACGACGAGAGAGACCAGGAGGTGCGCGAGCCTGGCATTCACCTCCTCTTCCCAAAGCAGAACTTCGCGCTTGCTCGTCACGGCATGGAAGGCACCGCGACTTGGACCGCTGCACTCCTGGAGGAGCAGCTCTCTTGTGAGGTCAGAGTTTGGATGGCGGGCGACCTCGACGGGAACGTTCGCGAGTCATGGAGCAACTACGACCTCATCGAGATCTCATCGAGCGGGGAGGTGGTCCCCGTCTAAAGCCTCAGCAAAGGCAGGGCGTGCTGAACAGCAGTACCAGGGGTTCGATCCCCCAGCGCCCACTCTTACTTACCTACTTCTTCTCCACACCCATAAAGAGCACCAAGAAGGGAACCCCTCCCGACCTACACATATCGAAAGGAATCATCATGACCCGAACCCACCTCCGCCCTGAAAAGGCAGCCCTGAAGCCTGGCACCACCACGGCGGTCAGCTACATAGCTCGCGTCCCCATCTCCCACAGCAAGCAGGCTGAAGCGCTCGGCGGCACACGAGATTCGTCTCTCCCGTGCGGCTGGAGATTCGACAGCCGCGCAGCGTACGAAGCCATTCGCAAAGCGATCACTTCGAGCTACGAGCAGGTCGCGGCATGAGTCGGTACGCGCGGCTTGAAGCTGAGCCACGAGATGACAGTGAGCTGGCTGTTGATGCCCTTCAGGAGCGCCTCCTGGAGATGAGCGATGGGCTCACTGACGACCCTGAAGCGGCTGACTACCTTGCGGAACTGGAAGCGGAAGTAGCCAGCATGCGCGGGGATGGCGACAGCGGGGCTGACGTTGTGCGTTACCTCGCTCGCCTCGTAGAGCGGGAGCTGCCTAGCATCGGGGCTGACAGCAAGGCAGGAGCACTCAGCTTCGTGGAGCTGCTGCTTGAGGCAAGCGGCTATGAGGGAGTTCGCTCGTGAGCGCCCCTGTGAAGCAGTCAAGCATTTACGGCTACGAGTCACGAATACTCGCTGGAGTCCTCGGCGTACTCCGGGAGCTCGAGGCGTACGAAGACCTGCTGACGGACGCTGAGGACCGGCTCTGGATGGGACGTTTGGCGAGCTGGCTGAGTTGCAACAGCCTCGAAAAGCGTGCCTCAGCGCAGGTGCTCGCTGACCTCGACTCGGTAGTGAGCGTTTGTCCCGAGGACAGGCTCGTGGCGATTCTCGGGCGCATAATTTCGCAAGCCAAGCGAGCTGAAGGGGTCTGCTCTTAGCTTGACCAGCAACCCTTTTGGGGTACAAGTCAGGTCCCCCTTTTGGAGGGCATCTATGCCCTGGAGCAGAGGGAACAAGTCGCCTACATTCATCCCGAAGGTCGACTACCCAACAATCGCCCTTCCCGAGATGCGGCAGTCCCGGAGCCTCCGGCAACCCGCCTTCAGCGTTCGTCGCAAGACGCGCAGCCCAGGAGGCATCATGAGCCCTACCGCGCAGAGTGTTCGAGAAAAAGCAATTGCCCAGCGACACGCCATCATCACGACTAGCGCCGCCACCATCGCGGCGATCACTGGGGTGATTGCGCTCGTCATCAGTTTCAATGTTGCCGGAGAGCCCGCGCGCGCTGAACAACGTCTTGCGGGAAAGCGGGCAGAGATAAGTGCCGAATACGTGACTGAGCTTGTCGGCAGCTCACCGGAGGCAATGGACCGCGCGAGCTCACTAGCAGCCCCCAATTCCGATGCTGACAACTACGCGCAATTTCTGTGGAAAGTCTGGCGGGCAAGTGAGGCAAATGCGCCCGACAAAGAATACAAACCTGGTAAAGCCACCGCATCGAGTGACGACAACGAGTACAAGGTCTGTCTACCCAAAACGACAGTCCTAAAAATGGATTGCATGGTTTTTGGGAACTTCGTCTTTGACGAATCGCAGTCATATCTTCAGACGTTCACTATCGACAATCTTCCCGTCCGCGCACTACTTGTTCCGGGAAGTACGTCCAATGGGGTGCTGGAAGACCCCAACTATCCTGACCCTTTCGTCCCCATAGTTAGCGGCTCCAGCGGCTGGATCACGTCGCCCGACAACGAGTCACTGACGCTCGTCATGTACATCAGTCAAACCTGGGCACCTGAGCGCGCAGGCTTAGATCTCCGAACGCTGTATCTGTCATCAAGACCGGTGCTCGTTCGGGATCAAGCCGACCGGGAGCTGACCTCCGAGTACCTTCTGCCTGACTCCATAGGTCCCTATGAGTCGAAGTACATCGCCTTCAATGTGGCAAATCCCGAGGTGAAGTACGTGCGGCTTTGCGGGTATTTGGACGGTGAGGCAGAGCGGTGCTGGTGGATACAAGCCTTGCCGCCTTCCACACCCAGTTAGAGTTTGCCTCATGAATGTGCACGCCACCGCCGAGGAACTGGGCGAGCTGCTCGCTCCACTCACGTGGGTCAAGGTGGATCATGCGCTGCTCCCTGAGCCTGTGGACATCGAGGTCGTCGCCTTCGCTTCCAGCCTCACGGGGCGGCGCTATGCCTTCCTGGAGCGGGATGCGACCTGGGTCATCGTCGAGCCGCTGGATGACGATGGGAACGCACTGGAGACCGCCACCGGCATCGCCAGCTCCGCCGTTCCGCACCTTTTAGCCCTGCACTACGCGCTCGACGAGGCGACTCGGCTGGCTAGCGCCTTTGCACTCTCCGGATCACTCAACGACGCTTTGAATCGCGCCCGCTACCTCTTTGTAAGCCTGCCGTGGACGCTGGCGCAGAACCACCCCGAGCACGAGGCGGTCAGCATCGAGGCGGCAAAGGCAACGTGGCGGCTCAATGACCTGCTTGGTGATGAAGCACCGGTGGGGGCTCCGCGCGGAGTTGAGGGGCGAGCTTGATGGTCTTAGCCGCAGGGGTAGCTGGAGCCGACACCAGTTCGGCAGCGTCCACCCTCATCACTTTGGTGATTGCGGTTCTATCCGTGCCCACCATTGCTTCCCTTCTCCGAGCTCTCTTCGTCTATCTGAATCCGGATACCCGGCTCCAGGCGCAGCTCAGCAAGGATCTCGCCATTCACGAACTCCTTCCCGACTCCGCGGAGAAGACAGCCTTCGCGGGCGACATCGAAGAGACACTTCGTAAACTTCGAGCACGTCGCGCAGCGAGCGGCGAGAGGCGTTCAGATCGCTATCAACTCATCTCACTTGGCGTATCACTTGCCGTGATCGCGTTGGGAATCGCCACCATCGCTCTTTCACCTGGATTACGAGAAGTGGCGATTCAGGCAGTGAATAAGTTGTCGCCAGACTGGGTGGCACTGATAGGAGTAGTCGTCGGAGCCGTGCCGGTGATTGTCACGGGTGCACTTCGACTTCGATTGCGCGTTAAGGCACGACAAGAATCCGACGACAGCTAGCGACCTCTTCCCAAGAGACCATTCCAAGTAATTTCTAGGAGCACCCTTGCCTCAAAGCGGCGACATGTTTCAAGCCATCTACGACGACGGCGTACATCACCTCGCGCAAGCAGGCGACACAGATGGCGGCTTTCTAGGAGCCCTTCTCGACAACGAGACGAACCAGGTGGCAGGGCAGGCGCGTCTCATCCCGGTACAGACGGATAACGACGAAGATGCCGCCATTGTTTTCGTCGCCGTGGCTGCCGCTGCCCTCGCCGCAGGTGTGCTCGGCACCATAGCCGTAGTCAAGAACGCTCCCCGGCTCAAGAGCTGGTGGATCGAGGACGTACTTCCGGCTCTCGTCAACCGGCTCCCCCGTAAGCCCCGAAGCGCCGTTCCCCAGCCCACCAGCACCTCCCCCGTCGTCACCGCCCTCAGCAATGCTGGTCCCGCCGATTTCTCTAGGGCAATCGACGAGGCGTTCGAGCAGCACCGCGTCACCATGAGCAGCGAAGAAGCCAGCAAGCGCCTTCTCGCGATCTTCGCCGCCGCCGCCTTCATTGCAGAGCAAATGCGGCAGCTCGCGAATGCCGAGATCGTCGAAGGTGCGCACCGGGCAGAGCTTGAAGCAGCACTTGGGAAGCTCACACCTCAGGCGGTGACGGACGGGATCAACATGATGCTCGAATCTGACGCGGGGCTCCTCGACGAGGCGAGTGCCGCTGAGTACATGCGCTTCTTCGGGGGCGGTCAGGTCATTGACGGGGTGTACGTGCCGCTGACGAACGCACGGGTGCGGGAGGCGCTGCGGCTAGACCAGGGTGATGAGGACGGAGAAACCGCTCTCGTGTAGGTAGGAAGGCGAAAGCCCACTGCCCTGTGGATGAGCAGCACTTAGCTTTTCCCGCTGTGGCGCTGTCGGCTTTCATGATCAGCGCCACCGAGCTTCGCGACCGATTCGAGTTCTTCGTACTTCGTCGTGAGTGCAGCCCACACTCTGAGCCTGAGGAGATTGCCGCGTACTGGGCTGCCGTGGCTGCTCTAGACGACCTTTTCGCCGGGCGCATGTAGGAGGAAGGTCTGCTCCACGTTCCGCTACGAGCTGGTCTATCGACGCGGTGGCGTGAAGCGACCAGCAGCCAGGATGAGCCCGCCTACTGCGAGGAAAGTGCCCGCAATTAGGGATGCCGTCGCCACTGTCGTGGAGGTCGTCACGACCTGCTGTGGGGGCAGGTTGGTGACCTGAACCGAGGCAGGAGGGGTGTCCTGAAGCCTGACGAGGTGCACCGACTCCGGCTCAGGTGTCTGAGCCTTGTCCGGAATGGAGCGAGAGACCCTCCACCCCCGAACAAAAACAATCACTGTCGGGATGAGCAAAGCCGCTGCTCCTGTGACGACCAGTTTTCGGTAAGTGTCCTCGAAAGGGACAGAATCCAGAAGGACCTTGAAGGTGAACAAAATAATTCCTGCCGCACACGCGACTGCCAATGCATACAAGCCGAGCAGAGCTGTCGCTTTTCCTCGGCTTGTCCTCGAATGCGCCCACCGTGCTACGTCACGATCGACAAATTCCAGAACGGCGATGTAAATGACCGGCGCAATTGCGGCTAGAGCGAAGGTCAGGGTCGTGATGAGTTCCTGCGCGCGCGCCTCCCGAGCCTGGTTTGCAGCAGCCAACTGGACCAACCGAGGCTCGGGGTCGAAAGCAAGCACAGTGACGGCAACATCGTGGAGGAGCATGAGACAAGAGTATTGCTCAGCGAGTGCGCCGAGAGCCCTTGTGTGCACGAAAGAGGGGCACCCTGACCCACTACGGAGAAGGTGCCCCTCTTCGCCGCCCGGAATCAGGAGCGGCGGTTCATGGAAGAACTACAGCGATTTTACCGCCAAGAATCTGTCTCGACGAGGAAACGACAAAACCCGCCAGTATCTCTAAGGCGGGTTTTATCGTTCGGTAATCAGCCGATATGTGTGTCGAAGGCTTCGACGCTCTGAGAGAATTGTAGCAAAGAATTGCCACGTAATGGTCTAAAAATTGTTATTGAGCAATATGGTCCATTACTCTTGTTATGCGAGCTAATCACTTGCACTACAAGAAGGCAACAAGATGCTCACCTCGACAGATTTCCTTGACCTCTGGAAACCACACTATCCTCTAGCCACTAACGATTTTTCAAGTGGGCTCTATCGTCATGATAGAGACGATGCCTTAGACATGCGCTTTGTCGAGACTGCCCCGAAGACCTACCAGAACCTCATGGTCTTGGACTTCGATTCCCCCACTGCCTCCTGGGACATCAAAAGCTTGGTATGGGACGATGGCAAACTACCTGAGCCAAGCTTCGTCACGGTCAACCCCGCCTCGAACCACGCACATGCGGGCTGGTTCATCGAGGGAACAGTTTCAACCCCCACCGCGCGCAAGTACTTTGATGATGTCTTCAAGAAGTACAAGAAGCACAGCGGCTCGGACACCATGTACACGGGGCTGACCATGAGGAATCCCCTTCACGACTGGCAGCGCACCGAGTGGCTCAGCGACCGCCTTTACTCCTTGGAGGAGTTAAACAAAGTCGTCAAAGACATTAAGCTTTTGACGAATGCGGCTAATACCCACACGCCCGGCGAAGGTCGTAATGCATTCATTTTTGACGAACTACGCGCTTGGGCTTATGGAAATCGTCGCCATTACACGGATTCATTCGAAGTTTGGCTCGAAGCCGTCACCGAACGCTCATTCGCCATCAACGGTGAGTCATTTCCAGAGAGCCCTCTACCTTCATCAGAGCTAGCAGCCATCAGCCGCTCTGTGGCGCGCTATGTGTGGAATAAGAAGGAGTTCTCTGCGGAGGGCTTTTCAGAGCGTCAGCGGCAAGTGAGTGTCCGCACAACACGTTCTTTGGACGCTCCGGCGAGGTACATGGAAGCTCTTGCCTACTCAGAGGCGGGATTTACGGCGAGAGATGTGGGAGATGCCCTGAACCTCACCCAGCAGGCAGCAAAGAAGCTTATTCAGAGAGCAAGGCAATGGAGCCTGAAGAACTCCTAAAGAAGTTTCTTATGTGACACCTGCATAGCTCTCTTAGAAGACTTGATTCATAGTGAGAACAGCCCCTGACGGGGAATACCCTGATTAGGGTGCGTCCCCCCTCTAGTCAGAGAGTTTTAAAGATGTTGGTGGTGCTTGCTGGGAGGGAGAAGAACAAGAGAAGTGGATGTTTGGACCGCTTGGCGGGCGGCTATGCAGAAAATGACGAATATCTTCATTTCGCTATTCTGCGTATAGATAGCAGCTAAAATGGATATAGAAAGTTTCGCACTTTCTCACTACCCAAGGAATCAGCCCATGCAGCACTCGACCTCTTCGAAAAGAGCAACCAACCGCCCTCAGCGCCCTAAGGCGTTCGACCGCATCCCGAAGCGCAAGACATACCTTGCGCCTCAACAGGCTTCCTCGGCGGTGACACGATGATCGGCACGAGGTGGTTCTCCCTCGGGGCAAATTTCGAGGGCAGAGAGCGTACGGCTTTCTCGCTCCTTCTTTTTGCTGCCGCTTTTGCCGCCGTCGTCCTCATCGCGGGTACCGCCTGGAATGGAATCACCGGTACCCACCTCTTCTACTTCGGACCCATCACCGACCTCATCAACTCACTCTTCGGTGCTTCCGAGCCCGAGCTGAAGATTGTCGAGGGCTCGTAATGAGGGAACCATTCGCAGATCTTGTTGAGCCCGCCTGCCCCCTGCCGTTCTCCACCGAGAAACTCGAAGTCTGCCTCGATGAAGCGACTTGGCTGGAACTCGTCGGGGGTGAGGGCGTATGAGCACCGTCGTCACCCTGTTCCTGGTCATCGTCGGCATCATCGTGGTTGCCGTCCTTACTTCTCGACACTTCCGCGATGCGCGAGTAGCTCTCGCCGTCCTCCTGGGCGCGTTCACGCTCTTCTATGCCTTTGTCGAGCCGGGCTCTGCCTGGACGCTCGTCGGTGCGGTGGCGTTTAGTTGCCTGTTCGCAGGCATCGTCAATCGGCACTTCGGCGGTGAGTACGGTACGTGGCGGGAGGCGCTTGGCAATGGGATGAGGCACCTACGCGGACTGGGTGCCTACGCACCCACCTTTGGCACGGTCTCCGGTTTCTGGCGCAAGCCGCGCTTCTGGGTTGGCGCACTCGCGTCGCTCGTCGTATACGTCGGAGTGCAGCTCGTTGGCTCGGTCGTACTAGGCGCGCTCTGGGCAGTGCTCTCGACGGGCGTTGCCTTCGGTGTGCTTCGCCTTCACCGTCTTGACCAAGGCTCACAGGCTCTCTTCGGGTCCACGGAACTCGTGCGCCTCTTTGACCGCGACGGTGCGCTCGGGCTATCTGAAGCCTTGAAGAACACCGAGACGACGACGGACTTCGCTGGGCGCTTCGTGACCATCGAGCCGAACCCGCTCCTTGCGGTTGGTATCGAGCGTGAGGAAGCAGCTCAGCTTTTCGATGCGGTCGGCATAGACCTCGTTGAACATCGAGTTCAGAAGCTCCTCTTTGCCGTGCGCTTCCCCTCAGAGGAAGACGAGCCCTACGGCGATGACGAGCCGTCTCCGGTTGCGTACCCAAGCTCCGTCTCGGACGACGAGGTGACGTTGTGAGGCTAGGAAAAGCCGTGAGAGGCATGAATCGTGCGCTCGACACTCCAGCTGTTGAGGGTCTCGCCCGCCTGGTGAAGTCCACGGTCGAGAACAGTCGCATCAAGAGCTTGGGAGAAGACAAGCACCAGGTCATTTACGACCTGACCAATCTCCTTGGCGCAAAGCACTGGACTGAGGTAGAGCGCGCAATCAACTGGTCTCCCGCTTCCGGCGCTGCGTTTGCCATCAGATGGTCGGAGGGGCGGAACACTGCTGACCGCGTGGAGAAGGAATCGTCCCGCCGCTTCCCGGGTATGCGAGCAATTGACCTCGGGCGCGGCTTCTTCGAATGGCGGTACCTAGATGAGGAAGAGGTCGCGGCGAATGAGCTGGCGGACTTCTCCCAGGGACTCGTCGAACGGGTCGCACCGCTTCCACGAATGCCCGCGGAAGCCATGCTCGTGCCAAGACACGTTGCACTCGACGGTACGTCGCTCGCAACCTACATCGCTTGGCAAACCGGCTCCGAAGACAACGTTGCTTTCCATGTAGAGCCATCACAGGAACCGCACTTGTTCCGAGTCGAATACGGGGCGGCAGTCAATCGCCCGCTCTATGTGAATGCCCACCAGTACTTCGTCACTACCGGAAAGGGGGTCGCGAGGAGCCTCAGCGTGCTGGAGCGCTACGCGAACGAATTTGATTCGGGACGAACCATCGTGGAATACGACGAAATCCGAAACACCGTCGTCGCAGCCCATTTAGATCCAATGACCCGAAAAGCACGCGGAATGCTCGCGAAGCGCCTTGGTTGCGCCACGTGGGATCTAAGCGTCCGGTTGTCCTACCGCTCCAAAGATGGTGTCGGGCGGCTTGAGTCTCTCCAGGCGGCAAGCGCCCGCGTCACCGGCAAGGACTCCGAAGCGAGGTTGGCAAAGTGGCGTGACTGCGCTGACATTCTTCCTGGCCCAAGCCGTGCCTACAAAGTGACCGAAGATGAGAGCGGAACCGTCACTTTCTCTTATTTCGATGATGCTCTAAAGCGACTCGTCAACTACGACTGGAGCGCGGAATTCTCCCTTGCGCGAGTTCCCTTTGCCATTGATGAGAATGGCGCTCTAATTTCAATGGCACTCATCGAAAGCAATATTCTCCTCGGAGGCATTCCCGGAGGTGGAAAGTCCGGTGGTTCTACCGCGCTCATCGCGGGAATGTCGCAAATCGAGCACGTTGCACTCATAGGTCTCGATCCAAAAATGGTGGAGCTGCTGCCCTGGCGTGACCGATTCTCCATTGTGGCTACAGACGACGACCACGCGTCTTTTGTCCTTGCTGCGCTCCTAGGCGAGATGGACCGCCGCTACGTGTGGCTCAGCGAAAACTACGACCGCACGAAAGCAAAGAAGTTCTCCGAATCCATGATCAACCTTGAGCACCCGCTGCTCGTCGTGGTGATTGATGAGCTTGCTGAGCTGGTGTCCGGTGGTTCCACGAAGCTCGAAGTTGACGAGCAAAAGTTTCGCGCGTCCGCCATACGCCGCTTGATAGCCAAGGGGCGCGCAGCCGGAATCGTGGTGGACACAGCGACGCAGAAGCCGGGTTCCGACATCATTCCGACGAGCTTGCGAGACCTCATTGCGCAGCGCATTGCCTACTCAACCAGCAACCCGCAGATGACAGAAACCATTTTGGGTCAGGGAAGTGCCTCATCCGGAGGTCTCGCCCACACCATTGCCGCATCTGAAAAGGGTGTCTGCTACATCATCAACGAGGGATCTCGCGAGCCCGTTCGCGCCCGAACATTTTGGGTCCCGGACGAGGACATTCCTGACCTAGTGACCAAGACGAAGCACCTGAAGGTGGCTCTCCCCTGGTTGCCGACAGAAGCTGAAGCAAAGACGGAAGTAGCCGCCGCAGGCGGAAAGCCTGTCGAGTGGGTGAGCGTCATCCCTGACGCTAACCGAGGCGGCGGAAATCAGGTCGCCGTGCTCGGTCGCCAGTTGCTCCCAAAGCCGGACCCCTCCGTTTTTGCTCTATGGGACTCACAATTCACGTCCTTCGGAGGCGCTGCAAAGACCCGAGCCCCCGCTACGTCTCCCCCGAAGCCCCTTATCC
>NZ_LR733392.1:1910054-1953386 GCF_902506305.1 Frigoribacterium sp. 9N
CCCCCGTACTGGGTGCCTGTGCCCCGTTGTCCCCCACCCCGGAGTGCGGTTCGCTGGACGGAGCCGTTCGAGGGTCACGTCGACGACGACACGACCACGCACGCCACCACGACTCCAGGGGAACAGAACACGATGGACACCGCAGAGCCCGACACCGGACGCCCGGGCACGAACGACCCCTCGGACGCGGCGCTCGTCCTCGACCCCACCGCGACCGTGGGCACCGTCCCGACCACGCCGGCGCGCCCGGCCCGCATCCGCCGCGAACGCGCCACCCGTCTGCGTCGCCCCGCCACCTTCGTGCTGTCCTGGCTCGACCTGCCCAACGACGGCAGCGACCCCACCCTGCCCCTCGGCACGTGCCTCGTGCTGCGCACCGTCGGCCGGCCGGCGCGGGACGTGCTCGTCGACCTGCCCGGCGGCCCCGTCCGGGGTCGCGACAAGCTGCGCCCCGGGGCCCCCCTCGGCATCGCGACCCCCGTCGAGCTCGACGCTCTGGTCGCCCTCGGCACCGTCTTCGTCGAGTGGTCGGACGCTCGCGGTGTCAGCCGGACGACGTGGCTCCGCGTCCCGCCGGTCCCGGCTCGGTACCGCAGCCCCGCCGCCCACTGACCACGTCGACGCGTCCGCCCCGGACCGGGACGTCCCCGGGAGGGACGTGAGCGACGCGCCGACGCGCGCCGCCCCTCCCGGGCTCAGCGCCGGTAGGCCGCCGCCGGGTGCGTCGCGGGGAGCCGGGGTCCGCCGCCGGTCAACCGCTCGCGCAGCGTCTCACCGGGCACGTACGCCTCGCGCAGTCGACCACGACGACGCAGCTCGGGCACGACCAGCTCGACGAAGTCGGTCAGCGTGTCGAACGAGTGGTACTGGCGCAGGTTGATGCCGTCGATGCCCTCGTCGTCGAGCCAGCGCTCGACGGCGTCCGCGACGACGGTCGGGGTGCCGGCGACGAAGAACGTGCCGCCCCAGGCCTCGTCGACCGAGTCGATCAGCTGCCCCACCGTGATGTCGAGCGGCAGCGCGGCGGCTCCCGGGTGGTCGAGCCGGCCCTCGGCCTCGAGCGCCTCGCGCACGGTCCGGTCGCGGGGGTGCGCCGGGGCGTCGAAGGGGATGCTGCGGTGGATCAGCTTGCCCTGCTCGCTCGCGAACGAGCGGTAGAGCGCCAGCTTCTCGGCGACGACCTCGTCCGTCTCGCCCGTGATCACGCCGGCCTGCACGATGAACGACACGTCGTCGGCGGAACGTCCGGCCGCGACCGCCGCCTCGCGCGTGGCGGCGCCGACCGCCCGGACGGCGGGGCCGCCGGTGAAGACGACCTCGGCGTTGCGGGCCGCCTGCTCGACGCCCTTCGGCGACGCCGTCGCGAGGAAGAGCACGGGCGTGCGCTGCGGCGACGGCTCGCTGAGGTGCGGGCCGGCGACGCGGAAGTGCTCGCCGACGTGGTCGATCGCGTGCACCTTGGCGGGGTCGGTGTAGACGCCGGAGCCGGGCTCGAGCCCGTCGGCGGTGGGGTCGGCGACGACGGCGTCGTCCTCCCACGAGCCCTCCCACAGCTTGTAGAGCACGTCGAGGTACTCGGCGGCGCGGGCGTAGCGCTCGGCCTTCGGGATCTCGGTGTCGAGGCCGAAGTTGCGGGCGGCGTTCGGCAGGTACGACGTCACGACGTTCCAGCCGACGCGCCCCTTCGTGAGGTGGTCGAGGGTCGACATCCGCCGCGCGAACGCGAAGGGCGGCTCGTAGCTCGTCGAGAAGGTGATGCCGAAGCCGAGGTGCTCGGTCACCGCGGCCATGGCCGGCACGACCATCATCGGGTCGTTGTTGGGCGCCTGGATGCCCTCGAGCAGGGCCGGTGCCGGGCTGTCACCGAACACGTCGTAGGCACCGAGCACGTCGGCGATGAAGATCGCGTCGAAGCCGCCACGCTCGGCCAGGCGGGCCAGCTCGAGCCAGTACGCCAGGTCTTTGTACTCGCTGCGGTGGTTGTGCGGCAGTCGCCAGAGACCGTGCGTGATGTGCCCGACGCAGTTCATCTCGAAGAGGTTGAGGATCAGCTTCTTCTTCGGGGCGGGGTTCCCGGCGTCGGCGGCGGCGGGGACGGTGGCGGACGGCTCGGGCGCGGGGGTGTCTGCGGTGCTCACGCGTCCTACTGTGCCGCACCGCGCCTCCTCGTCCACCGGGCGGTGACGCCGTGTCGCCCGCGGGGAGAGCCGGGCGGCACCACACCGCACCGCGTCCCGTGCACGACACCGCGACGAGACGAGGTGTGGTGCACGAAACGCGGTGCGGTGCGGTGCGGTGCGGTGCGGCGCGGCGGGTCAGCGCTCGCGGATCGTGGTCGTCACGTCGACGAGGCTGGGATCGGCGGGCGCCGAGCCGAAGCCGAACCGCACGGGCGGGTCGAGCGGGGCCAGCGGCCCGAGGGCGCGACCATCGAGACGGGCGTCGACCGCGACGATGCGCCGGGCCAGCGTCACGCCGTAGTACTCGCGACGACCTCCACCGGCCGTGCCCGCCGTGCGGGCACCCCGGACGATCAATCGGGCCACCGGGTCGATCAGCGTGAGCCAGCCGGGGCGGGTCGCGAACGCCCGGGGCACGAGCCGCAGCAGCCAGCCGAGCGCGGACACGGGCCCGATCTCGAGCGACAGGTCGAGGACGTCGCCGCCCGCGTCGTCGGGGCCGGCCGAGACCCGCAGCGTCCGGTCGACGCCGCGCCACGACACGGGCTGCACGCGCACCTCGTCGAACGTGTAGGTCGACGAGACGTAGTCGGCCACGGCCTGCGACGGCGCCAGCAACGTGCGATGGCCGTCCGCACCCTCGACCATCACGTCGACGAAGCGGCCGAGCGGCGAACGGTCCCACAACCCGACGACGACGCGCGTGCCGGACTCCGTGCCGAAGCCGGCGATGCGTCCGTGGAACCGCTGGTCGGGGGTCGCTCTGCTCATCGCTCGACCGTACGCCGACGGTGCTGCACGCACCGCGCCTCCGGGTCCGTCGCTCCCCCGCTCGTCGCGGGCCGAGGCGGACCCGGAGGCGCGGGTCGTCGGTTCGGGAGGCGCTACTCGGCCACGCGGGCCGAGACGGTCTCGAGGGCGGCGAGCTCGTCGGCGCTGAGGGCCACGCTCGCGCTGGCCAGCAACGCGGGCAGCTGCTCGAGGGTGCGGGCGCTGGCGATCGGGGCGACGACGCGGGGCTGCGCCTGCAGCCAGGCGAGGGCGATCGTGGCGATCTCGACCTGGTGGGCGCTCGCGATGTCGCGCAGGGCGGCCACGACGTCGAGCCCCTCGTCGCTGAAGTAGCCCTCGACGTTGCCGCTGCGGGCCCCGGCGATGTCGTCGCGGCTCTGGTACTTGCCGGTGAGGAAGCCCGCGGCGAGCGAGAAGTAGGGCGTCACGCCGAGCTGGTTCAGGGCGGCGAGCGGAGCCAGGTCGCGCTCGTAGGACTTGCGGGTCACGAGGTTGTAGTGCGGCTGCAGGGCGACCGGGGCCGCGAAGCCCTCGCGGCGCGCGATCTCGACCCACTCGGTGATGCGCTCGGGCGAGAAGTTCGAGATGCCGACGTGCCGCACCTTGCCGGCCTTCTGCAGCGCGTCGAAGGCGCCGAGGGTCTCGGCGAGGTCGTCGCCGGTGTCGAAGTGCGCCCAGTACAGGTCGATGTGGTCGGTCTGCAGGCGGGTCAACGAGGCGTCGGCCGCGGCGGCGACGTTGGCGGCGCCGAGCCCGGGGAACCCGGGGTGCTGGCTGACCTTG
Organism: Frigoribacterium sp. 9N; assembly: GCF_902506305.1. NCBI lineage: Bacteria > Bacillati > Actinomycetota > Actinomycetes > Micrococcales > Microbacteriaceae > Frigoribacterium > Frigoribacterium sp. 9N. Next base: position 1,913,810 of record NZ_LR733392.1, read on the forward strand.
GTGCCGAGCACGATCTGGTCGCGACGCGAGGCACCACCCTGGGCGAGCCAGGTGCCGATGACCGTCTCGGACTCACCGCCCGAGTTGCCGTCGGCCCAGGCCGAGTAGACGTCGGCCGTGTCGACGAAGTTGCCGCCGCCGGCGACGAAGGCGTCGAGCACCGAGTGCGACTCGGCCTCGTCGCTGGTCCAGCCGAAGGTGTTGCCGCCGAGGGCGAGGGGGAAGACGTCGAGGTCGGATGTTCCGATGAGGGGCATGCGGGGGTTCCTTTCGCGAACGTCGCGTCGGGTCGGCGCGGCGACTACCCAGGTCTAACGCGTGCGGCGCGGGTTCGTTCCCAGGTCCGCGACGTTCCCGGGTGCGCGCTCAGTACCCCTGCTCGACGTCGACGACGCCCTCGGGGTCCCCGCCCTCGGCGAGCGCGCGGATGTTCGCCTCGACCCGGGCCTGGAACAGCGGCTCGGTCATGTCGTTCGTGTTCGCCTGGTGCGGGGTGACGAGCGCACGGGGCTCGGCCCACAGGGGGTGACCGTCGGGCAGCGGCTCAGGGTCGACCACGTCGAGGCCCGCGGCCCCGATCCGCCCTTCGGCGAGTGCCGTCACGAGGGCGTCCGTGTCGACGAGCGGGCCGCGGGCGATGTTGACGAGCACGGCCGTGTCCTTCATGGCGGCGAACTCGGCGGCACCGAGCAGGCTGCGGGTGCCGCCGGTGAGGGCCGCGGCGACCACGACGACGTCGCTCGTCGGCAGCACCTCCGCCAGGCGGTCGACCGTGATCGTCCGGGCGGCGCCCGGCACGGCCTCGTCGGTGCGGCGCACCATCGTCACCTCGACGTCGAACGGCTGCAGCAGCCGCAGCAGCTCGGTGCCGATGCCGCCGGCCCCGACGATGGTGACGGACGCGCCGTTCAGCGAGATGCCGCGCTGCTCGCGCTCCCACGAGGAGGCGCGGGCCCTGATCTGGAGGGAGCGCAGCGTCGCCAGCGTCAGCGCCAGGGCGTGCTCGGCCACGGGTGCGCTGTACGCGCCCTTGGCACTGGTGAAGACGAGGCCGTCGCGGGCGGTGGCCTGCATGGTCTCGACGTAGGCGTCGACCCCGGCGCTCGGCAGCTGGACGACGCGGACGCGGGGGTGCTCGTCGATCGCCGCGCGCAGGGCGTCCTGGTCGACGCGGCCACCGAGGACGATCATGTCGGTCTCGTCGCCGAGCTCGACCAGGCGGGCGTCGGTCGCGTCCACCGCCCTCGTCGCGGGGGCGACGCCCCAGGCGTCACCGGACGACGCCTCGGAGTCGGCGGTGGCGGAGGCGGAGGGCAGGACGGTGACAGCGACGGTGCTCATCGCTCCACCGTATCGATCCGGTCACGAAAGCGACTCAGGCTCGTGTCTGCGTCGAGCCGGTGGCAGAGTGACGCCGTCTGCAGGTCGCGAAACCCGATCGTGGACGCGGGAGGCACGGGTCAACGGCGACACGCGCCTCCTTCCCCTCACCCCACCCCGTCGCTCCCGTCGCACGACGGTCGACGGTCGCGGCCCCCGGGGGTACGCTGTCCCACGGCCCAGGCGGGCCCACGGCCCCACCGGGCCCGGCGGCAGCACGACGGAAGGCAGGTGAGCGGCGATGGCTGGTGACAGTACTGGCGCCCCGCGGCATCGCTCCGTGATCGCGCCGTCCGCCCCGCTCGTCTGAGCACCGGGCCCGACCGACCACGAGCGAGGCCCACGGGCACCGACGTCTCCTGTCGACGTACGTCGTCGACGACCCGACACCCCGGTGTCGTCTCGTCGCCCGTGTGCGTCGCCCCGGCCCCCACCGCACACCCGTCGTCCGTACGGCTGTCGTGACCACCACCGGTACGACATCGTCCCTCGACGGACGGTCGTCGCACCCCGAACGGCAGGAGCGCAGACCATGGCACTCATCGACAACGGCATCTACGTCGCGGGACACCGCACCGACAGCCCGGCGAACCTCGACGAGACGTTCGAGCTGCTGCACGAACACCAGGGCATGGCCTGGATCGGGCTGTACCGCGCCGACCCCGACGAGGTGCGCTCGATCGCGCAGGAGTTCGAGCTGCACCCGCTCGCCGTGGAGGACGCACTCAAGGGCCACCAGCGCGCGAAGCTCGAGCGCTTCGGCGAGACCCTCTTCGTCGTGCTGCGGTCGGCCCGCTACCTGGACGCCGAGGAGACGGTCGAGTTCGGCGAGGTGCACGTGTTCGTCGGCCCGGGCTTCGTCATCACGATCCGGCACGCCGAGAACCCCGACCTGGGTCGGGTGCGGCGCCGCCTCGAGTCGAACCCCGAGTTGCTCGCGCTCGGTCCCGAGGCCGTGCTCTACGCCGTGCTCGACCAGGTGGTCGACGGCTACGGCCCGGTCGTCGCCGGCATCGAGAAGGACATCGACGAGATCGAGGACGAGCTCTTCGGCGGCGACCCCGAGGTCTCCCGACGCATCTACGAGCTGCTGCGCGAGGTCATCAGCTTCCAGCGCGCGACGAGCCCGCTGCGCGGCATGCTCGAGAACCTGCTGCGCGGGTCGGACAAGTACGGCGTCGACGTCGAACTGCAGCGCTCGCTGCGCGACGTGCTCGACCACGTGCTGCGCATCGGCGAGCGCGCCGACACCTTCCGCGCGCTGCTCGAGAACGCGCTGACCGTGCACTCGACGCTCGTCACCCAGGCGCAGAACGATGAGATGCGGCGCCTGTCCGAGGCCGGGCTCGCCCAGAACGAGGAGACCCGGCGCCTGTCGGAGGTCGGCCTGCAGCAGAACGACGAGGTCAAGAAGATCTCGGGCTGGGCGGCCATCCTGTTCGCCCCGACCCTGGTCGGCGGCGTCTACGGCATGAACTTCGACCACATGCCCGAGTTGCACTGGCAGTTCGGCTACCCCATGGCGGTCGCCGCCATGGTCGCGGTCGGCGCGAGCATCTGGGGCGTCTTCAAGTGGAAGAAGTGGCTCTGACGCCGTCGCACCGGTGACGCCGTCGGGCCGGTGACGCAGAGAACGCAGGAGGCGCGGGTCGGGTGACCCGCGCCTCCTGCGTCCACGAGGCGGTGCGGTGCTGCGGTCGGGGCCTAGGCCTCGAGCGCGGCGTCGAGCGTGATCTCGACGCCGGTGAGGGCCTTGGAGACCGGGCACGTCTCCTTGGCGTTCTGGGCGGCCTCGAGGAAGCCGGCCTCGTCGATGCCGGAGACCTCGCCGCGGACGGTGAGGGCGATGCCGGTGAGCTTGAAGCCGCCGGCCGAGTCCGGGCCGAGCGAGACGTCGGCCTTGACGTCGAGCGCCTCGACGGTGCCGCCGGCCTGGCCGAGGACGGCCGAGAACTGCATGGCGTAGCAAGCCGAGTGGGCCGCGGCGAGCAGCTCTTCGGGGCTGGTGGAGCCGTTGGCGTCGTCGGCGGCACGCTTGGGGAACGAGACGTCATAGGTGCCGAGCTTCGAGCTCGAGAGCTCGACCTGGCCTTCGCCGGTCTCGAGGCTGCCGTTCCAGGCGGTGCGTGAGGTGCGAGTGGGCATGTGGTGCCTTCTTTCAGGGAGGGGCCGACGTCGGGGTCGGCCCGGGGTGGGGTGTTCGGGGGTGTTCTGGTCGGTCGGTGAGGCGGGTCAGAGGTGCTGGTCGGTGAGGGCGGCCGTGTTCGCCCGGACGGCGGCGGCGAGCGCGGCGATGTCGGCTCGCAGCGTCTGCAGGTCGGTCAGCTCGAGACCGGTGGCGCCGCAGATCTGGTCGGCGAAGCCGGCGGCCTGCTCGCGGAGCGCGACCCCGGCATCGGTCAGGGCGACGTCGACGGTGCGCTCGTCGGAGGCCGAGCGCGTGCGCGTGACCAGGCCGTGGGCCTCGAGCCGCTTGAGCAGGGGCGACAGCGTGCCCGACTCGAGCTGCAGCTGGTGGCCGAGCTCGGAGACGGTCGTCGGGCCGCCCTGCCAGAGGACCAGCAGCACGAGGTACTGCGGGTAGGTGAGGCCGAGCGGCGCGAGCAGGTCGCGGTACCGCGCCGTGACGGCACGCGAGGCGTTGTAGAGCGCGAAGCAGATCTGCTCGTCGAGCACGGGCGCCGGGCCCGGGGTCGTCGCGTCGGCTGCTGTCGTCATGTCGGCGACTGTAGCACGTCGTGCACGATTTGGTTGCGCACAACTCATTCGCTCTTTGCTGCCGCAGTCGATGACGAACCCGCCTCAGTCGACGTCGGCCCGGCGTTCCCGGAAGGCGATCATGTTGACGCGGTTGCCGCAACGGACGCTGCAGAACCGCTTCGACCCGTTACGTGACAGGTCGACGAAGACCCCGTCACAGTCCTCGGCGGCACAGGCCCGCAGCCGGCTCGTCTCGTCGGTGCGGATGACGTCGACCAGCGCCAGGGCCGACTCGACGCGGATGCGGTCGGCAAGGGGCGCGTCGTCGCTCGTCGCGTGCAGGTGCCAGTCGAGGGCGTCGTGCCGTACGAGCCGGGGCGACGAGACGCTGTCGGCCAGCATGCGGTTGACCTCGGCGGCGAGCAGGTCGCGCTCGAGCGTCCAGATGCGTCGCAGTTCGGCCCGGACGCCCTGCACCGAGGCCAGTTCGGCGTCGTCCCGGTCGAAGCGGCCCGAGAAGGCGAACGAGTCGAGCAGGGCCGTCAGCTCGGCACGGGTCGAGAGCTCGTCGCCACCGGACCGACTCGCGCCGGCACCGGTGTTGACCAGGGCGACGTTGAACTCGAGGACGTCTTCGGTGTCAGGGGCGAAATGCAAGTTGACTCCTTGTCAGAGGCGGTCTTACGCTCGCCACAGAGACGGCGCGTCAGCACCCATTGTGCACGACGGCCCTGACACAAGGAGTCCTCGTGAGCACCGGTGCGACCCCGACCACGATCGCGACGACGCCCCTCGCCACGGGGCGCCCCGCCTCGACCACCGCCGGCCTGCTCGTCGCCCTGCTGGCCGCCGCCTCGTTCGGCTTCTCCGGCCCGTTCGTCAAGCCGTTGCTCGAGTCGGGCTGGAGTCCCGTGGCCGCCGTCACGGTCCGCGCCCTGATCGGCGGGGTCGTCCTCGCCCCCGTCGCCCTCCTCGCCCTCCGGGGCCGCCTGGGTCCGATCTGGCGGGCCCGGTGGCGCGTGCTCGGCATGGCGGTGGTCGGCGTCGCCGGCACCCAGGTCTTCTACTTCGCCGCGGTGGTGCGCATCCCGGTCGGCACCGCGATCCTGGTCGAGTACCTCGCTCCGCTGCTGCTCGTCGGCGTGGCCTGGGCGACCTCGCGACGCGTCCCGCAGGCCGTCGTGCTCGTGGGCTCCGTGATCGCCTTCGCGGGCCTCCTGCTGGTCGTCGCCCCGAGCGGAGGCGTGGCCCTCGACCCCGTCGGGCTCGCCCTGGCGGGGGCGGCGATGGTCTGCTGCGCCGCCTACTTCGTGCTCGCCGCCCGGCCGAGCGGCGACCTGCCCCCGGTCGCCCTGGCGGCGTCGGGCCTGCTCGTCGGCGCCGGGCTGCTGGGACTGCTGGGACTGACCGGCCTCGTGCCGTTCACGACCTCCGCGGCCGACGTGCCCCTGTTCGACGCGATCGTGCCGTGGTGGGTGCCGATGCTCGTGGTCGGGGTCGTCGCCACCGCGGTCGCGTACGCCACGAGCATCACGGCGAGCAGCATGCTCGGCTCCCGCCTGGCGTCGTTCGTCGGCCTGCTCGAGGTGGCGGCCGCCGCGCTCTACGCCTGGCTGCTGCTCGGCGAGGCCTTGACCCCGCTGCAACTCGGCGGCGGCCTGCTGATCGTGGTCGGCATCGGCTTCGTCCGGGCCGAACGCACCCGCGCAGCCGTGGTCGTGGCCGACGCCGTGGCCGAGACGCCCCTCGGCGACGCGGTGGCCGAGCCGCCCGTCGCCGACACGACCCGCGCCTCCTGACCCTCGCGACCCGACCCGCGCCTCCGGGGCCGGGCATAGGGTCGGGGGGTGACTCCGACGACGCTGCCGCGCAGCACGCCCTCCGCCCAGAACGTCGACGCGGCGGGCATCGCCGCGTTCGTCGACGCCCTCGAGACCACGGCCGGCGTCGAGCCGCACAGCATCATGCTGCTGCGCCACGGACAGGTCGTCGCCGAGGGCTGGTGGGCTCCGTACTCGGCCGACCGCGCCCACCTGCTCTACTCGCTGAGCAAGAGCTTCACGTCGTCGGCCGTCGGGTTCGCCGTGGCCGAGGGCCTGATGGGGCTCGACGACACCGTGCTCGGCCACTTCCCCGAACTCGACGACGAGGTCACCGACCCGCGCAGCCGCTCGATGCTCGTGCGCCACGTGCTCGCGATGGCCAGCGGGCACCGCGCCGAGACCCTCGCCCGTGCGCTCGCCGTCGACCCGGTCGACGTCGTCCGGGGCTTCCTGCTCACGCCGCCCGACGACGAGCCCGGCACCGTCTTCGCCTACAACCAGCCCTGCACCTTCGCCGCCGGCGCGATCGTGCAGCGCGTCACGGGCCAGCCGCTGAGCGAGTACCTGCGACCACGCCTGCTCGACCCGCTCGGCATCGGCGAGATCGGGTGGCAGCGCGACGCGTCCGGCCGCGAGCTCGGCTTCAGCGGACTGCACGCCACCACCCACGCGATCGCCGCCCTCGGCCAGCTGTACCTGCAGCAGGGCGAGTGGGACGGCGTGCAGCTGCTGCCGCGCGAGTGGGTCGCCGAGGCCACGCGCTCGCACGTCTCGAACGCGGGCGAGTCGAACCCCGACTGGGCGCAGGGCTACGGGTTCCAGTTCTGGATGGCCCGCCACGGCTACCGCGGCGACGGCGCCTACGGACAGTTCGCCGTCGTGTTGCCCGAACACGACGTCGTGCTCGCCCTGACCGGCCAGTCGCTCGACATGCAGGCCGTGCTCGACGCGGCGTGGGCGCACCTGCTGCCCGCCTTCGGGACGGACGCGGCGCGCGTCGGCGACGCCCCGGCCGACGCCGCCCTGGCGTCCCGCCTCGCCGACCTGGCACTGCCCGGGGTGGCCGGTCCCACCGAGCACGACGCCGCACCCGTCCGGCCGGCGGGCGAGGAGGCGCGGGACGGCGACCAGGACTCCCCCGGCACCGACCGGCTCGTGTCGTTCACCGCGGCCGACGGCAACGACCAGCCCGACCTCACCCTGGTCGACCTGCACGCCGCGACCGACGCCGCGACGACGCTCACCCTCGTCGAGGGCGACTCCCGCCTCGTGGTCCGGGTCGAGGCCGAGGACTGGGTCGTCACCGACGGCTCGGTCGGCGCGGCCGGCTCAGGCGCCGGCTCCGCCGCGCCGGTCGCCGCGAGTGCCACCCGGTCGGCCGACCTGCTGCACGTCGACCTCGTCTTCCTCGAGACGCCGCACCGCCTGCACCTCACGCTCGACGAGTCGGACGGGACCTTCACGGCCTTGTGGGAGACCCAGCCGCTCCACGCACCCGCGCTGGCGCAGCTGCGCATGCCGCGCGACTGACGCGACCCGCGCCTCGCACTACGCCAGCTGCGCCGTCGCCCCCGGTGGGTACCGTCGCTGGGTCGGCGCAGGACTCAGCCGAGGACGCCCGTGTGCTCGAGCACGATGTTCACGCCGATGAGGATGAGGATCACGCCACCGGCGATCTCGGCTGGCTTGCCGAACCTCGCACCCACCCGGCGCCCCCCGAGCACGCCGACGAAGGTCAGGACGGTGGTGGTCACACCGATCAGCAGGATCGCCCAGCCGATCGAGACCGGCAGGAACGCCAGGGTCACCCCGACCGCGAGGGCGTCGATGCTCGTGGCGATCGCGAGCACGGCGAGTTCGCGGAGGTTCAGCCGGTCGGTGTCCTTCTCGTCGTCCTCGCCCGACGAAAACGCCTCGTAGAGCATCTTGCCGCCGATCAGGGCGAGCAGTCCGAAGGCGACCCAGTGGTCGAACGGCGCGATGTACTGCGCGAACGTCGAGCCGAGCAGCCAGCCCAGCAGCGGCATCAACGCCTGGAACGCGCCGAACGTCACGGCGATGACGACGGCATGACGAGCGTTGAACCGCGTCATGTGCAGGCCCTTGCCGAGGGCGACGGCGAAGGCGTCGGCGGACACGCCCAGCGCGATGAGGAAGAGGGCCCAGAACGACATGGGGGCAGCGCCTTTCGAGACGGTCGGGTGGAGACACCGCTGTCTCGGAACCTGACGATCCTGCCATGCCCGACGCGCCTCCTCGGCCGGAAAAGCCCTGATCAGAGGTATTCGGCGCGCCGAATCCGTGGTGTCGGCGAACCGTCGCGCGGGGCGTCGCGCGCCGAACGCCTCCCCCGGTCGACGGTCAGGAGGCGCGGCGCGGCTCAGGCGGGGACGAGCACGTCGCGGGGCAGCACGGCGTGCACGCCCCAGGTGCGGTTGGCGACCTGGGTGACGCGCAGGTCGACGACCGTGCTGGCGAAGGCCAGCGCCGTGGCGGCGTCGAGCGAGTAGAGCTGACGCATCCACTCGACCATCGCGGCGAGCGCGTCGCCGCTGGCGGCGTTGAGGTCGGCGTCGAAGCCGAAGGTGATGCGCGCCTCGGGGGTCTCGGCGTGGATCGTCGAGAGCGGGCGGTCCGTGGCGAGGCCGACCCGCGCCTCCGTCGTCATGCCGGTCTCGATCGCGGTGCCCCCGACCTCGCCGTCGCCCTGGGCCGCGTGCCCGTCGCCGAGGTAGAGCAGGGCGTCGTCGACCGCCACCGGCAGCCAGAGGGTCGTGCCCGCGACCAGGTCGCGGCAGTCGATGTTGCCGCCCACGGAGGTGCGGGGCGGGATGGTCGAGTGCTCTCCGGCCTCGGCGGGGGCGAGTCCCATGACGCCGAGGAAGGGCGCGATCGGTCGACGCAGGCCCCGGCTCTCGGTCGCCGTGCCGGCGTCGCGGTCGATGCTCCAGAGCAGCCAGGCGGCCTCGGCGTCGACCAGGCCGAGGTGGCGGGTGATCGGGGTGTCGGCGGCCGCGGCGACCGTGAAGCCCCAGTCGTCGGGGGTGAGCGCGAGCAGGTCGAGCTGGAGCATGTCGCCCGGCCGGGCCCCGCGAACGGCGATCGGACCGGTCAGGGCGTGACCCCGCCGCGTCGGGAACAGGTACGGGGTGACCTCGCCGGGCACGGTCTGCGGCTCGAGGTGGCCCGAGGCGTCGAGCGAGCGCACGACGACCGTGTCACCGGGGTCGATCGTCAGCACGGGGGCGTGGTCGCGCGAGAAGACCTCGTGGGCGGTGTCGGTGCGGGGGTCGAGGCGGTGGGTCGTCATCGTCCGAGCGTAGGCCGCGACGCCGACACCGACACCCCGCCGGACGTGCCGCGCCCAGGGGCCGTCGGTACGATGGAGCCCTGTTCCGCCCAGACCCCGCCCCACCTGCTCACAGAGAGACCGACGCCCCCATGGTCCTGTTCTTCCACGTCCTCATCATCGCCATCTCGGTCGTCGGTGCCGGCCTCATCTCGGCCGCTCTCGTGGGGCTCGCGACCTCGAAGTAGCGCGCACCCCCTCGGCGTCGCTCACCCGGATGGAGGTCGTCGACCATCCGGCACGAGGTGGCGCAGCCGACCCCCAAAGACCCGTTTGACGGTCGGACGCGTCGGCCTGCACGATGGCGACATGTCCGCACTCGACGAACTCCGCGCCACGGCCCACCCGATCCGCCTGCGCCTCCTGTCGCTCCTGACCGGCGTCGCGATGAGCGCCGCCGAGGCCGGTCGCGAGCTCGGGCTGTCGCAGGCGACGGCGAGCTACCACCTGCGCGTACTCGAGCGCGTGGGTCTCGTCGAGGTCGTCGAGGTGGTCACGATCCGCGGCGGCGAGGCCAAGCGCTACCGGCACCTGTCGTCGGCGCAGCCGTTCCCCGTCGTCCCCCCCCTCCGTCGAGGGGACCCACGACGACACCGACGCCGAACGCGCCCGCTACGTCGACGCCCTGGCCGACGAGCTGCGTCGCCGCTCCCCGCGGCGGGCCGATGGCCCCCAGATCTCGACCGACGCCGAGCTCTGGGTCGACCCCGAGACCTGGCAGCGGGTCGTGCGCCACGTGGGTCACGCCTCCGCCCTCCTGCACGCCGCCGCGCAGCGCCCCCGGACGCCCGGCACGAACCCGGTGTCGATGACGGCCGCCCTGTTCCCGATGAGGCGACCGTGACCGGGGACGCAGGAGGCGCCTCCTCGGTCCCCCGGGCCCCTCACGACCGCCGGGGTCCCCTCGCGCACGGCCCGTTCCGCTGGCTGCTCGCGGCTCGGACGACGGGCGTGCTCGGCAACGCCGTCGCCGCGATCGCCCTCGCGTTCGCCGTGCTCGACCTGACCGGGTCGGCGGCCGACCTCGGCCTGGTCGTCGCGGCCCGGTCGATCGCCAACGTCGCGGTGCTGCTCTTCGGCGGCGTGATCGCCGACCGGCTGCGGCGAGACGTCGTGCTCGTCGGGACGTCGCTCGCCGCCGCCGGGACCCAGGCCGTCGTCGCCTCGCTCGTCGTCACGGGGTCGGCGACGATCCCGCTGCTCGTCGTGCTGAGCGTGCTGAACGGGGCGGTCGCGGCCGTGAGCCTGCCCGCGGCGGCGGCCCTCGTGCCCGAGACGGTGCCCGACGCCCTGCTGCGGCCCGCCAACGCACTGCTGCGCCTCGGCCTCAACGGCGGCAGCGTCGTCGGGGCGTCGGCGGGGGCGGGGATCGTGGCGGTGGTCGGTCCGGGCTGGGGCCTCGCCGTCGACGCGGCGGGCTTCGCCCTCGCGGGCGTGCTGTACTCCCGGCTTCGGCTGCCCGTCCGGCCCGGCACCCCGTCGAGCGGTCGCCCTCCCGAGGGAAGGTGACCACCGCCTCCGGGTGGCTCAGGCCGTCAGGCCGTCAGGCCGCGGGTGCTACCCGCGCCAGGGGAACCAGCCGTGGAAGAGGTCGCCGAGGGCGTTCCAGATCCACTGCAGGATGTCACCGAGGCTCCAGCCGCCGGGGTGTCCGGGCTGGCCGGGGTGGCCGGGCTGGCCCGGGCCGGGCCCAGGGTCGGTGGGCGTCTCGGGCTCTTCTCCCGAGGCGACCGTGAGATAGGTGACCTGTCCGGTGTCGCCGTACACGACGCGGCCGAGGAAGGTCTGCTCGTAGGGCAGGCCCGTCCAGGACGCGGTCAGCGTCGCCGTCTCGCCCAGCCCTGCGGAGAGGGTGGCCGGGTCGACCGTGAAGCCCCCGACGGCCGTCGCCGGGTCGAGCAGGTACGACGTCAGCGTGTAGTCGAGCTGCCCGGCACCGCTGTAGAAGTCGACCAGCAGGACGTACTCGCCCGCCGCGGGGGCGTCGAGGTCGATCTGCTCGTCCGCCGAACCGGTGGCCGAGGACGCCGCGAGCCGGTCGGGCGCACCGTCCGCACCGGCCGTGTAGAGGAGCAGGTCGAGGTCCGCGGTGTCGTCGGCGCTGTCGAGCACGAAGCGCGCGTGGCTGGTGCCCTCGGCGATCGTGACCGGCGTCTCGGCCGCCGCGGTGCCTGCCGCGCCCGAGCCGGTCGTGACCTGCCCGGCGGCGAGGCCCTCGGTGGTGAGCGGCAGCTCGAGGGCGTCGCCCGCCGTGACGTCGAACGCCTTCTCGCCCGTGGCGCCCTCGCCGGCCACCTCGGCCGGTGCCTGCAGCTGGACGGGGCGCACCGCGAGCGGGCTGCGCACGTCGTGGGTCCCGTCGGACCAGGTGAGGTAGCCGGTGGCGAACTGGTCGAGCTCCGCCGTCGTCCGGGTGAAGGTGACCGTGTAGTCCTGCTCCTCGCCCGCGGCGCCGAAGGTCAACGTCGAGGGTTCGACCGTCGCCGTCACGCCGTCCATCTCGATCGGGGCGACCGTGTAGGTCCCCGCCCCGGTCGAGGTGACGGTGCGCGTGACCTGGGCGGTGCCGGCCAGCGAGCCGACGCTGATCGACGGCAGGTTGAGCGACGAGTCCGTGCCCTCGACGGTGTCGATCGAGTCGACGTAGGCCTGCCAGTCGGCCGGACCGTTCTCGTAGAGCAGCCCGGGTTCGAGGAACGCGGTCGGGTCGACGTGGCCGGCGCCCTGGGCGAAGACGTCCCGGCTCGGAGCACCGTCCTCACCGACGAGGTCGTAGGCGGTCGTCATCATGGCCGACTTGACCTCGTCCGGGGTCCAGTCGGGGTGGACGTCCTTCGAGAGGTAGAGCGCGGCCAGACCGGCGATGTGCGGGGACGACATCGACGTGCCCGAGAGGAACTCGTACGTGCCGGGCTCGCCCTGCGCGTTGGCACCGTCGGCGAGGATCGCCACGCCGGGGGCCGAGATGTCGGGCTTCAGCAGGTTGCCGCCGTCGGCCGTCACCGGGCCGCGCGACGAGAAGCCGGCGATCTGGGGGGTGGCGGGCTCGGGCAGTGCGCCCGGGTTGCCGTCGAGCAGGGTGACGGTGGCACCTTCGGTGTCGGCGTACGCGTGGACCGCGTCGTAGTCGTCGGCGTTGAGGTGGACCGTGGGGACGGCGTGTTCGTCGAGGTCGACCGAGCTGCTCGTCGGGTTGACCAGCACCATGCCGATGCCGCCGGCGCGCTCGACCTCGGCCGACTTGGCCGTGCGGTCGTAGACGCCGCGGTCGCAGAGCACGATCGTGCCGGCGGCCTTGGTCGGGTCGAGCGTGTCCGGTGCGCAGAGGGTCACCGCGGTGGCGTCGGCGCCGTCGGCCGCGACGGCGGTCGACGAGACGAAGTCGCCCGTCAGGCCGTCGGTGCCGGTCGGCACGGTGATCGAGCCGCCCAGGTAGTTCGTGCCGTCGGCGGTCTGCACCGTCGCGCCGTAGCTGGGGATGGTCGACGCCGCGACCGTGGTGATCCACGGCGCCGCGTTGTCGGCGGTGGTCGCGGTCGGGCCGTCGTTGCCCGCCGAGGCCGCCACGAAGACGCCGGCCGAGGCCGCGCCGAGGAACGCCTGGTCGGTGGCCGAGAAGGTGCTCGTGGCCCCGCCTCCGCCGATCGAGTAGTTGATGACGTCGACGCCGTCGGTGACCGCGGCCTCGATGGCGGCGATCAGGTCGAGCGTGGCGCAGCCGTCGTCGTCGGTGGCGACGCGGTCGGGGCCGTCCCAGCAGACCTTGTAGGCCGCGATCTTGGCGGCCGGGGCGACGCCCGAGACGGTGCCGAACGACCGGTCGCCGATGGTGGCCTCGACGTCGGCGTTGCCCGCGGCGGTCGACGCCGTGTGCGAGCCGTGGCCGTTGCCGTCGCGGGGAGAGAGGTACTCGCCCTGCTCCTCGGTGCCGATGTTGCCGACGCCGAAGCCGTCGACGAAGTAGCGCGCACCGATCAGCTTCGTGTTGCAGTCGCCCGCGTCGAACTGCACGCCGGTCTGGCACACGCCGGTGAAGGTGCCGCCGTCGCCCTTGGCGAAGACGGTCCGGTCGCCGTCGAGGTGGGGTTCGGCGTCGCTGGCCGACCCCAGGGGGTCACCGGCGAACGAGGCGTTGCCCGCCGCGATGCCCGAGTCGATGATGCCGACGACGACTCCTTCGCCGGCCTTCTCGCGTCCGCCGACGGCGTCCCAGACGCCACCGTTCCCTTCGGCGTCGCCCAGGCCGAGGAACTCGGTCGACGGCGTCGCCTGCAGCTTGAGCAGCTCGTTCTTCGAGACGGCGGCGACCGAGGGGTCGCTCGCGAGCTCGGCGGCCTGGGCGGCCGTGAGGTCGGCCGCGAAGGCGTTGGTCGTGATGGCGTAGCTCGCCTGGACGGTGGCGCCGGCCGCCGCCGCGACGTCCTGCTGGACGCCCTTCAGGTGCTCGGCGTAGTCCTGCACGGGAGCGCTCTGCGCGTCGAGGTCGCTGCCTTCGGGCACGGCGGTGCGGGCGAGGCCCGGCTGTCCGCCCTCGTAGGTCGCGGCCGCCGGCTCGCGCAACGTGACGATGTACTTGCCGTCGGAGAACTGACTGTCGCCCACGACGGCCGGGCCGTCCGCGGCGAAGGCGGCGGTGGCCGGCACCGCGACGAGGCCCGCGGCGACGACGCCGGTGGCGAGGAGGGTGGCGAAGCCGCCACGGAGTCGGGTGCGGGGCGGAGCGGTCGGCCTGCGTCGGCCGGATGGTGTGATCACGGATCGCCTTTCGATGCACGTCGTTCGGGACGTGCTGTCGGTGGTGCGCCGCAGCCCCGGGCCGCGGTCGATCCATAAGAACTACCTGTGAATGTCGGTGACCCTCTAGTGGGGGCCATGGCCGAAACCGGCCACTGACCGGCTTCGGCCAGAGAGTTCACACGAGGAGGCGCGGGCGGGGCACCGCCGTCGTCCCCCCTTCGGCGGACGGTCGCCTCGCCGCGCCTCCCTACCGCGTCGTCAGCCCGAGCCGCGCCGCCGCCCAGGCCGTCCCCGCGCCGAGCCCGCGCGACGCCGTCGACCAGTCGTGGCCGCTGCCGGGCACGACGTGGCGGGTGACGTCCATGCCCGCGGCCCGGGCGGCCGCCGCGACGACGGGCATCACGGGCCCGTAGCGCGAGTCGGTCCCGCCGACGGCGAAGAACCCGGCACTGTCGGCGTAGGGGGCCCGGGCGGCCAGCACGGCGAGCGGCTGGGCGGCGTCGTAGGCCGCCCGGTCGCCGGCGAAGCCGCGCTCGACCGTCACCCGTGCTCCCCCGTCCAGCAGTGGTCCCCGCTGCCCCGAGACGTCGACGAACGAGGCGAAGAGCTCGGGGTGGCCCGCCGCCAGCTGGAGCGAACAGGTGCCGCCCTCCGAGAAGCCCGACACGGCCCACGCCCGTCCGGGCGCCTGGACCGAGAGGTGGCTCGTGATCCACCGGGGCACGTCGACCGTCAGGTAGGTCTCGCTGTGACCGAGGGGTCCGTCGACGCACATCGGGTTGTTGGTCGGCCGCTCGAGCTGGTCGGGCATCACGACGATCGGCGCGAGGCCGTGGTGCGCGCGGGCGAGGGCGTCGAGGGTCTCCACCATCCGTCCGGCGTCGACGAGGTTCTCCGGCGCGGCGCCGGGACCCTGTCCGGACAGGACGACGTCGACGGGCAGGGGCGGCGGATCGGTCACGAGGGCGGCGGGCGGCAGGTACACCAGGGCGTCCCGCGCGTCGAAGTGGGACGCCGCGCCCGGGATGGCGACGCTGCCGAGCCGTCCGCGGGACGGCAGGTCGGCGGGTGCCCGCCAGGTGCGACCCAGGTCCGGTGCCGCCGGGGTCGACGTCCGGCCGGCCCGCACGGCCGCCCCCTGCGCGACCGGGACGACGAGCGGCGAGACGTCCGACACGCCGAGCAGGGCCCCCACGGTCGGGAAGAGCCCGCTGTCGCGGTCGATCGCGAGGCCCGTGGCGAGGCCCGTCACGACGATCGTCGAGGCGGCGAGGACCCGCCGCCCCGCGCCTCCGCGCACCACGGCGACCACGGCCGCGCCGACCACCGCCAGCAAGGCCCCGACCCAGAGACGGTCGACCCACGTGGGCGGGACGTCGAGGACGTCCTCGACGTCTCCGAGCCACCAGGTGACCAGCGCGCCGAGGCCGGCCCCCAGCGCGGCGGCTGCGGAGACCCAGCGCCACCAGGTGCGGGCCCCGCGCGGACGGCGCATCGTCGAGACCACGAGCGCCCCGGCCACGGCGTACACGGCGGCGAGGGTGCCCGCGGACATCAGGGAGAGCCTCAGCACGAGGTCTCCGCACGGGGAGGATCGATCACGTCCGGACGCTATCGAGGCGACTCGATGGGTGAGCCGTGAGAGGCCTGGGCGTCGGCTGACTCAGACCCAGCCGCGGCGTGCGGCCTCGACTCCGGCGTGGAACCGGTTGCTCGCTCCGAGCTCGTCGAAGAGGGCGTGCAGGCGACGCCGGAGCGTGCGGGACGAGATGCCGAGCTGACCCGCGATCACCTCGTCGGTCGCCCCCGCCGCCACGAGGGCGAGGAGGTCGCGCTCGGCGGGGGTGGGGGGTCGCATCGCGAGTCGCGCCTCCTGGTCCCGCGACGGCACGGTGGCTCCCGACGTCAACGTCACGGTCGACGACGACGCCAGCCGCGCGGCCACCGCGGCCCAGTCGACCGCGGCCCCACCGGCCCCCGGGGTGCCCGGCACGGGCAACGCGCTGCGCCACCGGGCCTCGAACAGGTCGTGGAGGGCGGCGACGAGCGGCTCGGACTCGGTCACGAGGGCCTCGGGCCGGTCGGGGTCGTGCCCGATCGAGACGAGGGCGACCCGGCGGTCGGCGACGGCGAGCTTGACCGGCAGGTCGTGCGTGATGCGGGCCTCCTCCCCGTCGGCGCCGAGGCGGTGGACGCCCTGCCAGCTGCCGTCGGCCGAGATGCTGGCGACCGTGTAGACCGCCCGCCACCGCACGCCGCGCCCGAGGGCGACCCGCTGGGTGGACTCGTTCGACGCGACCACGTAGGGCGGACGGTCGAAGGCGACGAAGTCGGTGGTCGCCCGGTGCTCCAGCCTCGAGTACCAGTCCCCCACGGCCGCGTGCCCGACGACCACCCGCGTGAGTTCGTCGGCGTCGTGCGGGCGGCGGCCCTCGTCGAACAGCGCTCCCAGCTCGGGCACGGCCGCGCGCACCTCGACGAGCGCGTCGGCACGCGCGGCGACGACGGCCGGCACGGCCACGCGCGGGTCGACCGCGCCGTAGCCCTCGCCCCCCGCCGAGCGCTGGACGAGCCCGAGCGAACGGAGGCGCTCCAGGGCGGCCAGGGCCGTCGCCTCGTCGAGGTGCACGGCCCGTGCCACGGCCTGGGGCGTCGGCCCGGCCGCCGCTCCCGCGGCGTCCGCCAGCCCGGCCCCGGCGACGACGTGACGGTAGACCGCGACGGCCACGTCGTCGATCCCGAGGGCGGCGAAGGACGGAAGGGGCACGGGACGATCTTGCCCCGTCACAGCCGACTCTTGGTAGCGTCGTCCAGATGACCGGACACGGGGCGGGGCGGTGAGCCGCGAGACGATCGCGTCGCCCTCGGCGGCGAGGCTGCGCCGACCCGGTTTCTCGATCGGTCTCGCCGACCGGTTCTCGGGCAGCTGGCGCAGCGTGCTGGTCGTCTACCTCGCGTCGCGGCTGTTCTCGACGAGCGTCCTCTTCGCCGTCTACGAGGTCGCGAAACTCGCCGGTGCGACCTTCATCACCCCCGGCAGCGACCGCAGCTTCCTCGACTTCACCTCGTCGTGGGACGCCGACCGTTACCGCACCATCGCGCTGCACGGCTATCCCTCGACCCTGCCCACCGACGCGACCGGCGAGGTGCTGCCGAACGAGTGGGCGTTCCTGCCGGTCTTCCCGTACCTCTGCCACCTGCTGATGGTCGCCACGGGCATGGACTTCGTCGTCGCCGCCCCTCTGCTCGCCACCGTCTTCGGTGCGGCTGCGGCCGTCGTCCTCCACCGCCTGCTCGTGACGAAGGTCGGACGCACCGGCGCCCTCTGGGCCGTGCTGCTGTTCTGCTTCGGGCCGATGGCGTTCGTCATGTCGGTCGGCTACGCCGAGAGCCTTTTCCTCCTGCTGATGTTCGGCGGCCTGCTCGCCATGCAGCGGCGGAACTACCCGCTCGTGGCGGCGGCGGGCATCGTCGCCTCGTTCGTCCGACCCGGGGCGCTCGCCCTCGCGTTGGCGCTCGGCATCCACCTGATCGTGCGCTGGCACACCGAACGGGAGCGTCCCGAGGCCCGGCCGTCGGCTGTGTCCGGGGGGCATGCCTCTGCCGCGACCGCCGCCGCCGCGACGACCGGGGCGGCGAGGCGGCCTGCCGCAGACGCCCGGACGCGACGGATCGCCGGGATCGGCACCGCGCCTCCTGCGCTCGCCCTCGCCCTCCGCTCGTCGGTCCGCCGCGCCTGGGCCGGTCTGCGGGAGTTCGTCGTCGGCGGCCGGATGCCGCCCCGTGAACTGACGACGATCGTCGTGGCGGGGCTCGCGATGGCCGCGGCCGGACTCGCGTGGCCGGTCGTCGCGCACGTGGTCACGGGCCAGTCCGACGCCTACCTCGAGACCGAGATGGCCTGGTGGGTGGACTACGTCGGCCGCCCGGTGTTCGTGCCGTTGACCCCGTGGTTCCTCCTCGCCGGGCGGTGGCTGGGCATCGGGGGCATCGTGCTCGTGCTGGCCATCATCGCGTCGTTCACGTTCTGGGTGACCCGACGCTCGACGCTGCGGCTCGGTCACGAGGTCGTCGCGTTCACCGCGGGGTTCTTCGCCTACCTCGTCGCGGTGTTCCTGCCCCAGCAGAGCCTGTTCCGCCTGCTCATGCCCCTCAGCCCCCTGCTCGGCACGCCCGCGATCTCGTCGCGACCGTGGGTGCGGCGCTCGATGCTGCTCGGCGGGGCCGCGCTGCAGCCCGTCGCCGTCGTGTTCGTCTTCCTCTTCACCGCGCCGTAGCCGCCGCGGCCTGGCCGCCGCGGCGTCACCACCGCCGCGTCGCCACCGGCTGCCCCGACGGAGACACCGCCGAGCGGACAACACACCGTCGCACTTCTCGGTGTCTCGTCCACTCGGCGGTGTCCGGCGGGAGGGGCGCTGCGCGTCTCGCCCGGAGGCGCCAGCGGGCTACGCGGCGGCGGGGGCCAGCTGCATCGCGTCGGCGAGGAGCGCGACCGACCGGAGGCGCGCCTCCGTCGACGAGGCCGAGTGCGCGACGATCAGCTCGTCGGCCTGGGCGGTGCGGGCGAACTGTTCCATGTACTCACGTGCGTCGCCGGGCGTGCCGACGGCGGTGTAGGTCGTCATGGTCTGGACGTGCTGACCCACGGGGGTGCGCAGCAGGTGGTCGAGCTCGTCGTCGCCGAACTCGCGGGTGGGGTCGATCTGCCCGCTCTGGCGCAGCAGCATCATGAGGCGCTGACGCTTGACGGCGGCGAACTCCGTGTCGGCGTCGTCCGCGTCGTCGGAGACGATCGCGTTGACGGCGGCGAGCACGTACGGCTCGCTCAGCTGGGTCGACGGCTGGAACTCGCGGCGGTAGGCCGAGACGGCGTCCACCAGGTCACCGGGGGCGAAGTGCGAGGCGAAGGCGTAGGGCAGACCGAGGGCGGCGGCGAGCTTGGCGCCGAACAGCGACGAACCGAGGATGTACAGCGGCACGTTCGTGCCCGCACCGGGGACGGCCTGGACGCCGGCGACGCGCGACTCCCCCGCGAGGAACGCCTGCAGTTCGACGACGTCCTGCGGGAAGCGCTCGGACGACGAGGGGTCGCGGCGCATGGCCCGGAACGTGGCCTGGTCGCTGCCGGGGGCTCGGCCGAGGCCGAGGTCGATGCGCCCCGGGTGCAGGGTCTCGAGGGTGCCGAACTGCTCGGCGATGGCGAGCGGCGAGTGGTTCGGGAGCATGACGCCGCCCGAGCCGAGGCGGATGGTCGAGGTCTGGCTCGCGATGTGGGCGATCAACACCGACGTCGCGCTCGAGGCGATGGAGGCCATGTTGTGGTGCTCGGCGTACCAGACCCGCCGGTACCCGCTCGCCTCGGCCTGCTGCGCCAGGGCCACGGAGGCCGCGAAGCTCTCGCGCACGGTCTGGCCGGGTGCGACGGGGGCGAGGTCGAGGATCGAGAGGGGAATGCTCATGCGGGGGTGAACAACGACGGGCGTCGTCGTATGCCCGGTCTTGGCGATCGTCAGGTCGAACCGGTCGTCTCGGACGATGGAACGCATCCGCATTCGAGACGTGGTGGGATCGGACGCCAGACGCTGTCGAAACTGGCGAGATCGACCTCGCGGACACCTCCGGCGAGTGCCGGTGGTGCCCCGAGCAGTATCCGGAGCGCCTCCCAAGCCGTCATGTTCCCCACCACGCCGGCCAACGGGGCGGCTGAGCCGCCGGGCGAAGAACCCTTCAGAGTTCGCGCGGCACGTCCGTGATCGTCGGCTGTCGCGGCACGGATGCACGACCAGCACGTCGTTCGGCCGGGCAGGACGGTGACACCCGGCACCCCGAGCAGGGCGCCGTACGCGCCTCCGACGATGTGCGGGACACCGACCGCGGTGCTCGCCGTCGCCACGACGTCGGCCACGACGGGCACCGAGGGCTGGTCTGCGCAACTCACGACGAGATCGGCACCCGAGAGCAGGGTCGCGAGCTGTTCCGCGGTGTCCACCCGAGTGCGCCAGACGTCGACGGTGATGTCCGCGTCGATCTCGGCGACTCGCTCTGCGGCTGCGTCGACCTTGACTCGTCCGATGTCTCCGGAATCGAAGAGCACCTGCCGGTTCAGATTGGAGAGTTCGACGACGTCGGGATCGATGAGCACGAGCCTTCCCACCCCAGCCGCGGCCAGCGATTGGACGACCCACGAACCAGCACCACCGACGCCGACCACGACCACGCACGCACCGGTGAGCCGGCTCTGGATCGTCGAGGCGTCGTGTCCTCGAGCGACTGCGGACAGTTCATCGGCCGAGATCATGTCGTCGAACAGCTGCAGCTGACGCGAATGCCTCGTGGCACGGTCGGTGGAAGATGCCTCCGACGCCAGGAAGCGTTCGGATTCGAGGACCTCCAGCACGTCCTCGAGCGCTCCGCGATCAAGCAAGGAAAGCGTCTGGGCGAGCTGCACTGGCGTGCGAGTCCCATCGAGCAGCGGGACGAGGTCCGCCACCCAGGGCTCGACGGAGAAGGTCGACACGACCCGCTCGTACGTTGCCCTGAATTGCAGGCGACCGTCTGCGAGCTGGACGACGATGATGCTGTCTCGCAGACGGGGGCGGGCGGCTGAGCCCGTTCTCGCGTCAGCGCTCATGACGTGCCCCTCAGAATCGTCAGGGGCTCCGTGCGGGAGGCCCGCAGGACCGGCCCCACGGCGGCGATGGCGAGAGCGATCGCCGTCACGCCGACGATTCCCGCGATCGTCACGGGATCGACCACCGGGTCGACCCCCACGCCGAGGAGCCTCGAGACGATCCGCGTCCCGAGTGCTCCCCCGAACGAGCCGAGGAGCAGTCCTGCACTCAGCGACGCCACGGCGATCACGGTGGCGTCCCAGGCGACGAGGGCACCGACGCCGCGACGTCGGCACCCCACGGTGCGGAGCACGGCGAGTTCATCACGCCGCGATTCGACGTCGAGGCTCAGCGTGCTGCTGGCCCCCAGGGCCCCGAGGGCCAGAGTCACCGTCACCGCTGCGAAGAGTCCTGCCGTGAGGGCTGCCGTCTCGGAGGCTGCACGATCCCTCGTCGCCTCGGCGGTGATGACGTCGACACCGGGGACTCCGACCACCTGCGCGGCGACGCGGTCTGACAAGTCGGCGACATCGACCCCTCCGTCTGCCGACACGTCCCACCGAGAGACCCCCGTGACACCGAGTTCGCCCGCCGTCCTGCGGTCGATGACGACCTGTTGCCCCGTGGCCACCGAGGTGAAGAGCCCGACGACTTCGAGGGGCACCTGGGTCCCCCCGGCCGACACGACGACCTCATCACCCGGGGCCACCGTCAGGGACTCGGCGACCCCCCTCGGCAGAGCGATGCCCCCACCGGCCCTCAGCAACTCGACACCTCTCGATCCGCCACCGGCGGACCACGCGAGCCCCGACACGTCGAACCAGGTCTCGGGGTCGATCGCCTGGAACGGCACGTCGAGTTCGGCGGACGCCGACAGGACGGTGGCTTCACCGGACACCGACCGCGCGACGTCCCGAACGCCGTCGACGACGACGATCGGCTCGGCGTCGTCCGACAAGGGCACGACCGACGTGACTTGCACGTCGGCCCCGAACTGCCGATCGATCTGTTCCCCTGTCGCGGAGGCGACGGCACCGACGCAGGTGCCGAGCGACACCGCACCGAAGACCACCAGGGTGAGAGCCCCGGTCACCGTCGACCTGCCGCGGGTCGGTCGGCGACGCGCCAGGTCGGCGGCCCACTGGAGCCTGGCCGCGAACGCCGCCAGGGGCGCGATCGCGAGGCGGGAGAGGGCCACCGCACAGACCGCCAGGGCGACCAGGCCCAGAGCGTCGAGGACGGCGCCTGCGTCGAGGGCCCAGATCACCAGCCCCGAGACCGATGCGACCACGGCGACCGCGACGGCTCGTCGCCGTGAGCACGATCCGGGCGAACCGTCTGCGGGTTCGACGCCCCTCACGACGAACGCCGGCGGAATTCGACGGACGTCGGCGACGGCTCGTCGGGCCCCGAGCGTGGCGGAGGTCGCTCCCGCGAGGACGCCGAGACCGACCGAGAGGGTGAGGGTCGGAAGAGACGGAGCCTCCCCGTCCATCCGACTCATCACCACCGCAGCGCCGGCGACGCCGACCGCGACGCCCACGACCGTTCCGGCCGCTGCGACGATGGCGATCTCGGCGCCGACCGACGAGACCAACCACCGTGTGGACGCGCCCGTGGCCCGCAGCACACCGTAGGTACGGCGCCGTGCTCGGACGGCAGCCGTGCTCGCCAGTGAACCGAGCAGTGCCGACACGGCGAGGGCGACCAGAGCGAGCCCTGCCATCACCGCCGTCACGGCCGTTTCGATGGGCCCGAGGCCGTCGGCCACGGCCGACGTGTCCTGGAAGACGGCTCCGGACGGGAGCGCCGCTCGGTGTTCTGCTGCCCAGGTGGACGCGACTGCAGGATCGAGTTCGAGGTCGAGACGGGTGAGGTCACCCTCGAGCCCGAACGCCCTCTGGACGACCTCGAGGTCGGTGAAGAGGTTGTCCCGGGCGAAGACACCCAACAAGCGGGGGTCGACGAGCCCCACCACGTCGAACGAGCGGACGCCCGAGGGAGTCGTCATCGACATTCGACTCCCCAGGGAGGCGCCCATGCGGTCTGCGACATCTGTCGGCACCAGGACCTCGTCCGAGCCCGGTCGAGGAGCTCGACCGTCGGTGACCACCTGGGAGGCGAGTGAGTCCGGCCCGGCCGGGGCCCCGGTCAGGAGGAGGGCCTCGGCCTCACCCGTCGCGCCGACCACGACCGTCTCTCGACTCAGGGTGGGGAGCGACGACACGACTCCGGGATCGGCGGCGAGTGCGTCCACGAGACCCTCGTCGACGAACTCACGATCCACCTCGGGGACGATGCCCACGTCCCCGAACGTGAGCAACGAATCGATTCCGTCGACGACCGTCTGGCGCGCCGTCAGCCCGGTGACGAGTGAGGCCGTGAGAAGGGCGACCCCCAAGGCTGCCGTGAGGGCGGTGAGTCCTGCCCGCCGCCGTCCGTCAGCGATGTTCCGCCAACCAAGCGCGAACGCGTTCTTCATGGGCCCTCCCCTCGACGCTGTCGATCGTGGCCGCCGGTGTGAAGCGTTCGTCGGCGATGACTCGGCCGTCTCGCAGGACGATGATCCTGTCGGCGATGCACGCGGTCTCGAGGTCATGGGTGACCACCACGACCGCTGACGCCTGGTCGTCGACGACCATGCCCCGGAGCAGCCTCAGGACATCCCGTGAGGTCGCACTGTCGAGCGCGCCGGTCGGCTCGTCGGCGAGGACGAGAGACGGACGGGAGAAGAGCGCTCGAGCCAGGGCCACACGCTGGGCCTCTCCGCCCGACAAGGTGGCCGGACGGGCCGATCCGAGACCGTCGAGGCCGAGTTCGTCGAGCAGCGCGTGCGCTCGATCCGCCCATTCCGAGCGGCGTCTTCCCGCGACGAGTGACGTGAGCGCGACATTCTCGAGCACCGACAGGGTCGGGACGAGGTGGGAGTCCTGGAAGACGAATCCGATGCGATCTCTTCGCAGGACGGTGCGCTCCGCCTCGGAGAGGGAAGAAAGTGTCATTCCGTCGAAGACGATCTGACCGTGATTGGGGGTGTCGAGAGCACCGACCATCTGCACCAGAGTCGACTTGCCCGAGCCGGAGCGACCGACGATCGCGATGATCTCGCCCTCGTGAAGGTCCAACGAGACACGGTCGACGGCGGGCGGTCTCCCACCTCGGCTCTCGAAGAGCCGTGACACTTCTCGGATCTCGACGAGCGGAACCGTGCTCATGCCGCCGACTCCGTCCGCATCAGATCGAAGTCGGTCCACATCTCCCAGTCGCCGGCGCGGCCGTCGAGGATGAGCCTCTCGATGAGTCGCCACAACGCGACCGTCGACCCCTGGACCTCGACGTCATCTGTCGGGGCGGGAATCGCCGGGTGGATCGTCAGGACGAAGTGAGCTTCTCCCGTCCGGTCGAGGTGCATCGGCAGCATGGCTGCGCCCGCGGCACGACTCATGAGGGCCGGCCCCTGCGGTGCGACGACGGAAGCCCCCAGGAACGGGACGACGGTGTGGTGACGGCCTCGGCCTCTGGGATCGTATTCGGGGAACATTGCGAAGACGAGCCCGTCCTTGAGCGCTCGGAGCCCCTTTCGGAAGGTCGCGTCGTCGTCGATGGCGAAGGCGTCGACATCGAGAGAGGGAAACGCCCGATCCCGGAGCTCGTCGAAGTTCATCCTGTTGAAGACGAAGCGCGTGGGGTGTCGGTGCGCGATGATCGGCGGGACGACGTAGGACGCCCCGAAGTGCAGGGGCAAGGCCAGGGCGCCACGGCCGTGCTCCCTCGCCTCCTCGAGGTGCTCGCCGCCACGAACCTCGACGACCTCGTCCAGCCGAGCTCGGTCGTCGAGCCACAGCGTGACGAACGTCGACTCGAATTGCATCCGAGGCCCGTAGTCGCCATATCGCCCCGCTGCAGCGTCGATGTCGACGGAGGCGAGACCTGGCAAGCCCCCCATGGCGGCACGGGCCTTGGCCGCCATGCCGGCGCTCGTGTCGGACGGGTCGGCGATCGAGTCGTAGGCGGGCAGGTCGAACCGGGCGATGTCGTTCATGAGTCGCCACGCGGCAGCGGGCCCGGCGGCGCGGAGCGCCGACCAAAGACGTTCGTATCGGACGACCTCGAAGAGGGTGAAGATGGGAAGGGACATGTCGACTTTCGGGAGATGCGGTCACCGGACTGACGGGGAAGGCGGACCGCCCGATGGGCGGCCCGCCCCGGATGTCAGGTGCAGAGGCATCCGCCGTTGCAGCGTGCTGCGCTACCCGGCTTGAGCGTCGTGCTCTCGATTTTCTTCATGCGTTCCCTCCTCCCACGTCGAGTCGACGAGACACCTCCGAGTCTCGGCATCGGCAGCTCGACTCGAAAGTCACGGCCGTCACGAAGTCACCACGCATCCGTCATGTCGACGTCATGAGACATACTGGTCACGAAATCTTTGACGAGTAGGGGGATGCCATGTCGACCGACGGGCCGATCGACGTGTGCGTGGTCGCCGACGAGGTGCTGACGCGGTCGGCGATCGAGGCGTGCATCCGTGTGACGCCGGGGCTGAAAGCTGTCGCGATCCACGATTCCGCGAAGCCCTGCTCCGAACCAGGGCCACCCCCGCGGAGCGTGCTGGTCATCGACGCCGACGACCACCCCGACGTCGTGGACGCCGCCCGGCGACTGCGCGAGGGGCACGACGCCGTCGTCGTCCTGGGTCGCCGCTTACCCGCCGTGCTCGTCCGTCAGATCGTCCAGTCGGGCATCGACGCGGTCGTCTCGAAGCGGGCGAGCATCGACGAACTCCTCGCCGTCGTCCGGCGAACGGCTGCCGGAGAAGACCACGTCGACCCGAGGTTGGCGGCCACGGTCCTCCGCGCCGAGGCGTGCCCGCTCACGGCACGCGAGCGTGACGTCCTGCGCCTCGTCAACCGGTCGCTCTCGACCAGACGGTGCGCCGCCGAGCTGCACCTCGCCGAGGGCACGGTGCGCAACCTGATCTCGTCCGCCGTCCGCAAGGTCGGGGCGCCCGACCGCGGACGGGCCGCCTCGGACGCGCGAGATCTCGGTTGGATCTAGACCCGCGCCTCCTCGGGGCAGACGCTGTCGAGCAGGCCCGGCCATCGCGACGACGAATGGTCCCGCACCGTCGTTCGCCGTGGGGCGAAGGACGATCCGGGACCACTCGATGCGCGAGCCGCGCGAGCCGCGCGAACCGCGCGAGCCAGGCGCGGCCTACAGGCCGCGGGCGAGGCGGTGGTACGCGGCGTTCCAGGCGACCTCGTGACGGAAGTCGCGGATGCGGGTGTCCTCGTCGATCACGAGCAGCTCGGTCTCGACGATGCGGGCGAGGTCCTCGAAGGCCTCGAGCCCGACCGCGGTCGACATGACCGTGTGGTGGGCGGCGCCGGCCGTCAGCCACGCCTCGGCCGACACGGCGAACGACGGACGGGGCTTCCACACCGCGCGCCCCACCGGGAGGTTCGGCAGGTCCTGGTCGGGGTCGACCACGTCGACGACGTTGACCGTCAGGCGGAAGCGGTCGCGCACGTCGCTCATCGCGACGACGACGGCCGGGCCGGGGTCGGCGGAGAAGACCAGGCGCACCGGGTCGTCCTTGCCACCGATGCCGAGCGCGTGCACCTCGAGGGAGGCGCGCCCCGACGTCAGCGCCGGGCTGACCTCGAGCATGTGCGCCCCGAGGATCTTCTCCTCGCCGGGCACCAGGTGGTACGTGTAGTCCTCCATCAAGGAGGCGCCACCCGGCAGCCCGGCGCCCATCACGTTGGCCGCACGCACCAGCACCGAGGTCTTCCAGTCACCCTCGGCACCGAAGCCGTAGCCCTCGGCCATCAGGCGCTGGACCGCGAGGCCGGGCAGCTGCTTGAGCGCGCCCAGGTCTTCGAAGTTCGTCGTGAAGGCACTGAACCCGCCCTCTTCGAGGAACGAGCGCAGACCGATCTCGATCGCCGCACCGTCTCGCAGCGACTGGTGACGCTCGCCGCCCGCCCGCAGCGCGGGGACCACGTCGTACTCGGCCTCGTACACCGCGACGAGCTCGTCGATCGCCGTCTCGGACGCCGCGGCGACGGCCTCGGCCAGTTCGTTGACGCCCCAGGTGTTGACCTGGACGCCGAAGGCCAGCTCGGCCTCGGTCTTGTCGCCCTCGGTCACGCCGACGAAGCGCATGTTGTCGCCGAAGCGTGCCAGCTTGAGCGAGCGCATGGCCGAGGCGCCCGCGGCGGCGCGCATCCAGGTGCCGACCTGCTGCTGCACGCGCGGGTCGCTGACGTGGCCGACGACGGTCTTGCGGGGCACCCCGAGACGGGTCTGCATGTAGCCGAACTCGCGGTCGCCGTGGGCGGCCTGGTTGAGGTTCATGAAGTCGAAGTCGATGTCGGCCCAGGGCAGCGCGACGTTGGCCTGCGTGTGCAGGTGCAGCAGCGGCTTGCGCAGGGCGTCGAGGCCGCCGATCCACATCTTGGCCGGGCTGAAGGTGTGCATCCAGGCCGTGACGCCGATGACCGAGTCGTCGAGGTTCGCCTCGAGCATCGTGCGACGGATCGCGTCGGCGTCGGTCAGGACGGGCTTCCAGACGAGGCGCACGGGCACGTCGGAGGCGGCGGCGAGTTCGTCCGCGATGGCACGCGACTGGTCGGCGACCTGCTGGAGCGTCTCTTCGCCGTAGAGGCCCTGGCTGCCGGTGAGGAACCAGACCTCGCGCGAGGCGAGGAAGGCGGTGGGGTCGAGGGTGTCGTTCGTCACTTCAGTTCTCCTGCGGGTGCTTGTCCATAGACGTTCTGGTACCGGTCGAAGAGGGCGTCGATGCTCTCTGCCGGGATGGGGATGGGTTCGCCGAGCTGGCGGGTGATGTGGACGGTGCGGGCCACGTCCTCGGTCATGACGGCGGCCTTGACCGCGTCGCGGGCGTCCTTGCCGATCGTGAAGACGCCGTGGTTCTGCATCAGCACGGCCCGACTGCGGTGCCCCTCGAGCGTCGCGACGATGCCGCGGCCGATCGAGTCGTCGCCGATGATCGCGAACGGCCCCACGGGGATCTCGCCGCCGAACTCGTCGGCCATCGCCGTGATCACGCACGGGATCGCCTCGCCGCGCGCGGCCCAGGCCGTGGCGTAGGTCGAGTGCGTGTGCACGACTCCGCCGACGTGCGGCATGGTGCGGTAGACGTAGGCGTGGGCGGCGGTGTCGCTGGACGGACTGCGGTCGCTGCCCGGCGTGCCCTCGACCACGGTGCCGTCGAGGCGGCAGAGGATCTGGTTCTCGGCCGTGAGGTCGTCGTAGAGCACCCCGCTGGGCTTGATCACGAAGAGGTCGGTGCCGGGCACGCGACCCGACACGTTGCCGCCCGTCCAGACGACGAGCCCGTAGCGCACGAGCTCGGCGTGCAGGGTGGCGACGTCTTCTCGGGTGGCGTCGATGGCCGCCTGCGTCGAGCGGTCGATCCAGCCGGTCATGCGGTCACCTGCGCGTCGCTCGTGGCGGAGGCGGTGGCGTCCTGCTCGACGGCATCCGTGCCTCCACCGCCCTCGGTCGTCGCCGAGGGAGCCGAGGAGGCGCGGGTCGCCTCGCGACGCATCGCGCGCAGGCGGTGCATCACGTCGTTGCCGCCCCGACCGAACCAGTCGTGGAGCAGCAGGTACTCGGCGTACAACGCGTCGTAGGCGTCGGCGGCGGCCTCGTCGGGGACGTAGGTCGCCCGATCGACGCTGCCCATGGCCTCGGCCGCGGCGCGGATGTCGGCGTAGGCGCCCGCGGCGACGGCGGCGTGGATGGCCGACCCGAGGGCCGGGCCCTGCTCACTCGTGATCGTCGAGATCGGCATGCGGAGCACATCGCTGTAGGTCTGCATCAGGTGCTTGTTCTTCAGCAGACCGCCGGCGGCGATGAACTCGGTGACCGGCACGCCCGACTCCTCGAAGGCCTGGACGATGCGGCGCGTGCCGAACGCCGTGGCCTCGAGCAAGGCCCGGTAGCCCTCTTCGGGCGTCGTGCTGAGCGTCTGGCCGACGATGACGCCGCTGAGCTCGTGGTCGACGAGCACCGAACGGTTGCCGCTGTGCCAGTCGAGGGCCACGAGGCCGTGGGCCCCGACGGGCTGCTCGTAGGCGAGGTCGGTGAGGTGCTGGTGCACGCTCTTGCCTTCCGCCGCGGCGTCGTCGACCGACGACTGCGGCACCTGGTTCTTCACGTACCAGGCGAAGATGTCGCCGACGCCGGACTGGCCTGCCTCGTAGCCGTAGAGGCCGTCGACGATGCCACCGTCGACGACGCCGCACATGCCGGGCACCTCGGCGAGCTTGTCGCCGTTCATCACGTGGCAGGTGCTCGTGCCCATGATGGCGACCATCTGACCCGGCTGGGTCGCCTTGGCGGCCGGGGCCGTGACGTGCGCGTCGACGTTGCCGACGGCCACGGCGATGCCCTCGGGCAGTCCGGTCCAGCCGGCGGCCTCGGCCGTCAGCGTGCCCGCGACGTCGCCCAGGGCGCCGATCTCGTGCACGACCTTGGTCTCGGCGAAGTCGGCGAAGTCGGGGTTGAGGGCGGCGAGGAACTCGCGGCTGGGGTACTCGCCGTCCTGGTAGATGCCCTTGTACCCGGCGGTGCAGGCGTTGCGCACGTAGCGGCCGCTGAGCTGCCAGACGATCCAGTCGGCGGCCTCGACCCAGTGCTCGGTCGCGGCGTAGACCTCGGGGTCCTCTTCGAGCAGCTGCAGCCCCTTGGCGAACTCCCACTCGCTCGAGATGAGCCCGCCGTACCGGGGCAGCCACGACTCGCCACGCGACGCGGCCAACTCGTTGATGCGGTCGGCCTGGCCCTGCGCGGCGTGGTGACGCCACAGCTTGACGAACGCGTGCGGGCGGTCGGCGAAGCGGTCGAGCTCGTTGAGCGGGGTGCCGTCGGCGGTGGTCGGCACCATGGTGCAGGCCGTGAAGTCGGTGCCGATGCCGACGACCGCGGCGGGGTCGACGCCCGACGCGCGGAGGGCCTCGGGAACGGCGTTCTTCAGCACGTCGACGTAGTCGGACGGCACCTGCAGGGCCCAGTCGGCGGGGAGGCGCTCGCCCGTTCCGGGCAGCGTGCGGTCGACCACCGCGTGCGGGTACTCGAACGTGGCGCTGGCCAGTTCGGCGCCGTCACGCACGCGCACGACGACCGCGCGGCCGCTGAGCGTGCCGTAGTCGACGCCGACGACGTACGTTTCGGCCGAGGCGCCGGCGGGGTCGGGAGCCGCGGGCGACGGGTCGGAGGGGATGGCGGTCTCAGCCATGGAACGTCCTTGTCCTGATGCGAAAGTGAGCGCTCACATTCTCACATGAGCGAGTGGGACCGTGCAATCTCGCACGGGCGGGTCGGGGTCGGTCAGCGGGCCGGGGCCGCCGTCGAGCGGCGGACGACGAGCTCGGGGTCGAGTGCCGCCACGGGCGCTTCGTCGCCGGCGAGCACGGCCTCGACGGTCGTCATGAGTCGGCGCCCGAGCGCCTCGAAGTCCTGTCGCACGGTGGTCAGCGGCGGGACGAAGTGTTCGGCCTCGGGGATGTCGTCGAAGCCGACGATGCTCACGTCGCGCGGCACGACCCGACCGGCGTCGACGTACGCGTGCACGACGCCGAGCGCCATCTGGTCGTTGCCGCAGAACACGGCCGTGACGTCGTCGCGCCCGGCCAGCTCTCGGCCGATGCGATGACCGGAGCCCGGGGTCCAGTCGCCGCGCAGCAGCACCGTCGAGTCGACGCCGAGCCGTTCGCAGGCCTCGCGCCAGCCCCGCTCGCGGTCGCGGCCGTCCATCCACCCGTCGGGCCCGGCGACGTGGGCGATGCGGCGGTGACCGAGCGAGACGAGGTGCTCGACGGCAGCCTCGGCCCCGGCGGCCTGGTCGAACGAGACCGTGTGGTGGCCGTCCTCGGCCTCGCTGTCGGCGGTGACCAGCGGCACCGACACCCCGGAACGCCGCAGCACCTCGAGGGCCTCGGCGTCGGGCGCGATGAGCACGATGGCCGCCACGTTCTGGCCCACCAACGAGTCGAGGGCCTGCCGCATGCCCTGCCGGTCGTCGACGTCGAGGGTGGCCATCGACACCTGGTACCCGGCTCGTCGGGCGGCACCGTTGAAGCCGTGCATCGTGCTCGACGGCCCGTAGAACGGGAACCCCGTGCTGATCACGCCGAGCGACCTCGTCTTGCGGCTGGCCAGTGCCCGGGCGGTGAGGCTCGGCCGGTAGTGGAGCTCGTCGATGGCGACGTCGACCTTGGCCTTGGTGGCGGGACGGACCGTCGGGTCGCCGTTGACGACCCGCGAGACGGTCTGGTGCGAGACGCCGGCTGCGGCCGCGACGTCGAAGAGGGTTGCCACGAGGTGATCCTAGTTCGGTTCGGTTTTCGGGACGGTGGCGTCGTGTGCGGCCGGCCCGCGCCTCCTGCGGTCTGGTCGGTGCCCGCCGGGGGCGGGGAGACGAGGAGGCGCGGCTCCCGTGACCGGGAACCGCGCCTCTCGCGGATGGTGGCGCCTAGTTACTTGCCGGACGAGGCGGCGCGACGCTTGTTGAAGACGTCGAACGCGACCGCGGCGAGCAGCACGAGGCCCTTGATCAGGGACTGGTACTCGGTGCCGACACCGAGGATCGACAGGCCGTTGTTCAGGATGCCGATGATCAGACCACCGATGATCGCGCCGGTGACCGTACCGATGCCGCCCGTGACGGCGGCGCCACCGATGAACACGGCCGCGATGGCGTCGAGTTCGAACCCGCTGCCGGCGCTGGACGCCGCGAGGTTCAGCTGGGCCGTGAAGACGACGCCGGCGAGAGCGGCGATGACGCCCATGTTGACGAAGAGCAGGAACGTGACGCGCTTGGTCTTGACGCCCGACAGCTCGGCGGCGTGCACGTTGCCACCGATCGCGTAGACGTGACGACCGAAGACCGAGTTCTTCATCACGGTCGAGTAGACGACGACGAGCACGGCGAGGATGACCAGCACGATCGGGGTGCCCGAGTAGCTGGCGAGCAGGAACCCGACGTACATGACGAGGGCGACGGTGAAGACGAGCTTGGTGACGAACCACAGGAAGGGCTCGTCCTCGAGCTGGTACTTGCGACGCGTCGCCCGACCACGGAGACCGGTGCCGATCAGGGCGATCGAGGCCACAGCGCCGAGGATCAGCGTCAGCGGCTCGTACCCGGTCGTGCCGAAGGCGGGCAGGAAGCCCGAACCGATGTCACGGAACCCCTGGGGGAACGACGAGATCTGCGTGCTCTGCAGCGCGATCTGGGCGGCACCACGGAACGCGAGCATGCCGGCCAGGGTGACGATGAACGCCGGGATCCCGAAGTAGGCGATCCAGAAGCCCTGCCAGGCCCCGACCAGGGCACCGAGCACGAGGCAGAGCACCACGGCGAGCGGCCAGGGCAGGCCCCACTGCGTGATCATCACGCCGGCCATCGCACCCGTGAAGGCGACGATGGACCCGACCGAGAGGTCGATGTGGCCGGCGATGATGACCATCACCATGCCGATGGCCAGGATCAGGATGTAGCTGTTCTGGACGACCAGGTTCGACACGTTGATCGGTGCCAGGGTGATGCCGTTCGTGGTGATCTGGAAGAACAGCACGATGACGATCAGCGCGATGAACAGGCCGATCTGGCGCAGCTGACCGCCGAGGTACGAGACGGCACTCGTGATCGGGTTGCCGCCCGAACCGGACTGCGGCTGACGGGAGGTGGGCGACCCGCCCGTGGGCTTCGGGTCGGTGGCCTGGGTGGGGCTAGGCGCGCTCATTGACGGGGCTCTCTCGTTCGAGGGTCATGTACTTCAGGAGGAATTCGGGGGTCGCCTCGGCGATCGGCACGTCGGCCGTGATGCGCCCCTCCGAGAGGGTGTAGATGCGGTCGCAGATGCCGAGCAGTTCGGGCAGCTCGGACGAGATGACGATGACGCCCTTGCCCGCGTCCGCGAGCTGGTTGATGATCGTGTAGATCTCGTACTTGGCGCCGACGTCGATGCCGCGGGTGGGCTCGTCGAGGATGAGCACGTCGGGGTCGGCGTACATCCACTTGGACAGCACGACCTTCTGCTGGTTGCCGCCCGAGAGCTTTCCGGTGACGGCGGCCACGGTGGGCGCCTTGATGTTCATGCTCTTGCGGAAGCGCTCGGCGACCGTGCTTTCTTCGGACCGGTTGACGAAGCCCCAGTTCGCGAGCTTGCCGAGCGCCGAACCAGAGACGTTGCGGGTGATGTCGTCGATCAGGTTGAGACCGTACTTCTTGCGGTCCTCCGTCGCGTAGGCGATGCCGGCCGCGATGGCCTTGCTGACCGTCGACGTGTCGACCTTCTCACCGCGCTTGTAGACGGTGCCCGAGATGCCGGTGCCGTAGCTCTTGCCGAAGACGCTCATCGCGAGCTCGGTGCGTCCGGCACCCATCAGCCCGGCGATGCCGACGATCTCGCCGGCCTTGACGGTGAGGTTGGCCTGGTGGATGATCTCGCGCGTCGCGTCCAGGGGGTGGTGGACGGTCCAGTCCTCGATGCGGAGCAGCTCGGCGCCGACCTTCGACTCGTGGGCCGGGTACCGGCTCTCGAGGTCACGGCCGACCATGCCCTTGATGATGCGGTCCTCCGACACCTCGCCGGCGTGCATGTCGAGGGTCTCGATGGTCTTGCCGTCGCGGATGATCGTCACCTTGTCGGCGATCGCCTTGATCTCGTTGAGCTTGTGGCTGATGATGATCGACGTGATGCCCTGCCCCTGCAGGCTCTTGATGAGGTCGAGCAGGTGGGCCGAGTCGTCGTCGTTCAGGGCGGCGGTGGGCTCGTCGAGGATGAGGATCTTCACGCGCTTCGAGAGCGCCTTGGCGATCTCGACCAGCTGCTGCTTGCCGACTCCGATGTCGACCACCTTGGTGATCGGGTTGTCGCGCAGGCCGACGCGGGCCAGGAGGCCGGCGGCGTCGAGGTTGGTCTTGTTCCAGTCGATGAAGCCGCCCTTGGACTGCTCGTTGCCGAGGAAGATGTTCTCGGCGATCGAGAGGAACGGGCTGAGTGCGAGCTCTTGGTGGATGATGACGACGCCCGCAGCCTCGGAGTCGTTGATGTTCTTGAAGTCGACGGGCTGACCGTCGAGCAGGATCTGGCCGTCGAACGAGCCGTGCGGGTAGACGCCCGAGAGCACCTTCATGAGCGTCGACTTGCCGGCGCCGTTCTCGCCGCAGATCGCGTGGACCTGGCCGCGCTCGACCTCGAGCGTGACGTCCTGCAGGGCCTTGACGCCGGGGAACGTCTTGGTGATCTCCCGCATCTCGAGGATCGTGTTCGCCACGTGTTCCTTCTTCCGTGTGTCGGGTGGGTGCCGCTGGGGAGCAGGGAAGCGAGGAGGCGCTGGTCGGCGACCGGCGCCTCCTCGGTTCTCGCAGGGGAGGGACCTACTTGAGGTCGGCCTCGGTGTAGTAGCCGCTGTCGACCAGGACCTCTTTGTAGTTGTCCTTGGTGACGATGGTCGGCTGGAACAGGAAGGTCGGGACGACCTTCTCGCCGTTGTCGTACGTCTTGTCGTCGTTCGTCTCGGGCGTCTTGCCGGTGAGCAGGTCGTCGGCCATGATCACGGACTGGTCGGCGAGCTGACGGGTGTCCTTGTAGATGGTCGAGTACTGCTGACCCTCGATGATCGACTTGACCGAAGCGGCCTCGGCGTCCTGACCGGTGATGATCGGCAGGGCGTCACTGGCGTAGCCGGCACCCTCGAGCGCCGAGATGATGCCGATCGAGATGCCGTCGTAGGGCGAGAGCACGCCGTCGAGCTTGGTGCCGCCCGAGTAGGTCGAGGCGATCAGGTTCTGCATGCGCGCCTTGGCGGTGGCGGGGTCCCACTGCTGCGTGGCGGCCTGGGTGAACTGGTCCTGACCGGAGCCGATCGTCAGCGAACCGTCTTCGATGTAGGGCTTGAGGGTGTCCATCGCGCCGTTGAAGAAGAAGGTCGCGTTGTTGTCGTCGGGGCTGCCGGCGAAGACCTCGATGGTCTTGGGCGAGGCGCCGTCGACCTTCTTGCCGTCGGCGTCGGCGAGGCCGAGACCGGTCAGGAGGCTGGTGCCCTGGTCGACGCCGACCTTGTAGTTGTCGAACGAGACGTAGTAGTCGACGTTCTTGTTGCCCGTCAGCAGGCGGTCGTACGAGATGACCTTGATGCCGGCCTTGGCGGCCGAGTCGAGCTGGTCGCTGAGCGAGCCACCGTCGATCGAGGCGACGATGAGGACCTTCGCGCCCTTGGTGATCATGTTGCTGATCTGCTGGACCTGCTGGGGGATCTTGTTGTCGGCGTACTCGAGGTCGACCTTGTAGCCCTTGTCCTCGAGGGCGCTCTTGACGGCGTCGCCGTCCTTGATCCAGCGCTCGGACACCTTGGTGGGCATCGCGACGCCGACCAGCGCACCGGCGTTGTCGCCGCTGCTGCTGCCGCCGGCGTCACCGCCGCGTCCGCCGCCGCCGCCGGAGCAGGCGGCCAGGGAGAATGCCATGCCGACGGCGACGATGCCGACGAGGAGCTTTTTCTTCACGGTTGTTCCATTCGTGTCAGGTGTCATCTCGACGGCGTCGTCGATGACGGGTGATGGTGCTGTGAGGGGATCTCTGTGGTGCGGGCGCTCGACGGCTCGGGTGGCCGGGGACGCGCCGGGCCGACGGGTGCGCGAGGCCTGCCCGTCGGGGCTGAGGGGGACGTCAGGCCGGGGCGACCGCGAGGAGGAGCGGGGCGGGCGACGTGCGGACGGCCCGGTGGGCGGCCGGGCGGCGGAGGGAGGAGCTGTTCACGGTTGACCTCTTCGTCAGGAAACGTGTGGCTGGGGTGTCGCGGAGTGGAGCGGGATGGCCCGTCGCGGGGACGGTCGAGCGCTGACCTGAGAATGTGAGCGCTCACATCGGTGGTGCTGGGCAATACTGAACGAGGTCCAGGTGCTTGTCAAGTCGGTCGGTGCCCGGCGTGTCGCGACAGGATTTACACGTTCGCCACACGCCGTTCACGCGCGTGAGCGGTCGTCACGTCACAGTGTGCCCATGATCACCGCGACCGCGACCGTCCACACGGCGCACGACGCCGCCGGCCTGTTCTGGTTGTCGCGCCGCCTGCTCGCCGAGCACCGGGCCGCCAAGGTCGAGGTGGGCCAGTACCTCGTGCAGCTCGCCGACGCCGGGACCGTGCTGCTCACCGAGCTGCCCGAGGCCCTGCGGTTCGACGTCGTCGTCCGGGACGAGCTGACGGCACGCCGCACGCGCCGGGCGCTCGAGGCCGCCCTCGAACGCTGCCTGCCCGGCACGGTGTCGGCCATGACCTGGCAGACCGAACCCGTCGCCGTCTGAGGGCGGCCCGGCGCGACACCCCCGAACCAGCGCGACGCCCCGGATTCGTGGGGTGTCGTGCTGGTTCGGAGGTGTCGGGCCGCGCTAGAACGCGGTGATGGTCCAGCTCGCCGTGTGGGCCTCGCCCGGGGCGAGCAGCACGAGGTCGTCACCCGAGTTGAAGGCGTCCGGCGGGCAGGTCATGGGCTCGACGGCCAACCCGACCCGGTCGTTCTCGGGTTCGGGACGGTCGGCGGTGTGCACCTGCACCCAGGGCAGCTCGGTCCCCCACGACATGGTGACGCCGTGGCCGTCGCGCGCGGTCACCGTGGCGGTGACCCGCGCCTCCTGAGCGGGGCCCCCACCGGCGTCGCCGTCAGGGGTGCCGAACGCGAGGTCGGTGAAGGCGTGGTCGACGAACAGGTCGCCGACCGGGTGCCCGTCGCGGAAGTCGAAGCCGTCACGGTCACCGACGGGCCGCGTGCCGACGGGGACCAGGCGGTCGTCGGTCACCTCGAGGTAGCTCGCGGCGGGCAGCGTGAACGACCAGTCGTCGACGCGACCCTCGCCTGCGACGAGGTAGGGGTGCGGCGCGGTGCCGTAGGGGGCGACGCCCGTGCCCGCGTTGCGGGCCGTGACCGTCGTGGTGAGCCCGTCGTCGGTCAGCTCGTAGACGACCGACAGCGCCAGCCGCCACGGGTAGCCGTCGCTCGGCACGAGCACGAACGAGGCCGAGGCCCGCGCGGCCTGGGCCTGGTCGATGGTCCAGTCGGCCCAGTGGGCCAGGCCGTGCAGGGCGTGACCGCGCTCGACCTCGTTCAGCGGGAGCTGGTGTTCGACCCCGTCGCGCTCGTAGCGTCCGTCGGTCACGCGGTTGGGCCACGGGGCGAGCAGGGCCCCGCGGAAGCCCGGCCGCACCTCGTCGGCGGCGAACGGCACGACCAGGTCGCGGCCCTCGAACGTGAGCGTGCGCAGCGTGGCCCCGACCTCGGCGATCTCGGCCCGGTAGCCGTCCCGCTCGAGCACGACCTGCGCGCCGGAGACCGGCACCGGCGACGTGACGAGGCGAGCGGTCGGCGGCGCCCCCGGTGCGGGCTCGACGACGGGGGGCACGGTGCCGTGCGGCGGCACGGGGGCGACGGGGGTGGGCTCAGACATGCGCGGGCTCTCCGAGGACGGACGCGGACAGGAACGGGTTGCGGAAGCGGCCCTCGGGGTCGACCGACGCGACGTGGGCGGCGAAGTCGCCGAGACGCGGGAACACCCGGCGCAGCTCGGCGTGGGTGGCGGTCGAGACCTTGCCCCAGTGCGGGCGGGCGTCGAAGGCGCCGAGCACTCGCTCGATCTCGGGCAGGACGGCGAGCACCTCGTCCGGGCGGCGGTGCCAGGTGAAGTGGAAGGCCACGCTCTGACGTCCGCCGCTCGGGCTGATCCAGGCGTCGTCCGGGGCGATCGTGCGGATCTCGCTGACCATGAGCACGTCAGCGAAGGTGTGCGCGATGCCACGGAGCCCCTCGATCGCGGCCGCGGCGTGCTCGGCGGGGATCAGGAACTCGCTCTGGATCTCTTCGCCGGCGCTCGGCGTGAAGTCGAAGCGGAAGTGCGGCAGGCGTTCGAGCCACGGGCCGGCCACGCCGCCCTGCTGCGTGACGGCCGCGGTCTCGGCTCCGGGGATCATGTGCGTGGTCGCGTCGGCCCGCAGGGCGCCGAGGTCGCGGAGGTCGAGACCGACGGAGTCGCCGACCCGGTGCTTCGACCAGACCTGGTCGACCCCCGCGCCGTCGTACCGCGTGAAAAAGCTCAGGCTGTACGCACCGGCGAGCACGGCGTCGAGGTGCTCGAGGGCGGCCGCCCACGGCAGGTCCTCGTGGATGGTCTGCTCGACGTCGAAGGTCGGCACGGTGTCGAGTTCGAGGCTCGTGACGACGCCGACGGCGCCGAGCGAGACGACGGAGGCGCCGAACGCGTCGTCACCGCGGCGGACGGTCTCGAGGCTGCCGTCCGCGCGGACGAGCTCGACGGCGCGGACGGCGGCCGAGAGGGCGGGATTGCGCACGCCGGAACCGTGCGTGCCGGTCTGGACCGCTCCGGCGACCGAGATGTGGGGCAGCGAGGCGAGGTTGTGCAGGGCGAGGCCGCGACGCTGCAGCTCGCCCGCGAGGGCGGCGTGCGTCGTGCCCGCACCGACGCGGACCGTGCCGGCGGCCGAGTCGACCTCGACCGGGGTGTCGAGCGCGTCGAGCGAGACGAGGACGCCGTCGGTGTCGGCGACCCGGTTAAACGAGTGGCGCGAGCCCAGGGCCTTGACCCGACGGCTGCCGGTGACGACGTCACGCAGCTCGTCGATGCTCGTGGGGCGACGCAGGTCGGTCGTCGAGTACTCGACGTTGGCGGCCCAGTTCTGCATGGAGACTCCTTCGGCTCGGGGTGCTGCGTCGAGTCTAGGCGAGCCCCACCGCCGGGAGTGAGCGCTCACTCGCCTCGGGCGGCGGCCTGCCAGCCGAGCAGCGGGCCGAGGCGCTCGGCGGCGTCGGTCAGCACCTGCGTGTACTCGGCGAGTCCGAAGTCGAACGGCAGCTCGACGATCAGGTCGTCGACCTCGCGCATCGCGGCGTTCTCGTGCAGCTGCTCGGCGATCCACTCGGACGGGCCGACGAGGTCGCGGTCGAACATCATGCCGCGGGGTCCGTGGGCCACGGTGGTGCGGTCGCGACGGGAGGACGCGTAGGCCTCGTACGCCGCACGCTGCTCGGCGGTGGCCGTGTCGGTGGGCAGGACGACCGCGCCCTTGGCGACCCGCGCCTCCGGGCCCGAGGGGTGGACCGCACGGAAGGCGCGGATCTGCTCGAGCTGCGACGCCGCGAAGCGGGTCGGCTCGATCGGCCCGGGCGCGCCCGCGAAGCTGACGTTGCTGATCAGCATGCCGAGGCCCTGGCGACCCGCCCACTCGGCCGACCGGGGGCTGCCCGCGCCGTACCAGACACGGTCGGCGAGGCCGGGGCTCTGCGGCTGCACCCGCCCGGTGAAGACCTCGATGCCCTCGGTGCCCTCGAACGCGCTGACCTGCTCGCCCCGGACGAGCGAGAGGAACTTCTCGACCCGGCCGTACGAGAAGTCCTGGTGGTCGGCGGCGTCCCCGTAGAGGTGCGGCCCGACCTCGTCGTAGGCGCGGGGCTCGCCGACGCTGACGCCGAGCTGCAGCCGGCCGCGCGAGAGCACGTCGACCGTGCCCCAGTCCTCGGCGAGACGGAACGGGTTCTCCCAGCCGAGCGGCATCACGGCCGTGCCGAGGGTCAGGCGCGAGGTGCGCTGCGCCGCGGCCGAGAGGAACGCGACGGGCGACGAGATGCCGAACTGCAGGTGCCGCGTGCGGGTCCAGCCGCCGTCGAGCCCCAGCGCCTCGGCCCGCTCGAACAACTCGAGCCCCTGCTCGAGTCCGACGGTCGGGTCGTCGCCCTCGAAGGCGCCGATGGTGAGGAAGCCGAGACGACGCAACGGCCTCGCGGCGGCGGACGGAGCGGGCGACGAGGAGGCGGTGGTCACCCGTCGAGCCTAGCCAGACGACCCGGGGTCGCCGGGCCGGGCCCCCGGCCCTCGTCCCCCTGGGCGACATCCCCGGACGACGTCCCCCGGGGCGCGTCCCCCGCATTGGGGACC
>NZ_LR733392.1:1953439-2088779 GCF_902506305.1 Frigoribacterium sp. 9N
TTCTGGTGTTTCGTGTGCTGTTCGCACTAAAAGGAGTCCGGCGGTGTCCTACTCTCCCACAAGGTCCCCCTTGCAGTACCATCGGCGCTGAGAGTCTTAGCTTCCGGGTTCGGAATGTGACCGGGCGTTTCCCTCTCGCTATGGCCGCCGAAACATTTACCACACACCATTGCTGGTGGTGAAGTCTGTTTCAGACCATGCACCCCATCCGTTACAGATGTGGCGACTTGTCTGTTGAGTTGTTCCCGACCGTATTTCGGGAACCACATAGTGGACGCAAGCAGCTTTCCCCCACCTCTACAGGGAGGGAGTGTTGTCAAGTTATCGGCTTATTAGTACCGGTCAGCTCCATGGGTCGTTAGTCCCCACTTCCACATCCGGCCTATCAACCCAGTAGTCTAGCTGGGAGCCTCTCACCCCTAAGGGTATGGAAATCTCATCTCGAAGCCGGCTTCCCGCTTAGATGCTTTCAGCGGTTATCCGTTCCGAACGTAGCTAATCAGCGGTGCCCTTGGCAGGACAACTGACACACCAGAGGTTCGTCCATCCCGGTCCTCTCGTACTAGGGATAGATCTTCTCAAATTTCCTACGCGCGCAGCGGATAGGGACCGAACTGTCTCACGACGTTCTAAACCCAGCTCGCGTACCGCTTTAATGGGCGAACAGCCCAACCCTTGGGACCTACTCCAGCCCCAGGATGCGACGAGCCGACATCGAGGTGCCAAACCATGCCGTCGATATGGACTCTTGGGCAAGATCAGCCTGTTATCCCCGAGGTACCTTTTATCCGTTGAGCGACAGCGCTTCCACAAGCCACTGCCGGATCACTAGTCCCGACTTTCGTCCCTGCTCGACTTGTCAGTCTCACAGTCAAGCTCCCTTGTGCACTTACACTCGACACCTGATTGCCAACCAGGTTGAGGGAACCTTTGGGCGCCTCCGTTACTTTTTGGGAGGCAACCGCCCCAGTTAAACTACCCACCAGGCACTGTCCCAGAACCGGATCACGGTTCGTAGTTAGATATCCAAAGTGACCAGAGTGGTATTTCAACAATGACTCCACCTGAACTAGCGTCCAAGCTTCACAGTCTCCCACCTATCCTACACAAGCCACTCCGAACACCAATACCAAGCTGTAGTAAAGGTCACGGGGTCTTTCCGTCCTGCTGCGCGTAACGAGCATCTTTACTCGTAGTGCAATTTCGCCGAGTTCGCGGTTGAGACAGCTGGGAAGTCGTTACGCCATTCGTGCAGGTCGGAACTTACCCGACAAGGAATTTCGCTACCTTAGGATGGTTATAGTTACCACCGCCGTTTACTGGGGCTTAAATTCTGAGCTTCGCTTGCGCTAACCCTTCCTCTTAACCTTCCAGCACCGGGCAGGCGTCAGTCCGTATACATCGTCTTGCGACTTGGCACGGACCTGTGTTTTTAGTAAACAGTCGCTTCCCACTGGTCTCTGCGGCCTTTCCCGCTCCGGGAGTAAATCCCATCACGGTTCCGGCCCCCCTTCTCCCGAAGTTACGGGGGCATTTTGCCGAGTTCCTTAACCACGATTCTCTCGATCTCCTTGGTATTCTCTACCTGACCACCTGAGTCGGTTTGGGGTACGGGCGGCTTGAACCTCACGTCGATGCTTTTCTCGGCAGCATAGGATCACTGATTTCCCCCAATCGGGGTACGCATCGGATCTCAGGCGCATTGACGACGGATTTGCCTATCGTCAGCCCTACATCCTTACACCAGGTTCACCTTACGGATACCATCGCCTGGCTCAGCTACCTTCCTGCGTCACACCTGTTAATACGTTAACCGCACCAGCATGGGGTCGAGCGTTAGACCGGCCGGCATCACCCCGAAGGGATCCACTCAGCCGGGTTAGGACTCTTAGCACCACTGGATTAGCTTGGGCGGTTCTTCGCCGGTACGGGAATATCAACCCGTTGTCCATCGACTACGCCTGTCGGCCTCGCCTTAGGTCCCGACTTACCCAGGGCGGATTAACCTGGCCCTGGAACCCTTGGTCTTTCGGAGGACGGGTTTCTCACCCGTCTTTCGCTACTCATGCCTGCATTCTCACTCGTGTGGCCTCCACGGCTGGTTTACACCGCCGCTTCACTGGCCACACGACGCTCTCCTACCACTCCGTACGACTGAACCACGAAGGCTTGTCTATAATACGAAATCTACAACTTCGGTGGTGTGCTTGAGCCCCGTTACATTGTCGGCGCGGAATCACTTGACCAGTGAGCTATTACGCACTCTTTCAAGGGTGGCTGCTTCTAAGCCAACCTCCTGGTTGTCTATGCAACTCCACATCCTTTCCCACTTAGCACACGCTTAGGGACCTTAGTTGGTAGTCTGGGTTGTTTCCCTCTCGACGATGAAGCTTATCCCCCACCGTCTCACTGCTGCGCTCTCACTTACCGGCATTCGGAGTTTGGCTGACGTCAGTAAGCTTTTGGGCCCCATCGGCCATCCAGTAGCTCTACCTCCGGCAAGAAACACGCAACGCTGCACCTAAATGCATTTCGGAGAGAACCAGCTATCACGAAGTTTGATTGGCCTTTCACCCCTATCCACAGCTCATCCCCTCAGTTTTCAACCTAAGTGGGTTCGGTCCTCCACGACGTCTTACCGTCGCTTCAACCTGGCCATGGATAGATCACTTCGCTTCGGGTCTAGGACATGCGACTGGATCGCCCTATTAAGACTCGCTTTCGCTACGGCTACCCCACACGGGTTAACCTCGCCACATATCGCTAACTCGCAGGCTCATTCTTCAAAAGGCACGCTGTCACCCCTACAAGGAGGCTCCAACGGTTTGTAAGCAAACGGTTTCAGGTACTATTTCACTCCCCTCCCGGGGTACTTTTCACCTTTCCCTCACGGTACTTGTCCGCTATCGGTCATCTGGGAGTATTTAGGCTTATCAGGTGGTCCTGACAGATTCACACGGGATTTCTCGGGCCCCGAGCTACTTGGGATCCCCATTCAGCCAGCGCCAGCATTTCGGCTACGGGGTTCGCACCCTCTATGACCAGCCATTCAAAGCTGTTCGCCTATACTGCGCTGTAACTGTTCCTGTCCGGCAGAACAGGACAACGGGTCCCACAACCCCGACCATGCAACGACCGCCGTCTATCACACATGACCGGTTTAGCCTCTTCCGATTTCGCTCGCCACTACTGACGGAATCACTGTTGTTTTCTCTTCCTGTGGGTACTGAGATGTTTCACTTCCCCACGTTCCCTCTACCCGCCCTATATATTCAGGCGGGAGTCACCAGACATAACGCCTGGCGGGGTTTCCCCATTCGGAAATCCTCGGATCAGGGCTCGATTATCAGCTCCCCGAGGCTTATCGCAGATTTCTACGTCCTTCTTCGGCTCCAGATGCCAAGGCATCCACCGTTTGCTCTTAGAAACTTGACCACAAAGTTGCTGCCAGCCAAAGACTGACAGCTCAGTGTTATCTCATTCGCCAACCACACCCAAAGGGCGGATTGGTCTAAGAAATTGCACTTAGTATCACAAACAACAACCAACCCGAAGGCCGGCCCTGCTTGCGACTAAGATGCTCGCGTCCACTGTGTAGTTCTCAAAATACGGGCGGCACCATGATCACCCTGCGATTGATGCAGGACTTTCATGGCCCAGAGGAAAAACCCCCACACTCAAAAGCATGGGTGCTTGGTCCCTCAGGACCCAACAGCGTGCACGCCCCCCACCTCGAACACCCTCACCTTCCAGACACCCGAAGGTGCCGTACTAGCGCTGATGCTCTCCGCGAAGAGCCATTGTCAATGTTCCACCCATGAGCGCCGGCCGAAGACATTCGCTTCGAAACCGACTTGACTCGTTGACCCCCGTGTATACCGCGGGGCGAGTACATGCTCCTTAGAAAGGAGGTGATCCAGCCGCACCTTCCGGTACGGCTACCTTGTTACGACTTAGTCCTAATCACCGATCCCACCTTCGACAGCTCCATCCACAAGGGTTAGGCCACTGGCTTCGGGTGTTACCGACTTTCATGACTTGACGGGCGGTGTGTACAAGGCCCGGGAACGTATTCACCGCAGCGTTGCTGATCTGCGATTACTAGCGACTCCGACTTCATGAGGTCGAGTTGCAGACCTCAATCCGAACTGAGACCGGCTTTTTGGGATTCGCTCCACCTTACGGTATCGCAGCCCTTTGTACCGGCCATTGTAGCATGCGTGAAGCCCAAGACATAAGGGGCATGATGATTTGACGTCATCCCCACCTTCCTCCGAGTTGACCCCGGCAGTCTCCTATGAGTTCCCACCATAACGTGCTGGCAACATAGAACGAGGGTTGCGCTCGTTGCGGGACTTAACCCAACATCTCACGACACGAGCTGACGACAACCATGCACCACCTGTATACCGACCTTGCGGGGCGACCATCTCTGGACGTTTCCGGTATATGTCAAGCCTTGGTAAGGTTCTTCGCGTTGCATCGAATTAATCCGCATGCTCCGCCGCTTGTGCGGGCCCCCGTCAATTCCTTTGAGTTTTAGCCTTGCGGCCGTACTCCCCAGGCGGGGAACTTAATGCGTTAGCTGCGACACGGAGACCGTGGAATGGCCCCCACATCTAGTTCCCAACGTTTACGGCATGGACTACCAGGGTATCTAATCCTGTTCGCTCCCCATGCTTTCGCTCCTCAGCGTCAGTTACGGCCCAGAGATCTGCCTTCGCCATCGGTGTTCCTCCTGATATCTGCGCATTCCACCGCTACACCAGGAATTCCAATCTCCCCTACCGCACTCTAGTCTGCCCGTACCCACTGCAGGCTGGGGGTTGAGCCCCCAGATTTCACAGCAGACGCGACAAACCGCCTACGAGCTCTTTACGCCCAATAATTCCGGACAACGCTTGCACCCTACGTATTACCGCGGCTGCTGGCACGTAGTTAGCCGGTGCTTTTTCTGCAGGTACCGTCACTTTCGCTTCTTCCCTACTAAAAGAGGTTTACAACCCGAAGGCCGTCATCCCTCACGCGGCGTTGC
Source organism: Frigoribacterium sp. 9N (assembly GCF_902506305.1). Taxonomy (NCBI): domain Bacteria; kingdom Bacillati; phylum Actinomycetota; class Actinomycetes; order Micrococcales; family Microbacteriaceae; genus Frigoribacterium; species Frigoribacterium sp. 9N. The sequence goes on from NZ_LR733392.1 coordinate 1,958,475, forward strand.
TGCATCAGGCTTTCGCCCATTGTGCAATATTCCCCACTGCTGCCTCCCGTAGGAGTCTGGGCCGTGTCTCAGTCCCAGTGTGGCCGGTCACCCTCTCAGGCCGGCTACCCGTCGTCGCCTTGGTGAGCCATTACCTCACCAACTAGCTGATAGGCCGCGAGTCCATCCTTGACCAAAATTCTTTCCAACTCCTAGCCATGCGGCTGAAGCTCGTATCCGGTATTAGACGCCATTTCTAGCGCTTATCCCAGAGTCAAGGGCAGGTTACTCACGTGTTACTCACCCGTTCGCCACTAATCCCTGGAGCAAGCTCCAGTTCATCGTTCGACTTGCATGTGTTAAGCACGCCGCCAGCGTTCGTCCTGAGCCAGGATCAAACTCTCCGTAAAAGAAAAAACAGCACAACCGGAATAGGCCATGACTGCTGAATTTGATGCTGACTAAAGAACAAAACAATCTGACGATTGTTGTTGTCCATCAATCTCAAAGAAACCTAAACACCACTCACAACCCCACCAAAGATCCCCTGGGACTCGAAGTAGCCCCACCCCCTCACCCCACAACCCGGCGAATGCCGAAAGGAACCATCATGAGAACAAGAAGAAAAACACGCGATAACGAGCTAAGAGAAAGCCGGAAGAACCGCCTCGCGTCAGGTGCCGCGCTTGTAGCCGCTGTCACCCTCCTGCTCACAGCTTGTGCCGGAATCGAGCAGCCGGATACAGAGCAGCCAAACCTTTCTGCTGCCTGCGACAGGTCGAGCGAATTTGCGCAAAAAGCCTGGCTAGAAAGGGACAACACCGCCTTCATACTTGGCAAGACTCAGCATCTCGACACCGAAGGCTCGCACGCAATTTCAGCGTGGATGGGCATGGACGAGACGGGGTGCTTTATCAACTTTTCGCTCACCGATGACGAGGGAGACCTCCACCTCACTAGCCGTCTCGTATCTGTTCAGATGTCCAAGAATGGCTCCACGCTCACTGAGGTCCCAGTGTTGGAGGCTTACCGCAACGAGAACGTCGCCAACTACCGGCTACATCTCGACGACTTTTCCAATGGACCTTTCTACCCCACATACGCGGTGATGGAGAACGGAATGGAGCACGAGGTGACTCGTTACTTCGAGCTTGTTCAAGAGGTTGCCTTCACGGCTGACGGCAAAGTACAGGTGGTCTGGGTGGAATGGAAATGAGGACTGCGCTCGTAGTGTTGCTAGCCACACTGACCTTCATGCTCGCTGGCTGCGCCGCCGCAGCCTCTCCGACCGTCGCGTCTCCGGCCGCGACCGCACCGAGCCCATCAGCCACCCCAGAGCCGGCGATCCCCCCAGCCCTCTCCCAAGATGACCTGGTGGGGCTCCCCCACGTCTACTACGACGCACTCATCCCAGAATTGCTCGATGCGGCTTCACCCGGCATCGCCCCCGAAGTCACCTGGCAGGTAGCCACACCAATTGCCGCCAAAACAGGCATCTACGCAACTGCCACACCTTCTTCGGAGCCAGTCGGCTACATCGACGCTACAACGGTCGAGACTCCCACGGCGCTGCCCGTTTACGGGACCCGATCATGCTGGCTGCTCGTTGGCACACCAGCGCGCAGTGTTCTGCCAAGCCAGAGCGAGGGGGCTCCGGTTGCCGCGACCTTCGGTTGGGTGCGAGCTGCTGACTTCGCCGTCACTGAGGTCGAAAGCGTCGTCCGAGTGAACGTGGCGGAGCACGCCGTATCCATCGAGACCAAGGACGGCGAAGTCACCGCCGCAGAGCAAAGCCTCACTCTCGGCTCCCCCGAAGCCCCCACACCGAGTGCAGGCACGTTGAGCTACGTGAGCGCCATATACACGGACGGGGAAAGCCAACCGTGGACGGGCGGCGAACCCATTGCCCTCCTTGGAGCACATAGCGAGACGCTGGATTTCTACAACGGGGATGCCGGACTGACCGCGATCCACTACTCGACGAGCGGCGGATCTCACTCGCACGGCTGCGTAAGGGTGAGTGCAGAGATAGCTCGAATTATTGGTGCCTTACCGGTCGGCACCCCAGTCATTTTCAACTAGCGAGAAAATGGATAACACAAATAAGAGGGTTTGCAGAAGGTAAAATTGGAGTACGAAATCCACCTAAATAAGGAGGAAATACTCGAAAGGAATTACCCGACATGACCCTGCTCGTCGCTCCACCATCTGCAGCTCCGAAGCTGTGCCTACCTACCACTCTCGACCTCCGCACGGATGCGGCAGAAAACAGCATCATGCAGACGATCACCATCGCTGTGTCTGCCATCTTGATTGCTGCCGGTCTCGTCACCGCCCCCGGTCTCATCAACAATGCTCGCGACAACAACGCGCGAACCGACCTCGCCAATGCCGCTTTTGCGCAGGAGATGCGACTCTCGGGCTACGACGGAAACTTCGCCAACCCACTGGCTCCTATGCCCGGCACGATTCTTGCTGCCGCCTCCACTTCGTCCTCCAGCGGCTATGCCCGGACCGTCGATGAGTTGAAGAGCGGCGGCATCAAGCTCACGCTCTCGGGCGGGGTTGATTTCAAAATGGAGGTGAGCGACGACGGCAGCAAGTACCTCATGGCTGCGAAGAGCCAGAGCGGAAAAATCTTCTACCGAGTATCGCAAAGCGCCGATACCTTCACGGGGTACACAGAGGCAAAGCCGAGCACCACGCTTCCCGACCCTTTCGCGGGCGATGAGAGAAGCGACGACGATGGCGGAATTGCCGTTGCTTGCAACTCCAACACCACTGACGACCCCGGCTTCGTGGGCTACAAAGACATCTCGCAGAAGGTAACCGTCTGTGACGCGACGGGCGCAACCGTCTTCGCTTACGGCTACGACGGTGGAGATGCACCCCTGCTCGAAGACAATTCCACGAAGGAAAGCCCCCGCCTCTACCTAGCTAACGGCGCACAACTGGCGACAACTCGCTTCGAAGCCAGCTATACCATGCGTGGTGGCTCCGGTACTTCTCCGAGCGAGATCCGTCTCGCGAAGCCCGTGCTCACCAACACGATGACCGGCGAGTCCGCACCGGTGAGCTGCGAGCATGCAGACACGGGAGCCATCGCTCTAGGCGAGACGGCGAGCTTCGACTGCTCTGCGTCAATCTCCGTGACGAATGACTGGTCCGAATGGGCGTGGAGCGTGCCCGAGACCCAGACATACTCGGGCGGCACCGGAGAAGGAGCCAGCACGAATGCCATGCCGAGCTTCAACGCAATGGTGCGCCAGGGATAAGCAGCCACTCCCGGGACCGCCCCGTGCTCACTGCGAGCACGGGGCGGTTTCTTCATGCCTTCGGGCTAGCCGTTGCCCGAAGCGAGCGTCTGATGCTCGACTCTGACACCCGGTGCAGCTCCGCCACCGCCTTCGCCGTCATCCCACTCTCATAGAGCCGCCGAATCGCCGCCGCCTGCGCCTCCGTCTTGATGACGGCGGGTCTTCCGCCCTGATTACCGCGCATGCGTCCGGTCTTCGGATCGCGTCGAGCGGCAGCAGCCTCCTTAGTGCGGAGGCGCGTCATGGAGCGCTCCAGCTCTGCGAAGCTAGCCATGATCTGGAGGAAGAAACGCGACGAAGGGTTCTCGTCAGAGGTGTCGATTCCGTCGAGAGTGCGGAGAGCGATGCCGCGAGTAGTGAGTTCGTCTACCAACTCGACGATGCCGCGAACCGTTCTGCCGAAGCGGTCGAGCTTGGAAACCAGGATGACATCGCCGGTCCTAGCCTGTTCGAGCATCTTCTGGAATTCGCCTCGGTACATGGTTCCGCCCGAGACCCCGAGGTCGCTCCAGATCTTTTCGGCACCCGCAGCCTTGAGCCGCTCCACCTGCTGCTCGACGGAGGCAGCTTGCTCCACGGTGCTCGCTCGTGCGTAGCCAAGAATCATGGTTCCCCGTGTCGGTCAGAACATCAGTAGCGCGCGGTTTGTGACTACTTGATAGCGACAGCGACTACTGACATTGGCGCTGCCCCGGGAACTCGCTCATCCCTCGTCGACGTGTCGAGGTCCTAGGAACGAGTCAGAAGCCGGTCGTGTTGTGACTGACGGACGGGACGGTTTGGTCGATAGATGGAGAGCATGGGGACGAACGCCAAAGAGGCTCAGACTGATCGACTTGCACTGTGGACATTCGGGGACACGTCCAATCGGGACGTGACGAAGCACTTACTGGCGGCGAGCAAGGAAGCAGCGCAGCATTCGTTGCGTCTGTATTCGTCAGAAGGAGCGATCGAACTCCTGACCGCCGCCGTGACCGCTGGGCTCGCTTTGGAGACTTTGCTTAAGTCAGTGGCATCGAACGCAAACCCGCTCTTACTGCTCGAAACGACGAAAAATCTCGATTGGGGGCAGTTTCTGTCAGGTATCGAGACCAGCACTTCGGTGAACGTCAAACCAGAGAGCATCTTCACAATCGGCGCGATGCAAGCTTGGCAGGCGGCAACCGCCCTTACCGGAAATACCGCGACCAAGACGGACGCACAAAGCGTCTTTGACACGCGAAATGCTGCCGCACACATGGGTGTCGTTGACGGGAAGACTGTCCGACTTCAGCAGCATAAGTTCATACTGACTGCATCAGTGTTCCTTGAATACGTTGGCATGTCTACAAGCGAATATTTCGGGTCGGAAGCAGCGGAGCTCGTCCAACGAGTTCAAGATGAGGACACAGACCGAGCTAGAAATGCGGTTCTCGGGAAGCTTGCCGCCGCAAAAAAGAGGTGGTCAGCTATGAGGAGCACACTTTCCACTGCTCAACGGGCACTCATTCTTGGTCAGTTCGAATACCGCACCGACAGCCGAGAGGAAGATCCCTTCTACAACCGGGAGGAGCGTTGTCCCGTCTGCGATTCTTCAGGCAAAGTCGTGCTCGACACCCGGTACATCCTAAGAGAGGGGTACGTAGACGAGAGCGGTAACGATGTGTACGACAGCGTTATATTCGAAAGCTCCTTTACGTGCTTTGTCTGCCAGTTCCGCCTGAATGAGGAAGAGATTCCTCTAGCTGCCGAACTAGACCTCGCGAGCGGTCAAGCCCCGGCGTAACCCTCGCTGCTAAGCAGCGGCTCGTACTCTGCCAGCAGCCGCTTCGCCTTTTCCACCTCGCGCTCAGCGACCGCAACCTTCTTCTCGCGAGTCGCCGCCAGAGCCCCTGCCTTCTCGTCGCGGGCAGCCCGAAGGGTAGCCATCCGCTCCTCCGCCGCTGCGAGGTCGCGGTCGAGCCCTGCGATGGTGCTCACGAGTACCTCTTCCTTGGTACGGCGGCGGGCTCGGGTGCGCTCGATGGGCTCGAACTGCTCGCTTAGGAAGCCGAGCTGCACGAGAGCAGAGATGGGGATCGTCCACTTCAGGTTGCGGCGACCACCCTCAACAGAGGCTCCCGCTTCGAGAAGCTGGTTGCGCATGGTGGCAAGGCGACCGGAGTTCACTCCGGTCAGTTCAGCAGCCTCGTTCAGGTTGAGAAGGGTCTTGGCAGAAATCTTCTTTTCGGTAGTCATAAGAAGAGAGTGACGTGATCTCCCGGATAACTCAAGCGAATGTTATTAATTTGCTTTCGCGAAAAAGCTAGCTAGCTCATTCACCTTGCTTCCCACTGCCCCAAAGGCTTGTGAAGGCGTGTGCGCGAAAGGAGCTTCCGAGATGTCAGTCAGTGTGACTTCGGCTCGACGCTCGGCTGCGTCATCGAGGGTCCAGCCGTAAACGACCTTCGAGATAGCAGTGCCATCTACATCGCCTGAATAGACATTTGCGATGCTCGCGGGCGGCGCTTGGAGAGTGCCGATCTTCTCGGGAACACCCACAACGGTGCGAGTCGATGCAGTCAAGTAAAGGTCGTCATTCGGCGCGACGGTGAGTAATACATAGCTCTGGGCATCGGAAGAAGTGATGGTGGAGTGCTTCACGTTCGCAGGGATCTTCATTTCAGGCACCACATCGGCAAAGCCACCCGTTAGCTCGAAGCGCTGAGTCTCTGCTCCGATGACGGCGTTCGTCTGCTGCGTGACGATAAATTCATTTGCTCCCGGCAAAGCCTGGATGTCACCCCCGCAGAAGGCGAGTCCGCCGAAGATGAGCGAACAGGCGGTGACAAATACTGTGAAGTGTCCTTTGAACATAAAGTCCTCCAAGAGCAACGGTGGTTAACCGCTAAATCAATGGTATCCACAAAAATGAAGATAATCTTCATTTCTGGCTCAAAAGGAAAAAGTCGTCAGTATTTAGCTAATGGCTATTCGCAAACTACGTCATGAGATAATTGACTTATGCGTAAAACCAACCTTAGGAGGCGCATCGGAAGGAATCTCATGAACAAGACGCACACTAAATTACTTACCTCCATTCTTGCCATAGCACTGCTCGGCTCTTTTGCAGCCCTAGGTGCCACAAGCGCCACGGCTGCGCCCGCCCCCTCAGCGGCACCTGTTGAGCTGAGCACCCCGACCGCAGAGAACACCTGGTACGTACGCGGTGATGCGGGCGATGCCAACAGAGCTTCCGAGCAAACAGAATCTGGCTACTCCAACCTCTGCTATTCAACAGCTTCGAGCAACAACTACCTCGGACAGGCAACAGCTACCGCCGCCTCGGCTGATTCCAGCGTTACCGCGATCAGCTACACATTCCTTCTCCCCGAGCACTTCGCCAACGAAGAGAAGACTGCTGAGTTCGACTTCTCGACTCTCCCCTGCGCGGACGACTGGTCGCTCTCGGGCACCTGGTCATTCACCAACGAATCCGGCGTGACCAGAACCGGTGAGGGAGGCACAATCCCGGTGCAGCTCGCAGACATTTCGGTAGGAGATCCGGAGAGCGATGAAGGCAACCAGGATGTCGAGAATGACCAGAGCTACGCACTTCAGCGCCTAGATGGCACCTGGATTTCTGGCGCTTTCAACCCGATTTACCCGAGCATCTCCGCTGCCCCCTTCGAGCGCACAATGACGCTGGGTGAGAGCCTCACCATTACGCCTTCTGAGCTATCCGCTGACTGCTCAATCTCCGTCCCCGAGGTCGCCTGCGATCCAGCAGTCTCGGTGACTACGTTGCCCGAAGGGGCGGTGCTCGATGAGGGCGGAAGCGTGGTCTTTACCCCCACCAAGGCGGGCACCTTCTCGCTCAATTACGTGCTTTCCGATTCGGAGCGCAGCCTCACGACACAGGCGACAGGGACCATCGTCGTCTCCGCGCCAGCCGTCCCCGAGGCAAAGCCAGTTCCTGAGGCGACCCCGACCCCCGAGAGTGCCCCTCAGCCCTCTGCCGCCCCCGTGGCTCCGGTTCCTGCGCCTGAGGTACCAGCCGTCGTGAAGCCGAAGGTAACGGGATGAGCGCGCGACTAGCTCTCTGGGAGCCTCAGAGCACGACAGGCGTTTCCGTGTCCGTCTGCGTACCTGCCGAGGGCAACCTCGTCGTCACGGGCAGAGCACGCAGCGGCAAGACGGTGCTGGCGAGAAACCTCGTTGCTCAACTCCAACACCGGGAGGCGACAGAGCTAGTTCTTTTCACGGCGAATCCTGCCGAGTATGGCTCTGCCCGGGCTCGCGTAGCCGTTGTCGAGGCAGAGCAGCTCACGCTGCTCGAAGAGCTACTTCTGGATGCACGTGCCCGCTTCGAGCGGTACTCGGACTTCGTGCCAGCGAGCGATGCCGACATCTACGTCATTCTCGACGAGCCTCAACCTGCCCTTCGCGACTCCATTGAGGAGCTGTTCGCAGATGGGCACCTAGTTGGCATCTACCTGGTGATCCTGAGCCGGGAGAACATCATTGCTCCTGCTCTCCTCACCGGGCTCGACAGCACCATCTACCTCGGTCAGCCCGTCGAGCAGGCGGTCGCTACCTTCCCCGCGCACTACGACCTGGCTCTCCTGGAACAGTTGCCAGGGCTCCGCACAGGGGAGGCTTTCGTCATCCAGCACTACGGCGACGTGACCCGCACACCTCTCACTCCGTGCTCCATTGAGCGCCTATCTCGCAGCAGCTACCCGCAAGTAGTTGGAGCGCTTCGCGAGGTCTAGCGATGCTGCACCTACGAAAAGACGACAGGGGCGAGAACACCCTCATGGTCGTCATCGCTCAGAACGTCTCGCTGCTCGTGATGGTGGCTCTTGCCGGAATGGTGTTCCTTCTCCTGACCGGAGGCAGCCGCGTGCAGGCGGAGAACGGCGCTCAGACAGAGCTACGGATCGCCAACCGTGCCTTCATCAATGATGTGGACCACGCAGGTTTCGTCGCAGTCCAGGACGACACGAAGGTGACGCTTTCAAGCACCAAGTTCCTGCAAGACCCTGTTGATTCGACGAAGTACCTCTGTCGCGCCAGCACCTGGTTCATCGCGCCCGCCGACGAAAGGCTTAGAGCTGAGCGCGGGGATAACACCTTGATGTCTCTCCACAACGACATCGCGATTCACGACAGCGACGACTGCGAAAGCCCTGTGGCGAGCACTCAGCACCGAGTAGCCGTCTCGGCAATCACCGCCGACTCGACCTTCATCTACGAGAACCTCGCCCAAGTCCCACTCGACTTCTCGAACGGAGTGGTGACGACATTCCGCGAGGTTGATGATGACGGAGATGGAACACAAGACGATGAGGAGCTGGCTGTCTTCAGAGCCGAGCACCAGGTCGCTGCCTGGTACACCGACGACGAGGCTCTACGCGAACTCCCCCGCACCATCGAGGCGAAGCTAACCGCTGTCTTCCCTGTGACTGATGACAATGCCGCCTCATTCAAAGCCACCACCAACGAGGCTGAGACCGAACTCGTCGGCAATAACGACGACATCACTGACCCGGGCGGTGAGCAGACCCGTTGGATTCCTAACTCCGTGTCCTCTTTGGTCATCAGCCGTTCCCCGAGCTTGGGAGTTGTGGTCGGTGGAGAGCGAGAAGGGCTTCAGCTTGCGTGGGCGGCTCGACCGGCATCAGAGTGCTCCCCGGGCCAACGGCTCACGTACTCGTGGCTGGTGAAGAATCTCAGGACCGGCAAGACGAGTTCGGGAGAGACGACAGCCACCACTGTGCAGATGACGACCGGCACGGGAGGCTCCGCCGAGGTGTGGAACGGCGGCACGTACTCGGCTTCCGTAGCCGCCAGGTGCAACGACATTGATGGTCAATCGGGGACGACCACCCAGCCGAGCTACACGCTTCCGCTCCCCGACGTGCGCATGACCGGGGTGACCGCTAGTGCGGATGAGACCTCTACAACGCCCTCCTGGAACCGCGTTTCTTCGGACCCGACCACGCGCTACATCGTTACCTACGCCCCGGCTGTCGTTTCGAACAGCTACGTCCGCTCGACCATCGCCGGAACCGAGGTCTACACCTACCCCGGCATGCCACAGACGAACGAAGTATCTGGCTCACCGACCTCAGCACTGAGCTTGACGAAGACGGGCAATAAAGTCGTCCCCGGCTTCCCAGACACCTACTTTGTGCGCGCCTCCACAGCGGATTCACCCAACTCCTCCGGGCTCCGCGTCCCGGCAAATTACATTTACCGATCCCCAGGACCAGCCGCTCCGAGCATCACCGCTCTAAACGAAAACAGCGCATCTTGGTCGGCAGCGACTTGTCCTGCGGGCAACGACCACGCCTATCGCTCCTCCACCTCGAACACCTACGGCGGCAGCGACTCGACATCACTTTCTGGCACCGGTCAGAGCGGCACACGTACCTCATTCGCCACCATCGACCAGGGCTCCCGCGTCTGGCTCCGAGTGGACGCTCGGTGCTCCACGAAGTACACGCTGGCACCGGTGAACGGGCAGAAGACCGATTCGCTTAGCCCCTGGGGTGACGACGCGCTCGCGAAGTGGGAGCGACCCATCGATGCTGGCGAAAACCCCGGCAGCCCGAGAACGGAGTTCGCTGGCTACGGTAATGACCAAGTGGCGAGAACAGCCTGGAACGGCATCGCTTGCCCCACCGGAACGAGCCTCGATTACTTTCACGAGTACACGCGCGTAAACGCTCAAACCGGAAGCTTCGCGGCTACCTGGCTAAGCGGCACCACCCGCGACATAGCTCACGGCGAAGCACCGGGCAGTTACTACGAATGGCACGTGCAGGCGCGATGTTCGTCGAGCGCGAGTGGGGCGCACATGGAAGGGCGCACGCCCTGGAGCGCGGGTGGCTACTACACCGGCGTTCCGAGCCCGAGTGTGAGTGTGACTGCCTCCGATACGAGGGCGACCTCGAACCAGTCTGTAGCCATCTACACGGCTGCGAGCTGCGTGCGCCAGACCTCGGTGCAGAAGAGCGCCACTCGTTCCGTGAGCCGGTACTCAGGCACGGAAAGCTTCTCTGGGAGCGCCTACTGCGTGGGAGCAAATGGGAGGACGAGCGGCAGCGTCAGCGATTCGGTGGCGGTGACTTGGGTCATGCCTGCGCCGAGTGCGCCTTCGAGCCTCAGCCTGAGCGGCTACTACTCACCAACCGGGGGCGGTGCGTGGATGCTCGTCTCGCTCTCTGCATCGGCAGGCGGTTCAACTAATGCCTCGACCTACAGGTCCGAGGTACGGGCTTCCACCATTGGCTTCGGCTACACCGGATGGACGGCATCTCTTGGCTGCCTCGACAACACCTCATCCATTCAGGCTCGCGGAATGGCAACAGGACCGGGCGGTTCATCCACCTGGACGACTGGGGCGGAGCAGCAGCCGACCATCCTTACGAGGACGAACGGCGAGGCTTGCTAAGCAGGCATTCTAAGCCATCGGCGCGAAGACGAGAACCCACTCCGCGGGCTCGTCCTGGGTAGCAACGAACGCGTCGAACTGCATTTGGACATCCTCGCGCGACACGATCAGCGGGTAGCCGGGCAGCCCGTCCACCGCCCAGAAGTGGATTGGCGAAGTGGTGTCTGCGAAAGGCAAACCCAGGGTGTCCCAGGCGACGACGAAACGCTTGCCGGTCGCCTGCTGAATCTCAGCTTTGGTGGTGGAACGAGCTGCGAGATTGTCCGACCTGCCAGCGACATTCATTGCGTCTCCCGTGGGGGTAGCTGTAGACGCTGCACGCGCTTCAACGTCCGCCTGGACAGTCGCGGGAAGTGCCTCGAGTGTGTCCACCACCACGGTTGTGCCGTCAGGCATCGGGTAAGCGGTCTGACTGTCCGACAGTGCGGTCTCGGGCGTGACGACGGCTCCTATCGCCTGCTCGACGGGCGCTGCTGCGGCAGCCGAAGATGAAGCCGGAGTCGCGGGCTCAGTCGCTGAAGAAGTGCAGCCCGTGAGCGCCAGCACGGCAAGAAGTGAAACCGCAGCAGTGGCGGCTGTAAAAGATGTGCGCATGACTCCCCCAAGAGTTCCCATAAAGTGTATCAAATACATTCACTTTAGGATCGAGAAAGGGAATGACTGATAGCTAAAGATGGCGCAGTGGGAGAGGCTTGGGCAGCCCTACTTCGAGGGTGCTTTATGAAGTCGATGTCGTTGGAGAGAGCTTGCCGCCAAACTCAGTGCAAGAGCGAATCAGCCACGCATACGGCAATAGGCTCCCTGAGCTTCGGAATGAGCCTCATCCACAAGCTTCCCGTCAACGAAGACCTGACACGCAGCGGGACTGCCGAGGTAGTCGCCCTCTGCGCTCACCCAAAAGAACGAATCGGTTTCGAATTCAAATTCGTAAGGATATTCGACTGCCAAAGTGTCTTCAAGTCCCGGAATACCGTCGCTCTTCATCACGCCGCTCATTGAGTTGCTCGTAAGAACAACCCTCACGGATTGCAGTTCAGGCTCGTTACTTTGGTCATTCGAAGCGCAGCCCGCTACCGAGAGGGTCGTCAGGAGGGTGGCGACGACCAGGATCTTGTTTGCAGCGGGCATGTGCAGAGCATGACGTGAAACCCGGCAAGGCTCAAGTAAAAGGCGACGCAAGGCAAGAAAGGCACCTCAGAAGCGCGCCCTTCATGCGCTAAACACTCCTACACTAAACGGCATGGCTGACAAGAAGAGCACGGAAAATGATGCACCGCTGTCCCTCGGTGCCGCGAAGAAGCTGACGGGCTTCTCAGAGACCAAGTTTAAGACTGAGAAGAACCGCGACAAGCTGAGCCTGGCCGGTGCCAAGCTCGTCGGCACCGGCAAAGAGTGGGAAATTCGCCCGAGCCAGCTCATTGCCCTTGGTTGGCTGAATGAAGATGGCTCGCCCTTGGCGATGAAGCCCCGCCGCCCCCGTGGTTCAGGACCGGTCTCGACTAGCCGTTCGCGCTACTCGGACATTGAAGAGAACGGTGACCTTGAAGCGCTGGACTCGCAGCTAGAGGACGAGAGAGAGTCTCTGACTTCCATCGATGAAGAAATCAAGCAGGTTGAAGAGAAGTTGGCTGAGGTGAAAAAGCTGGAGCAAAAGCGCCGCGAACTTACCACTCGCCGTAGCGATGTCGCCGCGCGTGCAAAGGCACTGACGAGCCGCATCGAAAAGGTCGAAGCAGATGTCGCCACCGAGGTCGAGCGCGTCCGCAAGAACGCTGAGTACCTGGAGAAGCGCGCCACTAAGTAACCCGAAGCCCGCTTCTAGGGGCGGGTCGTCAGTACGAACCTGACGTGGGGGACAGCAAAGGACCGGCACCTAGGTGCCGGTCCTTCTCTCGTTAACCACCGAGCAGGGAATCGAGTAATCCATCGTCTATGTCGTGGTGAATACCCTGAGCCACGACCCCTGGATCTTTGCCGTCGAGCACTGCCTGCATGAAGACCTCAGCCGAGATGCCTAGCTCAGCCGCCTCTGTACCCACGATGGCAGCGCACGAAATATCAAGGAAGTAAGGACCGCGCTCAGGCACGTGCCCATGCTGAAAGGCGGGGATGGAGGCAGTAACGATGAGCATTCCGTCTCGGATGCACTTGTGCTCATCGAGCATCAGCCCTTTGCTTTCCTCGATGTAGGACTCCGCGAGTTCGTAGACGCGCTCCCTCACCCAGCCGTATCTCCCGCTCATGACCGTGCTCCTTCAAGTAGCGAGCCAAACAAGCCAGCATCGATTTCGTTGTCTACAGTGCTTGGAATAGCTGCCCCGTCGAGTCCGGCAGCAGTCCGATCATGAACCATACCGGGCGCTGCGGGCGAGTCGAGAGTGGGATTCCCTTAGGGGAGGCACCTGTATCTTGAGCGGACCACGACTTCGGAGGGGTGCGTATGGCTTTGGGCGACGGCGACCCGACCACGGCTAACGAGGACGAGCTACGGCTCCGTGCCTTGCAGCGCACGCAGGATGAGAAACGATTTTCGCTGCTCATGGACCGCTATTTGGGCGCGTCGAGCCTGCACCGAATCGACCGGTTCATCTGGGCGGACAAGTACGAAGCGCCGTCCCTGAAGATAGCTAAGCCGATTCCCAGTGGCACCGAAGCGCTGCTCCAGCCAGGGGTCTTGCATGCCCTACGAGACATCCTCGAAGACGTTCTGACCTCGCCCGCGAAGAATGCGGAAGAAGACGAAGGGGCAAGTCATGAATGACATTGTGAATCGCTCTCTTGCCCGCCATTCACGTCCCGTTATACAAGAGAAGAACACCCGCAAACGCTTTGTCTTCGTGGGTCGTGTTAGCACCGAGACCGAGCGGGGGCTACAGGACGAGGAAGTCTCTCGAACTTGGCAGCTCAACGCCGCACGCCAAGCGGTGGGCGATGCAGGCGAAATCGTTCGCGAGGTCTTCGACTCACAATCGCGCGACATGCCCTGGAAGCGCCGCCCGAACGCAGCCGCTCTTCTCCATGAAATTGAGGACGACAGGCACGATTTCGACGCAATTGTGGTTGGGGAGGCGAAGCGCATGTTCTCTTCCAACCAGCTTGAGCACGTCCACACCACCCTGGCGAATCACGGAGTCGAACTGTGGATTCACGGAATCGGGCGGTACGAACACTCGAACATGAGCCACCGCCTGCTACTAGCGCTTGAAGGCGTTCTGGGAGAGAACGAGGTCGCCACCATTCGGAACCGCGTTCGCAACTCGATGAACGGCATCGCGGCTTCGGATGACCCTAGATGGATGGGTGGCACGCCACCTCTTGGTTACAAGCTAGGGAGACTTGATGACGGCGGGATCGCGCGCCCGTCTGCCAAGGGCTACACGAACACTCTCGTTATCCACGAAGCGGAGGCAATAGTTGTCCGACGCATTTTCGATGAGTACGTGCAGGGACGATCGTTCCGGCAGATTTGCGCAGGCTTGGAGCAAGACGGGGTTAGGACGAAGAACGGGGGCTCGAAGTGGAGTACTTCTTCGATCCACTCTGTTCTCCGCAACGCGACGTACATCGGCTTCCGCATCTACGGGAAGCAGCGAAAGACTCGCGTGCCTTTCGACGAGTCGGACCGCAGCATGGGCACGGTGGTCAAGAAGAAGCGCTTCCACGAAGTCGAGCCGGTCGCGAGCCCTTCCAGGGTCTACCCGGTCCTTATCGACGACGAGGTATTCGAGCAAGCGGCTGATTTGCTGGAGACTCGACAGGTGCGCCCCAACGCCACGCGAGCACGCACAACTCGAAGCGTCATCCCCCTTCAGGGTCTCGTGTTCTGCGAAGACCGGAAAATGGAGTCAGACCGCATCGTCAAAAGCGGCAACGTTCGCTTCCGGCTGCGAGGGGACCGCCTCGCGGGCAAACCAATGGTTTCGGTACCCGAGGCTTTGCTTGAAGCCTCGGTGAATCGGTGGCTTGCCACCGCTTTCCACCACCGCCGCCTGCCCGCAATATTGGCGCAATTAGGAGAGCGCTCGCCTGCGCTTGAACAAGAAGTGCAGCGCCTAAGAGAAGAGGAACGGGGAACTCTCCGGGCTCGGGATAATCTTCTTCGCGGCTTGGAAGACCACTACGACGACGCGCTGCGAGCCTCCTACGACCGAAAGCAAGCGGAGCTTCGCCTACTCCGGGCGCGCATCAAAGAAGCGGAGGAGTCGTCAGTGGACGTTGAGGATGCCGCCGTCATTCTGCGCACCATGAGCCGAGAGATGCACCGGATTCTTCAAGACGCGAGCCGCGAAAAACTCCGTACCCTCTACGAGCGCCTGAATATCCGGCTCGATTACCGCCATGAATCGAAAACCGTGCGCATCAGCCTGGTTCCGGCAGGCAAGCGCGCTGCGGCACCAACTGCACGCGCGTCCACCGCCATCGAACCGGTCATGCACCGACGAAAACCCCAGGGATCTCCCGACGAATCGGGGAACTCTGGGTGGGGTTTACGTACGTGCCCCTGGAGGGACTCGAACCCCCAACCCTTTCCTTAGGACGGAACTGCTCTTCCATTGAGCTACAGAGGCTGACCCCGCGAGTCTACCGAACCCGCGCCTCCTGCCGTCCGGCCCACCATGCACCCCGTTCGCGAAGATGAACCCCGATGAAGCGGGGTTCATCTTCGCAAACGGGGTTCATGGGCAGACGAGCGGGCGCCGGCGCCAGGCGTCACGCAGCGGCGAGGTACTCGTCCCAGTTCGCCTGCGTCCGCTCCATGCCGCGCACGACCCAGCCGACCCCGTGCGGTGGCTTGGGCGTGAAGAGCAGCTCCCAGCCCATCTCGTGCGGGGTGCGGTCGCTCTTGAGGTTGTTGCACTTGAGGCAGCACGCGACGAGGTTCTCCCAGCTGTCCGCCCCGCCCCGCGACCGCGGCTGCACGTGGTCGATCGTCGTCGCGGACCGACCGCAGTAGGCGCACCGGTGCGAGTCGCGGCGCATGACGCCCCGCCTCGAGACGGGGATCTGCCGGGTGTGCGGGATGCGCACGTACCGCGTCAGCACGATGACCGACGGGCGATCCCACGACGTCGCCGCCCCGAGCACGGGGTGTTCCGCATCGGCGGCGACGACGGTCGCCTTCTGGCTCATGACGAGGACGAGGGCCCGCCGGTCGGACACGACGGCGAGGGGCTCGTAACCGGCGTTCAGGACGAGAGTGCGCATGCTTTCCCTTTCGAAGCACCCTGGACGGCTTCCAGGGATTCGATCTCTCGGGGCTGCGCAGGCCCAACAGGCCCACCGATACGAAAAAAGCACCGTCACGAGGACGGTGCTCTGTCACATGGCGGGGTGTCGTATGTGCTCGTGCGACAGCGCACCCATGGTGCGGGTGGCGGTCGAACGAGGCATCTGACGCTCCTGGTCTCAGCGGAACTCCGAGATCGCCAGGTTAACCCCGGAAGGGTCGCACTGCCTAGAGGCAGGACGACCCTTCACAGGTTGTTCACGCGGGGCACCGCCCGGGCGCACGATGCCCCGGGAGGCGCGGTGTCCCGTAAGGCGCGGTGCCCCAGGAGGCGCGGGTCGCCTACGCCCCGTAGCGCACGTAGTGCACCGCGGAGGTCCACAGCGGGCGGACGCTGACCGAGCCACCGGGCTTCGGTGCGTCGAGGATCATGCCGTTTCCGGCGTAGAACCCGTCGTGCGACCCGTCGTTGAAGATGACGACGTCGCCGGGCTGCGCCTCGGCGGCCGAGATCGGCGTGCCCAGGGCTCCCTGGCGGGTGACCGAGTGCGGCAGCGAGATGCCGTACTGCGAGTAGACGTACATCACGAAGCCCGAGCAGTCGAAGCCGGCCGGGGTCGCGCCACCGAAGACGTAGGGCGTGCCGACGTACTGCAGGGCCGTCGCGTAGACGGCGCTGAGGCTGAACGCTCCCGGCGTGGCGACGGTGCCCGTCGCCGAGCTCGTCGCGGCGGCCACGTTCTGGGCGGCCGTCGGTCCCGTGTAGCTGGCGTAGCTCGCGGCCAGCGCCGCACGCTCGGCCTCACGCTGGCTGGCGAGGGCGGCCGCATTGAGGTCCGCCTGCGACGTCGCCGTGTAGCCGTCTCGGGTGGCGTCCGCGAGGGCGACGTCGTCCGCGACCGCGACGCTCTGCGCGTGGCTGGTCGACGAGCTCGTCGACGCGGCGCCGACGCTCGGGCCGTTCGCCGCCGCCGGGTTCGACGCGAACGCCGGCAGCGCCATCGTGCCGATCAGACCGGCGGTGAGCGTCATCACGGTCACCGAGACCACGCTGCGCTTGACCGACGGGCGGCCCGGGCGGGCGGCGGGCGCGGCCGTGGCCTGAGCGCGACGCAGCGACGAGCGGGTCGGCAGATCGGCGGGGGTGCGGGTGGCGACGGTGCGGTTCGGGCGCACGTCGGGGGTGTGGTCTGTGCCGGGGAGGGTCAAGAGGGTGGGTCTCCTGCGTCTCGACAGCTTTCGGGAAGCTGTCCCGTCCGTTCGTTCGTATCGCGACGACACACGGCAGGAGACGGGCGTGAAAGACGTCCTGCCACGGGTCCGGCGGCCGGTTCAGCAGCCTGGGGACTCAGCGACTGTAGCCCAGCGACCCCTGCGAGATCATCCTCGAGAGGGATATTTGTAACGAATCGGTAAACGACTGCGTGATCCGGCGCAGAACGCAGGAGGCGCGGCGCACGGACGCAAGAATCCCGCGCGGCCGCATCCCGCGTCGGTGACCGGTCAGAGCCCGACGTAGATGTGCTGTGCGACCTCGGTCGGCAGCTCGAGGCCCTCGTCGTGCCCCTCGACCTTGACGAAGACGTACGACCCCGCCGAGCGGAGGGTCGCGACGCCGCCCGGCAGCACGCCGGCGCCCTGCAGCTGCTGCAGCAGCTCGGGCTCGAACTGCACCGGCTCGGCCAGGCGACGGATCGGCCGGGTGACGCCCTCGGGGTGCTCGGCGAGCACGGCCACGAGGTTGACCACGCCGTCGAGGAAGCGCCCCGCAGGAGAGTCGCCGAGCTCGTCGAGCCCGGGGATCGGGTTGCCGTAGGGCGACTCGGTCGGGTGGTCGAGCATGTCGAGCAGGCGTCGTTCGACCTGCTCGCTCATGACGTGCTCCCACCGGCAGGCCTCGTCGTGCACGTAGGCCCAGTCGAGGCCGATCACGTCGGCGAGCAGGCGCTCGGCGAGGCGGTGCTTGCGCATGACGTGGGTCGCCTTCGCGCGTCCGTCGTGCGTGAGCTCGAGGTGTCGGTCGCCGGAGACGACGACCAAGCCGTCGCGTTCCATGCGGGCGATGGTCTGCGACACGGTCGGACCGGAGTGGCCAAGACGCTCGGAGATGCGCGCACGCAGCGGCACGATGTTCTCTTCTTCGAGGTCGAGGATCGTGCGCAGGTACATCTCTGTGGTGTCGACGAGATCGGTCAACAGGGGCCTCCCGGTGGAACACGTGGACTACCCCGCAAGCCTACCGGCTGCACGCTGGGCACCGCGCCGCGTCACTAGGATCGAGCGCATGGCGGACATCCGGATTCCCACTGACCTCTTGCCCACCGACGGCCGCTTCGGTTGCGGCCCCTCGAAGGTGCGGGCCGCCCAGCTCGAGCACCTCGTCACCGCCGGAGCGACGATCCTCGGCACCTCGCACCGTCAGGCCCCCGTGAAGGACCTGGTGGGTCGCGTCCGCGCCGAACTGGGCGAGCTCTTCCGCCTGCCCGACGGCTACGAGGTCGTGCTGGGCAACGGCGGCTCGACCGCCTTCTGGGACGCTGCGGCGTTCGGGCTCGTCGAGAAGCGGGCTGAGAACCTGTCGTTCGGCGAGTTCGGCTCGAAGTTCGCCAAGGCCGTCGCCGCCCCCTGGCTCGAGGCCCCCCACGTGGTCACCGCCGAGGGCGGCTCGTTGGCCGAGGTCGAGGTGCTCGAGGGCGTCGACGTCTACGCCTGGCCGCACAACGAGACCTCGACCGGCGTCATGGCCCCGGTCACCCGGGTCGCGGGCGACCCCGGCGCCCTCACCGTCGTCGACGCGACGAGCGCGGCGGGCGGCATCGACGTCGACGCCTCGCAGGCCGACGTCTACTACTTCGCCCCGCAGAAGAACTTCGCGAGCGACGGCGGCCTCTGGTTCGCGCTCTTCTCCCCCGCGGCGATCGAGCGCGTCGAGCGGATCGCCGCCAGCGGCCGTTACGTCCCCGAGTTCCTGAGCCTCAAGAACGCCGTCGACAACTCGCGGCTCGACCAGACGTTGAACACGCCCGCCCTGACGACCCTGCTGCTGCTCGAGGACCAGACCCGCTGGATGCTCGAGAACGGCGGACTCGCCTGGGCCGACGCCCGCACGCGCGAGTCGTCGTCGGCGCTCTACGACTGGGCCACCGCCTCTGAGTACGCGACCCCGTTCGTCGTCGACCCGTCGCACCGTTCCCAGGTCGTGGCGACCATCGACTTCGCCGAGTCGATCGACGCCGCCGCGATCGCGAAGGTGCTCCGCGCCAACGGCATCGTCGACACCGAGCCCTACCGCAAGCTCGGCCGCAACCAGTTGCGCGTCGCGACCTTCACGGCCATCGAGCCCGACGACGTCCGCCAGCTGATCCGGTCGATCGAGTTCGTCGTCGACGCCCTCTGACCGATCGCCCGCACGACGAAGGCCCCGACACGATCGTGTCGGGGCCTTCGTCGTGGTCCGTCCGACCCCAACGCGGGAGGCGCGGGTCGGGCCTGAGGGACTACTTCCGTCGCCTGCTCAGCGGGTCCTCGTCCTCGCCGTCCCAGTCGTCGTCGTGCGAGTCGTCGTCGAGGTCCGCCTCGGGGTGCGCGGCCGGCACGACGGGTGCGTCCACCGCCCGCCCGGAATCGTCGGAGTCGTCGTCGGAGTCCTCGGAGGCGTCGACCAGGTCGTCGATGTCGACGCCGTCCACGTCGCCGCCGTGCACGATCGACCCGCGCTCGTCGTCGGACTCGTCCTCGTCGTCCGCGTCGTCGTCGTCCGAGTCGTCTTCGTCGTCGTCCTCGTCCGACTCGTCGTCCTCGTCGTCGCCGTGCGCCTCCTGGGCCTTCATGTCGGCGAGGCGGTCGGCCCACGGCACCCAGTCCGGGGCGAGCAGGGCGCCGTCACCGGGCATGAGCTCGGCCTCGAGCACCGAGGGCTCTTCGCCGTCGAGGTGGGCGACGCTGACCGTCCAGTGCCAGCCGGGGTAGCCGGGCAGCAGCGTGGCGAAACGCACCGAGGTGACGCCGGGCTCGTCGTCGACCGGGTCGGCCTCGGCACCGATCGTCTCGTCGGGCGTGATCTCGGTGAGGGCGCGACGGGCGAGCTCGGACCAGGGCGTGCGCGTGGCGGCCTCAGGCATCGAACGAGTCCGCGACGGTGCGCAGCAGCACGGCGATGCGGGCGCCGTTCTGCGGGTACCGGCCGTGACGGAGGTCGCCGCCGGCCTTGTCGAGCACCTTGACGAGGTCTTCGACGATGACGGCCATGTCGTCGGCGGAGCGACGGTTCATCTTGGCGAGGCTGGGGGCGGCTTCGAGCACGCGGACCGACAGGGCCTGCGCGCCGCGCTTGCCGTCGGCGATGCCGTACTCGAGGCGGGTTCCCGCCTTGACACCCACGGTGCCGGCGGGCAGGGCCGACGCGTGGAGGAAGACCTCTTGGCCGTCATCGCTGCTGATGAAGCCGAAGCCCTTCTCGTCGTCGTAGAACTTGACCTTGCCGGTGGGCATGACTGGACCTCTCGTGAAGACGGGTGACCCTGAGGGTGGGTCGCCCCAGCTTAGATCGCCGGGTAGGGCCGCACCGCACTATCGTTGACCCGTGGCCAAGAAGATCGAACCGAGTGCGCCCTCTGACGTCAATCGTACAGAGCGCGTCCTCCTCTTCATGATCCTCGCCATCGTCGTCGTCTCGGTCCTCGCGTTCTTCACGAGGTTCGTGGGCGTGGCGACGGGTGTCACCGACTTCACCGCGGGCGTCTGGCCCGCACTCACGATCCTGCCCCTCATCGGGCTCCCGATCGCCTTCGCGATGCTCCTCGCATTCGTGGTGGCGAGCGCCGTGCGTCGCAGCCGCGACTCACGGGGCACCAGACGGTAACCGCAGACCCGGGCTGCACGACGGCTGGAGGCCTCGACCATGGCTAGTGCACTCGACCTCGCAGGCGTCCTGCGCGCCATCGACGACGACGACCTGTTGCGCCGCCTCGCTCGACGGCAGGTCCGGGCGTCGAGCGTCCACGACGCCTTCGACCTCGCGGACGTCCTGCTCGAGCCGGCCAGCGTGCGCGACGCCCTCGCCCACCTCGACCGCGTCGCGCTCATCGTGCTGCAGGTCGTGCGGGTGCCGGGCGACGTCGACGCCGTGCACGAGCGCATCGACGCCGCCTTCGAGGTCGACGGCGAGACGGTGGCCGCCGCGCTCGACCGCGTGGACGAGGCCTTCCTCGTGGTCCGCCGCGGCGACTCCGTCTCGACCCTCGACGCCGTGGGCGAGCGACTCGACGACGACCCCGCCCTGGCCCTCGAGGTCCTGACCTCCGAGCGACCGCCGGTCGTGCTCGAGACCGTCCTCGACCAGGCCCGCGACGACGCCGACGCCCGCTCGGCCGAGCGGCTCTACGCCGTCGTCATCGAGGTGGCCGAGATCCTCCGTGCCCTCGAGCAGTCACCTGCCCGCGAGCTCGCGAAGGGGGGCCTGGCCCTGCCCGAGTCGAGGCGCCTCGCCGAGGCCGCCCGCATCGACGTCGACGACGTGGCGACCGTGCTCGCCATCGCCGTGCGGGCCGGGTTGGCCGCGCCGAGCCCGGACGGCTGGGTCGTGGCCGCCGACGCGACCGACTGGCTCCGCGCCTCCTGGCCCGACCGGTGGCAGACGCTGACGCGGGCCTGGCTCGCATCGCTGCCGACCGAGATCCTCGCGGTGCTCGAGCAACGCGTCGACACGTCGTGGGGACTGCCGCTGCGCGAGTTCTCCGACTGGTCCTACCCGGCCGGCGGCAGCTGGATCACCGAGCGCATCGCCGCGTTCTCGCGCAGCGCCGAGGTGCTGGGCCTGACCTCCGACGACACCCCCACCTCGGCGGCCGTCGCCCTGTTCCGCGACGGTCCGGCCGCCGCCCGCACCCGGGTCGCCGCCCTGCTGCCCGACGCGGTCGAGCAGGTCTACCTGCAGCACGACCTCAGCGTCGTGTCGCCCGGGCCCCTGTCGCCCGCCATCGACGCCCGGCTCCGCGTCATCGCGGTGGTCGAGAGCGCAGGCCTCGCGGCCACCTACCGCATCACCGAGGGCGGACTGCAACGGGCCCTGAGCGAGGGCGAGTCCGCCGATTCGCTGCGCGAGTTCCTCGGCGGCATCTCGTCGACGGGCATCCCCCAGCCGCTCGACTACCTGATCCAGCAGAGCGCCGAACGACACGGGCGCTACCGAGTCCGCGCGATCGCGCCGGGCGGCGCCCCCGCGGGCGTGCCGGGCGACGCGCTGTCGCTCGTGGTCTCGGACGACCGTGCGAGCCTCGACACCCTCGAGGTCGACCAGTCGCTCTCGCCCCTCGCCCTCACCCGGGTCGACGCGACGACCGTGGCGAGCCGGTTCGAACGCGACACCGTCTTCTGGTCGTTGAGCGACGAGCGCTACCCCGTCGTCGTGGTCGACGAGGGCGGTGCCGAGGTCGTCCCGCCGTCCCGACGCCGACCCCGGCGACCGGCCCCGATCGAGACGCGTGACCCGCTGCGCGAACTCGTCCAGCGTCTGCACACCGACCCCGGCTCCGGTGACGAGTCCACCGACCGTGCCTGGATCGCCCGCCAGCTCGACGCCGCCGTGAAGGGCCGTCTGACGGTCACCGTGACGGTCGCGATGCCCGACGGCAGCACCACCACCCTCGACATGGAGCCCACCGGCATCGGCGGCGGACGCGTCCGCGGTCGCGACAAGAAGTCCGACGTCGAGCGCACGCTGCCGCTCAAGAACGTGGTGGCGGTCGCGAGTCGCGACTGAGGCGGGCGCCCCTCGTCGGCCGAGCCGCGCCTCCTCGTCCTGCCGGGTGGGCGCCGACCGGTGCCCGGCTGTGAGAGCCGAGACCTGGCGCGCCTAGACTCGACCCTCATGACCGGACCCCTGATCGTGCAGAGCGATCGCACCGTCCTGCTCGAGGTCGCGCACGAGCAGGCGGAGGACGCGCGGCACGACCTGAGCGTCTTCGCCGAGCTCGAGCGCGCTCCCGAGCACGTGCACACCTACCGCATCACCCGCCTCGGACTGTGGAACGCACGGGCGGCCGGGCACAGTGCCGACGACATGCTCGGCACGCTCGAGAAGTACAGCAAGTTCCCGGTGCCGCAGAGCGTCAGCGTCGACATCGCCGAGACCGTCGCCCGCTACGGCCGCATCGTTATCGAGCGCGACGGCGACCAGTTGCTGCTGCGCGGCACCGACAGCTCCGTGCTGAGCGAGGTGACCCGGGCCAAGAAGGTCGGCGAGCTGCTCGGCGTCAAGCGGGCCGACGACCTGTGGGAGCTCCTGCCGTGGGCGCGCGGCGAGGTCAAGCAGCAGCTCGTCAAGCTCGGCTGGCCCGCCGAGGACCACGCCGGTTACACGCCCGGCACCCCGCACGCCATCGACCTCGACGAGAGCGACTGGCACCTGCGCGACTACCAGCAGAAGGCGATCGACAACTTCTTCGAGGGCGGCTCGGGCGTCGTCGTGCTGCCCTGCGGCGCCGGCAAGACCCTCGTGGGGGCCGGGGCGATGGCGGCCGCCGGCACCACCACGCTGATCCTCGTCACGAACACCGTCTCCGCGCGACAGTGGCGGGACGAGCTGCTCAAGCGCACCTCGCTGACCGAGGACGAGATCGGCGAGTACTCCGGCTCGGTGAAGGAGGTCAAGCCGGTCACCATCGCCACCTACCAGATCCTCACGGCCCGCCGCGGGGGCAAGTACACGCACCTCTCGCTGCTCGACGCGCTCGACTGGGGCCTGGTCGTCTACGACGAGGTGCACCTCCTGCCCGCGCCGGTCTTCAAGCTGACCGCCGAGCTGCAGGCCCGCAGGCGCCTCGGCCTCACCGCGACGCTGGTCCGTGAGGACGGCCGCGAGAGCGACGTCTTCAGCCTGATCGGCCCCAAGCGCTTCGACGCCCCGTGGAAGGAGATCGAGGCCCAGGGCTTCATCTCGCCGGCCTCGTGCTACGAGGTGAGGGTCGACCTCCCCCAGGAGGCGCGGCTCGAGTACGCGGCCTCCCCCGACGACGAGCGCTACCGGTTGGCCGCGACGGCCCCGGCCAAGCTCGACGTGGTCAAGCACCTCGTGGCCCGGCACGACGGCGAGCAGATCCTCGTCATCGGCCAGTACCTCGACCAGCTCGACGAGCTCGCCGCGGTGCTCGACGCCCCCACGCTGACCGGCAGCACGGCCATCGACGAGCGCGAGCGCCTCTACCAGCGCTTCCGCGACGGCGACCTCAAGGTGCTCGTCGTCTCGAAGGTGGCCAACTTCTCGGTCGACCTGCCCGAGGCGACCGTGGCCATCCAGGTGAGCGGCTCGTACGGGTCGCGGCAAGAAGAGGCACAGCGACTCGGTCGTCTGCTGCGGCCGAAGAAGTCGGGCTTGCCGGCCTCGTTCTACACGCTCGTCAGCCGCGACACGGTCGACCAGGACTTCGCCCAGAACCGTCAGCGGTTCCTGGCCGAACAGGGCTACAGCTACACGATCCTCGACTCGCCGGTGGTCGCCGCGTGAGCGACGCCACGGACGCCGACCTCCCCCTGGGCGACGACGAGCTCTGGCGCGACAGCCTGCGAAGGGTGTTCGCGGCCGACCAGGCCCCGTTCGCGACGTTCGGTCCGCTCGTGGCCTCCCTCGACCACGACGCCATGGAGTTCCGCGGCCAGGTCGCCCGGTTCGCCGAGTGGGACCCGTCCGTCGTCGTGTCGGTCGCCCGCACCTACGAGGTGCAGGGCGGCCTCCACGCGGGGGCGACCCTCAGCATCGTGACCTGGAGCCCCGATCCCGAGGTGATCGAACGCAGCGACCTGCTCGCCGGGTCGCCGGTCAAGGACCACCTGTTCGCCGGCCTCACCGCGATCGGCGCCACCGACGACGCCTCCGAGGCCCAGGTCGTCGCCGCCTCGGTCGAGGAGTTCCCGGGGTGGCAGATCACCCGGGCCTCGGGCTACACCGCGGTGCTCGAGCGGCGCGAGGGCGTCGACTTCACGCTGGCCGTGCCCGACGAGCTGCTCGAGCTGACGACGCGCGTCGCCCTGGTGCCCAACGTCGAGTGGTCCGCCCCCGACGCCTGAGCGTCCGCCTCCACGATCATGCGTCCCGCCGTCTCGGCCATCTGAGGGCTGCCGCTCCGGGCACGTGCGGGTGACGTGCCTCCGGCTCACAGGAAACACCGAGGAGGCGCGCAGATACTTGGGCGCATGAGTGACGGCCCCAAGATCCTGATCGTCGACGACGAACCGAACATCCGCGACCTGTTGACCACCAGCCTGCGTTTCGCCGGCTTCGCCGTCCGTGCGGTCGGCAACGGCGCGCAGGCGATCTCGGCGGTCCTCGAAGAAGAACCCGACCTGATCATCCTCGACGTGATGCTGCCCGACATGAACGGGTTCGGCGTCACCAAGCGCCTCCGCTCGTCGGGCTACACCTCGCCGATCCTCTTCCTCACGGCGAAGGACGACACCGAGGACAAGATCACGGGCCTCACGGTCGGCGGCGACGACTACGTCACCAAGCCGTTCAGCCTCGACGAGATCGTCGCGCGCATCAAGGCGATCCTGCGTCGCACGATGAACGAGGACGAAGACGCCATCATCCGTGCCGGCGAGCTGACGATGGACCAGGACACCCACGAGGTCACCATCGGCGAGACCGCGATCGAGCTCAGCCCCACCGAGTTCAAGCTGCTCCGTTACCTCATGCTCAACCCGAACCGCGTGCTGTCGAAGGCCCAGATCCTCGACCACGTGTGGGAGTACGACTTCAACGGCGACGCCGGCATCGTCGAGAGCTACATCTCGTACCTGCGTCGCAAGCTCGACCAGTTCTCGACGGAGCCCATCATCCAGACCAAGCGGGGCTTCGGCTACATGCTCAAGGCCACGAAGGCCTGACCACCAGCCCTGGTGCGCGAACACGACGACGCCCGACCGCCCCGAGCGGTCGGGCGTCGTCGTGCGTGCTCCGACGGGCGGGGTGCGCCCAGCCGGTTCCGCTAGCGTCTGTCCTCATGCACGCTCGCCTCTCGCAGTGGTGGAACGAGATCTCCATCCGCACCAAGATCACCGGCATCACGGTGACCCTGGTCACCCTCGGCCTCGTCGTCGCCGGCCTGGGCACGATGACCGTCCTGAGCACCTACCTCATGGGTCAGGTCGACACGTCCCTGCGGAACTCGGCGACCAACTTCACCAGCGCCTCGTTCGACCAGGCGGACTCCCGCTCGTGCACCGTGAACTTCGCGGGCCTGACCAGCAGCTACGTCGCGATCCTCGACGACGAGGGCGATCTCATCTGCGACACCCGATCGCAGCTGTCGAGTGCCACCGACGCCCCCGACCTCACCGGCGTCGGCGTCGCCGGCGCTCCCCTCGACGAGGCCTTCAACCGGTACAACTCGAGCCGCGACAACGAGTGGCGCCTCTTCGCCCACGCGGCCGCCCTGCGCTCGACCGACGCCCAGGGCAGCGTGACGACCGTGCCCGCCGTCATCGTGGCCGGAACGAACCTGGCGGGCACCGATGCGACGATCGGGCGCTTCGGCGGCATCTTCCTGGGGTTCGGCCTCTCGGTCGTCGTGCTCGGCGCCGCCCTCACCCGCCTGCTCGTCACGTCGACCTTCGCGCCGCTGCGTGACGTCGAGGCCACGGCGGCCCGCTTCGCCGACGGCGACTTCACCCAGCGGCTCGACTCGACGACGCCGAACACCGAGGTCGGGCGCCTGAACCGATCCCTCAACACGATGCTGAACCGGATCGACAGCGCCTTCGACGACCGGGCCAAGACCATCGACCAGATGCGCCGCTTCGTCGGCGACGCCAGTCACGAGCTCCGGACGCCGCTCGTCTCCCTCCGCGGCTACGCCGAGCTGTACCGCATGGGTGCCCTGACGAAACCCGAGGACGTGGCCCAGGCCATGGACAGGATCGAGAAGGAGGCCATCCGCATGGGCGTCCTGGTGCAGGACCTGCTCGCCCTCGCCCGTCTCGACGAGTCCAAGCCGCTCGAGCTCGGCCCCGTCGACCTCGTCCAGCTCGCCCGCGACTCGGCCCTCGACACCATGGCGTCGAACCCCGATCGCGACATCGACGTGATCGTGCTCGAGCCCGTCCCCGCGCCGTCGCCCACCCCGGCCGACGGCGACGAGGCCCCGACCGACGGACGTTCCGCCGAGACGGCCTCGCCCGCCGCGAACACCCCCGCGACGGGCACGGCGCTCGCGGGCGCAGCCGTCGGCGCGACGAGCCCGATCTCGTTCGCGGGCGCGACCCTCGCGCGCCTCCGCAGCCTGAGGGCTCGGGCCGTCCGCAACGGCGACACGGCGACGGCTGCCCAGCTGCAGGACGAGGTGCAGAGGTTCGAGGCCCCGGCCATCGTGCACGGCGAAGAGAACAAGATCCGTCAGGTGATCACCAACCTGATGGGCAACGCCATGCGGTTCACCGAGCCGGACAGCCCGATCGAACTCGTGGTGCAGTCCGACCCCGGACGCGGTGTGGCCACCGTCGCCATCGTCGACCACGGCGAGGGCATCCCGCCGCAGATCCGCGAGAAGATCTTCCAGCGGTTCTGGCGTGCCGACTCGTCGCGCACGCGCGACACCGGTGGCAGCGGCCTCGGCCTGGCCATCGTCTCGGGCATCGTCGCGGCCCACGGCGGCTCGGTGGACGTCGACGACACCCCCGGCGGTGGAGCCACCTTCCGTGTGGCCCTGCCGCTGATGCCCGCCGACGCCGTCACCGCGGCCGAGCCCGCCGGCGTGACCGCCTAGCCCGACCGGCACGGCCCGCCCGGCCCCCGGGCCCCGAGCCGTGCGCCCTGCGCCCTGCGCCCTGCGCCCTGCGCGACCGTGCCACGACGCCACGAAGTGGGCACTGCACCACGTTTTCTCGTGGCGTCGTGACCACGTCCTGGCGGGTTCCACGGACGCGGAAGCGGCCGAACCACCGAGCACGAGGCGCGCCTCTCCCCCGGCGACGCCGAAGGGCGGCTCCCCCGGAGGGGAACCGCCCTTGAGCGTGTGCGCGGCGTGAGCCGCGCGGCTGCGGACTAGAAGTCCATGCCGCCCGAGGGGTCGCCGGCCGGGGCCGGGTTCTTCTCGGGCTTGTCGGCGACGACGGCCTCGGTCGTGAGGAACAGACCGGCGATCGACGCGGCGTTCTGCAGAGCCGAGCGCGTGACCTTGGCGGGGTCGATGATGCCGGCGGCCAGCATGTCGACGTACTCGCCGGTCGCGGCGTTGAGGCCCCAACCGATGTCGAGCCCGCGGACCTTGTCGGCCACGACGCCGGGCTCCATGCCGGCGTTGAAGGCGATCTGCTTCAGGGGAGCGTCGATCGCGACGCGGACGATGTTCGCACCCGTCGCCTCGTCGCCCTCGAGCTGCAGGTTGGCCAGAGCGGTCTTGCCGGCCTGGATGAGGGCGACGCCACCACCGGCGACGATGCCCTCTTCGACGGCGGCCTTCGCGTTGCGCACGGCGTCCTCGATGCGGTGCTTGCGCTCTTTCAGCTCGACCTCGGTCGCGGCACCCGCCTTGATGACGGCGACGCCACCGGCGAGCTTCGCGAGGCGCTCCTGGAGCTTCTCACGGTCGTAGTCGCTGTCGGTCGCCTCGATCTCGCTGCGGATCTGACGGACGCGGCCGGCGATCTGCTCGTCGTCGCCGGCACCTTCGACGATGGTCGTCTCGTCCTTGGTGATGATGACCTTGCGGGCACGGCCGAGCAGGTCGAGCGTCGCGTTCTCGAGCTTGAGACCGACCTCTTCGGCGATGACCTGACCACCGGTGAGGATGGCGATGTCCTGGAGCTGAGCCTTGCGACGGTCACCGAAGCCGGGGGCCTTGACGGCGACCGACTTGAAGATGCCGCGGATCTTGTTCACGACGAGCGTGGCCAGGGCCTCACCGTCGACGTCCTCGGCGATGATCAGCAGCTGCTTGCCCGACTGGATCACCTTGTCGACGATCGGCAGCAGGTCCTTGATGTTCGAGATCTTCGAGTTGACGATGAGCACGTAGGCGTCTTCGAAGACGGCCTCCTGACGCTCGGGGTCGGTGACGAAGTACTGCGACAGGTAGCCCTTGTCGAAGCGCATGCCCTCGGTGAGCTCGAGCTCGGTGCCGAAGGTGTTGCTCTCCTCGACGGTGACGACGCCCTCTTTGCCGACCTTGTCGATCGCCTCGGCGATGAGCGCACCGATGGTGGGGTCGGCGGCCGAGATCGAGGCCGTGGCAGCGATCTGCTCTTTGGTCTCGATGTCCTTCGCGTCGGCGAGCAGCTGGTCGGAGACGGCCTGGGCGGCCTTCTCGATGCCGCGCTTCAGCGAGATGGGGTCGGCACCGGCCGCGACGTTGCGCAGACCTTCGCGGACGAGGGCCTGGGCCAGCACCGTCGCGGTGGTCGTGCCGTCACCGGCGACGTCGTCGGTCTTCTTCGCGACCTCTTTGACGAGCTCGGCACCGATCTTCTCGAAGGGGTCGTCGAGCTCGATCTCCTTGGCGATGGAGACGCCGTCGTTCGTGATGGTGGGGGCGCCCCACTTCTTCTCGAGCACGACGTTGCGACCACGCGGGCCGAGCGTGACCTTCACCGCGTCGGCCAGGATGTTCAGGCCACGCTCGAGGCCACGACGGGCCTCTTCGTCAAAAGCAATGATCTTAGCCATGTGTGTTTTTCGTCCCTCCCGGACGTCATGAAGCAGAAGCATTGGCACTCACGTGTCGCGAGTGCCAGCAACGATTCTGGCACTCGCCCGATGAGAGTGCAAGTGACGTGACGGGGCCCGGACGCACGAGCACGCCGCCACGGTGGACCGTGACGGCGTGCGGCGTGGGAGTGGGCGCGGCGAGGCGCTCCGACGGGCCTCAGGCGAGCCGGACGGACTCCGCCTGCGGCCCCTTGTCGCCCGTGCCGACCTCGAACACGACGGCCTGGCCCTCTTCGAGCACCTTGTAGCCGCTCATGTCGATGGCCGAGTAGTGCACGAAGACGTCCTGGCCGTCACCCTCGACGGTGATGAAGCCGTAGCCCTTCTCCGCGTTGAACCATTTCACGGTCCCGTTTGCCATGGTGTCGCTCCCCTTTTGCTGTGGTGGTACGGCGCGTGCGGTGCTGCAGGGCCGGGTCGTCGACGCAGCGACCTGCGAACCCGGACGGGACAGCGTCACTCGTGCAGAACACCAGGTCGGCGAGCCGTGAGGGGCGACCAATTCCAGATGGTAACCACGGGAAAAGCGGAAAAGCGCGCCCCGACCGAGAAACACCCGCAGAAAACGAGGATTTCACCGGTTATTAAACGTGGGCGTAACACGGGAGGTGCGGTGAGGGCCCGACGGGACGCGCGCCTCCTCGGATCGATGCCGCGGGAGCGGCGTCTTCAGGCGCTGTAGTCGGCCCCGAGGACGACGGTGACCGCTGCCCCGGGGAACGCCTCGGTGAGCTCGACGTCCGAGATGCCGAGCTGTTGGGCGAGCCCGAGCGCCACGGCCTCGTCGACGGCCGCCGAGTAGTAGACGGTGGACGTCGCGACGCGCTCGCTGGCGTTGCCCTGGGTGCCGACGACCCAACCGGCGGTCTCGAGCCGCTCGGAGGCCGAACCCGCGAGCCCGGCCGTGGCGGTGCCGTTCAGGACGGTGATGGTCGTCACCGAGGGGTCGACCTGTGAGGGGTCGGTGAGGGGGGTGACCGACGGCGTGGCCGTCGGGGTCGGCGTGTCGCTCTCGGGAGCCCCGGCCTCGGCGGTGCTCGACGACGAGGGGTTGACGAACTGGAAGCTGTTGTTCGCGAGGCCGAGGTAGACCACGCCGACACCGACCAGGACGCCGACGGCCAGCGCGGCCCAGGCGAAGGCGATCCAGCCGCTGCCGGGGCGCTTCTCGGCCCGGTGGGCTCCGACCCGGTCGAGGTCGGCGGGGACGTCGTCGAACCGGTCTCGGTCGAATTTCGGCATGCGTGGTCTCTCGTGGGTCAGCGGGTCGGACCGAACGAACGGGTCGATCGGGCGTCGCGGCGGGCGACTCGCAGGCGCTGCAGGCGGCCGACGAGCATGGGTGCGTAGGCCAGTGCAGCGGGTCGGTCTATGAGCGAGTTGAGCAGTTGCTGGTAGCGGACGATCCCGAGGCCGAACTCGCGACGGACGGCGGCCTCCCGGGCACCGGCGGCGGCCGGGGCGTGCTGCTCGAAGTCCAGGACGGCACGGTCGAGCTCGGACAACGCGCTCGAGCGCACGTCGTCACCTGTCGCCTTCTCGTCCATCGTCGAGGCCCTCCCCTGGGTTCCGGGTCATCCTATGGGCGGCGCCCCGACCGATCGCGGAGGCCGGGGGCGTGGTCCGACAACCCGTCCACCCGCTCGGGGAGCCGCCGGGTGTCGCGAGCTCCCGACCCGCGGTCAGGCCGTGAGGTGCAGCCGCGTGCCGTGGGCGTCCCCCATGCCCAGCACCCGGCCGTCGAGGGCGAGGGCCGCGAACGCGTCGTCGGGAGACACCCTCGGCGGCACCTCTGCGACCACGTCGGTCAGCAGGTCGCGCCGTTCGTACGAGATCCACCGCGCGCCCAGCCGGCCGACCTCGTCGACGAAGGCCTGACGCCGGCGACCCGGCAGGTAGACGAGTGTGCCCGTCGAGACGACGACGAGCGTGACGCCCGTCGGGGCCTCGGCCGCGAGCGGGGCGAGACCGTCGACGGCGTCCCCCGCCACGAGACGAGGAGGCGCGGTGCGGGCGAGCGCGACGGCCCGCCCCAGCAGGTCCCGCCGATCGGCGCGCTCGGGGGGCAGCAGCGTCGCGAGCCAGGCGACCTGGTCGGGGTCGCGGACGTCGACCGGGTCGAGGTCGATCCCCGCCCGCCAGACGATCTCGGGAAGCGGGGCCGTCGGCAGCTCCGCCTCGGACCGGGCCGCGCCCTCGACGACGACGTCGATCCTGAGCTGCACCGTGCTCGACGGATCGCCCCAGCTCCGGTCACCCGAGCGGTAGCCGTAGCGGTCGACACCGAGGCATAGCCCGGCCGAGGTGCCGACCTCGATCAGGGCGATCGGGCCCGGCACGCGGGCCAGCGCGATCGACAGCGGCGCGCAGCGGCGCACGTCGTTGGTCTGGGTGAGCCGTCGGCCGAGTTCGGCCACGAGGTCGTCGGAGCGGGCGAGCAGCCAGGGCCGCAGCACCGACCAGGGGCCGTGCGGCGCACCCAGCCACCGGCAGACCGCGAGGACGAGGACGGGCTGGCGCCGCGCCTCCTCGGCTCGATCGACGACGGCGAGCGCCGCCGGATCACCCGCGACGCCCCGCGCGAGTTCTGCCTGCGACGGCGACCCCTCGCGGTCGAAGGCGAGGGCCGCGGCCAGGAAGCGGTCGGAGGTGCTCACGAGCAGGAGTCTGACAGCCCGGTGGGGGCCGGGGAATCGTGCACCGGCCGACCGTGTTGAATGAGGAGTCCCGACAAGCAAGGAGATCATCGTGGCGTACAAGATCGAGAAGACCGACGAGCAGTGGCGCGAAGAGCTCGACGCCGAGCAGTATTCCGTCCTGCGGGAGGCCGCCACCGAGCGCCCGTGGACGGGTGAACTGCTCGACGAGAGCCGTGCCGGCGTCTACGCCTGTGCGGCGTGCAGCGCCGAACTGTTCAAGAGCGGCACCAAGTTCGACAGCGGCTGCGGCTGGCCCAGCTTCTACGAGTCGGTGAACCCGGACGCGGTCCAGCTGATCGAGGACAACTCGCTCGGCATGACCCGCACCGAGGTCCGGTGCGCGAACTGCGGTTCGCACCTCGGCCACGTGTTCCCCGACGGTTTCGGCACGCCGACCGGCGACCGTTACTGCATGAACAGCATCTCGCTCGACTTCAAGGCCGCCGAGTAGTGAGCGCCGTCGCCGACGCCGCCCGACGTCGTCGGTCGCGGTCGAAGGTCACCGACGTCGCGCCGACGCACGAGCAGTTGCTCGACGCGGTGCGGTCGGCGGCGACGGTGGCGGACCACTCCGAGCTGAGGCCCTGGCGCCTGATCGAGTTCCGCGGAGACGACCGGCTCGTCGTGGGCCGGTCGCTGGCCGACGCGGGTGGGGCCGAGGGCCACGCCCGCGACAAGCTCACGCAGAAGGCGCTGCGGGCGCCGCTGATCGTCGCCGTGGTCGTCTCGCCCCGCGACAGCCGCAAGGTGCCCTACTGGGAACAGGAGTCCGTCGCCTCGGGCGTCGCGCACCTGCTGTCGCTCGTTCTCGACGACGAGGGCTGGGGCGTGTTCTGGCGCACGGGCGTCCTGACCCGGGCTCCCGAGGTGGCGGCCGCGCACGGCCTGCGCGAGGGCGAGCAGTTGCTGGGCTGGCTGTACGTGGGCGGACGCGACGGCGACGACGCCAAGCCTCGCAAGCTGCTCGACCCCGAGCAGTTCGTCAGCACGCCGTAGCGGGTCGACCGCCCTCGGCGGCACCCGGTCGCGGGTGCCGCGCCGGTCACCAGGTCTTGTGGCTGTTGCCGATCACCGTGATGGGCAGCCAGAACGACCCGGTCATCAGGACGATGCCCCCGAAGAAGACGAAGGCGTTGGGCTCGCCCGAGCCGAACGAGTAGGCGAACAGGGCGAAGCTGACGAAGAGCATGGCGAGCGAACCGAGCGCGGTCAAGATCGTGGACAAGGGGGCTCCTCAGGTCGGTGCGCCCGGCGGGCGCGGTGCGCTGCGTCTACTTCACCACTTCTCGGCCTCGGAACGCCAATCCTGCGCCGACCGCATGCTGCTCGCCGGGTGAGGAGGCGCGGGCTGGGTAAGATGGGCACGCTCCGCCGGCCTGGCGCAATTGGTAGCGCATCCGACTTGTAATCGGAAGGTTACGGGTTCGAGTCCCGTGGCCGGCTCTCTTCTCCCGCCGTTCCGACCAGACGCTCACGGCTCACCCCTCGAGGGCGACGAGCAGGTGACGCAGGCCGTCCGCGACAGCTGGGCGCGCCTCCTCGGGCAGGGCGGCGAGCACGGCCCGCTCGTCCGCGAGCTGGACCTCGAGCACGCGGTCGATCAGACGACGCCCGGCCGCGGTCGGCGCGACGAAGTAGCCACGGTGGTCGGCGGGATTCGCCGAGCGATCGACGAGGCCCGCCGCCAGCAGCCCCTTGACGCGCTTCGTCACGGCCGGCGGTGAGAGCAGGGTCTCGTCCGCCAACTGCGTCGGACTCATCGGTCCGCCGCGGCGCGTCAGGGCGGCGAGGAGGTCGAAGTCCGCGCGCCCCAGGCCGAACTCGGCGAGCAGGTCGTCGCTGCGACGCTGCACGATGCGGGCGAGCCGGTTCACCCGGCCGACGACCGGGATCGCCGAGACGTCGAGGTCGGGTCGGAGTTCGCGCCACCGGTCATGGACGTCGTCCATCACGTCTCGGAGCCCGGGATCGGTCATGCCCTTGAGCCTAACGATGCTTCACGAGTAAAGTGATGCGCAGATCATTCACCCGTGAAGCAGTTCGACGACGAGCGCCCACGCCGCGCCGACCAGAGGACCGCCCATCACGACCACGACCTCCCCCCACCGCCTGCTGCCGCACCCGCGCGACCTGGTCCGCTTCGGCCCGCACGACGGCGCCCACCGACCGGCAGCCCGCGTCGCCGCGTCCGTCCTGGCACCGATGGTCGTGCTGGCGCTGATCGGCCGCGTGGAGTGGACGCCCTACGCGGTGTTCGGGGCCTTCGCCTCGGCTTTCGGCCGGGGGCTGCCCCGCTTCCAGCGGCTCGAGATGCAGCTCGAGGCCGGGCTCGTCCTCGTCGCCTGCGTGGTGCTCGGCACCGCGCTGGCCGCCTCGACGGCCCCGGTCTGGCTGCTCGTCGTCACGATCGGCGTCGTGGCCGGCATCACCTCGGCCCTCTCCGACCTGCGCCGCTGGAGCCCGCCCGGGCCGCTCTTCTTCGTCTTCGGCCTGGGCGTCACCGCGTTCGTGCCCGCGACCGGGTCGACCGTCGCCGTCGCGGCCGTGGTCGCCCCGGCGAGCCTCGCCCTCGCCCTGCTCGCGTCGCTCGCGGGCGTGCTGCTGCCCGCCGGTGGTCGCGCGCTCGCGACCGTCGGCGGACGCCGATGGAGGCGCGGGCCCCGTCCCCTGGACGGCCGGCGGACGGTCGTCCACGCCGCCGTCTGCCTGGTCGCCTCGATCGCGGCCGGGCTGATCAGCCTCGGTCTCGGCGTGCAGAGCCCGTACTGGGCCATGGTGTCGGCCGTGGTGCCCGTGGTGGGGACCGCGACGGCGGGCCAGCTCGTGCGGGCCGGCCACCGCCTCCTCGGCACCCTCGTCGGGGTGGGCCTCGCCGGTCTGCTGCTGGCGTGGCACCCCGGGGTCGCGGCCCTGATCGTCGCCTTCGGCGTGCTCCAGTTCGCGACCGAGCTGCTGATCGTCCGCAACTACGGGCTCGCGCTGGTCACCATCACGCCCATGGCGCTCGGCATGCGGGCACTCGACGGCGAACCCGTCGACGTGGGCGCCCTCGTGGCGGCCCGGACGGCCGACACCGCCATCGGGGTGGGCGTGGTGGTCGTCGTGCTCCTCGCGACGCACCGGCTGCGGAGGCCCCGGCCGGAGGCGTCCGTCTGACCCGAGGGGCCGGGTGGCCCCGGCCGAGCGGTCAGGCCTGGCGCGCCCTCGCCCGGCGGCCGTCCTTGCTCCACCAGATGAGGTCGGCGACGCCCTGCGCGACCAGCAGCACGGCGACGATCAGGATGATGACGGTGATCGCCTGGACCGGCACCCCCGAGGCGATGTTGAGCACCTGCACGACGAGGCCGAACAGGCCGATCAGCACCTCGAACACGGCGGGCACCACGGCACCCGTCTTCGTCAGGGTGAACCAGGGTCGCCGCAGGTCGCTCATGCACCCGAGGGTACAAGGTGCGCGGGCTACGATCGCCGGGACCCCGATCCGCCGAGGAGGCACCGTGCGACGACGCGACGTCCACGTCGATCCCGACGTGCCGAACTGGCTGCTGACCAAACGCGGCGGCCTCGCCCTGCCCCTCGTCACGTCGTTCTGCGCGCTCGTCGTGATCGCGAGCATCGTCGCCGCCCTGACGGTCGGCGGCGGCCACGTCACCGTCGTCACCGTCGTCGTCGTCGCCGCCGGCCTGGGTGCCGTCACCTGGGCGGTGGCCGACCTCGTCTGGTGGACGCGCGACGACCGCCGCCGCATCGTCCGGCTGCCCCGCGACCCCGGGGCCTGACGCCGGAACCCCCGGTCACATGCCGTTCAGGGCATGGACGTGCCCCGTCAACCTGGCAACCACCCAGCGTGCGCCGCCGTAAACTGACTGATGCACCGAACCGGTGCCCACGACGTTCGGCTCCGCTCGCGACCCCGCGCGCGCGTGCAGCCCCACCCCGCCACAACTCGACAGGGAGTTCCGTTGAACGGAAACGCTACGACCCGGCACAGCAACGTCGCGTTGCTGTCGGTCACCAGCACCATGGCCGACCGGGTCACCACCTCCGAGAGCATCGACGAGAAGCTCGGCCCCGTACTCAAGCGCCTCAAGCTGCCCACGGGCCTGCTGCAGCGCGTCGCCGGCGTGTACGAGCGCCGCAACTGGAGCACCGAGCAGAGCTTCGACGCGGCGGCGATCGACGCCGGCAAGCGGGCGCTGGCCGAGGCCGGCATCCGCCCCGACCAGGTCGGGCTGCTGATCAACACGTCGGTCACGCGCCCCCACCTCGAGCCCTCGGTCGCCGTGCGCCTGCACCACGGCCTCGGCCTGCCCTCGTCGGCCACGAACTTCGACATCGCCAACGCCTGCCTCGGCTTCGTCAACGGCATGACCCTCGCCGCCCAGCTGATCGACGCGGGTCAGATCGACTACGCCGTCATCATCGACGGCGAGGACGCCGACGACGTCCAGGTCAACACGATCGACCGCCTCCTCACCAAGGGCTACGGCCGCGACGACTTCATGAGCGAGTTCGCCAGCCTCACCCTGGGCTCCGGGGCTGCCGCCGCCGTCATCGGCCGTGCCGACCTCCACCCCGAGGGCCACCGAATCGTCGGCGGCGTCACCCGCGCCGCCACCGAGAACTACGACCTCTGCGTCGGCAGCGTCGACGGCATGTTCACCGACGCCAAGGCCCTGCTCAAGCGCGGCATGGAACTCGTCGTCTCGGCCTGGAAAGAGGCCAAGCGCGACTGGAACTGGCAGCGCATGGACCGCTACATCATGCACCAGGTCAGCGACGTGCACACGGGTGCCTTCGTCAAG
This sequence comes from Frigoribacterium sp. 9N, assembly GCF_902506305.1. Lineage (NCBI taxonomy): Bacteria > Bacillati > Actinomycetota > Actinomycetes > Micrococcales > Microbacteriaceae > Frigoribacterium > Frigoribacterium sp. 9N. The sequence continues at coordinate 1,995,621 of NZ_LR733392.1, forward strand.
GCCGCCGGCATCGACAAGAAGCTCGTCCCGCTCACCTACCCGACCCTCGGCAACGTGGGCCCGGCGTCGATCCCGATCACGCTGGTCGAGGAGAGCAAGACCCTCAGCAAGGGCGACCGCGTCCTGTTGATGGGCGTCGGCTCGGGCATCAACACCGCGATGATGGAGCTCGCCTGGTGAGTCGGCTCCCGCGGTCCGCCTCCGCCACGGCGCCGGCGTCACGTCCCCCCGCGGGTCTCGACGGGCTCGACCCGTCGTGGTCGCGTCTCGTCGACGTGCCGTACGGGCTCGGCGCACACCGCGCCTCCCGCACCTGGCACGTCCTCGACAACGCCGAGGCGCTGGCCGAGGTCGGCGCCGAACCGGTCGGCACCATCCTCTGCGTGCACGGCAACCCGACCTGGTCGTACCTCTGGCGCCGCCTCGTCGCCCGCACGGTCGAGACGGCCGTCGCCGGGGGGCCCGCGTGGCGCGTCGTCGCGGTCGACCAGCTCGACATGGGCTTCTCCGAGCGCACGGGCTCGCCGCAGACGCTGGCCCGCCGCGTCGCCGACCTGGGCGACCTCACCGACGCCCTCGAGGTCACCGGGCCCGTCGTCACCCTCGGCCACGACTGGGGCGGCGTCGTCTCGATGGGCTGGGCGGTCGACCACCCCGACCAACTGGCCGGGCTCATGCTGCTCAACACCGCGATCCACCAGCCCGAGGGCGAGAAGATCCCCCCTCCCCTGCGCCTCACCCTCGCCCGCGGCGTGCTGGGCCGGGCGACCGTCGGCACCACCGGGTTCCTCGACGTGACCCTCGGCCTCGCCCACCCGCCGCTCTCGCCCGAGGTGAAGGCCGGCTTCCGCGCTCCGTACCGCCAGGCCGACCGCCGCGGCGGCATCGGTGGCTTCGTGGCCGACATCCCGGTCGACGACGGGCACGTCAGCAGCCCCGAGCTCGACCGCATCGCCGAGGGCCTGCGCGCACTCACCGTGCCGGCCCTGATGCTCTGGGGCCCGCGCGATCCGATCTTCTCCGACCGGTACCTCGACGACCTGGTCGGCCGCCTGCCGCACGCCGACGTGCACCGTTTCGAGGGTGCGGGCCACCTCGTCGCCGAGGACGTCGACTACGCCGGAGCCGTGCTCACCTGGCTGGGCGACCGGCTGCCCGGCGGGACGGCCGCCGTCGACGCCCCGGCCCGAGCCGCCACCGAGGCCCGAGTCGCCGCCCCGGTCGGAACCGAGGAGGCGCGGGTCGCCTCCCCGCAGGACCGCCCGCTCTGGTCGTACCTGGACTCCCTGGCCGACAGCCCGGCCACCGCGCTCGTCGAGATGGCACCCGCGGGTGCCGACGGCCCGCGTTCGATCAGCTGGAGCCTGCTCGCCCGGCGCGTCCACGAGATCGCGCTCGGTCTGCGGAAGCACGGCGTGCGCCCCGGCGACCGCGTCTCGCTGCTCGTCCAGCCCGGTGCCGACCTGACCGCGGTGCTCTACGCCTGCGTCCGCCTCGGTGCCGTCGTGGTCGTGGCCGACGCCGGTCTCGGCGTGCGCGGCCTGACCCGCGCCGTCCGCGGCGCGTGGCCCGACCACGTGATCGGGCAGCTCCCGGGGCTCACGGCGGCCACCGCCCTCGGTTGGCCGGGCCGCAAGATCTCGACGACGACGCTGTCGCCGGTCGCCGCCCGGGCACTCGGCGTCGAGGCCTCGCTGCCCGAGATCGCCGCCCTCGGCCGCCGCGCCCACGGTGCCCTCGCCGAGCTGCCCGACGCCCCCACGGCCGACGCCGAGGCCGCCATCCTGTTCACCTCGGGCTCGACCGGCCCCGCGAAGGGCGTCGTCTACCGGCACGGCCAGCTGACGGCCCTGCGCGACGCCCTGGCCGAGCAGTACGACGTCGGTCCGGGCACGGGCCTGGTGGCCGGCTTCGCCCCGTTCGCCCTGCTGGGCCCCGCCCTCGGGGCGACGAGCGTCACCCCCGACATGGACGTCACGAAGCCGCGCACCCTCACCGCCCGGTCCGTCGCGGCCGCCACGGCGGCGGTGGACGCCACCGTGGTGTTCCTCTCCCCCGCCGCGCTCGCCAACGTCGTCGCGACGTCGGACGACCTCGACGACGCGGACCACCGCGCGCTGGCCGGCGTCGAGACCTTCCTGTCGGCGGGCGCGCCCGTCTCCGAGGCGCTGCTGGCGGCGGCCGGCGACCTCATGCCGAACGCGACGCCCCACACGCCCTACGGCATGACCGAGGGCCTGCTGATGACCGACGTCACGCTCGAGGGCGTGCGTTCCGCGGCCGCCGACCGTGGGGCAGCCGTCGCCGCGGGTGCGCCCGACGCCGGCGGGGTCTGCGTCGGGCTGCCCGGCGCGACCACGACGGTGCGGATCGCTCCCCTCGACGACGGGGGCCGCGCCTCCTCGGCGTTCACCGACGCCCCCGGCGTCACGGGCGAGATCGTCGTCTCGGCGCCCCACGTCGAGGACCACTACGACCGTCTCTGGCTGACGCACCGCCTCAGCCGCCTGGGCTCGACCGCCGAGACCCGCTGGCACCGCACCGGCGACGTCGGGCACCTCGACGCGCAGGGTCGACTCTGGGTCGAGGGCCGCCTGCCCCACGTGATCACGACGTCGACGGGCGTGCTGACGCCGGTGGCATCCGAACAGGCCGTGGAGGCGCGGGCCGCCATCGCGCGCGCCGCCGTCGTCGGCGTCGGTCCGGCCGGCACGCAGCAGGTCGTCGTCGTGGCCGAGACCGTCCCCCCGGCTCGTCGCCCGGGGCTGGCGTCCGCGGCCCTGGCGGCCTCGGTCCGCTCGGCCGTCCGGTCGGCGTCGGGTCGACCCGTGGCCGCGGTGCTCGTCGTGCCGCAGCTGCCGACCGACGTGCGGCACAACAGCAAGATCGACCGCACGGGCCTGGCCGCGTGGGCGACGTCCGTGCTGTCCGGCGGCCGGATGCGTCGCCCGTGAGGGTGCTGGTCACCGGCGCGAGCGGCCTGCTCGGCGGTGCCGTCGCCCGCGCCGTCACCGACGCCGGACACGATGTCACGACCTTCCAGCGTCGGCCCTCCGGCGTGCCCGGTGCCCGCGACGTGCTCGGGTCGATGACGAACCCGCGGGCCGTCGCCGCCGCCGTCCGCGACCAGGACGCCGTCGTCCACCTCGCGGCGAAGGTGTCGCTCACGGGTGACCCCGCCGAGTTCGAGGCCGTCAACGTCGGGGGCACGCGCTCCCTGATCGAGGCGATGCGCGCCTCCTCGGTGCCCCGGCTGGTCTTCGTCTCGTCGCCGTCCGTGGCGCACGCCGGGTCGTCCATCGTCGGTGACGACGCCCTGCCCGCCTCGCCCGGACACGCCCGAGGCGACTACGCCCGCACCAAGGCCGCGGCCGAGCGGGTCGCCCTCGGGGCCGCCGACGCCGACCTGCGCGTGGTGGCCGTCCGCCCCCACCTCGTCTGGGGACCGGGCGACACGCAGCTCGTCGAGCGGATCGTCGACCGTGCGCGCTCCGGCCGCCTGCCGCTGCTCGACCACGGCGCCGCCCTGATCGACTCCACCTACGTGGACAACGCGGCGTCCGGCATCGCCGCCGCGCTCGCACGCGTCGACGAGGTCAGCGGCGAGTCGTACGTGATCAGCAACGGCGAGCCCCGCACCGTCGCCGACCTGATGGCCGGCATCTGCGCGGCCGCCGGGGTGCCCGCGCCTCGCCTGCGGGTGCCGGCCGGGATCGCCCGCGCCGCGGGGTCGCTGGTCGAGCGCGTCTGGGCCGTGCGGCCGGGCACCGACGAACCACCCATGACGAGGTTCCTCGCCGAGCAGCTGTCCACGGCGCACTGGTTCGACCAGCGGCGCACCCAGCGCGACCTGCGGTGGACACCGGCCGTGACCGTCGACGAGGGCCTGAGTCGTCTCGCAGCCTGGCACGCCGCCGGGCAGCCCGCCGTCTGAGACCCGCCGCCCGGCCACCCTCGGGTCGGCGGGTTCCCGTCGTGCCCGGCGGGTCGGCGATGACCCGCCAGGGGTGACGGGAGCCCGCCGACTCCCCCGGGCGGAGGGAACCAGGGCGAGGCGGCGTCCCCCGTTCTCTGTGTGAGGGCACATGTCGCTCCGGCGTCGTGCCGCCTACCGTCGCACGGGTACCGGGCAGCTCCGGTGCCCAGGGCTCAACGGAAGGACCATCCCATGAAGGCAGTCGTCTGGCACGGCATCGGCGACATCCGACTCGACGAGGTCGCCGACCCCACGATCGTCGACCCGACCGATGCGGTCGTCCGCATCACCCGGAGTGCGATCTGCGGCACCGACCTGCACTTCGTGCGCGGCACGATGGCGCCCATGGCCGAGGGCACGATCCTCGGCCACGAGGCGGTGGGCGTCGTCACCGCGGTCGGCGACGACGTGCGCGGCTTCAGTGCCGGCGACCGGGTCGTGATCAACTCGACGGTGTCGTGTGGCACCTGCCGCTACTGCCGCCAGGGCCAGACCGCTCAATGCGACGTGGCGAACCCCAACGGCCCCGACGCCGGCACCTGCTTCTTCGGCGGCCCGGCCTCGACCGGCCCGGTGAACGGCCTGCAGGCCGAGCAGGTGCGCGTCCCGTTCGCGCAGAACACCATGCACCGCCTCCCCGACACGGTCAGCGACGAGCAGGCCATCCTGTTGAGCGACATCTTCCCCACCGGCTGGTTCGGCGCCGAACTCGCCGGGGTCACCCGAGGCGACGTGGTCGCCGTCTTCGGTGCCGGAGTGGTGGGCCAGTTCGCGATCGCCTCGGCCTTCAAGCAGGGCGCGAGCCGCGTGATCGTGGTCGACCGCGAGGAGACCCGCCTGGCGCAGGCGCTCGCCCAGAACGCCGAGATCGTGAACTTCGACGAGGAGGACCCGGTCGAGACCATCAAGCGCCTCACCGGTGGCGCCGGTGTGGACGCCGTCATCGACGCGGTCGGCGTGGACGCCCAGCACGCGAGCCACGGTCCCGCCGCCCCCGACCCCGACACGGCCGCCGAGTTCGCCGCCGAGGTCGAGCAGGTCGCCCCCGACGCGAACCCGCAGGGCGACCAGTGGGTGCCCGGCAACGCGCCGACCCAGGCCCTGCGCTGGGCCGTCGAGGTCGTGGCGAAGTACGGCCGCATCGGAGTCATCGGCGTCTACTCGCCGACCGTGACGTCGTTCCCCTTCGGTGAGGCGATGCTGAAGAACCTCACCATCCGCATGGGCAACTGCGACCACCACTCGGTGACCCCGCCGCTGATCGACCTGGTCGCGTCCGGCCAGTTCGACCCCACGGCGTTCATCACCGAGCACGAGGGCATCGGCTCGGCCATCGAGGCCTACGAGGCGTTCGACCGCCGCGAGCCCGGCTGGACCAAGGTCGAGGTCGTCCCCGGCTAGGGCCTCGGGCCGGCGGTTCCCGTCGCTCCCGGCGGGCCATCGCCGGACCGCCGTGGATGACACGAACCCGCCGACTCCCCAAGGGTCCGGCGGGTTCGGGCGTCTGCATGCGCCGGCGGGGTCAGATGACCGAGGCACTCCAGTCGTCGGGGTTGCCGAAGCGGTGGGCCGTGATGGCGACGGCCTGCTCGCGCAGGAACGGCAGCAGTTCGAGGCGGCCGGTCGGCGTGACCGGGGCCGCGAACACGGCCACCGCCGGGTCGCCGCCCAGGGCGTCCGCCAGGGCCGAGGAGGCGCGGGTCGCGTCACCGGCACCGGTCACCAACCGCACGCGCTCGGTCGACAGGCGACCCGCACGCACCCGGTCGTGCCACGTGGCGTCGTCCTCGTGCACGACGTCGGAGGCCGCGAGGCCGAGCGCCCGGACGAGGGCACCGGGCAGCTCGACCGACGACGACACCGTGAGCGGCGCGCCCGAGCGCCGTCCGGCGAGCAGCACGCGGACCACGTCGGCCGGGGCCGCGCCGTCGGCGGCGCGGATCGTGACGGGCAGGGGACGGTAGCGCAGCAGGTCGCGCTCGAGGCCGAGGTCGCTCACGTCGCGGGCGACGCCGAACTCGGCGGCCCAGAAGTGCTCGTCGCTGGCGGCGGCGGCCCGCAGGTCGTCGGAGGCCGATGCACCCGACGCCCCGAGCAGCGGCGACGCGGCCTCGAGGGCGGCCAGGGCCTCGCGACCCGGGCGCGCCTCCTGCGGTTCGGTCAGCGTCGTCGGCTGCCAGGACCCCAGGTGCACGAGGTAGTTCGGCCCGCCCGCCTTGGCGCCGGCACCGACCGACGACTTCTTCCAGCCGCCGAACGGCTGGCGACGCACGATCGCCCCGGTGATGCCGCGGTTGACGTAGAGGTTGCCCGCCTCGACGCGGTCGAGCCAGGTCGACAGCTCGGCGGGGTCGAGGGTGTGCAGACCCGCGGTCAGGCCGTAGTCGGTCGCGTTCTGCAGCTCGATCGCCTCGTCGAGCGTCTTCGCGGTCATGACGCCGAGCACCGGGCCGAAGTACTCGGTGAGGTGGAACTCGCTGCCCGCGGCGACGCCGGCGCGCACGCCGGGCGACCAGAGGCGCCCGGTGTCGTCGAGTCGCTTCGGCTCGACGAGCCAGGTCTCGCCCGCGCCGAGCGTGGTGAGCGCACGTTCGAGCTTGCCGTGGGCCGGCTCGACGATCGGGCCCATCTGCGTGGTGGGGTCGGAGGGCAGTCCGACGCGCATGGTCGACGCCGCGTCGACGAGCTGACGGCGGAAGCGCTCGGAGGTGGCGACCGAGCCGACCAGGATCACCAGGCTCGCCGCCGAGCACTTCTGACCCGCGTGGCCGAAGGCCGACTTGATGACGTCGGACGCGGCCAGGTCGAGGTCGGCACTGGGGGTGACGATGATGGCGTTCTTGCCGCTCGTCTCGGCGAGCAGGGGTAGGTCGTTGCGCCAGCTGGTGAACAGCGCGGCCGTCTCGAAGGCGCCGGTGAGGATCACGCGGTCGATCGACGGGTGCGACACCAGGTGACGACCGAGGTCGCCCTCGTCGACGTCGACCAGCTTCAGCACCTCGCGGGGCACGCCGGCGTCCCAGAGCGCCTGGACCATGACGGCCCCGCTGCGCTTGGCCTGGCCCGCCGGCTTGACGACGACGCTGCTGCCCGCGGCGAGCGCGGCGAGGGTCGAGCCGGCCGGGATCGCCAGGGGGAAGTTCCAGGGCGGCGTGACGAGGGTGAGTCGCTCGGGGACGAACGTCGCACCGTCGACCCGGTCGAGTTCTTCGGCGAGGTGGGCGTACCAGTTGGCGAAGTCGATGGCCTCGCTGACCTCGACGTCGCCCTCGGCGACCGTCTTGCCGGTCTCGCTCGCGGCGACCTCCATCAGGTCGGCGCGGCGGGCCGACAGCGTGGCCGCGGCCTCGCGCAGGATCGCGGCACGACCCGCGCCTCCGCGGGCAGACCAGGCGGCGGAGGCGGCGACAGCCTCGGCGACGATCGCGTCGAGCGTGGCCTCGTCGGTCACCCGGGCGGACTCGATGAGCTCGACGCCGAGGCGCGAGTCGGCCGAGCGGGCGGCGATCTCACGACCCCAGGCGCGGTTGTCGGCCAGGGCGGGGTCGGTGTCGGGCTCGTTGTCGAAGCCGCTGCCGGCCGCGCGGGGCTGCAACGCCTGGGCCGCGTCGAGGCGGCTCTGCACGCGGTGCGGTGCCGGGGTGTCTCCGTCGACCTCGGCGAGCGAGGCGAGGAACCGGCCCTTCTCGCGCTCGAACATGGCCTCGTTCGAGGCGAGTTCGAACACGGCGGACATGAAGTTCTCGCTCGACGCGTTCTCCTCGAGGCGGCGGATCAGGTAGCTGATGGCGACGTCGAACTCGCGGGGGTGCACGACGGGCGTGTAGAGCAACAGCCCGCCGACGTCGGCCTTGACCAGCTCGGCCTGCCCCTCGGCCATGCCCAGCAGCATCTCGAACTCGACCCGGTCGCTCACGCCACGGGCCTCGGCGAGCAGGTGGGCGAAGGCGATGTCGAAGAGGTTGTGGCCGGCGACGCCGACGCGGACGGCACGGGTGCGTCCGGGGGTGAAGGCCCAGGTGAGGACGCGCTTGTAGTTGGTGTCGCTGTCCTGCTTGGTGCCGTAGGTGGCGAGCGGCCACTCGTGCACCGTGGCGTCCACGGTCTCCATCGCGAGGTTCGCGCCCTTGACGATGCGCACCTTGATCGCGGCCCCGCCGGCGTCGACCCGCTCGGTCGCCCAGGTGGTGAGGTGCTGCAGGGCGCCGAGGGCGTCGGGCAGGTAGGTCTGCAGGACGATGCCGGCCTCGAGGCCCTTCAGCTGCGGCTGGTCGAGGAGGCGCGTGAAGACCGCGATCGTCAGGTCGAGGTCGCGGTACTCCTCCATGTCGAGGTTGATGAACTTCGGCTTCGGCGACTGGGCGGCGAGTTCGTACAACGGGGTGAGCTTCTCGACGACGCGCTCGACGGTCTCGTCGAAGGCCCACATCGAGAGCTGGCTGACGATGGACGAGACCTTGATCGACACGTAGTCGACGTCGTCGCGGGCGAGGAGCGCCCGGGTACCGGCGAGGCGGTGCTCGGCCTCGGCGTCACCGAGGACGGCCTCGCCGAGCAGGTTGAGGTTCAGCCGCGTCCTGTCCTTCTTGATGTTCGCGATGGCCGCACCGAGCTTGGCGGGCCGGGCGTCGGCGATGAGGTGGCCGACCATGCCGCGCAGGACGCGACGGGCGATCGGCACGACCACGCCGGGGAGCACGGGTGCCATGACGCCGCCGAGACGCACGGCGGAACGCATGTGCCACGGCAGGAAGGCCGGTGCCTGCTTCGCCAGGGTCGACAGGTTGCGGGCCGCGACGCCGAGGTCCTCCGGCCGGACGACCCGGTCGACGAAACCGATCGTGAACGCGAGGCCCGACTCGTCCTTGAGGACCTGGGCGAGCAGGTGGGCCGAACCGGTGCTCGGGGCGCCGGACGCCTCGTGCGCCCAGCGGCGGGCGAGGGCGACGGCGTCGTCGCCGATGCCGACGGGCAGGAGCTGTTCAGCGGTGGACGGCCCCGCCGTCTCGTCGATGGTGGTCATGGGATGAATGTAGGGCGGAACTTGCCACCTGGCAAGGTTTGACACGAGACCGTAACGTGGCCGCGCCTCCTTCTCCACGAGGGGTCGATCGGCACTGGCGGCGAGGGCCGGACAGCGCTACCTTGGGCGCGTTCAGGCGGTGCACAGCGGCCGCCAAGACGGACCCGTCTGCGGATGGACGGGCCCCCTGCACCGGGAGCACCCATGGCGATGATCGAGGCCCGCGGCCTCACGAAGACCTACCGGTCGAAGTCCGGCCCGGTCCACGCACTGACCGGCCTCGACCTGATCGTGCCCGAGGGCACCGTCAAGGCGCTGCTCGGGCCGAACGGCGCGGGCAAGACCACGGGCGTCAAGATGCTCACCACCCTCGAACGTCCGGACGCCGGCACGGCCACGATCGCCGGGCTCGACGTCGTCGCCGACGCCCAGGCCGTGCGCCGCTCGATCGGCGTCTCGGGGCAGTACGCCGCCGTCGACGAGAACCTCACCGGATTCGAGAACCTCGACATGATCGGAAGGCTGTACCACCTGGGCAGCCGAGTGAGTCGGGATCGCGCCCGCGAGCTGATCGAGGTCTTTGACCTCGCCGCTGCGGGCGACCGGCCGGTCAAGGGCTTCTCGGGCGGCATGCGCCGACGGATCGACCTCGCCGGGGCGCTCGTGACGAACCCGCGCGTGCTCTTCCTCGACGAGCCGACGACGGGGCTCGATCCCCGCAGCCGCCTCGCCCTCTGGGACATCATCACCGGGCTGGTCGACGGTGGCACGACGGTGCTGCTGACCACGCAGTACCTCGAGGAGGCCGATCGCCTGGCCGACGACATCTCGGTCATCGACGGTGGCGCCGTCATCGCCGAGGGCACGGCCGACCAGCTCAAGGCCCAGGTCGGCGGCCACCGCCTCGTCGTCGCCCTCGTCGACGAGGCGCGGGCCGACCAGGCGGTCGAGGTGCTCCGGCGGCACGGCGACTCCGAGCCGGCCGTCGGGGCCGACGGTCGCCAGCTCGAGGTCGCGGTCACCGACGGCCCGACCGCCCTGCAACGGACGCTCGCCGACCTCGGGGCGGCCGGCATCGAGCTGCACGACGCCGGCATGCGACGCCCCACCCTCGACGACGTGTTCCTCCAGCTCACCGGCCACCGCGCGGCCGACGACGACGCGGGCGACGACCACGACTCCCCCGACGACGACCCGGCCGGCGGTCGAGGTCGCGGCCGGCGCGGTGCGAAGAAGAGAGAGGCACGGGCATGACCACCACCGGAACCACCTCCGCCCTGGCGCAGACGCTCGTCCCGTCGACCGACACGGGCCTCGGCACCTGGGCCTCGGACGGCTGGACGGTCACCAAGCGCAACCTGATCAAGGTGAAGCGCTCGCCCGACATGCTGATCTTCGCCGTGCTGCAACCGATCATGTTCGTCCTGCTCTTCAGCCAGGTCTACGGCGGTGCCATCGCCGTCCAGGGCACCGACTACACGCAGTTCCTCATGGCGGGCATCTTCGCGCAGACCGTGGTCTTCGGCTCGACCTTCTCCGGTGCCGCCATGGCCCAAGACCTGAAGGAGGGCATCATCGACCGGTTCCGCACCCTGCCGATGAGCCCGTCGGCCGTGCTGATCGGTCGCACGAACAGCGACCTGGCGCTCAACACGATCTCGATGGTCATCATGATGCTCACCGGTCTCGCCGTCGGCTGGAGGGTCAACGCCTCACCTGCCTCGTTCGTCGGCGGGGTCGCCCTGCTGCTGCTGTTCAGCTACTCGTTCAGCTGGGTGATGGCCCTGCTCGGCATGAGCGTCAAGACGCCCGAGACCATCAACAACGCGTCGTTCATGATCCTGTTCCCGTTGACCTTCGTCTCGAACGCGTTCGTGCCGAGCGACACCCTGCCGACCGTGCTGAGGGTCTTCGCCGAGTGGAACCCGGTGTCGTCGCTCGTGCAGGCCGCCCGCACCTCGTTCGGCAACCTGGGCGCCACCCCGGTGCCCGACATCTGGACGATGCAGCACCCCTACGCGACCGTCCTGCTCGGCATCACCGTGATGCTGGTGGTCTTCGTGCCGCTGTGCATCCGCAAGTTCCAGCGCATCAGCGCGAAGTAGCGGACGCCCGCCGTCCGCCGCCGGCCGTCGCCCGTCCGCCGAGGAGGCGCGGGTCAGCCCGCGTGCCCGGCCGCCTCGCGCACGGCGGCGTCGAGTTCGCTCGTCGGCACCGTGAGGACGCTCGCGATCACGAGGCGCATCAGGGCCGGGACGTCCACGGCGTCGCGCTCGTACAACCACTGCAACTGCAGACCGTCCTGCACCGCGAGCACGACGCGAGCCGCCGACTCGGCGGTGTAGCCGTCGCGCAACCAGCCGCGGGCCTGGGCGAGCCCGAGGTAGGCCGACGTCGACGAGACGATGCGCTCGTAGTAGTCGGCGTAGTAGCGGTGCGCCGGGTGGTCGGGTGAGGTGGCCTCGGCGGACGCCGTGATGAACAGCGAGATGACGACCGGCACGTCGACGTTGTACTCGGCGAGCGCGACGAGCTCGTCGACGCGCATGCCACCGTCGTCGTCGAAGTGGCGTCGCAGTCGTTCGTCGCGCCGCCGGAGCACGGCCATCAGCAGTTCGTCCTTGGTCGGGAAGTAGTGCATGAGCGACTGGTGCGAGACGCCGCACCGCCGCGCGATCTCGCGCAGGGTGGCACCGTGGAACCCGACCTTGCCGAAGACCGGCAGGGCCGCGTCGAGGATCGCCTCGCGCTTGGCGATGCCCTTGCGGTAGCGGCCGGGTTCGCGCACCGCAGCGACCGGCGGGACGTCGGTGACGTCGGCGCGGGTCGTGTCGGGCTCGGGGGCGTCCATCGGGGTCAGCCTAGGTCGTCCCCGCGCGGATGACGACGCCGCGGGACGCGGCGTCCGCACACGGTGCGTCGGCATAGAGTTCAGCGGTGCCGTGGTCGCTGCTGAGAATGCCTGCCTTCCGGGCCCTCTGGGTCGGGCGCCTGTTCTCGTGGGTGGGCAGCGGCTTCGCGCCCCTGGCCATCGTCTTCGCGGCGATCGACCTGGGGGCCGACGCCGTCGACCTCGGGCTCGTGGTCGTCGCCCGGTCGGTGCCCAACATCGCGCTGGTCCTGGTCGGCGGTGCCCTCGCGGACCGCTTCTCGAAACGCACCGTCGCGATCGCCTCGTCGTGGCTGTCGGCGGCGTCGCTCGTCGTCGCGGCCGCCCTGATGCTGACGCAGACCGAGACGTTGCCCACCCTCGCGGCGGTCGGCGCGGTGAACGGCGCCGCGGCCGCCTTCTTCGGCCCTGCCACGAGCGCCCTGCTGCGCGAGACCGTCCCCGACGACCGGCTGCGGGACGCGACGGTTCTCAGCCGCGTCGGCATGAACGTCGGGTTGGTGATCGGCACGGCGGTGGGCGGGGCCGTGGTGGCGACCGCCGGATCGGGCGTCGCCCTGGCCGTCGGCGCGGTCGTCTACGTGGTCGCGGCGGTCGTCTTCGTGGGGTTGCCCCGGGACGGTGCCCGCGCCTCCGGAGGGACGTCGGTGCTCGAGGACCTCGGCAGCGGACTCGGCTTCGTCTGGCGCACGCGCTGGCTCGTCTCGACCGCGGCGCTCGCGTTCACGTTCCAGTTCGCCTTCGCGGGCGGGGTCCAGGTGGTCGGCCCGCTCGTGGCCGACCAGTCGTTCGGACGTCTGCTCTGGGGGTTCGCGGGTGCCCTGCAGACCCTCGGCCTGATCGTCGGGGCGTACTGGGCCGGGGCCCTCCGCGGGCGGCTCCGGTTGTGGGCCGCCTGCCTCGGCGCCGCGGCGCTGGCCCTGCCGCTCGTGCTGCTGTCGTTCGCCTACGGCACCGACCCCGTGGTCTTCGACCCGCTGCACTGGTTCTTCTGGATCAGCCTCGGCCTCTTCGCCGCCAGCGTCGGGCTCGAGGTCTTCACGGTGCCGCTGGACGTGGCCGTCCAGCGGCAGGTGCCGGGGGCCTACCTGGGGCGCGTCTTCTCGTGCCTGACGCTGGCGTCGTTGGCGGGCGTGCCCGTCGGCGAGGTGGTGGTCGGACCGCTCACCCAGGTGATCGGCACCCCGGCCACCCTCGCCGCCCTGGCCGGCCTCGTGGTCGCCGTCGCGGTGGCCGTGGCGCTGAGCTCACGGGTGCGACGGATCGACGCCGGCCAGGAGGCGCGGGTCAGCTGAAGTCGCCGCGCTCGATCGCCTCGGCGTACTTGCGGACGTCCGGGCCGGGCTCGTAGTCGATGAAGCGGTCCTTGACGGCGTCGTTGATCGCCTTGAAGGACTCCTCCCACGACTCGCCCGAGTGGGCTGCGGCCGCGTCGCGGACGGCGTCGCGCAGCACGTTGTCGGCGTCGGTCAGGATCTTGTCGCGCGCTTCGTCGTTCCAGCGCACGTCGTTCAGGTCGGCCATGGTGTTCTCCTCGTGGGGTGGGGCGGTGGTGGGTGGGGTGCGGCTGGTGCTACTTCTTCTTCGGGCTCAACGACGAACCCTTGTGGGCGGCCTTCGCCCCGCTCTTGTCGCTCTCGACGACGAAGTAGGGCTCGTCGTCCGAGGCCTTGAACTTCTGCCCGTCGAGCTGGAACTCCTTCACGCGCTTCTCCACGACCGTGCCGTGGGTCTCGCCCTGGGGGGTGTTCCAGGTGACGTGATCTCCCTTGCTGAACGACATCGCGCCTCCTTGGTGTGTCGATCCGTCCGTCGGCGTCCGGTGCCGCGCGGTGGTGGCGTGGACGGTACCCCGCCTGCGCCGACCCGTCACCCAGCGACGCGGGGTACAGGGCGCGGCGATCCGTGGTCGGGCGGCGGGCCGGACCGGTCAGACCGAGAAGCCGCCGTCGGCCTTGATCAGCTGGCCCGAGATCCAGCGTCCCTCGGGCGACAGCAGGAAGCGCACGACCCGACCGAGGTCGGTGGGCGTGCCGAGACGGCCGGTCGGTTGCCGCTCGATGCCGCTCGCGCGGATCTCGTCGTCCATCCAGCCCGTGTCGATCGGCCCGGGGTTCAGGGCGTTCGACGAGACGCCGAGGTGCCCGAGCTCCCGGGCGGCCGCGATGACGAGCCGGTCGAGGGCACCCTTGCTCGAGCCGTAGGGCAGGTTGTGCACGACGTGGTCACTCGTCAGGGCGACGATGCGGGCACCCTCGTCGAGCAGGTCGACCGGGGGCAGCTGCTCGGCGAACGCCTTGATCGCGAGCCACGCCGCCCGCACGTTGACGGCGTAGTGCGCGTCCCAGCTCTCGAGCGTCGTGTCGAGGATCGACGAGTCCACGCTGTGCGAGTGCGACAGCACGAGCGCCGTCACCGGCCCCAGGTCGTCGTTCACCGCCCCGAGGAGGCGCGCGGGGGTAGCGGGGTCCGCCAGATCCGCCGGGTACACGGCCACGCGCGCACCCGCGGCCTCGAGCTCGGAGACGAGCGAGCCCACGTCGACGGCCGCGAGTCCCCAGGGCATGGCAGCGTCGTAACCGTCCCAGGTGGTCAGCGCGAGGTCCCAGCCGTCGGCGGCGAGCTCGTGGGCGATGCCGTTCGCGATCGAGTTCGTGCGGCCGGCACCGGTGAGCAGACAGATCTTCTTCGACATGCGGGGCTCCTTCGACACCCGCTCAGCTTGGCAGACCGGCCGGCCCGTCGGCGAGGGGGTCAGCGCCCTCGGCGCGGTCGGCTGCGACCCGTGCCGCGCTGGGGCCCTCGGCCCTTCGGCGGCGTGCGCTTCGGCTTCGCCCCGCGCGGGTCGGGAGCCGACCCCTTGCGGGCCGGGGCCTCCTGCTCGGGCTCGTCGCGCCTCCTCGACCGGGAGCTGCGGGCCGTGCGACCCCGCACGACGCCGATGAAGTCGTCGAGGTCGTCGGTGAGCTCGCCCTCGGGCCAGACCAGCGCGATCGTGGTCGGCGGCAGGTCGGCGACGTAACGGTAGGTGACCTCCTTCCGGGCGTGCAGCCGTGCCAGCGACTGCGGCATGACGGCGACGCCGGCCCCGGTCGCGACGACGGCCACGGCGTCGGCGAGCGACAGGGACGGGTCGAGGTCGTGCCGGTGCTCGTCGGCGAACGCCGCGGCCTCGACCTCGTCCTCGGCGCCGGCCGCGGCGACGGCGTGGTCCTTCGGCACGACGACGACGGCCCGCTCGTCGTAGAGGCGGATGACCGACAACCCCTCGACCTCGATCGGCAGTCGGGCCAGGACCATGTCGACCCGGTCGTCGCCCCGATCGTCGTCGAGGGCGGGCACCGCGTCGAGGTCGGTGAGCGGCACGAAGGCCAGCGGGGTCTCGGGGCGGCGCTCCTCCCAGAGCCTCGACCACTTCGACAGGGTCACGCCGGGCACGACCCCGATGCGGAACGGGACGCGGGTCGGCTCGGTCGTCATGGGTCGAGGGTATCGGCCCGGTACCCTGGGCAGATGACCTCCGACGCGCCGTCCGGCAAGCAGCCGCAGACCCTCAAGCCCTTCACGGCCGCCAAGAAGCTCGGCGTGTACCTGCCGGCCACGCCCGCCGAGTTCCAGGCCGCCCCCGTCACGCGCGAGGCCTTCGCCGAGCTCAGCACGAACCCGCCCGAGTGGTTGTCCGACCTGCGCCGCACCGGTCCGCACCCGCGGCCGGTCGTCGCCCAGAAGCTCGGCATCTCGACCTCGGGCCTCGCCCGCGCCGGCGTCGACGACGTCATGACCACCGACGAGATCCACGCCCTGCTCGACGAGATGCCCGACTGGCTGCGCACCGAACGCGGCATCCACGCCGACGTGCGCGAAGAAGAACTGCGTGTCAAGGAGCGCAACGCCGGCCGCGAGGTCCTCCGCAAGGAGCGCGAGGCGAAAGAAGCCGCCGAAGGGCACTGACCCCCGCCCTGCGCTACCGTCGGCGACATGTCCTTCAACGATGACGCGCGCCTCGACGGCAGCAAGGTCAAGCGACGCGGTCGCGGTCGCACGGTGGGTGTCGCCGGCGGCGGCATCGGCATCGTCGGCGTGATCGCCGTCTTCCTCATCAGCCAGGTCACCGGCGTCGACGTCTCGGGACTGCTCGGCGGTGGGACGGCCGGCGGAGGCGCCCAGCCGGTCAGTGAGGGCGACCTGTCGTCCGAGTGCACCACCGGCGCGCAGGCCAACGACAGCGTCGACTGCCGCATGGTCGGTGCGGCCGACTCGCTCGACGCGTACTGGGCCGCCGAGGCCCCGGCACTCGGCGTCACCGACTACCGCACCCCCGACTTCTTCCTCTTCAGCGGCTCGACCGACACCGGCTGCGGTGGGGCGACGAGCGCCACCGGCCCGTTCTACTGCCCGCCCGACGAGGCCCTCTTCGTCGACACCGACTTCTTCGAGCAGCTCCGGTCGCAGTTCGGCGCAAGCGGCGGCCCCCTCGCCCAGATGTACGTCGTCGGCCACGAGTGGGGCCACCACGTCCAGCAGCTGACCGGGGCCTTCGACCGCGCCGACCGCAGCGACACCGGGCCGGGCTCCGACACCATCCGGCTCGAGGTGCAGGCGGATTGCTACTCCGGGGCGTGGGTCGGCTCGGCGTCGACCATCGCGGACGCCGACGGCACCACGTTCCTCGAGCCCGTCACCGACCAGCAGGTCGCCGACGCGCTCGACGCGGCCGCGGCGGTCGGCGACGACCGCATCCAGTCCGCGAGCGGCGGCCAGGTCGACCCCGACACCTGGACGCACGGCTCGGCCGAGCAGCGTCAGAGGTGGTTCGAGACCGGGCGCAGCCAGGGCGCGACGGCCTGCGACACCTTCTCGGTGCCGACCGACCAGCTCTGACGACGAGGCCGACCCGCGCCTCCCGACGGTCGGCGCCGCACCGCGGCACGGTGCGTCCAGGCAACTCGAAGCGCGTCCTCCGGGCGACGGCGGTCCGGAGGGCGCACACTTCACTCACCCTCGCGACGGCACTGGCGCCGCCGCGACGACAGCAGTGGAGGCGCGTCATGGCACGACCGGGCAAGGCCATCGAGTTCGACGGGTACGGAGACGTCTCGCAGCTGCACTTCGTCGAGCAGCCGCTGCCGACGCCCGCCGACGACGAGGTCGTCGTCGAGGTGATCTGCGCCGGCCTCAACCACATCGAGAACTTCATCCGGCAAGGGGACTTCGTCGACCGGCTGCCCCTCGACTTCCCGGCCCGCGAAGGGTCGTGCTTCGCCGGCATCGTCAAGAAGCGCGGGGCCGCCGTGCGCAACTTCTCCGTCGGCGCCGAGGTGATCGGCCACGCGGTGGGCGGCGGCGCGCACGCGACCTACATCGCCGTGCCGGCCAGCGCCGTGGTGCCCAAGCCGCAGCACGTCCCGTGGGAAGTCGCCGGTGGGCTCTACCTCGCCGGGGCCACCGCCTACGACACGGTCCGCAGCCTGCACCTCGGACCCGACGACGTCGTGGTCATCACGGCCGCGGCGGGCGGCGTCGGCCACATCGAGTGCCAGCTCGCCCTGCAGCTCGGAGCCAAGGTGATCGGCACCTGCAGCCCGGGCAACCACGACTACCTCCGCTCGATCGGGGTCGTGCCCGTCGACTACGGCGAAGGCCTCCGCGAGCGCATCGACAAGGCCGCGGGCACCGACCGCCACGTGACGGCGTTCATCGACAACTTCGGCGGGGACAACCCCGCCCTCAGCACCGACCTCGGCGTGCTGCCGGCGCGCTTCAGCTCGAGCGAGGACCGCCTCGAGCGCGAGATCCGCTTCATCGGCGCCGAGCGCGACGACACCGAACCCGCGATGATCCTCTCGGCCCTCGCGAAGCTCATCGCCGAGAACAAGCTGCGCGTGCTCGTCTCGGGCTTCTACCCGTTCGACTACATCGCCCAGGCGTTCGAGGACCTCGCCGAGCAGCACTCGCGCGGCAAGGTCGTCGTCGGCATGCAACCGGTCGAGACCGGCGCCCGATCGCACTGGTACCTGTCGGGCAAGGCGCGGGCGGTCGCCGAGTCGCTGGGCTGAGCCTCCCGCCCGGCGGGCGAGGCGGGCGGGCGCAGGAGGCGCGCACCACCGGACCCGCCGACGTCACCGGGGCAGCCGGAGGAGCGCTCCCGGAGCCCTGACCGTCGCCGCCGCCACGTCCATGGCCCGCCCGAGGGCGGCCGCCCAGTCGACCGAACCGGGCCCGCGCCGCTCGGCGAGCAACGAGGCGACGATCGACGCGAAGGTCGCGTCGCCCGCACCCATCGTGTCGACGACCTCGCCGTCGGCGTCCGAGATGCCGCGGGTGAGCGAGGTGCCCGCCGTGTCGCCGGCCGACGGGGCCAGCACCAGACCCGCCCCGGCCGAGCCGCGGGTCGCGAGCACTCCCCCGGTGCCCGCCGCGAGCAGCGCCTCCTGCCAGTCGTCGAGCGAGCGCCCGGCGACGAGTTCGGCGTCGTCGTCACCGATCTTGACGAGCAGGGCCGAGGCCGCGACCCGCTCGAAGCCGGCGGCGAAGTCGGCGATCTGCGCGGCCCCGCCGGGCAGGAACCCCGGCCGCGGGTTCGGGTCGACGACGAGCCGCACGGGGTCGGTGCCGACCGCGCGCAGCAAGCGATCGGTCAGCGGGGCGTCGTCGAACGGGTACGAGCTGACGGCGACCACGGGGGCGGCGTCGAGCACGGCCCGCTGCCCGGGCGAGAAGTCGAGACCGCGGGCGACGGCGGCGTCGGTGAAGACGTAGGTCGGCTCGCCGGCCACCCGCAGCGAGACCGCCCGGCCGGTGCCGAGGGGGTTGATCGTCGGGACGAGCTCGACGCCGTGCTCGGCGAGGAACGACCGGATGGCCTCGCCGTCGGCGTCGTCCCCGATCGAGGCGAGCAAGGTCGTGGGCACGCCGAGGCGAGACAGCCCGACGGCGACGTTGAGGCCGGCCCCGCCGACGTGGTCGGTCGAGCCCTCGTCGGTCCGGAGCTCGTCGATGAGGGCGTCGCCGAGAACGGCGACCCGACCGTCGGTGGTGTCCATGGGGGTGCCTTTCGTCAGCGTGCCGGGAGCCACCCTATTCCGGCACGCGGTCGGGCCGCACTCCCCCGCTACGCTGGCCGACGTGACCGATTACGCACTGGCCGTCGACGTGGGCGGAACGAAGGTCGAGGCGGCGCTGGTCGCCTCCGACGGAGCCCTCCTCGACGGAAGTCGCGACCGACGCCCCACCGGTGCCGGGTCGACGTCCGACGAACTCGCCGAGGCGGTCCGCGCGGTCGTCGCGCACGCCCTCGACGCCCTGCCCGACGGTCACGTCCTCGTCGGGGCGGGCATCGGCAGCGCCGGGCCCGTCGACCTCGTGCACGGCACCGTCTCGCCGATCAACCTGCACGCCTGGCGCGGCTATCCGCTGCGCGAGCAGGTGGCGGCCCTGGCGGCGTCGACCCTGCCCGACGCGGCCCCGGTCACGCTACGGCTCGACGGCGTCAGCCTCGCCCTCGCCGAGCACTGGGTGGGTGCCACGCAGGGGGCGGACAACGCCCTCGCGATCACCGTCTCGACCGGCGTCGGCGGCGGCCTGATCGTCAACGGCCGGCTGCTCTCGGGAGGCACGGGCAACGCCGGTCACATCGGCCAGATCCAGATCGCGGACCGCCCCGAGGGCGAGAGCGCCTGGGCCGCCACGCTCGAGGTCATCGCCTCGGGCCCGAACGTCGTCGCCTGGGCCCGGCAACGAGGCTGGACGGGCGAGCGCGGCGAGGACCTCGCCGCCGGCTACGTCGCCGGGGACGCGATCGCCGTCGCGGCGGTGCGTCGCTCCGCGAACGCCGTGGGCGAGGCGATCTCGTCGGTCACGACCCTGCTCGACCTCGACGTGGTCGCGATCGGCGGCGGCTTCTCGCGCGTCAGCGACGACTACCTCGACCTCGTCCGGGCCGCGGTCCAGGAGGCGCCGGTCAACGAGTACGCCCGTCGCGTCCGGGTCGTCCGCTCGGGCCTGAGCGACGAGAGCCCCCTGGTCGGGGCCGCGGCGCTCGTCTGGCAGGCCGAGCTGCTCGGCTGAGCCGCGCCTCCTCGGGTCGACGACCCGCGCCTCCTCCGGTCCGCCGCTTCTCTGGGAGCCGCTGTCGGGGGCGCCGCCTAGGCTGGGTTGCATCCCACAACGTCGTCGGAATCCGTCGCGCCCGCGGGGCGCGCACCACCACCGCACCACCACTCGCAGAGAGGTCATCTCATGCCCACCACCGTCCCCGTCCTGCTCACGCCGTCCGCCGGCGCCCCCTTCGAGCACTCCACGGTCGAACTGCGCGACGTCGGCCCGAACGACGTCCAGATCGACATCGCGTTCGCCGGCATCTGCCACAGCGACATCCACCAGGCCCGCGAAGAATGGGGCAAGGCCATCTTCCCGATGGTGCCCGGCCACGAGATCGCCGGCATCGTCACCGAGGTCGGCTCCGACGTCACGAAGCACAAGGTCGGCGACCGCGTCGGCATCGGCTGCTTCGTCGACAGCTGCCGCGAGTGCGAGAACTGCCTCGCGGGCGAGCAGCAGTTCTGCGTCAAGGGCAACGTCGCGACCTACAACGGCCGCCAGTACTCGGGCGAGCCCACCTACGGCGGCTACGCCAAGCAGATCGTCGCCGACGAGAACTACGTGCTGTCGATCCCCGAGGGCATCTCGCTCGACGAGGCCGCGCCGCTGCTCTGCGCCGGCATCACGACCTACTCGCCCCTCAAGCACTGGGGTGCCGGTCCCGGCAAGAAGGTCGCGGTCGTCGGCATGGGCGGGCTCGGCCACATGGCCGTCAAGATCGCCCACGCGCTGGGCGCCGAGGTCACCGTCATCAGCCAGACCCTGTCCAAGCAGGAGGACGGCCTCAAGCTCGGTGCCGACCACTACTACGCCTCGAGCGACCCCGAGACGTTCACGCAGCTGCGCAGCTCGTTCGACCTGATCATCAACACGATCTCGGCCGACATGGACATCGACGCCTACGCCCGCACCCTGCGCCTGAACGGCACCATGGTGTTCGTCGGCCTGCCCGAGAACCCGCAGTCGTTCAGCGCCGGCTCGCTGATCGGTGGCCGGCGCAGCCTCGCCGGCTCGAACATCGGCGGCATCCCCGAGACGCAAGAGATGCTGGACTTCTGCGCCGAGCACCACATCGGAGCCGAGATCGAGACGATCGGCGCCGACGAGGTCGACGAGGCCTACGAGCGCGTCGTCGCCAGCAAGGTCCGCTACCGCTTCGTGATCGACACCGCGACCATCTAGCACCCGCCTGCACGCACGAAGGCCCCCTCCCGTCACGGGAGGGGGCCTTCGTCGTCGCGGGGCGGGGCGCTGCCAGACGGCTCCGGCGCTACCCGGCGGGGGTGTTGAACCGGCGCAGCCAGCCGGCGAACTCGGCGAGCTCGTCGTCGGACCAGCCCTCGACGTGGTTGCGGAACACGGCGCGGTTCTCGTGGCGCACCTCGAGCATGCGGCTCTCGGCGCGCTCGGTGCTGCGCAGGGTCATGACCCGTCCGTCGGCGGCGTCGGGCACCACGTCGACGAACCCGGCCTCGCGGAGCAACGTGACCTGCCGGCTGACCGCGCTCTTGTCCATCGCCATCGCCTTGACGATGTCACCGGCGCTGCACGGCTGGTGCTTCATCACGTAGCGCAGCACGTAGAAGGCCGTGGGCGGCACGTCCGGGTCGAAGCGCGACGCCGCCGCGGCGATCGTGCGCTTGGCCTCGACCATCATCGAGCCGATCTCGTCGACCACGCCGGCCATGAGGCCCTCGCGGCCGTCGTCGTCGGGACCCGGGAGGTGCGGTGCGGCCTGCCCTGCGGCCCCGAGGAGGTGCGGTGCGGCCTGGTCGGCAGGGTCGCCCCCCGAGGGGCGCGGCGCGTCGAGCACCGCACCCTCGGGCTGGCCGTCAACGGTCGGCTGCGACATCTTTCTCCTCGACCAGGGACGAGAACACCGGACTCTCGGCCAGTTCGTCGGCGGGCACCGGGTGCCCTGCCACCTCGGCGGCGCCCGTCGCGATGATCGTGTCGATGGTACCGGTGGCGGTCGTCGTGTGGCCGTGGTGACGGCGCTGGCCCTCGTCGATCGGCGAGACCGGTGCCGGCGTCGACTCCGTCGCCGGGGCGCTCGACACGGCGGGGGCCAGGCCGGCCGTGGCCGCGGCTCCCTTGGCGGCCGGGGACGCGGCGTTCGCGTCGACCGGAGCCGCGCCTCCGTCGTGCTCGACCGAGGCCGAGGCCGAGGCAGCGCCGTCCGCCGGGTCGTCCGTCTTCGCCGCCGCACGCTGGAGGCCGGTCTTGGTGCCGAGCTCGACGTTGGGCAGCAGGCAGACGAACACGATGGTGATGATCGCCAGCGGGGCCGCGATCAGGAACACGTCGGCGACGCCCTGACCGTAGGCCGATTCGATGATGGTCCGGATCGGGCCGGGCACGGTGCTGAGGTCGGGGATGCTCGTCGAGCCGCCGCTGCCGAGCGCGCTGGGGTCGACCCCGGCGTCGGTGAGGCCGTCGGTGATGTAGCCCGAGACCTTGGTGCCGAGGACGGCACCCATGACCGAGACGCCGATCGTGCCGCCGAGGCTGCGGAAGAACGCGACGCTCGACGAGGCGGCACCGACGACGCTGACGTCGACCGAGTTCTGCACGACGAGGACGAGGTTCTGCATGACCATGCCGATGCCGAGCCCCATCATGGACATGAAGACCGAGACGATGGCGAAGTTCGTGTCGTACTCGATGGTCGACATGAGGAAGAGGCCGGCGGCGAGCAGGACCGATCCGACGATCATGTAGGGCTTCCACTTGCCGTACTTCGAGATGAGCGCACCGGCGACCATCGACGAGATCAGCAGGCCGAGCACCATCGGCAGGGTCAGGATGCCGGCCATGGTCGGGGACTGGCCGCGCGCGAGCTGCATGTACTGGCCGAGGAAGACGCTGGTGCCGAACATCGCGACGCCGACGCTGAGCGAGGCGATCACCGCGAAGGTGAAGGTGCGGTTCGTGAAGAGCGTCAGGGGGATGATCGGCTCCTTCGAGCGGAACTCCACGACGACGGCAAGCGCGAGCAGGACGGCCGCGCCGACGCCCATCAGCCAGCTGGTGGTCGAGTTCCAGTCGAATTGCTTGCCGCCGAGCGACACCCAGACGAGCAGCAGCGAGACGCCGCCGGCGATCAGGCCCGCGCCCCAGTAGTCGACGACGACGGCCTTCTTGGGCTTCGGGGGCAGGTGCAGGGTGCGCTGGATGACGATGAGGGCGGCGACGCCGACGGGTACGCCGACGAAGAAGTTCCAGCGCCAGCCGATCGAGTCGGTGAGCACGCCGCCGAGCAGCGGCCCGCCGATGGTGCCGACGCTCATCACGGCGCCGAGGTAGCCCATGTAGCGGCCGCGCTCACGTGGGCTGATGATGTCGCTCATGACGACCTGCACCAGTGCGGTGAGGCCACCGGCGCCGAGCCCCTGGAAGACGCGGAAGGTGATCAGCGTCGCGGTGTTCTGCGAGAAACCCGCGGCGACGGAGGCGAGCACGAACAGCACGAGGGCGACCTGCAGCAGCACCTTGCGGTTCGTCAGGTCGCTGAACTTGCCCCACAGCGGGGTGCTGACGGTGGTGGCCAGCAGGGTCGCGGTGATGACCCAGGTGTACGAGGTCTGGCTGCCGTTGAGGTCGCTGACGATGCGCGGCAGCGAGGTCGACACGACGGTCGACGAGAGGATCGCCACGAGCATGCCCATCAACAGGCCCGACAGGGCCGTGAGGACTTCGCGGTGGCTCATGCCGGGCGCTTCGCCCGGTTCGTGAGGTGCCGCGGGCTTCGTGCCCGCGGCGGTCGTGGTCTGCGACAAGGTGCGCTCCGGTGGTTCGAGATGGTGAGGACTGACCGCCGTTGGCCGGGTCCGTTGGTTGCCGAATGTCAACCATACGCTTTCGTTGACGATCCGCAACCATTTGAGTGCAGTTGCTGCACATTTCTCTCGAACGCCCGCGCGAGGGGGGCTCTCGACCGCGGACGCGCAGGAGGCGCGGTGCGAGTCGTCCTCGCACCGCGCCTCCTGCGGGCCCCGCCTCGCCCGTGAGCGCTAGCGGACCTCTTCGGGCCGCTTCTGGCGGAACATCTCGGCCGGTTGGTGGTCGCCGTTCCAGACCTGGGTGATGCCCCAGACGACGGCCATGAGCGGCACGGCGATGACGGCCCCGACGACGCCGCCGAGGATCGTGCCGGCGGTCAGGGCGACGAGGATGACGAGGCCGTGGAGCTGCAACGTGCGGCCCATCAGCACCGGCTGCAGGAAGTTGCCCTCGAGCTGGTTCACGACGACGACGATGCCGACGACGATCAGCGCCTGGACGGGGCCGAGCGCGACGAGGGCGACGAGCGCCGCGAGGATGCCCGCGGCCGTGGCGCCCACGAGGGGGATGAACGCCGTCAGGAACACGATGACCGCGAGCGGCAGGGCCAGCGGCACGCCGACGATCCAGAGGCCGACGCCGATCCCGATGGCGTCGACGGCGGCGACCGTCGCCGTGCCGCGCACGTAGCCGCCGAGGGTGGTGACCGTCTTGTCGCCGATGCGACGGGCGCGGGCGTAGTTCTCACCCTTGAACGGACGGAGCAGGAACTCCCAGATCGCCGGGCCGTCCTTGAGGAAGAAGAACAGCACGACGATCATCAGCACGAGGCCCGTCGCGAAGCTGCCCACGGCCGAGGCGCCGGCGAGTGCGCCCGAACCGAACTGCGAGCTCGTCACGAAGTCGACGGCCGTGTTGCGGACGTCGTCGATCTGCTGGTCGCTGATCGAGAACGGAAGGGTCGTGACCCAGTCCTGCAGCTTGTTGAAGCCCGAGGTGGCCGAGTCGGCGAGCGAGCTGGCCTGGCTCTCGACGGCCCAGACGATCAGCCAGGCGACGAGCCCGAGGATGATCAACACGGCGAAGAGGCAGATCAGGGTCGCGAGCACCGAGGGCACCTTGTGGCGCCGCAGGAAGGCGACGACCGGCAGCATGGCCGAGGCGAAGATCAGCGCGAGCAGCACCGGCAGGGTGACGAGGCTCAGGCTGAGGAAGACGTAGATGACGCCGATCGCGACGACGAGCACCGCGATGATCTGGACGGCGCGCGTCGCGAGCGTGCCGAACGCGTCGGCCCAGAGGGAGTGCCGGACCGCGGCGTCCTGTTTGGCCACCTCGGCTTCTTGGCTGCGGAAGAGTGCCACGGTGTCGTCCTCGTTTCTGGGGGTGCGGGGGTCGAGAGGGGCGCCGGGAAGGGCACGGCCGGGCACGGCCGCGTGCCGGTGCGCCGACGGAGGCGTCGGGGGTGATCGGCCCGACTAGGACAGCCAACCCCGTCACGAGAATATCGGGCCGGATCGGTGCCCCCGCGACCCGACGCGCGCCTAGCGTGGGAGGCATGCCGACCTCCGTCCTCGTCGTGTCCGACACCCACGTGCCGCAGAAGGCCAAGGCCGTTCCGGGTGCCGTGTGGACCGCGGTCGAGAGGGCCGACGTCGTCGTGCACGCGGGCGACTGGACCGGCGAACCGCTGCTCGACGAGTTCGAGGCCCGCGCGCGCCTCCTGATCGGGGTCTGGGGCAACAACGACGGCGACGCGCTGCGCGCCCGGTTGCCCGAGGTGGCCCGCACGACGATCGAGGGCGTGCGCCTCGCCGTGGTGCACGAGACGGGAGCCAAGGAGGCGCGCGAGCGACGCATGGACCGTGACTTCCCCGAGACCGACCTGCTGCTGTTCGGGCACAGCCACATCCCGTGGGACACGACGACCCCTGCGGGCTTGCGCCTGCTGAACCCGGGGTCGCCCACGGACCGGCGTCGCCAGCCGCACGCCACCTACCTCACGCTGACCCTCGACGCGGGCGAGGTGCGCGACGTGGTGCTGCACGAGCTGCCCGTGGCCGCCCGGGACCGCACGGGGGTGCTTCCGCACCCCCGGATGACGACCTAACCGGCCGGCGTCTCGGCCGGGGCCGACTCGGCAGGAGCCGACTCGGTCGGGGTCGGCGACGGGCTGGCCGTGCCCGACTCGGTGTAGCTGTTGCCGGCCGCCGTCACGACGAAGCTGCGGAACTCCTGCACCGTGAACGGACGGCTGCCGTCGTACTTCTGCCCGTTGACGAGGACCGTCGGCGTGCCCGTCAGGGCGTCGAGGTCGCTGTTCGGCAAGGGACCGTCGATGGCCCGCTGGGTCGCCGCCGTCACCCACGAACCGAACTCGTCGTCGTCGATGCACCTGGTGATGTCGCTCGCCTTCGTCACCCCGTCGACGCCGGTCGCGATGTCGGCGAGCTGCGAGTCGTCGAGACCGCGCGTGCCCTCTTCGGGTTGCTGCTCGAACATCGCGGTGTTGAAGTCGAAGAACGAGTTCGGCGAGTAGTTCGCCACGCAGGCCGCCGCGTTGGCCGCCCGGTTGCTGTACTTCGTGCCGAGGGACTGGTTCGTGAGGATGGCGACCGGGTGGTACTCGACCGTCGCCGCCCCCGACTCGACGAGGCCGCTGATGTAGTCGTTGTTCGCCTGCTCGAACTCGCCGCAGATGGGGCAGAGGTAGTCGAGGTAGACGACGATGTCGACCGTGTCGCTCGACGCCGTGGACGCCGACGCCGTGGGCTCGTCGTCGGGGCCGAGGGCCCCGGTCTGCACGGCCTCGAAGCCCTGACCGATCTTGATGCCGTCGCTGGCCATGTTGGCGGGGCCGGGGCCGGCCGGGCGGATGCTGTTCGTGATGACCAGCACGACGCCGACGACGATCGCGATCACCACGAGGGCGAGACCGCCCTGCAGCGCCCACTTGCCCGCGCGCTGGCGCCGCTTCTGCTTCTGGCGCGCCAGCTGGGCCTTCTGGCGGGCCGCCGCGCGCCGCTGGTTCTTGGTCAACGACGAGTCGTCGGGATTCAGGTCAGTCATGGGGCTCCGGTGCGCGACGGCCTCGCATGGTCGCGTCGAGCGGGTGGTGGGGACGGTCGCCACGAGTCGTGGCCACGAAACATGGTACGAGGCGAGCCTGGCAGAAGTCCGCCAGGCGCGGGCGAGAGCGGGTGGAGAAGAGGCGCTCCCGTGGTGATCCGAGAGATTTTCATGGCATGCTGATCGGTGGTGGTCACCGCAGACCTCTGAAGTTGATCACCGTCCATTCACAACGGATCGTCCGGCACGTACCTGCCGGTGAAGGAGAAGATCATGGCGTCAGTCACGTTCAGCAAGGCAACTCGTCTCTACCCCGGCAGCACCCGCGCCGCGGTCGACGGCATCGACCTCGAGGTCGCCGACGGCGAGTTCCTCGTCCTCGTCGGCCCCTCCGGCTGCGGCAAGTCGACCACCCTGCGCATGCTCGCGGGCCTCGAAGAGGTCAACTCGGGTGACATCTACATCGGCGACCGCAACGTCACCGACGTCCCGCCGAAGGACCGCGACATCGCGATGGTCTTCCAGAACTACGCGCTCTACCCGCACATGACGGTCGCCGAGAACATGGGCTTCGCCCTGAAGATCGCCGGCGTCGGCAAAGAAGAGCGGGCCACCCGCGTCCTCGAGGCCGCCAAGCTGCTCGACCTCGAGCCCTACCTCTCGCGCAAGCCCAAGGCCCTCTCGGGTGGTCAGCGTCAGCGCGTCGCCATGGGCCGCGCCATCGTGCGTCAGCCCCAGGTGTTCCTCATGGACGAGCCGCTGTCGAACCTCGACGCCAAACTGCGCGTGCAGACCCGCACCCAGATCGCGTCGCTGCAGCGCCGACTGGGCGTCACCACGGTCTACGTCACGCACGACCAGACCGAGGCGCTCACCATGGGCGACCGCATCGCCGTGCTGAAGGACGGCGTCCTGCAGCAGGTCGGCACGCCGCGCGACCTGTATGAGAAGCCGCAGAACGTCTTCGTCGCCGGCTTCATCGGCTCGCCCGCCATGAACCTGCTGCCCGCCGACGTCGTCGACGGTGGCATCCAGTTCGGCACCGCCGTCACCGCGGTCGACCGCGACACCGTCGGCCAGGCCAACGGCAAGAGCGTGACCGTGGGCGTGCGTCCCGAGGACGTCGTGGTCAACACGACCGGCGAGGGCCTCGCGGTCACCGTCGACGTCGTCGAAGAGCTCGGCGCCGACGGGTACCTCTACGGCCACACCGAGGTCGACGGCAACCGCGTCGACGTCGTCGTCCGTGTCGACGGTCGCAACCACCCCAAGCTGGGCGAGACGATCTACGTCACCCCGCAGGCGCACCACGTGCACGTCTTCGACACCGAGAGCGGCGAGCGCCTCGGCGACAAGGCCGTCGTCAGCGCGTAGCACCCCGTCGGGTCGGCCCGTCGAGTCCGCTCGGAGCACTCCTCCGATCGACCCGGCGGGCCGTCCCGCGTTCCGGCCCCGCGCCTCCCGAACCTCCCCCGCCGCCTCGCCTCAGGCGGCGCTCCCCCGCACGAGAGGCCCTCATGCCCGACTCCCTCAACATCACCTCGGCCACGGCCGACCCGGCGCTGCTCGACCTGCCCTGGGCCCTCCCGCTCGAGGAGTGGCCCGACGAGGCCATCGCGACCCTGCCCAAGGGCATCTCGCGCCACCTCGTCCGGTTCGCGCACCTCAGCGGCTTCGTCATCGCCATCAAGGAGACGTCGGGCGAGATGGCCCGCGGCGAGTACGAGATGCTGCGCACGCTGCAGCGCATGGACATCCCGTGCGTCGACCCGCTCGCGGTCATCACCAACCGCCAGGACGCCGACGGGTCGCCGCTGAACCCGGTGCTCGTCACACGGCACCTGAAGTTCTCGCTCCCCTACCGGGCGCTGTACTCGCAGACGCTGCGCCCCGACACGGCTCGTCGCCTCGTCGACGCGCTCGCCCTCCTGCTCGTCCGGCTGCACATCATCGGCTTCTACTGGGGCGACGTGTCGTTGTCGAACACGCTGTTCCGCCGGGACGCCGGTGCGTTCGCGGCGTACCTCGTCGACGCCGAGACGGGCAAGCTCTACCCGGGCGGCCTCTCGAACGGGCAGCGCGAGAACGACCTCGAGGTCGCCCGCGTCAACATCGCCGGCGAACTGCTCGACCTCGAGGCCGGGGGTCGCCTCGACGACAACCTGGACCCGGTCGACGTGAGCAACGGCATCGTCGCCGCGTACCGCAGCCTCTGGACCGAACTGACCGGGGCCGAGACCTTCGACAGCTCGGAGCGCTGGCGCATCAACGACCGCGTCGAACGCCTGAACGACCTCGGCTTCGACATCGAAGAACTGGCCATCAAGACGGCCGAGGGCGGCAGCCAGGTCAAGATCCAGCCCAAGGTCGTCGATGCTGGGCACCACTCGCGCCGCCTGCTCCGACTCACCGGCCTCGACGTCGAAGAGAACCAGGCCCGTCGACTGTTGAACGACCTCGACGCGTACCGCATGCGCACCGACCAGTCGGACTCTGACGAAGAGATGATCGCCCACGAGTGGGCCTCGCGCGTCTTCGAGCCCGTCGTGCGCTCGATCCCCCGCGACCTGCGCGGACGGCTCGAACCCGCCGAGGTCTTCCACCAGCTGCTCGAGCACCGCTGGTACCAGTCGCAGGCCGAGAACCGCGACGTGCCGATCGCCGAAGCCCTCACCTCGTACATCAACGACGTGCTGCGCCACCGTCGCGACGAGCAGATGGTGATCGAGCCCGCGACCGAGTCCCTCACGCTGCCCGAGGCCGCCCAGCTCGAGGCCGACGAGGCCGACGCGGACGAGGACTGGCGCAGCAAGGTCTGAGAACGCAGGAGGCGCGGGCCGGCGACCAGCCGACCCGCGCCTCCTCGAGGCCCCGCGTCTCGCGGGCGCCCGCGCTACTTCTTCTTGCGCTCGGCGCGGAGCTTCGAGATCTCGTACAACGTGACCGAGGCCGCGATGCCGGCGTTCAACGATTCGACGGCACCGGTGATCGGCACCGACACGATCGCGTCGCAGGTCTCGGCGACGATGCGCGACAGGCCCTTGCCCTCGCTGCCGACGACGACCACGATCGGGCGGTCGGCGAGCTCCAGCCCCGGCAGCATGACGTCGCCGTCACCGTCGAGGCCCACGACGAACACGCCCTGCTCCTTGAACGACTTGAGGGTCTGGGTCAGGTTCGACGCCATCGCGACGGGGATGCGCGCGGCTGCGCCGGCCGAGGTCTTCCAGGCCGACGCCGTCAGGCCGACCGAACGACGCTGCGGGACGATGACGCCCTGCCCGCCGAACGCGGCCACCGAGCGGATGATCGCTCCGAGGTTGCGCGGGTCGGTGATGCCGTCGAGCGCGACGAAGAGCGGCTTCTGCTGGCGCTTGACCGCGGCCTCGAGCATGTCGACGGGGTGCGCGTACTCGTACGGCGGCACCTTGAGCGCGACGCCCTGGTGCACGGAGTCGTGCCCGGTGATGCGGTCGAGCTCGGGGCGCATGACCTCGAGGATCGGCAGGCCGCGGCGGGTGGCGAGCTGCAGGATCTCTTTCGTGCGCTCGTCCATCTCGATGCGGGCGGCGATGTAGAGCGTCGTCGCGGGGATGCGCGTCCGCAGGGCCTCGACGACGGAGTTGCGACCGGTCACCATCTCGTGGTCGTCGGCCGACTTGGGGCGACGACGGGGGGCGTCCGGTCCGCCGCGACCGGCGATCGGCGATCCGGCACGGGGACCGGCTCCGCCACGACCACGGGCCGCCTCGAGTCGCTCGCGCGCCGCCTTGGCCTTGCCCGCGGGGTGGTACGGGCGGTCCTCCGCCGCGGGGGTGGGCTTCTTGCCCTCGAGCGCCTGGCGCCCCTGGCCGCCGCTGCCGACCTGCTTGCCCTTGCTGCCCTGACGCACGGCACTGCTGCCGGGACGGCCCTTGCGTGCTCCGCTGGTGTTCTTCACTGTTCGAGGCTCCAATGCGACCCGCTGGGGGTGTCTTCGATGGTGATGCCGGCGCCCGTCAGGACGCCTCTGATCTCGTCGGCCCGCGAGAAGTCGCGATCGGCCCGGGCTTGCTGGCGTTCGGCCAAGAGTACGTCGACCAGCGTGCTGAGCGCGCGGTGCGCGTCGGCCTCGTCACCGGCACGCCACTCGGGCGCCGTCGGGTCGATGCCGAGCACGGCCACCATGGCGGCCACGTGCTGCCAGGAGCGCGCGGCGGTGTCGAGGTCGCCGTCGTCGAGGGCCACGTTGCCGGCGCGCACCGTGTCGTGCAGCACGGCCACGGCCTGGGGGACGTTGAGGTCGTCGTCCATCGCCTCGCCGAACTCGTCGGGCACGACGCGGGCACCGACACCGGCGAAGCGCGTGTCGGCGAGGCGACGCTGAGCCCGTTCGAGGAACGTCTCGACGCGGTCGAGGGCTGCCTCGGCCTCGAGCAGCGCGCCCTCGTGGTAGTCGATGGTCGACCGGTAGTGCGCGGCGCTGAAGAAGTAGCGGACGACGACGGGACGGGCCTGCGCCAGGAAGTCGGCGGCGAAGATGGAGTTGCCGAGGGACTTCGACATCTTCTGGCCCTCGACGGCGACGAGGCCGTTGTGCATCCAGTACGAGGCGAAGCCCATGCCGGCCGCGGTCGACTGCGCCAGCTCGTTCTCGTGGTGCGGGAACCGCAGGTCGAGCCCGCCGCCGTGGATGTCGAACGCCTCACCGAGGTAGCGGGCCGACATCGCCGAGCACTCGATGTGCCAGCCGGGTCGCCCGTCACCCCAGGGCGAGGCCCACGAGGCGGACTCGGGCTCGTCGGCCTTGTGGCCCTTCCAGAGGGCGAAGTCGCGGGAGTCGCGCTTGCCCCGCGGGTCGGCGTCGGCCGCGGGTGCCATGTCGTCGATCGACTGGTTGGTCAGGGCACCGTACGTCGGCCAGGCGGCGGTGTCGAAGTAGACGTCGCCCGAGCCGTCCGGGGCGACGTAGGCGTGCCCCTTCTCGAGCAGGGTCGTGATGATCTGCTGCATCTCGCTGACGCTGGCGGTCGCCCGGGGCTCGTAGGTCGGCGGCAGGATGCCGAGCGCCTGGTAGCCGGCGGTGAACTCGAGTTCGTAGCGGTAGGCGCGCGCCCACCATTCTTCGGTCGTGTCGGCGGCCAGCGCGAGGATCTTGTCGTCGATGTCGGTGACGTTGCGCACGAGGGTGACGTCGAGGCCACGGTAGGTGAACCACCGACGCCAGAGGTCGTAGACCAGAGCCGAACGCAGGTGCCCGATGTGGGGCGACGACTGGACGGTGGGTCCACAGACGTACAGCCCGACCTGGCCGGGCACGAGCGGGACGAAGTCGACGAGCGTCTGCTGACGGGAGTCGTAGAGCCTGATGGTCACGTGATCAGCCTATTTGACGCGGCTTCGGTCGCGTCGCCCGGGGACGCCCCGTGGCCCGTGGACGACCCGTCGCGCGTGACGAGTGCCGTCGCGATCACGGCCACGCCCTCGCCCCGACCGGTGAAGCCGAGCCCGTCGGTCGTCGTGGCCGACACGCTCACCGGGGCGCCGACCACGCGCGTCAGCCCCGCCTGCATCTCGACGCGGCGGGAGGACAGCCGGGGCCGGTTGCCGACGACCTGGACGGCGACGTTGACCGGAGCGGCCCCCGCCGCCGCGAGCAGCTCGAGGGTCGCCGTGAGGAAGACGTCGCCGGACGCCCCGGCGAACCGGGGGTCGTCGGTGCCGAAACTCGACCCGATGTCGCCGAGGCCCGCGGCCGAGAGCAGGGCGTCGACGATCGCGTGGGCGACCGCGTCGCCGTCGCTGTGGCCCGCGAGGCCCGCCTCGCCCGGGAAGTGCAGCAGCCCGAGGTGCATCGGCTGGGCCGCGTCGAACGCGTGGACGTCGGTGCCGACCCCGGTCAGGAGGCGCGGGGCCGGTCGAGCGCTCGCGTCAGGACCCGGCCGGGTCGCCTCGGTCTCGGCGACGACCGTCTCGGCCCGGCGCAGGTCCCACGGGGTGGTGATCTTGAAGGCCACGGGGTCGCCCGCCACGACGCGGACGCGGTGACCGGCGGCGGCGAAGAGCGCCGCGTCGTCGGTGTGCTCGACGGACGCCGTCGCGTAGGCGTGGTCGAGGGCGGCGCGCGGGAACCCCTGCGGCGTCTGCATGGCGACGAGTTCGCTGCGGTCGACGGTGTCGACGACGAAGGCGGCGTCAGAGTCGACGCGTTTGATCGTGTCGGTGACCGGGAGCCCCGGGACGACGCCGTCACCGCTCGCCTCGACGGTCGTCGCGACCAGGTCGAACTGGGCGGTGGGCGTGAACGGTCGGGCGCAGTCGTGGACGAGCACGGTCTCGACGTCGGGCCCCAGGGCCGTCAGGCCGGCGGCGACCGATTGCTGGCGGGTGGCACCGCCGACGACGACGGAGGCGTAGTCACGGGCCGGGCCGGCGAGGGCGTCGACGAGGGTGCGGGACTCGTCGACGAGCGCCTCGGGCACGACGACGACGACTTGCGTCGGCACGGCCGAGGCGAAGACGGCGTCGAGCGAGCGTTCGAGGATGCTGCGCCCGGCCACCTCGACGAAGGCCTTCGGCTTGCCGAGGGCGAGGCGCGTGCCGCTTCCGGCCGCAACGACGACGACCGCCCGACCGGCGGCGGACGGGGTGTGGACCCCGCCGTCGTCGACCGAGCGGTCGTCGGGAGTGCTAGGACGCAAGGACCTCGTCGAGGACGCTCGACGCCTTCTCTTCGTCGGTCTTCTCGGCGAGCGCGAGCTCGCTGATCAGGATCTGACGAGCCTTGGCGAGCATGCGCTTCTCGCCGGCCGAGAGGCCACGGTCCTGATCGCGACGCCAGAGGTCACGGACGACCTCGGACACCTTGATGACGTCACCGCTGGCGAGCTTCTCGAGGTTCGCCTTGTAGCGGCGCGACCAGTTGGTCGGCTCTTCGGTGAAGGGGGCGCGGAGCACGTCGAAGACGCGGTCCAGCCCTTCTTTGCCGATGACGTCTCGCACGCCGACCAGGTCGACGTTGTCTGCGGGTACTTCGATGGTCAGATCACCCTGGGTGACGCGAAGCTTGAGGTACAGCTTCTCTTCGCCCTTGATGATCCGCTTCTTGACTTCTGAGATTGTCGCTGCCCCGTGGTGCGGGTATACAACGGTCTCGCCGACCTCGAACTGCATGAATCAGGCTCCATTCTGCGACACCCAGGAT
Organism: Frigoribacterium sp. 9N; assembly: GCF_902506305.1. Lineage (NCBI taxonomy): Bacteria > Bacillati > Actinomycetota > Actinomycetes > Micrococcales > Microbacteriaceae > Frigoribacterium > Frigoribacterium sp. 9N. The sequence goes on from NZ_LR733392.1 coordinate 2,029,645, forward strand.
ACCATAAGCCGGCGTTGGTAAGGCTGCCCTAAGGAACCGACCCCTGCGGGCGCGGATAAGCTGGACGACGTACGTTTGTCGTGACGCTGATCCTGGAGGACACCTGTGCGAGCCCCAACCCTGAAGTCGCGTGGCTTGACGACGCGGCTCGTCTCGGCCGCCGCCGTCGGTGCCGTGGTCGTCCTGACCGCCGCCGGCTGCAACTTCATCAGCCCCCAGGCCACCACCAAGCAGTACGACGCGAGCGACGGCACGAGCGTCAACGTGGGCGCCATCCAGGTGCGCAACGCGATCGCCCTCACCGCGAGCGAGGGCGACGGCGGCACCGCCAGCCTCAGCATGGTCGTGCTCAACACGAGCGACGAGGCCGCCGAGGTCTCGTTCGAGTACCCCACGACCGACGGCAAGAAGACCCAGACCGTCGACCTCGACGGCTCGTCGCAGGTCTCGCTGGGCACCGAGCCCGGTCAGGACCAGTTCCTCATGGAGTCCCTCGACTCCGACCCGGGTGCCCTCGTGACGATCTTCGTCCAGTACGGCAGCGAGACCGGCAAGTCGTTCGTCGTGCCCGTCCTCACGGGCGCGCTGGGCGAGTACGCCACCCTGCTGCCCTCGCCCACGCCGTCCGGCGAGGCCACGCCGTCGTCGACGCCGTTGCCCGAGGCGACCCAGCAAGCGCCCTCCTCGTCGCCGACGCCGTAGCGTCTCCACCACGTCAGCCGAGAGGCCCGGCCCGCCGAGTGCGGTGCCGGGCCTCTCGCGTACTCCGTGCACCGCGCCTCCTCGGGGCCGTCGGCGCGGTGGGGACGGGCCGACGGCCCGCCCTCGGGATCAGGCCTCGATGCGGTAGCCGAGACCGCGCACCGTCACGAGCGCCTTCGGCTCGGACGGCACGGCCTCGATCTTCGAGCGGATGCGCTTGATGTGCACGTCGAGCGTCTTGGTGTCGCCGAAGTAGTCCGAACCCCAGACCCGGTCGATCAGCTGACCGCGGGTGAGCACGCGGCCGGCGTTGCGCATGAGCAGTTCGAGCAGCTCGAACTCCTTGAGGGGCATGGCGACGTCGTCCCCGCGGACCGTCACCACGTGACGCTCGACGTCCATGCGGATGTCGCCTGCCTCGAGCATCGAGTCGGACAGGTCGTCGGGGTCGACGCGGCGGCGCAGCACCGCCCGGATGCGGGCGAGCAGCTCCCGGGTCGAGTACGGCTTCGTGACGTAGTCGTCGGCACCCAGCTCGAGGCCGACCACGATGTCCACCTCGCTGTCCTTGGCGGTGAGCATGACGATCGGCACCTGGGACCTCGTGCGGATCACGCGGCAGACCTCGGTGCCCGGGATGCCCGGGAGCATGAGGTCGAGCAGCACGAGGTCGGCACCGGTCTTGTCGAACGCCGCGACGGCGGCCGGTCCGTCCTCGGCCACGCTCACCTGGTAGCCCTCGCGCTGCAGGATGTAGGCGAGCGGCTCGCTGAGGGACTCTTCGTCCTCGACGATCAAGATGTGGGTCATCGGGTCTCCATGGTCATCGTGTCTCCTGGTGCTCGGGTGCCGAGGCGGCCGTGGTCGGGATCGATCGGGTGACGGGGTCGACGTCCGCCGCCGGCAGGCGCAGGGTGAAGGTCGACCCCTTGCCGACCTGCGACCAGACGCGCACGTCGCCGCCGTGGTTCTGCACCACGTGCTTCACGATGGCGAGTCCGAGTCCCGTGCCGCCGGTCCGTCTCGAGCGGGCCGGATCGACCCGGTAGAACCGCTCGAACACCCGGTCGAGCTCGTCGTCGGGGATGCCGTAGCCCTGGTCCGTCACCGAGATCTCGACCACGCCGGCCTGGTCGAGGGTGGCGCCGATGCCGACCCGCGAACCGTCCGGCGAGTAGTTGATCGCGTTGGCGACCAGGTTGTCGACGGCAGTGACGAGCATCGCCTGGTCACCGATCACGTGCGCGTGCTTGCCACCCCGGACGACGAGGTCGATGCCCCTCGCCTCGGCACCCACGCGGTTGCGGTCGACAGCGGTGTCGACCACGTGGCGCACGTCGACCGACTCGCTGGTCTCGAGGGCGTCGGTCGCCTGCAGACGCGACAACTCGATGATGTCCTGCGTGAGGCGGCCGAGGCGGCCGGCCTCTCGGGTCAGCCGAGCGGCGAAGTGGCGCACCTGCTCGGGGTCGGACGACGCGGACTCCAGCGCCTCGGCGAGCAGGCCGACGGCCCCAATCGGCGTCTTGAGCTCGTGGCTGATGTTCGCGACGAAGTCACGGCGCATGTCGTCGAGCCGACGACCCTCGGTGCGGTCCTCGGCGAGCACCAGCACGAATCGTCCACCGAGTGCAGCAGCCCGCACGTGCACGGCGATGGTGGCCTCGCTGCCGGGCAGGCGCGGGAGGGTGAGCTCATCGACCACCGGGTCGCCGTGCCGACGCACCGCGTCCACGATCGTCTCGACCTCGGGATGCACGAGGTGCTGTTGGGCCGAGACCAGGCCGAGCTGACGTGCCGCCGCCGAGGCCTTGAGCACGTTGCCCGACGGGTCGACCACGAGGCCCGCCGACTCGAGTGCGTCGAGCACGGCGTCGATGCCGTCGGGCAGGGCGACGTCGACGAGTGCCGCGGCACGCACGGCTCGTCGGTGGGCCGAGACGACGACCACCACGATCGCGGCGCCGACGACGACCCCGAAGGCCAGCGACAACGGCACCAGCCAGGCGGATTCCATGTCGTTCACAGTAGTGACCCCCCAGCGGGCGGATGAACGGGAGGTCGTCCCATCCGCTGTACTTTGGTCAGAGTTCAGGCGGTGATCACCGGTCGTTAACCTTCACCGGAGAGCATCGTCGGGACTGTGCGGGCGACTCTGCCCCCACGTCACGAGCCGAGCGTGCGTCCCGCACGTCGCTCACAGCCACCGTGCTCCCAGGGCCACCGAGCCCCAACGACGAGAGGGTCGAACACGACATGCGCGAGGTATTCCAGCAGGAACTCCTGGAGGTGCAGGAGCGTCTCGTCGAGATCGCCGGCCTCGTCGCCGTCTCGATCGCGAACGCGACCACGGCCTTCAACGAGTCGAACGTCTCGTTGGCCGAGCAGGTCATCGCCGACGACGACAAGATCGACGAGCGCGCCATCGCCCTCGACGAGCTGGCCATCGACATCCTGGCCCGCCAGAACCCGGTCGCCCGCGACCTGCGCATCGTGGTCAGCGCGCTGCGCATCAGCGCCTCGCTCGAGCGCATGGGCGACATGGCCGAGCACATCGCCCAGCTCGCCCGCTACCGGTTCCCCGAGAAGGTCGTGCCCAAGTCGCTGCGTCCGACGTTCAAAGAGCTCGGCGAGCTCGACGTCGCCATCGCGAACAAGCTCACCGAGCTGCTCACGACCGAGGACGTCCGCCTGGCGGAAGAGATCCGCAACGACGACGACCGCATCGACGAGCTGCACCTCAGCGTCTTCGACAAGGTGCTCGGCGAGACCTGGAAGGGCGCGGCCGTCGACACGGTCGACTCCACCCTCGCGTCGCGCTACCACGAGCGCTTCGCCGACCACGCCGTCTCGATCGCCAAGAAGGTCCAGTACCTCGCGACCGGCGACTGGGTCGCGCCCGAGGTCTGATCGACCCTCGGACCACAGGAGGCGCGGTGACCGTTCGACGGGCACCGCGCCTCCTGCGTCCGGTCCGGCCTGCGTCGTCCGCGAGGATGGGGGCATGGCTTCAGTCGCGATCCTCGTCAACGGTCTGCCCGGATCGGGCAAGACCACCCTCTCGGCCACGCTCGCCGGGGTGCTCGGATGCCCGCTGCTCGCGAAGGACCCCGTCAAGGAGGCGCTGGTCGACCTGGCCGGGCCGATGATCGCCCCCGAGGCCCTCGGTGGCATCGCGATGGACACCGTCTGGGCGATGGCGGGCGAGGTCGAGGCGGGGGTCGTCGTCGACGCCTTCTGGCACCGGGAGCGCGACCTCGAGTTCGCCCGGGCCGGCGTCGAGCGTGCCGGGTCGCCCCGCACGGTCGAGGTGTGGTGCGACGTCGACCCCGACACCGCGCTGCAGCGCGTGGTCGACCGGCTCGCGTCCGGCGGCCGTCACCCGGCGCACGGCACGGTCGAATCGGCCCGGGCCTCGTGGCCGACATGGGCCGCTGCGGCCGGGCCACTCGGCGACTGGCCCGTGATCCGCGTCGACACGAGCGCACCCGTCGACATGGACGACCTGGTCATGCAGATCAGCGAGCGGTTCGTCTGACGACCGCCCCGAACCCGGGGGTGCCGGGGGTGCCGGACGCCGAAGCGCCCCACGCCCCGAGAACGGGGCGCGGGGCGCGGGAACGTCGGGAGGCGCTACTTCTTGCCCTGGTTCGCGACGGCGGCGGCACCGGCGGCGGCGGCCTCGGGGTCGAGGTAGCGGGCCGGGCCGGTGGGCACGAAGTCGTCGTCGAGCTCGTAGACGAGCGGGATGCCCGTGGGGATGTTCAGCTCGGCGATCTCGTCGTCGCCGATGCCGTCGAGGTGCTTCACCAGCGCGCGCAGCGAGTTGCCGTGTGCGACGACGAGGGTGACGTCACCGGCGGCCAGGCTCTCGGTGATGTCGCTGTGCCAGTAGGGCAGCATGCGCTCGATGACGAGGGCGAGGGATTCGGTGCGCGGCGCGTCGATGCCGAGTTCGGCATAGCGCTTGTCGTGCGCCTGCGAGAACTCGCTGTCGTCGTCGAGCGGGGGCGGCGGCACGTCGAACGAGCGACGCCAGGTCTGGAACTGCTCGGGCCCGTACTGCTCGAGCGTCTGGGCCTTGTCCTTGCCCTGCAGGGCGCCGTAGTGGCGTTCGTTGAGTCGCCACGACCGCTTGACGTCGATCCAGAGCCGGTCGGCCTCTTCGAGCGCGATGTCGGCGGTCTGGATCGCCCGGGTCAGGCGCGACGTGTAGAGGATGTCGGGCAGCAGGTCGGCCTCGCGCAGCAGCTCGCCGGCCCGCTTGGCCTCGGCGCGGCCCTGCTCGGTGAGCCGCACGTCGACCCATCCGGTGAAGAGGTTCTTCGCGTTCCATTCGCTGTTGCCGTGACGCAGGAGGATGAGGGTCGAAGTCATGCCGCCAGCGTATCGCGACGGCCCGATGGCAGACTTGGCTCATGCCCATCGGTTCCGTCACGCGCGGCACGACCGGCACCAACCGCCTGCGCCGCGTCGATCGCTGGATCGCCGCGCACCCGTCGTTCCGGCGGGCGGACGACCCGATGGTCGTCGACCTGGGGTACGGGGCCAGCGCGACGACTCCTCTCGAACTGCACCAGCGCCTCCTGAAGGTGCGAGACGACGTCGAGGTCGTGGGCATCGAGATCGAGCCCGAGCGCGTCCGGCTGGCGAGCCTCTCGGCGCGGCCGGGCGTGAGCTTCCGGCGGGGCGGCTTCGAGGTGCCGCTCGACGGCGACCGGCGACCCGCGGTGATCCGGGCGTTCAACGTGCTCCGGCAGTACGACGAGTCCCAGGTCGCCGACGCCTGGGCGTTGATGACCGGCCGGCTGCAGCCCGGAGGCGTCCTCGTCGAGGGCACCTGCAACGAGGTGGGGCGGGTCGCGAGCTGGATCGACGTGACCCCCGAGGGGCCCACGACGTTCACGATCTCGCTGCGCCTGGCCGGGCTCGAGCTGCCCTCGATCGTGGCCGAACGGCTGCCCAAGGCCCTGATCCACCGCAACGTGCCGGGTGAGCGCGTGCACGACCTGCTCGTCGACCTCGACCGGCAGTGGGCGGTGGCGGCCCCGCTCTCGGTCTACGGGCCGGTCCAACGGTGGCTCGCGACGGCGCAGGGGCTCCGCGACATGGGTTGGCCGGTGCTCGGCGGGGCGGGTGTCCTCAGACGTGGGCGAGTCGGCCTCGGGCCTCGTCGTGGTCCAGGCCGGTGGCCATGAGCAGGTCGACGAGCAGCGGGCGCAGCATCAGCACGACCATCGCCTCGGTCACGGGTGCCCCGGGCAGCACGACCGTCGGATCGAGTCGACGGGCGACGGCCGACAGGGCCTCACGGGCGACGGGCCGCTGCTCGACGTCGTGCACCGACCGGCCCAGCACGGCGACCGCGCGCGAGGTCGACTCGAGGAGGTCGGCCAGGGCCGACCGGTCGACGCCGTCGCCGAGCTGCGTGTCGAGCCGTCGCGCCACCACGCGCAGGTTGCGCACGGCGAGGTCGACGTAGCGCCGGACCGTCGCCTGCTGCCGCAGGTCGGGCAACCGGGAGCGGAGGAACGGTGACAGCCGCGCGATCGACTCGGCGGACTCGAGGGTGGACGACCAGTCGTCGAGCACCGGCTGGGTCGACCGCAACCGCTCGAGGGCGTCGTCGGCCCGCGGGGCGTCGTCGGCGCGGAGGGCGCCGACGAGCGCCGCGAAGGCCCGGTCGAGCTCGTCGAACAGGCGCCGGGCGTCGTGGCGGGCCAGGCCGACCGGGTTGCGCGGCACGATCGCCGTGACGAGCAACGCCACCGCTCCCCCGACCGCGCCGTCGATGCTGCGGACGAACGCCCCTCCGTCGGGGTCGGGCAGCAGCATGACGAGCATCGACTGGGTCGCGGCGGCCGCCGCGAAGGCGCTGCTCGACGAGAAGAACCGGGCGACGAGGAGCGTCACGAACAGCACCAGGGCGATCTGCCACAGCCCCTTGCCCACCACCATGAGCAGAACCTCGCTGAGCGCGATGCCGATGAGCACGCCGACCGCGTTCTCGAGCACCCGACGCGGACGGGCGTCACGGGCCAGGCCGAGCGACGAGATCGTGACGGTCACGGCCAGCAGGGGGACCGCGTGCCCGAGTCCGTAGTGCGTGATGGCGTAGGCCCCCGCCACGGCGAGCACGATCTGGACGATCGCCGGACCGGACGCGATCGTCCGCGCCGTCGCGTCGCGCACGTCGAAGGACGAGGAGGCGCGGTGCCAGCCGCGTCGCAGCCCGCCGCCGCGCGTCGGCCCGGTCACGACCGGGCCCGGGTGCACCGCGTCACCAGGCCGTCAGCGGCGGACGGCGCCGAGGCGCGGCAACCGGGGGACGCCTGCGGCGGCACCGGCCGAGGCGGGCACGACGATCTCTTGCGCGGCCGCGATCATCAGGTCGTCGACGACGACGACGAGCGGTGCGGCCTCGTCGGTGCCGCGCTTGACGAGTGCGAGGGCCACCGGGCCCAGCTCGTGGTGCAGGGCGACGCTCGTGACGTGCCCGACCGACTTGGGTGCGGTCGCCTCGGGATCGGACACCGCGCCTCCGGCGGTGACGGCCGCGTCGGGGGCACCGCCGGCGGCCGGGGCCAGCACGACCTCGGCACCGCGCGGGGGCAGCACGCCGTCGCTGCCGTCGAGGTGGAGCATGACGAGCCGACGCGGCGGGTGACCGATGTTGTGCACCTTGGCGACGGTCTCTTGCCCGCGGTAGCAACCCTTGGTGAGGTGGACGGCGCTGCGCATCCAGTCGAGCTCGTGCGGGATGGTCCGCTCGTCGACCTCGGTCGAGAGCCGGGGACGCCAGGCCTCGATGCGGAGGGCCTCGAGGGCGAGGGTGCCCGCGACGGCGAGCCGGTCGGCCGGCGACGCGGCGAGGGCGTCGAGGTCGGAGCGCCGGACGAGGCTCTCGCGGTAGGTCCAGTCGTGACCCGGGTGACGGTCGGAGTCGGCGTAGCTGTGACCGCCGGCCGCGACCTCGTGCCAGGGGTCGACCCACACGAGCGCCGTGTCGTGTGACGTCAGGACCGGGACGAGCGGAGCGGAGCCGTCGGGGCCGTCGGGGCCGTCGAGCAGGTCGTGCATCGAGCCGATCGTCGCGACGTCGGCCGTGCGGTCGGCGACCTCGACGCGCAGCATGAAGCGCATCCGGTCCAGCCAGGTGCCGAGCGGTTCGACCTCGGAGCGGTCGACGAGCAGCCAGGTGGTCTCGCCGTCGTCGAGGACGCGGGCGGCGTGCTCGAGGCGGCCGTTGGCGTCGAGCAGCAGGGTCTCGGTCGAGACGCCCGGCGCGAGACCGACCAGGGCCTGGCTCGTCAGCGAGTTGAGCCAGCTGAGCCGGTCCGGCCCCGTGACGGTCAGCACGCCACGGTCGGAGAGGTCGACGATCGCCGCCCCCCGGGCGAGCAGTCGCTGTTCGCCGAGCGGATTGCCGTAGTGGGACGCCACGCCCGAGCCGTCGTCGACGAAGCCGTCGCGCGACGAGAAGGGCGAGACCACGGGCCCCGTGGTGTCGGGGGACGCGTCGGCGACGTCAGTCAACGCGCGCCAGCTGCCCGGATGCGTGCGAGCGCAGTTCTTGCCCGAGGGCCGCGATGTCCCACGCCCAGAAGAGCTTGCCCTCGACGAGGCCGTACATGCGGGTGGCCGCCGAGTACTCCTTCGCGTTGCTCGACCGGACGACGGCGTCGGTCGCGAGGTCGATCCGCGGCCCCTTGACCCGACCGAGGTAGAGCTCGTTCACGCCGGTCGGGTGGGCGATCTGCACCTCGAGGCCGAAGCCGTCGTCGGGCGTGCGGAGGATCTCGACCGCCCGGGCCGACGTGAAGGGCTGGACTCCGACGCCGGGCAGCATGCCCGGGCCGCGGTCACCCGGCTCGGCCGGACGTTCGAGCCGCCAGTAGCCCGTCTCGCTCGTCAGTGGCGTGTGCTCGTCGTCGAGCAGCCAGGTGAACGAGCTGTAGTTGAGGAAGGGCAGGCCGTCGTGGCTGAAGCTGATGCGCTGCCCGAACTCGTGGGTGCGACGCTCGGTGCCCGGTTCGGAGTCGGGGTCGCCCTCGCCGATCTTGTAGTCGACGACGCCGGTGCCCTGCCAGACGCCGATCAACCAGGAAAGGGGGACGAGCTCGGACGGCAGGTCGGTGGGGATGTCGATCATGGAGCGGTCAGCGCTGACCCTTGAACAACTTGAGCAGGACGACGACCGAGACGAAGCCGATGGCGATGGTGGCGAGGCCGAGGAGCCCGATGTAGAACACCTCGAGTGCGAGCAGGGAATCCATGCCGTCGAGCCTACCCGGCGACCGCGGACGTGCCCAGCCCTTCGGGGCGACCGTTCAGACGAGCCGGGGGTCGGGCGTTCAGACGAGTGCGAAGACGCCCGTCACGACGGCCAGGATCACCAGGCTGCCGCAAGTGCTGAGCATCGTTCGCGAGACCAGGCCGTCCTTCTGGCTCGTGGCGAGCTGCAGCACGAAGGTGAGGACGATGGCCCCGCCGAGGGCCAGGACGACGTGGTCCCAGTACTCGGAGGCGGGCGACCGCAGGCCGATCAGCACGGCCACGACGAGCGTGGCGGCCCAGACCGGGACGACCGTGATCGGCTTGAGCCGTGCCGTCGTCGCGTCGACGTCTCGTTCGCCTGTCTGCACCGTTCGTCCCTCGTTCGTGTCCGCCGTTCTGCCGACCTGCCCTAGCATCGGATGGTCGGAGTGGCGGGGTCTCATGTTTTAGACTGCTCGACAGTACATTCACTGGAGGTCGTGTGGCGCAGCTCTTGGTACTGACGTCTGCGGGCGGCCCCGAGGTCCTGCCGTCTCTCGCCCTGCTAAGCCACCGTACCCGGCAGATCCCGGCCGAACCCGCGCAACTGGTGAACGCCCCCTCGAGCGACCTGATCTTCGTCGACGCCCGCGTCGACCTCGCCAGCGCCAAGTCGCTCTGCAAGATCCTGCGGACCACGGGCGTCACGGTGCCGCTCGTCCTGGTGCTCACCGAGGGCGGACTGACCGCCGTCAACAGCGAGTGGGGCGTCGACGACGTCATCCTCGAGACGGCCGGCCCCGCCGAGATCGACGCCCGCATCCGACTGGTCACCGGTCGCCTCGCCCAGTCGCAGAACGGCTCGAAGATCCACGCCTCCGGTGTCGTCATCGACGAGGCCAGCTACTCGGCGAAGGTGCACGGTCGCCCCCTCGACCTCACCTTCAAAGAGTTCGAGCTGCTGCGCTTCTTCGCCACGCATCCCTCCCGCGTCTTCACCCGTGAACAGCTGCTCAGCGAGGTCTGGGGCTACGACTACTTCGGCGGCACGCGCACGGTCGACGTGCACGTCCGGCGACTCCGGGCCAAGCTCGGCGACCTCGAGTCGTTGATCGGCACGGTGCGCAACGTGGGCTACCGGTTCAACGTCTACGACGACGACGCCCAGGCGGTCGTCTCGTGAGCACGGTGTCGCGGTGACCGACGCCGCCGACGCGACCGGCGCCTCCTTCGTGCCCACGCTCGCCCGAGCGGCCACCACGGCCGACGGCAGCCCGCCGTTCTCCGACCAGACCCTGGTCGACGTCCGGTCGGGCGTCGCGACCGTCGTCGGCGATGCGCACGCCGCGGCGGTGCTGCGCGAGGGCGAGGCCGAGCTCGTCGTGCATCCCGACGACCGCCGACAGGGTCGCGGTGCCGAGTTGCTGCAACGACTCGTCGACGAGACCGAGGGCCCGCTGCTGTTCTGGGCACACGGTGACCACCCCGGCTCCCGCGTGCTCGCCGCGCGCTTCGGCCTCGCCGAGACCCGTCGCCTGCTGCAACAGCGTGCCGACGTCCCCGCCGAACCCCGTGCGCCCCGCCTCCGCGACGCCGACCGGGTCGCCTCGTTCCGGCCGGGAGTCGACGACGAGGCCTGGCTCGACCTCAACGCCCGCGCGTTCGCCGACCACCCCGAGCAGGGCTCGCTCGTCCAGGCGGACCTCGACGCCCGGCAGGCCGAGTCGTGGTTCGACGCCGACGACTTCCTCCTGCTCTGGCGCGGCGACGACCTGCTGGCCTTCTGCTGGCTGAAGCTCGACGAGGGTCAGCCGGGGGAGTTCTACGCGGTCGGCGTCTCGCCGGACCACCAGGGCGAACGACTCGGAGGCGCGGTGGTCGACGCCGGGTTCGCGCGCCTCGCCGAGCGCGGTGCCGGCACCGCGGCGCTGTACGTCGAAGGGGACAACACCGCCGCCCTCCGGCTCTACGCGGCCCGCGGGTTCACGGACCACGCCGTCGACGTGCAGTACACCCTCACCCGCTGAACCCCGCCCGGGCACGGCCCGTCCTCGGGGGGTGCGGGCCCCTCCGGTCCACCGATATGCTGCGGATCGGATGACAGCGATCGAGGGGGCATCATGACCGATCAGACCAGACCGGACGGCGACGACCAGGGGCACGACGAGCCGCAGCACGACGGGGCACCGGCCGGGGGCCACGAGCAGCCCGCCGCGTTCCCGTACCAGGGACTGCCGTACGGGCAGCAGCCCGAGGGGAACCCGCACCAGGCGAACGGCTACGGGGACCAGCTCTACGGCTCCTCGCCGCAGCCGGGCGACCAGGGACAGCCGCAGGGGGCGTACCAGCAGCCGTACGACGCCTCGGGCCAGCCGACCTCGCAGTTCGCGTACGCGCAGGCTCCGACTCCCCCGGCACCGAGGACGCCCGAAGAGGCCGCACGACGTCGACGACTGCTGATCGGCCTGATCGGTGGAGCAGCCCTGCTGCTCGTGCTGGTCGTGGCGGGTGCCGTGACGTTCGCCACGATGAGCGCCTCCCACCGGCCCGAGGCGACCGTCCGCGACTACCTCGGCGCCGTCCAGGCCGGCGAGATCGAACGCGCCCTCGCGCTCGACGGCACCGAGGTCGCCAAGGGCGACGTGCTGCTGACCGACGTGGCCTATGCCGCGGCCGGCGACCGGGTCGACGGGTTCCAGGTGGGTGCCGTCTCGACCGACGGGGACGACGCGCAGGTCGAGACCGTCGTGCACCGCGGCGACGGGTCGACCCACGCCCAGGAGTTCACGCTCGTGCGCGACGGGCGCGATCTGCTCTTCTTCGACCGATGGGCGCTCCAGCCGGTCGACCTCGGCACGGTCTCGGTGCAGGTCGCCGGACCGGCATCGGCGGAGATCGCCGTCGACGGGGCCCCCGTGACCCGGGGGTCCGACGGATCGGTGAGCCTCAAGGCCTTCCCCGGCAGCTACGAGGTCGCCCTCGCCGCCGAGAACGAGTCGTACTCGGCGACCGCCGCCACCGCCGTGGTCGAAGGCGCCGACGCCATCGCCCAACCGACCCTGCTCACGACCGCGCTCACGCCCGTCGGCACCGAGGCGGCGACCGCGGCCGTCGACGCCTGGGTGGCGGGCTGCATCGCCTCGACCGACCTGCGTCCGGAGGGCTGCAGCTTCGGCCTGTACGACACGGAGTCCGGTCGGTACACGCTGTCCGGCCAGAAGTGGACCCTCGAGTCCGCGCCGCAGTTCACCGTCGGCGACTGGCAGGACGGCGGGTGGACGGTGAGCACCACGACACCGGGCTCGGCCTCCTTCACCGCCCAGGGCGTCGACGCTGCGGGCAACAGCGGCGTCTACGGCTCGCTCGCCCCGGTGCCCGTGCGGGTGGGCGGTCTCGTCAGCGACGTGACCGCCGACGGCGCCACGTTCACTTCGAGCGTCGCCACGCCGCTCACCTGACCCGAGGGGTACAACCGGGGTACAGAAGCGGGGCGGCGAGGCATACTCCTGGGGTCAGAGCCGGCCTGCCACCGCACTCCCAGCACCGGGGAGTGGATTGAGGCACCGCGCAAGGCACGCATCCCATCGTCAGGAGAACAACATGAACCCCGTCAAGTTCCTTTCCGATCTCGGCCTCCAGAGCAAGCACGCCTACTGGGGCGGCTTCGCCTCGATCGTCATCGCCCTCGTGGCCTGGCTCGCCTCGCAGGGCAAGGACTCGTCCGACAAGGCGCAGTCCGACCGCTGGGGCATCTTCATCGGCCACTGGGCGCCGACCTTCTTCGCCCTGGGCCTCGCCCTGAAGAACGAAGAGAAGTAACCGCAGGACCTCCCCACGACGACGCCCCCGCCCACCCGGTGGGGGCGTCGTCGTCCCCTCGACCGCTCCTCCCCCGCGGCCGGGTGTCCACACGTCATCTCGCGTTTACCCGGGACGACGCTGCGAGGCGGTCGGGGGTGGCACGATGGTGCGATGGACAGCAGCGAACCCCGCGTCGACGGCGCCGGCGTCACCCCCGACTTCCTCGACGACTTCGACGAGATCGTCAGCTTCGAGGACGGCACCCTGCCGGCCGAGCGCTACCTCGACCGCGAGCTGAGCTGGCTCGCGTTCAACCAGCGCGTGCTCGAGCTCGCAGAGGACCCGACCACGCCGCTGCTCGAACGGGCCAACTTCCTCGCGATCTTCGCGAGCAACCTCGACGAGTTCTTCATGGTGCGGGTCGCCGGCCTCAAGCGCCGCATCGCGACGGGCCTCGCCGTGCCGACCAACGTGGGGCGCGGGCCGAACGAGGTGCTGGCCGACATCAACCGGAAGGCCCACGAGCTGCAAGAGCGCCACGCCCGGGCGTTCCTCGACCTCGTCAAGCCCGACCTCGACGACGCGGGCATCCACATCGAGAACTGGTCCGACCTCGAAGAGGCCGACCGGGTCCGCATGCGCGAGATCTTCGCCGAGCAGATCTTCCCGGTCCTCATGCCGCTGGCCGTCGATCCGGCCCACCCCTTCCCCTACATCTCGGGGCTGTCCCTGAACCTGTCCATCCGCGTCCGCAACCCCAAGACGATGCGACAGGAGTTCGCGCGCCTCAAGGTGCCGCAGATGCTGCCGCGCTTCGTGCAGCTGCCCGACAACGACAGCGGGCGCGTGCGGTTCATCCCCCTCGAGGACTTGATCGCCAACCACCTGCAAGACCTCTTCCCCGGCATGGAGGTCGTCGAGCACCACGTGTTCCGCGTCACCCGCAACGAGGACGTCGAGGTCGACGAGGACGAGTCGGAGAACCTCATCCAGGCCCTCGAGCGCGAGTTGCTGCGCCGCCGGTTCGGTCCGCCGATCCGTCTCGAGATCACCGACGACATGGACCCGGTCACGCTCGAGCTGCTCGTGCGCGAACTCGACGTGACCGATCAAGAGGTCTACAAGCTGCCGGCCCCGCTCGACCTGGCCGGCCTGTTCGAGATCACCAAGATGCCGCGGGCCGACCTCAAGTACCCCAAGCACCTGCCGACCACCGCCGTGCAGCTGCAGCAGACCGAGCCGAACATGAAGCCCGACATGTTCGCGAGCATCGCCCGGCAGGACATCCTCGTGCACCACCCGTACGAGTCGTTCGCGACCAGCGTGCAGGCGTTCCTCGAACAGGCCGCGGCCGACCCCAACGTGCTGGCCATCAAGCAGACGCTCTACCGCACCAGCGGCGACAGCCCGATCATCGAGGCGCTCATCGACGCCGCCGAGGCGGGCAAGCAGGTCCTCGCGCTGGTCGAGGTCAAGGCGCGGTTCGACGAACAGAACAACATCACCTGGGCCCGCAAGCTCGAGAAGGCCGGCGTGCACGTCGTCTACGGCCTCGTCGGGCTCAAGACCCATTGCAAGCTCGCCCTGGTCATCCGCCAGGAGAAGGGCACGCTCAAGCACTACACGCACATCGGAACGGGCAACTACAACCCGAAGACCAGCCGCATCTACGAAGACATGGGGCTCTTCACCGCCGACGACCAGGTCGGGAAAGACCTGACGCGCCTGTTCAACGAACTGTCGGGCTACGCGATCGAGAAGAAGTTCAAGCGGCTGCTCGTGGCTCCCCGCTACCTCCGCCGAGGTCTGCTCAAGCAGATCCAGAACGAGATCGAGAACGCCCAGGCCGGCCGACCCGCCGGCATCCGCATCAAGATCAACTCCATCGTCGACGAGCAGATCATCGACGCCCTCTACAAGGCGAGCCAGGCGGGGGTGCCCGTCGACGTCTGGGTACGCGGCATCTGCACCATCAAGCCGGGCGAGCCGGGCCTGAGCGAGAACATCCGGGTGCGGTCGATCCTCGGGCGGTACCTCGAGCACAGCCGTCTGTTCTGGTTCCTCAACGACGGCGACCCGCAGGTCTTCATCGGGAGCGCCGACATGATGCACCGCAACCTCGACCGTCGCGTCGAGGCCCTGGTGCGCCTGACGCAGGCCGACCACCTCGCCGAGGTCGCTGACCTGTTCGAGCAGGCGATGTCGGACGAGACCGCCTCGTGGTGGCTCGAGGCCGACGGCACCTGGACCCGCCACGCGCGTGACGCCGACGGCCGCTCGCTGACCGATCTGCAGAACGCCCAGATGAAGGCCATCACGCAGCGGAAGCGCTCCAAGCGATGACCATCACCTCGACGACGGTCGTCGCCGCGGGTGCCGTCTGCTGGCGGCTGGTCGACGGCAAGGTCCGGGTGCTGCTGATCCACCGCGACCACCACGGCGACGTCTCGCTGCCGAAGGGCAAGGTCGACCCGGGCGAGGCGACGCCGCAGACGGCCGTGCGCGAGATCCACGAAGAGACGGGCTACCGGGTGACGCTGGGCGCCCCGCTCGGCACGGCCGAGTACCTGCTGCCCGGCGGTCGCGACAAGGTGGTGCACTACTGGTCCGCCGAGGTGACCGACGAGTCCTTCGCCGCGGCCGGGACGTTCACGCCCAACCACGAGGTCGCGGCCATCGAGTGGGTCGGCATCGAGAAGGCGAAGGCCATGCTGACCTACGCCCGCGACGCCGACGTGCTGCAGCGCTTCGCCGACCGGGTGGCGACGGGCACGGCCCGCACCTTCCCGATCGTGGCCCTGCGCCACGCCAAGACGACCTCGCCGTCCGACTGGCACGGCTCGGACGCCACGCGCCCCCTGCTGCCCCAGGGCCGCCGCCAAGCGAGGTCGGTCGCCCCCGTCATCGCCGCCTGGGCCCCCACCCGCATCGTCAGCAGCACGGCGGCGCGGTGCCTGGCCACCCTCGAGCCCCTCTCCGAGCTGACCCGGGTCGGCGTCAAGCAGACCGACGCGATCAGCCAGGACGCCTTCGAGCAGGGCACGGACGACGTCGCCGGCGTCGTCAAGAAACGCCTCAAGAAGAAGGCCGCGGCCGTCATCTGCAGCCACGGCCCGGTGCTGCCCGAGGTCATCCGACAGATCTCGTTGGGCACCAAGGGCGGCGACCGCATCGACCTGCGCCGTGCCTCGTCGCTCGGCACGGCCGAGTTCACGGTGCTGCACGTCTCGGTCGACGACACGGCGCTCGTCGCGATCGAGACGCACGGCCCGGCCGCCTGACCCGCGCCTCCTCGGCTCGCCGCGACGCCGAGACGGTCGACCCCCGCCCGCACCGGGCCGGGGTCGACCGCCGTCCGGACGCGCCTGTCCGGGCCGATGTTCCCCCCTCGTTCACCTTCCGTTCACCGGGGCAGGCGACCGTGGTTAACCCGTCGCCGTAGCGTCTCGCACGGGTCGGCACCTGGCCCACAGCACCCAGCCATCACATCCCGAAAAGGACCCCCCTGTGAACTTCAAGCGCACCGGCAGCATCGTCGCGATCGCCGCGGTCGGAACCATGCTCCTCGCGTCCTGCGCCAGCAACGAAGGCGGCGCTTCGCCCTCGGGCGACGCATCGGCCAGCGACCTCTCCGGCTCCATCTCGGGCATCGGCGCCTCGTCGCAGCAGGCTGCGCAGGAGGCCTGGGTCGCGGGCTTCCAGACCGCCAACCCCGACGTCACGATCAACTACGACCCGCAGGGTTCGGGTGGCGGCCGTGAGAGCTTCATCTCGGGCGCCGCGGACTTCGCCGGCTCCGACCGTGCGTTCAAGACCGACGAGATCTCGTCGAGCACCTTCGCCGGCTGCACGCCCGACACCGGCATCATCGAACTGCCCGCCTACGTCTCGCCCATCGCGGTCGTCTTCAACCTCGACGGCGTGAAGGAGCTCAACCTCACGCCCGCCACCCTCGCCGGCATCTTCAGCGGCAAGATCACCACCTGGGACGCCTCCGAGATCAAGGCCGACAACCCCGACGCCGACCTGCCCAGCACGGGCATCACGGCCGTCCACCGCTCGGACGACTCGGGCACCACCGAGAACTTCACCGACTACCTGCACGCCACGGCGGGCGACACCTGGACCGAAGAGGCCGACGGCACCTGGCCGACCGCGTTCGGCGGCGAGGGCGCCTCGGGCACCACCGGCGTGATCGACGCCGTCACCAACGGCACCGGCACCATCGGCTACGCCGACGCCTCGCGCGCCGGTGACCTCGGCGTCGCCAAGGTCAAGGTCGGCGACGACTTCGTCGGCTACTCGGCCGAGGCCGCAGCCGCCATCGTCGACGAGTCGCCCGAAGAAGAGGGTCGCACCGACGGCGACATCGCCATCGAGCTCGACCGCACCTCGAGCGCCGCAGGCGTCTACCCGATCGTCCTGGTCAGCTACCTGATCGCCTGCGAGTCCTACGAGGACGCCGCCAAGGGCGAGCTCGTGAAGGCGTACCTCTCGTACGTCACCAGCGAGGACGGCCAGAAGGTCGCGGCCGACGCCGCCGGTTCGGCCCCGATCTCGAGCACCCTCTCGGGTCAGGTCGCCGACGCCATCGCGCTCATCAAGTAACACGGCACCACCCCGGGGGCCCGGGAACGCACCGCGTGCGTTCCCGGGCCGTCGGCCTGACAGGCACCACCAGCACCAGCACCAGCACCAGCACCCGTGTTCGTCCCCGAACCCCACCCGAGCCTCCGGAGGACCCCGTCCGATGACCGCCCCCGCCACGACCTCGGCCCCCGCCGTCGTCCCGAAGCCCAAGCGACGTCCTGCCGACCGGATCTTCTCGGGCAGCACGGTCGTCGCCGGTGGTCTCATCCTCGCGATCCTCGCGGCCGTCGCGCTCTTCCTCATCGTGCAGAGCATCCCGGCCCTCACGGCCGCTCCCGAGGACGTCTCGCTCTCGGGTTACCCCGGTTCGTTCTGGGAGTACGTCGGACCGCTGGCGTTCGGCACGGTCTACGCCGCCGCGCTCGCCCTGCTGATGGCCCTCCCCGTCGCCATCGGCATCGCCCTCTTCATCTCGCACTACGCCCCCCGCAAGCTCGCCCAGGGGCTCGGCTACGTGATCGACCTCCTGGCCGCCGTGCCGTCGGTCGTCTTCGGCCTGTGGGGCAGCATCGTGCTCGCCCCCGCGATCCAGCCCTTCTACGACTGGCTGGTCAGCACGTTCGGCTGGTTCCCGCTCTTCGCCGGCCCGGTCTCGGGCACCGGTCGCACCCTCTTGACCGCCTCGATCGTGCTCGCCGTGATGATCCTGCCGATCATCACCGCCTTGAGTCGTGAGGTCTTCCTCCAGACGCCGGTACTGCACGAAGAGGCCGCCCTCGCCCTCGGCGCCACCCGCTGGGAGATGATCCAGATCGCCGTGCTGCCGTTCGGTCGCCCCGGAGTCATCTCGTCCGCGATGCTCGGCCTCGGTCGTGCCCTGGGCGAGACCATGGCGGTGGCGCTCGTGCTCTCGCCGGCCCTCGTCATCAACCCCGCGATCCTGACGTCGACGAACTCCTCGACCATCGCGGCGAACATCGCCCTCCGGTTCCCCGAGGCGCACGACATCGGCATCAACACCCTCATCGCGACCGGCCTCGTGCTGTTCGTCATCACCCTGATCGTCAACTCGATCGCCCGCTACGTCATCAACCGCCGCAAGGCCTTCTCGGGAGCGAACTGATGGCCACCACCACCGCCGGCGTGCGCCGGTCCACCCGCACGGTCAACGCCCTCACGACGGGGCGCCTGCCCAAGGCCGCGCCCCTCGTCATCCTGCTCGGCAGCTGGGTCGTCATGGGCGTCGTCTTCGCCCTCCTGAACGCGGCGGGCGTCACCGAGTCCTTCAACTGGGTCGGGGCGATCATCCTCGGCACCGTGCTCTACGCCGTGCTCGTCTTCGTCGTCGCGATGCAGATCGAGGGCATCCGCCGTGCGAAGGACCGCGTCGTCACGACCGCCGTCAGTGCGGCGTTCATCATCGCGCTGGTTCCGCTGGTCTCCTTGCTCTTCACCGTCGTCACGTCGGGCTCCAACCGGTTCGACGCCGACTTCTTCGCGATGTCGATGCGCAACGTCGTCGGAGCCGGCGGCGGTGGTCTGCACGCCATCACCGGCACCCTGCTGATCACGGCGCTGGCCGCCGTCATCTCGGTGCCGATCGGCCTGCTGACCGCCATCTACCTCGTCGAGTACGGTCAGGGCCGCCTGGCCCGCGCCATCACGTTCTTCGTCGACGTCATGACGGGCATCCCCTCGATCGTCGCCGGCCTGTTCGCCTACGCCCTGTTCGTGATCTTCTTCGGCGAAGGGGTCCGCATGGGCGCGGCCGGCTCCGTGGCCCTCGCCGTCCTGATGATCCCCGTGGTGGTGCGCAGCACGGAAGAGATGCTGAAGCTCGTGCCGAACGAGTTGCGAGAAGCGGCCTACGCCCTCGGCGTCCCGAAGTGGCTGACCATCGTCAAGGTGGTCATCCCCACCTCGGTCGCGGGCATCACGACCGGCGTCATGCTGGCCATCGCGCGCATCATCGGCGAGACCGCTCCGCTCTTGATCACGGCCGGCTTCACCGCGAGCATGAACTACAACCTCTTCGACGGTCGCATGCAGTCGCTGCCGGTGTTCGCCTACAGCTCGTACGTCAGCCAGGGCACCGACGCGGCGGCCTTCATCGACCGGGCCTGGACCTCCGCCCTCACCCTGATCCTGATGGTCATGGCGCTGAACCTGCTGGCCCGCCTGATCGCCCGCGTGTTCGCCCCCAAGCTCGGCCGCTGACCCGGCCGCCCCGACCCACACCCCGTCCCGGCTCCCGCCCGGCTCCCACCCCGAAGGAATCACCGTGTCCAAGCGCATCGAGGTCAACGACCTCAACGTCTACTACAGCAAGTTCAAGGCTGTCGAAGACGTCAACATCACCATCGAGCCCCGCACGGTCACCGCGTTCATCGGCCCGTCCGGCTGTGGCAAGTCGACCTTCCTGCGCACGCTGAACCGCATGCACGAGGTCATCCCCGGTGCCTACGTCGAGGGCGAGGTGCTGATCGACGGCAACGACCTCTACAGCCCCGGCGTCGACCCCGTCCTGGTCCGTCGACAGGTCGGCATGGTGTTCCAGCGCCCCAACCCGTTCCCGACGATGAGCATCCGCGACAACGTGCTCGCGGGCGTCAAGCTCAACAACCGTCGCATGTCGAAGAGCGACCAGGACGGCCTCGTCGAGTCGTCGCTGCAGGGCGCGAACCTCTGGAACGAGGTCAAGGACCGCCTCGACAAGCCCGGCTCGGGCCTCTCGGGTGGTCAGCAGCAGCGCCTCTGCATCGCGCGCGCCATCGCGGTCTCCCCCGACGTCGTGCTGATGGACGAGCCCTGCTCGGCCCTCGACCCGATCTCGACGCTCGCCATCGAGGACCTCATCGAGGAGCTCAAGCAGCAGTACACGATCGTCATCGTGACCCACAACATGCAGCAGGCCAGCCGCGTCAGCGACAAGACCGCGTTCTTCAACATCGCGGGCACCGGCAAGCCCGGCAAACTCATCGAGTACGACGACACCGCGAAGATGTTCTCGAACCCGAGCGTGCAGGCCACGGAAGACTACGTGTCGGGACGCTTCGGCTGATCGGCGCCGCGCCTCCTCGGGGTGAGGCGCACCCGCACGACGCGTGTCCGCGAGGGGCACACGAGAAGAGGCGGTCCACCACGTGGTGGACCGCCTCTTCTGGCGTGGCGACGGGTCAGGCGCTGGGGATGGCGACGACCGGGTCGCTGGTCGGCGAGGACGAGCCTCCCGCCGGCTCGACCGTGATGCCGATCGTGTCGCCCGCGTTCATCTCACCCTTGAGCAGGTGCGTGGCCGGGGCGCTCGACGAAGCGTCGAAGGTACCCGCGGGGACGGCGCCGTCATCGTTGATGTACCAGAGCTCGTAGGTCTGGTCGCCGGGCAGCGAGGTCATCCCGTCCACGACGACGGCCGAGCGACCGAGCTCGTCCGACCAGATGAGCGTCGCCTTGCCGCCGGTGCTGACGTCGGCCACCGAGCGTTGGAAGTCGCTCGCGGCGTAGATCTCGTCGATGCCCGAGGCCTGCTGTTCCTGCTGCTGGCCGGACTGACCGAGGCCCTCGACGAGGGCTCCACCGCCGAAGAAGAGCGCGGCGGCCGCGGCGGCCGCCCCGAGGACGGCGACGGGGCGCGTGAACCAACGACGGTGCGCGGCTCCGGTCGGCGTGAGGACGCGAGCACCCTCGGATTCGCTCGGCTCCATCTCGGGGGCGGGGGTGCGCTCGACGCGACGTGCGTGGTCGTCGTCACCCGCGCCTCCTGCGGTCGTCGCGATGTCATGGTCTGCCGTGGGGCTCGTCGGTGCCGCCGTCGCCGTGAGCGGCGCGAGCTGCGGCGTCGACGCGATGAGGTCGAGCACGCTTGCGCGGAGCCCGGCCGACGGGGTGACGGGCCGGGCCGCGTGAGCGAGCAACAATGCGGTCTCTCTCAATTCGGCCACCTCCGTCCTGGTGTCGTCGTGCTGGTCTGATGTGTCGTCGAGGAGTGCCTCGAACGCGTGTCGTTCGTCGTCGCTCAGTGCGTTGAGCACGTAGGCGCCGGACAGGTTGTCGGTGTCGGTTCTCGTGGTGCCCGCGTCGTCCGCGTGGCGGCCGTGCGTGGGCTCGTCGTGGTCGGTCACGAAGCCACCCCCATCTCGTCGCGCAGACGGATCATGCCGTCGCGCAGTCTGGTCTTGACCGTGCCGATCGGCACGTCCAACAGTTTCGCGACCTCGCTGTGGCTGAGGCCGCCGTAGTAGGCGAGCTTCACCGCCTGCCGTTGCAGTTCGGTGAGGCGTCCGAGGGCCCGCTCGACCCGCTCGTGCTCGATGCGGATCTCGACGGACTCGGTGACCGAGTCGAAGTCGGTCTCGAGGTCGCGCACGCCGATCTTGAGGTCGCGATCGCGGCCGGCCTGGGAGGCGCGGATGCGGTCGACGGCTCGTCGGTGCGCCATCGTGAGCATCCAGCTGGCGGCGCTGCCCCGGGTGGAGTCGAAGCGCGTGGCGTTCTGCCAGATCTCGAGGAAGACCTCTTGGGCCACCTCTTCGGACTGGGCGTGGTCTTTCAGGAGGCGCTTGATCAGACCCAGCACGCGGGGCGCCGTCTGGTCGTACAGCTCGGCGAAAGCGGCCTGATCACCCTGCGCGACCCGCGGCAACAACATGTCGGGGGTCGACGGAGCAGGCCCGCTCTCGGGTGTCTCTGTCTCTCGGGTCACGAGTTCGAGCATGTCAGGGTTCACCTCCGGTCGCACTGTTCGTCGGGTCGTGGGTCACGATCCGGGGCGGATCGTGATGTGGTGCGGTGTGTTCGTGGTGCGGTGTGTTCGTGGTGCGGTGTGTTCGTGGTGCGGACGGGACTCCCTGCGATGCGTCCGTCTGGGATGGCGTTCAGGCCCGGTGCATCGCAGGGAGACCAGCCCGCCGACGCCCGAAACCAAGGGAGGACGGGTGTCGGCGGGGGATCGTGGATCCCTCACGTCAATGATTCGGCACGGGGGGCCCGCCGGATTGGGTGAACATCCCGGCACGCTCGTGGTGCCCGGCCGGACCCCGGGTGTCGAACCCGAGAGGGGCGGACCGACAGCCGTCCAGGAGCCGACGGGTTCGCCCCGACGCGTCGCTCACCGTCACCCAGCGATCGCCAGACGCCGTCGCCTGCTCCCGACGTACCCGAACCGACGAGCCGAGGAGGCGCGGTGCCGGCGGGGAGGAGGCCGACGGTCGGTCGTCACGTCGGCTCTCGACCGAGGACCCACCTCGGGAGGAAGAGGCGCCGGACCGCAGAAACGCCTCTCGGCGCGAGGCCGCTCGAAGCGGCTAAATTTGGAGCCCGGGGTTACTGCGGCCCGACAGGGAAGACTTTACCCGCCTCGGGCCGAGCGGTCCGCCCAGTTCGCGTCGTGCGAACGCGAGGCGGGTCCGCGCGTGTCGAGCGGGGGGCGGTCGGCCGTCAGCGGTCGCCCTCGGCCGTGCCGCCCTCCCGCAGCGCGGCGCAGGCCCGCCCGCGCGGCGCTGGCGGCGGCGTTCAGTCGAGGCTGTCGTCGCGCCACAGGTGGGCGCAGGCGACGAGGTCGACCCCGAGCTCGCTGAAGCGCAGGGCCCGACGGGTGAGTTCGCCCGCGCGGTCGGACCCGACGGCGTCCTGGTCGTCGGCGACCGAGGTGGCGCCGGCAGCGGCGAGGCGGCAGAACGCGGCACCCCGCTCGAGCGCGATGGCGAAGTCCCCGACGAAGACCCCGCGGAGGATCAGGTCGGCGAGTTCGAGGATCTCTTCCGGGCTCGCCGGAGCGGGCGCACCCGCGACGACCGGGTCGATCGTGGTGGCGACCTCGACCCCGCGCTCGAAGAGCTGGGTGACCTCGACCGGGTTCTGCCGGATGACGGCCCGCACGAGGTAGATGCGCCAGAGGGCGCCCGGCAGGCTGTGGGGACTGGCCCGGGCCCAGAGCTCGGCGACCGCGTCGATGCCGTGCTGGTCGGTGAAGGTGACGAGTCGGTCGAGGATCTCGGGGCTCGGGTCGTGCTTGACGCGCGCGACGAGGGCCGAGGCCGACTCGTGGGCGACGCGGTTCATCGTCGCGGGGTCGTCTCCGCCCTGGAAGGCTTCGAACTCGGACCCCGAGAACTGGGTGGGGCGGTGGAATGGTCTCGGCACCGGACCCACGATAGGCGCGACCACCGACACCGAGCCGGGCGTTCGCCCACGGCACCACCGCCTGCACCGGGCGCACCCGTCGACGCCCGTCGACACCGAGGAGGCGCGGGTCGGCCTGGCGGCCAGGAGGCGCGGCATCCCGTAAAGTGGACGCGCACGGGCCTCTAGCTCAGTTGGTAGAGCATCGGACTTTTAATCCGCGGGTCGTGGGTTCGAGCCCCACGGGGCCCACCTGTGTTTTAGAGGGGCCCGATGTGGTCCGGCGTTCGTCCGCAGATCTGAACCCCTCTAAAACCCCTCCTAGCTCAAGTGGCTCGTCAGAGCACTACGCGCCTTGTCGATTTGGGCATCTAGGTGGAACTTTTCCTTGGGGCCGGTGAACGACGAAACGAGATCACGGAGAGCAATGGCAGGGATGCCAATGAGCTTGGGCCTGAGCATGTCGAAGTACTCGGTGAAGTGAAGCTGAGGGGTGTCGAAGCTCAAAATTGCGGAGTGGTTCGGGCCCGTCACCTCGAGAAGCGCGAGAGCTGCTTCGTCAGGCGTGAAGTTTCGAATGAGAGCCTGATAGGTGGGCATGGCAGCGAGAGCAATGCCGCTCTTTCGGCCCAAATACACGGTGGTGAGAACCCGGATGTACTTCTCCCGAACCCCCAGAGGTACCGGCTGATCACCGATGAAGTCTTGGATCTTCCGAGCTACAGGCGGCTCGTGATAGAAGTTGTCCCACTCATCGTGCACCCGTCCGAGCTGATCAATCAGTCCGTCCAACTCGCTGATACGAATGTCGTCCGGCAGGTACACCGAACCGCCCACTGCGTCCAGGAACTCGCGCGCGAAGGCCGCTTGGGCCTGATCAAGGTTTGCCTTGTAGCGGGCGTATCGAACACCGAAGTTGGCCCGCACTTCGGGGGCGACGTGAGGCCACAGGTAGGTCAACAGCTCGCGCACGTTGTCGCGGTGCTGCGGGGCCGACGTAGTCGACACGTAGATCCCAAAGAGCCCATTGGCAAGGGCGTCCGTCTGATCTCGCCGCAATCCTGCGAAGAGCGGGGCAAAACTTGCCGCCTCTTCGGCCGACACCGTGGCTTGCTTGACGTTGGCCAGGAGCCGAGATGTCGCCACCATCGTCGGCGATTCCGGGAGCATGATGACTTCCTTGACGCACGTCTCAGCGAACGACAAGAGAGCAAACGACCCAAGCTCATGCTGGTTCGG
Source organism: Frigoribacterium sp. 9N (assembly GCF_902506305.1). Taxonomy (NCBI): domain Bacteria; kingdom Bacillati; phylum Actinomycetota; class Actinomycetes; order Micrococcales; family Microbacteriaceae; genus Frigoribacterium; species Frigoribacterium sp. 9N. Next base: position 2,054,353 of record NZ_LR733392.1, read on the forward strand.
ATGCGCAGCGCTCGCGTGGTTCCGCATGTGCCGCACCAAATCCAGCTGCGCCTGACCTAGCTGCGAGATAAAACCAATGGCCGCCGCAGCCCGGATGAGCTCGTCGTCAGTGATTTTGGCCAGGTCGTCAGGGCCCTTCAAATCTTTCCGCTTTTCGGGCGAGGTGACGGCGAGGTCAAAGAAGTAACTGAGGTCGTAGTTGACGATGCGCTTCCGCAACTCCGTGATGGTCTCGTCCCACAGATAGTTGAGGGCGGCGTCAAAGAGGCCCGCTCCGACAGCGAACATGAACTTCGACAAGTACATGGACGTCGCTCGTTTTTCGGCGGGAAGTTGCGCCAGCGCGTCGTCAAGGTTGTTGAGCACCGTGACGCGACGCCCTACTTCGACGAGAACTCCAGCACTTGGCAAACCCATCTCATGCGCCTTGGCCAACATCACGGACTCGTAGGTATCGATAGTGCGCGACAAGTCCCCTGCGGGAACGCCAAGCGGCGTAAGCGCGCTCATGCCTGCACCTCCCCCGGGCTCTTGAGCCACGAGGGCTCACGAACGGCCCAGTCAACGAGGCTGTCGCGAAGCTGTTTGAGGTCCTGGCGGCGGCTCCGGGGGCCGTAGGAGCCTGGGATGAAGACGTCGTTCGGGACGTGCTGCACCCAGATGCTGTCTTCACTGGCCGGGCCCTCGAAGTGGGGCGCAAGGCTGTTGAAGAATTCTGCGATCTCCTCGTCGTCCAACTTGTGGCGAGCGCTTTTGAGGTCTGCATGCACGCCCGCGAGTACGCGAAGGACAACCAGCGAACCAAGCATGCTGGAACGACGAAGCTCTTCCGGGCTCAGCTCTCCGTCCGCAACTGCGGCGAGGGGTGGGAACGCGTTCAGCAGAACGTCAAGAAAGTCGTTAGTTTTTTCGACCAGCTCGGCTTCGCTCAGCTCGTCCTCGAGCCTGCGACCGATGCGCCCCTCCAGGCCTACGGCAAGAGTGCGGACAATCTCCCCGACCTGTTTGGCGCCGATGAGATTCGGATTCGTCCGTCCGATCCGGTCCTGCTCAAGATCGACACGGCCCTTGAGAAGAGCGTGGTTCATGACTTCTTCCAGGCTGCGGTTCACGACCTTGCGGCTGTCGAAGCGCGCTTTCACCGATGAGCTGATGCCGAGAGCATTGTCTGCGATGTCGAAGAACATCTGCTTGTAGGCAACCGAGTCGTCCTCTACGAAGATCTGGAGCGTCGTGCGCTCAAGCGAGAAACGTTCTCGCTGCTTGAGCAGGGCCTCGATGCGCCGCTGAATGTCCTCAATGACTGCGGGCGACTCTTCGTTCCTCTTGGACGCAGCCAGGGTAGACCTCGTCTTTTCAAGCTCAGCCCCGATGCTCTGGATCGCCAGGTGGATGCCAAGAATGCGGTGCTGCCCGTCCAGAATCTTGAGGTCGTCCTTCGCGTGCTTCGGGAACGCGAGGACACCGAACTCGGTACCACCCACGGTTTCCCGCACCTCGAACTCGAAGATGTCTGGGGCGCGGAGCACCAGCGCGGGGGCTACCCAGTTCTGTTCAGTGCGGACGTAGTCGCCGAAGGCTCGCGCATGCGACTCCTTTACCTGGCGATTGCCTTCATTTGCCCGCTCCGACGAAGGCGCAGGAATCAGCGCCGAGATCTGAGTCAGGGAGAGATCGATCGAGTAGACCGTCCTCCCCCCTTGCTTGTACCGAGTCGCGAAGAACGTCTCGTTGGGGTCGTAGCCAGTTACTTCCATGGGTGCCTCCTAGATCTTGTCGAACTGAACAAGATCTAGAATGACGATTAAAACTTTGTTTGTCAAGACTCGATCTTGACGGATCACTTAACTTTCAGAAAAGCATCGAACCGGTCTAGGTGGGCCGAGTAGTCGCTCGGGTAGAGGTGGGCGTAGATGGTGTCCGTCGTGGCGAGGTTGGCGTGCCCCATCCACCGGCTCACCTCGTAGGGCGGGAACTGCGCTGCGAGCATCAGCGACGCGAACGTGTGGCGCAGGTCGTGGAAACGCATCCCGTCGTCCATCTTCAAGCTGCGCAGCGCGGGCTTGAGGTAGTTGCGACGGAAGCTGGCCACGTCGAACACGCGCTCGTAGGTGACCGCGTGCGATCCAGGGTTGCGGCCTGGCCACACCAGAGCGTCAGGGTCACCCGAGTGCGGGTGCGTCACAAGGTACGCGCGTAGATCGGCCACCAGGGCTCGGCTGACGAGCGGCACGTTGCGGGTAGAGCGGGCGGACTTCGGCGTCCCGACGACCCACTCCCCCTTGATGTGCTGCAAGGTCTGCCGTACCTCTACGTGCCCGGCCTTGAGGTTGAGGTCGCGGATGCGTAGGCCTGTCAGCTCGGCTGCGCGGAGGCCGGTGTACGCCGTGAACCGCACCAGCAGTCCGTAGGGCTCCTGCTTGTCCAGCTCTGCGGCGAGCGCCTCCACCTGCGTGGCTGCAAGGAACACGGGCTGGAAGCCGCCTGCGTCGTGGCTTTTCGGGAGCCGGACCCCGTCGCACGGGTTGTAGCTGATGAGCCGGTCGTCCAAGGCGTAGCGCATGACCTTCTTCAAGGCAACGTAATGCCGGTGCACCGTCGCCGAGGCCAGGCCGTCTCCGTGCAACTCAGCTACCCACCCCTGCACGTCTGCGCGGGTCAGGGTGCCGATCTTCCGAGCGCCAAACTTCGGCAGGATGCGGTTGTCGTAGATGGACACGTAGCCGTTGTAGGTGCGGGGCTTCAGCTCCGGCTTGGTCGCGGCGAGGGACGCCTCCACAACCTGGCGCAAGGTCCGGCTGTTCTTCACCAGCAGCTCTGTGGTGTTGCCCTCGGCTAGCTCGGACTCGACCTTCAGCGCGAAGCGGTCGGCCTCGCGGCGCACGGTGAAGGAGCGCTGCTTGAACCGGTCACCTGCTCTCCACCGCACCTCATACGCCCGGCCGCCCTTGCGCTCTACTTCCCTGACGTGAGCCATTAGACGGCCCTGTCCACGGGTGTGCTGTTGAGGAGCTTGCTGCCCCCGAGAATCCAGGCCAGCTCTTGCGAGCCCTGCCAGATGTACCGGCAGTACACGGTGACCCAGCGCGTCGTTTGTGCACCGTAGGCCACACGCACCACTACAGCGGGGTAGCCGTGCGACTCCACAACCACGTGGCCGGCTCGGAGCGTGCCAGCCGGAACAGCCTTTGTCTTGGGGTAGAGGTCCAAGTCGGTCATGCGCTCACCGCCCTGTCCGCTGCGGCGTAGGCACGGCGGACGGTGGACTCATGCCAGGTTGCCAGCCCCGTCGGCGTCAGGTGGCGCTCGGCGGTCAGGCCTGCCGCGATCTGCGCGAAGGACGCGCCCTCCTCGCGAGCCAGGACGATGCGCCTGAGCAGGCCCGCAGGGATCGCGCTCTGTCGCCCGTTCACCAGGCCGCGCGCTTTGCGGGCCGCAAGCGCCTCCTTCGTGCGCGTCGAGATGAGGTCGCGCTCCAGCTCGGCGAAGGTCGCGAGCATGTTCGCCATGGCCCGTCCGCCCGGCGTCGTGAGGTCGAGGGCGTTGTCCAACACGGTCAGAGTCCACCCGCGGGTCTGAGCGTCCTCGATGATGGCGCTCGCGTGCCGCACGCTGCGGGCCAGGCGGTCCAGCTTAGCGACCACCAGACCGTCGAACTGTCCCGAACTGAGCAGGTCGAGGGCGTGGCGCAGGCGCGGGTTGACGTGCTTGCCCGAGCAGCCGAGGTCTTCCATCAGCTCAACCGTCCAGCCGCGCCGGTCGGCTTCACTCAGGATCGCCTCACGCTGCGCTTCCACGCCCAATCCCGAACGCTCCTGCTCTTCTGTCGAGACGCGCACGTACCCGACCATGTGCTGCCGCTCCCCCGTCATCGGTCCGCCTCCGGCTGGGCGTTGCGCGCCAGAGTCAGCACGGCGTCGCCGTCGTCCTCGCGCAGACCGGTAGTCCGGCCGTCCGTGCCGGCCACGACTTCGAAGCGCACGCGGGTGTCCGGGTCGAACTCTCCGAGCAGGTTGATCAGCTCTGCAACTGTCATGATTTGGTCCCTTCGGTTCCAGGCGGAAGGCGGAAACGTCCGTTTCAGCCTCGAACGGGAAGAGAACTCCATATCAGTTGGGATGGCAACACGCTCGGGAGCTTGGCTGCTGCTGGGCGAGAATCGGTCGGGATGGGTAGCTCTCCCAGATCGGCAGGCTCGTTGGCAGACGCCCCAACGCTGGGCCAGCGCGTGGCAGCCGCGGGTCATCGTCGCGTCCTCGCTCGGGTCACGCTCGGGGTTTCTGCCCCGGATGGGGTCTTGCCCTTGGCGATACGCCGACGGCGCGCTGCGTCGCGGCGCTCCATGGCGGCGTCTTCCTCGGCCTCGTCTTCTTCCACGACCTCGGCGTCGATGATGTTGTCGTCGACCTCTCCGAGAGCGTCGAGCGGATCGGCCCTGTCGACGTCGACCAGGATGTCGAGGGCGACCTGCTCGAACTTATGCAGCCGGACGTCCAGCTCGATTTCCTGCTTGCCGACGAGCCCTGCACGGTCCAGGAGGTCGCGGGCTGCTGCGAGCTGAATTGCGGGCGGGATGGTCTTGTCTTGCATCATCTCCACCAGCCGGGCCGCGGCCTTGTCGCTGGCTTCGAGGATGCGCATCTGCGCCGCACGGCGAACCTGCGGCGCGGCACCACCATGGAGGCGGCAAACACTGGATCCAAGCATCGGGGCGTTGCGGCAAGGCTCGCCGCTCCGACGTCGAGCCGTGCAATAGACCTTCTCCTCGGGTGCCCTGCGGGCGATGCGCTTAGTCATTGGGCTGCTCCTCGCTGGCGAAGGGCAACCCAGCCGCAATGGCTTCAACCTGTGCCCGTCGTGTTTCTTGGGGCACGTCGCGGATGGCCGTTGCGAGGGCGGCACCTTGAGTCAGGGCAGCTAGAAGGAACTCATTTTTCGACAGGGGTGGATTCGGCAAGTTTGCCCAAGCCGCATCGACAGCTTCCATGGCTGCGGCGGTCCCGATCAGGACGCTGGTTTCAAAGTCGTAAGTGTTGTTGAGCATTGCAATTCCTTTGTTTGGAGTGGTTCGTGCTGGGTTTTGGGCTTCCGCCGGGGCGAGGCTGCGGCTGCGCGTCAGAGGCAAACCACCTCTCCCCACACCCCGGACCGCGACATGTATAGGGTCCGTTTGTGTAAGGGGTCGCCCCGCCGAAGTTGGACAGTTGGCGTTCCTGCACCAGCGGTCGAGTCCGGATCGGAACAACCGCTATGCGCTGGCCCTCTTGCCCGGTTTCGCCCGTACCGCGGAGGGCAGTGCGATCCCCGGGGCTTGCCCTGTGCTTGCTGGGCAGGCGTGTCTCGCGGTGAGTGTGTTCCCCTACGGGGAGGCACACACTCTCCCCAGTGCGATCCCGGTGGGTGGGTTCGATTCAGATCGCATGGGATCGCACTACTCATTCCGAGGTCGATTCAGTGAGCTTGTGCTTTGCAGGCAAGGGCTCGCCGACTTCGTAGAGCGTCGAGTTACCGGGACCGGGAGCCTTGAGGATGTAGCCGCGTTCAACTCCGTATTCGAGGGCTGCCCGCTTCGCGGAGATCTTCCCGGTAAGACGCGACTGCAGCTCGTTCGCCTTCAGCGGCCCGTCCGCCTTCTTCAGCGCGTCGATCGCGGCAAGCATGAGCTTGTGGCGACGGTCCTGCGACGGGGTTGCTCGGCTGCCGTTCCAGCGAAGCATGCGTGTGCTGGGGTTCATGTGCAGACCCCCGAACGGTTCCATGTCGACGTCTCGCCCGAGCGCGGACAGGTAGCGGGGGCTGTCGAACCGCCCCTGATAGGACCACAACACGTCGGCCCAACCTTCCAGCCGGGTAGCACCTCGCCCCCGCAAAAGGCGCGGCGCTTCCTCGTCGGCGTCGTCCGTGTCCGGGCTGTCCGAGGCGTGGTGGACGAGGAACACCGTCTCGACACCCGCGCGACGCTTGATGCGGTCGATAGCCTTCAGCCATTCCCCGTTCTCGGTGTTGGAGTTCTCTTCACCACTGAACAGGGCGGACTTAGGGTCGATGGCCCAGACCATGACCTTGCGTTCGCGTAGCCACTCCACCGCCCAGTCCTCGACCTGCGGAACGTCAAAGGGCATCGCGTAGCCGCGCAAGTGCAAGGGGTGGAAGTCGCCTGCCCTCGAAAAGTCCATTGCCCGCAGCCAGTCGACAGCTTGCGGCTGCGTGAGTTCGGCGTTCCACCAAGCCACGCTTCGCCCCGCGGGCACGGGCCGAGCCTCAAAGTGTCCGAACAGCGGGTCGCCCGATACGAGGGAGTGCAGGACGTTGAGCATCAGGACCGTCTTGCCCGACTTCGCCGCAGCCACCACGACGACGTTTCCGCCAACGAAAGCGAGCTGGGGGATGTGCCACTCGACGGGTATCGGTTCTTCCGCGAGCTGGTCAGCTAGCGACCCGCCCAACGACGGTGGCTCCCACCCCTCGGCGTTGAGGAGCGACCGCGCCTCACGCTGGACAGACATGTTCTCGTAGGCGTCCTGGACCCGCTCCCCGCGATCGCCGTCCGGCTGCTCCCGGCGGAGACGGTCAAACTCCGTCAGCAGCGCCGCAGCGGACCCGTTGTACTTGTGGAAGTAGTCGCTGACGTCGGCCTTGTCTTGGCTAGCTGGCACGCCCACCCGGGAGAGGTCGAGAACGTACGCCCTCGCCCCCGCCTTCTCGAGAGCGGCCTGGACCTTCTTGGCTCCTGCGCGGCCAGCGTCGTCCAGGTCGTACGCGACGAACACCTCGCGCCCACGGAGGAGTGACAAGTCCCGGGGAGCAGACTTCGCCCCAGACGTGCCAGTGACAGCCACGTAGAGGCCATTGCTGTGCTGGTCCGCCAAGACGGCGTCCCATTCGCCCTCGCACAACAGCACCGGCACGTCGGGGCGCTCAGCGATCCACTGCTCGGGCCACAGGCGAGCCTTGGCCCCGTTCGTCTGATACGGCCTCTCCTTCTTTCCATCTCGATATCGAATGGACTTGGTCTGCACATACTCCCCGGCGACCTGCACAGGGAAGACGAAGGCATTAGCCCTAAGACCGACCTCGGCACGAGCTAGAGAGTCGGCCGTAATGCCGCGCTCTCTCGATACCCACGCGAGCCGCGCCTTGTTGCCCTGGAGCGCGCGGGCGTACTTGTGCGGGGCCTCCTGATCAGGGAGGGGTCGCTGCGAGACTGCTTCAGGCTTAGAAGTTTCGACTGCTGCAGGTCGATCGAAGCGATCTCGCAACCGCAGCGCTTGTACAAGGCTGTAGATCGAGCCCTCGTGGTCGCCCGTCAGGCAGTTCCAGACGCCCTTCTCTGCGTTCATCGACGCCGAAGGACTGTTGGAGGTCGCGGGGTCTTCGCAGACAGGGCAGAACATGCGCTGTTCGCCGTCTCCGGTTTCTTCTCCCTTGTGCCAAGGCTCGAAGACAGCTCGCACTTCGGCAGGGTCGTAGCGGCGGAGTCGTTGGACTGTTCGTGAGGCGCCCATGTTTACGACCGGGGCTCGTCTGAGGATGCGGCAGAAGGACGGTGCCTGTCCGCAGCTTGTCGAGCGGGGCGTCGTTTTGCAATCTCAAAGGGCTCGACTTGGCAGCCAGCCTCAACACCTACATAGAGCCAAGCGCGCTGCAATTTTCTTGTCATGCGCTGGTCCGCCTATCGCACTGCCAAGACGGTGGATCGTTCGATCCAGTCTCGGAGGTGGTCATCCGAGAACAGCACCTGGGTCCCGGGCTTGATATACGTCAAGCGCCCAAGATGCACGGCGCGCTGCAGCTGTCTCGTGGAGATGCCGAGCCCCCGCAATGCAGGCGACTCCGGTGCGGTCTTGTAGGTGTAGTAGGTGGGATTGTCCATGCTCATGTTCCTTCCGGTGGGGGCCGGAACAGACACAGAAAAAGGACCTGTCGATTCCGGCCACTTGTTTGTGGCGGCGCATCGACCGGTCCTTCCGGTACATATGTTTTGTTCAATTGTGGGTCAGGAGCTAACTCCCGTTAGCGATTACCTTACGCCCGAAGCAGGCTTCCGCGCTGGCGCGCCTCGGTCGGCAGCAGCAAGCCGCGGCAGAGCTCACCGAGTCGATGCTGACCACCCTTGTCAAGGGCAATCCGGACACCGTGCTGCGAGCTGGTCTCGTCAATTCGACGCAGCAGATCGAGACCGCGCAACGGACGGACGGCCCCGTGACTGCGAGGCCAGTAAAAGCCCTGCAACTCTCTCGCGAGGTCCCAGCCGGTGGCCTGTTCGAGTCGCCCGTCCAACTTCCAGACGCCGACGCGCAAAGCCGCCTCCCCGACGAGGGATAGCCTGGCCGGCTCCCGCAAACCCGACTCGGGGGCGAGTACGCGGAGACAGCCAATCTGCGTGTTCGTCAACCACCGCACCGGACTCTCGTCCGGGCTGAGTAATAAGTCCGGCTCCGCGGGTTGGGCAGCTCGTTCCCAGAAGCGGTAAAGCGTAACGATGGGGTCGCGAGGTAAAATTGCCTTGTTCATGAGGCACCTTTCAGAACGGCCCTGGCGGACAACCAGGGCCGTTCGCACTTGTCAGCGGTTACGGAGCGCCGGGTAGGCGCGCAGGGTCTCGTTGTAGGTGCCGTAGGCGTCGTCGCACCGGGCGGCATGGAACTCGGCTTGCTTTGCAGCTTCACGCAGGCGCGCAACCGTGGACGTCGCCTTGGACAAGGCTTTCTGGTAGCGCTCGATGGTCGGCTGGTCAGCGTCGAGCGTGCCGGACGCCAGCGGAAAGCACAGCTCGTCCCGCAGCTCCGTGGTGACCGCCGTGGCATCAGCCACCACGCCCTCCTGCCGAGCGATGTGCCCCTCGGCAGTAGCCTTCAGGCTGCGTTCGAAGTTGCGAACCCTGTCGAAGGAGTACTCATCGGCGGCTGCGACGGCAGCGTCCTCTGCGGCTCGGTTGGGGTAGACGGTGGATCGTACTTCCAGGCGGAAGTCGTGCAGATCGTTCGCGGGCATGTTCTCTTCTCCTAACGGGGGACGCGGGTGGCGGTGGACGAGCGGCGGGCGAGGCGGTCGCGGGTAGCTTGCAACTCGTCCTGTCGAGCGAGGGCGGTTGTGAACGCTTCTTCGGTGTCGCGGATCTCTGCCTCGATCGCGTCGGCCTTCTCCGTCCACTGCGCTGCTCGACGACGGAGCTGGCTAGCCGCGGCCTTCCCGTTGGCGCCGTTGTATGCGGGTAGATCACTCATCGGTTGCTCCTAGATTTCTGCGACCACGGGTCGCGGTGGGGGTGAGTGTCCGCAACAGGTCGGGATAAATGGCCCCGGCCTGGTTCAAGTTCACGAGCACCATCTGACGGACGAGATGGGCCTTGCTGAGACCGCTGATTGCCACGAGCTGGTTCAGCGCCTCGTCTACGTCAGGCGCCACAGGGACGCGCAGCTCGACGGTGTTGCCGAGCGGCTGGGGACCACGTTTGCCCATGTTGACCTCCTTGATCGGACGTCATTACTTTACCCCGTTATGTTTATGCCGCGCTACTCAGGCTTGCTCCAAAGAAGCCTTTGAACAGGCTTTTTGCACTATGGCTCTAGGAGTGCGACAGACCGGAACAGTAAAATGAGCGCAGACAATTAGGAGCTCTCATGACCCCCGCAGACAGCAACTTCCAAGGCCCCGACTCGGAGGACACCCCTACCGAGTACGGCGGCCAGGCGCACATCGAGCCTTCGGAGGCCCAGCGATTCCGCAGTGCCATGGCGGCGGAACGAGACGGCCGGAGCCAACCCCAGGCTTAGGTCGTGCCTGAGTGGCACGCTCTCACTCGAACAGCCCTGAGGCACCATGTAGTCATGCCCCGGCCGTCTGTTCAAATTCGCGCTGATTTGAAGCGACTCCGTGACTTCCAGCAAGCATTCGTGGAACTCGTAAATGCGTCGGAGAAGAGTGCCTTCGGCCTGAGAGCACTTGTACCGAAGATCGACGAAGCTGAGTGGATGGCTATGCGGCAGCGCACAGCCTTGCTAGCAGGCACTGCTGCCTCTGCCTACCAAAGACAAAGCGGTGGGTCTCTTCAAGTCCAAAACTTCGGAAAGATGCAGGCGATTGACCCTGTAGCCAACTGGCAAATTGCAATCGATGCCCCCGTGAGCCTTGATCCCATAGTTTTGGTTTCGACTATCGAGTACGTCGTTGGCATAACTCAGGTCAGGCTTGAAGAAGCACTCGGTCGGGAGCGCGGCATTGTCGGACTCCTGGCGGCCTTTCTTCGCTGGCCGGATGATCTGCGCGACGCCGTCGGCGGCTCTCGAAAGCGACAGCGGAGCGCCAAGGCCCTAGGCGTGGCAGGTCAAGTCTTCGTGGCGACTTTGAGCACAGTTCTAGCTGCAGCCATAGTGGGTGCCGCTGGTCAGCTCCTATCGGGCCTCTGGGTCGGGTAACCCAACCCCTCGGAAAACCCCTCCAACCGCGCCTCGTTGGGGCCATCCGGGACGATCCGAAACGCGCCGACGGCGTCCGCTGCGTGTGGCTGCCATAGCCACAATTGCAGGCTCTTAGCGGCCATAGGCGGTCCGAATCGGTGCATCGTGGTTTGCCTCGGCGTAGCTAACGGCACCCTCTTTTAATCCGCGGGTCGTGGGTTCGAGCCCCACGGGGCCCACCTGTACGCGTCGCCGTCGCCACATCGCTCCGACGTCGTCGCCCGTCACGGACGGCCGCCTTCCGACCAGGAAGGTGGGGCCGACGTCGCACCCGAATGCGGCGGCCCCACCACGAGAGACCGAACCCGAATCCTGTCCCCCGATTTCAGGTGGGTCCCACCCACCTGGCATGCGCAGAACCTACGCCTTGTCCGCCTCCGCGTCTCGACGAGTCTGTTGAGGGCGAGAGAAAGCGCCCCTCCGGTTCGGGCCGGGAGGGGCGCTCGGCCTCCTCGCGACACGTGTCGGGCAAGCCGACGCGGTCGTTACGGGGTACGCCAGGGTTACGGGACCCTGGGGAGACAGCACTCGACGTTACGCGCCCGGCATCGTGCCGGTCTCAGGTTCGCGTTTTCTGGACATTGACCCTCGAGCGAGTCGCGACGAACCGCCACGTCATCGTCATGAGCCGGACGCCCGGTACCGCACGCCCCACGTGCCCGTCCACGTCTCGCCCGGCTCGAGCCAGCGCAGACCCTCGCCCGAGGCCAGCGCGTTGGCCGGTGCCGTCATCGGTTCGGCGGCGACGGCCAGCCCCTCGACCCCGCCCCGGGGGAAGTTGCGGGGCGTGAACACCTGCACGTACTCGAACGACGGGTCTTGCCAGAGCTCGGTCGCCGAGCCGTCGGGGGCCGTGAAGGTCGTCGTGCGGATGCCGTCGGCGTCGGGCTCGACGTCGCGGTAACCCGTGTCGAGGTCGAGGTCGCCCAGGCGAGGGCCCTGCGAGAGGTCGAACGCGGTGCCGGCCACCGGCACCGTGCCGACCGGGATGCTCGCCTCGTCGGTCTCGTACCGCGTCGAGGCCGCCAGCGTGACGGTCAGCGTCGCCGGATCGTGGTCGCCCACACGGAAGAACGGGTGCGACCCGACGGCGAACGGGGCCCGGTCCGGGCCGACGTTCGTGATGGTGTGCGTCACGACCATGCCGTCCGGGACGAGCTCGTGCCGCACGCTCGTGTCGAGCTCGAACGGATAGCCGTGCTGGGGGAACACCGTCGCTCCGAGCGTCACGGCGTGGGGCTCGCGGTCGACCACCTGGTAGGCCGTGTAGCGCAGCAGCCCGTGGCTGGCGTTGCCCTTGGACGGCTCGGTCAGGTCGAGCTGCTGCTCACGGCCGTCGAGCGTCCATCGGCCGCGCGCGACCCGGTTCGGCCAGGGCACGAGGGTGATGCCGCAGGCGGACGGCGGCACCTCGTCGGCACCGAAGGTCTCGGTGAGGGCGATGCCGTCGACGGCCAGCGCGCGGATGCCCGCTGCCACCTGCGTGACCACACCCGTGACGCGGTGCCCGTCGTGCTCCAGGGCGAGGTCGTACTGTTCTCCGGTCGGGCTGCTCGTCGTCATCGTTCCAGTCTCGCTCTCGGGTGTCGGTGGCGTCCGGGATCGCTCGAGGCCCCGCGACGGGGGCCCGGGCTCAGGGACGCGAGGGGGCAGGGTCGCGAGGAGGCGCGTCGACCTCGCCCGCGCCTCCTGCGGTGACGACGGCGAGGCCGGCTCGACGCAGCTCGGCGACGGGCGCCTCGTCGGCCCCCGCCGTGATGAGGGCCTCGAAGGTGTCGAGCGGACCGATGACGCCGAGGTGGGCCTCGCCGAGCTTGCTGCCGTCGGCGACGATGTACGACCGGCGGGCGGTCTGGGTCATGAGGCGCTTGAGGTCGGTCTCGGGCAGGTTGACGTTCGTCACCCCGTGGAGGGCGTGGACGCCGGTGCAGCCGATGAACGCCAGGTCGGCCGTGACGCTCGCGAACACGCTCGTCGCCAGCGGGTTGACCAGCGAGTGCTGCAACGGCCGCAGGGTGCCGCCGGACACGATGACCGTGAACCGGGGCACGGCCTGCTCGAGCGCCAGCGCGATGGTGAGGCCGTTCGTCACGACCACGACGCCCTCGAGGTCGTGCCGTTCGAGCAGGGCAAGCGCGATCTGGGTTGTGGTCGTGCCGACGTCGAGCACGACGCAGTCACCCGACCGTACGAGCGACGCGGCCTCGACCCCGATGGCCCGCTTGGCCTCGGTTGAGACCGAGCTCTCTTCTTCGAACGGTCGCTCGGCCGGGCGGTCGACGGACAGCGCCCCACCGTGCACGCGCGAGAGCAGGCCGTCGGCCGCCAGGCTCTCGAGGTCGGTGCGGATCGTCACCTCGGACAGCCGGAACTCGCGCGCCAGCTCGGCCGTGCGGACGAAGCCGCGACGCCCGACGAGGTCGGCGATGCGGTCGCGACGCCGCTCACCCGGCAGCGGCGCGGGCTGCGGCACCGGGGGCGGGGTCGAGTTGCCGTTCACCCGGCTAGTTTCGTATGCTTTCACGTACTTTCGCAACTGCAAATCGTAGTAGCGAGTGCCCCGAACTGAAGGAGGCGCGATGTCGTCCATCACGAAACGCGCGACGGTCCTGTCCGACGGTCGCGAACTCATCTACTTCGACGACGCCGACACCACGCTCACGGCCGAGCGACGCGTCGACGCGCGCACGCTCGATCCGCGGCCCGACACGGCGACCATGCGACAGGACGTCCTCACCGGCGAGTGGGTCTCGATCGCCGCGTCGCGGCAGAACCGTGTGTTCCTGCCCCCGGCCGAGCTCGACCCGCTGGCGCCGGCCAGCGAGACCAACCCGTCCGAGATCCCCGACGTCTACGACGTCGCCGTGTTCGAGAACCGCTCGCCGTCGTTCGGGCCGCTGCTCGAGAGCGACGACGCTCCCGAGGGCCTCGACGACCTGACCCGCATCGGCCTCGAACGCACCCTGCGCAGCGTCGGCCGGTGCGAGGTCGTCTGCTTCAGCCCCGAGACCCACGGGTCGTTCGCCGACCTGAGCGAGTCACGCGCCCGCACCGTGGTCGAGGCCTGGGCCGACCGCACGGCCGCCCTGTCGGCGCTGCCCGGCATCCAGCAGGTGTTCCCCTTCGAGAACCGCGGCCAGGCCATCGGCGTCACCCTGCACCACCCGCACGGTCAGATCTACGCCTACCCCTACGTCACGCCGCGCACCACGCGGCTGCTCGACAGCATCGAGACCTACGGGCCGACCCTCTTCGCCGACCTGCTCGACCGCGAACGCTCCGGCCCCCGCGTCGTCCTCGCCGGCGAGCACTTCACGGCCTTCGTCCCGTTCGCCGCGCGATGGCCCATCGAGATCCACCTGCTGCCGCACCGTCACGCCCCCGACTTCGCGGCGCTGACCGACGACGAACGCGACGAACTCGCGGTCATGTACCGGCGCCTCCTGCGGGGTGTCGACGCCCTGTACGACGACCCGACGCCCTACATCGCCGCCTGGCACCAGGCCCCCGTCGGCGTCGGACGCGACACCGTGCGCCTGATGCTGCAGATCACCTCGCCTCGCCGGGCCGAGAGCAAGTTGAAGTTCCTGGCAGGCTCCGAGGCGGCGATGGGAGCCTGGGTGGGCGACCTCGTCCCCGAGGTGCAGGCCGACCGAATCCGAGAGGCGATCGAGCGATCATGACCGACACCACCACTCCCCAGGGCTTCCGCGAGGTCTTCGACACCGAGGTCGCCGGACGCTGGTCCGCCCCGGGCCGCGTGAACCTCATCGGCGAGCACACCGACTACAACGACGGCTTCGTGCTGCCCTTCGCCATCGACCGACGCACCACCGTCACCGTCGGTCGGCGCGACGACCGCCTGCTGCGCGTGGCGTCGTCGTTCGAGGGCGGCGTGCACGAGGTGTCGCTGGACGACCTCGACCCGGCATCGATGTCGGGTTGGTCGGCGTACGCCCTCGGCATCGCCTGGGCGTTGTCGGTCGCACACGACCGCGCCGACTCACCCTCGTTCGCGGCCGCCGGGGGCGACCTGTCGACCATCGACCTGTCGGGCGTCCCCGGCCTCGACCTGTTCGTCGAATCCGAGGTGCCGGTCGGCGCGGGGCTCTCGTCGTCCGCGGCGCTCGAGTGCTCGGTGGCCGTGGCCTTCGCCGAGCTCTGGTCGCTGGACGTCAACCGCTCGGCCCTGGCCGCGGTCGGGCAACTCGCCGAGAACGAGGTCGTCGGCGCACCCACGGGCATCATGGACCAGTCCGCGTCGCTGCTGGGCGAGGCCGACTCGGGGGTGTTCCTCGACTGCCGCAGCCTCGACGCCGACGTCGTCGACCTCGGCTTCGCCGCCGCCGGCCTCGAGGTGCTCGTCGTCGACACGCACGTCGAGCACGCCCACGCCACCGGCGGCTACGTCGAGCGTCGCGCGTCGTGCGAGAAGGGTGCCGCCGCCCTCGGCGTCGACTCCCTGCGCGACCTCGACGCCGACGACCTCGGTCGGGCCGAAGAGCTGCTCGACGACGAGACCTTCCGTCGCGTCCGTCACGTCGTCACCGAGAACCAGCGCGTGCTCGACACCGTCCGCACGCTGCGCACCGACGGCCCGCAGGCGATCGGCCATCTGCTCGACGCCTCGCACGTGTCGATGCGCGACGACTTCGAGATCTCGGTCCCCGAGTTGGACCTCGCCGTCGCCACCGCCCAGGCGACCGGTGCCGTGGGTGCCCGCATGACGGGGGGCGGTTTCGGCGGGTCGGCCATCGCGCTCGTCCCCACCGAGGCCCGCGCCGACGTCGAAGCCGCGATCGTCGCCGCCTTCGCCGAGGCCGGCTACACGGCTCCGACCGTCTTCACGGTGCACGCCGCCGAGGGCGCCCGCCGCGACGCCTGACGCCGGGCTGCCCTGCCACGGGCACAGCGCCACGGCGTGGGTGCTGCGCCACGAGATGGGCATCGCGCCACGAGTTGGGCATCGCACCACGAGATGAGCACAGCGCCAGGGGAAAACCTGGCGCGGTGCCCATCTTCTGGCGTGGTGGGAGCGGCGGCAGTGCTCCCCGCCACGAGATGAATACGCCGCCACGTCATTGCGTGGCGGCGTGTCGAATTCGTGGCGGGATGAGGGCACGACCCCGACGTAGCGCCACGAGATGGGCACCGCACCACGAGATGAGCACAGCGCCAGGGGAAAACCTGGCGCTGTGCTCATCTCCGGGCGTGGTGCGGGCAGCGGCAGCACGCCCCGCGGGCCCTGTCGTCAGGGACGCTCGGCGGCCTCGACCACGTTCTTCAGCAGCATGGCCCGGGTCATCGGCCCGACCCCACCCGGAACGGGCGACTGGAAGCCCGCGACCGCGGCGACGGCCGGATCGACGTCTCCGCGCAGCTTGTACTTGCCCGTCTCCTCGTTCAGCACGCGGGTGATGCCCACGTCGATCACGGCGGCCCCGGGCTTCACCCAGTCCGGCTTGACCAGCCCCGCGACGCCCGCGGCGGCCACGACGATGTCGGCCCGGCGCACCTCGGCGGCGACGTCGACCGTCCGGGAGTGCGTCAGCGTCGCCGTCGCCTCGAGGCGGGTCAACAGCAGCCCGAGCGGCCGCCCGACCGTCAGCCCCTGGCCGATGATCGTGACGTGCGTCCCCGCGATCGGGATGTCGTAGGCGTGCAGCATCTCGACGATGCCGCGCGGCGTGCAGGGCAGGGGCGTGTCGATCGACCCCTTGCCGCCGGGCACGGCCAGCACGAGCTCGCCGAGGTTGACCGGGTGCAGGCCGTCGGCGTCCTTGGCCGGGTCCATGAGCTCGAGCATCGCCGTCGGGTCGATGCCGGCGGGCAACGGCAACTGGATGATGAACGCCGTGACCGCGGGGTCGGCGTTCATCGTCTCGATCGCCCGACGGATCTCGTCCTCGGTCGCCGTGTCGGGCAGGTCGATGCGGATCGACTCGATGCCGACCTCGGCGCAGTCACGGTGCTTGCCCGCGACGTAGGACAGCGAACCGGGGTTCGCCCCGACCAGGATCGTCCCGAGTCCCGGTGCGATGCCCCGGGCCTTGAGGGCGTCCACCCGGAGGCGCAGGTCGTCCTTGACGGCGGCGGCCAGAGCCGTGCCGTCGATCTTCACGGCGGACGAGTCGACGCCGGGGACGAAACGGGCACGCTCGACGCCCACCGCACCCCGTGACGAGGCCTCGACCCCGACGTCCGCCGGAGTCCCGGCCGCGACGTCAGCGCTCACGCGTAGAGCGGGAACGCGTCGGTCAGCGCCTTGACGCGGGCCGCGAGGGCCTCGACGTCGGGCGAGGGCATCAGCGTGAGCGCGATGATGTCGGCGACCTCGGCGAACTCGTCATCCGAGAAGCCACGGGTGGCGAGGGCCGACGTGCCGATGCGCACGCCCGAGGTGACCATCGGCGGGCGGGGGTCCCACGGCACCGAGTTGCGGTTCACCGTGATGCCGACGTCGTGCAGCAGGTTCTCGGCCTGCTTGCCGTCGACCTCGCTGGCGCGGAGGTCGACGAGCACCAGGTGCACGTCGGTGCCACCGGTCAGCACGTCGACCCCGGCGGCCTTGGCGTCGTCGGCCGTGAGGCGGGCCGCGAGGGCCTGGGCGCCGCGGATGGTGCGCTCCTGACGGTCCTTGAACTCGGGCTCGGCTGCGAGCTTGAACGCCGTCGCCTTGGCCGCGATGACGTGCATCAGGGGCCCGCCCTGCTGGCCCGGGAACACGGCCGAGTTGAGCTTCTTGAACAGGGGCTCGTGGTTCGAGAGGATCACGCCCGAGCGGGGACCCGCGAGGGTCTTGTGCACCGTCGACGAGACCACGTGCGCGTGCGGCAGGGGCGACGGGTGCAGGCCCGCGGCCACGAGGCCGGCGAAGTGCGCCATGTCGACCCAGAGGTAGGCACCCACCTCGTCGGCGATGGCACGGAAGGCCGCGAAGTCGAGCTGACGGGGGTAGGCCGACCAGCCGGCGATGATGACCTTGGGCTGGTGCTCGATCGCCTGGCGACGGACGACGTCCATGTCGATCAGGTAGGTCTCGGGGTCGACCTCGTAGGCCACGGCCTTGTACATCTTGCCCGAGAAGTTGAGCTTCATGCCGTGGGTCAGGTGGCCGCCGTGCGACAGCTCGAGACCGAGGATCGTGTCGCCGATGTCGGCGATCGCGGCGAGCACGGCGGCGTTCGCCTGGGCACCCGAGTGCGGCTGGACGTTGGCGAACTCGGCGCCGAACAGCGACTTGGCGCGCTCGATGGCGAGGTTCTCGGCGACGTCGACGAACTCGCAACCGCCGTAGTAGCGACGACCCGGGTAGCCCTCGGCGTACTTGTTCGTCAGCACCGAACCCTGCGACTCGAGCACGGCACGCGGCACGAAGTTCTCGGAGGCGATCATCTCGAGGTAGTCGCGCTGGCGCCCCAGCTCTTGCTCGAGGACGGCGGCGATCTCGGGGTCGACGACCGAGAGCGGCTGGTTGAAGGTCGACGGCTGGCGATCGGTCGACTCGGCGGACGAGGCGGCGGTCTGGGCGCTGGTCTGGTCGGAGATGGTCACGGAGGACTCCTTGGCACACGGGACGGACGGAGGTCGGATGTCGTGGCCCAGGCGTACGGCCACGCACGTGTGTCAGTCGCTCCCCGATGGTGACCATCTGAACGCCAGTCGCGACCCGCACAGCATAACAAGACGACCCCTGACGGGGAACCCGCTCGGCGACCGTGTGACACCCTGGACGGGTGAGCCCCACCCTCGACGACACCCGCACGGGAACGGAGGCCGACCAGCGCCTCCTGACCTCGCCCGACACCCCCTGGGTGACGCTCGTCTGGGACGACCCGGTCAACCTGATGACCTACGTCACGCACGTCTTCGAGACCTACTTCGGCTTCGGCCGGGCCGAGGCGAAGCGCCTGATGATGCGGGTCCACACCGAGGGTCGTGCGGTCGTCGCCACGGGCAACCGCGAAGAGATGGAGCGGCACGTCGAGGCGATGCACGACTACGGCCTGTGGGCGACCCTCTCGAAGGAGGACGAGGCGTGACGCTGGTGCCGTTCGTCCGCCCCCGGGGCGGCGACGAGATCCGCGTGCGGCTCGACGCCGACGAGCGGGGCCTGCTCACCGACCTGGTGGGTCAACTGCTGTCGCTGCTCGAGAACGGTGACGAGGGCGATCCGGCCCTGGCGCGCCTCCTGCCGGCGGCGTACCGCGACGACGCCGAGGCGGCCGCCGAGTTCCGGCGGTTCACGGCCGACGACCTGACCCGGCGCAAGGTCGAGAACGGCCGGGCGGTGCTGGCGACGCTCGGCGAAGCGGGGTCGACGCTCGACCGTGCCGCCCAGCAGTCGTGGCTGCGCACCCTCAACGACCTTCGCCTGACCCTCGGCGAGCGCCTGGGGGTCACGGGTGACGGCCTCCCCGAGGGTGGTGACCGACAGCTGCAGGCGATGGGCCACGTCTTCGACTGGCTGGGCTACCTGCAGGAGGCGCTGCTGCGGTCCCTGCCCAAGGGCTGACCCAGCGCCCCGAACCCGGCGCCACGCGCCCGGCGCCCGGCGCCCGAACCCGGCGCCACGCGCCCGGCGCCCCGCAGGGCGAGGGCCGCGACCCGGCGATCAGCAGACCCGTGGGACGAGGTCTAGCGGTTCTCCTTCGGGAACACGACCCAGAGCACGAGGTACACGAGCACCTGGGGCCCCGGGAGGATGATCGACAGCACGAAGATCAGGCGCACCAGGAAGGCGCTGATGCCGAAGCGGTTCGCGAGGGCGGCGCAGACTCCGGCGATGATCTTGCCGCGGCGGGGACGGGTGAGGGAGGCCATGCCCCCGAGCATGCCAGCCCCGCCTGGAGGGCGCCAGGGCCGCCTCGCGGGCCGGCGCCCGGTACGCGAGAATGGCCGGATGAGCGCTTCACTCGTGGCCAAGGGCCTGGCCGGCGGCCACGGGCACCGCACCCTCTTCGACGACCTCGACCTGACCGTCGCCCCGGGTGACGTCGTGGGGGTGGTGGGCGTGAACGGGGCCGGCAAGTCGACGTTGCTGCGCCTCCTGGCGGGGGTCGACGAGCCGCAGGCCGGCACGATCACCCTCAACCCCGGCGACGCCTTCGTCGGCTGGCTGCCGCAGGAGCACGAGCGCGTCCCCGGAGAGACCGTCGCCGACTACATCGGTCGCCGCACGGGCAGCACGCAGGCCACCGCCGAGATGGACGCCGCCGCCGCCGCCCTCGGCGACCCCGACCCGGAGCCCCGAGCCGACGGCCTCGAACCCGCCGACGTCTACTCGACCGCCCTCGACCGGTGGCTCGCCAGCGGCGCCGCCGACCTCGACGACCGCCTGCCGCAGGTGCTCGCCGACCTCGGCCTCGACCGTGACGGCGACGGAGCCGTCGGCCCCGACAGCCCGATGACCGGCCTGAGCGGCGGCCAGGCCGCCCGCGTCGGCCTCGCCGCCCTGCTGCTCAGCCGCTTCGACGTCGCGCTGCTCGACGAGCCCACGAACGACCTCGACCTCGACGGCCTCGAACGACTCGAGCGCTTCGTGCAGGGGCAGCGGGGCGGCATCGTCCTCGTCAGCCACGACCGCGAGTTCCTCGCCCGATGCGTGACGAAGGTGCTCGAGCTCGACCTCGCGCAGTCGTCGAACCGCGTCTTCGGCGGTGGCTACGACGCCTACCTCGACGAGCGTGAGACGGCCCGCCGTCACGCCCGCGAGGCCTACGACGAGTTCGCCGAGAAGAAGGCCGACCTCGTCGGCCGCGCCCGCACCCAGCGCGAGTGGTCGAGCCAGGGCGTCCGCAACGCGATGAAGAAGGCCCCCGACAACGACAAGATCCGTCGCAAGGCCTCGGCCGAGTCGAGCGAGAAGCAGGCCCAGAAGGTCCGCCAGATGGAAAGCCGCATCGCCCGCCTCGACGAGGTGGACGAGCCCCGCAAAGAATGGCAGCTCGAGTTCACGATCGGTGCCGCACCCCGGTCGAGCTCGGTCGTCTCGACCCTCAGCGGTGCGGTGTTCCGCCAGGGCGACCCCGCGACGGGCGAGTTCGTGCTCGGTCCGGTGTCGCTGCAGGTGGACGGCGGCGACCGCATCGGCATCACCGGCCCGAACGGCGCCGGCAAGTCGACCCTGCTGCGCGGCCTGCTCGGCCGCCAGGCCCCCAGCGAAGGAGGCGCGAGTCGCGGAGCCAGCATCGCCGTCGGCGAGATCGACCAGGCCAGGGCACTCCTGGCCGGCGACGTGCCGTTGGCCGACGCGTTCGAGGCGCTCGTGCCGGACTGGCCCCAGGCCGAGGTGCGGACGCTGCTCGCCAAGTTCGGGCTCAAGGCCGACCACGTCTCGCGTCCGGTCGACGAGCTCTCGCCCGGCGAGCGCACCCGTGCCGGCCTCGCCCTGCTGCAGGCCCGAGGCGTCAACGTGCTCGTGCTCGACGAACCCACGAACCACCTCGACCTCGCCGCCATCGAGCAGCTCGAGCAGGCCCTCGAGTCGTACGACGGCACGCTGCTGCTCGTCACGCACGACCGGCGCATGCTCGAGACGGTCCGGCTCGATCGCCACTGGAGGGTCGAGGGCGGCACCGTCACCGAGTCGTGAGGGAGCCGACGCCGTCGCCGGTGAACGACCCCCGCGCCCCTCGACTACCGTCGTCGTCATGACCCGAACCACCCGACTGGTCGCGGTCGCCGCTGCCCTCGCCCTGCTCACGGGCTGCACGGCGGGCCCGACCGCCCCGAGCGAGCCCACGGGCGGCGCCTCCGCGGACGGGACCTCCTCTCCCCAGCCGACCCGCGCCTCCTCGGAGCTCGCCGACTGGGCGACCGCCCTCGACGCCCGCGACGACTACTCCGCCCGCTGGGTCGCCGTCGGCGACTCGATCTCCGAGGGCATGGGCGCCTCGACCGTGGACTCCCGGTGGATCGACCTGACCCTCGACGGCCTGCGCGAGCGCTACCCGACCGACGACGTTCCGGGCGGGGTCGGCTACCGGCCGGCCGCGTTCGCCGTCGCTCCCCCGGCGTCGACCTGGGCCCGCTGGGCCTCGAGCAGCGAGGGGTCGGTGTCGGCGTCGTCCCGCACCGCCGACCTCGGCTACCGCGCGGTCACCCTCGGTGCCGGCGCGACCACCACGTACCCGTTCACGGGCACCGACCTCGACCTCTGGTGGTCGAGCGGACGCGGCACCTTCGACTACACCGTCGACGACGGCGAGGCGGTCGAGGTCGACACCCGCGACTCCATGGCCACCAGCGGGATCACGTCGGTGACCGGGCTCGACGCGGGCGCACACACCGTGACGATCCACGCGCAGACGCCGGTCGACCTCGAGGGCCTCACCGCCTTCGACGGCGATCGCGACCGCGGCATCACGCTCTTCGACTCGTCCCGCTCCGGCGCCACGGCCCGCACCTTCACGGCCGACCTGCCCGGGTTCCTCGACTCGATCGCCGCGACCAAGCCCGACCTGGTCACGATCACCCTCGGCGCCAACGACGCGTTCAGCCGCACGCCGGACCAGTTCGAGGACGACTACCGCACCCTGATCGACGGCCTGCAGAGCCTCGACGACCCGCCGTCGGTCCTGCTGATGGGCGAGTTCGTGCCGGGCACGAACCTCACCGAGGGGCTGGCCGGCGATGCCGCCGAGTACGACGCCGTCGTGCAGCGCCTCGCGGCCGAGACCGGCAGCGCCTACGTCGACCTCGCCGACGCCCTGCCCGCCGACGGGGTCGCCTCGCTGCTCTCGGCCGACGGCGTGCACCCGAACGACGCCGGACAACGCGTCATCGCCGACTTCGTGCTCGAGAAGCTCAGCGTCGACTGAGCGACCCGTCGAGTGGTCCCGAATCGTGGTTCGGCCCGCACGCGAGGACGTTTCGGGACCACTCGACCGACGTGTCGAGCGGGACGAGGAGGCGCGGGCGCGTCACGAGGACGACGCCCGCCCCGGCGGGGCTCAGTCGAACAGGCCGTAGGCGGCGTCGAGCGTCTCGTCGGTGCTGAGCGGGGCGGCGTCGCCCGCACCGGTCGCCGTGACGGCGACCAGGCCGTGCGGCGAGAGGACCGTGCTGGCCGAGGCCGTGATGCCCTGCTGCGTCACCGACTGCGAGAAGGCCTGGCCGCCGAACGCCTGGACGCGCGAGTCGTCGACGGTCTCGACGCCCTCGGTGCCCTCGATCTGCGAGGTCTGGGCGCTGATGTCGTCGGCGCTGAACTCCTGGCGCTGGGCGAGGACGACGATCGCCGTCACGTCGGCGGCGTCGGTCGCCTCGGTGGTCGGGGTGGCCCACTGGCAGTTCGCCTGGTCACCCGAGAACGTGCTGTCGCCGCGCAACTCCAGGCCGTCCACGACGCCGCCGAGTGCCGAGCCGACGTCGTCGCAGCTGGCGAGGTCGTCGAAGGTGCCCTCCGTCGAGCCGGCCGATGACCCACCGGAACCGGCCTCGTCACCGTCACCCGCGCCTCCTGAGGTGCAGCCGGCGAGCAGCAGGCCGAGGGCGAGCACGCCCGTGGTGGTGGCCGTCACGGCCGTTCTGCGCATGGTCGTGGTCATCGGGGGCTCCCTCGTGATCTGCCTCGGACTCGCTGTGCCCGGTGCTCCCGTCACCCTAACGAGGGGCACCTCCGAGGACGCACCGTCGTCGCGTCGTCGAACCACCCCGGAGGCTGGTTCGACGACGCGACGGTGGTGCGACCCCCGGCGGCGTCGGGCTCCGCGGCTCACCAGGTCGTGCGGGTGCGCTCCTGCTCGACGACGGCCTCGCGGTCGGCGAGCCCGCGGAGCCCGGCGAACTGCTGCCCCATGCGCGGATTGCCCGAGAGCACCGGCTCGACACGGTCGAGGAACGCCCAGTAGCCGGCGGTCACCGGGCAGGCGTCCTCGCCGAGCCGCTTCTTCGGGTCGAACCGGCACGAGCCGCAGTGGTCGGTCATGCGGTTGACGTAGGCACCACCCGACGCGTACGGCTTCGTCGCGACGATCCCGCCGTCGGCGTGCTGCGACATGCCCACGACGTTGGCCGGCATCACCCAGGGCGTGCCGTCGACGTACATGTCGACGAACCACTGGTTGAGTGCCGCCGGGTCAACCCCGCGCTGCAGGGCCCAGTTGCCGAGGATCATCAGCCGCTGGATGTGGTGGTTCCAGCCGTGCCGCCGCAGGCCGTCGAGCGTCTCGCTGAGGCACTCGGCCTCGACGGCCTCGACGTCGAGGCCGGCGAACACCTCGGGCAGGGGCTGCGTCGCCCCGAGGGCGTTGCTCGTCGTCGCGAAGTCCTCGCCGAGGTGCCAGTAGAGGTGCCAGACCCAGTCACGCCAGCCGACGATCTGCCGGGTGAACCCCTCGACGCTCCGAAGGGGGGCGTCTCCGGCCTGGTACGACGCGACGGCGGCCTCGACGACCTCGCGCGGGTCGAGCAACCCGAGGTTCATGGGGGCGCTGAGCAGGGAGTGCGCCATCGTCCAGTCGCCCGACAGCGTGGCGTCC
The DNA here is from genome assembly GCF_902506305.1 of Frigoribacterium sp. 9N. Taxonomy (NCBI): domain Bacteria; kingdom Bacillati; phylum Actinomycetota; class Actinomycetes; order Micrococcales; family Microbacteriaceae; genus Frigoribacterium; species Frigoribacterium sp. 9N. The sequence continues at coordinate 2,078,297 of NZ_LR733392.1, forward strand.
TCGAACGGGCCGAAGTCGGGCAGCCGCACCTCGACGAAGTCCGCCAGCGCGGCCGTCGCCTCGACCCGGGTCGCCGCGAACCGTCGGGGCGCGTCGTCGCCGACGAGCCGGACGACCCCGTCACGCTCCCAGCGCTCGAGGTCGGCCCGCACCTCGGCGTCGATCTCGTCCTCCTCGGGCCACTCCTGCGGCGGCAGCCCGAGAGTGGCCGCCCCCTTCGGCGGCTTCTCGCGGTTGTCGTGGTCGTAGTTCCACTGGCCTCCGACGGGCTGCGGGCCCTCCATCAGCAGTCCGGTGCGCTGGCGCACCGCCCGGTACCAGTCCTCCATCAGGAGGCGCGGTGCCGGTCGACCGCCGGACGCGCCGGTCGGTCGACCCGCGCCTCCTCGACGGGCGTCGTCGGCGTCCGCCGTCGCGCCTGCGGACCGGCCCGGACCGCGTCCGCCCTGCCGACCCGCGGCCCACTCGGCGAACTCGGCCTCGCTCGAGACGAAGCCACGGCTCGGCAGCACCTCGGCTCCCACCGACCGCACGAGACGGCGCGCCCGGTACGAGGTGGGGTCGACCACCTGCAGGTCGTCCCGCCCCTCGAGGGCCTCGGAGTAGTGCTCGACCTGCCGGAAGTCGACACGGTCGCCGAGCTCGACCGCCCGGTGCCGGATCGCCGACAGGATCAGCTGCAGCTTGGCGCGGTGCAGGGTGCGGCCCCGCCACGACGACCGGCTCTCGACCAGCAGCATCGGGTCGCCGTCGTCGAAGTGCGGGCCGAGCTGGTCGAGGAAGATCCACCGGGTGCGCTGCATGCCCCGACAGTAGACGTGGGCACTCAGCGGGTTGCCAGCATGTTCACCGTGACGAACGGGGCGGGCGCGGCGTCTCATTGACGTGCAGCCCGGGTCGCCCCGGTTCGCCCGGGTCGCCCGGTTCGCCCCGGTTCGCCCGGACACGCCCGCTCGCACGACGACCACCGCACGACCATCCGCACGACTCCCCCAGCCGAAAGAGGACCCGAGATGTCGAACACCGCCGCTCCCACCCCCGCCACCCTGACCAGCAGCTCGCGCGTCGACGGCGCCGCGCGCGTGGACGGTGCCTCGACCGTGTCGTCCGACGCCGCAGGCACCACGCGGATCGCCGACGGCGTCGTCGCCAAGGTCGCGGGCATCGCCGCCCGTCAGGTGCCCGGCGTCCACTCGATCGGTGGCGGCGCGTCGCGTGCCGTGGGCGCGCTGCGCACCGCCGTCGGCCAGCAGGACCACGGCCAGGGCGTCAAGGTCGAGGTCGGCGAGACCCAGGCCGCCGCAGACCTCAGCCTCGTCGTCGACTACCCGCTGTCGGTGCAGCAGGTGGCGGACGACGTCCGCCAGGCCGTCGCCGACGCCATCACCCAGCTCGTCGGGCTCGAGGTCGTCGAGATCAACATCGAGGTCAGCGACATCTTCATCGCCGGACAGGACGACGACTCGGACGGCACGAACGACTCGCAGCGGGTTCAGTAGACAGCGGGTTCAGTAGACAGCGAGTTCACTGGTACCCGCGGCGGTCGTCCCGACACGATCGTCCCCGCAGCACCGCGGGCCGCACCCCACCGAGCCGACCGGCTCGACCGCACGACCCGTGCACCATCGCCCCAGGAGGCACCCCATGGCATCACTGCTCCGACGCTTCGCCCCGCTCATCGTGGGCTTCGTCATCAAGAAGATCATGAACAAGCGCGGTGGCGGCAACGGCCAGGCCGGCGGCTACCAGCAGCCCGGTCGCCGTCGCTGACCCACCAGCACCATCCGCACCGCCTCGGACGCAGGAGGCGCGACTCACGCCAGTCGCGCCTCCTGCGTCCTTTTCGTCCCGGCAGCGCCGCTCAGGCGGCGGGGCGGGCCGACCGCCGGGCGAGCAGGCGGTCGCTCGCCAGCACGGCGACGAACACCACCGCGGCGACCACGATGTAGAGGACGGGCAGCGAGTCGAGCCCGGACCCGTCGAGCACGAGGGCACCGATCAGTGCTCCACCGCCGATGCCGGCGTTGAAGCCGGTCGTGTAGAAGGCGCTCGCGAGGTCGCGCATCCGCTCGGGGGCGACCTGCAGCATCCGGGTCTGGAACAGCGGCGGCAGCGCTCCGAACGTGACGCCCCACAGCACGAAGGCCACCAGTGACGGCACGAGCATGCCCTCGAACACGAGCATGCCGGTCACGGCCAGTCCGACCACGGCCACGCCGATCGGGATGCTCACCCGCGGTCGCGCCCCGAGGAACCACCCGACCATGCCGAGTCCCACGGCCCCGGCGACGCCGAACGCGAAGAGCCACGCGGCCAGGCCCTGCTCGGACACACCGGTCGAGCGCACGAGGTAAGGCGTGATGTAGGTGAAGAACGAGTAGTGGCCGATCATGAAGACCGCCGTGATCACGCAGCTCAGGACGACGCCGAGCACGCTCGGCCTCGGCAGCGAGCGACGGCGACGGACGGCCCCCGCAGGAGGCGCGGTGCCGTCGACCAGCGTCGGGACCGCGTCGGTCACCGGCTCCGGCACCGACTCGTGCGCCGTGCCCCGACCGACCGGCGGCAGGAACTTGTAGACGAAGACCGCACCGAGCGCCATGAGCCCGGCGAGGATGCCGAACGCCTCACGCCAGCCGAGGGCCTGGCCGAGCGCGGTGCCGAGCGGGACGCCCAGCACGAACGCGAGGGTGCCCCCGCTCATCGCGACGGCGAGCGCGCGGCCGACCTGGGCCCGGGGCACGAGGTGACCGGCGTAGGCGCCGCCGATGGCCCAGAACATGCCGTGGGCGAGACCGCCGAGCACGCGGCTGGCGAGCACGAGCTCGTAGGTCGGTGCGATCGCGGTGAGCCCGGCGCTGATCGCCAGGACGACGATCAGGCCGACCACGATCAGGTGGCGGGGCAGGCGACGGGTGAGGTGGGTGAGGCCGGTGCTGGTGAGCACGACCGTGAAGGCGAAGACGCTGACGAGCAGGCCGATGCTCGACTCGGTGACGCCGAGGTCGGCGCTCATCTCGGGCAGCAGGCCGGTCGGCAGCATCTCGCCCGAGATCGAGAGGAACGTGGCGACGGCGATGGCGATCAGGCCGGCCCACGGGAAGCGGGCGGACGGGGTGGACGAAGGCGCGGTGGGGCGCGGGGGTGCGAGTGTCATGGAACCTGGGGTGGTCGGCGGGCGCCGTTCTCTCGACCCGATGGTGGCCACGGGCCGGCCGATCGTGACGATCTGCCGGCGGCACGGCCTTCGCGGCAGGTGCCGTTCGTGACCGTGGGTGACTCGGGGAGGATGGTGATCCCGACTGCGCGCTGTCGTGCACGCCCGGGGCCGGGAGTACCGCCCGACCGAGGTCGAGCCTACCCGCTCGCGCCCGGCCTGGCCAGGGGCCCGGTGTGCGGCGGCGCACCGCGTTTCGTGCACCGCACCTCGACTAGTCGCGGTGCAGTGCACGAAACGCGGTGCAGTGGCGTCAGGAGGCGCGGTGCGGGTCGGGGTCGCGGTCGCGGTCGCGGTCGCGGTCGAGCTCGCGGTCCAGGAAGCGGGCGCTCGGCGGCTGGGTCTCGCGAGCCAGCATGAACACGACGACGATCTGCAGGAACGGGATGAGCGCCCCGAGCCAGAACCAGCCCCACCCCCAGGCCCGGGCGGCGTGCAGGCGACGGATGGTGAGCGTCGCCATGGGCACGAAGGTCATCAGGCACCAGAGACCCCAGACGAGGGCCACCCAGGTCGTGCCGCCCCAGGCCGGACCCGCGGGGCCGAACGGGCCGAGCGAGAACTGTCCGATCTGGAGGGACGCGCCCTGGCCCAGGCTGGTGCCCGGGCCCGCACCGGCCGGGCGGCCGAGGACGACGACCGGCCAGGGCGCGAAGAGCGACGAGCCGTAAGCGCCGATCGACCACGAGGCCACGCTCGCACCGCGCACCAGCGACCCGACGCCGACGTTGAGCACGAGGGCGAGGACGGTCTGGAAGAGCCAGATCCACCAGAACTCGGCCCGGCCCGCGCGGGCGTGCACCACGTAGGCGTTGCCGACGAACCGCCGGAGAGCCTGCATCGGGGTCGCGCCGGGCAGGGGCTGACGGTCGACCTCGAACCACGAACCCCTCGTCGTGCCTGCCGCCGTGCCCTCGCTCATCGGGACGACGATACGGGGACCGTGCCCGCGCCTCCATCCCCCACGCGAGCGAGATGTCCCCTCCCGCAGCGTCGCACCGCGTCTCGTGCAGGGCGCCTCGACTCGTCGGGGTGTGCTGCACGAAAGGCGGTGCCACGGGATCAGGAGGCGCGGGTGCGGTCCGCGGCGGAGGGACCGACGGCTGCCTCCCCGGGAACGCACACCGCGCCTCCCGCGTTGACTGTCAGCATGAGCGCCGCGACCCCCGACCCGAAGACCTGCCGATCGTGCGGGCGCACCATCGAGTGGCGCAAGAAGTGGGCGTCGAACTGGGACGAGGTCGCGTACTGCAGCGACGCGTGCCGCAAGCGCAAGGTGACGGCGCAGGACCGCGAGCTCGAGCAGCGCATCCGCGACCTCCTGGCGGCCCGGGCGGCCACCTCGACGATCTGCCCCTCGGACGTCGCGCGGTCGCTGCACCCCGACGACGAGGACGCCTGGCGCGGATTGATGGAGCCCGTCCGTCGCGCGGCCCGACGACTGGTCGCCGCGGGCGAGGTCGACATCACGCAGGGCGGCTCGGTGGTCGACCCGTCCACGGCGAAGGGCCCGATCCGCATCCGCCGGCACCGGTCCTGAGCCGGGCGCCGACACGACGCGCGGGGCGAGCGGGCTGCCAGGGACGCTGAGGACGATCGGGGCGACCGATCGGGATCAGACGGGTTGCAAGGCCGACCAGGGCTCGACGGGCAGGTCGACTCCGACCGCGTCGCCGGCTCGCACCTCTCCCCCGGCGAGCACGACGCCCATGACGCCCGCCTTGCGGACGAGCTCGCCGGCCTCGTCGCGTCCGACGACCGCCTTCAGCAGGCCCGACTCGAATCGGTCGATCTGCAGGCACGGATTGCGGAGTCCGGTGATCTCGACCCGCGCCTCCTGACCGAGGGTGAGCACGGTGCCGACGGGCAGGCCGAGCAGGTCGACCCCGTGGGTGGTGACGTTCTCGCCGAGGTCGCCGGGCCCGACGTCGTAGCCGTGGTGGGCCAGCTCGGCGAAGAGCTCGGCGTGCATCAGGTGTACCTGCCGCAGGTTGGGCTGACTCGGGTCGCGCGCCACGCGGGAGCGGTGCTGCACCGTGCGCCCGAGGTGCGCGTCACCCTCGACGCCGAGCCCGGCGAGCAGGGTGACCCGCTCCACGGGCGGCTTGCTGAAGCGGTGGACGTCGTCGACGTTGACCGAGAGGACGGAGGCGCGCGTCATGCCGTCAGTCTGCCCGCGTCGGCCGCCGGGGTCGAGGGTGACGCGCACCTCGGGCGCACGGTGCAGCACCGCTCCCGCGCCTCCTGCCCGGCCACCGCCCACACCGCCGCCACCTCCGCCACCGCCACCGCCGATGCCGCCCGCACCGGCACCCGCACTGGCACTGGCACTGGCACTGGCACCCGTGCCCCCTAACCCGAACCGCGAGGAGGCGCGGGTCGACATGCGCGCGATCGCCTCGCCCCGCGACAGCACGGCCTGCGGTCCCGACCCGGCGTACTCGTCGAGCACGCGCGAGAACGTCCCGTACAGGCGGGGATGCACGGTGCCGGTCTCGCGCGGCAGCCCGTCCGAGCCGACCAGGGTGTGCGGCCACGCCAGGGCCGTCCGCATGCCCTCGAGGTCGGTATGGAACACGATGACGGTCAAGGCGCCCCGTTCGGCGAGGACGAGGTCGGCGAGCACCTCGCGCGGGTCGGCACCGACCGCCTCGGCGATCTCGGCGAGCGGCCGGCCCTCGAAGCCCGCGTGCTCGGGTCGCGTGAACCCCGCCGCCGAGATCCGCTCGGGGCCGATCGCGGCGTACTGGTTCTCGAGCGTCGATCCGGCCCAGGGCTCGAGCAACCCGTCGAGCACCTGCCGCCGCGAGCGCGTGCCGGGTCGGAGCGCCTCGAGCAGGCTCTCGACCCCGTGGTCGGCCGTGGCCGGCGGGAACAGCGACGCGACCGTCGTGCTGCCCGCGTCGTAGGGGTAGACGTCCGCGCTGACGTCGACACCGTCGTCGCGCAGGGCGTCGAGGTGCTCCACGATCGCGGGCATGCCGCCGACGTTCCGCGGCCCGGTCACCTTCAGGTGGCTGACGTGGACGGCGGCCCCGGTCTCACGCCCCAGCGACGCCAGCTCGTCGATCGAGTCGCGGAGTCCGTCGGCCTCGTTGCGGACGTGGGCGACCAGCAGCTTGCCCCGCACCGCGCACTCCCGGGCCAGGGCGACGAGTTCGGGCCGGTCGGCGGCGTCGCCGGGTGCGTACATGAGGCCGAGTGAGACGCCGAGCGCCCCGGCGTCGAGCGCCTCGCCCACCGACGCCGCGATGAGCGACCGCTCGACGCCGTCGGCCGGTCGGCGGTCGAAGCCGAGCACGCCCGCCCGCAGCGGGGCGTGCGGGACGAGGGTCGCGGCGTGCAGGCCGAAGGTGCCGTCGGCGTCGCCCTCGGCCAGCGTCCGCACGTAGTCGGCGAACGTCGCCCATCGTCGCGCAGGGAACCCGCCGAGCACCGGCCGCGAGTAGTCCTCGAGCGAACGGTCGTCAGGATCGGTCGGCGACGGCGCGACACCCTGGCCGCAGTTGCCGACGATCGTGGTCGTCACGCCCTGCCCGGTCTTGGGGGCGACCCCTCCCGGGCGGAACAACGCGGCGTCGTCGTGCGCGTGCACGTCGACGAAGCCCGGCAGCACGTCGAGTCCGCTCGCGTCGACCACCTCGACCCCGGACGAGGAGGCGCGGCGACCGTCACCCACGGACGCCGCGGCCCCGGGCCCCACGGCCGCGACCACGCCGTCGCGCACGACGACGTCCGCGACGCGACCCGCGCCTCCGGACCCGTCCCAGACCGTCCCGCCCGCGAGCACCAGCGTCGTCACGGGGACGCCGTCGTCACGGGGACGCCGTCGTCACGGGGACGCCGCCGTCACGGGGACGCCGCCGTCACGGGAGCTCCGCGGTCGTCCCGGGACGGGTGCGCTACTCGAAGCGCTGCCACACGGGCTTGTTCGCATAGGTGTAGCGGTAGTAGTCCGCCAGCTGCAGCAGCGACGCCGCGGCTTCGTCGACGACGATCGTGGCGTGCCGGTGCAACTGCAACGCGCTGCCGGGGCACATCGCGCCGAGCGGCCCCTCGACCATGCCCGCGACCGCCGACGCCTTCGACGACCCCTGCGCCACGAGCACGACCTCGTGCGCGTCGAGGATGGTGCCGAGCCCCTGCGTCAGGCAGTGCGTGGGCACCTGCGACGGGTCGTCGAAGAACCGGGCGTTGTCGGCCCGGGTCTGCGGGGCGAGCGTCTTGATGCGGGTGCGCGACGCGAAGGACGAGGTGGGCTCGTTGAAGCCGATGTGCCCGTTCGCCCCGATGCCGAGGATCTGGATGTCGATGCCGCCCGCGTCGGCGATGGCCCGCTCGTACTCGACGACCGCGGCCTCGACGTCGGAGGCCCGCCCGTCGGGCACGTGGACCTTCGACGCGTCCATGCCCAGGGGCACGACGACGTCGCGCTCGATCACCGAGGCGTAGCTCTCGGGGTGCTCGAGCGGGATGCCGACGTACTCGTCGAGCGCGAACCCGGAGGCACGGCCGAAGTCGAGCTCGCCCGCCGCGACCCGGGCCGCGAGCGACGCGTAGATGCCGGTGGGCGACGACCCGGTCGCGAGGCCCAGCACGGCCTCGGGGTCGCGCTGGACGACGGACGCGATCTTGAGGGCGGCGACACGGCCGACCTCGTCGGCGTCGCGGACGATGACGATCTCCATGGGGCTCCTTGCTGCCGAGGCGTCAGACGATGTTGGCCACGACCGACGCGATGTACGCCTCGCGTTCTTCGCGTGAGGCCGGCCGCCCGGGCACGCCCGGACGCTGCTGCCACGGTAGCGGCCCCGACTCCCGCCGGTACTCGACGCCGAGGGCGTCGAGGCGTCCGAGGTGCACGGCGAGCCGTGTGGAGAAGTCGTCGAAGTCCCGCGGTTCGGTCGTCCACAGCGCCTCGGCGACGGCGCACAACCGGGGGAACGCGAAGAAGTCGACGGTGCGGGGCGAGTCCATGTGCTCGGTCCAGATGTTGGCCTGGCCTCCGAGCACGTGACGGGCCTCGTCCTCGGTGAGCTGCGCGGGCACCGGTTCGAACGCGAACACGTCGGCCAGGGTGAGCGGGATCGACACCGGGATCGGCTCGTCGGGCCCGTCCGACTGCCGGTAGTCGAGGTAGACCTGGTCGTCGGGACACGCCACGACGTCGTAGCCGCGTCGTGCCGCCGTGATCGCGCCGGTCATGCCCCGCCACGACGCGACCGTCGCGCCGGGTGACATCGTGGCGTTCCCCTCGAGGATCTCGTCCCACCCGAAGGTGCGGCGCCCGGCCGCGGTGAGGTGCGCGTCGAGCCGCCCGATGAACCACGCCTGCAGCTCCTCCTCGTCGGCGAGGCCGCGGTCCCGCATGAGCTCCTGCGTGCGCGGGTCGGCCCGCCACTGCGCCTTGGGGCACTCGTCGCCGCCGATGCCGATCCAGGTGCCCGGGAAGAGCTCCATCACCTCGTCGAGCACGTCGGTGTAGAAGTCGACGGTCGTCTGCTCGGTGTTGAGGACGTCCTCGAAGATGCCCCACTCGGTCCCCACGGCGATCTGCCGGGGCGCCGCCACGGGCGTCCCCCCGACCTCGACGGCGCCGACGCCGAGGTGCGGGTACGCCGTGATCGCCGCCATCGAGTGGCCGGGCACGTCGACCTCGGGCACGACCGTGATGTGGCGGGCCGCGGCGTAGGCGACCACCTCGCGGATGTCGTCCTGCGTGTAGAAACCGCCGTGCGGTCGACCGTCCTGGGTCGCGTCCGGCCCCGCCCCCACCTGCGACGACCCCCGCCACGCGCCGACCGAGGTCAGGCGCGGGTACTTCGTGATCTCGATGCGCCAGCCCTGGTCCTCGGTGAGGTGCCAGTGCAGCGTGTTGAGCCGGTGCAGGGCCATGAGGTCGACGAACCGCAGGACGTCGCGCTTGGGCAGGAAGTGCCGGGCGACGTCGAGGTGCGTGCCGCGCCAGCCGAAGCGTGGACGGTCCTCGACGTCGACGGCGGGCACGACCCAGTCGACCCCGGTCACGAGGGCCGTCCGGTACGCGGCCGCGGGCAGCAGCTGTCGCAGCACCTGCGCCCCGTGGAACGCACCGGCCGCGTCGCCACCGGTGATGCGCACCCCCGCGGGTCGCGCCTCCAGGCGGTAGGCCTCGGCACCGAGCGAGGCGTCCAGGTCGAACGAGATGCCGGTCCCGTCGGCGCTGCCTTCGCGGAGCGGCAGGCCGGTCGCGGGGCGCAGCGCCTGCTGCAGCCAGGCGACGACGCCGGCCAGCTCGTCGGGCGCCGAGACGCGCGTCGCCGAGTCGAGCCGGAACGCCCCGGAGGCGCGGGTCAGCCGGGCAGGACGCGGCACGATCGCGACCGGTGCGGTCTCGGGGGTCGCGGTGCCGGCCCGCATGGTGGTCGAGGGGGTCGAGGAGTCGGTCGTCACGGGGTCAGCCCTTCACGGCGCCGGCGGACATGCCGGTCACCAGGTTGCGTTGGATGATCATGAAGAAGACGACGACCGGCAGGGAGAACAGCACCGAGGCCGCCATCTGTCCGCCGAAGTCGGTGCCGCTGGTCGGCGTGCTGAACGAGGCCAGCCAGACCGGCAGCGTGTACATCGACTGGTCCTTCATGAACGTGTAGGCCACGAGGTAGTCGTTCCACGCGGCGATGAAGGCGAAGATGCTCGTCGCGATCATGCCGGGCAGCACGAGCGGGAACATGATCCGCGTCAGCACCTGCCAGGTGCTCGCACCGTCGAGTTGCGCGGCCTCCTCGACCTCGACCGGGATCGCCAGGAAGAACCCGCGCATGACCCAGATCGAGAACGGAAGCGTCGACGCGACGTACGCCAGGATGAGCCCGCCGTAGGTGCCGAGCAGCCCGAGGCTGTTGAAGATCAGGAACTGCGGGATCAACAGGGCCGTCGCCGGCAGCATCTGGACGATCAGGATGAACACCATGATCGTGCGCCGCCCCCGGAACCGGAACCGCGACAGGGCGGCCGAGGCGAACAGTCCGAGCACGATCGAGAAGACGACGGCCCCGACCACGACGATCACGCTGTTGCGCAGGTTCGTGAAGAAGTCGGACTGCGTCACCGCGACGACGAAGTTGTCGAGGGTCGGGTTCTGCGGCCAGAACAGCGGGGTGGCCGTCATCACCTCGGGGCGCGGCTTGAACGCCGTGTTGACCATCCAGTAGACGGGGAACAGCCACACGAGGCTGAAGACGATCGCGATCGCGTTGCTGACCCAGCGGGGCTTCCGGCGGCGAC
>NZ_LR733392.1:2088879-2132660 GCF_902506305.1 Frigoribacterium sp. 9N
GGCCCCGACCCCGACGACTTCGTCTCGCAGGTCGTCGCCGTCGTCGAGTCGATCCCGCCGGGCCGCGTGATGACCTACGGGTCGGTCGCCGCCGCCCTCGGGTCGCGGGCCTCCCGTGCCGTCGGCCAGGTGATGGCCTACGCCGGGGCCGACCTGCCCTGGTGGCGGGTGATCCGCGCCTCGGGCCACGCCCCGCGCGACCACGAGCAGCGCGCCCTCGAGCAGTACCGGGTCGAGGGCACGCCTCTGCTGTGGAGCCGGTCGGGCACCTTCCGCGTCGATCTGGAGCGCGCCTCCCACCGCCCCTGACCGGGCCGAGACTCAGGGCCGGGCCGACGGCTCGTGGCCGGAACGGGCGAGTTCGACGACGACGGTCGTCCACGACCGCCCGCCTCCCCCGAAGCCGCCCGCCGTCGCCCGGGTCGCCTCAGCGCGTCCGGTCGTAGGGGGTCGTCGTCGACACGGCGACCAGACCCGACCGCTCGAGGATCGGACGCGAGTCGTCGGTCGAGTCGCTGTGCACGAGGGTCTTGCCCTGCGCGAGGGCGGAACGCGCGCGCGCCGCGGTCAACGCCCGGTAGATGCCCCGGTGGCGGTACGCCTCGAGCGTGGCGCCGCCCCAGATGCCGACGAAGTCCGTGCCGGGGACGGGTTCGAGCCGGCCTCCGCTGACCAACCGGCCGTCGACCTCGGCGACCCAGAGCTCCATGCCGTCGCCACGGACCAACCGGGACAGCAGCGCGTCGGCCATCCGCGCGTCGACCGCCTCGCCGAACGCCTCGTCGACCATCGCACTCATCGCCCGCACGTCCGCCTCGGTGGTGACCCGACGCACCGTCACGCCCTCGGGCACCTCGCCGAGGCCCGCGAGTGCGGCGAGCGGCCCGATCATGATCGACTCGGGCTCGCCGGGTTCGAAACCCGAGGCCATGAGTGCGTCGTGCAGCCCGGGGGCACGGTCGTGCCCCCGGGTCTTCCACTCGACCCGGGTGATCTCGTCGTCGGCGTCGAAGTGCTCGACGGCGGCCGCCACCAGCGCGCGCACCGCGTCGGCGTCCGCGTCGCCGAGGTCGCGGTAGGTGACGAACCCGCGACCACCGGCGAAGGTGACGAGCCGCAACGGACCGTGGCGGGTGACCGCGATCGCGCTCGGCGTCTCGGCATCGGTGCGGAGTTGCTCGTCGTAGGCCTGCAGGTAGCTCGTCGCGTCGGTCATCGAGGCCACGCTAGCCGAGCCCGGACGGCGGGCGGGGCCCGCCGTCCGGGCCCCGCCTCACACGAGCGAGTCGCGCCACGCGGCGTGGAGCTGCGCGAAGCGGCCGGTGCCCGCGATCAGGTCGTCGGGGGTGCCGTCCTCGACGATCTTGCCGTGCTCCATCACGAGCACCCGGTCGGCGATCGCGACCGTCGACAGGCGGTGCGCGATGATGACCGCGGTGCGGTCGGCGAGCAGCGTCTGCAGGGCCTCTTGCACCATGCGCTCGGACGGGATGTCGAGCGACGCGGTCGCCTCGTCGAGGATCAGCACGCTCGGGTTCGCGATGAACGCCCGGGCGAACGACAGCAACTGGCGTTGCCCGGCCGACACCCGGCCGCCGCGCTTGTTCACGTCGGTGTCGTACCCGTCGGGCAGGGCCTCGATGAACTCGTGCGCCCCGACCGCCTTCGCCGCCCGCACGATCTCGTCGCGCGTCGCGTCGGGCTTGCCGAGCGAGATGTTGTCGGCCACCGAACCCGAGAAGAGGTACGCCTCCTGCGTCACCATGACGATGGCGCGGCGGAGGTCCTTAGGGTGCAGGTCGCGCAGGTCGACGCCGTCGAGCGTCACGGCACCGCGCGTCGGGTCGTAGAAGCGCGAGATCAGCTTCGCCAACGTCGACTTGCCGGCCCCCGTCGATCCGACGAGGGCGATGGTCTGCCCCGCCGGCACGTGGAGGTCGAAGCCGGGCAGCACGACCGTGTCGGCGTTGTAGGCGAACTCGACGTCGTCGAAGTGCACCTGCCCCTTGGCGTCCCACAGGTCGACCGGGCGCGTCGGGTCGGGCACGCTCGGCTGCTCCTCGAGCACGCCCGAGATCTTCTCGAGCGCGGCGGACGCCGACTGGTAGCCGTTGTAGAACATGGCCATCTCTTCGGCCGGGTCGAAGAACCGCTTCGCGTAGAGCGCCACCGCCAGCAGGGCACCGATCTCGAGCGAGCCGTCGATCACCCGGAAGCCGCCGAACAGCACGACCGCCGCAAGGGTCGCGTTGCCGATGAGCACCAGGCCCGGGTCGAAGGTGCCGAACAACGTGAACACCTTCGAGTTGGCCTGCCGGTAGTCCTCGACGTGACCGGCGTACTCCTTCTCGTTGCGCGCCTCCTTGCGGAAGGCCTGCACGGCACGCATGCCCGTCATCGTCTCGACGAAGTGCACGATGACGCGGGCGCTCGTGACGCGCGTCGCCCGGAACAGCTTCTGCGAGCGCACCTGGAACCACCGGGTCAACGCCACGAGCGGCACGAGGGCGACGGCGAGGACGAGGCCGCTCTGCGGGTCGAGCGCGACCAGGGCGACGGCGGTGAAGACCATGTACAGCAGGCCCGACACGAGCTGGTTGATGCCCGAGTCGAGCAGCTCGCGGATCGAGTCCAGGTCGCTCGTCTGGCGCGAGATGATGCGGCCCGACGTGTACGTCTCGTGGAACTCGAGGCTGAGCCGCTGCGTGTGCAGGAACAGCCGCTTGCGCAGGTCGAACAGGATCGCCTGGCTGATGCGCGCCGACAGCACCGTGTACTGCGCCATCAGCACCGCACCGATCACGCCGGTCACCAGGTAGGCGACCACGACGAGGATCGCCGGTGCCCAGTCCTGGTCGTCCATCAGGGCCGGCAGGGCGGTGTCGATGCCGATCGCGATCAGGGCCGGCCCCGCGACCTGCGAGGCCGTGCTGATCACGACGACGACGCCCATCAACGCGAGTCGCCAGCGCAGCGGGTGCACGAGCGAGCCGAGGAGGCGCAGCGACCGACGGCGGAGCCTCTTGCTCTCGTCCTTGGTGAAGTTCTCGCGCTCCTCGCCGCGGACGCCCTGCGTCGTCGAACCCTGCTCGGCGCGCTTCTCGGCCGGCGTGCGGCCGTCCAACGCCTCGCGCTCGACGGGGCCGTCGGCGACCGCCGGACGATCGGGACGGTCGTCCTCGAGTGTCGTGTCGGTCATGCGAGCACCTCCTCTCGGGTGGTGGTGGAGTCGTCGTCGAGCGACGAGATGACGTAGCGGTAGTGCTCGTTGCTCGCGATGAGGTCGGAGTGCCGGCCCACCGCGGTGACCGTGCCGTTCTGGAGCAGCGCGACCCGGTCGGCCAGGGTGACCGTCGACGGCCGGTGCGCGACGATCAGGGAGGTCGTGGACGCGAGCACGCGTCGCAGACCGGCCTCGACCCGCGCCTCGGTGTCGACGTCGAGGGCCGACAACGGGTCGTCGAGCACCAGCACGGCCGGGCGTGCGGCGATGGCCCGTGCCAGCGCGAGGCGCTGACGCTGGCCGCCGGACAGGCTGAGGCCCTCTTCACCCACGCGGGTGTCGACGCCCTCGGGCAGCCGCTCGACGAAGTCGGCCTGCGCGATGTCGAGTGCCTCGCGCATCACCCGGTCGGCCTCGTCGGCGTCGGCGGCGAGGTCGGGGCGACCGAGCAGGACGTTGTCACGGACGGACGCGCTGAACAGCGTCGCGTCCTCGAACGCCATGCCGATGTGACGGCGGAGCTCTTCACGGCTGAGGTCTCGGACGTCGACACCGTCGATCAGGACCTGCCCGCCGGTGACGTCGTAGAGCCGGGACACGAGCGACAGGAGCGTCGTCTTGCCCGAACCGGTGAGACCGACGAGGGCCATCGTCTCGCCGGGCTCGACGACGAGGTCGACCCCGTTGACGAGGTCGGAGAACTGGGCCGGTGAGTCCTGGTACCGGAAGTGCGTGCCCCTGAACTCGAGTCGACCGTGGGGCTCGGCGATGGTCGCCGGGTCCTCGGGGTCGGTCACCGTGTTCTCGCTGTCCATCACCTCGAAGTAGCGGTCGACGGCCGTGCGGGTGTCGAAGGTCATCGAGAGGAGGAAGCCGATCGACTCGACCGGCCAGCGCAGCACGGTCGCCGTCGCGAAGAAGGCGAACAGCTGGCCGACGGTCAGCTGGCCGTCGGCGGCCAACCAGACGCCGCCGAGCAGACAGAGCGCGAAGGCGACGTCGGGGACGAGCAGCAGCCAGAGCCACAGCTTCGAGATGGCCTTCGCCTTCTCGATCTCGGTCCCGCGGAGGTCCTCGGCCTGCTTGGCGAACTCGCGCAGCGAGTGCTTGCCGCGACCGAAGGCCTTGAGCACGCGGATTCCGTGGACGCTCTCCTCGACGCTGGTCGCCAGGTCGCCGACCTGGTCCTGGCTGCGGCGGGCGACGACCGAGTAGCGCTTCTCGAACGCGAAGCTGACGAAGAACACGGGCAGCGACGCCACGAGGAAGACGAGGCCGAGCACCCAGCTGTACGAGAACAAGACGACGAAGCCGACGACGATCGTGAGCACGTTGACCACGAGCAGCACGACACCGAACGCGAGCCAGCGGCGGATGAGGCTCAGGTCGCTGACCGACCGGCTGAGCAGCTGACCGCTCTGCCAACGGTCGTGGAACGCCACCGGCAGGTCTTGCAGCTTGGCGTAGAGGGCGTTCCGCATGGTCGCCTCGACGTGCGTGCTCGGAGTGAGCACCAGGCGACGGCGGGCACCGATCAGGATCGCCTCGGCCACTCCGAGGCCCAGCACGACGGCGAACGCGGGCCAGACCTGCGATCGGTCACCGCTCGACAGGGGGCCGTCGACGAGCAGTTGCAGGACGAGGGGGATCAGCAGGGCGACGACGGCGGCGAGAAGGGCCGCGACCATGCCCAGCACGATGCGGGGCAGGGCCGGCTTGACGTAGGGGCGGAGCCGCACGAGCGACTGCACCGTCGAGGGGCGCTTCGCCGGGTCGGGCGGGCGTGCGGACGAGGACTTCTGAGACATGGGTGATCCAAGTGTCGTGATCTGGCACGGGCGACCGAACGGAGCGGTGACCCGTGGTGGAGAAGGTGGTGCGGCGACCGTCCGGGGAGGACGCGCGGTCCCGCGGTCGCGCCCGGAGACGTCGGCGGGCGGTGTGTCGGAGGGGTGCCGGTGGGCGGCGGACCGTCTCGTCTAGACGATCGGCGCCGGGCTCGGAGAGGCCGAGGAGGCGCGACCCACGCGAGCACCGTCGGTGGCCGTGCCCACCGTGGTCAGTGTCGTCGTCGTCATCATGTCCTCCTGAGTGTCGTCATCCGTCCGTGCGGTCGTGTCCGACCGGCTGTGAGCAGCCTTACAGGATATGCGTGCCGTCGACTCCGCCGCAAGACGGAACGGTTCGGAATCGTGGACGACGCGACGCGCGCCTCCGGGGCCCCGGCCGACGGCGACCTAGTGGAAGAAGTGGCGCTCGCCCGTGAAGTACATGGTCACGCCGGCAGCCTTCGCCGCGGCCACGACCTCGTCGTCGCGGATCGACCCGCCGGGCTGGACGACCGCTGCCACGCCGGCGTCGAGCAGCACCTGCAGGCCGTCGGCGAAGGGGAAGAACGCGTCGGACGCCGCGACCGACCCGGCGGCACGCGCACCGGCGCGGTCGACCGCGAGGTGGCACGAGTCGACGCGGTTGACCTGGCCCATGCCCACCCCGACGGACGCGCCGCCCGAGGCGAGCAGGATCGCGTTCGATTTGACGGCGCGCGAGGCCTTCCAGGCGAACTCGAGGTCGGCTCTCGTCGAGGCGTCGGCCTCGTCGCCGGCCACCAGCGTCCAGCCGTCGGACGTGAACGCGTCGAACCGGTCGGCGTCCTGGACGAGCAGGCCACCCGAGATCTGCTTGACCTCGCGCGCGTCGCGGGTGAAGTCGGCGGGCAGGGTCAGCAGGCGGATGTTCTTCTTCGCGCTGAGGATCTCGACGGCCTCGGGGTCGAACGCCGGGGCGATGACGACCTCGGTGAAGATGTCCGCGACGGTCTCGGCCATGGCGCGGGTCACCGGGCGGTTGGCCGCGATGACGCCGCCGAACGCGGAGACGGGATCGCAGGCGTGCGCCCGCTGGTGCGCGTCGGCGATGGCGTCGACGGCGTCGGGCGAGGCCACGGCGATGCCGCACGGGTTGGCGTGCTTGATGATCGCGACGGCGGGCTCGTCGAAGTCGTAGGCGGCGCGCAGGGCCGCGTCCGCGTCGACGTAGTTGTTGTACGACATCTCCTTGCCGTGCAGCTGCGTCGCCTGCGCGATGCCGTGCGCGCCGGGCGTCGCGTAGATCGCGGCGGCCTGGTGGGAGTTCTCGCCGTAGCGGAGGGTGTCCTGCAGCTCGGCCGAGACGGTGACCGTGGGCTCGAAGCCGGCCCGCGCCTCCTGCTCGTCGACGACGGACGAGGAGGCGCCGGTCGCCGCGGCGGACGCGTCGGCCTCGGCGCGCACGCCCACGTGTGCGGCGAAGTACGCCGCGACCGCCGTGTCGTACGCGGCCGTGTGGGCGAAGGCCTCGCCGGCCAGGCGCTGACGCTGGGCCAGGGTCGTGCCCCCCAGCGTGAGCGCCTTCTCGATCTGCGGGTAGTTCGTCGGCGAGACGACGATCGCGACGTTGGCGTGGTTCTTCGCGGCGGCCCGGACCATCGCGGGGCCCCCGATGTCGACGTTCTCGATGACGGTCGGCACGTCGGCACCCGAGGCGACGGTCTCGACGAACGGGTAGAGGTTGACGACGACGAGCTCGAACGCGGCGATGTCGAGTTCGGCCAGCTGCGCCTCGTGCGACTCGAGCCGCAGGTCGGCGAGGATGCCGGCGTGCACCGCGGGGTGCAGCGTCTTGACGCGGCCGTCCAGCGACTCGGGGAACCCGGTGACGCTGCTGACCTCGGTGACGGCGTGGCCGGCGTCGCGGATGGTCTGGGCCGTCGAGCCGGTCGACACGATCTCGACGCCGGAGGCCGAGAGGGCGGCGGCCAGGTCGAGCAGGCCGGTCTTGTCGCTGACGCTGATCAGGGCACGACGAACGGTCACGGCGTCACGGTCGCGGTAGAGGCTGGGGTCGATGGCGTGGCCGCTCATGCGGTGGGCTCCTGTTCGAGTGTGGTCGTTCCGTTGGCGATGTCGAGCACGGTCTGGACGAGCAGTTCGCGCTCGACGACCTTGATGCGGTCGTGCAGCGACGACTCGTCGTCGCCGGGCAGGACGGGGATGCGACGCTGGGCGAGGATCGGGCCGCTGTCGACGCCCTCGTCGACGACGATGACGCTCGCGCCCGTCTGCTCGACGCCCGCCGCGAGCGCGTCGCGCACGCCGTGCGCGCCGGGGAACTCGGGCAGGTAGGCGGGGTGCGTGTTGATGAGGTTCGGCGCGAGGGCGGCGACGACCCGTGGCGGCACGAGCCGCATGAAACCGCTGAGCACCACGAGGTCGGGCTGCCACTGCTCGATCTGGGCCAACAGCTCGTCACCCCAGGCGGCACGGTCGGCGAAGTTCGAGAAGGCGACCGAGAAGGTCGGCACCCCGAAGTGCTCGGCGTGCTCGAAGCCGTCGGCCTCGCGGTCGGCGCCGACGGCGACCACCCGGGCGGGGTACTCGGCGTCGCTCGCGGCCTCGAGCAGAGCCCGGAGGTTCGAGCCGCCACCGGAGATGAGCACCACGAGCTTCAGCACCCGGCAAGCCTAGCGGCCCGGGCACGCGCACCGGGGGGGGCGGTCGGCGGTCCGTCGGACGACGGCGTCAGCGCGTGATGCCCTCGATGCGCTCGGTGTCGTCGCCGTCGCGCCGCAGGGTGGTCACGGGCACAGGGCCCGTCGGCGTGGTGTCGTCGACGACCGGGTCGTCGTGCCGCTTCGCACCGGAGCCGTCCGGCGTCGTCTCGGCTCGATCACCCGCGAACCTCGGTGGCGTCACGACCATCGCGAGCACGCCGGCGACGGCGAACTCGAGCGCCGCGAACCCGCCGACCAGCAGCGGGTCGGGTCCGACGTCGGTCAGGCGTCCGGGCCCGGCCGAGCCGGAGGCCGCCCAGGCGAGCAGGCCGAGCAGCGCTCCCCCGACGACCCCGCCGACGACCGCGACGACGATGCGACGGACCAGGTCGTCGACCCCGTACCCGGCGAGCATCCGTTGCAGCCGCGGCCTCAGGAGGGTCGCGCAGACGTACGCGGCGACGACCGGGACCAGCAGCCCGACGAAACCGAACGTCAGGTCGGCGGTGGGCAGCGCGCCGAGGAAGGGGATCGCGGGCATCGGGCCGACGGCGGTGCCCAGGGGCGAGATCGACGACCCGGTGCCGATGGCGAAGCCGGGGCCGACCAGCCACGACGCCGCCCACACGACGACGTCGGGGAGCAGGGCGAGTTGACCGAGCGTCAACGCGAGCCCTCCGAGGAACCCACCGTGCGCGCCTTCGTACAGGGTGATGATCTGGGCGTAGTTCGTCACGATCAGCACCGAGACGATCAGGGCCGACACGGCCAGGACGGCGGATGCGGCCACGGTCCCGAGCCGCAGTCCGGCGGCCGCGATGCCGGTCACCTGTCGGGGCAGTCGCGACAGGAGGCCGATCACGGCACCGGTCACGGGGTCGGCGGCCTCACCCCGACGCCGGCGCGTGACCTCCGCCATGGCCACGACAGGCACGGCGTACACGAGCGCGGGCAGGAGCGTGCCCTGCCACAACGACGGGCGTGCGAGCTCGTGCTGCGCGGAGGCCGCCAGGGCGAGGGACAGCAGGGCGAAGGTGCCGATGGTCACGAGCACGCCCGTCAGGCGGTGCGCGGTCTCGGCCGCGGCGCGGCCGGCGCGGATGCCCATCAGCACCGTGAGCAGGGCGAAGCCGAGCGCGGCCAGCGAGATGACGATGGGGGCGTCCGCCCCGGGGATGCCGGTCGCCGCGGCCGCGTCGGCGCTGAGCTGGACGGTCAGGTCGGCGCCGTGCCCGACGAGCCACGAATCGACGGCTGCGCGCCAGAAGACGACCCAGTCGATCTGCAGGCCGTACTGGAACGCCCAGAGCGAGGTCAGCACGACGAGGGGGATGCCGACGCCGATGGCCACGACGAGCAGGGCTTCGAGCGCGGAGAAGAGAGCGGTGACTGGGCGGTTCATCGCGAGCGACTGTACCGGTGCCGACCGGGGCCGGCCTGCTGCCCCGCCGCCCGCGACGACGACGCCGCTCCGCACCCGACGGCCCGCCCGCACGACGACGGGCGTGTCCGTCGTGGCCGGCGTCCGAGGACGACCAGCCGTGACGAACACGCCCGTCGAGGAGGCGCGGGTCGGCCCCTACAGGGAGGCGTAGACCTCGCGGAGCAGCGCCGCGGTCTCGCTCGGCGTCTTGCCGACCTTGACGCCGGCGGCTTCGAGCGCCTCTTTCTTCGCCTGGGCGGTGCCGGCCGAGCCGGACACGATCGCACCGGCGTGGCCCATCGTCTTGCCCTCGGGGGCGGTGAAGCCCGCGACGTAGCCGACGACGGGTTTGGTGACGTGTGCCTTGATGTAGTCGGCGGCACGCTCTTCGGCGTCGCCGCCGATCTCGCCGATCATGACGATCGCCTTGGTGTCGGGGTCGGCCTCGAACGCCTCGAGGGCGTCGATGTGCGTCGTGCCGATGACCGGGTCGCCACCGATGCCGATGGCGGTCGAGAAGCCGAGGTCGCGCAGCTCGAACATCATCTGGTAGGTCAGGGTGCCCGACTTCGAGACCAGGCCGATGGGCCCCGAGCCCGAGATCGAGGCGGGCGTGATGCCCACCAGCGACTCGCCGGGCGTGATGATGCCGGGGCAGTTCGGGCCGATGATGCGGGTCGTCCCGCCCTTGGCCTTGGCGAGCGCCCAGAACTCGGCGCTGTCCTGCACCGGGATGCCCTCGGTGATGACGACGACGAGCGGCACCTCGGCCTCGATGGCCTCGACGACGGCGTCCTTGGCGAACGCCGGCGGTACGAAGACGATCGAGACGTCCGCGCCGGTCTCGGCGACGGCCTCGGTGACGGTGCCGAAGACGGGGAGCTCGACGTCACCGTGGGTGACGGTCGTGCCGGCCTTGCGGGCGTTGACGCCGCCCACGACCTTCGTGCCCGCCTTGAGCATGAGCGCGGTGTGCTTGGTGCCCTCGCCGCCGGTGATGCCCTGGACGATGACCTTGCTGTCCTTGTTGAGGAAGATCGACATTGTTCTGTGCAGTCCTTACTTCGAAGCCAGCTCGGCGGCCTTGTCGGCAGCCTCGTCCATGGTCGCGACGACGGTGACCAGCGGGTGCGCCGCCTCCGCCAGGATGCGTCGACCCTCGTCGACGTTGTTGCCGTCGAGTCGCACGACGAGCGGCTTGGTGGCCGCGTCGCCGAGGATGCCGAGGGCGGCGACGATGCCGTTGGCGACCGCGTCACAGGCGGTGATGCCACCGAAGACGTTGACGAAGACGCTCTTGACCTGGGCGTCGCCCAGGATCACGTCGAGCCCCGCCGCCATGACCTCGGCGCTCGCTCCGCCGCCGATGTCGAGGAAGTTGGCGGGCTTGACGCCGCCGTGCGCCTCGCCGGCGTACGCGACGACGTCCAGCGTCGACATGACGAGACCTGCACCGTTGCCGATGATGCCGACCTCGCCGTCGAGCTTCACGTAGTTGAGGCCGGCGGCCTTGGCCTTCGCCTCGAGCGGGTCGGCCGCGTCGGCGTCCTCGAGCTCGGCGTGGCCGGGGTGACGGAACTCGGCGTTCTCGTCGATGGAGACCTTGCCGTCGAGGGCGACGATGTCGCCCTGCTCGGTGAGCACGAGCGGGTTGACCTCGACGAGGGTCGCGTCCTCGCCCTCGTAGACGGCGTAGAGCTTCACCAGCACGGGGGCGACCTTCTCGACGAGCTCGTCGGGGAACCCGCCGGCCTTCGCGATCTCGGTGGCCTTCGCGAGGTCGATGCCCGCTCGGGGGTCGACCTCGATGCGCGCCAACGCGTCGGGCTTCTCGACGGCGAGCTGCTCGATCTCCATGCCGCCCTCGACGCTGCAGAGCGACAGGTACGAACGGTTGGCACGGTCGAGCAGCACCGAGAAGTAGAACTCGCGGGCGATCTGGGCGCCGCCGGCGATCATGACGCGCTTGACGACGTGGCCCTTGATGTCGAGCCCGAGGATGTCCTTCGCCGCGGCCTCGGCGTCGTCCGGGGTCTTCGCCACCTTGACGCCGCCGGCCTTGCCTCGGCCGCCGACCTTGACCTGGGCCTTCACGACGGTGACGCCACCCAGCTTCTCGGACGCCGCTCGCGCCTCCTCGGGGGTGTCGGCCACGATGCCCGGCAGCACGGGCACGCCGTACTGCTCGAACAGGTCTCTGGCCTGGTACTCGAAAAGATCCACGCTGTTCTTCCAATCCGCATCGCTGCGTCGTCTCACCATGATCCGTCTCGACATCGAGCCATCTCGACATGAAGACATATGGGCCGCGGTCAGCCTAGCGGGCGACCCCAGGGGTACGCCGAGCGTGGCGTCTGCTGTGAGCATCGGGGGCCAGCTGCCGCCTGGGGAGTAGACGAGAGACACCCCGACAGAACCAGAAGACGGAGACACGCATGTCGAAAGAGAAAAACCTCGCCACGCAGGAGCGCCTCGGCGAGATCCTGACCGCCCGTGAGATCGACCGCCTCGGCGAAGGTTTCCACGCCGACGTCGTCGACCACGACCCGGCCCCCGACGCACCCGCCGGCCTCGCCGGCATCCAGGCCTTCTGGACCGAGTTCTTCGCGGCCTTCCCCGACGCCGACCTCGCGGTCGAGACCCTCGTCGCCGACGACGAGAACGTCACCGCCGTCTTCACGATCTCGGGCACGCACACCGGCACGTTCCAGGGCGCGGAACCCACGGGCAAGTCGTTCACCGTGCGCGGCATCCAGGTCGGCCGGTTCGACGAGGACGGCCTGCTCGTCGAGCGCTGGGGCGCCACCGACGAGGCCGGCATGAAGCAGCAGCTCGGTCTGGCCTGAGCCGCTCCCCCACCACCCCGCACCATTCTCGAGAGGACGCATCATGAGCGACACGAACACCCCCGCAGCATCGGGCGAGCAGCCCTACGACCAGGCCGACGAGTTCGCCGAGTCCGAGCAGATCGCGACGAACGACGCCGTGGCCGGCGAGACGGTCTTCCCCGGCGTCGGCGAGGGCAACGACGGCCCCACCGGTGGCGCGCCCCGCGAGGGCTCGCCCGAGTACGCCTCGAACGACCTCGAGGGCGACGAGATCGACCTCGACGAGACCGAGTGACCTCGGTCACCACCGTCTGACGACGCCCCCGCCGCACCTCGCGGCGGGGGCGTCGTCGCGTCACGGCTCCTCCCCCGGCCTGCGTCAGCGGGAACCGTGCACAGGAGGCGCGGTGCCGGCCTCGGCAGCCGGGGTGGCTGCCCGATCGTCGGTGCATGACATCACCAACGAAGGCCCTCGGGCCCCCCAGACGGCGCCTCGCGCTCGCCCTCGCCCTGTTGTTCTCCGTCGCCGTCGGGCTGCTCGGCCACGCTCCGGCCGCCGCCGTGACCGGCACGGGACTCGGCCCGGGCCACCTCTGGCGTGGCGACGACGTCTCGTGGCTCGGCACCTACCGACTCGACGACGGCACCCAGGCGTTCTGCCTCGAAGCCGGCAAGAGCTCGCCCGTCGGCAACCACTACGACACGACCACGGGTGGTGACGTGATCGGCGTCTCGACCGACGACCACGCGCGGCTCGCGTACATCGCCCGCACCTGGGGCGGCACGACCGACGCCGACACGGCCGCCGCGGGACAGCTCGCGGTCTGGACCATCACCGGCCTGAACGGCCACACGCAGCGGTACTACGCCGGCCGTGCCAACGAGCGGTGGCCGATCGTGCTCGAACGCGCGAACCAGATGCTCGCCGAGGCCTCGTCGGCCGCGTCGAAATCCGTCGCGGCATCGATCACCGTCGAACTCTCGGACGACGGCACCGGGCTGATCCGCCCCGACCTCACAGTCGACCGTGTGGCGGGCGGGCCGACGAGCCTCGAACCGACACATGCAGGCACGGTCACCCTGGACGGCGCCGTGTTCGCGGACGGCTCGACCACGGCCGTCGTCCGCAACGGCGAGAGCGTGTCCGTCGTCGCCACCGGTGACGCTGCCCACGTCACCGTGAACGCCTCGGTCGAGTTCGTCGACCTGCCGTACGGACGGGTGACCACGGTGGGGAACAGTCCCGCGGGCTCACAGATGATCCTCTTCTCGGGCGGGGTCGCGGCCTCCGCCTCCGAAGCCGCGAGTGTCGAGCAGCTGTCGCCCCTGCCGTTCCAGCCCACGGTGTCGACCGTCACCAGCGACACCGTGGCCGAGACGGGGACGGTCGTCACCGACCAGGTGACGCTCGGCGTGCGGCCCGGAGACGGGCTCCTGTCCGAGTGGGGGCGATACGACGACGCGGGTAGCTGGCGTCCCGTACCGGTCACGGTGCGGAGCCGCCTGCTCGGGCCCTTCTTCGCTCCCGTGGTCGAGGCCGCCGCGTGGCCGGACGACGCCCCGCTGGTCTGCGAGGTCGCCCTCGAGGTAGTCGACGGTCCTGGCACCTACTCGACGCCGGGCTGCGAGCTGCCCGCCGGCGGTTACTACACGTGGGTCGAGACCATCGATCCTGCGGACACTCCGGTCGAAGCGGGGCGTGACCGGGTGGGTTCCTGGCGCTCTCCCTTCGGCACGGCGACCGAGACGACGTTCGTGCCCTGGACGCCGACCATCTCGACCGTGGTGTCCGACGCCGAGATCGACCCCGGTGCCTGCGTCAGCGACGAACTCACCGTCGTCGACCTCCACCCCGACGTGCCCGGCGGGGTCGACGTCGAGTCGGTGCTCGTCGGACCGTTCGCCGAGGCCCCCGAGGTGGGAAGCGACCTCGGACAGATCGGCCGCCTCGACCCGGACCTGATCGTGGCCCGCGAGACCGTCGCCACCAGCGAGGACGGCACCTACGCCACGCCCTGCGTCACGCTCGAGCGACCCGGCACGTACGTCTTCCTGTTCTCGTCGGAGGGGTCGGCGGCCGCCGAGGACGGCAGCAGGATCGTGCCGGCCTTCGCCGACACCACCGTCTACCGGAGCGAGATGACGACCGTCCGACAACCGGCGCCGGCCGATGCCCCCGCGCCTCCGGCGAGGCTGGCCTTCACCGGTTCGACCGGTGGAGGGCAACCGTTGCTCGTCGCCCTCGGCATCATGGGTACCGGCTTGGTGCTCGTGACGGCGGCAGGTGCGCTGCACCTTCGGAGGCGCCGCCCGGACCGGGGCTCGGAGACGGCCTGCCGTGCGGTCGAGACCGACGCCCTGTCGTCGTTCGGCCTGGGCGAGGCGCGATGAGCCCCCGGGTGCAGGTGCCCAGAAGCGGCCCGGGCTCAACCGGCCCGGTCGAACGGCACCTGCACCCGGACGGCTCGACCGCTGCCGTCGTCCACGAGGGCGAACCCGGGCGTCGGCCGGTCGGCGAGGTCGGACTTCGTCAGCCGGAGCCCCACCTGGTCACCTTCGTTGGGCAGCTGTGGGCTGAGCACGGCGCCGCACCGGTTGTTCCTCACGTCGACCTGCCAGCCGGCCCACCCGGACAACACCTCGCCGGTCGTCCCGGCCACGACGAGTGCGCGACCGGTGTCGGGGCACGACCTGAGGAACTCCGCGAGCCACTCGCCCGCGGGGCAGTCCTTGAGGTGTTCGCCGTCGTCGATGACGAGCACGCGAGGGCCGTCGGCGTCTGCGAAGAAGGGCGCGAGGAGGGCCTCCTCGACGGTCCGGGTGGTGATCACCGCGACCACGCCGGGCAACCCCTCGAGCGCCCGCAGCGGCGATCGCCGTGGGGCGACGACGACCACTCCGATGCGCTGGGCCGTGAGCGACCGGACGACGGCTACCAGGACGGTGCTGCGCCCGCTCTTCGGGGGGCCCGTCACGACATAGCTGCCCGGGCCGTCGGCGAGGTCGGGACCCCACGGAACGAGGTCGTCGCCACCGACGCCGATCAAGGCGAAGACGCTCGCCCGGTCAGCCGCTCCCCGGCGGGACCAGGCGTCGTCGAACGAGATGGGGCCCGCCAGTTCGTCGACGCGGAAGGGCCGACGGGCGGCAGGAACATCACGGTCACGGTGAGCCGCCGACGCCGCCCGCCGTCTCAGCGCCTCGGCCTGCGCCTGCCCCGTGGCCTCGGCATCGATCAAGGCGACCTGCGTCTCGATCGAGGTCTCGGCGGTGAAGCCCCGCCCTGGGGGCAGGACGTCGGGCAGTGCCCGCGCGTTCAGACCGGCGAGGGCGTAGTCGGCCCGGTCGGTCAGGCGCAGGAGCAGCTTGTCGTCGACCAGGGCGGCGAGCCGGCCCGCGACGAGCTGCCGGTCACCCGTGACGAGCACGTGGAGCCCGACCGCGGCACCCTCACGCAAGAGCACCCCCACCTGGTCGACGAGCTTGCCGTGCTCGATCTCGGCGAAGCTGCCCGTGAACCCTTCCCACCGGTCGATCATGACGACCAGGTGCGGCAGGCGGTCCCCCTCGGGAGAGGCTCGTCGCTGCTCGACCACGCCCGCATGACCTCCCGCTGCGAACACCTGTTGCCGCCGGTAGGTCTCGTCGACGAGCTTCGTCAGCAGGCGCCGGACCCGGTCGAGCTGGGTCCGCTGGACGACGGCTCCGACGTGCGGAAGGCTCTCGAGCGGCAGCAGGGCACCGCTGCCGCAGTCGATGCCGTAGAGGTGCACGTCGGCGCAGCTCGTCCGGTCGGCGAGGGAGGCCGCGACCGTGCGGAGCACCTGCGAGCGTCCCGTCCGCGGGGCGCCGACGACGAAGAGATGCCCCAGGGTCTGCAGGTCGAGCGCGGCCGGGGCCTGGTGCTGTTCGGCCGGGAAGTCCTGCCGACCGAAGGGCAGCACGGCCACGTCGCCGGGGACGCACGCGTCGACATCCGAGCCCGTCCGGGACCCTGCCAGGTCGTCGAGCACGAGCCTGTCGGGCAAGGCGTCGAGCCACGGACGATGCGGGCGAGGAATCCCGAGACGGGTGCAGGCCGCGGCGAGCGCGTCGACGAGCTCGGCCAGGTCGGTGCGACCGGCGGACTCGGTCGTCGTCCGTGGCGGCGGCTCGGCCACGACCCGCCCGAGGTCCCGCCAGTCGAGCGGACTCGACCACACCTCGGGCACGACCTCGGCCACCGCCCCGGGGCGTCGGCCACCGACACGGCCTGCCTGGAACGGGACGAGTGCACTGGCCCCCAATCGGACGAAGGCGCGACCCGGTGTCGACTTGGAGATGCCGGCCGCGTCACCCGCGTCGATGACGTCGCTGCTCTCACCTGCATCGGTCACGCGAAGGGCGATCCTCAGGTTCGTGTTCGCCCTGATGTCGCCGGTGACGACGCCCGTCGGCCGCTGCGTCGCGAGCACGAGGTGGATTCCGAGAGAACGCCCGCGCTGGGCGATGTTGACGAGGCCGGTCACGAAGTCCGGCAACTCGCGGACCATGCTGGCGAACTCGTCGATCACGATCAGGAGGCGCGGCAACGGAGGCCTCGCATCGTCA
The DNA here is from genome assembly GCF_902506305.1 of Frigoribacterium sp. 9N. Taxonomy (NCBI): domain Bacteria; kingdom Bacillati; phylum Actinomycetota; class Actinomycetes; order Micrococcales; family Microbacteriaceae; genus Frigoribacterium; species Frigoribacterium sp. 9N. The sequence goes on from NZ_LR733392.1 coordinate 2,105,475, forward strand.
CCGACCGCGCCCTCCACGTAGTCCTCGAGGTCCTTCGCTCCGGCGTCGGCGAGGAGGTGCTCGCGGCGTCGCAGCTCGGCCCCGAGCGAGTGCAACGCCCGCTCCACGAGGTGCGTGTCGAGGTCGGTGACCATCCCGACGGTGTGGGGCAGCGGCGCGAAGTCCCGGAACGCGGCACCACCCTTGTAGTCGACGAGGACGAACGTCATCGACTCGGGGGTGTTCGCGGCGGCGAGCGACGCGACCATGCTCTGCAGCAACTCGGACTTGCCGGAGCCGGTCGTGCCTGCCACGAGACCGTGCGGACCGTCCCTACGGAGGTCGAATGCGAACGGGCCGTCGAGGCTCTCTCCGATGACGACCTCGGTCGTGGGGCCCGTGCGAGCCCATCGGTCGAGTACGGCCTCGGCGGTGGGGGGTTCGAGCTGCAGCACGTCGAGCAGCCGGGAACGCGCCGGGAGCCCGCCCGTTCCGCCGCCGTCGTCGACGTCGACCACCGGGGCGACGGCCCGGGCGACGGCCTCGAACCAGCCGGCGGGCAGCAGGTCGGCCTTGACCTCGCGCACGTCGGCGGTGCGGTGCACATCAAGGGAATGCCGCGCGAGGCCGCAGGTGACGACGGCGACGCACTCCTCGGGAAGGGATCGGCGTTCGGCGTCGACGCACACGGCGTACACGCCGACGGAGGGCCCGTCCCGCAGGACGCGGACGAGCCCGGGCAGTGCCCGCAACCGCCGCGCACCGTCGACGACGAGGACGATGTCGGTGGCCGCACGGAGGGCCCCCTGCGACTCCCGCACCGCCCGCCGGCGAGAGTCGATCTCGGCCCCGAGCTCGGCGATGCGGCGGGCGACGGTCTCGGCGTCGTTGCCGACCCAGGCGGCGGCTGGACGACCGTTCTCGGGACGGGCATGGGGGACATGGGCCAGCCAGGACCAGTCGTCGCCCGCAGCGTGTTCGGTCAGGACGACCAACCGCACGTCGCGGGGGCTCTGTGCGACGGCGAGCTGAGCCAGCATCCACGCGACGAGAGGTCTGGCGTGTTCGGATCGGCCTGCCACCCCGACGACCCCGTGGTCGGCCAGATCGACGGTGACGGGCACGTCGACCGCGGGGCGAGCGACGGTCCGACGGTGCTCGAGTTCGGCCGGGTCCTCGATGGTGACACCCGAGGGCAGATCCGCCGTGCCGATCCTGACGCGCAGGTGGTCCGGATCGTCACGACGGCGTTCCCACAACCGTGAGCGACGCCGGGCGGCGATGTCGAGCACGGTGGCGGCGTCGGGACTGAGGTGTCGCAACTCGCGCTGCAGCTGCCGCACGGCGCTCTCGGCATCCGCCGCCACCGCCTCCTTCGTGGCCTGATGGTCGGCGAGGCGTTGCCGGTGCGAGACCTTCCCGTTGCGCTTGTCGTAGAGGTGGTTGCCCATCATGACCACCGGCGACATGAGCCCGAAGGCGAGGAAGGCGACGTTCCCGAACACGCTGACCATGACGACGGCCATCAGCATCGGCGCCAGCGCCGCGACGATCGGCAGGGGCCGCTTCGCACCCTGTTGGGGTTCGGCGGGGAACCGGAACGTCGTGGTCGGCGGTTCCGGCAGGAGGCGCGGTGGGCGTGCGTGGTCGAGGGTGCCTCCCCCCTCGCTCACGGTGATCGCGGCGGACGGGTGCCCGGCCGGCGCGACGGCGAGGAGGGTGTCGCCGATGGTGATGACGCAGTGTTCGTCCACGGCGGCCGTACCTCGGACGGGAACGCGGTCGACGAGCACGAGTGGCCCGCGAGCCTCGTCGTCGGACTCGGGGAAGGCGTCGACCGTGGGGGTCAGCGTGAAGCGCCCGGCGCCGTCGAGTTCGATCGTCGCGACGATCGGCGGCACCCGCACGTCGTCCAGCCTCACGCCTGCGTCGGGACCGCTTCCGAGGTGGACGAGCCCGACGTCGACGACGTGGATCGTCCCTGCCCCGCGGCCTCCGATGATGCGGATGGTGGGCAGATCGGCAGGCGAACGGAGGTGCGTCGCCGGGCCGCCGAAGCCGACGACGGCGCCGTCGAGCAGGATTCCCGAACTCATGCGCGCGGTCGGGTCGACCGGCACCCCGTCGACCGTGATGCTCCCGGGCTCAGCGGGCGGGGCGTGACCCGAGTGACCCAGTGACGACGCGAGGTGCCGCGCCACGGCGTCGACGGTGGTGTCCGGATCGACCAGGACCGAGCGGTCCGCCCGGTGGCCCGTCGGGACGTGCAGGACGGTGACGCTCAGCCTCACGCGGCGGGCACCACGCTGATGTCGTCCACGAACACGTCGACTTCGTCGATCATGCCGAGGACGCCCTCCGGCCCGCCGACCTGGCAGGTGACGCGGAGATCGTACGGCTCGGCCCGGAAGGCGTAGACGAGCGTGGCGTGGAGGCCGGCGTCGCCGTCGCCGTCGACGGCCGCGTACCGCACGCCTCGGAGCCCCTGCCCGAGACCGCTCGCCTCGACCTGCTCGACGACGGGAGGCTCGACCGCGGCGACGTCGCTGTCGAAGACCATGGCCCGGAGGGCGACATCACGATCGCCTTCGACGAACCCGTACTGGACGCGCAGCAGCGACGGAGGGGTCGCGATGTCCGGCAGGTAGAGGTACCGGCGTTCGTCCTCGGGCGACCAGCGCGCGAGGGCCGAGAGCACCTCCGTCAGCCAGGACCGGGAGGCGCGGGTCGACACCTCGGACCGCTCGGCCACGGTGCGCACGGTCGCCTTGATCCACGATCGCGGCGCGCGGTGACCGTCATGCGGCCAAGAGGTCGGAAGGGCCACCCAGGTCTCGGGTTCGTGCCCGATGAGGATGTCGAAGTCGGTGGTGGCATCGGTGCCGGTTTCGGTCATGGCGCAGGTCGCTTTCTGTGGCAGTCGAGGGGGTTCAGGCGAGGGGCCGGTCGGTGACGAGGCGCCCTTCGGCGTCACGCCAGCGGAAGGTGCTGAGCATGGCGTCGAAGACGTCGGTGACGGCGTCGACGATGCGGGTTCGTGCGTCGATGTCGGACCCGGTGTCGGCGTCGGCGTCGCCCGGCGCGGCCGACGCATCGGTCGCTGAGCCGATGGTGAGGACGAGGGTGAGCAGTCGGTCGTCATGACCGGCGACTCGCGTGAGGACGGTCCGACGGCGGAGGGGCGTCAGGTCGGCGACCTCGTCGGGTGCGGCACGGTCGTCCTGCGCCGGGGCTTCAGCTGCGGGGTCGGTCCAGACCACCGCCGGGTCGCCGGCGAGGACGATCGGAGCCGCCCCGTGGGTGGCGACGCGTCGCAGCAGCAGCCGGTCGAGGTCGGCATGCGGAGTCCGGGTGACGGGCACGGACGCGACGACGATCGAGCACACGATGTCGGTGCCGGGCAGCGGGCCCGCACTGAGGTACGAGTCGAGCACACGGCCGTTGACGTCGGCCGCGAGCGCACGCCCGAGTGCCGACCCGAACCGCATCCGCCAGTCGTCGGGGGCCGTTCCGGTTCCGGGTGCGGGCTGGTCTCCCAGCTGCTCGGCGACGAACGCCGCTGCGTCAGGCGCGTCCATTCCACCCGGCACCCGGACGAACCCCGGAGGCACGACGATCGAATACGACGCCGCCACCGTCCCGGCCGTCCGCCCCACGCGCCCCGGGCCGCTCACGGAATGTCCTTCGGGTTCGTGCTGGCTGAACACGATGGACGATTCTCGGCGAGGGGCACCTCTGCCGGAGCCCGTGTCTTCTCGCGTCCGTGTTTTCTCTTTCGCTGCAGAAAGACGATTCCCAAACCGATGAAGGCGACGAACTCCGCGAGGAATAGACCTACGGCTAAAGTCGAATCGCGCGGCCAGTCTGCGGACCTTCTGAAGAGATCTCCGAAGACCCAGGCGTATCCAGCGCTGAGCCCGCACCAGAACGCCAAAACCCAGGGATGCATGGTGTAGGGGACATCGAAGCCCCCTCGTCGTAGGAGATGGACGGCAACCAGCGCCAGCCCTATTGCCGAAACCCAGAAGGGAAAACTAGGCCAGGGAGCGGGGGGCCAATTCTGTCCCGCTTCGAAAAGGGATTTGCCCGCAGGGTTCACGCGGAGATTACCGCCCTGCGGAATGGCGATGAGACCGAGGGTGAGGCGCATCGCCTGTGAATAGACAGCCGGCGTGATAGCCAAGGCCCCGGCGATGACGGGCAGGAGCCCGTCTAGTCGCTGACGCGGCGACACCACTGCGACTCGTCGGCCCGCCATCAGAGTTGAGTGCCCGGCGACATACGCCACGTGCTCTGCGAGCCCTTGGATTCTTGCATCTGCCTCATGCCCAGCTGCGTCGCGTCGCTCAACCCGCGCAAGTGGTCGAAGGACTGTAACCCCCGCGCCACATTGAGGCGGACCATCACACGTGAGACTTCCGAAGCATCATCAGCCAGCGCACCCGGCCGACTGGCCCTCATGAAATGAAGCATGCGGCCGACGTCGGCGTCACCTAACCCCTTGACGAGCGACCAGTCACCTAACCCGGGGCGGGCGCGCTGCCAACTCCTGCTCACGGACCCGAAGGCGAGCCCCTTCGAGTAGCCCTGCGAAACTAGGTGGTTCGCTCTCGTCCGAGCAAGTCCCGCCATCATGCCGCGAGCCGAACCTACGGCGAGACCTCCGAGCCCCATGGTCACGACTGAGAGGCCAGCAAGGGCGACGTCGGTCCAGATGCCTGTTCCTGCGGTCGCTCGAGCTGCCGTGATGGCAAATGAGGCGAGGACAACTATGGCGGCCAATATGTTGACTCCTGGTATGAGGAGAGCAATGGCTGCCAGCCCCACCCCGACGACAGTCAAGACGTCCAGCAGCGTGCTGATCCACGAGTCGTTCTCCTCCATCCACTTCTGGAAGGCGGCGAAGCCCGCGTCCCACGCGCCTCCGAGGTCGTCCCAGAGGGTGTCGGCGAGGCCGTCGTCGGTGGCGTCGTCGATCCTCGCGATGGCAGCCGTCGCGGCGGTCTCGACGGACGTGTGCGCATCGGTGAGGCGGCGCGCGTAGAGGGTGACCCGGCCCCGCGCCTCCTCGGCTTTCGTGCGCTGCGCCGCGGCCTGGTCGAGGTGCTCCTGCTTCGTCACCTCGTCGGTGGCCACCAGCGCGAAGTGCTCGTACCGCTCGACCAGCTTCTCGGCTGCGGCGAGGTCGTCGACGGCGTCTCGGTGGTTCGCCAGGGCCGGCGCAGCTGCCTCTTGGGCCAGCGACAATTCGGACGCGTACGCCTTGAGCGCAGCCCCCGTTTCTCCGTATCGTCCCTCGGCCTTGCCGAGACTCGCGGAGACCTCCTCGGCCTTGACCACGAACGCGTCCAGGGCGTCGCTGGACGACGACCCCGTCTCGAGCGATCGCAGCTTCGCTGCCGCACCTCGGATCGAGGCCGCCACCGACTCGTAATGGCTCGCCATGGAGTTCAACAGCACCGGGTCGCCCGACACCCCCACCAGCGAATCGGCCGCCACACCGGCGAGCGTGCCGGCCGTCATCTGTCGCCCCCGACCAAGACGCCCTCGAGTTCTCCGTCGACCTCGGTGAAGGTCTCGTCGATGGTCGACAACGCCGTGCCCAGCTCGGTGATCTGCTCGGCGAGCTTCGCCCGCCGGTCGTTCCAGTTCGTCGCGAACGACGTGACCTTCGCCGCCAGCCGGACGTGCCCGCAAGCCTCGGCCGTGGCCGACACCGAGGAGTCGTTCGACTCGAACTCGGTCTTCACGGTGGCCAGGTCGGCGAGCAACGCCTCGAGACCCGCACCGTCGATGTTGAGGCTCGTTCGAGCCATGAGGTCCTCCCCTCGTGCCGGAAGCCGGAGCGCGTCGCGTCTCACCGCGACCCGCCCCGGCCGTCCCCGTGTGTGGTCGGTCAGCCCAGGCTGCTGGCGAGCTGCTGGTCGGCGCCCTCGAGGGTGCTTGCCGCGTTCTCGAGGAACGTCGCCATGCTCTCGACCGCCGAGATCGTCTTCGACGCCCCGGTCGTGAACTCGGTGTACGTCGCGTCGAATGCCTTCGACGACTTGTCGGTCACGTAGCCCGAGCCGACGAGGTTGTCGATCTGCGACTTCATCTGACCCAGCTGGTCTTCGATCGCACGCTGCCCGTTGCGCAGCTGGGTGGCCTGCGTGCGCAGGTCGTCGTAGGTGACGGTGACATTGGCCATGAGGTGGTCCCTCTCGTTGGTGGTGCCGACCGGTCGGTCGGACTCGACCAATATGTCATGCCTGATAGTTTGCGTAACGGTTCTCCACAGATCGGAGTCGACATGCGTCGCAAGAAGGACAAGCCCAGGAGGCGCGAGCAACACCCGACGCCACCTCCGGTGATCACCGCCGAGACGATTCGTGAGCAACGTGCCGAAGGGCTGCTCTCGCGCGTCACCACCCTGCCCCTCCAGCCGCCCGCGCCGATCGTGACGTCCCCTCCCCCGCCGACCCGCGCCTCCTCTGGGTTCGTCGTCGAGGAGCGCCTAAGCGGGCCGGCACAGCAGGCTCCCGTCATCCCGGAGAGCACGCCACCGTCCGCCGCCGCACCCTCCGCGCCCCTCGCGACCTTCGCACCCCGCGCTGCCCCGATCCCTCACGCGCCGCGATTTGCCGCCACCACCCCGAGGCGGTCAGCCCCCGATCAGCCGGCCGGCGGTGACGCGGTGCCACCCGTTCCCGATCTCGAGGCGACGACGCTTCGCCCTCGGCACTACGGCCTGCGGCTGCCGGACGAGAGCGTCGTCCCCGTCACACGGCGCGCGATCGTGGTCGGGCGTCGAACCGACCGCCCCCTGCCCCCGCCGCCCGACGCCGATGTCGTGCCCCTCGACGACGCCGGCCGGTCGCTGTCTCGCCATCACGTCTCGATCGTGATCGGTACCGACGCGGCCGTCTGGGTCACCGATCTCGGCTCGGGAAACGGCACGACCCTCGTGGCGACCACCGGCGAGGTCACCGAACTCGAGGCTCACACCCCGGCGCGCGCCCGGGTCGGATCGCTGCTGTCGATCGGCGACCACAGCGTGACGGTCGTCCGGCACCGACCCGAGAGCGACACGACCGCGGCCCTCCTGCCTTCCAGGACACACGACACGACCTCTCGCGAGAACGCGGAGGGGATCTAGATCTTCTCGATCGGCGCGACCTTGATCAGCAGCTTCTTGCGCCCGGCTCCGTCGAAGAGCACCTCGGCGATGCGACGGGCGCCGATGCCGGTGACGGCCATGACACGGCCCTCGCCGAAGTCGACGTGCGAGATGCGGTCGCCGGCCTCAAGCTGCATGTCGCCGTTGTCGCGCACGGTACCCGTGACCCGGTTGGCCCACTCGGTCTTGGGCTTCGTCTTGGCCGCCGCCGTGGCCCGGTCGTAACTGCCCGAGCCGTAGCCGCCCGACGCCCGCGGTGTCGCTCCGCGGTTGCCGTCGCCCCCCTCGCGACGGGCGTTGAGCGCCCGCGGCTGCGTACCCCCACGGCTGGTGGCCATGCCGGGCGACTGCTTCCAGTCGATGAGCTCGACGGGGATCTCTTGCAGGTACCGCGACGGCATCGCCACGTTGACCTCGCCGAACTGCGCCCGGGTCATCGCGAGAGACAGGAACAGCCGCTGCCGAGCACGCGTGATGCCGACGTAGAACAGTCGTCGCTCTTCGGACGGACCGCCGGGCTCGTTCGCCGACATGCGGTGCGGCAACAGGTCTTCTTCGACGCCGGTGAGGAACACCGCCTCGTACTCGAGCCCCTTGGCGGTGTGCAGGGTCATCAGCGACACCGTGCCGCTCGTGTCGTCGAGGTCGTCGGCGGCCGCGACCAGCGTGACCTCGGTGAGGAAGTCGAGCAGCGTGCCGTCGGGGTTGTTCTTCTGGAACTCTTTCGTCACCGCGACGAGTTCGTCGATGTTCTCGGCGCGGGCCTCGTCTTGCGGGTCACGCGACGCCCGCAGCACCTCGACCAGGCCGCTGCCCGCGATCAGGGCCGACAGGATCTCGTGGACGGGCGCGGTCGCCGCCGTGGCCTGCACGTCGTCGAGCAGCTTCGCCAAGCCCGTGATCGCGCCGGTGACCTTCGGCCCGAGGCCGAGCTGGTCGGCGTTGCGCATCGCGTCACGCAGCGGCGCCTCGTTGGTGTCGGCCCAGCGCTGCATCGCGGTCTCGGTCGCCGGACCGATGCCGCGCTTGGGCACGTTCATGATGCGTCGCAGGGCGAGCGGGTCGGCCGGGTTGGCGACGGTGATCAGGTACGCCATGGCGTCCTTGATCTCGGCACGCTCGTAGAACTTGGTGCCACCGAGCACGCGGTAGGGGATGGCTGAGCGGATGAAGATCTCTTCGAGCGCCCGCGTCTGCGAGTTGGTGCGGTAGAAGACGGCCATGTCTTTGTAGTCGGTGCCGGACTCGTGCAACGCCGCGATCTCGTCCGCGACGAACTGGGCCTCGTCGTGACCGGTGTAGCCGGTGAACCCGACGATCTTCTGGCCGGCGCCGACCGTGGTGAACAGGTTCTTGGCCTGTCGGTCGAAGTTGTTCGAGATGACCGCGTTGGCGGCGTCGAGGATGTTCTGGGTCGAGCGGTAGTTCTGCTCGAGCAGGATGACCTTCGAGTTCGGGAAGTCGCGCTCGAACTCGACGATGTTGCGGATGTCGGCGCCCCGGAACGCGTAGATCGACTGGTCGGAGTCACCCACCACGGTGAGCGACGCCCCGGGGATGCCGCCACTGCCGTCGCGCATCGACTGGACGAACTGGCCTCCCCTCTCGAGCTCGTCGACGAGGTCGGCCTGCACCGGCCGGGTCAGCTCGCGGATGAGCGAGTACTGCGCGTGGTTGGTGTCTTGGTACTCGTCGACCAGGATGTGCCGGAACCGCCGCTGGTACTGGGCGGCCACGTGCGGGAACGCGCGGAACAGGTAGACGGTCTGGGCGATGAGGTCGTCGAAGTCGAAGGCGTTGGCCCGCTGCAGCTCGCGGGTGTACTGCCGGAAGATCTCGAGGAACATGACCTCTTGCGGGTCGTTCATGTTGATCTGGCGCGAGTACGACTCGACATCGCTGAGCTCGTTTTTGAGCTTGGAGATCTTGCCCGAGGCCATGCTGACCGTCAGCCCGAGCTGGTCGGCGTCGAGCTCTTTCAGGATGCGCTTGAGCAGGGCCCTCGAGTCGGCGGAGTCGTAGATCGTGAAGCTCTTGGTGAAGCCGAACTGCTCGGCCTCGCGCCGGAGGATTCGCACGCACGCCGAGTGGAACGTGCTGATCCACATGCCCTCGCCTGCTTGACCGACGAGGTGCGCCACGCGCTCGCGCATCTCGGCCGCGGCCTTGTTGGTGAAGGTGATGGCGAGGATCTGGCTGGGCCACGCCTCACGCGTCGCCAGCAGGCCCGCGATGCGGCGGGTCAGCACGCTGGTCTTGCCCGAGCCGGCACCGGCCACGATCAGCAGCGACTGCCCGCGGTACTCGACCGCCTCTTTCTGCTGGGGGTTGAGACCGGCGGTCAGGGGGTCGCCGGAACCGCCGGCAGCGTCAGAGGGCTCGAGCACGATCGTCATGGCCCGTCGAGTCTAAGCGCGACCACCGACATGGCGAGAGGGTGCGGGGCGACCACGGTCGCAGGCGGCGTCGCGCGGGGTCAGGGGGACGCGAAGGCGACCCGCGCCTCCTCGGCGAGCTCGGGCTGGTCGGCGAAGACTCCGTCGACGCCGAGCGCCATGAGGGAGGTGAACTCGGCCTGCCAGTCGCCGAAGGCCGCCTTGCCACCGGGGCCGCGGTGGGCCTTGGCCAGGAAGGCGTTCTCGGCGCGGAGCGTCCAGGTGAAGACGTCGAGGCCGGCCGCGTGCGCCCGGTCGACGACCCGACCGTCGGTCGCCCCCTGCGCGTCGACGAGCGTGTGCTTGTCGAGGCTGACGCCGTGCAGGCCTGCGTCGACGAACGACTCGAGCGACTCGGCGTGCAGCTGGTCGCGGTAGCCCACCGAGGTCCGCCCCGCCGCGACCAGGTCGGCTGCAACGCCCGCCTTCTCGAGCAGGTAGACGAGCCGGGCACCGAGCCGCTGGTCGGCCAGACGACCGAGCACCGTCTGCTCGAACGACTCGATGGTCAGCCGCGGGTCGTCGACCCAGCGCCGCTGCCGCAGCTCGTCGGCGAGCAGCTCGCCGAGCGGCAGGCCGATGGAGTCGAAGTAGGTGGCGTGCTTGACCTCGGCGACGAGCCCGACGGGCCGATCCGCCGCGTCGAGCAGGTCGAGCAGGTCGCCCAGCCGCTGGATGCGCCCCTCGCCGTCGTGCGCCGCGCTCTCGGGCCGCAGCTCGGGCAGCCGTTCGCGGATGCGCAGCGTGCTGAGCTCGTCCCAGGTGAAGTCCTCGGTGAACCAGCCCGTGACCTTCGTGCCGTCGATGGTCTTGGTCGTGCGCCGGTGTCGGAACTCGTCGTGGTCGGCGACGTCGGTCGTGCCCGAGATCTCGTTCTCGTGCCGCAGGACGAGCACGCCGTCGCTCGACGCGACCAGGTCGGGCTCGATGGCGTCGGCCCCGAGTTCGATCGCGAGACGGTAGGCGTCCTCGCCGTGCTCGGGTCGGTGACCGCTGGCGCCGCGATGGGCGATGACGAGAGGCGAGGTGGACACCCGGTCACGCTAACCGGCGTCCCCGTGCGCAGCCCGAGCCGCCCGACCTCCCGGCGAGAGGCCGTCGGCGGAAAGAGCGTCTGTGGAGAGACGAGGAGGGGCGGCCCCTGGGGACGAGGCGTCTCGCCCCCCACAGACGCAAAAGATGCACGGCACGCACGTTCGCCCTGCGAGAATGCGGCTCTCATCAGGCAGATCTTCAGCCATTCGTTGCACGACAGGCGTTAGCCTCATCTGTACGGAAACGCCTTCGTGAACCTGCGCGGGCGATCCACACATCCCTAGCGATCAGAAGAGGAACCCCTTGGCATTCTCGAATCCCGGCTTCAGTCAGTCGCCGGCCTTCTCGAAGAACGGCGGGCCCGTCATCCGTCAGCAGCAGGGCGCAGCCCAGCCGGTCGAGTACAACGGCATGACCGCCGAACAGCTGCAGCAGCTCTACTCGCAGCCCGCCGCCGGCCCCACGCAGACCGACCGCATGACCTACGAAGACACCATCACCAAGACGCTGCTCGCGTTCGGTGTCGTGCTCGTCGGTGCGGCCATCGGATGGTTCATCCCGGCCCTCGCCTTCGTCGGGGCCATCGCCGGCTTCGTGCTGGCGCTCGTCAACATCTTCAAGAAGAAGCCCTCCCCCGGGCTCGTGCTCGCCTACTCGGCGGCACAGGGTCTCTTCGTCGGTGGCATCTCGTCGATCTTCGAGAGCCAGTGGGACGGCATCGTCACCCAGGCCCTGATCGGCACCGTCGCGGTGTTCGCCACGACCCTGCTGCTCTTCAAGAGTGGCAAGATCCGCGCCTCGGCCAAGGCCACCAAGGTCTTCATAATCGCGATGATCGGCTACGGCGTCTTCTCGCTGATCAACTTCGGTCTGATGATCTTCGGCGCGAACAGCAACCCCTGGGGCCTCCGCGGCATGGAGATCTTCGGCATCCCGCTCGGCTTCATCCTGGGCATCCTCGTCGTGATCATGGCCGCGTACTCGCTGGTCCTCGACTTCGACCAGGTCAAGACCGGCGTCGAGCGCGGCGCACCCCGCATCTACGCCTGGTCGGCCGCCTTCGGCATCGTCATGACCGTGATCTGGCTCTACGTCGAGATCCTGCGCATGCTCGCCATCCTGCGCGGCAGCGACTAGGCAGCGCGGCGCCACCCGCACCACCCCGAAGCGGGGCTCGTTCCGACAGGGACGGGCCCCGCTTCTGTGTGGGTGGGGGTCGACGGCCGAGTGGGATGGCCGAGTGGGTGGGGGTCGATGGCCGAGTGGGCAGAAGGTGCTGTTCGTGGGCGGGTGAAGAGCGGGTTCTGCCCGCTCGTTCGCGCCCTGGCCCGAGAGCACCCCGAGATCCAGGGACGACGACATCCCGCGGAGACGACGAAACCCCCTCGGGCAGGTGTCTGCCGGAGGGGGTTTCGTCGTCACTGCGCTTCGCGGGAGGTCTCCCTCACTCCACGTTCGCGGCTACTGGTGGGCACCGGGGTCGCAGGCTCCCCCGGAATGACCGGGCTCGATGCTTCGCATCGAAAACAGCCCGGTCATTCCCATTCGATCGTTCCCGGGGGCTTGGAGGTGACGTCGAGCACGACGCGGTTGACGCCGTCCACCTCGTTCGTGATGCGGTTCGAGATGCGGGCCAGCACGTCGTAGGGCAGACGCGTCCAGTCGGCCGTCATCGCGTCCTCGGACGACACCGGACGCAGCACGATCGGGTGACCGTACGTACGACCGTCGCCCTGCACACCCACCGAGCGGACGTCGGCGAGCAGCACCACGGGGCACTGCCAGATCTCGTCGTCCAGGCCGGCCGCGGTCAGCTCGGCCCGCGCGATCGCGTCGGCCGCACGCAGCAACTCGAGTCGCTCGTGCGTCACCTCGCCCACGATGCGGATGCCGAGACCCGGGCCGGGGAACGGCTGACGCCCGACGATGACCTCGGGCAGACCGAGCTCGCGCCCGATCGCCCGCACCTCGTCCTTGAAGAGGGTGCGGAGCGGCTCGACGAGCTCGAACTGCAGGTCTTCGGGCAGGCCGCCCACGTTGTGGTGGCTCTTGATGTTCGCCGTGCCCGTACCGCCACCGCTCTCGACGACGTCGGGGTAGAGGGTGCCCTGCACGAGGAACTTCACGGCCGAGTCGCCCTCGGCCGCGGCCTCGAGCACCAGCGCCTCGGCGGCGGCCTCGAAGCTGCGGATGAACTCGCGGCCGATGATCTTGCGCTTCTGCTCGGGGTCGGTCACCCCGGCGAGGGCGTCGAGGAACTGCTGCTCGGCGTCGATCGTGACGAGTCGCACACCGGTCGAGGCGACGTAGTCCTCTTCGACCTGACGGCGCTCGTCGGCGCGCAGCAGACCGTGGTCGACGAAGACGCAGATCAGCTGGTCGCCGACGGCCTCGTGCACGATGGCGGCCGCGACGGCCGAGTCGACCCCGCCCGAGAGGCCGCAGATGACGCGAGAGTCACCGACCTGCTCGCGGATGCGGGCGACCTGCTCGGCGATGACGTTGCCGCTGTTCCAGTCGGCGGGGATGCCGGCGGCGCGGTGCAGGAAGTTCTCGAGCACGGCCTGGCCGTACGACGAGTGCTTGACCTCGGGGTGCCACTGGACGCCGTAGAGCTTGCGGGCGTCGCTCGAGAACGCGGCGACGGGGGTCGAGGCACTCGAGGCCAGCACGTCGAAGCCCTCGGGGGCCTTCGACACCGAGTCGCCGTGGCTCATCCACGTCGTCTGCGAGGCCGGCTGGCCCGACAACAGCGTGCTGTCGCCCTCGGCGAGCGTGACGTCGGTGGCGCCGTACTCACGTTGGCCGGTCTGCGAGACCTCGCCGCCGAGCGCCTTGGCCATCGCCTGGAAGCCGTAGCAGATGCCCAGCACGGGGATGTCGAGGTCGAAGATGCCCGCGTCGATGCTCGGCGCGCCTTCTTCGTAGACGCTCGACGGGCCGCCGCTGAGCACGATGCCCACGGGGTTCTTCTCGGCGATCTCGGCCGCGGTGATCGTGTGGGGCACGATCTCGCTGTAGACGTTTGCCTCGCGCACGCGCCGGGCGATCAGCTGCGCGTACTGGGCGCCGAAGTCGACCACGAGCACGGGGCTCTGCGCGGTCTCGGGCGCGCGGTCGGCCGGTGCAGGGGCCGTGGCGGCGGTCGTCGCCGACGCCTCGGCGGTCTCGGGTGCGTCGGTCACGCGGGGGCTCCCTCGGTCGTGGGGGTGGTCTCGGCGGTCAGAGCTTCGTACTGCCGCGTCGCGAGCTTGGTCATGTGGCTCTCGACGAAGAACGAGAGCAGGGGCACGACGCCGCCGAGCGCGATGAGGAAGAACCGCGAGAACGGCCACCGCATCAGGCTCCAGAGACGGAAGTCGGCGAAGAGGTAGACGACGTAGAGCCAACCGTGCGCGATGAGGATCGCGGTCGACAGGTTGAAGCCCGTGGTCGAGTCGACCGGCACGAGGAACCCGCCCTGACCGCCGAGCTGCATCTCGAGCTGCAGGGGCGTGTACTTGAACAGCATCTCGAAGATGAGCAGCAGCAGCATCACGCCGGTGACGTACGCCGAGATCTTGTAGAACCTGACGGCACCCGGGATCTTCGGGATGTCGCGTTGCCGGGGCTTCAGAGGCATGGGGACGATTCTAGCCGCGCCCACCCCTGCGCCAGGACGGCACCTGTCGACGTCGAAAGGTCGGGGAGGCGCGGGGTCAGGAGGCGCGGGTCGGCTGGGTCGCGCCGCGCGCGTCCGCCTCGGCCCGCGCCTCCTCGGCTTCTTCGTGCTCGCGCTCGAACGCGTCGCGGACGAGCCGGAACCAGAGGAAGACCGCGAAGCCGGCGAAGACGACCCATTCGATCGCGTAGAAGACGTTGAGCCAGTTGAACTGCACGTCGGACGCCGGAGGCGCGGAGTCGATCTCGCTCAGCGACGCGGGCGCGGAGTCGGAGACGACGTAGCCGCCGTAGACCTGGCCGTCGAAGCCGGGCCACTCGTTGATCAGGGCGGCCACGGACACGACGGTCTGCGCACCGCTCTCGAAGTCGCTCTCGGTCGGCGACTCGGACGGGAAGTAGCGGCCCTCGACCGTCACCGTCGAGGTGGCGGCCACGGACGGCTCGGCGGCCTCGGCGCCCTCGCGGGTCGCGGACCAGCCGAGCCCCACGGGCAGCGAGGCGCCGTTGGCGTCGTCGACGAAGCGGCCGATCAGCCAGTAGCCTGTCTCGCCGCCGTTGACGCGGTCACCGATGACGGCGAAGTCGTCGGGGTCGAACTCACCGGTGACGGACACGCGCTGGGCGCCGAGCGAGTCGGCGAAGGGCGTCTGCGGGGTGGCGACGGACGACAGCACCTTGCTCGTCTCGGTCTCGGGGTTGACGACTTGCACGCTCTCGACGCTGCGCTCGATCTGCCAGTGACCGAGCCAGGCGAAGATCGCCGCCACGACCAGGGCGAGGCCCAGCAGGGCGATCCACCGGGGCCGACGGGCGACGTGCCACATGGTCGCGGGCAGCGGCTCGCCGTCGACGCCGAGGAGGGCGGGGCGCTGCTCGGTCTGGGTCACGGAGGCGATCGTACCTCCCGTCGCCCACGAACCCGCTGGGACGGCGGGGCTCGGGTCAGTACTCGGGATCGCGTCGGCGCGTGGCCCGCTGGTCGCTCTGCTGACCGGCCTGCTCGGCCCAGATCCGGGCCTCGTCGGCGTCCATCGCGTCGAGGTCGTCCAGGTCGTCGTCGTCCGTGCCGTCGACGTCGTCGCCCTCGGCACCGAGACGGCCCGCGGCGCCCCGCCCTGCGGCAGCTCGCGCCGCGCCGGCCCGGACCCGCTCGGTCTCGCGCTCGT
The DNA here is from genome assembly GCF_902506305.1 of Frigoribacterium sp. 9N. Classification (NCBI taxonomy): domain Bacteria; kingdom Bacillati; phylum Actinomycetota; class Actinomycetes; order Micrococcales; family Microbacteriaceae; genus Frigoribacterium; species Frigoribacterium sp. 9N. The sequence continues at coordinate 2,120,912 of NZ_LR733392.1, forward strand.
CGTCGTCTTCCGTGACCTCGGTCTGCTCGAGGTCGTCGCCGGCGAGCGCGGCCTCCATCAGGGCGATCTCGTCACCGCTGCGCGCCTCGCGTTCGAGGCGACGGGCCTCGGCCTCGGCGCGCTCGGCCTTCTTGCGCGACCGCAGCAGCACCGAGCCGATGCGCTCGCTGTTCGAGGCGAGGACCGGCCCGAGCACCGCCATGATCAGCACGTACAGACCGGCGAAGGGCTGCAACCGCTCGTCGAGACCCGCACCCGCGGACAAGGTCGCCAGGATCAACGCGAACTCGCCCCGGTTGACCAGGATGACCGTGGTGTTGATGCCCGCCTGCGGCCCCAGCTTGTTGAGCCACGCGACGAACTGCCCGGCACCCACGTTGAGCAGCACGGTCATGCCCACGGCGATGGCCACGGGGCCGAGCACGCTCGGGAACAGGGCCGGGTTGAGCCCGAGGCCGAAGTTCAGGAAGAAGAACGCCCCGAAGACGTCGCGCATGGGCAGGGCGAACTGCTCGACCCGGTTGCGGAACTTCGTGGCCCCGATGATCAGGCCGATGAGGAACGCGCCGATCGCGTCGGTCACCCCGAGCACCTCGCCGAGGCCGGCGAAGAGCACGGCCAGTCCGAAGAACAGCACGGTGAAGAGTTCGTCGTCACGTGTGCGCATGAGCCGGGAGACGACGCGACCACCCCATCGGGCCACGCCGAACATCACGACGAGGAACGCGAAGGCGATGCCGAGCTTCAGGATCACCGGCCCGGGGTCGGTCTCGCCGCTGAGCACGACGGACACGATCGCGAGATAGATGGCGATGAAGATGTCTTCGACGACCGTGACGCCGAGGATCATCGGCGTCTCGCGGTTCGCCAGGCGGTTCAACTCGATCAGCAGCTTGGTGACGATCGCACTCGAGGACGTCGCCGTCATGCCCGCGATGATCAGCGCCTCGCGCGTGCCCCACCCGAGCATGAAGCCGAAGATCAGCCCGACGCCCATGTTGATGGCGATGTAGCTGCCGCCCGAGACGATGAGCCGCCCCGCGTTCGAGAAGAATTCGTCTTGGTCGAACTCGAGGCCGAGGTTGAACAGCAACAGGATCAACCCGAAGATGGCGATCAACTCGATGTTGTCGGACTCGAAGCTGAGCGGGAACCACCCCGTGTTCGTGCTGGCGAGCAGGCCGACGATCATGTAGATCGGGATCGACGGCAGGCCGATCAGCTTGCCGGCGCGGCCGAGCACGTACGCGATCAGCAGCAGGATGCCGAGGACGATCAGCTCTTCACCCAGGTGCATCGGCCTAGCCCCCGGGCGGGGCGTCGACCGGCGAGCGGTGCTTGAGCTCGCCCGTGCGGTAGAACGAGAACGCCTTGGCGACCTTCTCGGGTGAACCGGCCACGACGAGCGTGTCACCGGGGAACACCTTGAAGTCGCCCGACGGCGCCGGGTTGGCCGCGTCGCCCCGGACGACCGCAACGACGGTCAGGCCGACGACGCCCTTGGCGCCGAGGTCGCCGAGCGGCTGACCGGCGATGTGGTCGTCGTAGTCGACCGTGAACCAGTCGATGCTGAGGCCGGGGATCTGGTCGAGGGCCGAGAGCGACTCGGTGATGCGCGTGCCGCCGAGCAGTTCGGCGAGCGTGTGCGCCTCGTCTTCGCTGAGGCGCAGCGAGACCTTCTTGACGTGGTCGCCGTCGACGTCGTCGCTGAACGTGATGAGGTCGCTGTGACCCGAGCGGTGCGTGATGACACCGCACTTGCCGCCGTCGTCGGTGATGAAGGTGTGCAGCACACCCACGCCGGGGAGCTTGACTCGACGCACGTCAACCATGGTTCGTCTCCAGTGGACTCGGGGGCAGTCGTCTCAGCCTAGCGGCGGGTTCGGCCGCGGCAGCCGGGCTGCTCACGGTGGGGACAACCCGTCACCCTCCACAGGTGTTCCCGCGTCCGCGGACGGAGGAACCGCGGGAGGCGCGGTGCCCGACGAACGGGCACCGCGCCTCCTGCAGGTGGCCTCGCGAGCGACCGAGCGTCAGCCCTGGCGACCGCCCGGGCTGCCCGCCGAGGTGTCGTCGCCCGGCGTGCCCGCGGGCTCGGTGACCTCTTCTCCCGGCTTGGGCGCGCCTCCTTGGTCGGCACCGGCGACGACCATGTCGTCCTCGTCGAAGCCGAAGGTGATGTCGGGCGCCTCGAGGCGGACGCGGTCCGCCGACTCGTCGTCGGGCTCGAGCTGGCTCGCCCGCTCGGCGGCGACCCGCTTGAGGTAGTTGGCCACCTCGGCCTCGGCCTCGTCGTCGCTCCAGCCGAGCACGCCCGCCATCAGCTTGGCGGCGACGGGAGCGGCGGACTCGCCCCGGTCCCACGCCTCGATCGAGATGCGGGTGCGGCGGGCGAGGACGTCCTCGAGGTGCAGGGCGCTCTCGTGGCTCGCGGCGTAGACGACCTCGGCGCGGATGTAGTCGTCGGCCCCGGGGAGGGGCTCGGCGAGCGAGGGGTCGTCGCGGATGAGGTCGAGGATCTCGTCCGTCGTGGTGCCGTACCGGTTGAGCAGGTGCTCGATGCGCACCTTGTGGACGCCGAACGCCGTCGCGATCTTGCCGCGCTTGTTCCACGCCGCGTGGTACCCCTCGGCGCCGATCAGCGGGATCTCCATCGTGGTGCTCGACGGGATGCGGCCGTCGAGGGCCGCGACGGCCTCGTCGATGGCGTCCTCGGCCATGACCCGGTAGGTCGTCCACTTGCCGCCGGCCACGACGACGAGGCCCGGCACGGTGTGGGCGACGATGTGCTCGCGAGAGAGCTTCGACGTCTGGTCGGACTCGCCCGCCAGCAGCGGACGAAGACCGGCGTAGACGCCCTCGACGTCGGCCCGGGTGAGCGGCACGGCCATGACCTTGTTGACGTGCTCGAGGATGTAGTCGATGTCGGCCGCCGTCGCCGCGGGGTGGGCCTTGTCGAGGTCCCAGTCGGTGTCGGTCGTGCCCACGAGCCAGTGGCGGCCCCACGGGATGACGAACAGGACGCTCTTCTCGGTGCGGAAGATCATGCCCATGTCGGAGTGGATGCGGTCGCGCGGCACCACGAGGTGCACGCCCTTCGACGCCCGCACCTTGAACTGTCCCCGCTCGCCGACCATGGCCTGCGTGTCGTCCGTCCAGACGCCGGTCGCGTTGACGACCTGCTTGGCGCGGATCTCGAAGTGCTCGCCGGTCTGGTAGTCGTGGGCCTTCACGCCGACGACCCGCTCGCCCACCTTGACGAAGCCCTCGACCCGGATGCGGCTCGCCGCGTGGGCGCCGTAGCTCGACGCGGTGCGCACCAGCGACGAGACGTACCGGGCGTCGTCGACCTGGGCGTCGTAGTAGGTGAGGCCGCCGACGACCGCGTCCTTCGACAGGCTCGGGATGGCGCGGAGCACCTGCGTCTTGGTGAGGTGACGGTGGTGGGGGACGCCGGGCGGGCGGCCACCGGTCCAGCTGAAGATGTCGTAGAGCGCCATGCCGGCACCGATGTAGAACCGCTCGTAGACCGGTTTGCTGAGCGGGTAGAGGAACCGCACGGGCTTCACCAGGTGCGGTGCCAGGCGCTGCAACAGCAGGCCACGCTCGATCAGCGCCTCGCGCACGAGACGGAAGTTCAGTTGCTCGAGGTAGCGGATGCCACCGTGCACGAGCTTCGACGAGCGACTCGACGTGCCGGAGCCCCAGTCACGGGCCTCGACGATGCCGACGCTCAACCCACGCGTCACGGCGTCGAGCGCGGAACCCGCACCGACGATGCCACCCCCGATCACGAGGATGTCGAGTTCTTTCGTCTTCAACGCCTCGACGGCTGCGGCCCGTTCGTCGGGGCCGAGCTTCGTGGAGAGCGAAACGGACGCGGACTTGGCCATGCGAGCCTCCATCGTTGGATTCGGTCGGCCCGGTCTCTCGACCGGACCACCCCATCAAACGCTAGTGAGGCTGGTAGGGGGCCACAACCACCTCGACGCGCTGGAACTCCTTCAGGTCGCTGTAGCCGGTGGTCGCCATCGAACGACGCAGCGCGCCCATGATGTTCGACGTGCCGTCGACCGTCGTGGCGGGACCGTAGAGGATCTTCTCGAGCGAGCCGATGGTGCCCACGTGCATGCGTCGGCCGCGGGGCAGTTCGGGGTGGTGCGCCTCGGCGCCCCAGTGGTAGCCACCGCCGGGCACGTCGTCGGCCCGGGCCAGCGCGGCGCCCAGCATGACGGCGTCCGCGCCGCAGGCGATGGCCTTGACCAGGTCGCCCGAGGTGCCCAGGCCCCCGTCGGCGATGACGTGCACGTAGCGCCCGCCCGACTCGTCGAGGTAGTCGCGGCGCGCGCCCGCCACGTCGGCCACGGCGCTCGCCATGGGAGCGTGGATGCCCAAGGAGGCGCGGGTCGTGCTGGCTGCGCCGCCCCCGAACCCGACGAGGACGCCGGCGGCACCGGTGCGCATCAGGTGCAGGGCGGCCGTGTAGGTCGAGGCGCCACCGACGATGACGGGGACGTCGAGCTCGTAGATGAACTTCTTGAGGTTCAGCGGCTCGCTGTTCTTCGCGACGTGCTCGGCGCTGACCGTCGTGCCCCGGATGACGAAGAGGTCGACGCCGGCGTCGACGACCGTCTGGTACAGGTCTTGGGTGCGCTGCGGGCTGAGGGCGCCGGCCACGGTGACCCCGGCGGCGCGGATCTCGGCGAGGCGGTCGCGGACGAGCTCGGGCTTGATCGGCTCGCTGTAGATCTCTTGCATGCGGGCGACCGAGTCGTCGTCGGAGAGCTCGCGGATCTCGGCCAGCACCTGCTCGGGGTCGTCGTAGCGCGTCCAGACGCCCTCGAGGTCGAGGACGCCGAGGCCGCCGAGCTGGCCGATGCGGATGGCCGTGGCCGGACTGACCACCGAGTCCATGGGCGCGGCGATGACCGGCGACTCGAACTGGAACGCGTCGATCGACCACCCGACCGAGACGTCGCGCGGGTCGCGCGTACGCCGGCTCGGAACGATGGCGATGTCGTCGAACGCGTACGCGCGGCGGGCTCGCTTGGAGACGCCGATCTCTACCTCAGTCACCGTGCCACCCTACCGGAGCCGGGGGTCGCGCCCCCGGCCCGGCGGCATCACCGGCGGTAGTTGGGGGCCTCGACGACCATCTGCAGGTCGTGCGGGTGGCTCTCCTTCAGGCCTGCGGCGGTGATCCGGACGAACTTGCCGTTCGCCTTGAGCTCGGCCACGGTGCGGCCTCCGACGTAGAACATCGACTGACGGAGACCACCGCTGAGCTGGTACACGACGTTGTTGAGCGCGCCGCGGTAGGGCACCTGACCCTCGACGCCCTCGGGGATGAGCTTGTCGTCGCTCGGCACGTCGGCCTGGAAGTAGCGGTCCTTCGAGTACGACGTGTTCTTGCCACGCGTCTGCATCGCACCCAGCGAGCCCATGCCGCGGTAGTTCTTGAACTGCTTGCCGTTGACGAACACCAGGTCGCCCGGGCTCTCGTCGCAGCCGGCGAGCAGCGAACCGAGCATGACCGTGTCGGCGCCGGCCACCAGGGCCTTGGCGATGTCGCCCGAGTACTGCAGCCCACCGTCGGCGATGACCGGGACGCCGGCCTCGCGAGCGGCGAGGGACGCCTCGTAGACGGCCGTGACCTGGGGCACGCCGACGCCCGCGACGACGCGGGTGGTGCAGATGGAACCCGGGCCCACGCCGACCTTGATGGCGTCGGCGCCGGCCTCGATCAGGGCCTGGGCGCCGCTGCGCGTGGCGACGTTGCCGCCGATGACGTCGATGTGCGCGAAGCTCGGGTCGGCCTTGATGCGACGGATCATGTCGAGCTCGCCCGAACTCTCGCCGTTGGCGGTGTCGACCACGAGCACGTCGACCCCCGCGTCGCGCAGGGCGCTGGCGCGCTCCCACGCGTCGCCGAAGAAGCCGATCGCGGCGCCGACCCGCAGGCGGCCCTCGTCGTCCTTCGTGGCGTCGGGGTACTTCTCGCTCTTGTCGAAGTCCTTGACGGTGATGAGGCCGCGCAGGTGCCCGGCCTCGTCGACCAGGGGCAGCTTCTCGATCTTGTGCTGCGCGAAGATGGCGATCGCCGAGTCGGGGTCGACGCCCTCGGGCGCGGTGATCAGCGGGGCCTTCGTCATGACGTCGCGGACCAGCGTCGTCGACATCTCGAACGGCGAGACGAATCGCATGTCTCGGTTGGTGATGATGCCGACCAGCGTGCCGTCGCCCTCGACGACCGGCAGGCCCGAGACGCGGAACTGCCCGCAGAGCGCGTCGACCTCGGCCACCGTGGCGTCGGGCGTCGTCGTGACGGGGTTGGTGATCATGCCCGACTCGCTGCGCTTGACCTTGTCGACGTGCGCGGCCTGGTCGGCGATCGAGAGGTTGCGATGGATGATGCCGATGCCGCCCTGGCGCGCCATGGCGATGGCCATGCGCGACTCGGTCACGGTGTCCATCGCGGCCGAGAGCAGCGGCACCGCGACCCGGATGCGCTTGGTGAGCTGCGACGAGGTGTCGGTCTCGCTCGGGATGACGTCGGTGCGGCCCGGAAGCAGCATGACGTCGTCGTAGGTGAGTCCGATGAATCCGAACGGGTCCGGCTGGTCCATGAGTCCCCTTCGAAGGAGCGAGATGAGGGTGGGTGGGTTGGCACCGGATCGCCGTCGAGCCCGGTAGTCGATATTAACCCAGCCCGCGCCTCCTGCATTCCTCTCGGCGGCGCACCCGCCGCATCGCCGAGGAGGCGCGCGCGGCCCCCCGGGACGCAACGGAACGGCACCGTTACCGATCCGACACACGGAAGATTCGTGATTCTCGCTCGACATGGGGGATTCTGTACCGACTCCACTCCGTCGCGCACCTGAAACATGCTCGACACACAGCGGAGTTACTGTCAGCGACGACGACGCCCCGGGAGCAGAACGAGACCGCCCGAATCTCGACGGGGCGCTTCCCACCAGGAGGTTTTGTGAGACTCTCGACGACCATCGCGTCGCGGCCACGGCTGCGGCAGTCCCTGATCGTGACGGCCTCCGCCGTACTGCTCGGACTCCTGGCGACCTTCATGGGGGCCTTCGCCCCGACTGCCGCCCACGCCGCGGCCGCCGCCTGCACCACCGACGCGACGACCGGCTGCATCCAGGGAACGATCAACGACAGCGAGCGGGAACCCGCCTCGGGCGTCGACGTGACCGCGACGAACGCGACCGGCGACGAGCAGACCGCGACCACCGACGACACCGGTCGGTGGAGCATCGCGGTGACCGAGGCCGGCAGCTACACCGTGACGGTCGACCAGGACACCCTGCCCGACGGCCAGTTCCTGGTGAACGCCGACAACGCCGAGCGCACCGTGACCGTGAACCTCGGCGCCACGGCGAGCGCCCTGTTCGCCCTCACCGCCGAGGAAGGCGCCACGAGCGGCGCCGCGACCGCGTCGAGCTTCAACTGGGACCGCTTCGCGCAGCAGTTCGCCTCGGGCATCCGGCTCGGCCTGCTGCTCGCCCTCGCCGCCATCGGCCTGTCGCTGATCTACGGCACGACGGGCCTCAGCAGCTTCTCGCACGGCGAGCAGGTGACCCTCGGCGGTCTGCTGGCCTACTCGTTCACCTCGATCGGGGTGCCGCTGATCCTGGCCGCGGTGCTCAGCACGGTGATCTGTGCGGCGACGGGCTACCTGCAGGACCTCGCGATCTGGAAACCGCTGCGGAAGCGCCGACTCAGCCTCACCCAGCTGATGATCGTGACCATCGGCCTCTCGATCGCCCTGCAGTATGCCTTCCAGTACTTCTACGGCGCCGGCACCGTGCGCATCGACCGCGACAACCCGACCACCGTCGACTTCCTCGGCGTGACCCTCACCGTCCAGTCGTACGTCGCCATGGCGATCTCGGTGGTCGTGCTGGTCGGCACGGGACTGTTCCTGCTGAAGACCCGCACCGGCCGCGCCACCCGCGCCGTGTCGGACAACCCGGCCCTCGCCGCGGCCTCGGGCATCGACGTCGACCGCATCATCCGCCTGGTCTGGACGCTGGCCGCCGGCCTGGCCGGCCTCTCGGGCGTCATGCTCGGCCTCGTGCTCAACGGCGTCAACTGGATGACCGGCCTGCAGATCCTGCTGCTGATCTTCGCCGCCGTCACCCTCGGCGGCCTCGGCACGGCCTTCGGGGCCCTGGTCGGTTCGCTGATCATCGGCATCATCGTCGAGCTGACCAACATCTGGCTGCCCGGCGACTTCAAGTACGCAACGGCGCTGCTGATCCTGATCCTGATCCTCGTGTTCAGACCACAGGGCATCTTCGGGCGAAAAGAACGAGTGGGCTAAGGGGACACGACCATGTACTTCATCGAACTCCTGCGGGCGCTGAGCGCCGAGGCCCTCGCGCCCACGACGGCCGCCTTCGCCATCGCGGCGATCGGCCTGAACATCCACTTCGGCTTCACCGGCCTGATCAACATGGGCCAGGCGGCGTTCCTGCTGCTCGGTGCCTACGGTTTCGCCATCTCGATCAGCAACGGCCTGCCCCTCGGCCTCGCCGTCATCATCGCCCTGCTCTGCTCGTTGGTCTTCGCGCTCATCCTCGGCGTGCCGACGCTGAAGCTGAGGGGCGACTACCTGGCCATCGTCACCATCTGTTCGGCCGAGATCATCCGGTACGTGGGACGGTCGAGCATCCTGACGACCACGACGGGTGGCTCGAACGGCATCCCCGGGGCCTCGTACCGCGAGGCCTTCACCGCCCTCTCGCCGCTGCCCGACGGCCAGACGACGATCCTGTGGTTCACCTACGAGAACAACGGCGTCAACGGCTGGTGGATCCGCATCGCCGGCTGGAGCATCGTCGCCCTCCTCAGCCTCCTGGTCTTCCTGCTCAGCCGCAGCCCGTGGGGCCGCGTGCTCAAGGGCATCCGTGAGGACGAGGACGCCGTGCGCAGCCTCGGCAAGAACGTCTACTCGTACAAGATGCAGGCGCTCGTGCTCGGTGCGCTGATGGGGTCGCTCGCCGGCATCATCTACGTGCTGCCGAGCTCGGTGCAGCCCGACAGCATGGGACGGTCGATGACCTTCTTCATCTGGACGGCCCTGCTGCTCGGTGGTGCCGCCACCGTCTTCGGCCCGGTGCTCGGAGCGATCCTGTTCTTCGTCACCCGCCTGCTGGTGCGCACCCTCGCCGGCGACTTCATCCCGTCGAGCATCATGAACGGCCAGCAGGCCGAGCAGTTCTCGTACATCCTCGTCGGCATCGCCCTCATGCTGCTGATCATCTTCAGGCCACAGGGCATCCTCGGAAAGAAGAAGGAGTTGGCGTTCAGTGTCTGACACCTCGAGCACCACCAACGGACCGGCCTCGAGCGGCAGCACGCTGCCCCGCCGCGAGGGCTACGACTACGACCGCAGCGTCCTGCGTTCGAAGCTCACCACGGTCGAGCGGACCCCCGGGTCGGCCAAGCCCGACCCGATCCTCACGGTCGACAACGTCGTCCGACGCTTCGGCGGCATGACCGCCGTCGACGTCGGCCACGTCGAGGTGCAGCGCGGTGCCATCACGGCGCTGATCGGCCCCAACGGCGCCGGCAAGACGACCTTCTTCAACCTGCTGACCGGCTTCGACAAGGCCTCGTCCGCGCCTACGGCGTTCAAGCGCAGCGGCCCGGGCGTCGCGAAGTGGGTGTTCGAGGGCAAGGCCATGGGCAACGTCGGCGCCGCCAAGGTCGCCCGCTCGGGCATGGTGCGCACGTTCCAGCTCACCAAGGCGCTCTCGCGGCTCACGGTGATGCAGAACATGCTCCTGGGCGCGAAGGACCAGCCCGGGGAGAACTTCTTCGTCGCGATCGTCGCGCCGCTCTGGCGCAAGCGCGAGCGCGAGATCGAGGCCAAGGCCGAGGACCTCCTCGCCCGGTTCAAGCTGCTCGAGAAGAAGGACGACTTCGCCGGCAGCCTCTCGGGCGGCCAGCGCAAGCTGCTCGAGATGGCCCGTGCCCTGATGAGCGACCCGGCCATGATCATGCTCGACGAGCCGATGGCCGGCGTGAACCCGGCACTGACGCAGTCGCTGCTGGGGCACATCCAGAGCCTGCGCGACGACGGCACCACGGTGCTCTTCGTCGAGCACGACATGCACATGGTCCGCCACATCTCGGACTGGGTGATCGTCATGGCCGAGGGACGCATCGTGGCCGAGGGCCCGGCCGACACGGTCATGGACGACCAGGCCGTCATCGACGCCTACCTGGGTGCACACCACGACACCGACCTGGGCGACGACTCGCTGCTCGACGACGCCACGCTCGAACAGCTCGAAGAAGAGGTGGCACGCGAGGACGCGGCCCGCGCGGCCGAGGCGACCAGCGCCTCCTCGTCGACGGGCGGCGTCGCCGGACGCGACCTGCCCGGCCACCCCGACCCCTCGACCCCGCAGGCCACGAACGCGGCCGACGACCAGCTGTCCGACGGACGGCAGAGCGGAGACAAGCGATGAGCACGGCACAGGACGGCGCGGGCGCCACCACCGCGGCCAAGCACCCGGGCACCGAGAAGTTCGCGGGCGTCGAGCCGGTGATGAACGCCACGGACCTCGTCGCGGGCTACCTGCCCGGCGTCAACATCCTCAACGGGTGCGACCTCGTCTGCTACCCGGGCGAACTGATCGGCATCATCGGCCCGAACGGCGCCGGCAAGTCCACGCTGCTCAAGGCGCTCTTCGGCCAGGTCAAGATCCACTCGGGATCGGTCACGCTCGGCGGCACCGACATCACGAACCTCAAGGCCAACAAGCTGGTCGAGGCGGGCGTCGGCTTCGTCCCGCAGACCAACAACGTGTTCCCCTCGCTCACCATCGAGGAGAACCTGCAGATGGGCATGTTCCTGCGGCCCAAGAAGTTCGCCGAACGCCTCGAGGTCATCTACGACCTGTTCCCGGTGCTCGCCGACCGTCGCGGCCAGCGTGCCGGCTCGCTCTCGGGCGGCGAACGGCAGTCCGTCGCCATGGCCAGGGCCCTGATGATGGACCCGAAGGTGCTGCTGCTCGACGAGCCGTCCGCCGGCCTGTCGCCCGTGCGCCAGGACGAGACGTTCATCCGCACCCGCCGCATCAACAAGGCCGGCGTCTCGGTGATCATGGTCGAACAGAACGCCCGCCGCTGCCTGCAGATCTGTGACCGCGGCTACGTCCTCGACCAGGGCCGCAACGCCTACTCGGGCACCGGCCGCGAGCTGGCCGACGACCCCAAGGTCATCGAGCTCTACCTCGGCACCCTGGCGAAGGACGTCGACGCGTCCTGACGCCCCCGGTGGCGCCCTGAGGCCCCGATCACGCCCCGGCGTGGTCGGGGCCTCGTGCGTGCGTCCGGCGTCGGGGGCCGGGCGCCGGGCGCCGGCGTCTGGCGCCGGGCGCTGGCGTCGGGCGCTGGCGTCGGGGACGCGGGTGCTGCGCGCCGCGTTTCGTGCAGCGCACCCGGTCTCGACGCGGTGCAGTGCACGAAACGCGGTGCGGAGGGAGTGCGACGCCACGCCCGGTGGGGCCAGGGGACGAGGAGGCGCGGCCCCGGTGGGCGCGGACGTCGCGACCGTCCTGCGGCCCGCCTCCGCGCCTCCCTGGCACGCAGAAGGGCCTTGGCGCCGGGACGTGCCGTCGTGCACACCGCGTTTCGTGCACCGCACCCGGTCTCGACGCGGTGCGGTGCACGAAACGCGGTGTGACGAGGTGTGGGGCGGGGCGGACAGGTGCTGGGC
>NZ_LR733392.1:2132760-2196032 GCF_902506305.1 Frigoribacterium sp. 9N
GGGCGGGTGGGGCTCACGACGTGGCGTCGCCCTGGCGGCCCGCGGTGCGGCGGGACCTGCCCGGGGCCGCCGCGTCGGTCGTGGCGGCCGTCGTGGCGGTCGCGTCGGCCGACGTGGCGGAGCCGAAGGGATAGGTCTGCTCGTCGGACGACGTCGAGACGGGCACGAGCACCGACGGCGGCAGGTCGTGGGACGCCCGCTGACGGCCCGGGGCCACCCCGTCGAACACGACGCCGATGACGCGCACCTTCACGTTCGTCAGCGCGCGGACGGCCGACACGAGCCGCGGCCGGGTCGACCGGCCCGCCGTGGCGACGATGACGACGCCGTCGGTCAGGCGACCGATCTCGAGCGTGTCGGACGACGTGAGCACCGCGGGGGCGTCGACCACGACGACGTCGTAGCGCTCCCCTGCGGTCTCGAGCAGCAGGGCCATCGATCGCGAGCTCAGCAGCGGGCTCGGGTTGGGCGGCACGTCGCCGGCCGTGAGGATGTCGACGCCGTCGCGCCACGACGTCACGGCGGCGGCGAACTCGAGTCGGCCGACGACGACGTCGGTCAGGCCGACCTCGTCCGAGACGGCGGCGAGCTCGGCGAGACCGCTGCCGCGCAGGTCGGCGTCCACCACGAGCACCTCGAGGCCCCGCTCGGCGAAGGCCAGCGCGAGGTCGAGGGCGACCGCCGCCCTCCCCTCGCGTTCGTCAGCCGCGACCGACGAGACGGCGATGGTCCGGGTGGCCCGGTCGACGTCCGCGAACTGCAGCTGGGCCCGGATGCGACGGAAGTCGTCCGCCGCCGCTCCCTGGGGTTCGTCGGAGAGAGCCAGCACACCACGGTTGCGGCGCGTGACGCTGCCGAGCAACGGCACGAGGTGCAGGTCCTCGACGTCGCGGGCGGTGCGGAGCCTGGTGTCGACCACCGATCGCAGCAGCGCCAGGGCGATGCCGAGGACGGTTCCGACGGCGAGACCGCTCAGGGCGATCAGTCGGCGGTTCGGGCTGATGGGCGACGTCGGGGGCGTGGCCTCGGCGATCGGCGCGACGCTCAGCGTCGAGTTGCCGGCGGTGTTCTCGGGCGACAGCGCCCGGGCCTGCCGGCTCAACGAGATGGTGACCGCGTTCGCGACGTCGGCCGCCCGTTGCGCGTCGCCGTCCACCACGGCGACGTCGATGATGACGGTGTTCAGAGGGTTCTCGGCGGTGATCTGACGTGCCAGCTGCGTCGGGGTCACGTCGAGGCCCATCTGCTGGATGACGGGTTCGAGCACGACCGACGACGTGGCGAGACGCGTGTAGCTCTGCACGAGGTTCTGCGTGTACGACGACCCCTGCAACAGCTCGTTGGGGTCGGAGCCCTCGGTCGCCGAGACGAACACGCTGCTCGTGGCCCGGAACGAGTCGGGCTGCGTCTGGGCGTACGCGTAACCCGCGCCTCCGCCGACGAGGGCGAGGACGACGACGAGGGGCCAACTCTTCAGGAGAGCGCGCCAGTAGTGCTGAGGATCCAACGGACACTCCCGGGTTGAGGTGGTGGAACCTGGCGAGCATACCCGGAGCAGAGAGGTCCTCACGACCCCCGGAGGGGGTGCCCGTGCCCGCGACGGTCAGTCGGCGAGCAGGGCCGTGTCGGCCCAGCGGGTGCCGTGCGGCGTGATCGTCACGCGTCTCGGCTCGTCCAGCACCTCGGGAGCGGGCGCCTCCTGCTCGTCGTCCGGCCCGTGCCCCGCCGACCCGTCGTCCGACGCGTCGACGACCGGCGCCTCGGCCGCCCCGGTCGGACGCTCGACGACGATGTCGAGCCACGACTCGGCGACGCCGTCCAGCAGCCCGGCTCCCCACTCGACCACGACGATCGAGCCCTCGAAGTCGAGGTCCAGGTCGTCGAGCTCGGCCTCGCCCGACAGCCGGTACGCGTCCACGTGCACCAGGGGCGTGCCCGACGCGGTCGGGTGCGTGCGCGCCAGGACGAACGTCGGGCTCGCCACCTGGCCGCGCACCTGGAGCCCCTCGCCGAGGCCGCGCGTGAAGGTCGTCTTGCCGGCGCCGAGCGGTCCGGTCAGCACCAGCAGGTCACCCGCCCGCAGCGACCCGGCCATCCGACGCCCCAGCGCCTCCATGGCCTCGGCGTCGGCGACGGTCAGCTCGACGGGGTCGCCCTGGACGGTCACGGCCGTCCGCCGACGTAGACGCGGGGCACCCGGGCTCCGACGCGGCAGGCGACCTCTTCGGGGATCGTGTCGGTGGCGTCGGCCCACTCGCCGATGGTCATCTCGCCCTGGTCGCCCGGCCCGAACAACACGACCTCGTCACCGACCGCCACGGGGTCGTCGCCCATGTCGACCAGGAACTGGTCCATCGCGACCCGGCCCACGATCGGGCGGGGCGCGCCGTTCACGATGACGTGCACGGTGCCCTGCGCCCGCCGGCTGACGCCGTCGGCGTACCCCAGGGGCACGAGCGCGAGCGTCGTGTCGGACGGAGCACGGAACGTGTAGTCGTACGAGACGCCGGTGCCCGCGGCGACGCGCTTGACCTTGACCACGGACGCGCTCAGCGTGAGCACCTGCCGCAGTCCCCGGTCGGCGGCGGTGACGCCCTCGGTCACGGGGATGCCCAGGCCGTTCGACCCCATGCGCACCATGTCGAAGCGTCGTTCGGGGTGTTCAAGTGCGGCCGAGCTCGACGACATGTGCCGCTTCTCGACGGTGGCCCCGAGCGCCTCGGCCTCGGCCACGGCCTGCTCGAACACGCGGGCCGCGGCCTGGTCGTCGGCCTCGCTCGTCTCGCTGACGTGCGAGAAGATGCCGCGCAGGCGGACCACCCCCTCGTCGCGCAACTCGACGGCACGGGCGACGAAGGCCGGCCAGTCCGAGGGCAGGCACCCCTCGCGGTGCAGGCCCGTGTCGATCGTCAGGTGGACGAGGGCGACACCGCCGCGGGCCCGTGCGACCGCCGCGACGGCGTCGAGCTGGTCGAAGGTCGACACCCCCAGGTCGACCCGCAGGTCGACGGCCGCCTCGAGGTCGTCGGACGGGCTGAGCTGCCAGGCGAAGAACGAGGCGTCGCCGCCGATGCCCAGCCGTCGCATCTCGAGGGCCGGCGCGAGTTCGACCGTGCCGAACCAGCGGATGCCCGCCGCCACGGCCTCGGGCACGAGCACGGGGGCGCCGTGGGAGTAGGCGTCGGCCTTGACGATCGCCAGGATGTCGACCGGGTCGAGACGGGCGATCAACGACTCGAGGTTCGCCCGGTACGCGGCCAGGTCGACCGTGGCCCGTCGCAGGGACGTCGCGGCGCTCATGCGGTGTACCTCCGGGTGAGGCCGGCGGCCAGGCAGGCGACGACCTCGTAGGTGATGCCGCCCATCGCCTCGGCCCAGTCGGCGGCGGACTGCCGACCCAGCGCCGGGTCGCCGAAGAGCACGACCTCGTCGCCGATCTCGACGGGGTCGTCGCCCACGTCGATCACGAGGGCGTTCATGGCGATGCGCCCCCGGACGCGGTAGGTGCGCCGACCGATCGTGACGGAGGCGCGCTCGCTCGCGGCCCGGTCGATGCCGTCCGCGTACCCGACCGGCACGATGGCGATCGACGTGTCGCGCTCGGGACGGAAGAGGTAGCCGTACGACACGCCCTCGCCCGCCGGGATGCGCTTGACGGTGGTCACCGGCGCCGTGACGGTCATGGCCGGGCGCAGGCCGAGCTCGGCGGACGTGCGGTCGGCGTACGGGCTCAGCCCGTAGCTCGCGAGGCCGAAGCGCACCATCGTGGCTCGTGTCCCCACGTAGTCGAGCGCCGCCGCCGAGGCGGCCACGTGCAGCAGGGGCGGCCGCACCCCCCGCTCGTCGAGCATCGCGGACGCCCGGGCGAAGCGGGCCGTCTGCAGGCCGTCGTCCTCGGACGACGCGTTCGACACGTGGGTCATGAGGCCCTCGACCGGCACGACGGCGTCGTGGTCGGCCGCGCGGTCGAACAGCTCGGGCCACTCGGACTCGACGGCCCCGTTGCGGCTCAGACCCGTGTCGATCGCCAGGTGGACCGCGCGGACGCCGGCCGCCACGGCCGCCTCGAGCTGGTCGACGCTCGACACCGCGGGGGTGATGCCGAGCGCCGCGGCCTCGACGAAGTCCTCGTCGGGAGCGTGCAGCCACGCGAGCACCGGCGCCTCGACACCGGCTCGACGCAGGGCCACGGCCTCGGTCAGGTCGGCCACCCCGAGCCAGTCGACGCCGGCCTCGACGAAGGCCCGGGCGCACTCGACGGCACCGTGGCCGTAGGCGTTCGCCTTGACCACGGCCATGACGGCCGACGGCGCGACCGCGGCCCGGAGGACCTCGACGTTGTGGCGCAACGCGGCCGTGTCGACGGTGATGGTGACGTCGTGGGTCATCGGTCCGCCCCTTCGTGGTGTGCGTCGTGGTCGACGGGGGCCCGGCCGTCGCCCTCGGCGACGACGTACGCGACCGCCACCCCGCCGTCGTGGCTGAGCGACAGATGGAGGCGCGAGACGCCTCGCGAGTCGGCGAGCGACCGCGCTCCCCCGCTGAGCACGAGCGACGGGGCTCCCTGGTCGTCGGAGACGACCACGACGTCGTGCCAGCGCACCCCGGTGGAGCCGCCCAGGGACTTGATCAGCGCCTCCTTGGCGGCGAAGCGGGCCGCGAGCGACGGGCGCCCGCGGGGGCTGCCGTCCCGGAGGACGAGCTCGTCGGCTCGGAACAGACGCGTGGCGAGCGCCGGCGTGCGCTCGATCGAGCGGTCGAAGCGTCCGAGGTCGACGACGTCGACGCCGATGCCCACGATCACGTCCTCACCCGCCTGACGCCCTGCCCCGGCTGCACGACCCGCTACTCGACGGTGACCGACTTGGCCAGGTTGCGCGGCTGGTCGACGTCGAGGCCCTTGGCGGCGGCGAGCTCCATGCCGAAGATGTGCAGCGGCACGACCGACAGCAGGGGCTCGAAGAGCGGGGCCGCCAGCGGGATGTGCAGCACCTCGTCGGCGAAGGGCAGCACCGCGGCGTCGCCCTCTTCGGCGATCGCGATGACGCGGGCGCCGCGCGCGCGGATCTCTTGGATGTTCGAGACGACCTTGGGGTGCAACGACCGCGGGTCGCGCGGGCTGGGGACGACGACGAAGACGATCTGACCGGGCTCGATCAGGGCGATCGGGCCGTGCTTGAGCTCGCCGGCGGCGAAGCCCTCGGCGTGGATGTAGGCCAGCTCTTTCAACTTGAGCGCACCCTCGAGGGCGATGGGGTAACCCACGTGACGCCCGAGGAACAGCACCGACCGGGTGTCGGCCATCCAGCCGGCGAGGGTCTTGATGCGCTCGGACGACTCGAGCACCTGCTCGATCTTGCCGGGGATCTCGTGCAGGTCGGTGACCTGCTCGGCGATGGCCTCGGCACTGAGCGTGCCGCGCAGGGTCGCCAGGTGCAGGCCCAGCAGGAAGAGCGCGGTGCCCTGGGCGACGAACGCCTTGGTCGACGCGACGGCGACCTCGGGGCCCGCGTGCGTGTAGAGCACGGCGTCGGACTCGCGCGGGATCGTGGAGCCCTGCGTGTTGCAGATCGACAGCACCTGGGCGCCCTGCTCTCGGGCGTACTTGACGGCCATCAGGGTGTCCATCGTCTCGCCCGACTGGCTGATCGACACCACGAGGGTCTTCTCGTCGAGGACCGGGTCGCGGTAGCGGAACTCGTGCGCCAGCTCGACCTCGACGGGGATGCGGGCCCACTGCTCGATGGCGTACTTGCCGAGGATGCCGGCGTAGGCGGCGGTGCCACAGGCGATGACGATGACGCGGTCGACGGTCAGGAGGCGCTCGCGCACGCCGTCGAGCTCGGTCAGGGTCACGGCGCCCTCGGCGGTGATGCGGCCGAGCAGCGTCTTGGCGACGGCCTCGGGCTCCTCGCTGATCTCTTTCGCCATGAAGCTGGACCAGCCGCCCTTGTCGGCGGCCGAGGCGTCCCAGTCGACCTCGAACTCGGTCGTCTCGACGGGCGCCCCGGAGAAGTCGACGACCTCGACCGAGTCGGGACGGATCGTCACGAGCTGGTCCTGCCCGATCGACATGGCCCGACGGGTGTGGGCGACGAAGGCCGCGACGTCGCTGCCGAGGAAGTTCTCGCCCTCGCCCAGGCCGATGACGAGGGGCGAGTTGCGGCGGGCGCCGACGACGACGCCCGGCTGGTCGGCGTGCACGACGAGCAGCGTGAAGGCGCCGTCGAGGGTGTTGACGACCGTGCGCAGGGCCTCGGTCAGGTCACCGGAGGAACGGTAGGCCCGGGCCACCAGGTGCGCGGCGACCTCGGAGTCGGTCTCGCTGAGGAACTCGACGCCCTCGGCGAGCAGCTCGGCCTTGAGCTCGGAGAAGTTCTCGATGATGCCGTTGTGGATGAGGGCGAGCTTGCCGTCGTCCGCGAGGTGGGGGTGCGCGTTCGCGTCGGTCGGGCCACCGTGGGTCGCCCACCGGGTGTGGCCGATGCCGGTCGTGCCGTCGGTGAGCGGCGTCGCCTCGAGGTCGTCGACGAGCACCTGCAGCTTGCCGGCCTTCTTGCGGGTGCCGAGGTCGCCCGTGGCGTCGATCACGGCGACTCCCGCCGAGTCGTACCCGCGGTACTCGAGTCGCTTGAGGCCGCCCAGCAGCACCTCGATGCTCTTGTCACCCGTTCCGACGTATCCCACGATTCCACACATGGGGTCGATCCTAGAGGTTCCCGTCCGAGAGCCCGGCGGGCCGTGCCGACTCGCGTCGACCCCGGACCGGTAGCCTCGTGCGCATGGCCGAAGCCAACCCGACGACCGCGCCCTCCGCCGTGCACGCGAGCCCCTTCGTCGAGATCGGGCGCGACGCCTGGGCCGACCTGGCCCCGACGACGCGCCTGCCGCTGACCGAGACCGAGATCGTCCAGCTGCGCGGCCTCGGCGACCGCCTCGACATGCGCGAGGTGCAGGACGTCTACGTCCCGCTCAGCCGCCTCCTCAACCTCTACGCCGCCGGCGCCCGCAACCTGCACCGGGCCACGAGCGACTTCCTCGGCGAACGGGCCCAGCGCACGCCCTTCGTGATCGGCGTCGCCGGGTCGGTGGCCGTCGGCAAGTCGACCGTCGCGCGCCTCCTGCGGGAGCTGCTCAGCCGCTGGGACGACACCCCCCGCGTCGAGTTGGTGACCACCGACGGGTTCCTCTACCCGAACGCCGAACTCGAACGCCGCGGCATCATGAGCCGCAAGGGGTTCCCCGAGTCGTACGACCGCCGCCACCTGCTGCGGTTCGTCTCGCAGGTCAAGAGCGGCGCCGAAGAAGTGCGGGCGCCGTTCTACTCGCACACCAGCTACGACATCATGCCGAGCGCCGAGGTCGTCGTGCGGCGGCCCGACATCCTGATCGTCGAGGGTTTGAACGTGCTGCAGCCCGCCGTCGCCGGCCGGCTCGCCCTGAGCGACCTGTTCGACTTCACGGTCTACGTCGACGCCCGCACCGGCGACATCGAGAACTGGTTCGTCGAACGGTTCCTCGCGCTGCAGAAGGGCGCGTTCACCCAGGAGCGCTCGTTCTTCCACCGTTTCGCCGACATGAGCGAACCCGAGGCGCGGTCGTTCGCCTCGGGCATCTGGAAGTCGGTCAACGAGCCCAACCTGATCGAGAACGTGCTGCCGACCCGGTCACGGGCGACGCTCGTCCTGCGGAAGGCGGCCGACCACAAGGTCAGTTCGGTCCTGCTGCGCAAAATCTGACCCGCGGCGACGCCGGGCCGGCTCAGGCGCCGCGTCCGGTCAGGCGCCGCAGCCGGTCGCGCACCGCGTCCGGTCGGGCGCCGCGTCCGGTCGCGCACCGCGTCCGGTCGCGCACCGCGTCCGGTCGCGCACCGCGTCCGGTCAGGAGGCGCGGGTGACGTCACCGGGACGTCGCGCCCCGTCCGCCGCCCGGGTCAGAGGGCGAGTCGCTCGCGCACGACGTCGGCCAGCGAGTGGGCGACGCGGTCGGCGGTCGGTTGGTCGGCGGCCTCGACCATCACGCGCACCACGGGCTCGGTGCCCGAGGGGCGGAGCAGCACGCGGCCGGTGTCGCCGAGCTCGGCCTCGAACCGGCGGACGGCCTCGGCCACGCCATCGTCGGACGCGGCTCGCGAGCGGTCGACGTCCCGCACGTTGATCATGATCTGCGGGAAGACCGTCATGACCGAGGCGAGCTCGGCCAGGCTCTTGCCGGTCGCGGCCATGCGGGCCACGAGCGAGAGACCGGTGAGGATGCCGTCGCCGGTGGTGGCGTAGTCGGCGAAGACGATGTGGCCGGACTGCTCGCCGCCGAGGGTGAAGCCGTGCTCGTTCATGTCCTCGAGCACGTAGCGGTCGCCGACCTTGGTCTGGCGGACCGTGATGCCGTGCTCGGCCATGGCGCGGATGAGGCCGAGGTTGCTCATCACCGTGGCGACGAGCGTGTCGTCGACGAGGGCGCCACGTTCTTTCTGCGCCAGGGCGATGATGGCCATGATCTGGTCGCCGTCGACCACGGCGCCGGTGGCGTCGACGGCCAGGCAGCGGTCGGCGTCGCCGTCGTGCGCGATGCCGACGTCGGCCCCGTGCTCGAGGACGGCCTTCGCGAGGTTGTCGAGGTGGGTCGACCCCACGCCGTCGTTGATGTTCACGCCGTCGGGATCGGCGCCGATCAGGGTGACCGTCGCGCCGGCGTCGGTGAACACCTCGGGCGAGACGGCCGAGGCGGCCCCGTGGGCACAGTCGAGGACGACGTGGATGCCGTCGAGTCGGTTGGGCAGGGCGCCGAGGAGGTGCAGCACGTAGCGGTCCTCGGCGTCGGCGAACCGACGGATGCGGCCCACGTCGCCACCGATCGGCATCAACTGCGGATCGGCCATGGCGGCCTCGATGCGGTCTTCGACCTCGTCGGGGAGCTTGGTGCCGCCGAAGGCGAAGAACTTGATGCCGTTGTCGGGCGCGGCGTTGTGCGAGGCGCTGATCATCACGCCGAAGTCGGCGCCGATGTCGTCGACCAGGAAGGCCGCGGCGGGGGTCGGGATGACTCCGGCGTCGAGCACGTCGACACCCGAGCTGGCGAGCCCGGCACAGACGGCCGCAGTGAGGAACTCACCGGAGATGCGGGGGTCGCGCGCGACGACGGCGACGGGGCGCCGCCCCTCGGCACGACGGGCATCGGCGTGATGCCCCTTCGTGAGCACCACCGCGCTCGCCTGGGAGAGCCCCAGGGCGAGCGCGGCGGTCAGCTCACGGTTGGCGAGGCCTCTGACACCGTCGGTACCGAACAAACGCGACATCGCGAGACCTGCCTTGTGTGGTGCTGGTTAGCGCTTCGAGAACTGCGAGGCCTTGCGGGCCTTCTTGAGACCGGCCTTCTTGCGCTCGATGACGCGGGCGTCACGGGTGAGGAAGCCGGCCTTCTTGAGCGTGGCGCGGTTGTTCTCGCGGTCGATCTCGTTCAGCGCACGGGCGATGGCGAGACGGAGGGCACCGGCCTGGCCCGAGGGGCCACCACCGGTGACCTTGACGGCCACGTCGTACGAGCCGAGCAGGTCGAGGACCTTGAACGGGTCGTTGATCAGCTGCTGGTGCAGCTTGTTGGGGAAGTAGTCCTCGAGGGTGCGACCGTTCACGACGATCGTGCCGGAGCCGGGCGTGAGGCGCGCACGAGCGATGGCCTCCTTGCGGCGACCGACGGCGGAACCGCCGACGCTCAGCACGGGGCGGGGCGTCGCGGCGGCCTCGGGGGCCGAGCTCTCGGTGGTGAAGCTCTCGGGAGCCTGGTCGATGGAATCTGCGATCTGAGCCACTGTGTGGGGGTCCTTAAGTCTGAAGGCGGACGCTACTGGGCGACCTGGTCGAGGGTGTAAACCGTGGGCTGCTGAGCAGCGTGGGGGTGCTCGGCACCCGCGTACACCTTCAGCTTCTTGATCTGGGCACGGCCCAGCGAGTTCTTCGGCAGCATGCCACGGATGGCCTTCTCGACCGCGCGGGTGGGGTGCTTCTCGACCATCTCGGAGTACGTGGTGGCCGTGATGCCGCCCGGGTAACCCGAGTGACGGTAGTAGAGCTTCTCGGCCAGCTTGGAGCCGGTGAGGGCCACCTTGTCGGCGTTGATGACGATGACGAAGTCGCCCATGTCCATGTGGGGGGCGAAGGTCGGCTTGTGCTTGCCGCGCAGCAGGGCTGCCACGTGGCTCGCGAGGCGGCCGAGCACGACGTCGTTGGCGTCGATGATCAGCCAGTTCGGCTGAACGTCAGCCGGCTTGGGGGAGAAAGTGCGCGTCACAGTAGTGCTGCTTTCTGGTCGAGGTGAGAGGTTCGTGAATCCCGCTCCGTTGCCGTTGTCACCGCAGATGCGATGAGAACGAGTCAGGTGGAGGGCTCAACTTCGGGCGAAAGCGCGCAGTTGCGCAGACACCAAGGGTTCACGTTACCCGACACGGGCCGGACGGTCAACCATCGCCCGCCTCGCCCCGGGGAGTCACTCCCCCAGCTGATCGTGCGAACGCTTCACCTGCGTCAGGGCCACCCGGGCGGCCATCTCGGCGTCGGGCGGGTAGCCGACCTCGACCATCGTGAGACCGTGCGCGGGCACGACCCGGAACTCGCCGTTGCGCTGGGCCTCGCGCCGCACGCCCACCGCACGATGCGCCTCCATCGCTCCCTCGCCGACGGCCACGCAGGCGCCCACGAGGTTGCGCACGAGGTTGTGGCAGAACGCGTCGGCCTGCACCGAGGCGACGAGCACGCCGTCGGCCTCGCGCCTCCACGAGAACTCCTGCAGCTCGCGGATGGTGGTCGCGTAGTCGCGGTGACGGCAGTACGCGGCCCAGTCGTGCAGGCCGAGCAGGCCGGACGCCGTCGCGTTCATGAGCTCGAGGTCGAGGCGTTGGTCGTACCAGAGGGTGTGGCTGCGCCTCGTCGGGTCGCGTTCGGCCCCCCGGTCGGCGATGCGGTACTCGTACCGGCGCCAGAGGGCGCCGAAGCGGGCGTGGAAACCCGGAGGCGCGACTCGCGCACCCGAGATCACGATCTCGTCGGACGCGCCCGCGAGCCCGTTCAGCCGCCGTGCCAGCACGGTCGGGGCGTCGAGCGGGGACTGGTCGCGCATGCCGCGGTGCGGCTTCTGCAGCTGGGCGATCTGGGCGTCGGTGAGGTCGAGGTGCACCACCTGCCCGCGCGCGTGCACGCCGGCGTCGGTGCGACCCGCCACGGTCACGGTCGGCACGTCTCCCAGCCGACGGAAGAGCGTCTGCAGAGCGGCCTCGATCTCGCCCTGCACCGTGCGGCGGCCGGGTTGTTCGCTCCAGCCCGAGAAGCCGGTGCCGTCGTACGCCACCCCGAGGCGGAGGCGCGTCAGGGCCGGGGCGTCGATCGTCACCCGACGATCCTACGGGGCCGACACCGCGCCTCCTCGGCCTGTCGGGTGGGCGGACGACGACGGCGGCCGCGACCCGGTCACCCGGGTCACGACCGCCGTCGGGCGCCTCCGCCTAGCCCATGCGGGAGGCGCGGTGCCGGACCACGAGGACCGTGCCACCCATCGCCATCAGCACCAGGGCGAGCGCCAGCCACCCGGCCAGGGGCGCGGAGCCCGTGAAGGCGAGCGAGCCGTCCGCGGTCGGTGCGGTCGTGCCCGGGGTGACCGCCCCGGGACCGGCACCCGGCACGGTCGGACCGGCTCCGGCTCCGGGCGTCGCGCCCGGGTCGGTCACCGGCGGGGCGGGGTCGACGGGAGCGGCGAGCAGCGACACCCCGACGACGACCGGGTCGTGGTCGCTCGAGCGGAACTGGTCGGGCTGGTACAGCTGCTCGGCGTTGTAGTTGAAGCGGCTGTACTCGAGGCCGATGCCCTCACCCGAGTTGATGTTCCAGATGTCCACGCCCGTGACGGCCTCGGCCGCGGCGGGCGAGGCGAGCACGTGGTCGAGGGACCCGCTGAGGCCGCTGAAGACGTAGCTGTACTCGTCGGTCCCGGTCGAGCCGAGGTCGACGTAGCCGGCCTGGCGGAGCACCTCGATCGGGTCCTCCTGGCTGTAGGCGTTGAAGTCGCCGAGCAGGAACACCTTGTCGGTCCCCGCAGCGGCCTCACGCTCGGCGGCGAAGGCGACCAGGGCGTTCGCCTGGTTGACGCGCGAGCCGTTCGAACCGCCCTGACCGTCCCCCTGGTCGGCGTCCGGGCCCGAACCACTGCCCTTCGACTTGAAGTGGTTCGCGATCGCGACGAAGGTCGACCCGGCGTCACCGCCGACGGGCCGGAAGGCCTGCGCGAGCGGCT
Source organism: Frigoribacterium sp. 9N (assembly GCF_902506305.1). Lineage (NCBI taxonomy): Bacteria > Bacillati > Actinomycetota > Actinomycetes > Micrococcales > Microbacteriaceae > Frigoribacterium > Frigoribacterium sp. 9N. The sequence goes on from NZ_LR733392.1 coordinate 2,145,040, forward strand.
GCCGGGCGTTGCTGAACGCGGCCGATCCGGTCAGGATCGTCGACCCTCCGACGGGCTCGGCGACGGCCTTCTTGTAGATGAAGGCCAGACGGATGACGTCCTCGTTGGCGGGCAGCGCCTCCGGTGAGCGCGCGTAGTCCCAGACCTCGCTGCCGGCCGCGGCGTTGAGCGCCCCGACCAGGGTCGCGAGTGCGGAGTCGCGGTCCTCGCCGAAGCGGGCCGAGTTCTCAATCTCCTCGAGCGACACGACGTCGGCGCCCAGGGCGGTGATCGCCGTGACGATCTTCACCTGCTGGCGGGCGAGGTTCTCGGCGTTCGCGGCACCACGAGCGTCGCAGCCGCTGTTCACCGTCACCGGCGCACCCGCGCGGTCCGTGTAGAACGTGCAGCCGCGCAGCTGGTCGCCCGTCGTCGTGAAGTAGTTGAGCACGTTGAAGCTGGCGAGCTTCAGGTCGCCTCCCACCTCGCGCGGGGCGTCGGTCCGGATGTCCTCGAACGTGACGGGCAGGTCGCCGTAGGCCGTGTCGCCCGTGAGGCGGGCGGTCGGCTGGTACTTCCAGGCCGAGTTGCGGAAGTCGAACACGACCGGCTTCGTGAAGGCGACCGAGGCGCCCACCGTGACGGGGTTCTCGTTCGAGAGGTAGGGCAGCGGGATCGACTGGTTGGCCGCGGTGAAGAAGTTCGTCGTGGCACCGTCGTCGAGGGTCACTGCACGGGCCGCGTTGTCGGCGACCACCGCCGCGTAGCCGGGCGAACCCGGTCGGGCGACCTCGGTGGGCTGGATCAGCGGCCGGTCACCCGAGGCGAGCTTGACCTCGCCGTACTGGTTCGTCGTGTAGGTGTCCGCGACGGTGAACTCGCCCTGAGGCAGCACGAGCATGCTCTCGAGCGTCTCGCGCTGGGCGTCGGTGGCGGGCAGGCCGACGGTCGCCGCCCGCGGCGCCACCACGCTCGAGGCGTCGAGCGCCCGGAGCGACGCCGCACCGGTGACGGTGATCTGCGTCAGGCCGAAGAACTCGGTGACGGTCCCGTCGACCTCGACGTAGTCGCCGACGGCGACCGAGGAGGCGGTGCTCGCGGAGTACACGAACAGCGCGTCCGACGCGACGTGCGTCGCCAGGTCGAGTGCGCCACCGGTGCCCGGGGTCTGGATGACGTAGCCGTCGAGGCCGCCCGTGGGGTAGGTGGCCGTGACGACGCCCCGCGTGGTCACCGTGCGACCGACGAGAGGGCTCGTGCCGGTCGCACCCTGGATCTGGGCGACCGTCACGTCGGCCTCGGGGGTCGGCTCGGGCTGCGGCTCGGGCTCCGGACCGGGCTCGGTGCCCGTGCCGCCGGAGTTCTGCGGGGTGACGGTGGTCTGCGTCGAGAAGTCGGCCGCGTTGACGTCGGTGTCGACACCAGCGGTGCGGGCCAACGAATTGGGCGTCGGGTTCGTTCCCGTCACGGGAGCGACGGTCGTCTCGAAGGTGTTCGAGGCGCCGTAGCCGAGCAGGTCGACCACGCCCGGCGTCCCGGCGGGGACCGAACCGGGTGCGAGCGTCAACGGAACGGCGCCGTTCGACAACAGGACCGTTCCCGTGGTGCCGCTCGGGTTGAGCGAGGCACTCGCGTCGGGGGCGGGCAGGTCGGCGCCCGTGGTGCCGTTGCCCGGGATCGCCACGAGGAAGTAGCCACCGGCCGCGATGGTGCCGGCGAGTTCGGCGGCGGAGAACTGCCCGGCGCCCGTCGCCGAGCGGTACTGCAGGGACCAGCCGGCCAGCGACACCGACGCCGTCGTGGGGTTGTACAGCTCGACGAACTTGCGGTTGAAGGGAGCGTTGGCGCTGCCTCCCTTGAGGTAGGCCTCGTTGATGACCACCGACGAACCGTCGGGCGCGGCGAGGGCAGGCGCGGCGGTCGCGAGAGGGGCGAGCCCGAGCGCGAGGGCCATGCCCGTCGTGAGGGCGAGGGCCTTGAGTGGGCGGGGGCGTGGCGACATGACGTCCTTCGTGATCGGGTCGGGCTCCGGTCACCGTAGGCGGCACAGGTGCACCACAGGTGTCGCAGAACAATCGCCAAGGTAAACGACCCCCGCCCGGGGGGCCAGTCCTCACTTGTGCGGACCCCTCCTGCTCCCTGCACGACGAAGGGCCCGTCACCTCGCGGTGACGGGCCCTCCGGGTGGTGCTGGTGGGACTACTTGGCTGCTTCGTCGTCCGACTTCGCAGCAGCGTCGGCCTCGACCTCGTCGGCGGCAGCCGTCTCGGTCTCGGTCTCGACGGGAGCCGACTCCTCGACGGTCTCGGTCTCGTCGACGGGAGCCTCGGTGGGCTCCTCGGCGACGGGCTCGGCGACCGGAGCCGCCGCGGCGGTGGTCTTCGAGTTCTTGACCTTGGGGCTCACGGGCTCGAGGACGAGCTCGATCGACACCATCGACGCGTTGTCACCCTTGCGGAAGCCGAGCTTCGTGATGCGGGTGTAGCCGCCGTCACGGTTCTCGACCAGCGGGGCGATCTCGGTGAAGAGGATGTGGGCGGCCTCTTTGTTGTTGCGCAGGGTCTGCATGGCGCGACGACGCGAGTGCAGGTCGCCACGCTTCGCGAAGGTCACGAGACGCTCGGCGACGGGACGGAGGCGCTTGGCCTTGGTCTCGGTCGTCTTGATCGTCTTGTGCTCGAAGAGCGAGGCGGCCAGGTTGGCCAGCATGAGGCGCTCGTGCGCCGGGCCGCCTCCGAGGCGGGGTCCCTTGGTGGGCTTGGGCATTGTCTGTTCCTAAGTGAGTCGAGAGTGGAGGGCGTCGGGCGGAGAGACCTAGTTGGTGGTCTCTTCTTCGTCGTAACCGCTGTAGAAGTGGGCTCCGTCGAACCCGGGGACCGTGTCCTTGAGCGAGAGGCCGAGCTCAACGAGCTTGTCCTTCACCTCGTCGACCGACTTCTGACCGAAGTTGCGGATGTTCATCAACTGGGTCTCGGACAGGGCGACCAGCTCGGACACCGTGTTGATGCCCTCGCGCTTCAGGCAGTTGTAGCTGCGGACCGACAGGTCGAGGTCCTCGATCGGGGTCTGCAGCTCGCTCGACAGGACGGCGTCGACCGGCGCGGGGCCGATCTCGATGCCCTCGGCGGCGGTGTTCAGCTCGCGGGCGAGGCCGAACAGCTCGGTCAGCGTGCGACCGGCCGAGGCGATGGCGTCACGGGGCGAGATCGACGGCTTCGACTCGACGTCGACGACCAGGCGGTCGAAGTCGGTGCGCTCACCGGCACGCGTCGCCTCGACGCGGTAGGTGACCTTGAGCACGGGCGAGTAGATCGAGTCGATCGGGATCTGACCGGCTTCGCTGAACTCGCTGCGGTTCTGCACGGCCGACACGTAACCACGGCCACGCTCGATCGTGAGCTCGAGCTCGAACTTCGCCTTGTCGTTCAGCGTGGCGATGACGAGCTCGGGGTTGTGGATCTCGACGCCGGCCGGAGCCGAGATGTCGGCGGCCGTGACCTGACCCGCACCCTGCTTGCGCAGGTAGGCCGTGATGGGCTCGTCGTGCTCGCTGGCGACGACCAGCTGCTTGATGTTGAGGATGACCTCGGTGACGTCCTCTTTCACTCCGGGGACGGTCGTGAACTCGTGCAGCACACCGTCGATGCGGATGCTGGTGACAGCAGCGCCGGGGATCGACGAGAGAAGCGTGCGGCGCAGCGAGTTGCCGAGGGTGTAACCGAAGCCTGGCTCGAGGGGCTCGATCACGAAGCGGGAGCGGAACTCCGAGATGTTCTCCTCGGTGAGGGTGGGGCGCTGTGCAATGAGCACTGTTTAATCCTTTCGGCGAAGAGTCCGCTATATGACTCTTGGCGGTACGACAGGTGGCTGGCCCGTCGGGTCTGTTGAGTTGTGGGCGCCTCGGGCGAACACGCGGGAGGCGGTGCTGACGCGGGGGAGCCCGCCGTACCCGACGGACCCCGGTGACGGGGCCCGTCGGGCACGGCGGGCGGTAACTCAGTTAGACGCGACGACGCTTCGGCGGGCGGCAGCCGTTGTGCGCCTGGGGGGTGACGTCGTTGATCGAACCGACCTCGAGGCCTGCGGCCTGGAGCGAGCGGATCGCCGTCTCGCGACCCGAACCCGGGCCCTTGACGAAGACGTCGACCTTCTTGACACCGTGCTCCTGCGCCTGGCGGGCGGCGGACTCGGCGGCGAGCTGCGCGGCGAACGGGGTCGACTTGCGCGAGCCCTTGAAGCCGACGGCGCCGGACGAGGCCCAGCTCAGGACGGCGCCCGAGGGGTCGGTGATCGAGACGATCGTGTTGTTGAACGTGCTCTTGATGTGGGCCTGGCCCACGGCGACGTTCTTCTTCTCTTTGCGGCGGGGCTTACGCGCGGCCGTCTTCGGTGCTGCCAATTTTTTCTCCTACAACCTTGAGGGGCGTACGGCGGGAGCCGAGGCCTATCGAGCCTTCTTCTTGCCGGCGACGGTGCGCTTCGGGCCCTTGCGGGTACGAGCGTTCGTCTTGGTGCGCTGGCCGCGGACGGGGAGGCCGCGGCGGTGGCGGATGCCCTCGTAGCTACCGATCTCGACCTTGCGGCGGATGTCGGCGGCCACCTCGCGGCGGAGGTCACCCTCGACCTTGTAGTTGCCCTCGATGTAGTCGCGGAGCAGGACGAGCTGGTCGTCCGTGAGGTCCTTGACGCGGATGTTGCCGTCGATCTCGGTCTCGGCGAGAGTCTTGAGCGCGCTGGTGCGGCCGACTCCGTAGATGTAGGTCAGTGCGACTTCGACGCGCTTGTCGCGCGGGATGTCAACGCCTGCTAGACGTGCCATGATGGCCTCTTTTCAGAGATGGTGGAGGTCTGTCACAGCACCGGTGCCCGGGCCTCCGACCCGGGGTGTCCCCCGCCTCCGTCCACCCTGTCGGGCTTCCGTGACGAGTTCTGGTGCTGCTGGGAGGGTGTTGCTGTGTGACCCGGCTCGGCCGGGTCGGCATCGGCACGTCGCCGGAGCGACGGACGAGTCAGCCCTGACGCTGCTTGTGGCGCGGGTTGCTCTTGCAGATGACCATGACGTTGCCCTTGCGGCGGATGACCTTGCAGTGCTCGCAGATGGGCTTGACGCTGGGGTTGACCTTCATTGCTGATTCCTTGATCTCGCTGGCTTCGTGCCCCACGGGTGCGTGGGGCCGTTCCTTTCCAGCACGCCCTACTTGTAGCGGTAGACGATCCGGCCGCGGGTCAGGTCGTAGGGGCTGAGCTCCACGATCACACGGTCTTCGGGCAGGATGCGGATGTAGTGCTGCCGCATCTTGCCGGAGATGTGCGCGAGGACCCTGTGTCCGTTGGTCAACTCAACGCGGAACATCGCGTTGGGAAGAGCTTCGATCACTGCGCCTTCGATTTCGATGACACCGTCTTTTTTGGCCATAGCCTCACTGTCGCTAAGAATAGGGGTGTTGGTCGTGCGGGGATGCGATGCCCAGGCGCGCAGAAACGCACACGGAACACCAAAGGTCGATCCTAGGTGATGCCGGTATAGTTCAGCAACCCGGCTGGTCAACCCGACACGCCGGAGCACCTGCCGACCTCTGCCGCCCACCTCGGCCGTCGTCTCGTCGGGTACGCGTCACGACTGCCGGGAGCACCATGCCTGACCGCTCGACCACCCCCTCCTCCCCTCGAGGGGTCGCTCGTCACGGCCGACTCCGCCGCCGCGGCCCCGTCCGCATGCTCCTGGGGCTCGTCGCCGGGACGATGGCCGTCGTGCTCGTGAGCGGCGTGTCCGTCGCGGCCATCGCGGTCCGCTCCGCGACCTCGGGCGTGCAGACGGTCTCTCTCGGCAACGAGGACGAGGTCGCCGGGGTCGACATCTCGGCCATCCAGGGCGGCGCCAACATCCTGCTGGTGGGCAGCGACGAACGCGACGACGGCAGCCAGGTCGACGCCGGCGAGGTCGACGGCATCCGCAACGACGTGACGATCCTGGCCCACCTCTCGGCGGACCACACCCAGCTGACGGCCGTGAGCTTCCCCCGCGACCTGATGATCGACGTACCCGAATGCGTCGGCGACGACGGCCAGATGTACCCGGCCGAGGACTACGTGCAGTTCAACACGACCCTCGGACGCGGTGGCCTCTCGTGCACCGTCAAGACGGTCGAGGGCATGACCGGACTGGCGATCCCCTACGCCGGCAAGATCACCTTCGACGGCGTCATCGAGATGTCCAACGCCATCGGTGGCGTCGACGTGTGCGTCACGCGGACGATCCGGGACACCGACTCGGGCATCGACCTGACCGCGGGCACCCACACCCTGCAGGGCGCCGAGGCCCTCGCCTTCCTGCGGACCCGACACGGCGTCGGCGACGGGAGCGACATCGCGCGCATCAGCTCGCAGCAGGTCTTCCTGTCGTCGATGATGCGCAAGATCATCTCGGGCGGCACCCTCGGCGACGTGACGACGCTCTACAAACTCGCCTCGGCCGCCCTGAGCAACATGACGTTGTCGTCCACCCTCGACTCCCCCGACACGCTCGTGCGCCTGGCCCTCGCGCTCAAGGACATCCAGCCCGCGGGGATCGTCTTCGTCCAGTACCCGGTCGTCGACGATCCGCGGGACCCGAACAGGGTGGTGCAGTCCACGACCGACGCCGCGGCCCTGAACGCCGCCCTGAACGCCGACCAGAAGTTCACCCTCGGTGACGACAGCGCCGGACGTGGCTCCGTCTCGGACGGAACGGCCCCGGTCGCGACCACGCCCCCCGCCGCACCGAGCGAGACGTCGACGCCGTCCGACACGACGTCGGAGTCCTCCGTGCCGGCCGCCCCGGCTGCGACGGAGGCGCCGACGACCACGCTGCCCTCGACCATCACGGGCCAGTCGGCGGCCGAGGCCACCTGCAGCGTCGGCTCGTCCCGCTGAGCCGCACCGCGCCTCCTCGCGTCGTCGGCGTGAGCCGAGGAGGCGCGGGTCAGGCGATCGGGACGGGTGTCACTCCCAGCGGCGCCAGACCCGCGGCGCCGCCGTCCTGTGCCGTGAGCACCCAGATGCCACCGTCGTGCACCGCGATCGAGTGCTCCCAGTGCGCGGCCATCGAGCCGTCGCGCGTGCTGACGGTCCACCCGTCGTCGTGGGTCACCGTGTCGATTCCGCCCGACGTGACCATGGGCTCGATGGCGATCACCAGGCCGGGCCGGACGGCGGGGCCACGTCCGCGGACGCGGTAGTTGAACACCGGCGGGTCCTCGTGCATCGAACGACCGATGCCGTGGCCGGTGTAGTCCTCGATGATGCCGAAGTCGCCCTGCCCGTCGATGTAGTCCTCGATGGCGCCCCCCACCTCGTTGAGGTGCGAGGCCGACGCCAGCGCGGCGATGCCGTGCCAGAGGGACTGCTCGGTGACCTCGTTCAACCGACGCCGCTCGGCCACCACGTCGGGGCGGCCGGCATCGTCCAGGACGAAACTCCGTGCGCTGTCGCCGTTCCAGCCGTCGAGTTGCGCTCCGCTGTCGACGGAGACGAGGTCCCCCGCCGCCAGCACGCGCGCACCGGGGATGCCGTGGACGACCTCGTCACCGACCGACGCGCACACCGTGTGACGGTAGCCGGGCACCAACATGAAGTTGGGTTCTCCCCCACCGTCTCGGATGACGGCTTCGGCGACGGCGTCGAGTTCGAGCGTGGACACGCCGGGACGAACGGCGGACTGGACGGCGTCGAGCGACGCGGCCGTCAACAGCCCCGGCGCGACCAGACGTCTGAGTTCGTCGGCCGTCTTGTAGATGCCGGAGCGGCGGAACGCCACGAGGTCAGGAGGCCGAGGCGACGGACGTGAAGCCGCGAGCGGCCAAGGCCGACTCGATGCGCCCGGCGACCTCGTCGATGCTGCCCAGACCGTCGACCTCGACGAGGATTCCTCGATCTCGGTACGTGTCGATCAGGGGTGCGGTCTCGCGGAGGTAGACGTCCTGGCGGTGGCGGATGGCGTCCTCGGTGTCGTCGGAACGACCCTGGTCGACGGCACGCCGGCGCAGTCGCTCGACGATCTCGTCCCGCTCGGCGACCAGCTGGACGACGGTCGTCAAGGACTGCCCCTGCGCAGCGAGGTGCTCGTCGAGGAATTGGACCTGCTGCAGCGTGCGTGGGTAGCCGTCGAGGAGGAAGCCCTCGCTCGCATCGGCCTGCGACAGCCGGTCGGAGATGAGCTCGTTGGTGAGGCTGTCCGGTACGTAGTCGCCCGCGTCGAGGATCGCCTTGACCTTGAGACCGAGCTCGGTCTCGTTCTTGACGTTGGCGCGGAAGATGTCGCCGGTCGAGATCGCGGGGATGCCCAACGACTCGGCGATCGCGACCGCCTGGGTGCCCTTGCCGGCCCCGGGGGGACCGACGATGAGGAGGCGCGGGCTGAGTCGGGTCTCAGCGGCGCTCATCGGAGCAGGCCCTCGTAGTGACGCTGCTGCAGCTGCGAGTCGATCTGCTTGACCGTCTCGAGGCCGACGCCCACGATGATCAGGATGCTGGCGCCTCCGAAGGGGAAGTTCTGGTTCGCACCGACCGTGGCCAACGCGATCAGCGGGATGAGCGCGATGATGCCGAGGTACAGGGCACCGGGCAGCGTCACACGCGTCAGGACGTAATCGAGGTACTCGGCCGTGGGGCGACCGGCCCGGATGCCCGGGATGAACCCGCCGTACTTCTTCATGTTGTCGGCGACCTCTTCGGGGTTGAAGGTGATCGCGACGTAGAAGTAGGTGAACCCGACGATGAGGGCGAAGTACAGCACCATGTACAGCGGGTTGTCGCCCGAGGTGAGGTTGGCCTGCACCCAGCTGACCCAGGCGGGCGGAGCCGTTCCGTCGGAGGGCTGGTTGAACTGGGCGACGAGGGCGGGGAGGTAGAGCAGCGACGAGGCGAAGATGACCGGCACGACGCCGGCCATGTTGACCTTGATCGGGATGTACGTGTTGTTGCCGCCGTACGTGCGCCGACCGACCATGCGTTTGGCGTACTGGACGGGGATCCGCCGTTGGGACTGCTCGACGAAGACCACGAGCGCCATAATGATCAGTCCGACCGCGATGACGAGCAGGAAGATCTCGAAGCTGCGCGACTGCGCGATGCTCCAGAGGGCGGTCGGGAAGCGCGCGGCGATCGAGGTGAAGATCAGCAGCGACATGCCGTTGCCGATGCCGCGCTCGGTGATGAGCTCGCCCATCCACATGATGAGGCCGGTACCGGCGGTCATCGTGACGACCATGAGCATGACGGCGTACCAGGCGTCGTTCGTGATCAGCTGGCTGCACTCCGCGATGCCGGACGAACCGAACAGGGCACCCGAGCGGGCCACGGTGATGAGCGTCGTCGACTGGAGGACGCCGAGAGCGATGGTGAGGTACCGCGTGTACTGCGTGAGCTTCGCCTGCCCGGACTGGCCCTCTTTGTAGAGGGTGTCGAAGTGAGGGATGACCACGCGCAGCAACTGCACGATGATCGACGAGGTGATGTAGGGCATGATGCCCAACGCGAACACGGACAGCTGCAGCAGAGCGCCGCCGCTGAACAGGTTGACGAGCTCGTAGAGACCCGAGGTGCCCTGGTTGCCCGCGAGACAGGCCTGCACGTTCTGGTAGTCGACGAACGGCGCGGGGATGAAGCTCCCCAACCGGAAGAGCGCGATGATGCCGAGCGTGAACCCGATCTTGCGACGCAGGTCGGGGGTGCGCATGATGCGCGCGACAGCTCTGAACACGTGGGGCCTCCCGGTATGAAGGATAGACGACTGATGGGGGTGGCCCTGGCGGACCACCCCCTCAGGTGATTTTTACTTGCTGACGGACCCGCCGGCGGCGACGATCTTGTCCTCGGCGGAGCCGGAGACCTTGTCGACCGCGACGGTGAGCTTGACGCTCAGGTCGCCCTGTCCGAGGACCTTGACCTTCTCGTTCTTCCGAACGGCACCCTTGGCGACGAGGTCACCGACGGTGACGTCACCACCCTGCGGGTAGAGCTCGTTCAGCTTCTCGAGGTTGACCACCTGGTACTCGACGCGGAACGGGTTCTTGAACCCGCGCAGCTTCGGAGTACGCATGTGGAGCGGCATCTGGCCACCCTCGAATCCGACCTTGACCTGGTACCGGGCCTTCTGACCCTTGGTGCCACGACCGGCCGTCTTACCCTTCGAACCCTCACCACGGCCGACGCGCGTCTTCGCCTTCTTGGCACCGGGAGCCGGACGAAGGTGGTGCACCTTGAGCACCTGGGGACGCGCGACGTCGTCGGAGGACGTCGTCGAGGCGGGAGCGGCCTTGGTGGTCGAACCCGTCGAAGCAGCGGCCTTGTCGGCTGCGGGCTTCTTGGCGGCAGCCTTGGGAGCTGCTGCCTTGGTGGTCGTCGCCTTGGGGGCGGCGGCCTTCTTCGGGGCGGCCTTCGCGGCGGCCTCGTTCTTCTCGTCAGCCATTAGTCAATCTCCTCGACCTTCACGAGGTGGGCGACCGTGTTGACGTAGCCGCGGTTCTGCTTGGTGTCCTCGCGAACGACCGACTGGCCGATGCGCTTGAGGCCCAGGCTCCGCAGCGTGTCACGCTGGTTCTGCTTCTCGCTGATTACGGACTTGATCTGGGTCACCTTGAGGTTGGCGGCCATCAGGCACCTGCCTTCTCGGTCGCGGCGGTACGGGCTGCCTGCTCGGCACGGACCATGAAGGCCGGCATGACAGCGTCGATGTCGAGTCCACGACGGGCGGCGACGGCACGCGGCTCTTCGAGCTGCTGCAACGCCTCGACCGTGGCGTGGACGATGTTGATCGTGTTCGACGAACCGAGCGACTTGCTCAGGACGTCGTGCACGCCGGCGCACTCGAGCACGGCGCGGACGGGACCACCGGCGATGACACCGGTACCGGCCGAGGCCGGACGCAGCATGACGACGCCTGCAGCGGCTTCACCCTGCACGGGGTGCGGGATCGTGTTGCCGATGCGCGGGACGCGGAAGAAGTTCTTCTTTGCCTCTTCGACGCCCTTGCTGATGGCCGTGGGGACCTCTCGGGCCTTGCCGTAGCCGACACCGACCAGTCCGTTGCCGTCACCGACGACGACGAGTGCGGTGAAGCTGAAGCGACGACCGCCCTTGACGACCTTCGACACGCGGTTGATCGTGACGACGCGCTCCAGGAACTGGCTCTTGTCGTCACGGTCGCCGCGTCCGCGGCCACCCTGGTTGCGGTCACCGCGACCCTGGCCGCCACGGCGGTCGGTGCGACCACCCTCGCGGTTGTTCGACTCCGAGCCGGCAGCGGTCTCGACGGGACGCTCGACGACGGCCTCAGCCGGCGCCTTGGTCGCTTCGGTCTCTGCGGGGGGAGTGGTGTTCGTAGCGTCGCTCACAGGTTCAAACCAGCCTCTCGGGCGCCTTCGGCGATGGCCGCGACGCGTCCGGCGTACTTGTTGCCGCCGCGATCGAACACGACGGCCTCGATGCCCGCAGCCTTCGCACGCTCGGCGACGAGCTCGCCGACCTTGCGGGACTTCGCGGTCTTGTCACCGTCGAACGTACGCAGGTCGGCCTCGAGGGTCGATGCGCTGGCGACGGTGAAGCCCTTGCTGTCGTCGACGACCTGCACGAACACGTGCCGGGCCGAACGGGTGACGACGAGACGGGGGCGCTCTTCGGTGCCCACGACCTTCTTGCGCAGGCGGGTGTGACGGCGCTTGGTGGCAGCCGACTTGCTTTTTCCTCGTGTACCGAGACCCATGATTACTTACCTGACTTTCCGGCCTTGCGGCGGACGACCTCGCCGGCGTAGCGGACACCCTTGCCCTTGTAGGGCTCGGGCTTGCGCAGCTTGCGGATGTTGGCAGCCATCTCGCCGACGGCCTGCTTGTCGATCCCGACGACGGTGAGCTTGTTGTTGCCCTCGACCGTGAAGCTGATGCCCGCGGGCGGCTCGACGGTGATGGGGTGCGAGTAGCCCAGGGCGAACTCGACGTTCGAGCCCTTGGCCTGGACGCGGTAACCGGTTCCGACGACTTCGAGGCCCTTGGTGTAGCCCTCGGTGACGCCGATGATCTGGTTGGCGATCAGGGTGCGCGTGAGGCCGTGGAGCGAACGCGACTCGCGCTCGTCGTCCGGACGGGTCACGACGACCGTGCCTTCTTCGATCTTGGCTTCGATGGGGCTCTTGACGACGAGCGACAGCTCACCCTTGGGGCCCTTGACGCTGACGGCCTGGCCGTCGATCTTCACGTCGACCCCGGCAGGGATCGAGATGGGGAGTCTTCCGATTCGAGACATGACGAGTTACCACACGTAGGCGAGGACTTCTCCGCCTACGCCCTTCTTCTGGGCCTCACGGTCGGTCAACAGACCGGAGGAAGTCGACAGGATGGCGACACCGAGGCCACCGAGCACCTGGGGGATCTCGGTCGACTTGGCGTAGACGCGGAGGCCGGGCTTCGACACGCGCTTGATGCCCTTGATGGAGCGCTCACGGGCGGGGCCGTACTTGAGGTCGATCGTGAGGGTCTGGCCGACGCGGGCGTCTTCGACCTTCCACGACTCGATGAAACCCTCGCGCTTGAGGATCTCGGCGATGTGGGACTTGAGCTTGCTGCTCGGGAGCGACACGGTCTCGTGGAAAGCCGAGTTCGCGTTGCGCAGTCTGGTCAGCAGGTCTGCGACCGGATCTGTCATCGTCATGCGGTTTGTCACTTTCTCGTCCGGTTTCGACATCCGGTACACCGGGTGCCGACCTGGGCGATCGATTGGTCGACAAGCGGTTCTCGTCGACCTCAGGGGAACGGCCGGCAACTCTACGAGAGAGTTGCCGACCGGACGATCTTAGTTGGCCGAGTCGGCCGAACGGAACGGGAACCCGAGCGCCTTGAGCAGCGCGCGACCCTCGTCGTCGTTCTTGGCGGTCGTGACGACGGTGATGTCGAAGCCACGGACGCGGTCGATGCGGTCCTGGTCGATCTCGTGGAACATGCTCTGCTCGTTGAGACCGAAGGTGTAGTTGCCGTTTCCGTCGAACTGGCGGTCGCTCAGACCGCGGAAGTCACGGATGCGGGGCAGCGCCAGCGACAGCAGTCGGTCGAGGAACTCCCAGGCGCGGTCACCGCGGAGCGTGACGTGGGCACCGATCGGCTGACCCTCGCGCAGCTTGAACTGCGCGATGGACTTGCGTGCCTTGGTGACCTGGGGCTTCTGGCCCGTGATGGCCGTCAGGTCCTTGATGGCACCGTCGATGATCTTGCTGTCGCGTGCGGCCTCACCGACACCGGTGTTGACGACGATCTTCACGAGCCCGGGCACCTGGTGCACGTTCGTGAAACCGAAGTCGGACTTCAGCTGCTCGATGATCTCGGCGCGGTACTTGGCCTTCAGCCGCGGGAGGGCCGTGGCGGCCTGCGTGGTGGTGTCGGTCATCAGAGGTTCTCACCAGACTTCTTGGCGTAACGGACGCGAACGGTCTTGGACACGCCGTCCTTGGTGACCGTCTCTTCGCGGAAGCCGACGCGGGTGGGCTTCTTGGTCTTGGGGTCGACGACGGCGACGTTGGACACGTGGATCGGAGCCTCGTGCGTCTCGATGCCACCGGTCTTGGAACCACGCTGGGTCTGGCCGACGCGCACGTGCTTGGTCACGAAGTTGACGCCTTCGACGACCACGCGGTTGCGCTCGACGAGCACCTCGAGGACCTTGCCCTGCTTGCCGCGGTCTCCGCCGCGGGCCTGCGAGGCACCGGTGATGACCTGCACGAGGTCACCCTTCTTGATGTTTGCCATGACTTAGATAACCTCCGGCGCCAGCGAGATGATCTTCATGAACTTCTTGTCGCGGAGTTCGCGACCGACCGGTCCGAAGATGCGGGTTCCGCGGGGGTCTCCGTCGGCCTTCAGGATCACTGCGGCGTTCTCGTCGAACTTGATGTAAGAGCCGTCCGGACGACGGACCTCTTTCTTGGTGCGGACGATGACGGCCTTGACGACGTCACCCTTCTTCACGTTGCCACCGGGGATGGCGTCCTTCACCGTGGCGACGATGACGTCACCCAGGCCGGCGTAACGACGGCCGGAGCCACCGAGCACGCGGATGGTGAGGATCTCTTTTGCCCCGGTGTTGTCGGCGATCTTGAGGCGGGATTCTTGCTGAATCACTTGTGTCTCCTTCTACGCAAGCAGGCCGCGAGGCCTACTTCGCCTTCTCGAGGATCTCGACCAGGCGCCAGCGCTTGGAGGCGCTGAGCGGACGGGTCTCGCTGATCACGACGAGGTCGCCGACGCCGGCCGAGTTGGCCTCGTCGTGGACCTTGACCTTGGACGTGCGGCGGATGACCTTGCCGTACAGGGGGTGCTTCACGCGGTCCTCGACCTCGACGACGATGGTCTTCTCCATCTTGTCGCTGGTCACGTAGCCGCGACGCGTCTTGCGGTAGCCGCGGACCTCGACGGCAGCCGAGTCGACCTCGGTCTTGTTCTCGGTGGCCATTACTTGCTCTCCTCGGCGGTCTCGTCAGCCGTCTCGGCCGGCTTGTCAGCCTTCTTGGTCGACTTCTTGGCGGCCTTGGGGGCCGCCTCGACCGGGGCGGGGGTGGCACGGATGCCGAGCTCGCGCTCACGCAGGACCGTGTAGATGCGAGCGATGTCGCGCTTCACGGCACGCAGGCGGCCGTGGCTCTCGAGCTGGCCGGTGGCCGACTGGAAGCGGAGGTTGAAGAGTTCTTCCTTCGCCTTCTTCAGCTCATCGACGAGACGCTCGTCTTCGAATGTGTCGAGCTCGACAGGACGGAGCTCCTTGGAACCGATCGCCATTATGCGTCGCCCTCCTCGCGCTTGATGATGCGTGCCTTGAGGGGCAGCTTGTGGATTGCGCGAGTGAGTGCCTCTTTGGCGATCTCCTCGCTCACGCCGCTGAGCTCGAAGAGCACGCGACCCGGCTTGACGTTCGCGACCCACCACTCGGGCGAGCCCTTACCGGAACCCATGCGGGTCTCGGCGGGCTTCTTCGTGAGGGGACGGTCGGGGTAGATGTTGATCCACACCTTTCCGCCACGCTTGATGTGACGCGTCATGGCGATACGAGCGGACTCGATCTGACGGTTGGTCACGTAAGCGGGCGTGAGGGCCTGGATGCCGTACTCACCGAAGCTGACCTTGGTGCCACCAGTGGCCTGGCCGCTACGGCCGGGGTGGTGCTGCTTGCGGTGCTTGACACGACGGGGGATAAGCATGGTTACGCCTCAGCTCCTGTGGTGGCGGGTGCCTTCTGCTCGCGGGGAGCGCGGTCGCCCCCGCCGCGGCGGGCGCCGTCACGGTCGTTGCGGCGCTCGGGGCGAGACGACTTCTGGTTCGCCTGCTCGCGCGCGAGCTCCTTGTTGGTGATGTCGCCCTTGTAGATCCAGACCTTGACACCGATGCGACCGAAGGTGGTCTTGGCCTCGTAGAAGCCGTAGTCGATGTTGGCGCGGAGCGTGTGCAGGGGCACGCGGCCCTCGCGGTAGAACTCCGAGCGGCTCATCTCGGCGCCGCCGAGACGGCCCGACACCTGGATGCGGACACCCTTGGCACCGGCACGCTGGGCGCCCTGGAGCCCCTTGCGCATCGCACGACGGAACGCCACGCGAGCAGCGAGCTGCTCGGCGATGCCCTGGGCGACGAGCTGGGCCTCGGCCTCGGGGTTCTTCACCTCGAGGATGTTGAGCTGGATCTGCTTGCTCGTGAGCTTCTCGAGGTCGCCGCGGATGCGCTCGGCCTCGGCGCCACGACGACCGATCACGATGCCCGGACGGGCCGTGTGGATGTCGACGCGGACGCGGTCACGGGTGCGCTCGATCTCGATCTTCGCCACGCCGGCGCGGTCGAGCGAGGTCTTCAGCAGGGTGCGGATCTTGACGTCCTCGGCGACGTAGTCGCTGTAACGCTGTCCCGGCTTCGTGCTGTCGGTGAACCACCGCGACACGTGGTCGGTGGTGATGCCCAGACGGAAGCCGTACGGGTTGACTTTCTGGCCCATTACTTGCTCGCCTTCTTCGTAGCGTCGGCAGCCTCGACCTCATCAGGCGTCGAGAGGACGATCGTGATGTGGCTGGTGCGCTTCAGGATCTTGAAGGCGCGGCCCTGTGCACGCGGCTGGAACCGCTTGAGGGTGGCGCCCTGGTCGACGAATGCACGACTGATGTACAGGTCCTGCTCGTCGAGGTAGCTGTTCGAGGCGTCCGCCTTCACCCGGGCGTTGGCCATGGCCGACGCGACGAGCTTGTAGACGGGCTCGCTGGCGCCCTGAGGTGCGAACTTCAGGATCGCCAGAGCCTCGGCGGCCTGCTTGCCGCGGATCAGGTTGACGACACGACGGGCCTTCATGGGGGTGACGCGGATGTGACGCACGCGTGCGATCGACTCCACCATTTCTCTCCTCCTTCACGTCGCCGCGTTAGCGGCGACGACCCTTCTTGTCGTCCTTCACGTGACCACGGAAGGTGCGGGTGGGCGCGAACTCACCGAGCTTGTGGCCGATCATGCTCTCGGTCACGAACACGGGGATGTGCTTGCGTCCGTCGTGCACGGCGATGGTGTGCCCAAGCATGTTGGGGACGATCATCGAACGGCGCGACCAGGTCTTGATGACGTTCTTGGTGCTGGCCTCGTTCTGCGAGACGACCTTGCGAAGCAGGTGGTCGTCAACGAAGGGGCCCTTCTTAAGACTGCGTGGCATCTTCTACAACTCCTACTTACGCTTCTTGCCAGCGTTACGACGACGGACGATGAGCTTGTCGCTCTCTTTGTTGGGGTGACGCGTGCGGCCCTCTTTCTGGCCCCACGGGCTGACCGGGTGGCGTCCACCGGAGGTCTTGCCCTCACCACCACCGTGCGGGTGGTCGACGGGGTTCATGGCGACACCACGCACGGTCGGGCGGACGCCCTTCCAGCGCATGCGGCCGGCCTTGCCCCAGTTGATGTTCGACTGCTCGGCGTTGCCGACCTCGCCGATCGTGGCGCGGCAGCGGGCGTCGACGTTGCGGACCTCGCCCGACGGCAGACGGAGCTGCGCGTAGGGGCCGTCCTTGGCGACGAGACGCACCGAGGCACCGGCCGAGCGGGCCATCTTCGCGCCTCCACCGGGCTTGAGCTCGATGGCGTGGATGACGGTACCGACCGGGATGTTCTTGAGCGGCAGGTTGTTTCCGGGCTTGATGTCGGCGCCGGCACCCGACTCGACGACGTCGCCCTGCTTCAGCTTGTTCGGCGCGATGATGTACCGCTTGGTGCCGTCCACGAAGTGCAGGAGCGCGATGCGAGCCGTGCGGTTGGGGTCGTACTCGATGTGAGCGACCTTGGCGTTGACGCCGTCCTTGTCGTTGCGACGGAAGTCGATGACGCGGTACTGGCGCTTGTGGCCACCACCGATGTGACGGGTCGTGATGCGGCCGGCGTTGTTACGGCCACCGGACTTCGAGAGCGGGCGCAGCAGCGACTTCTCGGGCGTCGAACGCGTGATCTCCGCGAAGTCGGCGACCGACGAACCGCGGCGACCCGGGGTCGTGGGCTTGTAGTTACGAATTGCCATGATTTATGCCTCTGCTCCCTAGCCGACAGCCGTGAAGATGTCGATGGAACCGGACTTCAGCGTGACGATGGCGCGCTTGGTGTCCTTGCGCTTGCCGGTGCCGAAGCGGGTGCGACGGGTCTTGCCCGTTCGGTTGAGCGTGTTGATGCTGTCGACCTTGACGTCGAAGATCTTCTCGATGGCGAGCTTGATCTCGGTCTTGTTCGAACGCGGGTCCACGAGGAAGGTGTACTTGCCCTGGTCGATCAGGGAGTAGCTCTTCTCGGAGACGACGGGCGCGATGATGACGTCGCGGGGGTCTTTTCCGTAGCCGCTCATGCGGTGGCCTCCTTCTTGGTCTTCGAGGCGACGAAGCCGTCGAAGGCGCTCTTCGTGAAGACGATGTCGTCGCTGACGAGGACGTCGTAGGCGTTCAGCTGGTCGAACGTGATCACGTGGACCGTGGGCACGTTGCGGACGCTCTTGAGGGTCAGCGTGTCGTCGCGGTCGGTGACGATCAGGACGTGCTTGCTCGAGGCGATCGACGCGAGCAGCTCGAGAGCGACCTTGGTCGAGATCGAGTCGGCGACGAAGCTCTCGACGACGTGGACGCGGGCGCCACGAGCGCGGTCGGACAAAGCACCGAGCAGGGCTGCGGCGATCATCTTCTTGGGGGTGCGCTGGGCGTAGTCGCGGGGCTGCGGACCGTGGACGATGCCACCGCCGGTCATCTGAGGAGCGCGGATCGAACCCTGACGGGCGCGGCCGGTGCCCTTCTGCTTGAACGGCTTGCGGCCGGCGCCGGAGACCTCGCCGCGACGCTTGGTCTTGTGCGTGCCCTGACGTGCGGCGGCCTGCTGGGCGACGACGACCTGGTGGATGAGCGGGACGTTCGTGACGACGTCGAAGAGCTCGACGGGGAGCTCGACCGTGCTGGTCTTCTGGCCCTTGGCGTCGACGACGTCGACCGAAGCGGCCGATGCGGTAGTGGTGGCCATGAGCTACTTCCCCTTCACGGCGGTGCGGACGAAAACGATGCGGCCACGAGCACCGGGGACGGCGCCCTTGACGAGCAGCAGACCCTTCTCGGCGTCGACGGCGTGCACCGTGAGGTTGAGGATGGTGACGCGCTCGCCACCCATGCGACCGGCCATGCGCATGCCCTTGAAGACACGGCTGGGGGTCGAGGAGGCACCGATCGAACCGGGCTTGCGGTGGTTGCGGTGCGCACCGTGCGAGGCGCTGACGCCCTTGAAGTTGTGACGCTTCATGACACCGGCGAAGCCCTTGCCCTTGGACGTTCCGACGACGTCGACCTTCTGGCCGGCTTCGAAGGTGTCGACCGTGAGCTCCTGGCCGAGTGCGTACTCGGCGGCGTCGGCGGTGCGGACCTCGGTGAGGTGGCGACGGGGGGTGACGCCCGCGGCGTCGAAGTGACCCGTGGAGGGCTTGTTCGACTTGCGGGGGTCGATCTGGCCGGCCGCGATCTGGACGGCGGTGTAGCCGTCCTTCTCGAGCGAGCGGACCTGGGTCACGACGTTCGGGGCGATCTCGACGACGGTGACGGGGACGAGCTTGTTGTTCTCGTCCCAGACCTGGGTCATGCCGAGCTTCTTGCCGAGCAGGCCCTTGACGTTCTTGGTGGTGCTGATGGTCATGGTCGCCCCCCTACAGCTTGATCTCGATGTTGACGTCGGCAGGCAGGTCGAGACGCATGAGCGAGTCGACGGCCTTCGGCGTCGGGTCGACGATGTCGATGAGGCGCTTGTGCGTGCGCTTCTCGAAGTGCTCGCGCGAGTCCTTGTACTTGTGGGGCGAACGGATCACGACGACCACGTTCTTCTCGGTCGGGAGCGGCACGGGGCCGACGACCGTAGCGCCCGCGCGGGTGACCGTGTCGACGATCTTGCGCGCGGAAGTGTCGATGACCTCGTGGTCGTACGACTTAAGTCGGATGCGGATCTTCTGTCCCGCCATGTGTGACTCTCTCTCGTTCGGACGTCGCGCACCTCGGGGGCCGCCTGACGCTGTTCGCTGGGCGAACATCTGTTGGCACTACGTGTCTCTCGCGTACCGCTGTTCTTGTGTCAATCCATCTGCCGAAACCGGCCGGTGCCCGCGAGGAAGGACCCGGGGAGGGCCATCTTCGCCACCGCCACCCGCACCCGGGGCTTCGCCCCGGCACACCGCGACCTGAGGTCACGGCGGTGGTTTCGTTGTGAGATGCGTCCTGCTACCCGCGGCCCAGACGCCTTGCGTCTGTGCACTGCCTGGCAGTGATCCGACACCCGGCGCAGAGGCCAGGCTCGAAATGTTGAACTAGACGATTTTGCCACACGCCTGCATTTGCTGCAACCCGGGCGTGTCGCGGATGTCAGACGGCTTCGACGACCGGTGCGGGCCGGAACCACGGCGGGTAGACGGCGACGCGCGGCGCCTCGGCTCCCAGCTCGGCGAGCGTCTCCTTCACGGCGTCGCGGACCTTGTCGTTCGGGACGCCGACGAGCGTCACCGAGGAGAAGGGCACGGAACCGGGCACGAGCACTTCCGGCCCGAGCAGGTCGGGGTCCTTGAGGCTGAACCGCCGCACCATCGACGAGGCGTCGTCGAGTCCTGCGGCCGCACGCACGCCCTCGACGGCCGCGTCCCCCTCGGTCACGACGAAGTCGTCGCCGAGCGAGGCGACGGGAACCACGAGCATGACGAAGTCGATGGCACGGGCCTCACGTGCCGCATCCGACCACTCGTAGCCCTCGGCTCCGGTACGGACGGCGTCCCAGGCGGTCGCATGAGGCGACAACGAGAACGGCACGTGCGCGGCGACGGGCTGACCCGACGCGGTCGTGACGGAGGCGCGGAGGGCCCGCGTCGCCTCGGAGCTGACGTCGAGCACGGGAGTCGCGCCGGCCTGCAGCGCGCCGGCCTCGAGGATGCCGGGCAGGTTGGACACGTGCGTCCAGTGGTAGGCACGCTGGGTCGAGAACTCGGGGACGGGGGTGGCGGCCGCCTGCGCGGCCACGGCGACGGCGGCCGAGTCACGGGCGAGTGCGGGCGTGCTGCGCAGCGACTCGGGCTTGCGGTTGGAGGGGCGGCGGCGGGTGGTGACCGACCGTGCGGCGGTCGAGGGCATGCCGTCGGCGACGCCCTCGCGCTTGCGGGGAGCGCAGATGTCGCACAACTCTCGCTCGAATCCGTGGATGCACTCGTCAGTCACTGCAGTTGTTCCTCTCGGGCGACCCGAACGGGACGCGACCCTCTAGGTTACGTCACGACGCGCACCGTTCGCAGACCGCGGACCACCTCGGGTGTGCGACGGCTCAGCGGAACAGCAATGCCCGGACCTCGGATTCGGCCGCGTGCAGGCGGGCCGGATCGATGGTCTCCCCGTGCCGGTACGCATCGACCAGTCGGGGATCGACGTACGACGACTTCGCGATGGCCGGGGTGTTGCCGAGCACGGCGGCGGCGTCCCGCATCGCCTGGGCGAGGGACTTCGACTGCCGGGAGGCCGACGCCTGCGGCCCGGAGCGGGCCAGGCTGACGGCGGCGGCGACGGTGCCGTGCAGGGTGCGGAAGTCCTTGGCGGTGAACTCGTCGCCGGCCCGCTCCTTGACGTAGTCGTTGATCTCGGTCGCTCGTAGCGGGTGCCAGGCCGCGCGCGCCTCCCCCGCTCCCCCGCCGTCGGCCTTCCAGGCGAGCAACCGGGCCCGCCCGCCCCGCCGCTTGAGGCTGCGGACGACGGCGGCGAGGTCGGCGTCGCGGATCTCGGAGTCCCAGTCCTGGCCGCTCTTGCCGGGGAACGCCAGCGACACCGTGTCGCCGGAGACGGTCGCGTGCGCACAGAGCAGGGTCGACAACCCGTGGCTGCCGTGCTCTTGCGCGTAGCGCTCGGAGCCCACCCGGAGGGAGCCCGTGTCGAGCATGCGGAAGGCGGCGGCCAGGACCCGCTCACGGCCGGCCCCCTGGACACGCAGGTCGTGCGTCACGAATCGACGCGCGGTCGGCAGCGACTCGGCGAGGGCGAGTGCCCGGTCGAACTTGATGCGGTCCTTCTGCTCACGCCACGTCGGGTGGTAGATGTACTGACGCCGACCCGCGGCGTCCACTCCCGTGGCCTGGATGTGGCCGTTCTCGTAAGGGGAGATCCAGACGTCGGTCCAGGCCGGTGGGATGGCGAGGTGCTCGATGCGGGCCCGCAGCTCGGCGTCGGCGACGGCGGTCCCGTCGGCCGTCCGGTACGAGAACCCTCGTCCTGCCCGGACCCGCGTCAGCCCGGGTCGGCTCGAATCGGTCCTCCGGAGGCGCGGCATCGGTCGAGTGAACACCGCACGTCGTCGAGGGGCCTGGGCGGGGTACAGCGAAGCCCCCGCTCGACGGCGGGGGCATCGCTCGTGCCTTACTGGTTGCCCAGCTTCTTGTCGGCCTGCTCCTTGGCCTGCTGGATCTTGTCGGCGTGCTTGCCGCCGGTGGCCTTGTCGGCCGCGGAGGCGACCGCGTCGAGGATATTGTCGCTGACACCCTCGGCCTTCTCGCTCTTGAGCGCCTCCTGGACCTTTCCGTCCTTGAGGAAGGCCTGGGCCTTCTTGGTGATGTCGTCGAAACCTGCCATGACGTCCTCCCGTCGGCGCCGGTCCGTCCGACGTCTCCCCCATCGTGCCCTGCTGACGCGAAAGAGGCCAGGCCCCGAAGGGCCTGACCTCTCTCGTCAGATCAGCAGTTCTGTGTGAACAGGACTTACTTGTTGATCTTGGTGACCGTACCGGCACCGACCGTGCGACCACCCTCACGGATGGCGAAGCGCAGACCGGCTTCCATGGCGATCGGCTGGATCAGCTGGACGCTGATCTCGGTCGTGTCGCCGGGCATGACCATCTCGGTGCCCTCGGGCAGCGTGATGACACCCGTGACGTCGGTGGTGCGGAAGTAGAACTGCGGACGGTAGTTCGCGTAGAACGGGTTGTGACGCCCACCCTCGTCCTTCGACAGGATGTAGACGTTCGCCTCGAACTCGGTGTGCGGCGTGACCGAACCGGGCTTGACGACGACCTGGCCGCGCTCGACGTCCTCGCGCTTGGTGCCGCGGAGGAGGAGACCGGTGTTGTCGCCGGCCTGAGCCGAGTCGAGCAGCTTGCGGAACATCTCGATGCCGGTGACGGTGGTCTTGACGGTCGGGCGGATGCCGACGATCTCGACCTCTTCGTTGACGTTGAGCTGACCGCGCTCGACACGACCGGTGACGACGGTGCCACGACCGGTGATCGTGAAGACGTCCTCGATGGGCATGAGGAAGGGCTGGTCGGTGGCGCGAACGGGCTCGGGCACGTTCTCGTCGACGGCGTTCATCAGCTCGGCGACCGTCTCGGCCCACTTCTCGTCACCCTCGAGGGCCTTGAGAGCGGAGACCTGGACGATCGGGGCGTTGTCGCCGTCGAACTCCTGGCTCGAGAGGAGCTCGCGGACCTCGAGCTCGACGAGCTCCATGATCTCTTCGTCATCGACCATGTCGGCCTTGTTCAGCGCGACGACGATGTAGGGCACGCCGACCTGGCGGGCGAGCAGGACGTGCTCACGCGTCTGGGGCATGGGACCGTCGGTGGCGGCGACGACGAGGATCGCGCCGTCCATCTGAGCTGCACCGGTGATCATGTTCTTGACGTAGTCGGCGTGGCCGGGAGCGTCGACGTGAGCGTAGTGGCGCTTCTCGGTCTGGTACTCGACGTGCGAGATGTTGATCGTGATGCCGCGCTGCTTCTCTTCAGGCGAGTTGTCGATCTGGTCGAACGCCGACGCCGTGTTGAGGGTGGGGTACTTGTCGTGCAGGACCTTGGTGATCGCCGCGGTGAGCGTGGTCTTGCCGTGGTCGACGTGACCGATGGTTCCGATGTTGACGTGCGGCTTGGTCCGCTCGAACTTGGCCTTAGCCACTGTGGGTCCTCCTCAGGACTCGGTTGCAGTGCGGCCCGGGGGCCGGGTCGATGACCCGGCCTACCGGTCGCCCTGCGGATTGGTGTGTGTACATGTTACGCGGTCGTCGGACGACCACGCGGTTCAGGACTATTCGCCCTTGTTCTTCTGGATGATCTCTTCGGCGACGGCCGAGGGCACCTCTTGGTACGACTCGAACGTCATCGAGTAGACGGCCCGGCCCGAGGTCTTCGACCGCAGGTCTCCGACGTAACCGAACATCTCCGACAGCGGCACGCTGGCCCGAACGACCTTCACACCACTGGCGTCTTCCATCGACGAGATCTGCCCGCGTCGCGAGCTGAGGTCGCCGATGACGTCGCCCATGTATTCCTCGGGCGTACGGACCTCGACCGCCATGAGCGGCTCGAGGAGAACGGGCTGGGCCTTGCGAGCCGCCTCTTTGTAGGCGATCGACCCAGCGATCTTGAACGCCATCTCGGACGAGTCGACGTCGTGCGCCGCTCCGTCGAGCAGCAGCGCGCGGACGCCCACCGTCGGGTAGCCGGCGAGCACGCCGACCTGCATGGCGTCCTGGATGCCGGCATCGACCGAGGGGATGTACTCGCGGGGGATGCGGCCACCGGTGACCTTGTTGACGAACTCGTAGGTCGACTCGGCCGTGACCTCGAAGGGCTCGAGAGCGATCTGCACCTTGGCGAACTGACCCGAACCACCGGTCTGCTTCTTGTGGGTGTAGTCGTAGCGCTCGATGCCCTTCTTGAGGGTCTCGCGGTACGCGACCTGGGGCTTGCCCACGTTGGCCTCGACGTTGAACTCGCGCTTCATGCGGTCGACCAGGATGTCGAGGTGGAGCTCGCCCATGCCCTTGATGACCGTCTGGCCCGTCTCGGCGTTGAGCTCGACGCGGAACGTCGGGTCTTCTTCGGCGAGCTTCTGGATGGCCAGCGACAGCTTCTCTTGGTCGGCCTTGGTCTTCGGCTCGATCGCGACCTCGATGACGGGCTCGGGGAACGTCATCGACTCGAGGACGATCTGCTCGGACGGGTCGCAGAGGGTGTCACCCGTGGTGGTGAACTTGAGCCCGATGACGGCGTAGATGTGACCGGCGGTCACGCTGTCGACGGGGTTCTCCTTGTTCGAGTGCATCTGGAAGATCTTGCCGATGCGCTCTTTCTTGTCCTTGGTCGAGTTGATGACCTGGGCGCCGGACTCGATGGAGCCCGAGTAGACGCGGACGTAGGTGAGACGACCGAAGAAGGGGTGCACCGCGACCTTGAAGGCGAGAGCCGAGAAGGGCTCGGTCGACTCGGGCTTGCGGATGATGATCTTCTCGGCGTCGCGGACGTCGTGGCCCTCCATGGGAGGCACGTCGAGCGGCGAGGGCAGGTAGTCGATGACCGCGTCGAGCATGGGCTGCACGCCGCGGTTCTTGAAGGCCGAACCACAGAAGATCGGGTAGAGCTCGGAGTTGACCGTCATCTTGCGGACGGCGCCCTTGATCTCGGCGATCGTGAGCTCTTCGCCACCGAAGTACTTCTCGAGCAGCACGTCGTCGGACTCGGCGACGGTCTCGAGGAGCTTGGCGCGGTACTCCGCCGCCTTCTCCTTGAGGTCTTCGGGGATCTCTTCGATCTCGTACTTCGCACCCAGCTCGACGTCACCCTTGGCGTCACCACGCCACGTGAGGGCACGCATCTCGACCAGGTCGACGACGCCCTCGAAGGAGCTCTCGGCACCGATCGGGAGCTGCATCACCAGCGGCTTGGCGCCGAGGCGGTTGATGATCGTGTCGACCGTGAAGTAGAAGTCGGCGCCGAGCTTGTCCATCTTGTTGACGAAGCAGATGCGCGGCACGTCGTACTTGTCGGCCTGACGCCACACGGTCTCGGACTGGGGCTCGACGCCCTCTTTTCCGTCGAAGACGGCGACGGCACCGTCGAGCACGCGGAGCGAACGCTCGACCTCGACCGTGAAGTCGACGTGACCCGGGGTGTCGATGATGTTGATCTGGTTCTTGTTCCAGAAGCAGGTCGTCGCCGCCGAGGTGATCGTGATGCCACGCTCTTGCTCTTGCGCCATCCAGTCCATGGTGGCCGCACCGTCGTGCACCTCACCGATCTTGTGGGTGATGCCCGTGTAGTACAGGATGCGCTCGGTGGTGGTCGTCTTGCCAGCATCGATGTGCGCCATGATGCCGATGTTGCGGACCTTGTTCAGGTCGGTGAGCACGTCCTGTGCCACAGGTTCCTCCGAAGGGGTAGGTGGGGAAGTTGGGGGGACGAGGAGGTGCGGTGCGCGTCGTGCGCACGCCGCGCCTCCTCGTGCCGGTTACCAGCGGTAGTGCGCGAAGGCCTTGTTCGACTCGGCCATCTTGTGAGTGTCTTCGCGACGCTTGACAGCGGCGCCCAGACCGTTCGACGCGTCGAGGATCTCGTTCATGAGACGCTCGGTCATCGTCTTCTCGCGACGGGCCTTGGCGTAGCTGGTGAGCCAGCGGAGGGCCAGGGTGTTGGCGCGGTGGGGCTTGACCTCGACGGGGACCTGGTAGGTCGAACCGCCGACGCGACGCGAGCGGACCTCGAGCGTGGGGCGCACGTTGTCGAGCGCCTTCTTCAGCGTGGCCACTGCATCTTGGTCGTTCTTGGCGGTGACGCCGGCGAGAGCACCGTAGACGATGCGCTCGGCGAGGCCCTTCTTGCCGTCGAGGAGGATCTTGTTGACGAGCTGGCTGACGATCGGCGCACCGTAGACCGGGTCGGCGACGACAGGGCGCTTGGGAGCGGGTCCTTTACGAGGCATTACTTCTTCTCTGCTTTCGCTCCGTAGCGGCTGCGGGCCTGCTTGCGGTTCTTGACGGCCTGGGTGTCGAGCGCGCCACGGACGATCTTGTAGCGCACGCCGGGGAGGTCTTTCACACGACCGCCGCGGACGAGCACCATCGAGTGCTCCTGCAGGTTGTGGCCCTCGCCGGGGATGTAGGCGGTGACCTCGGTGCCGTTGGAGAGCTTGACGCGGGCGACCTTGCGGAGCGCCGAGTTCGGCTTCTTGGGGGTGGTGGTGTACACACGGGTGCACACGCCACGCTGCTGGGGGTTGGCCTTCAGGGCGGGGGCCTTGGTCTTGACGACCTTCGGCGTGCGTCCCTTGCGGACCAGCTGCTGAATAGTTGGCACTGGTTCTCCTCATCGGATCTCGACGCTGCCCTTGCGAACACGCCGAGTCGCGCTGCTCTCGCATCGCTCTGCTCTGTCCGGCTGATCAGCCGGCATCCTCGTCTCGGTGATCGAGACGGTCTGCCCGTCTCGGCCGCGAGGTCGAGGGGGCTTTTATTCGGGCGCGCGGTCAGGCGCACACCCGAAAGAGCTTATCTTGAGGTAGGGCCTTAATCAAATGGTCGAGGGTCGGAACGCCCCGGGTCGATGCGCGACACCGCCAGCGTGCCCCCGACCACGAGTCCGGCGCAGACAGCCGAACCGATCACGAACGGCGACACGGCGTACCGGGCGGCGAAGAGCAGCACCCAGACGAGCTCTTCTCGCACGAGGCCGTAGACGACTCCCCCGACGGCGAGCATCGACACGTAGACGAGCGCGGCCGTGAGGAGCGCGGCGACGAGGAGGTGCGGTGCGGGCCCGCGAGGGCCGGCCACCTCGTCACCGGTGACGGAGCGGGACCCACCCGCGCCGGCCGGGCGGGCGAACACGACGGGCTGGGCGGGGAACGTGCCCCGCACCTCCGGAGCCCTGTCGTCGCGGGCGTCGGAGAGCGCCGCCGACCGCAGCAGCGACAGCAGCACGACGAGCACGGCGGCGGCGACCATCAACGGGCCGAGCAGGGTGCCGGCGTCGGGTTCGTCGATGGGGTCGCGGTCGAGGAGCAGCGCCTCGAAGCCCGCCACCATGATGACGAGCGCACCGAAGAGGACGGTGCCCATGACGGCGTAGACGGCTCGGGACATCCTCCGAGGCTACGCGTCCGCGGGGGTGCGCGGCTACTCGCCCGCGGCCGTGTCCGAGCTCGCGTCGTCGGCGCCCTCGGCCGTGGTGGCGGGGGTCTCGGCGGCCTGGTCGGCCTGGGTGGCGGCGGCGTCCTGGAGGACGTAGACGAGGCCGCCGACGGTCCACTGGTCGGGGACGGCGTTCGTCGAACCACCCTCGGACGAACCCGAGCTGGCGAAGTTCGTCACGAGGAACAGCCGCGAACCCTGCTGCAGTCGGCCGAGGAAGTCGCGGGCCTGCTGGTAGCTGCCCTTGACGGTCACCGTGATCGGGATCGACGAGAAGTTCGCCGCGGTGATCTGCGGATCGGTGACGAGGTCGGGCGCCGCGGCGATCGGGGCCGTTGCCTCGGCCGTGGCACCGTCGGCGGCCGTCGAGTCCGTCGCCGCCGCGTCGGTGGCGGTGGCGTCCGCGGCGGGCGCCGCCGGAGCGTACGCCACGGCGTCGGACGTCGTGAAGGCTGTCACGGTCGTCCCGGTCTCAGAGGCCAGCTGGCTGATCTCGGTGAGGAACGCCGGGAGGGTCGCCTGGGACGGCACCGAGGTCTGCAGTGCGCCGAGCTCGGACTGCAACGCGGGCAGCTTCTCGTTGTCGGCCTTCAGGGTGGCGAGACCGGCACGGAGGGTGGCGTTCTGCTCGTCGACCGAGGCGGTCTGCTGGGACGCCGTGGAGGCGGCGGTGAGCTGCGGCTGGACCCCGAGCACGAACCCCAGGGCCAGGACGACCACGCCGGTCAGGACGGCGATGATCATCTTCAAGCGGTTGCGGTCCATGGTCATTCGTCCTTCGAAGCGGCGAAGCGTCCCGAGAACGCGTCGGCGGTGATGTGCATGGTGACGTCGGCTTTGTAGGTGCCTTCTTCGAGGGTGACCGAACCGGGTTGGGCGTCGGCGAAGCCCGGCAGGGTGGCGAGGCCGTTGAGCCAGTCGGGCACCGACGGCAGCGTCGGGCTGGTCGCCTGGAAGGTGAGGGTGGCGACGCGGGAGCCCTGGAGCGGAGCCGTCGGCTGGGCGTACTGCACGAGCGGCGAGGCCTGGTCGAGCGAGACGCCGACGATGGTGACGCCCACGGGCAGGGTGGCCTGCACCTTCTCGAGGTAGGCCGGCCAATCGATGTCCGTGCTTCCGCCGACGGTCTGGGCCGCGGCGGCCAGGCTCACCTGCGCCTGCGTCGAGCGGACGTCGGCGAAGGCGCCCTGCTCCATCAGCAGGGTCTGCGTCTCGCCCTGGGCGACCATGAGGTCGTCCTCGGCGTTCATCCGCTCGAGGAAGGCCGCCCCCGATCCGATCCCGACCACGACAGCGACCACGACGACGCCGCCCCAGACCCGACGGGTCAGGGCGGCGGCACGACGCTCCGCGCGGACCTCGGGAGGCAGCAGGTCGACGCGGGGCGCGCCTCCCACGGTGATGCCGGTGTCTTTCCCACGGGTTCTCATGCTGCGCTCCCCAGGGCCAGGCCGAGGGCCACGGTCAGGTCGGTCGACCGCGACCGCAGGGCGGCCTCGTCGAGGTTCTTCGCGAAGCCCACCGTCGCGAACGGGTCGGCGAGGGCCACCGGCAGGCGGGTGACCTCGCTGAGCGCCTCGGGCAGGCCCGGCAGGGCCGCACCCCCGCCGGCGATCATGATGCCCGCGACGGTCTCGGTCGGGCGGGTGTTGACGTAGTACTGGATCGTGTTGCGCAGGCTGCCGAGCAACTCGTTGACGGACTCGAAGATGGCGGACGACGCGGCCTGCTCGTCGGGCGTCGTGACGGTCGTGGCGAGGCCACGGCCGAACTTGATGCCCTCGGCGACCTGGGTCGAGACCTCGAGCTTCGTCGCGACGGCCTGCGTGACGTCGTCGCCCCCCGAGGGGATGATGCGGACGAACTGCGGGACCCCGTCGGCGATCATGATCACGGAGGTCGTGCTGTGACCGATCTCGACGAGCGCGACCGTGCCCGCGATGCGCGGGCGGGTGACGAGGAGGCGCGTGTTCGAGAACGGGATCAGGTCGACCCCCAGCGTGGTCAGGCCGGCGAGCTTGCTCGCCTGGACGTTGCCGAGGACGGCGTCCTTGACCGCCGCGATCAGCAGCCCGTGGACGACAGGACCGTTCTCGCCGAGCCCCTCGGCGTACGGGTAGAAGTCGAGGAGGGCGTCGGCGACCGGGACGGGCAGCATGTCCTGCACCTGGAACGGCAGCATCTCGCGGATGCGCTTGTGCGACGCCTTGGGCACGGTCATGTCGCGCGCGAGCACCCGCTGGTTGCCCATGCCCAGCACGACGCGCTTGCTCTTGAAGCCCCCGGCCGACCACAGCTGCTTGAGCGTGCCGGCCATGGTCTGCGACTCGATCACCTCTCCGCGGCTCGCCGCACCGTCGGGCAGGGACACCTCGCTGAACCGGACGATGGTCGGCTTGGCCTTGTCGACGTCGGCGACCTCGACCGCGCGCACGAAGCGGCTGCCGATGTCGATGCCCACGATGTTCTTGCCCATCAGTTCTGCTCTCTGTCAGCTCGCCCGGTCATGCCAGGCCGAGGAGGGTGAGGTACGCCGTGGCGACGGTGCCGCCGGCGAAGACGCCGACCCAGGCGCCCGCGAGCATCCAGGGGCCGAAGGGGATGCCACCGGTGCGTTCGACGCGTCGGGTGACCAGGAGGACGACGGCGAACAGGCCGCCGAGCAGGAACGCCGCGAAGGCGCCCACGGCGAACTCGCCCCAGCCGAGCCAGGCGAGGTACAGGCCGAGCACGCCGGCGAGCTTGACGTCGCCGAAGCCCATGCCACCCGGGTACGACAGGGCGGCGATCAGGTAGAAGGCGAAGAGGGAGGCCAGGCCGATGGCGGCGCGGACGAGCGCCGGCCAGTCCCCCACGAGGATGCTCGACGCCGCGAGGAGGACGCCCCCGACCGCGTAGGACGGCAGGACGATCGCGTCCGGCAGACGGTGGTGTTCGAGGTCGATGACGGCGAGCGCGACGCTCACGCCGGCCAGCCAGAGGAAGGCGACGAGGGACAGGAGGCGCGCCACGAGCGGCAGCGCCTCGGCCGGCACGCCGACGAGCGGCCACAGGCGGGCGGCGACGAGCACGAAGAACAGGCCGGTGGCCAGCTCGACGATCGGGTACCGGGCCGAGATGGACGTGCGGCAGTCACGGCACTTCCCGCCGAGAGCGAGCCAGCTGACCACGGGGACGTTGTCGCGTCGACGGATCGGCGTGCTGCAGCCCGGGCAGGCGCTCGCGGGTCGCGCGACCGAGAGGCCCGCGGGTACGCGGTACACGACGACGTTCAGGAACGATCCGATGGCGAGGCCGAGCGCCGCGGTGAGCGACAGGGGGAAGACGAGGGCGATCACTTGATCTCGACCCCCGCGGCGGTGAAGGCGGTCTTGCTCTCGACGAGCTGGCTGATGCCGTAGCTGGTCGACACCGGCGACAGGAACTTCGGCGGGGCCATGAACTCCATGCGGGTGTCGTACTTGTAGGCCTTCGTGTAGCCCGTGACGATGGCACCGCCCGACGTCGTCGCGACCGGCCCGCGGAACTTCTGGGCGATGGCCCCGTTGATGATCAACTTGCCCTTGGGGTAACCGTTGTCGAGGTTGTAGTTCTGCACGGTGAAGGTGTGCGCGACCGACAGGATGGCGGCGCTGACGGTGCGGTCGGTCTTGCTGCGGTCGAGCAGGGTGGAGGTCGTCACGTCGCGGGTCTGGGTGCAGGTGTAGACGAAGAAGCCGTTGCGGCAGGTGGCGTTGTAGGTCTCGGTCGTGGTCGTCGTCTTGACCGGGTTGTGCACGAAGACGGCGTTCTGCCCGACGAGACCGAGCATGTCTGCTGCCTGGTCGACGTAGGTGAGGTTGCCCGTGATGTACACGTAGTTCGCCGCGGCGACCGTGACGTTGCCCTTGAGCGCACCCTTGACGAAGACGTCACCCTTGGTGCAACCGTACGAGATCGTGTCGCCCGAGGTCACCGGGGGCGTCTCGCCGACGACCGGGAATCCGACGCCGTTGCCCGGGGTCGTCCCATCGGCACCGGTGCACGAGAAGCTCGTGGGTGCCTTCTTCGGGAAGTTCGGGTCGGAAGTCAACGAGGGGACGTCCTGGACGAAGATCAGGTTGTTGGCGATCACGGGCATGGTCTGGCCGCCCGGGCTGCCGAGCGTGCCTCCTGAGCTGCTGAAGCCCGGCGTGCCGCAGCCGGACGCGACGGAACCACCCGTGGCGGGCTCGCCGCTGACGTTGGTCGCCACGGTGTACGGCGAGTAGACGCTCATCGTGCCGCCCGAGTTGAACGTGATGGTCGTCGGACCGGTGAAGAGGCAGCCCGGGCGGGGCACGGTCGAGCTCGTGAGGTCGGACCGCACTTCTTGGCGCAGGCTCTGGTTGGTCGCGGGCATGTCGACGCGCTTGGCGAAGAGAGGGTAGTTCGGGTTGACGAACTTGGGTGTGCCACAGCCCGACGGGGTGCTGTACCGGGGACTGTCGGGATTGGCGCTCGTCACCGCTCCGTTGAAGGTGGCGCCGCAGATCAGCAGGGTGTCGTTGCTGTGGAGGGGGCCGTCGATGACGTCGGCCGAACCGAACTGCAGGGTCGTGCAGGCGGGACGGTCGGTGACCGCCCACTCGTAGGCCGGGGTGCACGAGGTGTTCGACAGCTGAGGGTCGAACAGCTCGTAGTCGGTGAAGTACAGGAAGTCGATGAAGCCCTTCTGCTTCAGGCCGGCCACGACGGTACGCGTCGTCGTGCCCACCTTTCCCGTGGCGCGTAGGCGCAGGATGCCGGACTTCGAGTAGGCCGAGTTGTCGACCTCGTACCGGTAGGACGACGTGGGGCTGCCCGCCACGGGCATCCAGGTGCCCGCCGCACCCACGCCGAAGGCCGGGTTGCCGGCCGCGCCCGTGAAGGTGCTCGTCTTGCTGAACTCGGTTCCCTTGACGCCGTACTGCGGGTACGTGTTGTCGTTGGCGAGTTTGCTCTGGTAGTCCTCGACGCCGGCGTAGGCGGCGGCGATCGCGGCGTTGAAGTCGGAGTCGGTGCGCGACGCTGTCGCGCCACTGATCGCGACCGAGACCATCGTGGCGCTCAGGAGCAGCAGGACTGCCCCCAATCCGATGACGGTGATGAGGGCGACGCCCCGTTCGCCGTCCTGGCGAGCGCGGGCCCAGCGGCGACCGAGCCGGGCGTGCAGCAGCGTGATCATCTCGACTCCTACGACGTCAGGTTGGGCAGGCCGACCGTGTTGGTCAGGACGGTGGACTTCGACAGATCGGCGGACGAGCCGACCTGCAGCGAGACCTGCACGGCCGAGATGCCCCGGACCAGGCCGATCGGCACGGCTCCCGCGGTCAGCGGGATCGTCGAGCCCCCCGAGTCGACGTAACGGAACAGCGCGGGTGCACCCTGCGCCGTGCCCACGACGGGCGAGGCGATCGTACGGACCGAGCTCGGGGTGGTCTGGAACCCCCAGTAGCCGCCGCCGAGGTCGTACGACGCCCAGGTGGTCTCGACGAGCTTGCCGTCGACGACCTTGAACTCGACGGTCACGGGCTTCTCCTCGGACGACGCGAGGTTGACGTAGGCGTAGATCTTGAGGCTCTGGTCGGTCGCCGTGACGAACGCGGCGTCGGCGATGTTCGAGGTCGAGACCGGGTTGTTCGTCGCGGCCCGGACGGTGCGGGTGACCTCGGTCATGCCGACCGTGGCCGTACGGGTGGCGGCGTCGATCGTGCGGCTCGAGGCCGAGGCACGGTACGCCGTGACGACGAAGCCCCCGGTGAGGGCCATGAGGACGGCGAAGAGCGCCATGGCGACGAGCATCTCGGCGAGCGAGATGCCCCGTTCGGGCTGGTCGACGAGCCGGCGCAGGCGGCGGGCGAGGGCGATGGTCATCAGCCGGCCGGTCGGGGGTCGAGGGTGGCCGCACCGGTCGACTTGTCGATCGTGCCGCGGGTGCGGATCGCGTCGGCGTCGAGGGTGACCGGGCTCTGCGCCGTCACGACGCCGAGGAGGTCGAGCACGACGACGGAGAACTTCCAGGTGCCGAACGGCAGCGCCACGTCTTTCTGGCCGCTGACGGTGAAGGTGTAGGCCTTGTTCGTGTTGCAGCCCGGGTCACCGTTGGCCTTGGTGCCGACCGAGGTGGCGACGACCGTGGCCGTGCCGTTCATCTTCGGCAGGCGCACGACACCCATCGGGACGTCGACCGTGGCGGTGCCGCCGGGTGGCGCGGCGACTGCCGTGAGCGGCTGGCCGGCACCGTTTCCGGGGGTCGCGGCCCAGGCCGACGGGTCGACGTCGACGCACGGCGTGTTCGTGACGACGCCCTTGTCGTCCTTGATCGGGGCGACGTAGCCCCCGGCCATGACGGTGTAGGCCACGGGGAAGAGGGTCGCGGGGTTCGCGGCGGACTTGACCGTCTGGACCCCGCCGAGGGTGCTGACGAACGTGGTCTCGAGGTCGGTCGGCAACAGGACGCTGCTGCTGTAGTTCGAGGCGTACTTGAGCGTGTACGTGGCGGCCGTGTCGTAGGTGAAGCTGACCGACGACGAGGTGCCGGCCTTGACGACGACGGGCGTGGTCTTCGGGGCGGCGACCTGCTTGATGTCGAGGTTGCCCGACTCGACGACGCCGACGGAGTAGTTGCCCGGCTTCACCTTGAGCGCGTACGTGCAGCCCTGGGTGTTCGTGACGGCCGGGGTCGTGGGCGCCGAGGCGCCGTTCGGCACGGCCGCCGGTGCGATGGCGACGGCGACGCCCGGATTGCCGGTGCCGCCGGCGCCGGTGACCTTGACGACGATCGTGCCGAGGGCCGGGTCGTTGATGCGGTCGCTCGGGGCGAGCACGGTCTCGGTCGTCACGGGTGCGGTGATCGACCGTTGGCCGGAGTAGCTGACGCTGATGGTGACGGCTTTGTACTGCAGGGTTCCGGTACCGGTGCCGCAGTCGGTGACGGTCGAGGTCGAGTCGACCCAGCGCACCGTCTGCGACAGACGGAAGTCGATGCCCGAGACCGTGTTGTCGATCTGCTTGTCGTCGACGGTGAAGACGTTCTGGGTGGCCCGCACCAGGTCGATCTGCTGCGCGGCGAGGTTGGTGGCGATCGCCCGCGCCCGTGACTCACGGGTCAGGACGAGCGCGTTGGTGATGGAGTAGGCGACACCGACCGAGATGATCGCGAAGACCATCATGGCGACCATCACCTCGACGAGGGTCAGGCCCGCATCGCGGTCGACGTCGTCGGACGGACGGAGGCGCTGGCTGAGCTTCTGGAACATGGTGGTCACCTCCCGGTCGGGTCAGGGGCGGATCAGCGGGAAGGCGGGGGTGGTAGCCGACGGCGCGGCCACCACCCCCGCAGAACTGGTGGCTAGGCCTTCTTCGTGAAGACACCAGACGACGAGCACGTGCCCTCGGCCGTGCCGACGACGTCGCTCGTCGCGTAGGTCTTCGACGTGGCGGTGCTGGTGGACGAGATGCAGAAGGTCGGTGCGGCGGTGGTGCCCCCGACGGTCATGGTGAGGTCGCCCGAGTTGTCGCCCTTGGTCAGTCCACCGGCCTTGAGGTCGGCGTTCGCCGGGTCGAGTACGCCGGCGGCGGGCAGCTTGCCGGTGTTCGTCTGGACGCTGATGACGGCGGTCTTGGCGTTCGTCAGGTCGTTCTTGACCGACGAGTCCTTGGCGTTGTTCTGCACGCCGAGGTACACCGGGATGGCGATCGCGGCGAGGATGCCGATGATGATGACGACGACGAGGAGCTCGATCAGGGTGAAGCCCTTGTCCTTGTCTTCGGTGAGGTTCTGGCGGCGGGCGCTGAGCTTGCCCATGAGGGTGAAGTACATGTCGCTGGTCCTGTTCGATCGGGTGCGGGAGTGATGCCCGGTGAGGGGGTGAGGCGGTCACTGAGCTCCCGCCGAGATCGATGGTGCCACCTGGGAAAGTGCCCCAGAATCCCTTGGAAGGGGGGTTTTGGCCTGCGACACGGCCCCAGTTCGGGTATCCCCCGAAAGGCCGGAAATCGCTGGTCAGCACCCGTTTGCGGGGTAGACCGCACGGTCGCCGGACGTCCGGGACGAGAAGGAGGCGCGAGCCGGCCTCGTGAGCCGGCCCGCGCCTCCTGCGGGGGTGCCTGGTGTGTTACTTGATCAGCGAGGTGATCTGGAAGATGGGCAGGTACAGCGCCACGATCATGCCGCCGACGACGACGCCGAGGAAGGCGATCAGGAGGGGCTCGATCAGGGCCGTCAGCGACTCGGTCGTCGACTTCACCTCTTGGTCGTAGAAGTCCGCGACCTTCTCGAGCATCGTCTGCAGCGAACCCGAGTCCTCGCCGACCGAGATCATCTGCGTGACCATCGACGGGAAGACGCCCGACTCGGTCAGCGGGCCGGCGATGGACTCGCCCTGCCGCACCGACTCGGCCACCTTGACCAGCGCCTCCTCGAGCACGTAGTTGCCCGACACCTCGCCCACGATGCGCAGAGCCGTGAGGATGGGCACGCCGGCGCCGATCATGTTCGAGAAGTTGCGGCTGAACCGCGCGATCGCGATCTTCCGGAACAGCGCGCCGAAGACGGGCAGCTTCAGCTTCAGCGGGTCGAGGAACGCCCGCACCTTGACCGAGTTCTTGTTCGTCCGCCACCAGATCGAGAACGCGATCCCCACGACGATGCCGGCCGGCACGACGTACGGCATCGCCCGCGACGCGTAGACGAGCATCATCGTCGGCAACGGCAGCTGGCCGCCGAGGTTGGTGAACATGTCCTGGAAGATCGGGACGATGAACAGCAGCATGA
Source organism: Frigoribacterium sp. 9N (assembly GCF_902506305.1). Lineage (NCBI taxonomy): Bacteria > Bacillati > Actinomycetota > Actinomycetes > Micrococcales > Microbacteriaceae > Frigoribacterium > Frigoribacterium sp. 9N. The sequence continues at coordinate 2,181,258 of NZ_LR733392.1, forward strand.
TGACGACCGCGACGAGCGACATGACGAGCACGACGACGGGGTAGGTCATGGCCGACTTGATCGTCGACCGCAGCGCCACCTCCTTCTCGAAGTTCTCGGCCGTCGACTCGAGCGCCTTGTCGAGGAACCCGCCGGTCTCGCCCGCCTTGATCATGTTGATCATCAGCGGAGGGAAGTCCTTGTCGTGCTTGCCGACCGCGTCCGAGAACGAGACGCCGGTCTCGACGTCGTCGCGCACCTCGGCCATGATCTTGGCCAGCCGCTTGTTGTCGACCTGGTCGGCGAGGATCGTCAGGGTGCGCAGCAGCGACAGCCCCGAACCGATCATGGTCGCCATCTGGCGCGACATGACCGCGATGTCCTTCATCTTGACCGCACGGTCGCCGAGCCCGGGGATCGACACCTCGCGCTGCAGGCCGGTGCCGGCACCCGCCTCGCTGATCGAGATCGGCTGCACGCCCATCGTGCGGAGGCGGGTGATGACCGCGCCCTCGCTCGACGCGTCGACCTTGCCCTTGACGACCTTGCCGGCCCCGTCACGCCCCTTGTAGGCGTAGGCGACTGCCCCGGCCATCAGGCGGCCCCGCCCGAGAACGAGTCGCCGAAGTCGATGCCGCTGTCGAGCCCCTGGCTCTCGGACTTGTTGATCACTCGCGTCACGAGGCGGTCGAACCCTTCACGGTCGTGCACCTTCTCCATCGCGGCCTTGTGCGTCACGACGCCGGTGTTCACCAGGTCGGCGAGCTTCTGGTCCATCGTGTGCATGCCGAGGTCGCGGCCCGCCTGCATCGACGACGCGATCTGGTACGTCTTGCCCTCGCGCACGAGGTTGCCGATGGCCGGGGTCATCATCATGATCTCGGTCGCCACGACCCGGCCGCGGCCGCTGGCCTTGGGCAGCAGCGTCTGGCAGACGACGCCCTGCAGCGTCGAGGCGAGCTGGGTGCGCACCTGGTCCTGCTGGTACGGCGGGAACACGTCGATGACGCGGTCGATGGTCTGCGCCGCGCTCTGCGTGTGCAGCGTCGCGAAGACGAGGTGGCCGGTCTCGGCGGCGGTCAGCGCGACCGAGATGGTCTCGAGGTCGCGGAGCTCGCCGATGAGGATGACGTCGGGGTCCTGCCGCAGCACGTGCTTGAGCGCCGCCGCGAAGCTGTGGGTGTCGTGCCCGACCTCTCGCTGGTTCACGAGCGACTTCTTGTGCTGGTGCATGAACTCGATCGGGTCCTCGACCGTCACGATGTGGTCGGCCCGCGTGCGGTTGACGAGGTCGATCAGCGCCGCGAGGGTCGTCGACTTGCCCGAACCCGTGGGGCCCGTGACGAGCACGAGACCGCGCGGGAGCTTGGCGAAGGTCGACACCGACTCGGGCACGCCCAGGTCGCCGAGCTGCTTGATCTCGGTGGGGATCAACCGGAAGGCCGCCCCCAACGAGCCGCGCTGCTGGTAGAAGTTCACGCGGAAGCGCGACTCGTCCGAGAGCGAGTAGGCGAAGTCGAGCTCGAGCTCCTCGTCGAAGCGCTGCTGCTGCTCGGGCGTGAGCAGGCTCTCCAGCGCCGTGCGGACGATGGCCGCGTCCCAGACCGTACCGCCGGCGAGGGCGGGTCGGAGGTCGCCGTCGACGCGGATCGTGGGCATGGCGTCGGTGGTGACGTGGAGGTCGGAGGCGTTCTGCAGCACGACCTGGATCAGCGCCGAGACGAGCCCGGCGTGCGCGTGGTCGCGCGGGTGGCGGTGCAGCTCGATGCCGTGGAAGTCGGCCGCGTCCTCGGCCGTCGCGAGGACGGCGGTCGGCGCGTCGGCGGCGACGTGCTGCGGAGCCGGCGCGTCCCAGGGGGCCGTCGCGGTCGGGCCGGCCGAGGCGCCGGCAGGGCTCGGCAGGACGACGCCCTCGGCGGCGAACGGCGAGGACGACGCGAGCGACGCCGACGTGGCCGTCGTGCCGGCCGGGGTGCCGACCGCGGCCGGGTTCGCGACGGTGGGGGCGGGGGCGGCGAGGTCCGTCGCGGAGCCGGCCCGCGCCTCCTGCAGGGGGGACGCCTGAGCCCGGGAGGCGCGGATCGGCTCCTCGAAGCGCGGGTCGACCCAGCCGGGTCGCGGCGTCGACGGGAGCACGTGGCCGGCGGGGGGCGGGCTGAGCGGTGCCGGGGCGGCTGCCGCGGGCGACGTGACCACGGAGGAGGGCGCGGAGACCGACGACGGGGCCACGGCCGATCGGGGCAGGACGGGCGAGGGGCCGGTGTCGGGGACGAGCAGGGCCTCCTGGTCGGCCAGCGCGGCCTTGTCGACCAGCGCCTCGGCCAGCCGCGCGGCGCGACGGCTCGAGGGGGCACGCGTGGGCGTCCAGCCCATGACCGGGTCCTGGCCTCCGTCGAGGCTGTAGACGGGGCCCGTCGCGGCACCACCGGGCGACGCGGGAGCGGACGGGAACGGCGACGCGTCGGCCGGAGCCGTCGACGACGCGGTCGCGGAGCCGGTCGCGGTCGCGGTGGCGGTGGCGGACCGGACCTCGTTGCCCGGACGGCCCGGCGTCCACCCCGCGAGGGCGGCGTCCTCGGCGGCTGCGTCGTCGGGGATGTCGTAGATCGAAGCGCTCATGAGAGGGGCTCCTCGTGGTCGGTCCGGGCTCGGCCGGAGGCGGGCGTCACGCGACGACCCGCAGGATCTCTTCGACGCTGGTGAGGCCGAGCTTGGCCTTCTCCCAACCGTCCTGACGCAGGCTCAACATGCCCTGCTCGCGGGCGACCCTGCCGATCTCGGCGCTGGACGCACGGCTCACCGCGAGTCGCTCGATGTCCTCGGAGACGCTCATCACCTCGTGCAGCGCGATGCGGCCGCGGTAGCCCGTGTTCGAGCACTGCTGGCAGCCCACCGGCTGGTACACCGTGGGGTTCTCGTCGGGCTCGACCCGGAACTTCAGGTGGGCCAGCTGCAACGGGGAGTAGGCCGTGGGCGTCTTGCACCGGTCGCAGAGCCGGCGCGCGAGGCGCTGGGCGACGACGCAGTCGATGGCCGACCCGACGAGGAAGGGCTCGATGCCCATCTCGGTGAGTCGGGTGATCGCGCTCGGGGCGTCGTTCGTGTGCAACGTGCTCAACACGAGGTGGCCGGTCAGCGACGCCTCGATCGCGATCTGCGCCGTCTCGTGGTCACGTATCTCGCCGAGCAGGACGACGTCGGGGTCGGACCGCAGGATGCTGCGGAGCGCACTCGCGAAGGTCAGGCCCGCCTTGGGGTTGACCTGCACCTGGTTGATGCCCTTCATCCGGTACTCGACCGGGTCCTCGACCGTGATGACGTTGATCTCGGGACGGGCGACGGCGTTCAGCGTCGTGTACAGCGTCGTCGACTTGCCGGAACCCGTGGGGCCGGTGACGAGGATCATGCCGTAGGGCTTCGAGTACGACTCGGCGTAGACGTCGAAGTTGCGCTCGAGCAGGTTGAGGTCGCGCAGGCTCATCGAGGTGTTCGAGTTGTCGAGGATGCGCATCACGACCTTCTCGCCCCAGACGGTCGGCAGCGTCGCCACCCGCAGGTCGATCTGCCGCCCGCCGTGGCGGACCGACATGCGGCCGTCCTGCGGCTTGCGGCGCTCGGCGATGTCGATCTCGCTCATGATCTTGAGGCGCGAGATCACGCCGTTCTGGATCGCCTTGGGCGCCGGCTGCATCTCGTGCAGCACGCCGTCGATGCGGTACCGGATGCGCACGTCGGTCTCGGACGGCTCGATGTGGATGTCGGAGGCGTGGTCGGTGATCGCCTGGCTGACGAGCAGGTTGACGAACCGGACGATCGGCACGTCGTCGTCGGGGCCGTCCGTGATGTCGGCCGCCGTCTCGTGCGCCCTCTCCTCTTCGAGGGTCGACGTCAGGTCGTTGAGCTCGTCGTCGGCACGCAGGTACCGGTCGATGGCGGCGCGCAGGTCGTTCTTCTCGGCGACGACGGGGTCGACGCCCATGCGCAGGCCGGCGCGGACGTCGTCGATGGCGAAGACGTCGCCCGGGTCCTCCATGGCGAGGATCAACGCACCGTCGCGCACGCCGATCGGCAGGACCTTGTGCCGTCGGCACACGGCCGCGGGCACCATCGTCACGGCCGAGCGGTCGACCGGGTAGTCGATCAGCTCGACGAAGTCGAGGTCGGCGGCGGTGGCCCGGGCCCTCGCCACCTGCATCTCGGTGACGACGCCTCGCGAGAGGAGGTCGCGGATGGACGCCTCTTCCTCGGCAGGGCCGCGCGGGATCACGTCGAGCTGCTCGATCGGCAATAGCCCGTGCAAGATCAGGATCTCGGTCATGGAAGCCACGCGTACCTCCTCGGAAGTACAGGGCCTCGGGGGTAGGACGACGAGGCCGTTCGACGCTCGGGGTCGGGTCCGAGCTTGCCTCACGCTACGGCGGCGACGCCGTCGGCGGCACGTCCCAGAGCGGGTGCCCCTCGAAGGGGTGCGCCGGTCGCCCCCCGGTCTGACTCAGTAGGCGCGGACCACCGTGGCGGAGCGCCTCGCGGCGACGAACCCGGCCCGGTCGTAGAGCCCCAGGGCGCCCGTCGGGCTCACGGAGTCGACGTCGAGCACGGTGACCTCGAGCCCCTCGGCGACGTGCGCCTCCAGCGTCGACGCGAGCAGGGACTGCGCGAGGTGCCGTCCCCGCCAGGAGCGCCGGACGCCGACGTACTCGACGTAGGCGCACCGCCGCCCCAGGGCCGCCCAGTCCTCGGGGTCGACGTCGCTCAGCACGAACGCGACGACCTGCTCGGCGGCCTCGGGGTCGTCGAGGGGACGGGCGACGGCCAGCAGCGAGAGGTCCTGCCGGAAGGTGCCGGCACCGACCATCCGACCCCAGCGCTCCTCGCTCGTCGGCTGGCTGCCCCAGTGGTCACGGAAGGCGTCGTTGCGGGCCTGGCGCGTCGCCTCGACCCACTCGTCGGTCATCGTGACCAGGCGGACGGCCGGGTCGAGCGCGACGCGCTCGATCGGTTCCGTCAGGTCGCGCCGCAGCTCGGTCCACCATCGCGACTCGTCGAACCCCGCCCGACGGAACGCCGCCCGCGTGGCGAGGGCGTCCTCCTCGACGTCGGTCACGAGACCGGCCGGCAGCACCTCGTCACAGGTGGCCAGGTGCTGCTCGCCCCGGACCCGTTGCCACTCCAGGAGGCGGCGACCGAGACCCTCGCCGCGTCGGCCGGGGTCGACACCGCCGGGGACCCCCACCCGCACGAGGCTGACCCGCGTCGGGCCGAGGTGGCTGAGGCCCCAGGCGACGAAGCGGCCGTCGGCATCCACCCCGACGATGCTGTCCCGCACGAGGTCGACGCCGGGCGACGTGAGGTCGTCACGCACGACCTCGAGCGCGTGGCCGCGGTCGGGGTGGTCGACCGACCCGATGCGGGCACAGAGCGCGTGCAGGGGCACGAGGTCGTCGAGGGTGAGCGGTCGCCAGGTGACACCGGCGACGGGCTCCGGTGACACCACGACGTCGGGTGCCGTCACCCGCTCGCGGACGGGGCGGTCGGCCGTGCCGATGCGGACCCCCTCGGCGGCCTCGCCTCGGGCGACGACGACCGGGGGCGGTGTGGCCGGTGCCCCGACGGCGGCGGCGGCCGTGGCGGCGGCAGCAGTGGCGGCGACGCCGGTCGTCAGGGTGGCGGTCTCGTCGGGCTGGTCGTCAGGCATCCCTCCATCCTGCCGGGTCGGCTCCCGCCGTCGCCTCAGCCCGACGGGGGAACACCCGCTCGCGTCGCCGCCCCGACCAGGAGGGACGACGAAGGGCCCCGGTCCGCACAGGGTGCGAGCCGGGGCCCTTCGAGGTGAGGCCCTCAGGAGGCGCGGTGGGGGTCAGACCCTCACCGCGCCTCCTGACGGGGTTCTCAGTTGTAGGTGCCGGGGGTGAAGTCGTCCGACGAGAAGGAGTCGAAGTCCACGAAGCTCAGGTCGGCTTCGTTGAACGACGCGTCGTCGGTGAAGACGCGGTTGGGGTACCGCTCCGCCTTCGCTTCTTCCGTCGCCTCGACCGACACGTCGCGGTAACGCGACAGGCCGGTGCCCGCGGGGATGAGCTTTCCGATGATGACGTTCTCCTTCAGACCGACCAGCGGGTCGCTCTTGCCTTCCATGGCGGCCTGCGTCAGGACGCGGGTCGTCTCCTGGAAGGACGCGGCGGACAGCCACGACTCGGTCGCCAGCGAGGCCTTCGTGATGCCCATGACCTCTTGACGAGCGGACGCGGTCCGCTTGCCCTCGGTCAGTGCCGCACGGTTGATCTCGTTGTACTTCGACCGGTCGACGAGCTCACCGGGCAGCAGGTCGGTGTCGGCGTGGTCGACGACCGTGACCTTGCGGAGCATCTGACGGACGATGACCTCGATGTGCTTGTCGTGGATCGGCACGCCCTGCGAGCGGTAGACGTCCTGGACGCCACCCACGAGGTGCTGCTGCACCGCACGGACGCCCTTGACGCGCAGGACCTCTTTCGGGTCCACCGCACCGGCGATGATCTGCTCACCGAGCTCGACGTGCTGACCGTCCTCGACGAGGAGGGTCGAACGCTTGAGCACGGGGTAGATCACTTCTTCGTCGCCGTTGTCGGGCTGCAGGATGACGCGGCGAGCCTTGTCGGTGTCCTCGATCGTGATGCGACCGGCCGAGTCGGCGATCGGGGACGCACCCTTGGGGGTACGCGCCTCGAACAGCTCGGTCACGCGGGGCAGACCCTGCGTGATGTCGTCGGCCGAGGCCGAACCACCGGTGTGGAAGGTACGCATGGTCAGCTGCGTGCCGGGCTCACCGATCGACTGGGCCGCGATGATGCCGACGGCCTCACCGATGTCGACCAGGTTGCCGGTGGCCAGCGAGCGGCCGTAGCACTGGGCGCAGACACCGACGGCGGCCTCACAGGTGAGGACGGAGCGGACCTTGATGGTCTCGACACCGGCCGCCACGAGCTCGTCGATCAGCACGTCTCCGACGTCGGCGCCGGCCTCGGCCAGCACCGTGCCCTTCGCGTCCACCGCGGCAGCCGCGAGCGACCGTGCGAACACGGTGTTCTCGACGGTCGCGTCGCGCACCATGACGCCGTTGGCGTCGGGTGCGGCGATCGGCATCTCGAGGCCGCGCGAGGTGCCGCAGTCGTCCTCACGGATGATGACGTCCTGCGACACGTCGACGAGACGACGGGTCAGGTACCCCGAGTCGGCCGTACGGAGGGCCGTGTCGGCCAGACCCTTGCGGGCACCGTGCGTCGCGATGAAGTACTCGGCCACCGACAGACCCTCGCGGTACGAGGAGATGATCGGGCGCGGGATGATGTCACCCTTCGGGTTGTTCACCAGGCCTCGCATGCCGGCGATGTTGCGCACCTGCAGCCAGTTACCACGAGCACCCGACGTCACCATGCGGTTGATGGTGTTGTCGATCGGGAAGTTCGCGCGCATCTCGGCGGCGACCTCGTTCGTGGCCTCCGTCCAGATCTTGATCAGGTCGGCGCGACGCTCGGCGTCCGAGATCAGACCCTTGTCGAACTCGGACTGCACGGCGGCGGCCTGCTTCTCGTAACCCGCGACGATCTCGGGCTTGCGCGGAGGCGTGAGCACGTCGGACAGCGCGACGGTGACACCCGAACGCGAGGCCCAGTAGAAGCCCGCGTCCTTGATGTTGTCGAGTGCCGCCGCGACGGCGACCTTCGGGTAGCGCTCGGCGAGGTCGTTGACGATCGTCGAGAGCATGCCCTTGTCGGTCACCTGCTGGACGAACGGGTAGTCCGCCGGCAGGTTCTCGTTGAAGAGCGCGCGACCGAGGGTCGTCTCGAGCAGGATGTCCTGCCCGACCTCGTAGCCCTCGGGAGCCTCGCCCTCGGCGAAGTGCACGCCGTTCATGCGGATCTTGACCATCGCGTTGAGGTCGAGCGTGCCCTGGTCCTTCGCGAGGATCGCCTCGGCGACCGACGAGAAGGCACGGCCTTCACCCTCGGCACCCTCGGTGACCGTCGTGAGGTAGTGCAGACCGATGATCATGTCCTGTGCGGGCAGGGTCACCGGACGACCGTCGGACGGCTTCAGGATGTTGTTCGACGCGAGCATCAGGATGCGCGCCTCGGCCTGGGCCTCGACGGACAGCGGCAGGTGCACGGCCATCTGGTCACCGTCGAAGTCGGCGTTGAACGCCGCGCAGACGAGCGGGTGCAGCTGGATGGCCTTGCCCTCGACCAGCTGGGGCTCGAACGCCTGGATGCCGAGACGGTGCAGCGTGGGCGCACGGTTCAGCAGCACGGGGCGCTCGCGGATGATCTCTTCGAGGACGTCCCAGACCTGCGGGCGCGAACGCTCGACCATGCGCTTGGCCGACTTGATGTTCTGAGCGTGGCTCAGGTCGATCAGGCGCTTGATGACGAACGGCTTGAACAGCTCGAGGGCCATCTGCTTGGGCAGACCGCACTGGTGCAGCTTCAGCGTCGGGCCGACGATGATGACCGAACGACCCGAGTAGTCGACGCGCTTGCCGAGCAGGTTCTGGCGGAAGCGACCCTGCTTTCCCTTGAGCATGTCGCTCAGGGACTTCAGGGCGCGGTTGCCGGTACCCGTGACGGGACGACCGCGACGACCGTTGTCGAACAGGGCGTCGACGGCCTCTTGCAGCATGCGCTTCTCGTTGTTCACGATGATCTCGGGAGCACCGAGGTCGAGCAGGCGGCGGAGGCGGTTGTTGCGGTTGATCACGCGACGGTAGAGGTCGTTCAGGTCGCTGGTCGCGAAACGGCCACCGTCCAGCTGCACCATCGGGCGCAGCTCGGGCGGGATGACCGGGACGACGTCGAGGACCATGGCGGCCGGCGAGTTGCCGGTGGCCAGGAACGAGCTGACGACGCGCAGGCGCTTGATGGCGCGGATCTTCTTCTGACCCTTGCCCTCGGAGATCTGCAGGTGGAGGTTCTCGGCCTCGGTGGTGAGGTCGAAGCCCTCGAGGCGCTTCTTGATCGCCTCGGCGCCCATGTGGGCCTCGAAGTAGATGCCGAAGCGGTCCTGCAGCTCGTGGAAGACGGCGTCCTCGGGCTTGAGGTCGCCGACCTTGAGGTTGCGGAAGTCCTCCCAGACGCGCTCGAGGCGGTTGATGTCCTCGTCGAACGACTTGCGCGTCTGCGACATCTCTTTCTCGGCGCCGTCCTTCGCACGACGCTTCTGGTCGCTCTTCGCGCCTTCTTCCTCGAGGACGGCCAGGTCGTCCTCGAGCTTCTGGAGGCGGTCGGCGATGCGCGTGTCGCGCTGCGACTCGAGCTGCTTGATCTCGAGGCGGAGCTCGTTCTCGAGCCCGGGCATGTCGGCGTGACGGCCCTCTTCGTCGATCGAGATGACCATGTAGGCCGCGAAGTAGATGACCTTCTCGAGGTCCTTCGGGGCCATGTCGAGCAGGTAGCCCAAGCGCGAGGGGACGCCCTTGAAGTACCAGATGTGCGTGACGGGAGCGGCGAGCTCGATGTGGCCCATGCGCTCACGACGCACGGACGACTTCGTGACCTCGACGCCGCAGCGCTCGCAGACGATGCCCTTGAAGCGGACGCGCTTGTACTTGCCGCACGCGCACTCCCAGTCACGCGACGGCCCGAAGATCTGCTCTCCGAAGAGGCCGTCCTTCTCGGGCTTCAGCGTGCGGTAGTTGATGGTCTCCGGCTTCTTGACCTCACCGTGCGACCAGGCGCGGATGTTCTCGGCAGTGGCGAGGCCGATCCGCAGCTCATCGAAAGTTGTTGCTTCGATCAAAATTTAATCCCTTGTCAGATGTATCGACGTGTCGTTGTGGGAAGGGGGCTTAGATCTCGTCGACGTTCGACGATTCGAAGCGGGAGGAGATGTTGATGCCGAGCTCTTCGGCGGCACGGAAGACCTCGTCGTCCGTGTCGCGCAGGCTGACCGTCTGGCCGTCGGCCGAGAGGACCTCGACGTTCAGGCAGAGCGACTGCATCTCTTTGATGAGGACCTTGAAGCTCTCGGGGATGCCGGGCTCCTGGATGTTCTCGCCCTTGACGATGGCTTCGTACACCTTCACGCGGCCGAGGATGTCGTCCGACTTGATGGTCAGGAGCTCTTGCAGCGCGTACGCGGCGCCGTAGGCCTCGAGGGCCCAGACCTCCATCTCACCGAAGCGCTGGCCACCGAACTGTGCCTTACCACCCAGCGGCTGCTGCGTGATCATCGAGTACGGGCCCGTCGAACGCGCGTGGATCTTGTCGTCGACGAGGTGGTGCAGCTTCAGGATGTACATGTAACCGACCGAGATCGGGTTCGGGAACGGCTCACCCGAGCGACCGTCGAACAGGCGCGCCTTGCCGGACGAACCGATCAGACGCTCACCGTCGCGGGTCGGCAGGGTCGAGTCGAGCAGACCCTCGATCTCGCGCTCGGCGGCACCGTCGAACACCGGGGTGGCGACCTTCGTGCCGGGAGCGGCGCTGAGCGCCTCTTCGGGCAGGTTCTTCGCCCACTCCTGGACGCCCTCGACGTTCCAGCCCTGCGCCGCGATCCACCCGAGGTGGATCTCGAGCACCTGGCCGAAGTTCATCCGACCGGGGACGCCCAGCGGGTTGAGGATGATGTCGACCGGCGTGCCGTCCGCGAGGAACGGCATGTCCTCGACCGGCAGGATCGTCGAGATGACGCCCTTGTTGCCGTGACGACCGGCGAGCTTGTCGCCCGCCGTGATCTTGCGCTTCTGGGCGATGAAGACGACGACGCGCTGGTTGACGCCCGAGCCGAGCTCGTCGTCGCCGTCCTGCGAGTCGAAGACCTTGACGCCGATGACCGTTCCCTGCTCGCCGTGGGGCACCTTCAGGGACGTGTCGCGGACCTCACGGCTCTTCTCGTTGAAGATCGCACGCAGCAGGCGCTCTTCGGCGCTGAGCTCGGTCTCGCCCTTGGGCGTGACCTTGCCGACGAGGATGTCGCCGGGGCGCACCTCGGCACCGATGCGGATGATGCCGCGCTCGTCGAGGTCGGCCAGCAGGTCGGGGCTGACGTTGGGGAGATCACGGGTGATCTCCTCCTTGCCGAGCTTCGTGTCGCGGGCGTCGACTTCGTACTCTTCGATGTGGATCGACGAGAGCGTGTCGTCCTTGATGAGGTTCTGCGACAGGATCATCGCGTCCTCGTAGTTGTAGCCCTCCCAGGGCATGAACGCGACGAGCAGGTTCTTGCCGAGCGCGAGCTCGCCGTTCTCGGTCGCGGGACCGTCGGCGATGACCTCGCCGACCTCGACACGCTGGCCGGCGTCGACGATCACGCGGTGGTTGTAGCTGGCGCCCTGGTTCGAGCGGTCGAACTTGCGCAGGTAGTAGTCCTGCGTGCCGCCGTCGTCGAGCTGGACGGTGACGACGTCGGCCGACACCTCGGAGACCACGCCCGCGGCGTCGGCGGTGACGACGTCACCGGCGTCGATCGCGGTGTAGCCCTCCATGCCGGTGCCGACGAGGGGGCTCTCGCTGCGGACGAGCGGGACGGCCTGACGCTGCATGTTCGCACCCATCAGGGCGCGGTTCGCGTCGTCGTGCTCGAGGAACGGGATCAGCGACGTGGCCACCGACACCATCTGGCGCGGCGAGACGTCCATGTAGTCGACCTCGGCCTTGTCGACGAGCTCGACCTCGCCACCCTTCTTGCGGACGAGCACCTTGTCGTCGACGAAGTCGAACTTGTCGTCGAGGGGCGCGTTCGCCTGGGCGACGACGTAGTCGTCCTCTTCGGAGGCGGTGAGGTAGTCGATCGTCGTGGTGACGTTGCCCTTCTCCACACGACGGTAGGGCGTCTCGATGAAGCCGAACGAGTTGATGCGCGCGAAGGACGCGAGCGAGCCGATCAGGCCGATGTTCGGGCCTTCAGGGGTCTCGATCGGGCACATGCGGCCGTAGTGCGAGGGGTGGACGTCGCGGACCTCGACGCCGGCGCGCTCACGCGACAGACCGCCGGGGCCGAGCGCGCTCAGACGACGCTTGTGCGTCAGTCCCGAGAGCGGGTTGTTCTGGTCCATGAACTGCGAGAGCTGCGAGGTGCCGAAGAACTCCTTGATCGCGGCGACGACGGGGCGCACGTTGATCAGGGTCTGCGGCGTGATCGCCTCGATGTCCTGCGTGGTCATGCGCTCACGGACGACGCGCTCCATGCGCGACAGACCGGTGCGGACCTGGTTCTGGATCAGCTCGCCGACCGCGCGGATGCGACGGTTGCCGAAGTGGTCGATGTCGTCGACGTCGAGGCGCAGCTGGACGGGCTCGCCGTCGCGCGTGCCGTTCATCGACTTCTCTTCGGCGTGCAGCGACACGAGGTACTTGATCGTCGCGACGATGTCGTCGACGGTCAGGACCGAGTCGCCCAGGGGCGCGTCGATGCCGAGCTTGCGGTTGATCTTGTAGCGACCCACCTTGGCCAGGTCGTAGCGCTTGTGGTTGAAGTAGAAGTTGTCGAGGAGCGCGCGCGCGGCCTCGGCAGCGACCTGCTCGCCCGGACGGAGCTTGCGGTAGATGTCCTTGAGCGCCTCTTCCTTGGTGAGGATGGCGTCCTTCTCGAGGGTGGCCTCGATCGAGGCGAAGCCCTTGAACTCCTCCATGATCTCTTCGCTCGTCAGGCCGAGGGCCTTGAGGAAGACGGTCACGCTCTGCTTGCGCTTGCGGTCGATGCGCACCCCGACCTGGTCGCGCTTGTCGATCTCGAACTCGAGCCAGGCACCACGGCTCGGGATGACGCGAGCCGAGTAGATGTCCTTGTCGCTGGTCTTGTCGGAGGCGCGCTCGAAGTAGACGCCCGGGCTGCGGACGAGCTGCGAGACGACGACACGCTCGGTGCCGTTGATGATGAACGTGCCACGCTCGGTCATGAGCGGGAAGTCGCCCATGAAGACCGTCTGGGTCTTGATCTCACCGGTGAGGTGGTTCATGAACTCGGCGTTCACGTAGAGCGGTGCGGCGTAGGTCTTGCCACGCTCTTTGCACTCGTCGATCGTGTACTTGGGCTCTTCGAGCTCGGGGGCCGTGAACGAGAGCTGCATGGTCTCGCCGAGGTCTTCGATCGGCGAGATCTCTTCGAAGATCTCTTCCAGGCCCGAGTGGAGGGCCAGGTCGGTGCGACCCTGCTCGGTCGCCTCGGCGAGGCGGTCCTTCCAGATGTCGTTGCCGACGAGCCAGTCGAAGCTCTCGGTCTGGAGCGCCAGCAGGTCGGGGACCGTCAGCGTGTCGGTGATCTTGGCGAACGAGAGCCGCGATGCGTTGCGACCGTTCTTGGGTGAGTTGGTGGATGCGTTGTTCGCAGCAGCCAAGGAAGTAACCTCCGTGGACCCCGTCGGGTCATCACTGTCGGACAGTATGTGGTGAGTGAGTGAACGGCCCTACCCGGCGGACACCATCCACCCCGCCGTCATATTCGGGGGTGGGTGTCTCGAGACGTTGTCGACCGCAATATGACGACAGGACGCACGGGGAGCGCAAAGGTCCATACTAGGTCGCCCCGGACACGCCTGGCAAGCCCTGTCGTTGACCTTTCGCCCGAGCTTCGGTATAACCCGGGCGCATGCACAGGCATTCCACGGGATCGAGGGCCGCGCGCGCCTCCTCGTCCCCGGGATGGGAGGCTTGGGGCATGGCCGCACAGCACGACGACCCGCCCGTCGAGATCTCGATCGGGGCAGGTCTCGCCCGCGTGGACGAGGACCGGCACCGCCCCGGTTCGTACACCCTCGTCGTCGACGGCACGCCCCAGTCGCACGTCGACCTCGACGACCCGACGCACCTGGCCTTCGAGTACGTCCGGCGCATCGGGCACGCCGTCGACCTGCTGCCCGAGGGGCCGGTCACCGCACTGCACCTCGGCGCCGGCGCCCTGACCCTGCCCCGCTACGTCGAGGCCACCCGACCGGGTTCGCGCCAGCAGGTGATCGAGCTCGAGGCCGACCTCTTGGCCCTGGTGCGAGAGACCCTGCCGCTGCCGCGGGGGGCCTCGATCCGGGTGCGCTACGGCGACGCCCGCGAGGTCATGGTGAAGCTGCCCGCCGGACTGCGCGGCACGGTCGACCTGCTGATCGTCGACGTGTTCGGTGGCTCGCAGATCCCCGCCCACGTCACGTCGCTCGAGTTCTACACGGCGGCGGCCGAGTTCCTGTCGCCGACCGGCATGCTGATCGTCAACTCGGCCGACGGCGCGGGGCTGGCCTTCGCCCGCGGCCAGGCGTCGACCCTCGCGACCGTGTTCGAGCACGTCGTGGCCGTGGCCGACCCCGCGACGCTCAAGGGCCGTCGCTTCGGCAACGTCGTGCTGATCGGTTCGCCGTCGCCGCTGCCGACCGACCGCATGCCCCGGCTCTACTCGTCGGACCCGCTGCCGGCCAAGGTCGTCCACGGCCGTGAGCTGCGCGACTTCGTCGCCGGGGCGCCCGTCGTCACCGACGCGACGGCCGTGCCCTCGCCCGAGCCGTCACGGAGCGTGTTCGGGGCGCGCTGACGACGCCCCGCTCCAGCCGGTGGGCCGCCCCCGTGGCGCCCACGACGGCGGCCGAGGCGAGGGGCGCGACAGGTGAGAAGAACACGAGCCACAGTGCCGCGACTACTCAGAACCGTCAGAGACTGCGGTTCTCTCCGGCATCCCGCCACGATGTGGACACGACGCCAGGCGAAAAGGTGGCGCTGTGTCCATCTCGTGGCGGCGTGAGGGCACGGCGGCGAGGCCGCACGAGCGCGCCGCGGCACGAGGCCAGAGCGGCCCGGGGAAGTTGCGGAGGGGGCCGCGCGGCGGGCTACTGGTCGGCGC
>NZ_LR733392.1:2196132-2332013 GCF_902506305.1 Frigoribacterium sp. 9N
CGGCGGGACAGGGGCTCGGGCGATCCGTACCGCCCGGCCGACATCCGCCTCCGGGATGACGTCGGCCCCGCGACCCGCCGCTACCGTCGACCCATGACGAACACTCAGCACGAGGGCCGACTCGCGGGGGCGGCGGCGAGCCTGCGACGGCGGGTCGACCGCCGCGAGGTGGCGTGGGTCGTCGGCACCACCGCGGCCCTGTTCGTCGCGGGCGCGGCGCTCGTCGGCCTGACGGCCTCGGCCGGCCGGGTGGTCGCGTCGCTGCTCGAGTTGCCGGGCGCGCTCGCGCAGGCCGCACTCGTGCCGTTCGTGGTGTGGGCCGTCCTCGTCGTCCTCGTCGCGTGGCGGTGGTCCGAGGCGCCGGCGTCACGCCGGGCCTGGCTCTACGTCGCCGCGGCGGCCGTGGCCCGGGCCGGCGTCGAGCTCACCGTCGGGTCGGGCGTCACGTCGGGCCTCCGGGCGGGCTTCTCCCTCTACACGGTGCCCACTGTCGTCTTCGTCAGCCTGCCGTTCGTCGCGACCGTCGGCCTGGCGTCGTTCGTCGTCCTCGCCGCGCGGTCGGGTCGGGGCGGCCGCGACGCCTCGGCGCACGACGGAGCACGTCCGGCCGAGCACGCACCCGTCAACGTCCCCGTCGACGCCCCCGCGGCCCGGGCGGACCGGGCGCCCCGCCCGCCCCGTCACCTCGTGCACCGCGTCGCCGTGATCGTCGAGGCGCTCGCCCTCGCGGCGGGCGTCCTGCTCACGCTCTCGCTGGCCGGGCAGTGGTTCTCGGCCGAGTTCAGCCTCTTCGGCACCCCCGTGACCGTCAGCCAGGAGGCCGCGGACAGCTGGCTCCGGACCCTCGTCGCCTGCCTCGCGTGCCTCGTCGTGACGCTGTTCGCCGCGATCACCGCCGGGCATCGAGGTGTCGTCGTGGCGGCCGTCGTCGTCGCCGGGCTGGTCGTGATCGGTGCCGTCGGCGCACCCGTCCCCGGGGACCGGTGGGAGTCCCCCACCCCCCGTCAGGAACCCCTGCCCGCGAACTACACCCCGTGCTTCAGCGGCAGCGGGAAATGCAACTGACCCTCGGGGACGCCGAAGGTCAGGCGGGCGCGTCGACGTCGGCGCCGTCCCAGAGGTCGGAGCAGTCGACCGGCTCGGCGGCGTGCGCCCTGAGATAGGGGCCCGCCCCGCGATCCCCGGTGAGGGACGCCGCGAGGGCCGACCAGTGGGACCGACCGACCACGACGGGGTGACCCGGGCGTCCGTGGAAGACGGACTGCCGCAGCGCAGCCGGGCCCAGGGGCACGTCGGCGGCCGGGGACGACAGCAGCCGCGCCACCGCGGACGGCGGCAGCCCCGGGTAGTCCACCAGCGTGATCAGGGCGAGCCGCGCCTCCTCGGGGTCGGAGGCGGCGAGCGCCGCCAGCCCGACGCGCAACGACGCGGCGAGGCCGTCTGCCCAGTCGTCCGCGACGACGACCGCCACCCTCGCGCGACCGTCGACCGGCGGGAGGCACGGGTCGGCGTGCGGCGCGTCCGTCGCCCCGCCCGGCACCGGTGTCTCGACCGTCAGGAGGCGCGGGTCGGCCGCCAGCAGCGCTCGCGCCTCGGTCGCGCCCGCCCCGAGCACGACGACGACGCGGTCACAGCCCCCGTCGAGCAGCGTCGTCACGGCGCGGGTCAGCCACGGCCCGCGCTCGTCGACCACGAGCGCCTTGGGACGGCCCATGCGCGTCCCGGCGCCGGCCGCGAGCAGCAGGCCGACGGACGTCGAGGAGTCGTCACCGGGCATGGTGTCAGGCTAGCCAGCCCCGGAGAGCACCTCGCGCCGGCCGGCGACGTCCGACGTCGCGGTAGGTCGCGGGGCCGAGGCCGTGACACCATCGAGACCTGGCACCACCAGAGACCACCCGCTCGCCCGTCGCACCCGAGGAGCCCCGTGTTCGAGATCGCCGACCGCCTGCTGGCGCGACTCGACGCCGGCGAGCGCCTCGCCGTCGCGACGGCCGTGTCGGTCGTGGGCAGTGCACCCCGGACGGTCGGCACGTCGATGGCCGTCACCGTCGACGGCACCGTGATCGGCAGCATCTCGGGCGGCTGCGTCGAGGGCGCGGTCTACGAGATCTGCACGCAGGTGCTCGACGACGGCACGCCGCAGCTCGAGACGTTCGGGTTCAGCGACGAGACGGCGTTCGAGGTCGGGCTCAGCTGCGGCGGGCGCATCGAGGTGTTCGCCCGGCTCGTCACCCCGGACGACGCCGAGACGATCGCCGCCCTCCGCGATGCCGCCGCCGGGCGTGAGGCGTCGGCGCATGTCGTGCTCGGCCCGGTCCGCACCGGCGAGGTCGTGCCGAGCGTCGACGACTGCGAGGGTCTGCGGGTCTTCAGCGAGCGCTCGGTGCCGCCGCCGCGCCTCCTCGTCTTCGGGGCGGTCGAGTTCGCCGTCGCCCTGTGCAACGCCGGGGCGGTGCTGGGCTACCGCGTGACGGTGTGCGACCCGCGTCCGGTCTTCCTGACCCGCGAGCGTTTCCCGTCGGCCGACGAGGTCGTCGTCGAGTGGCCGCCGAACTACTTGGCGCGCACCGGGGTCGACGAGCGCACCGTGATCGCGGTGCTGTCGCACGACGAGCGGTTCGACGCCGACCTGGTCGAGGCGGCGCTGGCGTCCCCGGCGGCGTACGTCGGGGCCATGGGATCACGGGTCACGCACGACCGACGCGTCTCCGCCCTGGCCGATCGCGGAGTCGGGCCGGCGGCGCTCGGCCGACTGCACTCCCCCATCGGGCTCGACCTCGGGGCGAGCACGCCCGAGGAGACGGCCGTGTCGATCCTGGCCGAGGTGCTCGCCGTGCGGTCGGGCGCCTCGCGGGCCCCGCTGCGCGACCGTGACGGCAGCATCCACCTGATCAGCTGAGGCGCGGACCCCCAGGGTTCCGCCGAAGCGCCCGCGCGCGCAGGTGGGTCTCGGCGAGCCCCTGGTGCGTCGGCGTCAGCCGGCCCCGCCCGGGCGGACCTTCGCGGTGTCGGCGACGTCGATGCGGGTGACCCCGTCGCCGCGGTCCTCGGTCGTGATGCGCGGGGCGGCGTCCGACTCGTCCGACTTCGGGGCACGGGTCAGCTGGTCGTGCCGCTTCTCGTCGTCGGTCATGCCGGTCGGGTCGTGGTCGACCTCGTGCCCCGGGCTGGTGTCGCGGCCGGCGTCGTCGGGACCGGGGGCCTGCGTGTCGTCGCTCATGCGGTCGACCGTACCCGCGCCTCCTCGTCCGCGGAGCGCGTCAGCCGCGACGCAGCCGCTCGACTGCCGATGACAGCACCGGCAGGTCGTGGTCGACGGTGTGCGCCACGACGGAATGCGAGGTGTCGAAGTACCGGTGGGCGAGGAAGTCGCGCATGCGGGCGACGTCGGCCCACGGGATCTCGGGCGCGGCACTCGTCGTCTCGGACGAGAGCCCCTTCACCGCTTCGCCGATCTCGATGAGGCGGACGCGCACGGCGTCGAAGACCAGCCCGTCCGTCAGTTCTCCCCGTCGCCGATGGGCGTCGATGGCGCCCAGAGCCGCTGCGATGTCGTCCAACCGCGCCCGATCGTGACGACTCACAGGGCGACCCCGTCCCGCGAGACCGCCTCGGCGACCTCGGGGGTCAGGCCGTCGCGGGGCACGACGTCGACCACGACCCCGGCGATGTCGCTCGCCCGACGCGCAGCCGCCGCCAGCCCGAACAACCCGAGACCGTCGGGCAGGTCGACGACGACGTCGAGGTCGCTGTCGACGCGGTCGTCACCTCGGCTGACGCTGCCGAAGACCTGGGGGTGACCGAACCCTTCGCGCGCGAAGAACGACCGCAGTTCGGCACGGCGAGGATGCACGATGCGCCCCACCGGCCCGCCGAACGGAGACGCGGTCGCGGTCGCACGAGATCGTGACGGCGTGAGCGTGAGCGCCAGGTCGAGGCCCGTCGCCTCGAAGAGCCGCTCGAGGACGGGCAGGGACGGGATCTTCGAGCCGCCCTCGTAACGCGAGACGGCGCTCTGCGGCAGCCCTGCCCTCCGCCCCACCTCGCCCTGGGTGAGCCGCGCAGCGACCCTCGCCTCCCGCAGACGCGAGGCGACGTCCGTGGTGATCATGACCGGACTATATACGATCGGGCATGCGCCGCGCACGAGACCCCGGGAACCCGCCCAGACCCTCACGGGGGTTGCTGGGGTCCGAGCGGGTTCCTGGGCCTCGGCGCCGGGCTAGCGGGTGAGGACGGCGAAGCCGCCGGGCTTGACCAGCACGACGCTGCGGCCCTGCACGTCGCGCTGCTGCACGAGGCGGCCCTGCGCGTCGTACGACGACGCCGACGTCCGACTGCCCCGCACGCCGACCGGGGTCGGCAACGGCAGCCGCGAGGTCGACGACAGCAGCTCGGTCGTCGTCGGGCGACCGTCGGCCGCCGTCCCGGCGAGCACGAGCCGCTGGACGAGCGGCCGCACGATCAGGCCGTCGACCACGGTCGCGTCGCGGCCGGCGGTCACGGTGATCGCCGTCGCTCCGGCACCGATCGGCACCGGCAGCGTCTGGGGCAGCAGAGCCCCGGAGGCGGCGGTCACGCCCTGCGCCCCGGCCTGCGTCGTCAGCGTCCCCAGGGGCACGCGTCCCGCCTTCCAGACCGACGTCGACCGCACTCCCTCGGCGGCGAGCAGGACCGGCTCGACGTGCCGCAACCCGGAGCCCGCGGGCACCGTGATCGTCGCGCTCTGCCCGGGCTCGAGCCGCAGCGCCGAGCCTCCGCCGTACTGCGACTCGCCCGTCCACGCCGAGTCGGGGGTGACGACCGTGCCCGTCGTGGGCGACGCCGTCTCGGCCTCGACCACCGTGAGGCCGTCACGCGACGTGACGCTCGTCAGCCCTCGAGCCTCGGCCGAGACGTCGGGGGCGCCGTCGAGGGCGATCATCGACAACAGGCCGTGGATCGTGCTCTCGGCACCGCTGTTGCGGTTCACCGTGCCGTCGGCCTGCACGCCGTCGAAGGTCACCCCGGTGGCCGGGTCGTAGACGGGGGTGCCCGAGCGGTTCGTGCCGAAGTACCAGCTCGCAGCGACGGCCGCGATGCGCTTCAGACCCGGGGCCCCCGCGCCGGCGCCGGCCACGGCGAGCGCCGACTGCAGCCGCGAGTCGGCTCCGTAGGCGATCTGCGTCTGGTCGACGGGCGTCGGGTACCAGGCGTTGTCGGGCCCGCTCGCGGTGAGCAGCGTGGTCGTGAACGAGGTCTGGTCGAGCACGGCCGGCTTCAGCAGGTCGGGTCGGGCGAGCACGGTCGACGCCCGGGCCAGGGCGACGGGCATCTGCGACGACCAGGCGTGCCACATCGAGCGGGACTTCGCCCAGGGCAGCACGGCTCCGTACGGCCAGGTCTGCCCGTCGCCGGACGACATCGCCGCGACGCCCTCGGCGAGCTGCGTCAGCGCGGTGCGCGAGGCCGCGTCACCCGGCACGACGGCCGAGTAGGCGCTCAGCCCGAGGACGGCCTCGGCCGAGGCGTCGGCTCCGGAGCCGATCAGCCAGGCGGGCACCTTCGCCCCGTCGGCCACGTCGTACCGACCGTAGCGGGCGAGCGTCTCACGGTTCAGCGCTGTCACGCCGAGCTGCAGCCGCTGCTGCAGGAACGCGGCGAACTCCGGGTCGTCGTCCGCGAATGCGGCGTACCCCTCGCCGAACGCCCAGATGCTGCGGGCCAGCCAGTAGCTGTTGCCGCTGTCGGACGGGTCGGGCAGTTCGACCGGCACCGGGCTGCGGTTGAAGGTGCCGTCGGGCTGCATCCAGAGGACGACGTTGCCGGCGGCGTCACCGGTGGTCGTCTGGAAGTACGCGGTCGCCCGCAGCAGCTCGTAGGCCTTCTGCCGGCTCGACTCCGAGCCGGTCTGCTTCCAGTCGCGCAGGTACACGACGGCCGTCCGTGAGACATCGTCGCTGTTGTACGCGCCCTGCCCCCAGTACCCGGTCGCGGGGTCGAGCGGACCGCCGCCCACCCGGGCGAAGGTGCCGCCGTCGCGGGCGTCGGCGTAGGTCCACGGCAGGGTGAGCGTCGGCTCCGCGCTCTGCCGGTAGGTCGAGTGCCCGGCCTCGGGCACGGGCGTCGTCCGGTCGAGCAGGAAGTCCAGGTGCGCGAGGTTCGTCAACGGTGCCACGGCCGGTGCGGCCGCCGGGGTGGTCGGCGCGGCCGAGCCGGGCGGCGCGGCCGCCGGACCAGGAGGCGCGGCGGCAGCCGGCAGCGCCCCCGTCACCCCCAGCACGGTCGCCAGGGCCGCGGCCAGTGCCGCGCCCGTCCATCGTGAGTTGCGTGCGATCATCGTCGACCGCCTCCTTCTTGTCGGTGATCCGTGGGTGTCGTCGGGCCGTGGGTGTCGTCGGGCCGTGCGCGACCTCAGGCGCGGTCGAGGCGGGCGACGCCGATCTTCGAGTCGGCCATGCCGTAGAACACGAAGGGGACGCCGTCGACGTGTTCGATCGCGGTCGGGAACACGACGTTCGGCACGATGCCGTCGCGCTCGTCGGCGGTCTCGGCCTCGAGCAGCGGCACCTCCGACCGGGTGACCACGCGCGACGGGTCGTCGGCGTCGAGGATCATCCCGCCCGCCGCGTAGTTCACGTTCTGCTGCTGGGCGAAGGCGTCGTCGATCACGCCGGTGACGCCGTGGTGCAGCAGCAGCCAGCCCTCGTCGACGCGCAGCGGGGGCGGGCCGCCGCCGATCTTCAGCTCCTCGAACGGGAACTCGGGGCCGGCGACGAACCGGTGCTGCCCCCACCGCGCCAACGCCCGCGGGTCGGCGGCGACCGCGTCGACCGGCACGTAGCTGATCCAGATCGAGTGCCGCCCGTCGGTGACGCCGGCCGGCAGCGGACTGCCCTCGCCCGGCACCGTCGCACCGATGTGCCACATCGGTCGGTGCAGCACGGCGAAGCTGCGCACGCCGTCCGGCGCGGTGACCGGCGACGGGAAGAACACGGTGTCCTTGTTGTGGAACAGCCCGAGGTCGGTGTCGAGCTCGTCGACGTACTCGAAGGTCGCGGGCCCGAGTCGGCGCCAGTCGCGCAGGTCGTCGCTCACGGCGACGGCGGTGCGCGGCCCGAGCGGCCCGTAGGCGACGTAGGTCATCACGTGCAGCCCGAGCTCCTCGATCCACGTGACGCGCGGGTCCTCGACGCCGGCGTGGGTCGCGCCGCGTTCCCACCCGCGATCGGGCGCGAGCACGACGCCCTCGCGGGTCACGCCCACGGGCACGCCGTCCTCGACGACGACCCGGGCCAGCCCGACGCGCGACACGTTGCCCGTGGCGACGAGCCGCGGCAGCAGGTAGAGCTCGCCGTCGGGCCCGCGTCCCGAACCGGGGTTGAGCACCCCCTCGGCCTCGTCGGGCGAGTCGGGGTCGGGGGTCATCACGACGCCCAGGCGGGTCAGTCGGTACGGGAAGTCAGCCATGGGAGGCCCTTTCGAGAGGCGAGAGGCGGGAGGCGGGAGGCGACGGAGGCGCGATGCGAGGGGGGATCGCACCGCGCCTCCTGCGGTGGGGGCCGTCGGCACGACGACCCGGTCTGGGGGTGGGGAGCCGAGGAGGCGCGGGGCGCGCCGGTCGCGCAGCGCGCCTCCTCGGGTCGGGAGGCGGTCGGTCAGCCCTTCACGCTCGAGCCGACGTCGGTCGAGATGAAGTAGCGCTGGAACACGATGAACAGCAGCACGACCGGAGCGGCCAGCACGACGGCGCCCGCGAGGGTCGCGCCGAACGGGTTCGCCGCCGTCGCCGCCACGTTGCTGATGTAGTTCGCCAGCGACACGGCGAGCGGCTGCATCGACGCCTCCTTGGTGATGAGGAACGGCCAGAGGAACTCGTTCCACGGACCGATGAAGGTCAGCAGCAGGGCCGTGACCAGCGCCGGGCGCACGAGCGGCAACGCGATGTTCCACAGCAGCCGGAACTCGCCGGTGCCGTCGATGCGCGCGGCCTCGAAGAGCTCCTTCGGCAGCTGCAGGAAGTACTGCCGGAAGATGATCACCGCCGTCGAGTTGATGGCGAACGGCAGGATCATGCCCAGGTAGTTGTCGCTCAGCCCGTAGTTGCGCGCGATGAGCACGTACAGCGGGATGATCAGCAGCTGGAAGGGCACCACCTGCACGAGCAGCGCCAGCGCGAAGGTGACCCCGCGACCACGCCACTGCAGCACGGCCAGCGCGTAGCCGACCAGCACCCCGAACACGAGGGTGCAGGCGAGCACGCCCACCGTGAAGATGCCCGAGTTGAGCAGGCCGCTGAGCAGCCCGATGCGGCTGTCGATCGCGGCGTAGTTCTCGACCGTCAGGTTCGACGGGTGCGGGAACGCCCCGGCCACGGTCGGGTCGGGCTTGGTCTGCAGCGACCCGATCACCATGTAGTAGAACGGGAAGAGGAACGCCAGGGCGCCGATCGCCAGCACGACGCCGCGCAGCGTGGTCTGGGCCCGGGTCAGCGGCGGCTTCTTGCCGACCCGCAGGGGGCGGGCGGTGGTCTCGTCGGAGACGGTCATCTCAGTCCTCCTTTCCGCCGGCGAACCGGTTCTGCAGCAGGGCGATGACCAGCACGAGGATCACGAGCACGACGCCGATCGCGGCGGCCTGGTCGGGGTTCCCCTGCTCGATGCCCTTCTGGTACATCAGCAGCACGGGCGAGGTCGACGCGCCGTTCGGCCCGCCTCCCCCGGTCAGCAGGTACGGCTCGGTGAAGAGGTTCGCCCCGGTGACGGTCGAGACGAGCAGCACGAGCACGGTGGCCGGACGCACGCCCGGGACGGTGACGGTGAAGAACGACCGGATCGGGCCGGCACCGTCGCTCGAGGCCGCCTCGTACAGCTCCTTGGGCACGTTCTGCAGAGCCGCGAGGTACAGCAGGATGTAGAAGCCGAGCTGCTTCCAGGTGACGAACAACGCGATCGAGGGCATGGCCCAGGCCGAGTTGATCAGCCACGACGGGGTCGGGGCCAGCGGCCCGAGCACGTTGTTCACGAGACCGTCGCCGTTGAAGAGGAACAACCAGACCGCGACGACGGCGACGCTCGCCGTCAGGTACGGCACGTAGAACGCCACCCGCAGGAACCCCCGGAAGTGCGCGACCTTGTCGAGCGCCGTGGCGAGCACCATGCTCAGCACGACCGTCAGCGGCACGTTGATCACCAGGAAGACGCCGACGTTGCCGAACGAGCGGATGACCGCCGGGTCGGTGAACGCGGTGACGAAGTTGTCGAGGCCGACGAAGGGCCGCGCGACGACGGCACCGGGCGCCGTGAAGAAGTAGTCGTGGAACGCGATGTAGACCGCGTAGACCAACGGGTACGCGAACACCGCCAGCACGAACACCAGGTAGGGCGCGCTGAACAGCAGGCCGAGCGGGTGCTTGCCGAGGGGGCCGCCCCGCCGACGCCCGCGCGGGTCGCCGTCGCGGCGACGGCCCGCCCGGTGCCCGGAGCCGGGACCCCCCGAGGAGGCGCGGTGCGCCTCCTCGGCTCGTCCGGCGGTCGGCGACGCTGCCGCCGCCTCGTGCACGGTGGACACGATCAGCCCTGCGCCGCGAGCTCGTCGATCTTGTCCGCGGCGTCCTTCAGCGACGAGTCGACGTCACCCTTGCCGAAGATCACGCTGCTCGACCACGCGTCGCGGAAGGCCTGCAACTCGGCGACGGTGTTCGGGCCGGCCGGCACCTCGACCGTGCGGGCCGCCTGGTCGCCGAAGAGCGCGTACGAGGGGTTCGCGTCGAAGTAGTCGGAGTAGGTCGAGGCCAGGTCGGTGCGGATCGGCATCTGGCCCGTGGTCTCGAGCAGGGCGCGGTCCTGGTCGCTGCTGGTGGAGAACTTCAGGAAGTCCCACGCCGTGCCCTGGTTCTCGCAGGCCGTGTACATGCCGACGTTCTTTGCGTCGCTGAACGTGTAGGTCTCGTCGGCGCTCGTGCCGTCCTTGGTCGGGACGGGCACGGCACCCCAGTTGACGTCCTCGTAGACCGACACGGCCCACGGCCCGACGATCGACATCGCGGCCTCGCCGTCGGCGAACGAGTCGCCCGTGTACTGCTCCTGGCCGGCCAGCCCCTGCTCGTAGAGCGAGCGCCAGAAGGTCGCCACGTCCTCGCCGGCGGTGTCGGCGAAGGTCGCCTTGCCGTCCTCGACGAGGCCGGTGCCGCCGGTCTCGGCCGCGTAGAGCGGCATGAAGTCGAACTGCGACTGGAAGAACTCGCTCGTCGGCGCCGGGTGGATGGCGTACTTCGAGACGCCGGCGTCGACCAGGGTCTTCGACGTCGCGAGGAAGTCGTCGTAGGTGGAGAGGTCGGGGTTCTCGGCGTCGAGGCCGGCCTTCGTGAAGAGGTCCTTGTTGTAGAAGATCATCACCGGGTTCGACTTCCAGGGCAGCTGGTAGTACTTGCCGTCGGCGTCCTGGTACTGCTTCGCGAGGTCGCCACTGCGCTCCTCGATGTAGCTCGCGCCGTCGTCGAAGCTCGACAGGTCGACCAGGCCGCCCTGCTTCTGGAACTGCCCGACCGCGCTGGGGGCCGTGTTGTAGACGAGGCAGGGGGCGTTGCCGGCCGTGATGGCGGCGCCGATGACCTCTTCGCTCGACTTGCCGGCCGGGATCTCCTGCCCCTTGACCTGCTCGTCGGGGTGGTCGGCGTTCCAGGCCTCGACCATGGCCTTGCCCCAGGTCACCTCCTGCTCGTTGTTCGAGTACCAGATGGTGATGGGGCCCTTGGCGGTGAGGGCGTCGCTCGAGGCGCCGCCGCCGCCGCCGGAGCAGGCGGTCAGGCCGAGGGCGGCGACCAGGACGGTCGCGCCGAGGGTCGCGCGGCGGGTGAAGCGTGTGCGTCGTTGCACGGTGTTCTCCTTGGGTGGGTGGTGCTGCGGGTGTGGCTAGGGGGTGGTCTGAGGCACGGGGGCGTGCGGGTCGGTGCGGTAGAAGTACAGGTCGCGGTGGCCGGCGGGGGCGTCCCAGCCCTGGGCGAAGGTCCAGCGGCCGCCGATCTGCTGCAGGCCGCCCCAGCTGAGCGACCCGCCGGACGCGAGGGCGAGCTGGTCGACCGGACGCCCGACGTCGTAGAGCGCCTGGCTCGCCGCGAAGACCCCGTCGACGTCGTGGAAGACGTCCAGCACGAGTCGGCCGTCGCCCGTGACGATCGCGGCGGCGACCTCGTGCAGGTGGCCGCCGACGCCCGACAGGTCGAGGTACGGCACGGGCTCGAAGGTCCAGTGGCGCAGGTCGTCCGAGCGGCCGACGTGCAGCACGCCGTCGAAGCCCTCGCTGACGAACATGAGGTAGTCCCCGTCGTTGTGGCTGCCGCTGCCGCTGCCGTTGCCGCCGAGGCGGACCGCGTTCCCGTGCTCGTCGCGCGGGATCACGGCGCCCTTGGCCCAGAGCCGCGTCTGCTCGTGGTCGGCGATCGGGCCGAGCTTCTGCCAGGAGACGAGGTCGTCGCTGACGGCGACCAGCAGGTCGATGCCGACCGCCTGGACGGGGTAACCGGGGCTCGGGTGCGCGACCCGCGCCTCCTCGGTGATCGGGAAGACGCCGTTGTAGAACAGCCAGAAGCGACCCTCGGCGCGGTAGACCTTGGGGTCCTCGGTGCCGAACAGTTCGTCGTCGAGGGTGGGACGGACGACCGGGTTGGCTGGGTCGTCGACCCAGGCGGCGCCGGGTGCTGGTTCGCCGTCGGGGGTGAGGGCGAGGGTGGCGTGGCCGATGCGGCTGCCGAGGCTCTCCTTGCGGGGCGAGGCCCGGTAGAACAGGTGCAGCGTGCCGTCGTGCTCGATGAGGCTGGGGTTGTAGAGCGACTCGCTCGTCCAGCCGAGTCCGTCGGGGTCGGGCCACTGGCCGTCCAGCGTGAAGGTGAACGCCGGGTCGGCGGTGAAGGGGCCGACCGCCCAGTCGGGGCGGCCCGGCTCGTAGGCGGCGGGGCTCGAGAAGGTCAGCTGCGAGAGGGCGCCGGTGAGCTCGTTGCGGTGGACGAGGGCCTCGTCGAGGACCGTCCGGAGGCGCTCCCGGGTCAGCGGGACGAGGTACGGCTTCGAGGCGGCGCGGGCCGCGTCGGCGTCGGGCCCGGTGTCGGCGCGCGTCGTGTCGGGCCCGGTGTCGGCGCACGTCGTGTCGGGCCCGGTGTCGACGCGCGTCGTGTCGGGCCCGGTGTCGGCGCTCGCCTCGGTGCTCGTCGTGTCACTGGCGGTCGTCATCGGGGCACCCACTTCGTCGTGTGCGGTCTCACTCGTCTACCGAAACGTTTCGGTAGATCGAGAAGCTAGCACGTCCGCCGCCGCGCCGGAACCCCTCCCGGCGCGATCTCCCGACCCGCGCCTCCTGACCTGACGCCCGACGAGCACCCATCGGGCTCCCGCCGCAGGGCGCACCACGCTCGCGTCGTCGAACCACCTCGGAACGTGGTTCGACGACGCGAGCGTGGTGCGTCCTCGACGCCCGGGCGCCGAGCGATCTCTGAGGCAGCGCGGGGCGCCGCGGGGTCAGCGGGCGGCGGAGCCCGTCGACGCGCGGACCAGCAGCCGGGCGGGCTCGATCTCGGCGTCGGTGACGGCCTCGCCCTCGACGGCCGAGAGCAGGAGGCGCGCCGCCTCGGCCCCGATCAGCCGCGGAGCCGTCGTCAGCGTGGTCAGCCCGGGGCGCACGTACGACCCGAGCTCGATGCCGTCGAACCCGGCCACGCTGACGTCGTCGGGCACGCGGACCCCGAGCCGGTCGAGCTCGGTCATGAACCCGATGGCGGCCAGGTCGTTGGCGCAGAAGACGGCGGTGGGCCGGTCGTGGACCGGTGCGTCCGGCCCGAAGAGGCGAGCGGCGGCCCGGGCTCCCCCGTCGTAGGTGAAGTCGGCCT
Source organism: Frigoribacterium sp. 9N (assembly GCF_902506305.1). Lineage (NCBI taxonomy): Bacteria > Bacillati > Actinomycetota > Actinomycetes > Micrococcales > Microbacteriaceae > Frigoribacterium > Frigoribacterium sp. 9N. The sequence continues at coordinate 2,208,992 of NZ_LR733392.1, forward strand.
CGACGACCGCCCCGGGCTCGTGCCCGGCTCCGACGACGGCGTCCCGCCAGGCGGCCCCGCGACGCCGCGAGTGCACGAAGCGCCCGGGCCCGGCGACGTGGGCGAACCGCCGGTGACCGAGCGACACGAGGTGCTCGACGAGCTCGCCGATGCCGGCCGAGTCGTCCTGCCGCACGGCGGGCAGGGGGAAGTCCCCGGCCGGGTTGACCCCGACGGCGGGCAGGTCGAGCTCGCGGACCAGTTCGACGCGCGGGTCGTCCACCGTCAGCTCGTTCAGGACGACGCCGTCGACCCGACGTCCGGCCGCGAGCCGCCGGTAGCGGTCGAGCGGTTCGTCCGCCGCCGACCCCATCTGCAGGATGAGCGCGTACCCGCGCGGGTCGAGCACCGACTCGAGCCCGCCGATGAAGCTGCCGAAGAACGGGTCGGACTCGAGCACGAACGGGTCGCGGTGCACGACGAGCCCGACGGTGAAGGCCCGCTTGGCGCTCAGGCTGCGGCCCCGGACGCTCGGCACGAAGCCGAGGTCGTCGGCGGCCTGCCGGATGCGCGCGCGGGTCTGCTCCGAGACGCCGGGGCGACCGTTGAGGGCGCTGCTGACCGAACTGATCGCGACGCCGGCCCGGGCCGCGACCTCGACGATGGTGACCCGCTCTGCCACGCCGCGCCTCCTCGTCCTCGCCGGTGCCGATGCCCGTGTGCGCTCGCTGCGCCCCCACGATGCTACTGACCCGCCGCAGCCGCCACCCGTGCGTGGACCGCCCGGCCCTAGGGTCGGGGCATGCTCATCGTCTCGCTCGTCGCGGCCTCGCTCGCCGCCCTGCTGCACCTCTACATCTTCGTGATGGAGTCCTTCCTCTGGACCACCCCCCGCGTCCGCGCGACCTTCGGCATCACCGACGACGTCCAGGCCGAGCACACGAAGCCGCTCGCCTACAACCAGGGCTTCTACAACCTGTTCCTCGCGATCGTCACGATCGTGGGCGTCGTGCTGATCGCCGCCGGAGGGGCAGGAGGCGCGGGCAGCGCCTTCGAGGCATCCCCCTCGGGCAACGCCCTGCTCGTCGCGGGCACGGGGTCGATGCTCGCCGCCGCGCTCGTCCTGCTGCTCTCGGACCGCACGAAGACCCGCGCCGCGGTCACGCAGGGGTTCCTCCCGCTCGTCGCGCTCGTCACGCTGCTCATCGCCGCCGCGTGACCGGGTTCGGCCGCACTACCCTGGGCGGGTGACCGACGTGACCGACGCCACCCGCGCCTCCTCCGCCCCCGACGCCGCGACGGCCGACGCCGCTCGGGCCGCTGCCCCGGCCGCCCCGACGACGCACTGGACGCTGACGCTCGTCTGCCAGGACCGACCCGGCATCGTCCACGCGATCAGCGGTGCCGTCGTGCAGGCGGGCGGCAACATCACCGAGTCCGCGCAGTTCTCGAGCCACGACACCGGCACGTTCTTCATGCGCCTGCAGGTCGAGGCCCCCGGCGAGCGCGACGCGTTCGAGGCGGCGCTGGCGCCCGTGCTCGCGCACTACGACGCGCAGGCGAAGCTCGACGTCGTCGGTCGCCCGACCCGCACCCTCGTGCTCGCGAGCAAGGCGGCGCACTGCGTGAACGACCTGCTGTTCCGGCAGCGGGCGGGACAGCTGCCGATCGAGGTGCCGTTGATCCTGGCGAACCACGACGACCTGTCGGGGTTGGCCGAGTTCTACGGCAAGCGGTTCGAGCACCACCCGGTCACCGACCCCGAGTCGAAGGCGGCGTTCGAGGCGCGCGTGCTGCAGGTCGTCGACCGCTACGACGTCGAGCTGGTCGTGCTCGCCCGCTACATGCAGATCCTCAGCCCCGAACTCTGCGCCGCGCTCGAGGGGCGGGCGATCAACATCCACCACTCGTTCCTGCCCGGGTTCAAGGGCGCGAACCCCTACCGCCAGGCGCACGCCCGCGGCGTGAAGCTGATCGGCGCGACGGCGCACTTCGTCACGAGCGACCTCGACGAGGGGCCGATCATCGAGCAGAACGTGGTCCGCGTCGACCACACCCGCAGCGCCCCCGAGCTGATGGCGATCGGCCAGGACGAAGAGAGCCGCACCCTGACCCAGGCCGTCCGCTGGTTCGCCGAGGACCGCGTGCTGCTCGACGGCGCCCGCACCATCGTCTTCCGCTAGCCCCGCCCGGGCACACCGGCCGTACGCTGGACGCGTGACCCCGACCGACGCCGTCGGCAAGGCCCTGGTCGAGATCGCGATCATGGGTGCCGTGGTCGCCGCCTGGGCCATGCTCGGCTACCCGATCGTCGCCGTGGCGTTCGCCGTCCTGGCCGGCGTCACGGGCGTCCTGGCCTTCCGTCGCGAGAACGGCCGGGGGGCCCGCCGGTGACGACCACCCTGTTCTCCGACGCCCGCAAGGTCGACGCCGACGGCGTGGTCGAGGGCTTCTGGATGCTCGTCGACGGCGACGTGATCGTCGCCACCGGCGCCACGGTGCCGGGATCGCGCGCGGCGGCCGGGGCGAGGCGCGGGCTCGACGCGACCCGCGCCTCCTCGGCGACGTCGGGTGCACCCGACGACCCGACCGCAGGAGGCGCGGTGCCGCCCCCCGCGGACGTCACGGTCGACCTCGCGGGCGCCACGCTCACCCCGGGGCTGATCGACCTGCACACGCACGGAGGCGGCGGGCACGCCTTCGACGGCGGGCCGGACGACCTCGACGCGGGACTCGCGCTGCACCGCCGGCACGGCACGACGCGCTCGCTGGTCAGCCTCGTCGCCAACCCGGTGCCGGTGCTGTCCCGGTCGCTCGGGCTGGTCGGTGACCTGATGCGTCGTGATCCACTCGTGCTCGGGGCACACCTCGAAGGACCGTTCCTGGCGCCCGACCGGCGGGGAGCCCACGCCCCGCACTTCCTGCTCGAACCGGACGCCGCCACGGTCGAGAGCCTCCTCGAGGCCGGCGACGGCGTCGTCCGTCAGGTCACCCTCGCCCCCGAGCTGCCCGGTGGGCTCGACGCGATCGACCGGCTCGTCAGCTCGGGCGTGGTCGCCGCCGTCGGGCACACCGAGGCCGACTTCGACCTCGCCCGCGCGGCGTTCGACCGCGGCGCGAGCCTCGTGACCCACGCGTTCAACGCCATGGCCGGCATCCACCACCGCGACCCGGGGCCGCTCGTCGCGGCGGTCGGCGACGAACGCGTGACGATCGAGCTGATCCTCGACGGCGTGCACGTGCACCCGGCCGTGGCTGACCTCGTGCTGCGCTCGGCGCCCCGGCGGGTCGCCCTCATCACCGACGCGATGGCCGCGGCCGGAGCCGCCGACGGCGACTACCGCATCGGCGAACTCGGGGTGACGGTCGAGCACGGCGTCGCCGTGCTCACGGGCACGTCGACCATCGCGGGTTCGACCCTGACGCAGGACGCCGCCCTGCGCATCGCCGTCCTCCGGACCGGACTCTCGGCCGTCGACGCCGTCGCGGCGCTGACGCTCGTGCCGGCCCGCGTGCTCGGCCTCGACGCCGGGGGCAGGCGAGCGGACATGTCCGGAGCGCAGGCCGGCGTCGCGCGCACGGCGCAGGACCGTGCGCTGGGCGCTGGGCTGGGCATGGCGCCGCGCACGGCGCCGGCCGCCGGGGCCCGGCCGCCGCTCGGGCGTCTGGCCCCCGGTCACGTGGCCGACGCCGTCGCGTGGCACGACGACTGGACGGTCGCCCGGGTCTGGGCCGCCGGCCGCGAACTGCGCACCGGCTGATCCCCGGCAGCCGGCCCCGCCCCACCCCGCCTCGCCTCGCTCCGCCCGACACCGCACCGCGTTTCGTGCACGGCACCGCGACGAGTTGCGGTGCCGTGCACGAAACGCGGTGCAGTGAGTCGGAGCCGTGGGGCGTCGGGCTCGCCGACCGGCCCTACCCCTTCAGGTCGGGGAAGTCCGCGTCGCGCCACTCGGCCGCGGCCCGCTCGCCCGACCGGGCCAGCGCCTCCTCGCGGTCACGCAGCTCGACGCGTCGGATCTTGCCCGAGATCGTCTTCGGCAGCTCGGCGAACTCGACCCGCCGGACCCGCTCGTAGGCGGGCAACGACACCCGGGCGTGAGCCAGGACGGCCCGAGCGGTCTCGGCGTCGGGCGCCCACCCCTCGGCCAGGGTCACGTACGCCTTGACGATGTTCAGCCGGGTGTCGTCGGGTGCCGGCACGACCGCGGACTCGGCGACGGCCGGGTGCTCGATCAGCATGCTCTCGACCTCGAACGGCGAGACCTTGTAGTCCGACGACTTGAAGACGTCGTCGGTGCGGCCGACGAAGGTGATCATGCCGTCGGCGTCGCGCACCGCCACGTCGCCGGTGTGGAACAGCCCGTCGCGCATTGACGACTCGGTGCGGGCGGCGTCGCCGAGGTAGCCGGTCATCAGGTTGACGGGCCGCGTGGTGAGGTCGAGGCAGACCTCGCCCTCGTCACCGACGACACCCGTGACGGGGTCGACCAGCACGACCTCGACGCCGGGCAGGGCGCGCCCCATCGAGCCGGCCTTGATCGTGCCGCCGGGCGCGTTCGCGACGATGGCGGTCGTCTCGGTCTGCCCGTACCCGTCGCGGATGTCCAGGCCCCAGCCCTGCTGCACGCGCCCGATCACCTCGGGGTTGAGCGGTTCGCCGGCCGAGAGCGCCTCGCGCAGGGCGCTCGGTCGCGAACCCAGGGACGACTGGATCAGCATCCGCCACACGGTCGGCGGCGCACAGAACGAGGTCACCCGGGCGCGCTCGAGCTGGTCGCGGAGCTCGGCCGGGCGGAAGCGCCCGTAGTTGTAGACGAACACGGTGGCCTCGGCGGTCCACGGCGCGAAGAAGCAGCTCCAGGCGTGCTTGCCCCAGCCCGGCGACGAGATCGTCATGTGCACGTCGCCCGGCTGCACGCCCAGCCAGTACGTCGTGGTCAGGTGCCCGACGGGGTACGAGGCGTGCGAGTGCACGACCATCTTCGGCTTGCTCGTCGTGCCCGACGTGAAGTAGACGAGGCAGGCGTCCTCCGTCGCGGTGGCGACGTCGGGGCGGTCCCAGGAGGCGCGGTGCGAGTCCCCGAAGGACGTCCAGCCCGCGGGGGTCGCGTCGCCCTCGGGGACGACCGCGATCCGCGTGACGGCCTCGACCCCGTCGACCCCCGCGAACGCCGGGGCGTCGGCCGCGTTGGCGATCACGTGCCGGACGAGCCCGCGGTCGATGCGGTCGGCGAGGTCGGCGCTGCCGAGCACGGTCGACGTCGGCAGGATGACCGCGCCCACCTTCATCACCGCGAGCATGGCCTCCCACAGCTCGACCTGGTTGCCGAGCATGAGCATGACGTGGTCGCCCTTGGCGACGCCGAGGTCGTGCAGCCACGCGGCGACCTGGTCGCTGCGCCGACGCATGGCGTCGAACGACACCCGCTGCTCGGAGCCGTCCTCCTCGACGATCCAGAGCGCCGTGCGGTCGTTGCCGTCGGCGACCACGTCGAACCAGTCGGTCGCCCAGTTGAAGCGGTCGCCGACGTCCGGCCAGCGGAACTCGTCGCTCGCCCGGTCGAGGTCGTGCCCGAGCCCCAGCAGGTGGTCGCGGGCCGCCCGGTAGGCGGCGGTGGCCGGGGCCTCGGCGGGTGCGGATGCGGGTGCGTCGGACATCCCGCCATCATGCACCCCGCCCCATGCCCGGCCCGGCATGGGCCCGTCGAGCCGCTCGCCTAGGGTCGTGACATGACGAACGACGCGACCCGCGCCTCCTCATCCGCCGACACGTCCGCCCGCCGGCGGCCCGCGCTCGAGATCGCGGTGACGAGCGCCGCCGGGGCCGTCACGGCCCGCGACGGCGGAGCCGACCGGGTCGAACTCTGCAGCGCCCTCGAGCTCGGCGGCGTCACCCCGTCGCAGGGCCTCGTCGAGGCGGCCGTCGCGACGGGCGTTCCCGTGCACGCGCTGGTGCGGTGCCGGCCCGGCGGGTTCGCGTACGACGCGGACGAGCTCGACGTGATGGTGCGCGAGATCCGGGCGCTGGTGCGCTCGGGCGTGGCCGGCGTCGTCGTGGGCGCGCTGCGCGAGGACGGCTCGCTGGACGTCGACGCCCTCCGCTGGTTCGTCGAAGCCGCGCTCGACGCCGCCGCATCTCGGCACCGGGTCGCCGGACCGCAGGACGTCGCCGAGGTCCCTCCGCGCGGCGTGGGGTCTGCGCGGGTTCCCGGGGTCTCACCACTCGAGCGGCGCACGCTGGAGTCGCTCCCGCTCGAGCCGCGCACGCTCGAGCCGCGCACGCTGGAGCCGCGCCCACTGGAGATCACCGTCCACCGGGTCGTGGACCGTGCGGCGGACCCCGTCGCGGCGGTGACGGCCCTGGCGGGGCTGGGCGTCACGCGCGTGCTGACGTCGGGCGGCTCCTCCACGGTCGGGGCGGGTCTGGCGTCGGGGGTGCTGCCGCGCCTCGTCGAGGTCGCGGGCGACGTGCAGGTGATGGCCGGGGGCGGCGTTCAGCTCGGCGACGTCCCGGCGCTCGTGGCCGCGGGGGTCGACGCCGTCCACCTCTCGGCGAAGCGGGCGCGGGCCGTGCGCGCCTCCTCGTCCCGGTCGGGGACGACCGTGTCGCTCGGCACCGAGGCGTCGACCGACTCGTGGTTCGAGACCGACCACGACCTGGTCCGCGCCGCCCGTCACGCCCTCGACCAGGCCTGATCCGGCGGCCGCCGCGACGCCGACGGGGCCCGTCCCGGGATCCCGACCCGCGCCTCCTCCCCAGGGTCCCGACCCGCGCCTCCTGCCCGACTCCTGCCCACCTCGGCGACCGCCCCCGGTCGCGGGGGTGCACAGTGGAGCGATGACATCGACGTCCCTCCTCGTGATCGGCGGCACCGGGCAGATCAGCGCCTCGGTGGTGCGGCAGGCCCTGCGCGACGGCCTGGCCGTGACCGTGCTCAACCGCGGCAGCACCACGATCCGGCCCGTGCCCGCGGGCGTCGAGCAGCTCGTCGCCGACGTCCGGGACGAGGAGGCGCTGGTCGCCGCCCTGGACGGGCGTCGCTTCGACTCGGTGGCCGACTTCCTCACCTTCACGCCCGACCAGCTCGCCTCGATGCTGCGCGTGGTGGCCCCGCTCACCGACCAGTACGTCTTCATCGGTTCGGCGTCGGCCTACCAGAAGCCCCCGGTGACGCTGCCGATCACCGAGGCGACGCCGCTCTTCAACCCGTGGTGGTCGTACTCGCGCGACAAGATCGCCTGCGAGCGCCTGTTGCGCGACGAGCACCTCGCGGGGCGGGTGCAGGCGACCGTGGTCCGTCCGTCGCACACCTACGACGAGACGCACGTGCCGTTGCTCGGCGGCTGGACCCCGATCGAGCGCATGCGCCGCGGGGACGCGGTCGTGCTGCACGGCGACGGCACCTCGCTCTGGGCGCTGACCCACTCGAGCGACTTCGCCCGCGCGTTCGTCGGATTGCTCGGGCACCCCGGCGCCCTGGGCGAGGCGTTCCACATCATGTCGCCCGAGCTGCTCACCTGGAACATGATCGCGCGCGACCTCGCCGACGCCGCGGGGGCGTCGCTGCACGTCGTCCACCGCACGACGCAGGTCCTGACCGACGAGGTGCCCGAGTGGACGGCCGACCTCTGCGGCGACCGCAGCCACCCCGCCGTGTTCGACACGTCGAAGATCCGCGCGTTGGTGCCCGGGTGGGAGGCGCGGGTCCCCTTCGCCGAGGGAGCCCGCCAGATCGTCGCGTGGCACGACGCCGACGCCTCCCGGCGCACGGTCGACCCCTGGGTCGACGACGCCTACGAGCGGCTCGTCGCGCTCTAGCCCGGACTCGGGTCCCGACCCCCGGCCCGGCCCGGGGCCGGGCCACCGGGCCACCGGGCCGGGCCACCGGGCCGGGCCAGCGGGCCGGGCCACCGGGCCACCGGGCCACCGGGCCGGGCCACCGGCCCCCCTAGGCACCGCCGGCTGAACGTCACACCGCCGATGTGGGCGGTGCGACGGTCAGTGGACGGTGCGACGCAGCGCGGGCGCGGCCGCGGCCGTCGGGGCACCAGCCGCAGCCGCCTCCGATCCGGCCCGGACCGCACGCACGGCGACGGGCAGCGTCAGCCGGAACACCGCGCCGGGCCGGCCGACCCCGGGAGGCTCGCAGACCAGATCGCCGCCGTGGGCGCGGGCCAGACCGCGGGCGATGGGCAGCCCCAGGCCCGCGCCTCCGTCCCCGGACCGTCGGGCCTCGTCCAGCCGCACCAGCCGGTCGAACACCCGCTCGCGGTCGCGCGTGGGCACGCCCGGGCCGTCGTCGGACACGAGCACCGCGACCTCGTCGGTACGCGATGCGTCGAGCCAGAGCGTCACCCGCCCCGTGCCCCCCGTCGCCCGGGCGGCGTTGTCGACCAGGTTGCCGACGATCTGCGAGACCCGACCCGCGTCGGCCGCCACCACGACCGGGCCGTCGGGCAGCAGGACGCGCAGGTCGAGCGACGGCCGTCGCAGCCGCTGACGCTCGACGTCGGCGAGCAGCGACGCCCCGAGGTCGACGGGTGCGACGTCCAGCGAGATGCCCTGGTCGACGCGGGCCATCAGCAGCATGTCGTCGATCAACCGGGAGGCGCGCTCGGCCTCGCGCACCACGTGCGTCGCCAGCCGCTCGCGTTCGTCGGCCGTGCCGGGCGACCGCACGAGGGTGTCGGCCGCGGCGCGCATCCCGGCGACGGGGGTGCGCAGCTCGTGGGCGGCGTCCGACACGAACGCGCGCACCCGCGTCTCGGCGTCGAGCGCGGCCCGCTCGGCCCCTTCGACGCCGTCGAGCATCTCGTCGAAGGCGACGGCGACCCGGCCGATCTCGGTGTCGCGTCGGGCCGGCCGCAGGCGTCGTCCCCGGTCGCCGTGTGCGATCGACCGGGCGACGCCGGTCATCCGGTCGAGCGGCCGCAGGGTGGCCCGCACGACGAGGGCGAGGCCGACCGCCGCGATCAGCAGGAACGCCGCGGAGGCGCCGATCATCACCCAGCGCAGCTGCACCAGGGTCTCGCCCACCGACCGCGAGTCCGTGGTCAGGGTGATCGTCGACCCGTCGCTGAGCTGCGAGACGAGCGTGGTCACCTCGTCGTCGCTCCGCACCTCGGACGAAGTGACCGTGACCGCGTGGGACGAGGAGGTGCCGGTCGCGTCCCCGGTGTCGGTGCCGCTCGGGGAGTCGGTGCCGGCCTCATCGGTACCGGTGCCGGTGCCGGTGCCGTCCGGGCTGCCGGCGCCCGCGCCTCCTGGTCCGTCGTCGAGCCCCGAGGCCGGGCCGCCGCGTCCGGGGCCGTCGCCGAGCGAGGGCGGGCCCTCGCGCAGCTGGTCGGGGCTCGGGCCGGCGACGATGGCGTCGCCGTCGGCGTCACGGATGACGACCGAGAGCCCCTGGGCCGAGAGCCGGTCGGCGAGCTCGTCGCCGTCGACCGTGCCGACCAGGGCGGCGGCGGCCGCGGCGCGGTCCGACAGCCGGTCGACGACCTGGGCGCGGAGCCTCTGGCCGAGCGTGAGCTCGACCGTCACGGCGAGCGCCGCCAGCAGGACGGCCAGCAGCAGCAGCACGGCGACGACCGTGCGGACGCGCAACGAGCCGGTACGCAGCCCGGGGGTGGCGGTCTCGGGGGCCGGCACCGCGCCTCCTCGTGGGTGGTGTCCCGTCGAGAGCGCCGCGGGACGGCGGGGGCGCCTCACGCGCTCATCCGGTAGCCGAGGCCACGGACGGTGTGGATCAGGCGGGGGCCCCGGGTCTCCATCTTGCGGCGCAGGGCGCTGAGGTGCACCTCGACGAGGTTGGGGTCGTAGTCGTCGTAGCCCCAGACCTGGGTGAGGATCTGGGTCTTCGAGACGGTGCGTCCGCGGCTCTCGGCGAGGAAGCCGAGCAGGCGGAACTCGGTCGCGGTGAGGTCGAGCGGTTCGCCGCCCCGCGTGATGCGGGCCGCCTCGGGGTCGACGACGAGGTCGCCGATCTCGATCACCGACGGGATGCGGCCGCGGCGGCGGAGGACGGCCGTGACGCGCGCGATCAGTTCGGCGACGGCGAAGGGCTTGACCACGTAGTCGTCGACGCCCTCGGAGAAGCCGCGCAGCCGGTCGTCGACCTCGTCGCGGGCGGTCAGCATGACGACCGCCGCGTCGGACGAGGTGCGGATCGTGCCCGCGAGCCGGATGCCGCTCGCCCCGGGGAGCATCCAGTCGAGCACGACGAGGTCGGGCACGAACGCCTTCAGCTGTTCGGACAGGTCGGAGCCGTCCGCGAGACCGTGCACGGCGAAGCCCTCGGCGCCCAGTGCGGTGACGACGGCGGTGCGGATGGTCTCGTCGTCGTCGATCACGAGGACACGGGCGGGGCTGAGCATCCTCGGAACGGTAGGGCCGGTCGGTGGGCGGAGGCTATGGACGGGCTGGGGGTGCGGTGTGGGTCGCGTGGTCGCGGACTGCCACCAGGGGTGGACCGCAGACGGGCTCGGCCTGCCGCTAGGGTCGGCGCATGGGGAGACAGCGCCGACGACGGCAACTCGTCGCGGGCGGCGTGCTGCTGGGGCTGTCGCTGCTCGCGTTCTGGCTCGGAGGGCCGATCTCGGCCCGGTGGCCGTCGGCCTACCTGACCGTGGGGTTGGCGGCGTTCGGGCTCTTCCTGGTCGCCCTGTGGTTGTTCCTCCTCGTCATCGCCGAGCGTGAGGGGCCGCCCTCTGGTGCCCCGACCCTCCCGACCGGTCCGAGTTCCCCGGGCTGGTGGCCGTTCCAGCGGCGGCAGCCTCCGATCCCTCCACGCGAGACCGTCGCAAGCGACACGGACTGGCTCCCCCTCATCTGGCGGCCGCGCAGCATCCCCGTACTGCGACGCGTCGATGCCGACGGCGCCCTCGAACTCCTGCTCGCCGACGATCGAGGCGAAGGTCCGATCGGCGGGTCGAGGGAGATCGTCATCGCCCTCTCGACCCAGGACCTGCTGATGATGTCGGCTGCCCTGAACACCGCCGCCGACTACGCCCTCGCCTCACCGTGGGACTCCGGCTTCTCGCACGACGAGGCCCTCGCGTGGTCGCGTCGCGCAGCCCGCGCCGCTCGCGATGCGCCGGGTCCGCGGTTCGACCCGGTTCGGGCCTCTGGTGTCGGAGCACGCCGGATCGGCTGGACGGCCTGGGCCCTCGGGCAGGACGCCCAGGTCGGTGCCCGACGCGATCCGTGGTTCGTCGTGCCCTTCGACCAGCTCCAGGCCGTGACCAACTCGCTCCAGGAAGTGGTCGAGGGGCTCATCGACCTCGACCTCGCCGCCGTCCACCGACTCGGCGGCAGCGGCGAGGGTGGCGGTGAAGACGGGCGCGAGGCGCGCCTCGCGGGCGGCGAGCTGACGCGACGCCTTCGCGACGTCCTGCGGCACGCGCACGAGCCCGACCCGGCACCGGCATTCGGTCCCACCGACACCTGACTCGTCCGTGCCGAGCCACCGAGACGGATCGATGCGGGGAGGCGCCGCTGGACCGTCGGTGAGCGGGTTCTACGGAAGGGCCGGAGGCGCGGTGCGGGCCGGGTCACCGGCGCCGCCGAGGTCGGGGTCGAGGTGGGCGAGGACGAACGGATCGACGCAGCCCCGGGCGAAACCGCGGATGCGTCGGTCGATGTCGCGCTGCAGGAGGACGGCGCCGATGCGCTCGGCCACGGGCGCCAGCCACGCCGGCTTGCACGAGAAGTTGTAGCGCCAGACGGCCTCGGTCGAGCTCGGGTCGCCGTCGACCTCGCTGAACCGCCATCCCCCGCCCATGCGCGCGAAGAACCACGACCCTTTCGTCATCTTCATGCCGACGTTCGTCGGTGGGTTGTACGAGACGTACTCGCTCTCCATCCGGAACCCGAAACGCTGCACGGTGAACGTCCGGACCCCCTTGGCGGCCCGGGTCGCTCCGCCGACGAGGTACTGCCCACGGATGAAGGGGTCCCACCGCTTGCGCGCCTCCCCCTGGGTCTGCGACACCGCGAAGGCGACGCGCACGTCGACGGGAACGACACACCGGGACTCGACGACGGGCATGGGCTCATCGTCGCACCTCCGGACGTCCGGGCGACCACCGGCGTGGAAAGATCAGGACAGACCTGTCGACACCCGACCCCGAGGAGCGACGTGCTCGCACGAGACGTGACCGAGAAGAGATTCACCCCGACCCGCTTCCGCGACGGCTACGCGATGGAGGACGTTGACCCGTTCCTCGAGCGCATCCGGGCCACCCTCGCGGCCTACGAGCAGGGGACCACCGTCGGCCTCCTGGCGGACGTGGACGTCGTGGCCGCCAGGTTCCGACCGACGAGGTTCAGGGAAGGCTACGACCAGGATGAGGTCGACGACTTCCTGGACCAGGTCGTCGTCGAGCTCAGGGGACGACAGTCCGCCGGGGGTCGCTGACCGCGTCCCGACGACGCGTCAGCCGCGGGCGTGGCGCACGTACGCGACGATCGCGTTGGCGTGCCCGTGGCCCAGGCCGTGTTCGGATTTGAGCCACGACACCACCTGCATGTGCGCGTGCTCGTCGAGACGCTCGTCGACCAGGTCGAGCCACGCCTGGACCGGCCGCCCGTAGGTGCGCTCGATGCTCGGGAAGTACGACGCCGGCCCTTTGACGGTCTGGCCGTCGGCGGGCGGTTCGGGTGCCAGGACGCGTCGCTCGGACATGCCGTGACGGTAGCAGTCGGTGTCGACGCGACTTAAGCCCCGCTTCAGATTCGGTTCCGAGAGTGGTGTCTGCCGGAGGGAACGCCCCGACCGCCAGCCGCACCGCGGCTCGCCCGGCACCCGACATCTGGAGACACCATGGCGAAGGACATCACCCCCGACGGTCGCGACGACGACCGTCGCGACGAGAACACCCCCGCGCAGGACGATGCGTGGGCCGAGCGACTGCGTCGTGAGGACGAGGACCAGGACGCCCGTGCGACGACCGAGCTGCCGGCCCGGCCGTCGGGCCAGCCCACGGCCCCGACCACCCCGATCGTCGCCGACGACCAGCGCACCCGCGAACTGCCCACGGACGGCAGCGCGTTCCGAGCCGGGTCGACCCCGCGACGGCGCCCGAGGAAGGGCCTGCTCGTCGGCATCGGCATCGCGGCGGCCGGCCTCGCCCTGGTCGGGACCAGCACCGCCGTCGCGGTGTCGAACGCCGGGAGCTCGACCAGCGCCTCCTCGAGCGCGACGCCGGGCCGGGACGACGCGGCGGACCAGGCCGACGGCTCACGCCAGGGGCCGGGAGGACGAGGCTCCGACGACGCCACCGGTGCACCCACCGACGCGCCGACTCCGCCTGCTGCGGGCGGCGACTCGGACGAGAGCACTCCGGCCGAGGGCACCGGGCCCGACGGCGAAGCCCTGCCGACCCCGGGCGTCGGCCCCGACGGCGAAGCGCTGCCGACCCCCGGCACCGGGCCCGACGGGAAGGCCATGCCGACCCCCGGCACCGGCCCCGACGGGAAGGCCCTGCCCGAGGCACCGGAGGGCGGCCCCGCCGCCGGCGGCCCGATGGCTGGCGGACCGAAGGGTGGCCCGGGCCACGGCCCCGGCGAGAAGGGCGGCCCGAAGACGGACTCCGGCGACACCGAGGACGGCTCCGACCGCCCCACCCCGCCGACCGACGCGCCCGCCGCGAGCTCCGAGCGGAACGCCGTCGGCAGCGACGACGGGCCCGCCCCCGAGTCCTCCCCGGCAGGCCTGCCGGACGCCGCGACCCCGGACGCCGCAGCCCCCGCCCGGCACGGCATCGACGACCCCGCCCTGACCGGCTCGATCGAGACCATCGACGTCAACAAACACACGCTCGCCGAGAACGTGATGGGCGTCGTGACCGGTGTCTTCCTCGCCTCGTTCGGACTCTTCCTGCTCAAGACCAGCGGGGCCGTGTCGGGCGGCACGGCCGGTCTCGCCCTGCTGACGAGCTACGCCACGGGCTGGACCTTCGGCGTGCTGTTCGTCCTCGTCAACGTGCCGTTCTTCGCGCTCGCCGTGTGGAAGAAGGGCTGGCCGTTCACCCTGCGCACGGTGTTGACCGTCGTCATGCTGTCCGCCTTCTCGTACCTGCACCCGCTGATGTTCGACATCGACGGGATCAACCCGATCTACGGCACCCTCGCCGGCAACCTGCTCGTCGGCGTCGGCCTGCTCATCCTGTTCCGGCACGGGGCCAGCCTCGGCGGGATCAACATCCTCGCCCTGGTACTGCAGGAACGCGCCGGGCTGCGCGCCGGTTACGTCCAGATGGGCTTCGACGTGGTCATCGTGCTGACCTCGTTGACCGTCGTCTCGCCGTGGATCGTGCTGCTCTCGGCCCTCGGCGCCGTCGTGTTGAACCTCGTGCTGGCGATGAACCACAAGGCCGGCCGGTACGTCGGACACACGTGATCACACCTTTCTGCCAGACTTCCGTGCACGACCGGTCTGTTTGAGGCATTCTCGTCTCGAAGCGGTCACTTTCTTCTTGCACGTCCCCGGACGTCACACCACCTAGGAGTCCCATGTCCAACAACACCGCCATGCCCCAGTCCGCCGGCACCGCCGCGGGCTACAACGTCCTCGCGATCGTCGGGTTCATCCTGGCCTTCGTCTTCAGCCTCGCCGGCCTCATCGTCAGCCTGATCGCCCTGTCGCAGATCAAGAAGACCGGCGAGCGCGGCCACGGCCTCGCCCTGGCCGGCGTGATCCTCAGCGCCGTCTTCCTCGTCGGCGGCATCATCATCGGCATCTCGGCGTTCAGCGCCGGCATGGCACAGGTCCAGACCTACTAGGTCTATCGGCCCGGCGCACGAGCCGGGGAGCACAGGAGGCGCGGTGTCTGCAGAGCAGGCACCGCGCCTCCTTCGCGTCGCGGGCCCGTGGGCCCGACCACGCACGGGGCTCAGCCCAGCGGGGGGCTCAGCCCTGCGGGGGATCGCGGTCGTCGGGGGTCGCCGTTAGCGTGTGGGCATGCGACGGTGTCTCGGCGAGGTGGAGGGCACACGCGCTGTGCCGTCCTCTCCGGGGCCACCCCGGGGCACGCAGATCGACCACGGCACCGCTCCGCAGGCCGGTGACCGCGCTCCGCGCGGCTCGCGGCCCGCACCGATGCACGAGTCGCCGAGGCACCGCCGCAGCCACCCCACCGCACCCGCCGCGGACGCAGGCGGGTCACCCCCGACACGGACTCCGCACCCGCCCCGGCGGCACCCGACCGCGACCCGCGCGGCCGGCGGTCGGACGACAACCGGGTGACCGCCCACTCCCCCGCGTCCGCCGTGGGCGCCCACGAGCCCGACCCGGCCCCCGATGCCGTCGCGACCGCCCTCGCCGACGCCCTGCTCGCGGCCGAGTGGACCGTGGGTGCACTGGCCGCCGCCGCAGGCGAGGCCGTCGACGGGCCGGCCAGGTTCTGGCGTCCGCTCGCCCGCGACCTCGTCCGCGCCCTGCCCCGGGCACCGCACGACGACCCCCGCACGCTCACCGCCCTCATCCGCCGCGATCCGGCCTTCACCGAGGCGGTGACCGAGGCCAGGAGGCGCGGCCGGCCCCTGCGCATCGTCCACCACGTGCCCGTGACGCAGGAGGCGCGCTCGGCCGACCCGCGCCTCCTGCGCCTGGGCACCGTGGCCGACGTCGCCCGACTGCTGCACCTGACCGTGGGCGAGCTCGACTGGTTCGCCGACCCCGGCCGGTGGAACCGCCGGATCGAGCGAGGTCCGCTGCAGCACCACCGGTACGAGTGGCGAGCACGACCCGGACGCACGCCGCGGCTGCTCGAGGTGCCCGGGTTCCGCCTGCGCGACCTGCACCGCGTCGTGCTCGACGAGGTGCTGGCGGCGGTGCCGCTGCACGACGCGGCGCACGGCTTCGTCCCGGGGCGCAGCGCCGTCACCGGCGCCCGACGACACGTCGGCCGGGAGGTCGTCATCGCCCTCGACCTGACCTCGTTCTTCGCCCGGGTCACCGCCGGGCAGGTGTTCGGTGCCCTGCGCCGCGAGGGCCTGCCGGACGCCGTCGCCCACGTGCTCACCGGGCTCTGCACGACCTCCGTGCCGCCGGGCGTGCTGTCGCGCATGCCGCCGGGCGGCAGCCCCGAGCAGCGGTTCGCCCTGCGGCACGCGCTCTCGGCCGCCCACCTCGCCCAGGGAGCCCCGACCTCGCCGACCCTCGCGAACGTCGCGGTCCGGAGGCTCGACTCGCGGCTCGCCGGCTACGCCCGGGCCGCGGGAGCGACCTACACGCGGTACGCCGACGACCTGGCGTTCAGCGGCGACGGCACGCTGGCGGGGCGGGCCGACGCGTTCGTGCGGGGCGTCGGACGCATCGTCGGCGACGAGGGACACCTGCTGAACCCGACGAAGACCCGGGTGCGCGGAGCGGCCACGCGACAGGTCGTCACCGGCGTGGTGGTCAACGCGGGCACGAACACGGTGCGCTCCGAGTACGACCGGCTGCGGGCCGTGCTGCACAACGCCGCCACCACCGGGCTCGAGGCGCAGAACCGGGCCGGGCACCCGGACTTCGCCGCTCAGCTCTGGGGGCGCATCGGCTGGGTCGAGCAGCTGAACCCCGGGCGCGGGGCCCGGCTGCGCGCCGCCTTCGCGCGCGTCCCCCGGTGACCGGCGCCGCGCCTCCTGACCGGCGCCGCGCCTCCTGGCGACGAACGCACCGCGTTCCGTGCACCGCACCGCGACGAGATCGGGTGTGGTGCACGGAACGCGGTGCAGAGGGTGCGGCGGGCTGCCGTGGGCAGCCGGCCGACTAGCGCTTAAGGTTGGTGAGCTCCTGCAGCACCTCGTCCGAGGTGGTGATGATGCGGGCGTTGGCCTGGAAGCCGCGCTGGGCGACGATCAGGTTGGTGAACTCCTGCGACAGGTCGACGTTCGACATCTCGAGCGAGCCGCTGGAGAGCGAGCCGATGCCGGGCGAGCCGGGGGCGCCGACGGTCGCGGCACCCGAGTTGGCGGTGGCGCGGTAGCCCGAGTTGCCCTCCTTCTCGAGGCCGCCGGGGTTCGTGAAGGTCGCGAGGACGACGCGGCCGAGGCCGACCGTCGAACCGTTGCTGAACTGGCCCATCAGGGTGCCGTCCTTCGACAGCGAGAAGCCCTGCAACGTGCCGGCCGCACGGCCGTTCTGCTCGGTGATCGACGTCGTGTTCAGCGCCGCGAACCCGGTGATGCCGGACAGGTCGACGGTGACGCCGTTGAGTCGCAGCGACGCCGCGCCCGCCTGCTTGCCGTCGGCGAAGGCCAGCGAGGCCGTGGCGCCTCCGTTGCCGTCGGTCGCGGAGGCGTCCCAGCCGGCCGTCGTGCGGGTGAAGGTGAGCGTCAGGGTGCGCTCGAGGCCGTTGGCGTCGAACACCTTGGTGTCGCGGACGATCTTGTCGCCGACCGCCGACTCGCTCGGCAGGTTGCCGCCGACCGTGGCGCTCGAGGTCGCCGTCGCGGGGGCCGCCGCGTTCAGGGGCAGCGTGATGTCGCCGAGCGCGCCTCCGTCGTTGATGACGCCGTTCGTGGCCGAGTAGCCCTGCACGATCTTGCCGTCGGACGACACGAGACGGCCGTCGGCGTCGAAGTCGAAGGCGCCCGAGCGGGTGTAGACGGTGTCGTTGCCGAGGCGGGTGACGAAGAAGCCGTCGCCCGAGATCATCAGGTCGGTCGCCTTGCCCGTGGCCTGAGCCGACCCCTGGGCGAAGTTCGTCGAGATGCCGGCGACCTGCACGCCGAGGCCGATCTGGGCGGGGTTCGTGCCGCCGATGCCGGTCTGCGGGCCGCCGGCGCCCTGCGTGATCTGCGACAGCGTGTCCTGGAACTGGGTGGTCGACGACTTGAAGCCGGCGGTGTTGACGTTGGCGATGTTGTTGCCGGTGACGTCGAGCATCGTCTGGTGCGAGCGGAGGCCCGAGATGCCGGAGTAGAGGGAGCGGAGCATGGGTGCTGCCTTTCAGCTGGGGAGAGATCTGGAGGCGCGTCCTGCGCGGGTGGTGCCGGTCGCGTCCTGCTCCCGGTGTGGTTCGAGGGGTGGTGCGGGTCGTGCGGGTGGTGCGGGTCGTGCGGGTGGTGCCGGTGGTACTGCGGGGTGCGCGTCGGGGACGCGTGTCACGCCTTCGTGGTGGCGATGCCCGAGATGAGATCCAACGCGACCTCCTTCCCGCCGACCGAGACCTTCGGGACGGCCTCGGCGAACGACACGCTCGTCGCGGTGCCCTTCACCTCGACGCCGTCGGGTCCCGTGTAGCTGACCTCGCGGCCGACCAGGTTCGACGCGGCGATGCGCATCTGCAGCGAGAAGTTCTCGTTGGCCGTCGTCGTCTGCGCGGTGACCTGCTCCATCATCGCCAGCTGGGTGGTCTGCGACATCATGGCGTTGGTGTCCATCGGGGTCGACGGGTCCTGGTTCTTCAGCTGCGTGACGAGCAGCTTCATGAACATCTCGCTGTCCATCGTGTTCGCCGTCGCACGGCTCGAGCCGCTCTTCGCGGCGTTGGCGGCGGCGATCTGGGTCGCGACGTCGACGGTTCCCGATATCTGGTCGATCGAGGGCATGGGGTCTCCGGTTCAGGCCAGGACGTCGAGGGACGTCGAGAGGGACGAGGAGGCGCGGGCACGGTCGACCGCGCCCGTCGCGTCGAGGGGGTCGGTTCCGTCGCGCGGCGTGCGGCCGGTGGCGCCGCGCGCCTCGGCGGCGTCACGGGCCCGTCGCCCGGCGCCTCCGTCGGCACCGGCCTGCGCCCCGGGCGAGCCGAGCTGACCGGAGCGGTCACCCCGGCCGTCGGACGGCTGGTCCTGGGACGAGAGGTCGACGCTGGTCTGGTGACCCGCGCCTCCCGCGGTCGTGGAGGCGGCCGTCGCGAGGTCGCGGCGCAGGTCGCCGAGGATCGCCCGCACGGCGTCACGGCCGGCGTCCGACGCGGCGAACATCTCGACGTGCGTGCCGTGCGCCGAGACGTGGGCCCGGACGGTGACCGGGCCGAGCGCCTCGGGGGCGACGTCGACCGTGACGACGTGCACCCCGGGGCCCGCCGCGGCGAGCGTGAACAGGGGCCGGGAGAGCTGCGAGGTCAACGGGGCCGGCGGGGTGGCGACCGGCGACGGGGTCGCGGACGAGGAGGCGGCGGTCGCGGCGACGGGGAACGTCGCGCCGACCGCGGGGGCGGCGAACACCATCGGGTCGGTGGTCGTGGGTGCTGGGGTGGGTGCGGAGGTGGACGCCGCGGGCGTCGCCGTGGAGGCTGCAGCCGTCGCCGTGGAGGCCGCGGGGGCGGAGGCTCCGGCCGGGGAGGCCGCGGCGGGCGTCGCTGACGGTGCACCGGTCGTCGCGCTCGACGGACCGGGCGTGCCGGGCAGCACGAGGGCGGCCGGCGCGAGGGCGCGGTCGACCACTGCCGGGACGGTAGTGGGAGCGGGTGCCCGCATCGGCGAACCGTTCCGGGACGAGTCGCCGACGGCGGCGGCCGTGTCGGGACCGGCGGCCGACTCGGCGCGGACCGCACCACCGGGAGCGGACGGCGTCGGCTCGCCGGGCGCGACGGGCACACCCGCGCCGGCGGCCGCGGGGCTCGCCGCGACCGCGGATGTGCCGACGGGCTCCGGGGCAGGAGCGGACGCGGGCTGCACGGTCGCGGCGGGGGCTGCGGCGGGGGCGGCCGCGGCGGGAGCTGCGGTTGCCTGCACCGCCGGTGCCGCCGGCACAGCCGGTGCCGTCGGAGCGAGAGCGGCGGCGGACGAATCGGGCGCCGATCCGTCGCGCGCGGGGTCGAGCGGCTCGGCCCCGGCGCCACCGGCGGCCGGCGACGCGACGCGCACCGGAGCGGTGAGGGCGGAGGGGCGCAGCAGAGCGGCGAGGGCGGCGGCGACCGTCTCGGCCGACGTCGCGACCTCGACCGACACGGAGCCCCCGGCCACCGACGCGTCGCCCACCGCGTCACGCGGCACGGCGGGGGTGCCGTCGGTCGTCGAGGCGGCCTCGGTCGTGGTGGACGCGGTGCCGGGCTCGTCGACCGGGGCGGTCGGTGCCGAGGTCGCCTCGGCGAGGGGCCAGCGCCACGGGGCGACGGACGGGGCGTCGAGCGACGACGACCCGGTCACGGCCGAGGCGGACGCCGGAGCCGGGGTGGGGGCAGGAGGAGACGCGACGGAGGCGTTTCGGTCGGTGTCTCGCGTCGAGGAGCCCTCGTCGCGCATGGCGGCACCGAAGCCGGTGGCCGCGCGGTCGGCGTCACGGGCGGTGCCGGCCCCCGGGCCCCGCGACCCCGCGGAAGGGCGGAGCGACGACGCATCGGACAGGGCAGGAGGCGCGAACGGCAGGGTGCGGGACAGGGTCACGAGGCCACCCCCGCGCTCATCAGCTTCTGCAGGGCCGCGGTCATCAGGTCGGTCCCCGACGAGGACGCGCCCGACGCACCGGCGGCACCGGAGAGACCCGACAAGCCCGACAGGCCCGAGAGGCCGGACAGGCTCGACAACGCGGACGAGGCGGACGAGGCGGACGACGCCGAGGCGGCACCCGTCGCGCCCTCGGCCGGGACGATGCGCCGGATCGTGCTGAGGTCGGAGTCCTTGTACCAGTTGTCGACGATCTGGACGTCCTTGCCCGGGCGGGGTGCGTGCAGCACCTTGCCGTCGCCGAGGTAGATCACGATGTGGCCCTCGCCCTTCGGCACGAGCAGGTCGCCGGGCTTCGCCTCGGCGAGCGAGGGCACCTCGGCGCCCATCTTCGCCTGGTCGGGCACGACCCGCGGCATGCTGACGCCGAGGTCCCCGAACACGGTCTGCACGAGGCCCGAGCAGTCCATGCCGGTCCGGTCCTCGCCGCCGAACACGTACGGCACGCCGAGGTACTTCTTCGCGGCCTCGACCACGTCCGAGCCGTCGGCTCCGCTGCCGCTCGCGACCGACCCGGCCACGGCGTCCACGGAGGCGCTGGTCGCCGTCGCCCCCGTGCCGGACGTGCCGGCGAGCGCGTCGGCGAAGGCCGTGGCCGACGTCGCGGACGCCGCGGTGGCCGTCGCGGACGTCGCACCGGTGGTGCCGGCGCGCAGCTGGGCGATGGTCGCCTGGATGTCCTGGATGCGGGACAGGACCTCGGTCACGGGACTCACGCCGCGCCTCCTGGGTTCTCGGGGTCGGTGCCGGACGACGAGCCGTCGGCGCGGGGGCGCGAGGCGATCTCGTCGAGGGCGATCTGCTCGTCGCGCAGGTCGGCGGCCGCCTCGGCCACCGCGTGCTTGTGCTCGAGCTTCTCGAGGCCGATCGCCGCGCGACGGGCCTCGTTGAAGGCGGCCTGGGCGGCGTCGGCGTCGGCCTGACGGCGCTGGGTGACGGCGTCGAGCTCGGCGAGCATGCCGCGCGACGAGGCCCGCGAGGCCGCCAGCGCGCTCAGCATGGCCGCGTCGGTGACCTCGGACGGCTCGTCGGCCAGGGTGCGCTTGGCGCGCACGCGCTCGTCGGCGGCCTCGCGCAGACGGTCGTTGGCCTCGGCGAGGACGGCACCGGCCTGGTCCTGCTGGGCGTGACGCAGCCGCAGCAGGCCGAGCAGCGAGAACGGGCGCGCCATCAGATCGCTCCGAACCGCGAGGTCAGCGAGGCCAGGGCGTTCCACGAGTCGGCCGAGGCCGCCCGGTCGTCCATGCCCTGCTGCAGGAACGCGTCGATGGCGCCCTGGTGGTCGACCGCCGCGTCGACGAGCGGGTTCGTGCCGCGCTGGTAGGCACCGACGTCGAGCAGGTCCTGCGCGGCCCGGCGGGCGGCCATGACCTTGCGCAGCGTCGTCGCGGCGGCGCGCTGCGGCGGGCTGGTCACCTTCGAGGCGACGCGCGAGACCGAGCCGAGCGCGTCGACCGACGGGAAGTGCCCGGTCACGGCGAGCTTGCGGTCGAGCACGACGTGCCCGTCGAGGATGCTGCGGGCCGCGTCGGCGATGGGCTCGTTGTGGTCGTCGCCGTCGACCAGCACCGTGTAGAGCCCGGTGACCGAGCCGATGCGGTCGGTCCCCGCTCGTTCGAGCAGACCGGCCAGCACCGAGAACGTCGACGGCGGGTAGCCGCGGGTCGCGGGCGGTTCGCCGACCGACAGGCCGATCTCGCGTTGGGCCATCGCCACGCGGGTGAGCGAGTCCATCATCAGCACGACGTCGGCGCCCTGGTCGCGGAACGACTCGGCGATGCGGGTCGCGACGAAGGCGGCCCGGAGGCGCATCAGGGCGGGCTCGTCGCTGGTCGAGACGACGACGATCGAGCGGGCGAGGCCCTCGGGCCCGAGGTCGTCCTCGAGGAACTCCCGCACCTCGCGGCCGCGCTCGCCGACCAGGGCGATCACGCTGACCTGGGCGTCCGAACCGCGGGCGATCATCGACAGCAGCGACGACTTGCCGACGCCCGAGCCGGCGAACAGGCCGACGCGCTGCCCCTTGCCGACCGTGGTCAGGGTGTCGAGCACGCGCACGCCGAGCTGCAGGGGCGTGTCGATGCGCGCGCGGTGCATGGCGGACGGGGTCTCGTGGTCGAGCGGCACGAGGTCGACGCGACCCCCGTCGGCACCGACGAGCGGGCCCTTGCCGTCGATCGGTCGGCCGAGGCCGTCGAGCACGCGGCCGAACAGGCCCGTGCCGGTGGGGACGAGCAGCGGACGGCCGGTCGACCGGACGGGCGTGCCGGTCGTGATGCCGGTCAGCCGGCCGAGCGGCATGCAGCGCACGCCGTCGGGCGTGGTCGCGACGACCTCGGCGAGGTCCGAACCGGCGGTGGTGCCACCGGACGTCGCGGTCGCGTCGCCGACGGCGACGATCTCGCCGACGGCCGCGTCGAGGCCCTGCACGGTGAGGCCGAGGCCTACGGCCGAGCTGACCCGGCCCACGCGCTGCGGACGGGCCGCGACGCGGGCGGCGGCGAGACGGGGCGCGAGGACGGCCGGCACGCGCGGACGCCCGCCGTCGACGACGGCACCCGTCGCTACGAGGGCAGGAGGCGCGGTGAGGGTCACGAGGCCCCCCCGTCCGACGCCGGGTCGCCGAGCAGGGCCGTCCGCGCCCGGTCGAGCGCGGTGCCGAGGCGGGCGTCGACCTGGCCGATGCGACGCTCGGCCTCGGCGTCGCCGCGGGCCAGGGTCGCGTCGGCGACGAAGGCCACCTCGGCGGCCACGGAGTCGCGGGTCGCCGCGTCGAGCTGGGCGAGGTCGGCGGGGTGGAGGCGGACCGTCACGACGTCGCCGGGGTCGGTCACGGCGAGGGCGCGGGCGACGGCCGCACGGGCGGTCCGTCCTTCGCGGGGGTCGACCGTGTCGGCGGCGCCCCGGGCGGTGGCGTCGGCCCCGTACGAGCCGCCGTCGACGGATTCGGAGGCGCGCAGTTCGTAGCCGAGGACCGCCTCGGCGAGCTCGAAGGCGGTCGCGACCAGCGCCTCCTCGGCGTCGTCCAGGACGGGCGCGACGCGGGCGTCGAGCGCTCGCGCCGACGAGGCGAGGGCCTCGACGGCCGAGACGGTCGCGGCCTGGAGGCGGTGCAGCAGGTCGGAGTGCTCGGCCTCGAGGACGGCCTGGCGGGCGGCGAGTTCGAGCTCGGCCGCGCGGAGGCCGGCGGCGTACCCGGCGGCGTGCCCCCGGGCCTCGGCCCGGGCGTCGTGCGCCCGTCGCGTGGTGGCGGCGTCGGACCCCGGCAGCGTGACGGACGGGTAGCTGACGCGCGCGAAGGCCGGGGCGGCGCCCTCGGGGGTCATCACGGAATCGAGCATCACAGGGCCGTTCGGCGTTGGGGGTGACGGCCGATCCGTGGCCTGGGGTGGGTGAGCGATCCGTGCTCACCGGCGACTCTCGGCCTCGGCCGGGACGGCGTTAGCCCTTGCCCCGAAGGGGGGCCGGGCTACTCGACGAGGGCGTCGTCGTCCGAGCGGTGCATGGTGATCGCGCCCATCGCCTCGAGTTCGCGGATGGCGCGCACGACCGACGCCCGCGCCTCCTCGATCTGCGACTTGCGGACCGGACCCATCGACTGCAGCTCGTCGTCCAGCAGTTCGCGGTTGCGCTCGGAGACGTTGCCGCGGATGACCTCGGTGACTGCCGCCGGCGCGCCCTTCATCGCCGTGGCGAGGATCGCCGCGTCGATGCCGCGCAGCACCTGCTGGATGTCGCGCGACTCGAGCTTGACGATGTCCTCGAAGGTGAGCATGCGCGAGCGCACCTCCTCGGCCAGCTCGGGGTCGCGTTCGTCGAGGCCCTCGAGCAGCGCCTTCTCGGTCGCCACGTCGCTGCGGTTGAGGATCTCGATCAGCGGCTGGATGCCCCCGACGACCTCGACCTGGTCCCGCGGGGCGACGACGGCGCCGGCCCGCACCTTGAGGGTGGCCGCGACGATGCCGACCGACTCGGGGGTGGCCGTGCCCATCGTCGCGATGGCCTGGGCCACGTCGGCGCGCAGCTCGACGTCGAGGCCCGACATCACGGCGGAACCCTGCTGTGGCCTGAGGTGCGCGAGCACCAGGGCGATGGTCTGCGGCAGCTCGCCGTCGAGGAGCGCCACGACCTGACCGGCCTCGGCCTCGTCGAGGAACTCGAACGACTTGCCGGCCATGTTGGAGGCCATGCGCTCCATGACGCCGGCGGCACGCTCGGAACCGAACGACGCCTCGAGCAGACCGACGGCGACGTCGTGCCCGCCGCGGCGCTGGTAGCGGCCGCTGACGCTGAGGTCGTGGAACTCGGCCACGGTGGCCTCGGCGAGCACGGGGTCGACGCGACGCAGGCGCACGATCTCGGCCGCGATCTCCTCGGCCTCGACCTCGCTGAACTCCTTCATGACCGCGGCCGCGCGGGCCTGGTCCATCTGCATGAGGATGACCGCGACCTTCTGGGCGCCGGTCAACGGCTTGCCGACCCCGGGGACCGCGGGGGCGCCGAAGGTGGTGGGGACGAGGCTCATGCGGGCTGCCGGTCGTCCATCAGGCCGCGGAGCAGCTCGGCGGTCTTGCCCGGGTCGCGCTCGGCCATCGCGTCGATCTCGGCCCGGCGGCGCTCGGCCGAGACGAACTCGGGCGACGGCGTCGGGGCGTCGACCTCGAGCAGCTCGGTCTTCGGCTCGCCCATGCCGGGCAGGGTCAGGCGCGAGGTGGCGACGGCGTCGTCGAGCGACAGCGGCATCGTGGCGTCCCAGGTCTGGGCGCCGTTCTGCGGGGAGAGCTCGCCGAGGTCGACGTCCTCGCGGTCCTGGCGACGGCTGCGACGGGCGAAGACGATGAGCCCCACGATGGCGGCGATCGCGATGGCCGCGACGATGCCGACCGTGCGGATGGTGCCCCACATCGCCTCGCTGGCACTCGCCGCGTCGGCGGCCTTGAGCGCCTCGGCGGCGGCGTCCGCGGCCGAGGTGTCGAAGTCGACCTGCGCGACCTGGACGGTGTCGCCGCGGGCGGCGTCGATGCCGGCGGCGGCACCGACGAGGTCGCGGACGCTCTGCATGTTGACCCCGTTGGCCGCGGCCGAGTTCAGCGCGACCGACACCGTCTGGCGGCTGACCTCGCCGGCCGGGACGTTGAGGCTCTCGGTGACCTTGTCGACGGCGTTGTTCTTGGTGGTCGACTCGTTGGTGTAGCCCCCGTCGGCGCCGGTGCCCGCGGTGGTCGTGCCGTCGGCCGCCGTGCCGTTGGGCACCGCGATGTTGTCGGGGCCGAGCACGCCGGTCGCACCGGTGCCGTTCGCCCCGTTCGCCCCGGAGCCGTACTGCTCGGTGGTGCCCGACTCGTTCAGGGCGATCGGCCCCGAGGTCGGCTGCGAGAACGACTCGGTCACCTTGGTGCCCGAGCTCTGGTCGAGGTCGGCGGCCACCACGACGGACGAGTTGCCGGGGCCGATCATCTTGTCGAGCATGGCCTGGACCGAGGCCTGGACCTTGGACTCGTAGTCGCTCGCGTCGCCGTCCGCGCCTCCGACCGCTCCGCTGCCGACGGCCGAGAGCACCGTGCCCGAGGCGTCGGTGACGGCGACGTCGGTCGCCTTCATGCCGTCGACGGAGGCGCTGGTCAGGTTGACGATGGCCTGCACCTGCTTGGAGTCCAGCGTCGCACCGGCCTGGGTCTCGACGAACACCGAGGCGGTCGGGTCGCGCTGCTCGGCGACGAACACCGACTCCTCGGGGATCGCGAGCTGCACGCTGGCGTTCTTGACGCCGTCCATCGCCTTGATCGTGTTGGCGAGCTCGCCCTCGATCGCACGCTTGTAGGTGACGTTCTGCTGGAACTCGGACGAGGTGACGCCCATGGTGTCGAGCAGCGAGTAGCCGCCGCCCGAGCTCGCGGCGGGCAGCCCCGCGGCCGCGGCCTTGAGGCGCTCGTCGTAGACGACGTTCTCGGGCACGAGGATCGTGCCGCCGCCCGCGGTCAGCTCGTACGGCACGCCGTCGGTCTGCAGCAGTTCGACGATGGCGCTCGCGTCGGTCGGGTCGATGCCGCTGAACAGAGGCGTGTAGGTGGGCTTGCCCAGCCAGCTGACGAGCGCGACGACGCCGAGCACGAGGGCGGCGACCAGGATGACGGCGATCGTGCGCTGCGCGACCGTGAAGCTCTGGAGGGCGGCACCGAGCTTGGCGAGCTGGCCCTTGACGGCGTTCGGCATCAGGCCTGCATCCTCATGATCTCGTTGAAGGCGTCGACGCCCTTGTTGCGGACGGCGCTGACCAGCTCGAGCGTGACCTGGGCACGCGTCGCCGCGATGGTCGCGTCGTGGATGTCGGTCAGGTCACCGGTGACGGCCTTGACCGCAAGGGTCTTCGCCTCGGACTGCAGCTGCTGCAGCCCCTCGACGGCTCCGGTCATGGTCGCGCCGAAGGTCGCGCCCGAGGCCGAGGAGGCGCCGGTCGCGCCGGCCACGCCCGTCACGTCGGACGCACCGCCGGCCCCCATGAGCGAGCCCACGTCGGCGAAGCCGGTCTGTTGCACGGCCCCGAGGGCCTGGATTCCTGCGATGGGCATCAGCCACGTCCGATCTGGAGTGCGGCCTCGTAGGCCGTCTTGGCACGGTCGACCACGGCGGCGTTGGCCTGGTAGCCACGCTGCGCCATGATCAGGTCGCCCATCTGGGCGCCGAGGTCGATGTCGGGCATGCGCACGTACCCCTCGGCGTCGGCCAGCGGGTGGTCGGGGAGGTACGTGACGCGGCCGGCCTCGCTGCCGTAGCGGTCGGCCTTGACGAAGACGCCGGACGTGCCGGCGCCCTCCTGCACCTCGACGTAGCGGGCCTGGAAGGCGGTGTCGTCCATCGACTTGACGGTGTTGACGTTGGCGATGTTGTCCGACACGGCGTCGAGCCACTTGCGGTGCACGGTCAGGCCGGTGCTCGCGATGCCGATCGCGTCGAAGGCGGTCACGAGTTCGTCCGGAACGCGGCGCGCACGGCCGTCAGCTCGGAGTTCATGGCCTGCGTGGCGAACTGGTACCGCAGCACGGTGTCGACGTTCGACAGGGTCTCGGTGTCGAGGTTCACGTTGTTGCCGTCGAGACGCGTCGGCTCGAGGCTGCGCGACGTGGACGCCTGGACCGCTCCGCTGCCGGACGCGACCGACCGGCCCAGCGCCTCCTCGAACTGCACCCGCTTGGCGGTGTAGTTCGGGGTGTTGACGTTCGCGATGTTCGCGGCGATCGTCTTCTGACGCAGCGAGAGACCGTCGAGGGCGCTCTGCAGCGCCGCTTGCGTCACGGATTCGAGTGGCATGCCTGTCCCGGTGGGGTCGATGGAGTGCGAGGGGCCGATCCGTGGCCGGTGTACGAGCGATCCGTGCTCACGGCGCTCTATCGGCGGGGCGCGGGGCGACGTAAGCGGTGCGCAGGCGGCTGCCCCGTACTGGGGGCGGGCGGCCCCTGCTGCTAGCGTCGCGCCCAGGACCGGGGGGACGGAGGCGCGCGCATGGACGAGGACGGTCGACGTCTGCTGGGCCTCGGGGACGAGCACGCTGCCGACCCGGACGAGGAGATCGTCGTGGACGACGACGAGGCGGCCGCGGACGCCGCTCTGGGTCGCCGGTCGGTCGGTGCCGCGGTCGGACTCGTGTTCCTCGGCCTCGTGGTCGCAGTGGTCGCGGTCGGGGTCGTGCTGCCCCTGCTCCTGTGGCCGGTCGGTCTGTGGATCGGCCTCCAGCGGCAGCCCGCCGAGATCGCGTCGCTCTGGTGGTTCGTGGGTCTCCATGGGTGATCGACGAGCGCTCTGCCTCGCGGCGCTGGGCATCGCCCTCCTCACCGCGTGCAGCACCGGCACGACGGGCCCTCGCGATGTGGACGACGGAAGGACCCTCGAGGAGACCGGCACGATCGCCACGGAACTGATCGACGGCCTCCAGGCCCAGGTCGACCCGACGCTCGTGGCGAGCGTCGAGGCCCAGGAGGACGGCGCGGCGTCGATCGGCGGCTCCGCGGACGACGCCGACGGCAGCATCCAGGAGTGGCGGGTGCTGCGGTACGTGAACCTCGTGCCGGACGCACCTCAGCTCGACGTCGCCGAGTCCGTGATCGATGCCCGCGTCGCGGACGGCTGGACGGTGGGTCTCGACCGGGAGACGTCGAACGCGGGAGGTCGCTGGGTCACGTTGACTTCGGACGAGGACCGCTACGACGGCTTCGAGCTGACCGTGCAGGCCGGTGACAACGGGGCGTCGCCCGGGCAGAACTACGTCCTCCTCGGCGTGGTCGGACCGACCGTCGACGAGACCCCCACGGGGAAGTCGACCCCCTCCCTCGAAGAGACCGGCCGACGTGCCGACGACCTCGTCGACCGGGTGGTCGCGCTCGTCGACCCGGCCGTCGTCGAGAGCGTCGAGGTGTTCGAGGACGGCGACGCCGGTGTGGCCGGCACGCCGAACGACCCGGACAGCAGCATCCGACAGTGGACCGTCGCGCATTCCGTCGTGCTCGTTCCGGGCGCCTCACGGGACGCGACGACGGCAGCGCTGGTCGACGCTCTCGTCGCCGAAGGCTTCACCGTCATCGAAGACGAGACCACGCCGAGCGGCTCACGGCGGATCGTCACCGGACCCGGTGAGGGTGCGGACGAGCCCTACACCGTGACCCTCCAGGGAGGACCCGACAGCTCGATCAGCCGCTTGATCGACGTGCAGGTGGACGGCCCGGTCGTCGAGACCGTACCGGCGGACTGAGCCGGCCCGCGCCTCCTCGGCGGCCCACCCCGACGAGCGGGTGGGCTTCGCACCGCCGACTGGACGTCGCACCGCCGACGTGGGCGGTGCGGTGTTCAGTGGGCGGTGCGACGAGGCGACGAGCGGGAGAGCGGGAGAGCGAGCAGGCGGACGAGCGAGCGGGCGACGGGCAGGAGGCGCGGGTCGGGTCAGGGGCGCGAGTAGCGGTGCTCGGGGCGGCCGGTGGTGCCGTAGCTGAGCTTCATCGTGACGAGACCGTCGGCGGCGAGCGCCGCGAGGTAGCGCTGCGCCGTGGCCCGCGAGACCCCGACCCGGGCGGCGACGTCGGCCGCCGACAGTTCGAGCGGCCCGACGCCGGCCCCGGCCCCGGCCCCGGCCCCGACCTCGGTGTCGGCGTCCGCGGCGTCCGCATCCGCCTCGGCTCCGAACTGCTCGAGCACCGCCTGCTCGGTGGCCGACCGCGACGGCGAGGCCGCCTTCGCCGCGTCGCCGGAATGGAGGATGCGCAGGGCCCGTTCGAGCGCCTCCTGGTCGACGGCCGTCCGCTCGTCGAGCACGTTGCGGTACCGCTGGTAGGCGCGCAGCCGGTCGACCAGCGTGCCCGACGCGAACGGTTTGATCAGGTAGCCCAGCGCCCCGCGCCGCAGGGCCCGCCGCACGGTCGTGGCGTCCGACGCGGCGCTGAGCACGAACGCGTCGACGTCGACCTCGCGCAGCAGGTCGAGCCCGCTGCCGTCGGGCAGGTGGACGTCGAGCAGCAACAGGTCGACGTGCCGTTCGGCGAGGACGCGGCGCACCTCGGCGACCGTGCCGACGGCCTGCGGGCGCTGCCGGCGGGCGTACCGACGCCGGGCGGTCGCGGGTCGTCGCCGGCCGGGGACGAGGAGGCGCGGGCCGGCCCGGACGCGCCCGCCACCACCGCCTCGCCCGTCGCCACCGCCTCGCGCGAGACCGCGCCCACGAGCCTCGCGCAGAACACGGCGCCGTGCCCGTCGCCGCCCGGCGAGCCGAGCCAGACGTCGCCGCCGCGGCGTCGGGCGATGTCCCGGGAGAGCGGCAGCCCGAACCCCAGACCGTGCACGCGTGCGGGGTCGGGCTCGTCGTCGGCACGGTGCGGCCCACGGTCGAACAGCTGGTCCACGTCGGCGACGCCGTCGCCCGAGTCCATCACCGACAGGTGCAGGTCGGTGCCGTCGTCGAGCACCTCGACCTCGATCCAGGCGGGCGTGACCCGTCCGGCGACGGCCGCCCGGACCGCGTTGTCGACCAGGTTGCCGAGGACGGTCGTCACGTCGCCGGGCTCGACGACCGACCCCGTCACGAGCGTCTCGGGCCCGAGCTTCAGCAGGACGCCCCGCTCGGCCGCCTCGACGCCCTTCGCCCCGAGGAACGCCTGCAGGTACGGCTCGGTCAGCCGGTCGGCGTGGGCGACCGGGTAGCGCAACGGCCCGTGGTCGAGGACGTCGGCGAGGTAGGCGCGGGCCTGCTCGGCGCGACCGAGCTCGAGCATCCCCGACAGGGCGTGCAGCCGGTTGGCGAACTCGTGTCGCTGCGCGCGGAGGGCCGTGGTCATCGCGCCGACGGCGTCGAGCCGGCGGGTCAGGGCCTCGACGGCCGTGCGGTCGCGCACCACCGCGACCCGGCCGAGGTCGACCCCGTCGCGCGACACCGGACGCACGTCGACGAGCAGCACGTGGTGGCCGACCACGAGCGTGGTGTCGGCCGGGGTGCCCGCCGAGGTGCCGGCCGACGCCTGGTCGACGGCGTCGCGCGGCCCTCTCGGCCCGCTCGGACCGAGCAGCGCGACGAGCCCCTCGGGCAGGCCGAGCCCGGCGAGCGGCCTCCCCACGGCGGTCGAGGCGTCGACCGCCAGCAGTCGCGCGGCCTGGTCGTTGCACACCGTCACGACGCCGTCGCCGGACACCGCCAGCACCCCCTCGCCGACCCCGCCGAGCACGGCCTGCTGGTTCTGGACGAGGCTCGACAGCTCCTCGGGCTGCAGCCCGAGGGTCGCGCGGTCGAGCCGCCGACGGATCAGCACCGACGCGACGACGCCGAGCACGAGGGCGAGCACGGCCACCCCGACGACGGGCAGGGCGTCCTGCACGAGGGTGTCGTAGACCCGGGTCGGCGCGTACCCGACGCTGACCTCGCCGACGACGTCCGCCGCCGAGCCGGGGGCCACCGACGCCGCGCCGACCGAGACGCCCGGAGCGTAGATCGGCACCTTCGCGCGGGCCGAGTCGCCGAGCGTGCCGCGCTCCCAGGCGACGACCTCCTCCCCTCGCAGGGCGGCGTCGGGGCTGGTGCTCACCCGCTCGCCGATGCGGGAGGGGTCCGGGTGCGCCAGCCGCACCCCGCGATCGTCGGTCACGACGACGAAGAGCGCCCCGGTGCGCTGCTGGGCCGCGACCGCGGTGCGCTGCAGGGCTCCCCGGGCCAGCGCCTCCTGGTCGATCTCGGTGCCGTCGACGCTCAGCAGGGCGACCTGCTCCCGGACGTCGGTGTCGCTCGCGACGCTCTGCGCCACGGCGAGCGCGGTCGACTCGGCCTCGCGCGCCAGGCGCTGGACGGCGATGGTCGCGAAGACGGCACTGGTCAACAGCACGATGGCGGTGACGACGGCGAGCTGGAGCAACAGCACCTCGGTCGCGAAACGTCGCTTCCGGAGGCGCGGCGCCGCCCCCTGCCCCGACCCGCCTCGCGCACCCGCCCGACGGCTCGCCGGCGTGCGGCGTCCCCGTGGTGAGCTGTCGTCGGTCACGCCCGCCAGGGTACCCGGCGCGGCCGACGCGACCCGCGCCTCCTCGCGGCCCCGCCCAGCCCTCGCGCACGCGCCGCACCGCGTCCCGTGCATCGCACCTCGTCTAGGCACGGTGTGGTGCACGAAACTTGGTGCCAAGCCGGGGTGGGGTCGGGGTCGGGGGGCAGGCCGGGCGTGAGCAGAACGCGCAGAACGGTGCCAACGCGCGATAGTCGGCCAATGCGCACAAGCGCGACGCGGCTCGGGAGGCGCGGCTAGCGTGCCCGGACACACGAACCGGACGAAGGAGTCCTGATGCTCGTCATCCTCGGTTATCTGATGATCGCCACCTTCATGGTGCTGATCATGACCAAGCGGCTCTCGCCGATGCTCGCCCTGATCATGGTGCCGACCATCTTCGGCCTGTTCGCGGGGGCCGGCCTCGGCATCGGCGACATGGTGATCGAGGCGATCGGCGACCTGGCCCCGACCGCGGCGTTGCTGATGTTCGCGATCATGTACTTCGGGCTGATGATCGACGTCGGGCTGTTCGACCCGCTCGTGCGCTTCATCCTCCGCGTCACCGGCAACGACCCCGCGAAGATCGTGCTCGGCACGGCCCTGCTGGCCGGGGCCGTCTCTCTCGACGGCGACGGGTCGACGACCTTCATCGTGACGACCGCCGCCATGCTGCCGATCTACCTCAAGCTCGGCATGAGCCCGGTCGTGCTGACCTGCGTCGCCGGCCTCGCCAACGGCACCCTCAACATCGTCCCGTGGGGCGGGCCGACCGTGCGGGCCGCCGCGGCGCTCAACGTCGCGCCGTCCGACATCTTCGTGCCCCTCGTGCCGTCGCTGATCACGGGCCTCGTCATCGTGTTCGTGTTCGCCTGGCTGATGGGCCTGCGCGAGCGCCGCCGCCTCGGCACGGTCGAGCTCGGCGGGTCGGTGCTGGCCGCCGCGGCCGAGAAGATGTCGCCCCTGTCGCGCGAGCTGGCCACGGCCGCCCGCGGTGGCGGACCGGGCAAGGCGGGCGTCGGCGTCTCGATGTTCACCAGCCCCACGGTCGCCCTGGGCCTGCGCGGCGGTCGCGCCGACGGCAGCCGCGCAGACGCCCCCGGCGAGCGCGCGGTCGACAACCCCGGCGGCAGCGGCGCCAGCGAGAACGGCACGCCCCTGACCGGCACGATGGCCGACACCATGCTCGACCCCACCCGCGAGACCCTGCGCCCCGGGCTGATCTGGTTCAACTTCGCGCTGACCGTCGTGGTGATGGTGCTGCTCGTGCTCGACCTCTTCCCCCTGGCCTACGTGTTCATGGTGGGCGTCGCGGTCGCGCTGCTGATCAACTTCCCGAAGGTCAAGCAGCAGTCGGCCGAGATCGTCGCCCACGCGCCGAGCATCGTCGGCGTCGTCTCGATGGTCTTCGCCGCCGGCGTGCTGATCGGCGTGCTCAACGGCACGGGCATGGTCGACGCGATGGCGCAGTGGCTCGTGCAGGTGATCCCGAACGAACTGGGTCCGTACCTGGCCGTCATCACGGGACTGCTCAGCCTGCCGCTCACCTTCTTCATGAGCAACGACGCCTTCTACTTCGGCATCCTGCCCGTGCTCGCCCAGAGCGCCGCGGCGTTCGGCATCGAACCGGTCGAGATGGCGCGCGCCTCGGTGATCGGCCAGCCCGTGCACCTGCAGAGCCCGCTCGTGCCGGCGATCCTGCTACTGGTCAGCCTGGCCAACGTCAACCTCGGCGACCACCACAAGAAGGTGCTCTGGCGGGCGGCCGTCGTCTCGGTCGTCATGCTCGTGGTCGCCGTCGTCGTCGGGGTCATCCCCTTCGGCTGAGGCCACCCGGGCGGGGTCAGCCGGGCGGGGTCAGCCGGTGGCGTCGAGGTAGACCGGGCGCGACGGCTCGTGCGACGCCTCGACGGTGCGGACGGCTCCGAGGTGCTGCAGCACGGCGACCCGGGCGGCCTCGAGGCGGCCGAGGACGTCGCGCTGGCGCTCGGCCAACGAGGAGGCGCGGGTCGCCAACTCCTGCGGCAGCGGACCCAGCCCGGTGGGCGGCGTCCACCGACGGGCCGGCGTGGGCAGCGCGGTGGGGTCGCCGTCACCCGTGGGAAGCGAGGCGTCGGCCTCGGCGACCAGCGCCTCCAGCTCGTCCAGGGCCGCGCGCCAGGCGGCGTGCGTCCGTTCGGTCCTAGGCGACACCGACGCCTCCGGCCAGGCCGGGGACCGACGAGGCGGCGCCGGCCTGCAGCGAGGCCGCGGCCTCGTGCCACGCCTGACGCAGGGGCTCGAGCAGCCCGGCGACCTCGCGGGTCTGCGCGACGTCACGATGCACGTTGGCGTTGACCAGGGCGGTCGACGTGTAGGTGTACAGGGCGAGCAGGCCTTCGCCGCCGTCCCAGACGTCGATCTTGAGCGACGACGACAGCTCGGCGATGATCGCCTGGGCGTGCAGCAACTGCTCGGAGGCGGCGGCCCAGTTCGCGGCGACCTGCGCGGCCTCGGCGCGCGACAGGTCGAGCATGAGGCGGTCGTAGAGCATCGTGACGAGCTGGACGGGCGTCGCCGACAGCACGGCGTCGCTCGTGTACTGGGCGCGCTGCTTCTGCACGACGGCCGAGGGGCCGGCCGAGGCCGCGGCGAAGGCGGCGAACGAGGTGGCGTCCATCAGCTGCTGCTCGTCGAGAGGGTGGCGAGCTGGCTCGAGATGTACTTCTGCTGCGCGGTCAGGGCGCTGAGCGAGGTCTCGAGGGCCGAGTAGGTCTTCTGCAGACCCGCACGACGGGCCGCCAGGCGGTCGTCCCACTCGCTGACGCGGTTGGTGAGGTCCTTCACGACCGACTGCTGCCCGGTGATGGTCTTCGTCAGCGTCCCGTCGAACCTGTCCGAGACCGACGTCGAGGTCGATGCGACCCGCGCGGCGATGGCACTCATCGTGGCCTGCACCTTCGCGGGGTCGGCGGCGAGGGCTGCGGCGAACTTCGTGGCGTCGACGGCGAACTGGCCGGTCTTGGCGTCGATCGAGATGCCGATGGTGCTCGGCGACTGCCCGTCGACCGGGCTGAGCACAGCGTCGGTCAGGCGCTGCGTGATGCCTCGGGTCGTCGAGTTGCCACCGAAGACGCCCGCGGTGACCGTCGTCGTCCCCGTGGAGCTGGTCGACGTCGTCGCGGCACTCCTACTGCTGATCAGGCTCAAGGCCCCGTTGACACCCGCGATCAGGTCGGTCGCGACCTTCGTCGCGGCCGTCGCGTCCCGGGCGATCGCGAGGTGCACGGGCTCGGTCGTCGTGGCCGAGACGGTGACCGAGACGCCGGGCAGGACGTCGGTGAACGTGTTGCTGCTGCTCCTGACGACCTGCTCGGCCGCCGTGCCCGCCCAGAGGGTGATCGAGGCGTCGCGCGCCTGCGAGATCACGGCGGCGCCGGGCTGGGCGATCAGGTCGGGGGCGGTCCCGGCGGCCACGTCGGCGGCGGTGCCGCGGAAGACGTCGAAGCCACCCTCGGCGCCGCTCTTCTGGCTCGACAGCTGGAGGCGGTACTGGACCGCACCGGAGGCGTCCTTGCCCGAGGCGACCTTGACGGCGGAGACACCGGCGCCCGAGGAGTTGACGGCCTTGACGACGTCGTCGAGCGACGAGGAGGCGGCGGTCACCTCGGTCCTCGTGCCCGCGGCCGAGACGAAGGTGAGCGTCGCGGGCGAGTCGGGCCACGCCGTCATCGCCGCGGTCACCGCGGTCTTGGACGAGGCGGTCGCCCCGACGACGAGGTCGACCGAGCCGGAGACGGCCCCGGCCGCGGTGGTGGCCGTCACCGCCGTCGAGCTGCTGGTCGGGGTGAAGAGGGAGAGCGAGCCGGCCTTGGCGGTCGAGGTCGCGAGCGTCGCCAGGTCGGCGATCTTGGTGTTGAGCCCCTGAAGGGCCGTGACGAGCGTCTGCCCGGCCGTGGCCTTGTTCTTCAGGATGGTCTGGGGCACGGCCTCGGACTGCATCAAGGTGTTGATGAGCGTGGTCGTGTCGAGCCCGCTGACGAGGCCGTCGATGCCGAGCGAGGCCATCAGGTGCTCCTGTCGAGGTGGGGTGTCCGGGTCGGACCGTGGGGCAGATCGAAGTGGGGGGAGTGCTGAGACCGGGTGGCCCGGCGGAGCAGGATCAGCTGCGCCGTCGAGGCCACCCGGTCTCGAACCGCGGTGAGGTGGTGGGTCAGGCCCGGGCTGGGAGCACGGGACCCTCCTCGGCTACGACTAGCGGAGGAGCGACAGCACGCCCTGGGTGCTCTGGTTCGCCTGGGCCAGCATCGCGGTGCCGGCCTGGCTGAGCACGTTGGAGCGGGTGTACTTGACCATCTCTTCGGCCATGTCCACGTCGCGGATGCGCGACTGAGCCGCCGTGAGGTTCTCCTTCGCGACGTTGGTCGACGCGATGGAGTGCTCGAAGCGGTTCTGGACGGCACCCAGCTCGGAACGGGTGGTCGAGACGGCCTTGATGGCCGTGTCGATTGCCGCGATCGAGGTGAGGGCCTCCGCCGAGGTCGTGAACTTCAAGGCGGCGACATCGGTGGCGATGGTACCGACGTTGGACTTCGACAGGTCGATCTCGATCTGGTCGTTGCCCGCGTCGCTACCGGCACCGACCTGGAAGGTCAGCTTGCCGGTACCCGCGGCAGCGCCGGTCGCGGCCTCACCGTCGAGCAGTTTGATGCCGTTGAAGTTGGTCGAGCCCGAGATGCGCGTGAGCTCCTTCGACAGCGCCGTGACCTCGGTCTGGATCGCCGTGCGGGCGTCTTCGTTGTTCGAGTCGTTGCCGGCCTGAACAGCGAGGTCGCGGACGCGCTGGAGGATCGAGTGCACCTCGGTGAGGCCACCTTCAGCGGTCTGGACGACCGAGATGCCGTCCTGGGCGTTGCGTGCGGCGACGGTCAGTCCGCCGACCTGCGAACGCAGGCCCTCGGAGATCGCGAGGCCGGCCGCGTCGTCAGCGGCACGGTTGATGCGGAGGCCCGACGAGAGCTTCTCGAGGCTCTTCGACAGGTCGTTCTGCGTGGCGTTCAGGTTGCGGTACGTGTTGTTGGCCGCGAGGTTGGTGTTGATCTGCATACCCATGGTGTTCTCCTCCGTGACTGGGTGGTGTTCGTCGGCCCATCCGTGGGCTGACACCGGCTACTGTCGGCCGGTCGACCGCGGCTGTAAGTCAGCCGCAGAAGTTTTTTCAGGCGATCTCAGACCGCCGTGCTGATGCCGGCGGCGTCGGGCTCGCGCATGGCGCGGGCGATGCCGACGGCGGCGTTCGTCGCGACGCGCGACAGGTACGCGCTGCGGCGGGCCGGCGCGGTCTTCGAGACCGGCGTGAACTCGGCGTCGGGGTCGTCGGCGTAGTGCGACTCGAGGGCGTCGCGCAGCAGGCGGACCGCCTCGGTGCGCTGCTGCGAGACGGCGCTGTGGGTGATGCCGAGCTCGTCGGCGATCTCGGTGACCGTGCGGTCACCGAAGTAGACGCCCTCGACGATCAGGCGCATGCGCTCGGGCAGGGCCTCGACCGCGGCGGCGACGTAGCGGCTGCGCTCCGAGACGAGCAGGTTCTCCTCGGGCAGCGGCAGGTCGGCCGCGAGGTGGTCGGCGACGGTGTCGTCGAGGGCCGAGACGGTCCGGGCCGCGTCGGTCAGGGCACCGGCCGCCGTCTGGCGGTCGACGCCGAGGGCACCGGCGATCTCGTCGACGCTCGGGGCGCGTCCCAGGGTCGCGGTGAGCGCCTCCTGGACGGCCAGGGTCTCCTTGATGCGCTTGCGGGTGCCGCGGCTGGCCCAGTCCCCCGAGCGCATGTCGTCGGCGAACGCGCCGACGATGCGGGTGCGGGCGTAGGCGCCGAACGGGATGCCGAGCGTGGGGTCGAAGGCGTCGGCGGCCTGGACGAGGGCGACGGCCCCGACCGAGGCGAGGTCGTCACGCGACAGGTGGGTGGCGCGGGCGCACACCT
This sequence comes from Frigoribacterium sp. 9N, assembly GCF_902506305.1. Lineage (NCBI taxonomy): Bacteria > Bacillati > Actinomycetota > Actinomycetes > Micrococcales > Microbacteriaceae > Frigoribacterium > Frigoribacterium sp. 9N. The sequence continues at coordinate 2,246,817 of NZ_LR733392.1, forward strand.
CCGAGACGAGGTAGCCGACCAGTGGCAGGTTCTCCACCACCATGGCGTTCCGTTCGGTGCGGTTCATCGCGACTCCCAGTGCGATAGGGGACCTCGTGGTCCGGTGATCGTGACTCCGGGCGCGACGAACGGCCCTCTGATCAGGGCACGTCGAAAGGGTTCGCCGAGGAGGCGCGGTGCACCGGACGAGACGTCGTCCGGACCGCAGATGATGCGTGGCGACCGACCCGTCGGGGGCCCGTCGCTGCTCTGCAACGCTACCGAGCCGGAGGGGGGCGGCGGCAGGCCGGGACTGCCCCCAGTGCGGGGGAACGACCGTCATCTCTTCGGGGGACACACCTCGTGCCCTCACCCCCGTACTGGGTCGGAACGCCCCTTCCTCCGAGCGGTGCTTTAAGGCTAGGTGCAGGGTTCGGGCCGATGACTAACGGGCCCCGCGCCTCCGCCGATAGTCACCGGTGCAGAGGACGCCGGGCACTCCTCGCCGACGGACGACGAACCCGACACCCCGATGCGACCGACCGAGGAGGCCCCCATGGGCGCGAACGAACTCTCCGCGCTGCTCTGGCGAGAGCGCGAGCTGCTCGAGCTGCTGACCTTCAAGCTCGAGGAGGAGCAACTGCTGCTCACCGCGGGCCGCAGCCGCTGGGTCGACCACGCCACGCGCGAGGTCGAGCAGGTGCTCGGTCGCCTCCGTTCCGCGGGGCTCGAGCGCAGCGTCGAGGTGTCGGCCGTCGCCCGCGAGTGGGGAACCGACGAGGAGGCCCCCCTGCGCGAGATCATCTCCGCGGCACCGTCCGGCCCGTGGGGCGAGATCTTCACCGCCCACCTCCGCGCCATGACCGAGCTGACCGGGCGCATCGCCCAGCTGCGCGACGAGAACGAACGCTTCCTGCGGGCCGCCGCCCGCGCCACGCAGGAGACCCTGGCCACCGCGTCCACGGGCCCCGCGACCGCGACGTACGACGCGACGGGCCAGACCGGTCACGCGAGCTCGGCCAGCGCCTCCGGCGGTCACCTCTTCGACGGGCGGCTCTGACGTGGTGAGCACCTTCGGCAGCCTGGCCACCGCCTACCGCGGGCTGACCGCGGCCCGCACCGGGCTCGACGTCGTCGGCCAGAACATCGCCAACGTCAACACCGAGGGCTACACGCGGCAACGGGTCACGCAGTCCTCGATCGAGGCGGCCGCCCGCGTGGGCGTGTTCTCGAACGGCGTCCAGCCCGGACAGGGCGTGTCGGTCGACGGCATCGCCCGCATCGGCGACCGGTTCGCCGACGCCCAGGTCCGCGGCGCCGCCGGGGCAGCCGGCTACCAGGGCGTGCGGGCGTCGGTCACGGCCGCCCTGGAGTCGTCCCTGAACGAGCCCAGCACGACCGGCATCGCCTCGCAGCTGACGAAGTTCTGGTCCGCCTGGCAGGACGTGTCGAACGACCCCTCGGCTGCGGCCCCTGCGGCCGTCCTGCTCGGCCAGGCGAACACGATCGCCCAGACCCTCTCGACCGGCTACAAGGCCGTCGACGACCAGTGGACCTCGCAGCGTCAGCAGCTCGACGGCCTCGCCTCGCAGCTCAACTCGGCCGCGACCCAGGTGGCCGACCTCAACGTGCGCATCCGCACCGCGACCCAGCAGGGCGTCAGCACCAACGAACTGGTGGACGCCCGCTCGGCACTGACCGAGAAGATCGCGACGCTCGCCGGAGGCACGGTGCGCGACAACGCGGACGGCACGGTCGACGTCCTGGTCGGCGGCAACGCCCTCGTGTCGGGCGACTCGGCCCGCCAGGTGAAGGTGACCGGCGACTACACGCTGGCCACCGCCTCCTCGGGGGTCTCGCTCGAGTGGACCCACCGCGCCGGCGACCCGATCTCGCTCGACGGCGGCAGCATCGCCGGTTCGCTGTCGGTGCTCGCCCCGGCCGCGCCCGGCGGCACCGGCGGGGTGCTGGCCGAGGCCGCCGCGAGCTACGACGCCCTCGCGACCCAGCTCGCCAGCCAGGTGAACGCCGTGCACGCGACCGGCACGACCGCCGACGGCACCACGGGCCACGACTTCTTCGCCCTCACCGCCGGGGTGCCCGCCGCGCGCGGCCTCATCGTGCTGCCGACCGGCGCCTCGACCATCGCGTCGGGCAACGGCACGGGAGGCGCCCTCGACGGGTCGATCGCCCGCGCCGTCGGCCGGATCGGACTCTCGTCCGGATCGCCCGACCGCGCCTGGGGCTCGATCGTCAGCACGATCGGGGCCACGGCGCGCACCGAGGCCGACCGCTCGACCCTCACCGACCTCGCGGCGACGTCCGCCAAGGGGCGCCAGCTCTCGACCGCCGGGGTCAGCCTCGACGAGGAGAACGTCAACCTGCTCACCTATCAGCACGCCTACCAGGGCGCGGCCCGCGTCATGACCGCGATCGACGAGATGCTCGACACGTTGATCAACGGCATGGGACGGGTCGGGAGGTAACCGATGATCACCCGCACCACGAACCAGATGGCGATGCTCACCGCGCAGCGCAACCTGCAGACCAGCTCGTACCGGGTCGACCAGGCCCAGCAGCGGGCCGCGAGCCTCGACCGCATCTCGAAGCCGTCGGACGATCCGGCCGGCACGGCGGACGCCCTGCGGGTCAAGGCCGAGCAGGCGGCCAACGTGCAGTTCTCCCGCAACGTCGGCGACGGCAACGGGTGGCTCTCGCTGGCCGACTCGGCGCTGTCGTCCACCGACGACGTGCTCAAGAAGGTGCGCGACCTCACGGTGCAGGGCGCCAACACCGGTGCGTTGTCGCAACCCGCCCTCGACGCCATCGCGACCGAGATCGACGGCCTCAAGGCCGACCTGCTCGCCGTGGCGAACACCTCGTACAACGGCCGCAGCGTCTTCGCCGGCACGTCGGACGCGGGCGTCGCCTTCCGCCCCGACTTCAGCTACACCGGCACCCCGGGCTCGTCGGTCACCCGCCAGATCGGCGTCGAGACCGACGTGCGCGTCGACGCCGACGGAGCCGCCGCCTTCGGCACCGGCGCCGACTCGGTCTTCAGCATGCTCGACCGCATCGCCACCGACCTGCGGGCCGGCGTCAACGTCGGCACGCGGCTCACCGAGGTCGACGCCCGGTTGACGGCCGTGCGCGGCGTACAGTCCGACATCGGGGCACGACAGTCCCAGATCCTGAGAGCCGAGGACACCCTCTTGGACACCAAGACCACGCTGGAGGCGCAGCGCGCCGGCATCATGGACCTCGATCTCGGCGAGGCCGTGCTCGACCTGCAGATGCAGAACACCTCGTACCAGGCGGCCCTCGCGGTCACCGCCAAGGTGCTGCAGCCCACGCTGATGGACTTCCTCCGATGAGCGCGAACGCCGCCCGCGAGGTCGCGGGCTCCGTCGTGACGTTCGTCGCGCCTCCGTTCGGTCTCGAGCCGCTCACCGACTTCTCGCTCGAGCGCATCGACGGCGCCCACGGGCTCTTCGCCCTGCGGGCGAACGGGTCCGAGGTGCGACTGTTCGTGCTCGACGCGTCGGTGCACCTGCCCGACTACTCGCCCGTCGTGTCGGACGACCAGTCCGCCACCCTCGACCTGCAGGACGCCGCCGACGCCCTGCTGCTCGTCGTCGCGACACCCGCGTCGACCGGCATGACCGTCAACCTGCTCGCGCCGATCGTGGTCAACGTGCGCACCGGAGCGGGCGCCCAGTTGATCCTCGAAGGCCAGGACTGGCCGCTGCGCGCCGAGCTGAGCCCCCGCGCGTAGCCACCTGCCGGCGGTCGGGCACCGGGTCGCCCGTCGGCTGGGTACGGGTTCGCCCCTCGGCTGGGCACCGGCTCGCCCCTCGGCTGGGCACGGGTTCGCCCCTCGGCTGGGCACGGGCTGCGAAGGCGGTCACGGTGTGGTGACGACCGATGCGGCCGTCGCGCCCATCGGCTTGCCTGGGACGCAGGAGGCGCGATCATGATCACGACACCCCGCACCACACGGCACCGGTTCGCCGTCGGCACGATGGCGGCGGTCACCGCCGTCCTGCTCGTCGGCTGCTCCACCGGGGACGACGCCCCGGGTTCGGGCGGTCCGGCCGCCACGCGTCCGGCGTCCGAGACCCCGACCGACCCGACGGCCGCCGCCGGACCCGGTCCGGTCGCGCCGACCGCCGACGCGACCGCCGTCACCGTCGCGGCCGACGCCGTGACGACCGACGTCGCCACGGACCTGGCCGCCCCCTGGTCGGTCGTGCGACTCGACACCGGGTCGTCGTTCGTCAGCCTGCGCGACACCGGCACCGTGCTCGAACTGCTCGCCGACGGCAGCACGCGCGAGGCCGGCACCATCGGCGGGGTCGTGCACGAGGGCGAGGGCGGGTTGCTCGGCCTGGCCGTGCTCGCGGGGTCGCCGTCGTACCTCTACGCCTACGCCACCACCGCCGACGACAACCGCGTCGTGCGCGCGCCGATCACGGGTGAGGTCGGCTCGTACGGCCTGGGCGAGCAGGAGACGGTGATCACGGGCATCCCCAGGGCGAGCAACCACGACGGCGGCCGCATCGCGTTCGGCCCGGACGGGGCCCTGTACGTGACGACCGGCGACGCGAACCAGCGGCCGAACGCCCAGGACCCCGGCTCGCTCGGCGGAAAGGTGCTGCGCGCGACCGCGATCGGCGGCGTGCCCGACGACAACCCCGAACCCGGGTCGCTCGTCTACTCGCTCGGCCACCGCAACCCGCAGGGCATCGCCTGGGACGCCACCGGCGCCGCCTGGGCGGCCGAGTTCGGGCAGAACACCTACGACGAGCTCAACGCCCTCGAGCCCGGGGCGAACTACGGCTGGCCGGACGTCGAGGGGCGCGGCGACGTCGCGGGCTCCACGGACCCGGTACTGCAGTGGTCGACCGACGACGCCAGCCCGAGCGGCCTCACGGCGGTCGGCACGACGCTCTACCTGGCCGGGCTCGGCGGCGAGAAGCTGTTCGAGATCCAGGTGGCTCCCGGCTCCGAGGCCGTGCCGACCGAACTCTTCGCCGGCGACCGGTCGCTCGGCCGCATCCGCGACGTCCTGCCCGGTCCCGACGGCACCCTCTGGCTCGTGACGAACAACACGGACGGGCGCGGCACGCCGAGCGCCGGCGACGACCGCATCGTCAGCGTCCCCCTCACCCCGGCCCCCTGACCCGGCCGGCGCCACCGGAGGAGGCGCGGGTCGGGTTCCGCACACCGGCCCCAGGAGGCGCGGGTCGGGTTCGCACACCGGCCCCGACACTCGCTCACACGCTGCGCGCCGCGCGGCCTGTTCGGGGGCCGGGCGGTTACCCTCGTACTCGATGAGCCAGCACGACCGACCCGACACGACAGCACCCGGCAGCGCCCGCCCCCAGACCGTGCCGCCGGGGTTCGCCGCGCCCGTCGTGCGCGGGACCGGTGGTGCCGGCGGCTTCGACCCCGTCAGCCTGCGCACGGCCGTCGACGTGCCCGTCGCCGAGGCCCGCCTCGCCGCCCTGGGCCAGAGCCGCAGCACCGCAGCCCTCGGCGAGCGCGCCGACCTGCTGCGCCTGCTCGGCCGCCTCGACGAAGCCCTGGCCATCGCCGAAGAGGCGTTCCGTCTGGCGCACTTCACCGGCGACCGGGCCGACTCGACGGCGGCCCGCATCCGACGGGCCCACATCTTCCGCGAACAGGGCAAGCTCGACCGTGCGCTGAACGACCTGCACACCAGCCGCATCACGGCCGCCACCGAAGAATGGCGCGAGCTCGAGGCCGCCGCCGCCGAGCTCGAGGGCTACACGCTCTACGACCTGGGCCGCAACGAAGAAGCGCGCGAGACCCTGGCCAAGGCGCTCGAGGCGTACGAGGCATCCGGTGCCCCGCGCGACCGCACGAACGGCCTGCGCGTCGCGATCGAGGGCGTCATGCGCGCCTACCTCAGCGACACCGGCCCGCAGCCACGACTCGAGGCCCCGGCCGTGGGTGACACGAACCCGGTGCCGCTCCAGCCCCTGACCGCGGCGCCGACGTCGGCCCCTGCCCCGGCCCGATCCCAGGGCCGGACCCAGGTGCCCCGCTTCGACGGCATCGCCTCGCTCCACGGTGGTGCGCCCACGTCGACGCCGGCGTCCGCTCCCGCCCCGGCTTCTGCTCCGGAGGTGCCCGCGGGCACCGCGGCCGCGGCCGCCGGCGACGGCGCGGGGGCCGAGGCCGTCCCCGCCCGCCAGCCCATGGACGCCGCGCGCACCGCCGCGATCAGCTTCGACCCCGAGTCCATGCCCGACGAGGCCGCCGCGTCGCCGGTGGCCGAGGCCGCCGCCGCCCGTGCCGAGAAGGTCGCCGCGACGGCTCCGGCCGCACCACGCGACGGTGGGCTCTGGGGCAAGATCAGCCACCTCGCCGAGCGCGCCGCGGGTCACCGCGACCGCGACTCCGACGAGTTCGACGCCGAGCGGCGGGGCGACGCCGAGCGTCGCGGCGCCGACGAGGGCCGCACCGGGGACCGCCCCCGCACGGGCGGCACCGGCGTGACCGGCGTGGTCGACGGCCTCCCGCGCGACGACGAGCCCACCACCTGGCCGTTCCCGCGGCGCTGACCCGCGCCTCCTGACCTCGACGTGGCCGACCTCGACCGGGTGCGGCGCTGGGCCGCCGCGCTCATCGACCTGCACCTCGACCCCGCCGTGTGGACCTTCGGCTTCGACAACGCCAAGACGCGCGCGGGCCTATGCAACTACACGACCAAGCGCATCACGGTCTCGCGGCACCTCGCCGGCCGCTACGACGACGACGAGATCCACCAGGTGCTGCTCCACGAGGTCGCCCACGCCCTCGCCGGCTCCCGCGCCGGTCACGGTCCCCGGTGGAAGGCCGTCGCCACCGACCTGGGCTACGTCGGCTCGCGCCTGCACGACGGAGCCATCGCCAGCGAGCTCGCCCCGTGGGTCGGGGTCTGTCCGGCGGGGCACGAGCACTACCGCTACCGTCAACCGGCGCGACCCCTCGCCTGCGGGAAGTGCTCGCGGCGGTACGACCCGGCCCACCTCATCACCTGGACGAAGCGCGCGGTCTGACGCCGCGCCTCCCGGGCCCGGTCCGCGCCGGACGAGGGCCGTCGGGAGGCGCGTAACCGGTTAGGGTGGTCAGGTGCAGACCGGACAGTGGCTCAGATCCGACACCGACACCCGGTGGTTCTTCGACTCGGGCGCGCTCAGCCTCGACTTCGCGTACCTCGGCGGGTTCCGTGCCGGGTCGCGGTTCGGCCCGGAGTCGGGCCTCGACCTGCCCGCCGACGGGTCGACCCCCTGGGACGGCCTCCTGCTGCCCGCCGACCTCGACGACTGGATCGGCGAGCGCTTCGACGGCATCGCGGGCTCGGCCGGCGACCGCGAGCTCGCCGACGCCCGGGGCCTGCGCGACGCGGTCGCCCGGCTCGCGGTCGCCGCGGCCGACGGCACCTCGAGCGATCCCGACGACGTCGACACCCTCAACCTGTTCGCAGCCCTGCCCGACGTCCCGCCGTCGCTCGAGGGCGGACGACGCCAGGCCGGGGCCGGGCGCCTGCGGCTCGGGCAGGCGATGGCGTCGGTCGCGCGCGACGCGGTGACCCTCTTCACGGCCGTCGGCTTCGTCGGCGGACCGGACTCGCGCCTCCGTCGGTGCACGAACGAGGCGTGCGGGCTCGTCTTCTTCGACGAGTCGCGCGCGGGCAGCCGCCGCTGGTGCTCGATGCAGCGGTGCGGCAACCGGGCCAAGGTCCGGGCGCACCGGGCCCGCGCCGCCCGCGCCTGAGCAGGGAGCCGCGCAGGCCTTTCGTGCGCTCCGGTCGCCGGGCCGCCCCGCTCGGCCACCGCTTCGGCTTGCCGCCCCGACCTGCCGCCCACGATCGCTCTCTGCCCCTCTACGCCACGAACGGAACAACCCGCCACGCGATTCGGTGGCGGGTTGTCGAGTACGTGGCGGCGTGAGCGGTGCGGCCCCGGCTGGGGCCGCATCGAGCACGGAGGGGACGGTCGGTCAGTCGACGACCGAGACGTCCTTCCAGAAGGCGACGTAGCCCGAGTAGTCCTTGCCGACGCGGTCGAACGAGGACGGGATCGGGGTCGGGTAGCTCCAGGCACGGTCCTGCAGCAGGTCGTCGCCCGACGTGACGCTGAAGTACTGCGTGTCGCCCTTCCACGGGCAGTGGTACTGGGTGGGGCTCTCGGTCAGCAGGTCGGAGTTCACGCTCGCGGGCGGGAAGTACCAGTTGCCCTCGATCGAGATCAGCTCGTCCTTCGGGGCCTCGGCGACGACGGTTCCGTCGGTGAGCACTGCCTTCATGGTTCCTCCTGCGGTCGGGGCGACGTTCGGGTCGCTCTGGCCGCAACGCTACGCCGAGGGGGTGAATTCCCCTCGGGAGCCCGACGGGGCCACGACGGCAAAGGCAGCGGAGGACGAGGAGGCGCGGGCCGCGTCGACCACGTCGCCCCGGTCGGTGGCGACCAGCTCGGCCGCCGAGGCCGAGGCCGTCAGCAGGTGCGACGAGGCCCGGGCCAGCGCCCCGGAGGCGGCGCAGGCGACGGCGGCCTCGGGCGACGAGAAGTCGATGCCGACCGCGGCGAGCGCGTCGACCACCGCCCCGGCGGTGAGCTGGTCCTCGACGGCGGGCCGGAACCCGTCCGCGTCGACCGCTCCCGCGGCGACGATCGCCACGAGGGCACGGTCGCCCCGTCGGGCCTGACGCTCGACCACGTGCCGGGCCACCTCGGGCGCCGCCCCGGCGCCGGTGACGACCAGGACGTCGGCCCCGCTCGCGACCTCGGGCAGACCGGCGACGACGCGCACGGTCTCGTCCCGCGTCAGCGTGCCGTGCCCGTCGATCACGTCGACCACGACGACGACGTGCGCGCCCGGGGCGATGCGGGCGGCTCCGGCCACGCCGTGGTCGAACCTCACCTGGTACTTCTGCTGGCCGTGCGGACTCATCCGACCAGCGTAGGCAGCCGCGCTCGGACGTCGCCCGTGCGTGACGCGACGTGACGTGCGATCAGGCGGCGGGAGTTGGATCGGGGCATGCACGTGCAGCTCAAGCTCCGCCTCGCCTGCCCCGTCGATGTCGCGACCGACGCCCTGCGCGACCCTCGGGTGATGGTCGCCGTGACGAAGCCGCTGGTGGTCTACCGCTCCGAGTCGCCGTCGGGCTTCCCCGACCGCTGGACCGAGGAGGCGCACCCGGTGTCGGCGAGCATCCTCGGCGTCCTGCCGCTCGGCAGCACGCACGTCGACCTCGACTGGCACGAGCGCGACGGTGCGTGGATCCAGCGAGACACCGGGCGTGGCACGAGTGGCCAGTTCGCCCGCATGCGCATCAACCACCGGATGGCCGTCGTGCCGGACGGTCCGGGCCACACGCTGTTGCGCGACCGGCTCGAGTTCCACGCCGGGGCGCTGGGCCTCGTGCTCTGGCCCGGGCTCTGGGCGACCTGGCAGTGGCGCGCCCTGCGGATGAAGGCCCTCGCCCCGACCTGGCGCGGGGCGTCGACCCACCCGAAGCACGTCTGACCCGCTCCGCGGTCCGCAGCAGCACTCAGCCGTGGCAGGTCGGCCGTCGCAGGTCGACCGCTCCGCGTCAGCCCCAGAAGCCGGCGTGCACGGCCGAGGCCTCGTCGAGGAGGGCCGGCCCCGACACCGACACCGCGCCTCCCCCACGAGCGAAGACCTCGCGGCAGGGCAGGTCGAGCGTCGATTCGCCCTCCTGCTCGGTGACCATGCCGAGCAACTGCTGTTCGGCGAGCGCGTAGACGACCCGGCCGATGCCGGCCCAGTGGATCGCTCCGGCACACATCGCGCACGGTTCGGTGCTCGTGTAGAGGGTCGCGGCCTTGAGCGTCGGCTTGTCGAAGCGCTGCGCGACGAGCCGGACGAGGTTCGTCTCGGCGTGGCCCGTCGGGTCGCCCTCGGTGACGACCGTGTTCTCGGCCTCGACCACGTCTCCGTCGGCCGTGAGCACCAGGGAACCGAAGGGATGGTTGCCGTGGTCGCGAGCCTGCTGCGCGACCTCGATCGCGCGGTGCAACCGCGCCAGGTCGGCCGGGGTGACGGTGGGGTCGGGAGTCGTGGTGTCGGTCGTCATGGGGCGAGCGTAGCCAGGGAGCGCCGTCCGCCGCGGCCGGGACGGCGAGCTGTGGACGGGCGACCTGCCTGTGAGCGAGCCACGGGCACCGCGGCGACCGCCTGCGTACGGTGGCAGAGGTGACCGACCCGACCCGCGCCTCCTCGTCCACCGGTGAGACCTCCGCCGACGCCGGCGTCGACGCCTCTGCCGAGACCACCGCCGACGCCGACGACAGCACCTCCCCGACGCCCGCCCAGGGAGCGCTCGACATCGCCTCGTGGCGGCGGACGATCCACGGGCTCTACCGCGACGTGCGCGAGGCGACCGACCTGGCGGCGGCGCACGACCTGTGGCGACGCACCCGCGACGAGCTGTTCTCGACGCACCCCTCGACCCCGCTGCTGCCCGAGGACCGCCCCGACTTCACCGGCCTGCCGACGAAGCCGTACGACCCGGCCTGGCGCTTCGAGGTGTCGGTCGAGCCGGCCGAACCGCGACGCATGGTGGTCGAGACCGGCACCGACGGCGACGTGCTCTTCGACCTCGTCGGCGTGGCCGACGTGCCCGGCGTCGGCAGCCTCGACGTGTGGAAGCTGGCGCAGTACGCCGGCGGCCTGTTCATCCCCATCAAGGACGCGCTGGCGGGCAAGCCCGGCGGCACCTACGGCGGAGGGCGCTACCTGATCGACTCGGTCAAGGGCGCCGACCTCGGCGCCGGCGGCGAACCCGGCACGATCGTGCTCGACTTCAACTTCGCGTACAACCCCAGCTGCGCCTACGACCCCGCCTGGGCCTGCCCGCTCGCCCAGCCCGGCAACACGGTCGCGGTCGAGATCCCCGTCGGCGAACGGTACGGGCGCGCGCACTGATCGGGGCCCGCGGGCGGACGCGCGCATCGCTCGAACCCCGCGGGGGACGCGCGCACCGCTCGAACCCCGCGGGCGGACGCGCGCCTAGCCCTTCGGCTCGGAGTCGACCTCCACCGCGACGCCGTAGTCGTCACCGCCGTCCGTGCTGATCACCGAGACCGAGTCGTAGACGACGTCGGAGCCCGGGGTCCTGACGTCGCAGTGCACCTCCGCCTGGTCGACGACGGAGACCGCGTCGTCGCCGCAGTCGACGTCGGGGCGGGTGCCGACCTCCTTCTCGAGGGCGTCGGCGACCGTGGTGGCGAAGGCGCTGGACGACACGGTCCGGTCGATCGAGGCCGAGGCGGTGCATCCGGCCAGGGCCGTCGCCAGGACGGAGGCGGTGATCACGCTCGAGACGACTGTCGATGTGCGCATGGGTGCAGACCTTCCGGACGAGGCGGAGACCGCGGTGCGTGCCCCCGGAGCCGCGGCCCTCGCGCCCCCGACGTGCAGCCAACCACGTCGTCCGGCCGGTAGAACGACAGGTCGATCCTCACGGGCACGTCGACTAGCGTCGGATCATGACCCCGACGACGCCGCCCACCACCCCGTCGAGCCCACAGGTCGTGACGCAGGCGCTGCTCGACCTCGGCTCGCGACCCGAGCATCCCTTCACCACGAGCATCGAGGGCGGACGCATCGTCTTCACCTGGGTCTACGACAAGGCGTCGGGGCCGTTCGGCAGCCGGGAGCAGTCGTACCGGCTGCGCATCACGCTGATCCCCGAGACCTCCGAGTACAAGAGGTCCGAGATCGGCGTCGAGCGGCAGCGCGGCTCGGTCAGCGGCTCGTACACGTTCAACTCGGCGAAGGTCGTCGGCCCGGTCAAGCGCACCCTCGAAGCCCACGGCTGGCACCGCCGACGCACGGCGCTGGGCAAGGCCATCCGGCGCCTGTTCTCGTAGCGGACGGTCGTCGGAGGTCAGGAGGCGCGGTGGGGGCGAGGCGTCCCGAGGGGCCGACCCGCGCCTCCTCGGCTCGTCCCCGGCGCCGCCACGCGGCGCCCCGCACGGCCGTGCACACCACACCCGTCGCGTTTTCCGGCGCCAGCCGCTAGGCTGGGTTCACTTGCGAGCCGGCCCGATCGGCTCCCTGCGTCGTAGCACGCCCCTCACCGCCTCTCCGTCCTGGCACACACCCAGGCAGACCAGCAGGCGCGCGAAGCTCACTCTGCGGCGAAACGATCGTGCACACCTGCACCGTCGCCACACCTCGAGCCCGGCTACGACAGCCGTCCTCCCGGCACTGCCCCGCCCTCGTGCGAGCACGTCCCCGACGTGCCTCCTCACCAGCAGGCGGCCAGGCAGCCTCGGCCCGGCTCGACACCGATGCCCCGAAAGGTGCACCACATGTCAACGAACACCCTCGACACCGAGAACACCACCGGCGCCACGAGCGTCGACGAGACGGCCGACGCCGTCACCTTCAGCTCGCTGGGCGTGCCCGCCCCGATCGTGAAGTCCCTCGCCGCGGAGGGCAAGACCACCGCGTTCCCGATCCAGGTCGACACCCTGCCCGACACCCTCGGCGGTCGCGACGTCCTCGGCCGCGGCAAGACCGGCTCGGGCAAGACCCTCGCCTTCTCCATCCCCATGGCCGCACGCCTCGGCGGCAAGCTGGCCGGCGGCAACCGCCGCGCCGGACGCCCCCTCGGCCTCGTCCTCGCCCCCACCCGCGAGCTCGCCACGCAGATCGACGCCGTCCTCGCCCCGCTCGCCGAGGCCTACGGCATGCGCACCACCACGATCTTCGGCGGCGTCTCGCAGAACCGTCAGGTGCAGGCCCTCAAGGCCGGCGTCGACATCATCATCGCCTGCCCCGGCCGCCTCGAAGACCTCATGAAGCAGGGCTTCGTCAAGCTCGACGCCATCGAGATCACCGTGCTCGACGAGGCCGACCACATGGCCGATCTGGGCTTCCTGCCCGGCGTCACGCGCATCCTGAAGGCCACCCCGAACGACGGCCAGCGCCTCCTCTTCAGCGCCACCCTCGACAACGGCGTGGACAAGCTGGTCAAGCAGTTCCTCCACAACGAGGTGCTGCACTCGGTCGACGAGGCCAACTCGCCCGTCGCCAAGATGACCCACCACGTCTTCGAGACGCCCGACGTCGACAGCAAGAACGCGCTCATCCAGAAGCTCGCGAGCGGCCAGGGTCGTCGCATCCTCTTCATGCGCACCAAGCACCACGCGAAGAAGCTCGCCAAGAAGCTCACCGAGTCGGGCATCCCCTCGGTCGACCTGCACGGCAACCTGTCGCAGCCGCAGCGCGACCGCAACCTCGCCGCCTTCCAGGACGGTTCGGCCCGCGTGCTCGTCGCCACCGACGTCGCCGCCCGTGGCGTGCACGTCGACGACATCGAGCTGGTCATCCACGTCGACCCGCCGACCGAGCACAAGGCGTACCTGCACCGCTCGGGCCGCACCGCCCGCGCCGGAGCCGAGGGCGACGTCGTCACCCTCGTCATCCCCAGCCAGAAGCGCGACGTCGCCCAGCTGATGAAGAAGGCGGACATCCGCCCGACCATCACCGCCGTGACGCCGAACTCGCCCGAGGTCGACGCCCTCGTCGGCCAGGTCGCCGCCTACGTCAAGCCCTCGCCCAAGGCTGCCGTCCAGCAGCAGCAGGGTGGCGGTGGACGCTCGCAGGGCGCGAACGCCCAGCGCAAGCGCGCCGCCCGTCAGGACTCGCAGGGCAACCCCATCGCCCGCCAGGACCGTTCGGGTCGCCCCAGCCAAGGAGGCGCGGGTCGCGGTTCCGACGCCGGTCGCGCCGGTGCCGGTGCCGGTGCCGGTCGTTCGGGTGGCTCGCGTGACGGCGGCCGCCAGGGTGGTCGCGACGGCGCCCGCCGCGACGCCGCTCCCCGCGGTGGCGCCTCGACCTTCTACTCGACCGAGTCGGGCCGCGGTTCGTCCACGCCCGTCCGCGACGACGCCCGTGGCACGCGCGACGGTGCTCGTGACGAGACCCGTGGCACCCGTCAGACCGGTCGCCGCGCCCAGAGCAGCGGCACCCAGAGCGACGGCGGCCAGAGCCGCACCAACGCCGTCCGCAACGACCAGGCCGAGTTCGCCGCGTCGCTCGGCGGCTCGCGCGAGGGCGGCCAGCGTGACGGCGGCCAGCGCAGCGGCGGACGCCGCGCCTCGTCCGAGGGCGGCCGTCCCGGCTCGCTCAAGGTCGGCGGCCTCGTGGGCGGCAAGGCCCGCACCGGCGGCGGCCAGCGCGGCGGTCGCTGACCCGACCCGCTGCCACACCCCCGAACCGGCGTGACACCCTCTGATCCGAGGGTGTCACGCCGGTTCGGGGGTGTTGCGCTGCCAGCCCCTTCAGCGCACCCCGGCGCGCGCGAGGGCCCGCACCATGGGCTCGGCGCGCAGGGCGTCGCCCCAGGTCCATCGGACGACGGTGTGAACGCCGGGCAGCGCCCGCAGATCGTCCTCACGCCGCTTCTCGTCGATCACGACCTGCTCGGGGCTGCGCCCGGCCCGCATCCGTTCGTCGCGGTACTTCACCTCGCCGTCGAACTCGCCGATGACGCCGAACTGCGGCCACCAGAAGTCCACGAAGCCGATCAGGGGGCCCGTCACCGGGAACCGGGCCTGCAACACGGGCCCCGTGAGCCCGGCGGCCCTCATGCCCGCCCGGCTCAACGACTCACCCGGCGACTCGGACCGCCCATCGGCGAAGGCGACGGCGACCGCCGCCCGTCGACGCCCGGGCACCCCGGGCCGTGCGGCCAGGGCGGCCTCGAGCGCGGACCGGTCGTACGCGCCCGCGTGCAGCCCGTGGTCGAGCACGACGGTCGCCCCGCGCAGGTCGCGCCGGCGCACGCTGTCGACGGCCGCTCGGGCGGCACCCACCACGGGCAGCCCGTCGACCGTGTCGATCTCGCCGTCGCCGAGGGGCGCCGCGTGCTGGTGGACGGACCCGGTCACCTTGTCACGAGCGCGCTGACGTGCCACGACGTGCACCCTTCGAGGCCACTCGCCCAGCAGCGGAAACCCCCGAATGGCGAGGGCGGACTCGTGGGAGACGACGGCGTCCGGTCCGAGCCGGGGCAGCACCGTGTGCACGCGGGCGGTGTGCTGCGACGCCGGGCCGAGCGACCGCCAGTCGTCCGTCCGGACGTACACGCCGGCGGCGAGCCTCACCGCGAGGCCACGTCGCGCGTCCCGCTCGATGGAGGAGGCATCCACGCCGTCGTCGACGAGCCGGGAACGACGGATGAGCAGGCCTGACGTGTCGCGCATCGGTCCAGCCTGGCCGAGCGCCGTCAGGGACGCGGCCCGCGCCTCCTCGCCTGTGGAGAGGTGCTGGGCGACACCCCCGAACCGGCGAGACACCCCGCGATCCGAAGGTGTCACGCCGCGTCGGGGGTGTTGCGAGCGCCGCTAGTGCAGGGCGCCGACGGAGGCGAGGGCGCTGCGCAGCAGGGTGCCGCGCCCGCCCTCCATCTCGGCGGCGACCTCGTCGGAGGCGGCCTGGTGCGGCGTCAGCCAGGTGAGCTCGAGGGCGTCCTGCCGCGGGTCGCACGTGCCCGTGACGGGCACCACGTACGCGAGCGACACCGCGTGCTGACGCGGGTCGGTGTAGACCGACGAACCGGGCAGCGGGAAGTACTCGGCGACCTGGAACGGCACCGGAGACGGCGGCAGCTGGGGGAAGGCCATCGGCCCGAGGTCCTTCTCGAGGTGGCGGAACAGCGCGGTGCGCAGGCTCTCGCCATACATCACCCGGCCCGACACGAGCATGCGCGAGATCGACCCCTCGTCGGAGGCGCGGAGCAGCACCCCGACCTCGGTCACGACCCCGAGGCCGTCGGTCCGCACGGGCACGGCCTCGACGTAGAGGATCGGCAGGTGCTGACGCGCCTGGAAGAGCTCGTCCTCCGAGAGCCAGCCGGGATTGGGGTCGGGGTCGGGTGTCCGCACGGAGCTCATGGGCCATTCTTACCGGCTCGGGGGCCCGATCGCGTGACGTGACGCTACGGGCGAACAGCACCGGCCCCGATGTCGGCACCCGTCGCTAGGCTCGGCCCATGGTGCAGATCGACCCGTCCCTCGTCCAGTGGTCCGCCGTCGAGGCCGAGCGTGACGGGCGTCCCCTGCTCGTGTTGCTGCACGGCGTGGGCTCGCACGAGGGCGACCTGATCGCGCTCGCCCCCTACCTGCCGCAGCAGTTCGTGGTCGCGTCGCTGCGGGCACCACTGCCCCACGGCGACGGGTTCTCGTGGTACCCGCTGTCGACTCCCGGCGCACCCGATCCGGGCGCCGTCGACGACGCGGCCGAGGCCGTGCTCGCCTGGCTCGACTCGCTCGGGGCGCACCATCCGTCCCTCAGCCTGCTCGGGTTCTCGCAGGGCGGGTCGCTCTCGCTGCAGCTGCTCCGTCACGCGCCCGAGCGGTTCGCGTTCGCGGCCGTGCTCGCGGGGTTCGTGGTCCCCGCCGCGGGCGACGACGCCACGCTTGAGTGCGCGGCCGCACGCGACGACGCCGTCACGGCCGCCCGCCCCGCCGTCTTCTACGGTCGCGGCGACGTCGACCAGGTCATCCCCGCCGACGCCGTCGAGCGCACGTCCGCCTGGCTCGAGACGCACGCCGACGCCGAGCAGACCGTCTACCCCGGGCTGGCCCACGGCATCTCGCAAGAAGAACTCGACGACCTCAACGCGTTCATCGGTCGCGTCACCGCCGCGCCGGTGGTCGACGGCGGCGCCTCCGTGGTGGCCGGCGAGGCCGGCACCGCCGACTGACCACGGGCCTCCGCCGACTGACCACCGGGCCCCACCCGGCCCCGCACCACCCGACGAACGAAGGAGGCGCGCGATGGCGACGCTCTCGGTGTCCGGTTCCGCCACCCACCGCCACCGTGCCGAGCGCGGCGTCGTCCACCTCACCGTGGGCTTCGACGGCGACGACCGCGAGGCGGTCGTCCGCGACACCGCCGCGGTGCACTCCCGCCTCACCGAACAGGCCACGGCCTGGCGCCGCCAGGAGGCCGCCACCTGGTGGAGCGCACAAAGGGTCGCGGTCGAGACCGAGGCGACGACCGACCGGGGCGACGGGGCCGACGCGACCCGCGCCTCCTCGGTGGTGCGGTTCCGCACCCGGGCCGCCGTCGACGTGCGGTTCAGCGACTTCGACGCGTTGGCGTCGTGGGTGGGCGACGTCGCCGTCGAACCGGGCGTCACCGTCGAATGGATCGAGTGGTCGCTCAGCCACGACCGTCGGCCCGAGGTCGAGAAGGCCGTGCGGGTCGCCGCGATCGCCGACGCGGTCACCCGGGCCGGCGACTACGCCGAGGCGCTCGGGCTCGGTCGGCCGACGCTGCAGTCGGTCTTCGAGCCGGGGTTGCGGCCCGGCGCTCCCGGTGGGGGCAGCCCGTTCGGCCTGGCCCGTGCCGTCGCGACGTTCTCGTCGGGCGGCCCCGTGACGTTCGACCTGTACCCGGACGACATCGAGGTCACCGCCGAGGTCAGCGCCGACTTCATCGCCTGACCCGCCTCCGGGCACGGCCGACCGGCAGGCCCGCCTCCCGCGTCCCGCCTCCCGCCTCACAGCAGCCGGTGCCACACTCCCTCGACGCCGATCGGCACGAACCCGACGGCCTCGTTGACCGCGAGCATGGGCCGGTTCTCCTCGGCGTTGAAGGTCAGCACGGACGGGCGTCCCGGCTTCTCCGCGATCAGTCGGTCGAGGTTGGCGGCCTTGACGAGCCAGCCCAGCCGGTGCCCGCGGTGCTCACGCCGCACGAGGGTCATCTGCTGCATGGCGGGCCGCGACGCGTCGTCGGGCACCGCGAGGTCGGAGCACGCGACGAGCCGGCCGGTCGGCACGTGCTCGGCCGCCGCGGTCAGCGAGGCCCGCCCGCTCGCGGCGCGTCGCTGCTCGGCCTCGACCAGGCGATCGACGGTCCAGACGTCCTCGGGCTCCGGCACGTCACCCATCGGTGCGTCGGTGCTCAACGCGGTCGCCATCGCCGCGACGTCGGACCGCCAGCGCGGAGGCGTGGGGCCGGACCAGGTGTGGACGCGGTACTCGTCCCCCGCCGCGGCGAGCGCCTCGGAGCGGATCGCGGCCAGCGCCTCCTCGTCGACCGGCAGGGGCAGGCGGCTGATGCGCTCGACCTGGCCGAGCGCGTAGCCGCGCGAGAGCGCGAACCGGACCTCCGAGGAAGCGCGGGGCACCCACCCGTGACCGGTCGAGGCCTCGAGGCGGTCGCCCGGGTCGGGGCGCGAGCCCTGGCCGGACGCGACGAAGGAGATCGCGTCGGTCCTGCCCGCCGCGCGGGCGACGGCCTCGACGTGGTCGAGCAGGGCCGTGCCGAGCCCCCGGCGGCGGTGCTCGGGGGCGACGGCGACCCAGAGCCAGCAGGTCGTGACGGTCGGGTCGGCGAGCGTCTCGTAGGTGGCCTGTCCGACGATGCGACCACCGGACCGCACCACGAACAGCCGCCGCGGCGTGAACCGGTCGTGCCACTGCGGCAGCTGTTCGACCGGGCCGAAGTCGAGGTCGCCGAAGCCGAGCACCTCGGCCTGGACGGCGTTCTCGAGGCCGATGGCCTCGACGTAGGCGGCGACGCGTGCGGTGTGGTCAGCGCGGTCGGCGCGGTTGGCATCGGCGTCGTGGCCGGCATCGGCGTCGGCTCCGGCGTCGGAACGGGGCTCGAGGGTGTCGGGCACGACGATCTCGTCGATCACGATGTCGGTCACGGGGGCTCCGGGGTCGTGGCGGGGACGTGGTCCGCCGCCCGGCAGGGCAGCCGACCAGGGTAGCGCCGTCCTCGGCCTCCGCGCCAGGGGGGAGACGGCTCGACCCGCAGCGCGTAGAACGGGGCGATGAGCGATCCCTTCGACCTCGGACGGTACGTCGACGCGCAGGACGCCGACGGCACCCACGACCAGGCCCTGGCCGAGCTGCGCCGCGGGCGGAAGACCTCGCACTGGATGTGGTTCGTCTTCCCACAGATCGCCGGCCTCGGCCGCAGCGGCATGGACCGCACCTACGCGATCCGATCGCTCGACGAGGCGCGGGCCTACCTCGCCCATCCCCTGCTCGGCCCGCGCCTGCGCGAGGCGGCGGGCGTCGCGGCCCGGGCGGACGCCGCGAGCGCCGGCGAGCTGATGGGCGGGATCGACGCCCTCAAGCTGCGCTCGTCGATGACCCTGTTCGCACGGGCCGACCCGACCGAACCCGAGTTCCGGGCCGTGCTCGATCGCTGGTTCGACGGCGTCGAGGACGACCTGACCGTCGCCCGCCTCTGAGCCCGTCCGCGACCGTCCGTCGGGCGACGGCTCCTCCCCGGACGAGGAGGCGCGGGTCGTCGCCCCCAGGCGCCGCGCCTCCCCTGCCGGTGTCGGCTCCCCCGGCTACGCTCGTCCGCATGCGCCAGCTCTACCCCGAGATCGAACCCCACGACTCCGGCCTGCTCGACGTCGGCGACGGCCAGCAGGTCTGGTGGGAAGAATGCGGCGACCCCGACGGCAAGCCGGTGGTCTTCCTGCACGGCGGGCCCGGCAGCGGGTCGTCACCCGCGCACCGCCGCCTGTTCGACCCCGACCGGTACCGCATCGTGCTGCTCGACCAACGTGGGGCGGGTCGCAGCACGCCCCACGCCGGCACGTTCGGCACCGACCTCTCGACGAACACGACCCGCCACCTCGTGGCCGACCTCGAGACCCTGCGCGAGCACCTGGGCATCGACCGCTGGCAGGTGTTCGGCGGCTCGTGGGGCTCGACCCTCGCGCTCGCCTACGCCGAGACCCACCCCGACCGCGTCACCGAGCTCGTGCTGCGCGGCATCTTCACCCTTCGCCGGAGCGAGCTCGACTGGTTCTACGAGGGCGCGGCGTCGAACGTCCTGCCCGACCGGTGGCAGGGCTACCTCGCCCCGGTGCCCCTCGACGAACGACGCCCCGGCGGGCTGATCGAGGCCTATGCGCGACTCCTCGCCGATCCCGACCCCGCCGTCCACGGGCCCGCCGCCGTCGCGTGGTCGTCGTGGGAGGCCTCGGCGATCACCCTGCTGCCCCGCCCCGACCTGGTCGAGCGGTACTCCGACCCGGCGTTCGCGCTGGCCTTCGCCCGCATCGAGAACCACTACTTCGTCCATCGCGGCTTCCTCGACGAGGGCCAGCTGATCCGCGACGCTCACCTCGTCTCGCACATCCCGACGGTCATCGTGCAGGGCCGCTACGACCTGTGCACGCCGGCGACGACGGCCTTCGACCTGCACGCCGCCCTGCCCGACGCCGAGTTCGTCCTGGTCGACGACGCCGGCCACGCGTTCGACGAGCCGGGCATCCTCGACGCGCTCATCGCGGCGACCGACCGCTTCGCGGCCGAGTCGACGCCCTCGCGTGACGAGGCGAGCCGATGACCGTCGTCCTCGCCGGCTGCGGCGACCTCGGCACCGAGGCGGCCCTGCGCTTCGCCGCCCTCGGGCACCACGTCCTCGGACTTCGTCGCTCGGCCGAGAAGCTGCCCGCGTCGATCGACGGCGTGTCGATCGACCTCGGCGCCACCCGGCCCACGCTGCCCGCCGACACCGAGATCGTCGTCGTCGCCCTCTCGGCCGGGTCCCGCGACGTCGACACCTACCGGGCGTCCTACGTCGACGGCCTGCGGAACGTCCTCGACGCGCTCGACGAGGCGGGGGCCGCCGACGCCCGGGTGCTGTTCGTCTCGTCGACCGCCGTGTACGACGTCGACGACGGCAGCGTCGTCGACGAGACCACCCCGGCGACCGGGGCCTCCCCCACGGCCGAGGTCATCCTCGAGGCCGAGGCCCTGCTGCACGCGCGTCGTCCCGACGGCATCGTCCTGCGCCTCGGCGGCATCTACGGCCCGGGCCGGGAGCGACTGATCACCCAGGTGCGCGACGGAGAAGCGCGCCTGGCCGAGCCGGCCGGCAGCTCTCCCCACACGAACCGCATCCACCGTGACGACGCGGCGGCCGCGATCGTGCACCTCACCACCACCTCGGCGCCGACCGACGTCCTGTACGTGGGGGTCGACGACGAGCCGTCGAGGCTCGACGACGTGCTGGCGTTCGTGGCCGACGAACTGGGGTCGCCCGTGCCGCCGAGCGCGCCTCCTCGGGGTCGTCAGGCGGGCGGCGACAAGCGGTTGTCGAACGCACGACTACGCGGCACGGGATTCACCTTCGAGTACCCGACCTTCCGCGAGGGGTACCGGGCCGTGATCGCGGGCGAGGGCGTGCGGCACCCCTGAGCCGGGCCCAGCCCGGCTCGGGCCAGGCGGTGCGAGCCTGTCGGACCTGCCCCGCAGGTGCGGGCCGTGTGGACCACGCCCGCCGGTGCGGGCCGGGTGGACCCACGCCCGCCGGTCCGAATTGGGGGGTCACCTCGCCCACCTCGCCCACCTCGCCCGCCTCGCGCGCGAGGACGCCGCCCAGCGGACCGGGCACCGCGTGGTGTCGCGGGGCCCGGTCCACTGGACGGCGTCCTCGAGGGCGGAGGGTGATCAGTGGATCGGCGTGCCACCCGTCACGGCGATGGTCTCGCCGCTGATGTAGCTCGACTCCTGGCTCGCCAGGAAGACGAACGACGGGGCGAGCTCGACGGCCTGGCCCGGGCGGCCGTAGGCGGCCTCCGAGCCGAAGCTCTCGATCTTCTCGTTCGGCACGAAGGCGGGCTGCAGCGGCGTCCAGACGGGGCCGGGCGCGACGCCGTTGACGCGGATGCCGCGTTCGGCCAGCTGCTGGGCCATGGCGCGGGTCCAGTTGGCGATGCCGGCCTTCGACACGGCGTACTCGGCGAGGTCGGGCGAGGGCTGGAAGCCCTGGATCGACGAGGTCGTGATGATCGAGGCCCCTGGCTTCAGGTGCGTCGAGGCGGCCTTGGTCAACCAGAACAGCGGGTAGATGTTGGCCTTGAGGACGTGGTCGAGCGTCTCGGTCTCGAAGTCGTCGATGCTGCTGACGGTCGGCATGACGCCGGCGATGATCGCCAGGATGTCGAGGCCGCCGAGCTCGGCGACCGTCTTCTCGACGACGTCGACGTTGGTCTGCTCGACCTGCAAGTCGCCTGGCAACAGCACGGCGGTACGACCGGCCTCGCGGACGAGTGCGGCGACCTCTTCGGCCTGGGACTGCTCCTCGGCGAGGTAGCTCAGCGCGACGTCGGCACCCTCGCGGGCGAAGGCGATGGCCGTCGCGCGGCCGATGCCGCTGTCGGCACCGGTGACGAGGGCCTTGCGACCGGCCAGGCGACCGCTGCCGACGTAGCTGGTCTCGCCGTGGTCGGGCTCGGGCTTCATGGCGTGGACGTCGCCGGGAGCGCTCTGCTGCTGGTGCTCGAACGGAGGCTGGGGGTACTGGGTGACGGGGTTCTGCGGGGTGTACATGTTGTCTGCCATGCCCCCGGTGTACGCGGCGGAGCGAGCGTGCCGGCCCAGCTTGTACCCCGGTCGGGGGTGACGTCGGCGGCGCGGAGCGACGACAGGAACCGAGGAGGCGCGGCACCACCCCCGGGGAAAGATACGGTGGTCGCGTGCCCCTGCTGCCACTGCCTTCCGAGACTCCCCGTCAGGTCCTGCCCGCCTGGGTGCTGCGCGCCGACCGACGGGCCGCGAAACGCATCAACTCGGTCAGGGGAGTGCCGGTCGTCGACCGCAACCTCAGCCGCCTCAGCCACTTCGCCGACCACGGACTGTTGTGGGCCGCGGTCGCCGCAGGACTCGCCCTCGTCGGCCAGCGTCGTGCCGCGGTGCGGGGCACCCTGTCGCTCGGTTTCGCCAGTGCCATGGCGAACATCGTCGGCAAGCGCATCTTCGGCGGCAACCGGCCCCTGATCGACGACGTCCCGATCGAGCGACGTCTACGCAGCCAGCCGCTGTCCGCGTCGTTCCCCTCCGGCCACGCGGCCTGTGCCGCCGGCTTCGTGACGGGCGTCGCCATCGAGTCGCCGGGAGCCGCGGCAGCCTTGTTGCCGCTGGCCGGTGCGGTCTCGTGGTCGCGCCTCCACGTGGGGGCGCACTGGACGTCCGACGTCGTCGGCGGGCTGCTCATCGGGTCGGGCGTCGCACTGCTGGGCCGACTCGTGTCGGCACCGCGCGGGCGCTGACCCCGGGCCGGCCCGCCGGCACCCGGTCTACCAGCGGGGGTGGACGGCCTCGCGGAAGTACTGGTCGTAGATGCGGACGACCTCGCTGTCGAGCCCGTCGTCGAGCTCGCCGACGCTGCCGGCCGCGGCGTTCGCCGTGGCCTGCGCCACGTTGCGCGCTCCGGGGATGACCGTGCTGACGCCCGGCTGCTCGACGATCCACGCGAGGGCGGCCTGCGGCACGGTGACGCCGTCGGGGACGGCCGCGGCGAACTCCTGCGCGGCGGCGACGCCCTGCTCGAAGTCGACACCGCTGAAGGTCTCACCCTGGTCGAAGGCCTCGCCGTGACGGTTGTACGTGCGGTGGTCGTTCTCGGCGAAGGTCGTCTCGGTCGTGTACTTGCCCGACAGCAACCCGCTGGCGAGGGGGACGCGCGCGATGATGCCGACGCCGGCCCGTCGCGCGGCCGGCAGCACCTCGTCGAGGGGCTTGAGACGGAACGCGTTGAAGATGATCTGCACGGTCGCGAGGTTCGGTCGGGCGATGGCGGTCAGGGCCTGGGCGGTCTCCTCGACGCTGACGCCGTAGGCACGGATCGCACCGTTCTCGACCAGCTCGTCGAGGGCGTCGTAGACCGCATCGCTCTCGAAGACGGGGGTGGGCGGGCAGTGCAGCTGCACCAGGTCGAGCGTGTCGACGCCGAGGTTGCGGCGCGAACGATCGGTCCACGCCACGAAGTTGTCGCGGACGTAGTTCGACGGCACCTGGTCGAGCCGACGGCCCATCTTCGTCGCGACCGTGAGGGGCACGTCGGGGTTCGACGCACGGAAGCGCCCGATGATCTGCTCGCTGCGCCCGTCGCCGTACACGTCGGCGGTGTCGAAGAAGGTCACCCCGGACTCGACGGAGGCGCCCAGCACGTCGAGCGCGTCGCTCTCGCTGACGTCGCCCCAGTCGGCACCGAGCTGCCAGGTGCCGAGACCGATGACCGAGACGGGACGGTCGGCGAGGAAGGGTGAACGGGTTCCGAGGGTGCGGCTCTGCATGCCGTCGAGCCTAGCCACGCCGCACGTCGACCCGCCCAGACTGCGAGGGCTCAGCGGCGCGACGCGTTCACGCTGCGGACCAGCGCGTAGGCGACGACGACCGAGACGAACGCCGCGAAGAGGAACGCCGCCCCGAACCCGGCCTGCCCCTGCAGGAGCCGGACGAGCCCGACGATCGCGAGAGCCGCGGCCAGCATGCCGAACACGCGCGCGACGACCGACTTCACGCGGCGTGCGGCCCCGGCCCTACGGCCGCCTCGTCGACGCGACGACACGGTCACCCGAGGCGACGAGCCGAGGCGACCGCCGCCTCCTTCGCCTCTCGCAGTTCGCGCGTCGCTCGCTCGCGGGCGGCCTCGGGCATGGGCAGCCGGTCGCTGAGCGTGAGGTTCGTGGCGATCGTCTCGACGCGCATGCCGAGCGTGGCCCCCAGGACGATCTCGAGGACCGGGGTGGCGTGGTCCCAGCCGGCCGTGGGCGTGCCGTCGTCGTAGGCGCCGCCGCGGCTGGTCACCACGACCGCGGGTCGTCCGAGCATCGGCTGCTGGTCGTCGCCGTCGAAGGGCGCGGTGACGCCGGGCAGGTGGACGTTGTCGACCCAGGCCTTGAGCGTCGAGGGCAGCGAGTAGTTGTAGAGCGGCGCACCGATCAGGACGACGTCGGCGGCGACGAGCTCGGCGATCAGGGCCTGCTGCAGGGCCTCGTGGGCGGGATCGGGGGCGTCGCCCGGCTGCCGGAGCCGCGGCGGCCAGTGCAACGAGCTGTCGCTCAGGTGAGGCAGCGGGTCGACGTGCAGGTCGCGCCGGGTGACCGCGTGGTCGGCGCCGAGGTCGCGCCAGGCGTCGGCGAACGCGGCGGTGATCGCACGGGAGCGGCTCGTCGTGAGGTCGGCGGACGAGTCGAGGTGGAGCAGGTTCGGCATGCGCCCACCGTAGCCGGGGCGACCGACACGGTCGGCGAGACGTCACGACCCGCCTCGCCCCTCCGGTCGTGAGCGGCACGTCGTGACGTCTCGGCGGAATGTCGGTGGTGCAGAGCAGGATGGCAACGATGACCGACGTGCTCGACCGCTTCTCCCCCGCGACCCGTGAGTGGTTCCGGGGGGCGTTCGCCGCGCCGACCCGGGCTCAAGAAGGCGCCTGGACGGCCATCAGCCAGGGCGACCACGCCCTCGTCATCGCGCCGACCGGTTCGGGCAAGACGCTCGCGTCGTTCCTCTGGTCGATCGACTCGTTGGCCTCGTCACCCCCGCCCGACGAGAAGCTGCACCGCACCCGGGTCCTCTACATCTCGCCGCTCAAGGCGCTCGGCGTCGACGTCGAACGCAACCTCCGTTCACCGCTCGTGGGCATCACCCAGACCGCGAGACGCCTGGGCACCGAGGCTCCCGACATCACGGTGGGCGTGCGCTCCGGCGACACGAGCTCGAGCGACCGCGGCCGTCTCGCCCGCACGCCGACCGACATCCTCATCACGACGCCCGAGTCGCTCTACCTCATGCTCACGTCGCAGGCGCGCGAGACCCTCAAGGGCGTGCAGACGGTCATCATCGACGAGGTCCACGCCGTCGCCTCGACGAAGCGCGGTGCCCACCTGGCCCTCTCGCTCGAACGCCTCGACGCCCTGCTCGAGAAACCCGCCCAGCGCATCGGGCTCAGCGCGACCGTCCGGCCGCCCGAAGAGGTCGCGCGGTTCCTCGCCGGCCCGGCAC
This sequence comes from Frigoribacterium sp. 9N, assembly GCF_902506305.1. Taxonomy (NCBI): domain Bacteria; kingdom Bacillati; phylum Actinomycetota; class Actinomycetes; order Micrococcales; family Microbacteriaceae; genus Frigoribacterium; species Frigoribacterium sp. 9N. Next base: position 2,272,619 of record NZ_LR733392.1, read on the forward strand.
CGGTCACCATCGTCAACCCCCGCGCCGACAAGAAGTTCGACCTGCGGGTCGTCGTCCCGGTCGACGACATGACCGAGCTCGGCACCGCCGCCCCGCTCGAGGGCTCGGCCGCCGGCGCCGCGCCGCAGGGCTCCATCTGGCCCCACGTCGAAGAGGGCATCGTCGACCTGATCGCCGCGCACCGCTCGACCATCGTCTTCTCGAACTCACGCCGCCTGGCCGAACGCCTCACGGCCCGCCTCAACGACATCTGGATCGAACGCCAGGGCGGCGACCTCGAGGCCGCCGAACGTGCCACCGAAGAGGCGCGGGGCCAGCTGGTCACCGCCGGCCCGGTCGGCGACGACGCGGCCGCCGACGCCGTCGACCCCTTCGCCCCGGCACCCGCCGCGCAGCGCAACCCGGCCGTCGGCGGCGGGGCGCCCGCCCAGCTCATGGGCGGTTCGGGGCAGACCGCCGGCAGCGATCCCCTGCTCGCCCGGGCCCACCACGGCTCGGTGTCGAAAGACCAACGCGCCCTCATCGAGGACGACCTCAAGAGCGGCCGACTGCGCTGCGTCGTCGCCACGAGCTCGCTCGAGCTCGGCATCGACATGGGTGCGGTCGACCTGGTCATCCAGGTCGAGTCGCCGCCGTCGGTCGCCAGCGGCCTGCAACGCGTCGGCCGCGCCGGGCACCAGGTCGGCGAGACCTCCCGCGGCGTCCTGTTCCCCAAGCACCGGGCCGACCTGATCCACTCCGCCGTCGCAGCCGAGCGCATGGTCGCCGGGCTCATCGAAGAGCTGCGCGTGCCGACCAACCCCCTCGACGTGCTGGCCCAGCAGACCGTCGCGGCCGTCGCCCTCGACGAACTCGACGCCGACGCCTGGTTCGACACCGTGCGCCGCAGCGCCCCCTTCGCCACCCTGCCGCGCTCCGCCTTCGACGCCACCCTCGACCTGCTCAGCGGCAAGTACCCCTCCGACGAGTTCGCCGAGCTGCGACCCCGCATCGTCTGGGACCGCGTGCACGGCACCCTGACCGGGCGCCCCGGGGCCCAACGCCTCGCGGTGACGAGCGGGGGCACCATCCCCGACCGGGGTCTGTTCGGCGTCTTCATGGTCGGCGAGAAGGCCGCCCGCGTCGGCGAACTCGACGAAGAGATGGTCTACGAGTCCCGGGTCGGCGACGTGTTCGCCCTCGGGGCCACGAGCTGGCGCATCGAGGACATCACGCACGACCGCGTGCTCGTCTCGCCCGCCTACGGCCAGCCCGGTCGCGTCCCCTTCTGGAAGGGCGACGGCATCGGCCGCCCGGCCGAGCTCGGCAAGGCCATCGGCGGCTACGTCCGCGAGCTGTCGAACTCGAGCGAGGCCGACGCCACCACGCGCGTCGCCGCCGGTGGGCTCGACGAGCGCGCGGCACGCAACCTCATCGCGTTCCTCGGCGAGCAGAAGGCCGCCACGTCGTACGTGCCGACCGACACCACCCTCGTGGTCGAGCGCTTCCGCGACGAGCTCGGCGACTGGCGCCTCATCCTGCACTCCCCCTACGGCATGCAGGTGCACGCGCCGTGGGCACTGGCGGTCTCGGCCCGCATCCGCGACCAGCTCGGGGTCGACGGCGGGGCCATGGCTGCCGACGACGGCATCGTCGTGCGCATCCCCGACACCGATGCCGAGCCTCCCGGGGCCGAGCTGTTCTCGTTCGAGCTCGACGACCTCGACGAGATCGTCACCGAAGAGGTCGGCGGCTCCGCCCTGTTCTCGTCACGCTTCCGCGAGTGCGCCGCCCGGGCCCTGCTGCTGCCCCGGTACAACCCCGGCAAGCGGTCGCCGCTCTGGCAGCAGCGTCAGCGCTCGTCGCAGCTGCTCGACGTCGCCCGCAAGTACCCGCAGTTCCCGATCGTGCTCGAGGCCGTGCGCGAGGTGCTGCAGGACGTGTACGACCTGCCGGCCCTGATGAGCCTCACCCGCGACCTCGCCAGCCGCACCGTGCGCATCGTCGAGACCGAGACCGAGGTGCCCTCGCCCTTCGCCCGGTCGCTGCTCTTCGGCTACGTCGCGGCCTTCATGTACGAGGGCGACTCGCCGCTCGCCGAGCGTCGTGCGGCCGCCCTGTCGCTCGACTCGAGCCTGTTGCAAGAGCTGCTCGGCCGGGCCGAGCTGCGCGAGCTGCTCGACGCCGACGTCATCGACCAGCACGAGCTCGAACTGCAGCGCCTCGCCCCCGACCGCCGGGCCCGCGACATCGAGGGCGTCGTCGACCTGTTGCGTCTGCTCGGCCCGCTGACCACCGACGAGATCATCGACCGCAGCTGGCTCGCGGCGACTCTCGTCGCCGGTGACGTGGCCGCCCGCGACGACGCCCACCGCGCGCTCGAGACCGCCCTGACCGACCTCGCCTGGTCGAACCGCGTCCTGCGCTTCACCCACGCCGGCACGGTGCGCTGGGCCGGCATCGAGGACGCCTCGCGCCTCCGCGACGCCCTCGGCGTCGCCCTGCCGATCGGCGTGCCGACCGCCTTCGTCGAACCGGTCGACGACCCGCTGGGCGACCTCATCGGCCGGTTCGCCCGCACCCACGGCCCCTTCACTCCCGCCATGGTGGCCGACCGTCTCGGCCTCGGCACCGCCGTCGTGATGGACACCCTGCGGAAGCTCGCCACCCAGCGTCGCGTCGTCGAGGGCGAGTTCCGCCCCCGACAGCAGGGCAGCGAGTGGTGCGACTCCGAGGTGCTGCGCCGACTGCGCGGCAAGTCGCTGGCCGCGCTCCGGCACGAGGTCGAGCCGGTCGCCCCCGAGACGCTCGGGCGTTTCCTGCCCGCCTGGCAGCACGTCGCCACCGGGCTCAAGGGGTCGGGCCTGCGCGGCCTCGACGGCGTCGTGCAGGTCGTCGACCAGCTCAGCGGGGTCTCGCTGCCTGCCTCGGCCTGGGAGTCCCTGATCCTGCCGGCCCGCGTGACCGACTACAACCCGTCGATGCTCGACGAGCTCACGGCCACCGGCGACGTCATCTGGTCCGGCACCGGCACCCTGCCCGGCAACGACGGCTGGGTCAGCCTGCACCTCGCCGACGGAGCCCAGGTCACCCTGCCCGAGCCGTCCGGAGCCGAGACCGACGACCTGCAGCGCGAGGTGCTGGCGGCCCTGGCCGGTGGCGGGGCGTACTTCTTCCGCCAGTTGTCGGACGCCGTGGGCAGCACCGACGACGACGCCCTGGTCACCGCGATCTGGCAGCTCGTCTGGGCCGGGCAGATCACCAACGACACGTTCGCGCCCCTGCGCACCCAGGTGGGCGGCGGACGCACGCCGAGGCCGCGCACCCCGACGCGGTCGCGCTCGTCGTACCGCAGCCGCGGCCGGGTCGCCATGCCTCGACAGGCGGGCCCGCCCACCGTCGGCGGCCGCTGGTCGCTGCTGCCGCTGGCCGAACCCGACGGCACCGTGCGCGCCGCCGCGACGGCCGAGATCCTCCTCGAACGTCACGGCGTCGTCACCCGCGGCGCCGTCGTCAACGAGGGCGTCCGTGGCGGCTTCTCGACGGCCTACAAGGTGCTCAGCGGCTTCGAAGAGACGGGGCGGGCCCGACGGGGCTACTTCGTCGAGGGCCTCGGGGCGGCCCAGTTCGCGACCGGGCCCACGGTCGACCGCCTGCGGTCGTTCGTGCGCGACGAGGGCGACCGACGCGACGACGACACCCTCGTCGCCGCGGGTCGTCAGCGCGACGTGCCCGTGGTGACCCTGGCCGCCACCGACCCGGCGAACCCCTACGGGGCGGCCCTGCCCTGGCCCGGGCAGACGCTCGACGGCGCCTCCGCCGACGAGGCCGCGGCCGTGGCGAGCGCGGCGGCACGAGCCGCCACCGCGGCGGCGGCGACCACGGCGACCGGAGCCGGGGAGCGCGCCGAGGCGGGCTCCGCCGCCGGCTCGACCCGCGCCTCCTCGGGGGGCGACGACCGTGCGACGAGCGACACCCCAGGAGGCGCGGGCGGCAAGAAGAAGTCCGGTCACCGCCCGGGGCGCAAGGCCGGTTCGCTCGTGGTGCTCGTCGACGGGCGGCTCGTCGTCTACGTGGAGCGCGGCGGCAAGACGGTGCTGACCTTCGGTGAGCCGGACGAGCGCGAGCTCGCCCTGGCCGCGGGTTCGCTGGCCGCCACCGTGCGCAACCGCATCGGCAAGCTCGCGGTCGAACGGGTCGACGGCGAGTTCGTGTTGGGTACCGCCCTCGGCGACGCCCTGCGCGACGCGGGGTTCGCACCGACGCCGAGCGGCATCCGGCTGAGGGCCTGACCGATGCCCGAAGGAGACACCGTCTACCGCGCCGCCAAGAACCTCGACGCGGTCCTGCACGGCCAGACGCTCACCGCCAGCGACTTCCGGGTGCCGGCGTTCGCGACCGTCGACCTCAGCGGTGAGGTGATCGACGACGTGATCGCCCGCGGCAAGCACCTGCTGCACCACATCGGCGACCTGACGCTGCACACGCACCTCAAGATGGAGGGCTCGTGGCACGTCTACCGGCACGGCACGAAGTGGAGACGTCCGGCCTACCAGGCGCGCGTCGTGCTCGAGACCGCCGACTGGGTCGCCGTCGGGTTCGACCTCGGCATCGTCGAGCTCGTGGCCCGCGACGACGACGACAGCGTGGTCTCGTACCTCGGCCCCGACCTCCTCGGCCCCGACTGGGACGCCGCGCGCGCCCTCGCCAACCTCGAGGCCGACCCGTCCCGCGAGGTGGGGCTCGCGCTGCTCGACCAGCGGGTGCTGGCGGGTGTCGGCAACGTGTACCGCAACGAGCTCTGCTTCCTGAGGGGCGTGCTCCCGACCCGTCCCGTCGGCGAGGTCGAGAACCGGCCCAAGATGATCGACCTCGCTCACCGGCTGATCCAGGCCAACAAAGACCGCGTCGACCGCACGACGACCGGCAACCTCCGCGGCACGACCGACTGGGTCTACGGCCGGGCGGGCAAACCGTGCCTGCGCTGCGGCACCAAGATCAAGAGGGGCGAGCTCGGCGAGAGCGAACTCGAACTCCGCGACACGTACTGGTGCCCTCACTGCCAGAGCTGACGGTCGCCTGCCCGACCGCCACGCCGGCAGGCCGCCACGCCGCCACGCCACCACGCCACCACGCCACCACGCCACCACGATGTAAACATCCCGCCACGCAATCGTGTGGCGGGATGTTTACATCGTGGCGGCATGGGTCGGCGGCCGAGCAGCGCCGGGATGCAGGGGCGATCGGCAGGGCAGGGTCCGAGCGCCCGAGAGCCCGAGAGCCCGGCCGTCCGGCCGCGTGTGACGCCCCGTGACGCGGATCGGCGTCGGTCCGGGGTGACGTGCCTACGATCAGCGACACCCGACGGCCGTACCCGGCGAGCCCGTCAGCGCGAGAGGACGACCATGTCGAACAGCAACCCCACCGACACCCGCAGTACCGCCAGCACCCCCGCCTCCACCACCATCGCCGAGCAGGTGACCGAGTTCAACGAGGGGTTCACCGCGCAGATCGGCCCCGACTTCTCGAAGGTCTTCGACGACGAGCAGAGCACCCTGCGCGAGGCCGGCGTGCCCGACGACGCCGTGCGACCCGGCGACACCGTGGTCGAGGCGACACTGTTGACGCCGCAGGGCACCGAGGTCTCGCTCGCCGAGACCGTCGGCGAGGGGCCCGCCGTGCTCGTCTTCTACCGCGGCGCCTGGTGCCCGTACTGCAACCTGACGCTCAAGACCTACCAGGCCGAGCTGCTGCCGCGCCTGCGGGAGCGCGGCGTCGCGCTCGTCGCGATCAGCCCGCAGACCCCCGAGGGCTCCAAGGCGTCGGTGACGAACGGCAGCCTGGAGTTCCCCGTGCTGTCCGACCCGGGCAACGTGCTGAGCGGCGCGCTCGGCATCCGCACCGAACCGAGCGCCGACGCCCGCACCGTCCACACCCAGCTCGGGTTCGACGTCGCCGACAGCAACGCCGACGCGACGGGCGACATCCCCTTCCCCACCGTGCTCGTCATCGACCACGACGGGATCGTCGTCTTCGCCGACGTCCACACCGACTACACGACGCGCACCGAGGTCGACGAGATCGTCGCCGCCCTCGACCTGCTGGAGGCGCGCGCGGCCTGACCCCGCCCGGTCACCCCGTCCGGTGACCCCGCGGGTCACCGCGACGCGTCGCCCGAGGTCGGCACGGGCCAGACGTAGTCCAGGTCGGCGGGTTCGTCGCCGAACGCCGCGGCGTAGGCCTCGGGTGCCTTCGCCAGCAGCTTCGACTGGTGTGAGCGGTGGACGTCCTCCCGACCGAACCACGGAGGCAGCTCGAACTCGTCCGCGCGGAACGCCGCCGCGTCGGCGGGGACCTCGTCGAGGGTGGCCAGGGTCTTGTCCAGGCAGGTGTCGGCGAAGCCCCGAGCGACCCAGGCCGCGCAGGTCTCGACCTGGTAGGCCATCAGCGCCGGCCGGTACCCCCGCCACATCGCGGTGACCGGATGGCTCTGCCAGCCGTAGCCGGGCACGACGAGCGCCCGCATGACCTGGAGCGTCTCGACCCGCTGCTTGCCGAGCCGCTTGTCGTCGAGCACCTCGGCGCTGGCACGGAAGTCGGCGTAGGGGAGGAAGGTCTGCACCGCACCAGCCAACACGCCCGTGCGGGGCGCCGTGCGGCCGCCGAGGACGAGCGCCCGGCCGGTCCCGAGCCGGGCCGCGGCCGGACGATTGCGAACACCACCCCGCCCCGTGCGGTCCCCCGGGCGCGCATCCGCCTACCCTCGATCGAGGTGACCGGCCCGAACCCGGTGCACCCCGTCACGGTCGAGAGGACCCCATGTCGAACGCCGACTCCCCCATCCCCACCCGCATCGCCGACAAGGTGACCGAGTTCAACGAGGGCTTCAACGCCGAGATCGGCGCGGACGCCACGAGGGTCTTCGATGACGAGCAGTCGGGACTGCGCGACTCGGGGGTCCCCGCGGCCGCCGTCCGGGTGGGCGACACCATCGTGGACGCAACGCTCGTGACGACCGCCGGTGACGAGGTCTCGCTGTCGGAGACCGTCGGCGAGGGTCCGGCCGTCCTGGTCTTCTACCGCGGCGCCTGGTGCCCCTACTGCAACCTGACGCTCAAGACCTACCAGGCCGACCTGCTGCCCGAACTGCGGGAGCGCGGCGTCGCCCTGGTCGCGATCAGCCCCCAGACGCCCGAGGGCAGCGAACGGTCCGTCGCGAACGGCGGCCTCGAGTTCCCGGTGCTGTCCGACCCGGGCAACGTGTTCGTCCGGGCCCTGGGCATCCAGACCGAGCCGGTCGCGGCCGCCCGTGCGGTGCACTCCGACCTCGGATTCGACGTCGCCGACAGCAACGCCGACGCGACCGCCGACGTTCCGTTCCCGACCGTCCTCGTCGTCGACCGCGACGGCAAGGTCGTCTTCGCCGACGTCCACGTCGACTACACGACCCGCACCGAGGTCGACGAGGTCGTCGCCGCCGTCGACGCGCTCGACACGCCCCCGGCCTCCTGACCGGCACCGCGCCTCCTGCGCCGCACCGCGCCTCCTGAGGCCGAGGAGGCGCGCCCGGCCCGGCCCCGCCGGTCACGCCCCGGGCACACAGCGAAGGACCCCGTCCCCGACGACGGCCCCCGAAGGATCGGGATGCATCGTCCGGGACGGGGTCCTCCGTCGGTCGGCGGTGCCGCTCAGTTCGGACGGCCACCGGCGTCGACGGCGGGTGCCGGGGCGGCGGCGTCCTCGCCGAGACCGACCCGCGAGTGCCGACGCCCGTAGGCGAAGTACACGACGACGCCGATCACGAGCCAGACGGCGAACCGTGCCCAGGTGAGCGTGGTCAGGTTGAACATCAGCCAGACGCAGAGCACCGCCGACAGGATCGGCAGCACGGGCGACAGCGGCACCCGGAACGCCCGCGGGAGGTCGGGCCGGGTGCGCCGCAGCACGATGACGCCGATGCTGACCAGCACGAAGGCCGACAGCGTGCCGATGTTGATCATCTCCTCCAGGACGCCGACGTCGGTGAACCCGGCGATCAGGGCGACGAGCACACCGGCGATGACCTGGACGCGCACGGGCGTCTTGCGGACGGCCGAGGTCTTCGCGAGCCAGCGGGGCAGCAGGCCGTCGCGCGCCATCGAGAAGACGATGCGGGCGAGGCCGAGCAGCAGCACCATGATGACCGTCGTCAGGCCGATGAGGGCTCCGATGGCGATGACCTGGGCGGCCCAGCCGACGCCGACCAGGTCGAAGGCCGTGGCCAGGGTCGGGGCCTCGACGGCGGCGAGGTCGCGGTACGACACCATGCCGGTGAGCACGATGGACACCATGACGTAGAGCACGGTGACGATGGCCAGGCCCAGGAAGATGCCGCGGGGCATCGTCTTCTGCGGGTTCTTGACCTCTTCGGCGCTGGTCGCGACGACGTCGAACCCGATGAAGGCGAAGAAGACGAGCGAGGCGCCGGCGAGCAGGCCGAAGACGCCGTACTGCGCGGGCTCGGCACCCGAGACGAACGAGAAGAGGGACTGCGTCCAGACGTCTCCCTCGCCGGCCGGGCGGGGCTGCGACGCCGGGACGAAGGGCGTGTAGTTCGACGACTTGACGAAGAAGAAGCCGACGACGATGACGAACAGCACGATCGCGACCTTGATCACGGTGAAGACGCTGCCGACGCGCGAGCTGAGCTGCGTGCCCAGGACGAGCAGCACGGTGAAGAACGCGACGATGACGAACGGCGCCCAGCTCAGCTCGAGCGGCCCGATCGACAGGGTGTCGGGCACGTCGAGACCGAAGCCGGAGAACACGGTGCTGAGGTAGATGCCCCAGTACTTGGCCAGCACGGCCGCCCCGGTGAGGGTCTCGAGGATGAGGTCCCACCCGATGATCCAGGCCAGGAACTCGCCGAGGGTGGCGTAGGTGAAGGTGTACGCGCTGCCCGCGACGGGGATGGTCGAGGCGAACTCGGCGTAGCACATGATCGCCAGGCCGCAGGTGACGGCCGCGAGGATGAACGACAGCGTCACGCCCGGGCCCGCGAAGTTCGCGGCGGCGTTGGCGCCCACCGAGAAGATGCCGGCCCCGACCGCGACGGCGATGCCCATGAGGGTCAGGTCGGTGACGCCGAGCGAGCGCTTCAGCCCGTTCTCGGGTCCCGTCGAGTCGGCGAGCGACGACTCGACCGACTTCGTGCGCCACAGGGTGCTGAGACCCCGGGCCTTGGGGACGGTGCTCATGCTGCCTCCTGGGTGGTGCGGGCGATGGGGTCGCCCCGTCTCGGGGGACGACGCGCCAGCATACCGGCGGACCGGCCGCGTCTCGTAGCATGGCGGGCGAGGGGGCATCGTGGACGGACGACCGTGGCAGCCGACGCGTCCCGAGCGCCCGGCGGCAGCCCGGGAGGCGCGGGCCGGCTCCCCGGCGACGCCCGCCTCCGCGACCGGTCACCCCGACGAGCACGCAGCCGACGTCGATGCTCGCGACGGGCACGACGGGGTGGAGGCCACCGGAGCAGGACGGCGCGCGGGGCGCCCCCCGCTGCAGGCGGTCGGACGCCGGACGGGTCGTGCGCTGCGCCGGGGGTGGAGCCGCGCCTCCCGGGCTCGCCGCCTCGGGCTGACGGTCGGCGCCGTCGCCGTGGTGACCGCGCTCGTCGCCGGCGCGGGCCTCGCGATGCAACCGCGGTACGACGAGCCGGTGCGCCCCGCGATGCTCGTCGACGACCTGCGGTCCGAGCCCACGGCGACCGTCTGGCGGACCGACCTGGCTGGTGCGGCCACGCCGGGCATGCCCTCGGGGTGCGCCTACTACGCGTTCGCCGGGATGGTCGGCGACGACGCGCTCGTCACCGCCCAGTCGGCCGAGCAGTCCGACCGCTGCGGGGGTGCCGGAGGACGCCTGGCCCGGGTCGACGGCGACACCGGCGACGTGGTGTGGAGCGCGAACGTGGCCACGGCCCTGGGGCGGGCGGTGCGGTCGGTCCGGGTGACGCCGGACGCCGACGGACGCACCGCCACCCTGGTCGTCGAGGTCGACGCGGGTTCGACCCTGGCCCGGCTGGACCTGCGGACGGGCGAGGTCACCGACTGGTCGGCGGCGGTCGAGTCGTCCGATCCCGACCAGGTGACGCGCATCGAGGAGGTCTCGTCGACGACCGTCCTCGTCTCGCACCAGCCCCGGACGAGGTTCGGGCCCGACGGCTCGGGGCCGACCACCGACGAGGGCGACGTGACGGGGTACGAGCTCCGTGCCCTCGACGCCCCCGACGCCGTGTCGTGGCGGGCCGACGAACCGTCGCAGGCCACCGTGAGGCTCGTCGACGACGAGTTCTACGTGCTGACGACGGCCGGCGACGGATCACGGGTGATCGACGCCGCCACCGGTGACGTGCACCGCCTGCCGATCGACGACGACACCTACGGCTGGCCGGAGGCGGCCGGCGACCACGTCGTCGTGACGCTCGCCGCCCCCTCCGGGCAGCAGCTCGTCGCCTTCTCGCAGGACCGGCCGGGCACCGTGGACTGGTCCGCCGACCTGTCGGGCGACGCCTCGTTGATCGTGTCGGACCGGTGCGTCACGGTCACGGCCCCCGTCGTGAGCGGCGACCCGGTGGTCGCCGGGCCGAGGGGCTCCGACGACTCGGGCGACACCGACGACGCGGGCGACACCGCCGACGCGGACGGACCCGTGGATCGGAGCGCGGTCACCTGCCTGTCGCCCTCGACCGGCGAGACCGTGTGGTCGACCACGGTCCCGGTCGCCCGCGGACAGACGGTGCAGTCGGGGTGGAACCCCTCGCCGAGCTCCGCCTTCGACGACGTGCAGGTCACCGTCTCACCGTCCAGCGACTTCGGCGACGAGACCTCGACCGTGACGACGTTCGACGCCCACGACGGGCGCGTGGTCTTCGAGGCGACCCTGCCGGGGTACTCGGCACCCCTCGCCCAGGGCCGCACGACCGTCTACCAGCAGACCTTCGGGGTCGACGGGCGTCTGGCGATCGTCGCCCTCGACCGGTCGAGCGGCCGCGAGCTCTGGCGGACGTCGCGTGACGACGTGCTGACGTACGAGTTCTGGGGGCAGCACCTGGTCGTCGTGACCCAGGACGGCGTCGTCCGACGCCTGGCCGATCCGACGGCGGTGGCCGACCGCTGACGTCACGGCTGCGGCGCCGACGAGCTCGGCTCAGAGCAGCCGGTCGAACCGCTGCGTGGGCCGCTTCAGCAGCGAGTGCTCGAACGGGTCGCCCGCGGCCACCCACCCCTCGCTCTCGTAGAGCCCGACCGCGGCGACGTTGTCGAGAAGTGCGTGCAAGACGACGCGGCGGTGACCGAGCGCGCCGAGCTGGCGGGTCGCCTCCCTCAGGAGGGCACGCCCCAGCCCGCGCGCCTGGGCGCCGGGCCTGGTAGCCAGCAGGCCGACGACGGGGGCGTCCTCGGGGTCGCCCGGCAAACCGCTGCCGGGCCGCGTCGCGAGCACGAAACCGTCGACGCCACGAAGCCCGTCCACGTCGGGCCCGTCCACGTCGGGACCGTCCGCGACCAGCCACACTACGCCCGCGTCGAACTTCGGTCGGGCCCGTTCGGCGACCCCCTCGAACGCCTGCCCGTCGCGTGCGGCGCACGCCGCGACCCAGACGGCCAGGCACGCCTCGAGATCGGCCGCCTCGGCAGGGCGCGTCTCGACGGCCCCGATGGGCGGTTCGACCTCGGACATGCACGTAAGGCTAGGGCCGTTCGGCTAAGCTCGAATCAATCGACCCCCTCCCAAGCCTCTCGACGATGCTCAAATGGGAGGGGCCTTTTTCGTTCTGGAACACGTCATGAAGCCGAGCCTCTCCCTCGAACAGCAATCAGCCCTGCTGAGATCACGCGGGCTGATCATCCCCGACGAAGCAGAATGCCGAGCCTTCCTCGCGGCCCACAGCTACTACCGCCTGTCGGGTTGGGCGAGGTACTTCCAGACCGCGCCCCACGTGGGTGACGACTCGTTCCGCCCGGGTACCGGCTTCGACGACATCCGTCGCGTCTACGAGGCCGACGAAGCCCTTCGTGCTCGGCTCGTCGCCCCGTTGACGCGTGCCGAGCTGGTGCTCCGAACGCACGTGGCCCGAGTGATCGGCGACAGGCACGGCCCCCGTGGACGGTACCTGGAGCAGGACTTCTACACCGACGTCGGCGATGCCGAGCCGACCGTCATGGCGTGCCTCCGCGACGTCGGTCGCAGCAAGGAGAGGCACATCCTGCACTTCAAGTCCGGCACCGGGAACGATGCTCACTTCGCCGATCTGCCGGTCTGGTCGGCGGTCGAAGCCTTCTCGTTCGGAACCTTGTCCAAATGCATCGAACGAGGGGCCGGGGGCACCCTCACTGCCGACGTGGCAGCCAGCGTCGGGGTCGCCACGGCGGGCTTCGCGTACCGCGTCCGGGCACTGGTCTATCTGCGGAACCGTTGCGCCCACCACAGTCGGCTCTGGCATCACTCGGTCGTCGACGCAGGCCCCACACCCAACAACGTCCGAGTCAAAGCGAAGAGGCTGGTCGGCCAGTTCGGCCCTCGGTCGGTTCTCGACGTCATCGCCTCCCTGGACGATCTCCTGGTTCGCAGTGGGGCTTCCGAGGCCACACTTCCGGACCTGTTCGCCGAGTGGGCCGATGGCGAGGACTTCTGGCCCGGTCTCGCGGCCCCTCAGGTGCCGATCGACCACCGACGCTGATCGGCACCTTCCGTCGTGCCCCTACCCCCGCACCAGCAGCGGGAACACGAACACCGCAAAGAGGAAGAACGCCGCCATCACGCCGAACACGACGTAGGTGCCGCGGCCGACGACCCGCTGACCGGAGGCCTCCCGGCGCTGCAGCACGCGGCGACGGTAGATCACCTGGATGACCACGAGCACGACGATCGCCAGGGCGAGGATCGAGATGACGACGGCTTCGATGGCGCGGCTCCTTCGGGGGACGGGCGACGAGAGGGCGAACGGGCGGAGCCGCTCGTGCACCGGCGGGCGGGACCGGACGGCCCGCACCAGCCTAACGGCTGACCCCGGGAGCCCAGGAGGCGCGGGTCCCGACCCCGGGACCGCTCACGGCCCGCCCGCGCGCCCGCCTCGTACCATGGCCGGGTGACGGACGACGCCCGACCGAGCGACCAGCCGTTCGCGCGCGCCCGCCGCCGCGGGGCCGCCGTCTGGCACCGCGCCTCCCGCCCTCGCCGGCTCGCCCTCGTGGCCGCCGCGGTGGTCGCCGCCGCGGCGCTCGTGACCACCGCCGGCCTGGTCGAGGCACCGCGGTACTCGTCGGCCGCCGCGCTCGACGGCGTCGTCGGCGACGACCTGCGGCACGAGCCCGTCCCCGGGTCGTGGACGCTGACGCCCGCCGACGTCGGCGTGCCGGCGGACCAGGGTCGGTGCCTGCTCTGGCAGGCGGAGCCCGCGGTGGGCCCCGACCGGCTCGACGGCGACGTCCTCGTCAGCGCCGGCGGTGCCGCGGGCGACGACGGCAGGGGCACGAGCGCCGCCACGGACGTCGGCGCCGACTGCCGCTTCGACGGCGGCTTCGGCAGCACCGCGCAGGCCGTCAGCCGGCTCGCCCGGGTCGACCCCGTCGACGGCACCGTCCGCTGGTGGGTCGACCTCGGCACCGAGCTCGACGCCGGCAGCGGCTTCGTCCAGGTCTGGCCCGCCGACGGCGCCACCGACACGGCCCTCGTCTCGACGCTGGGCTTCGGCGGCGACGGGTTCGCCTCGTCGTACGCCCGCCTCGACCTCGGGACCGGCGAACTGACCGACGTGACCACCTCGCCGAACGGGCGCGCGCGCCTGACCGACGCCACCGCCTCCTGGGCCCTCGTCTCGAGCGACCCGCAGTTCTCGTACCAGGACTCCCGCGTCTACTACGACGCGGAGCCCGGCACGGGCGAGTTCTCGCTCTACGCCGCCGACGACCTCGACACCCCCGTGTGGACGGGCGAGACCACCGGCAGCCAGGACGAGGCCCTGACCCCCGACGGTCTGCTCGTCCTCGACGGCGGGACCATCACCGCGGTCGACGGACGCACCGGCGAGACGCACGACTGGGGGCCCGACCTGCCGACCGCCACGACCCTCGTCGTCGACGGCGACCTCGTCGTCGTGGGCCTCGACCCGGCGATCCCCACCTCGACCGACGACACGGACGGCACGGTGGTGGCGCTCTCGCTCGACGGGCGCGAACTCTGGCGGCACGGCTTCCGCCAGGACCGCGGGGTGCAGGCGACCGGCGACTGCCTCGTCTTCTCGACCACGCCCGGGGTCGTCTGCGTCGACCGCCGCACGGGCGCCGAGCTCTGGACGACCCCGCCCCGCGACCGCCGCCACGGGCTCGCGCGGGTGACCACCGACCCGGCCGGCGACCGGGGGTCGCTCGTCTTCGCCCAGACCTTCGAACCAGGAGGCGCGGCGGCGGTGTCCGGCGACCTCACGTCGGACGAGGCGGCCCAGCGCACCGTCCGCCTGCTCGACGCGGCGTCGGGCCACGAGGTGGCCCGGGCGGTGGTGCCGGGCGAGTCCCAGATCGCGCTCGTCGGCCGCACGACCGGCTACGCCACGACCGCCTCGAGCGGTCGCACCTCGACGGTCACCGCCTTCGACCTGTCCGACGGCCGCCGCCTCTGGCAGCTCGACACCGAGCGCGACCAGCTCGGCTTCTGGGGCGGCACGCTCGTCGCGAACCACCCCGACGGCAGCGTGCAACGCCTCGTCGACCCGGTGCGCCTCGTCGGCTGAGCCGGTGCGCCTCGTCGGCTGAGCCGGGCCCGCCCTCGCCGACCCGCGCCTCCTGCGCTCGGCCCTACCGCGCCCCGGCGGTCATCACGTAGGCCATCGCGTAGGCCCGCGAGTTGCCGTCGTCGATGCCCGTCTCGGGCAGGTCGGCGAGTGCCGTCAGGGCCGCCGCGGCCTGGTCGGGCCCCTCGAGGGCCGAGTACATCAGCACGTAGTCGCCGAGCGGCCGGTCGAAGCCCGAGGCGCTCGCCTCGTCGACCACGCGCGCGATCTGCCGGGCGCCTCCGCCCGCCGACGACGTCAGGTACGACACCGAGGTCGGGCTCAGCGGGATCAACTGGATGCCCGCGATCGCCGACGGCTCGGCCGAGAACCAGGTGCCGTAGTCGCGCTTGCCACCCCAGGTCAGCGACACGATCGCGTGTCCGTAGCCGGCGGACGTCGGGCCGGTCAGGTCGGGGGCGAGCCAGTAGGCCAGCGCCGACGAGGCCTCGCCGCTGAGCATCCACGACGCCTCGTCGCCGAGCGCGTCGTCACCCGTGGCCGCGGCCCAGAGCGACAGGCCCGCGTAGGCGTTGACCGCCTCGGACGACGACTCCTGGTTGTTCCCGTCGGCGAACGGCGAGTAGCCCGAGGCCCAGCTGTGCGACCAGTAGGGGTCGAAGGCACGCCGGTCGGGGAACGACCCGTTGTCGGCGCCCGAGGCGATGTCGGCGGCGAGCAGGTCCATGACCGGACGCCAGCGCTCGGCCAGTTCGGGGTCGTCGGCCGCGACGACGCCGGCGGCGTAGAGGAAGTAGCCGTAGTGGAAGTAGTGGTCGTTGAACTCGTCCGAGCCGAACGACGCCGCCTTGCCGACGACGCCCTTCACGGCGGGGTCGTAGACGAAGCACTCCTGCTCGCGCGTCTCGCAGCCCGAGGGGTCGGTCCACCGGTCGAGTCGGTCGACGACCGACGTGCGGAGGGTCTCGGCCGACGCGTCGTCCCCGAGCTGCCGGGCGAGCTGCAGGAGCATCGCCGACCGGTAAAGCGCCTTGCCGCCGTAGTAGGTGTCGACCGGCGTCTCCGCCGTGCGGGCGACGTCGACCTGCACCTGGTCCTCGAGCTGCGCCCTCTGGTCGTCGCTCAGCCCCGAGAGGTCGAGCCCGGTCGAGGCCGTGGTGACCGGTGCGTCGAACGCCAGCGTCGAGCCGATCGACAACGGGACGGTGCCGTAGATCGTGTCGTAGCCCAGCCCGGTGCCGCCACCCGTCGCCGCGTCGCCCATGTGCGGGGCCGGGACGAGCAGGGTGTCTCCCCCGGCCGCCGTCTCGTAGCCGAGCTCGGTGGTCGACACCGCCGACGACCCGGACCCGGAGGCGCGGTGCGCGGTGGTCACCGACGTCAGCGGCGAGGCGGCCGCGTCGAGCACCGTCCGCACCTGCTCGTCGGTGGCCCCGTCGGGCAGCGGCACGAGGACGACCGAGCCGCCCTCGTCGAGCCGGACCGCCGTGCCGTCGAGGCTGCCGTCCGTCACGGCGACGCCCCACGTCGTGCTGCCGACGGTGAACGTGCCGCGACCGTCGCCGACGGTCGTGACGGCAGTCCCGAGGGTGTCGGTCTGCGCGGTCGCGGCGGTGTACGAGACGACCGGCGAGCCCTCGGCGACGGTCGTGTGACCGAGCACCGCGTCGCCGTCGAGGTGGGCGATCGTCACCGAGACGTCGTCGTAGGCACTGATCTCGGTCGCCGAGGCCTGGACGTCGAGGGTGACGTCGGGCAGGGCGGGCGACACGATCGCCTTCTCGGAGGCCACCGGCACCGGGAGTCCCGCGGCGAAGCCGGCCTGCGTCAGCTGGAACGAGATCGGGAACGGGAACACGGGCGTCGGCTCGTCACCGAAGACCAGCCCCGAGAACCAGGTGTTGGTGGGCGGGACGAGGCCGTCGGCGAGGCGCATGGTCGGGACGGTGCCGACCGACTCGTGGGGCAGGGCGGCGACCAGGGGGTCGACCTGCGAGGAGGGGAACACGTCGCCTCCGGCGTCGGGGCGGCCCGTGGTGTCGCCGTCCGTGTCCGAGCCGCCGGTGCAGCCGGCCAGCACGAGCACGCCGGCCGTGCCGAGGGCGACGCCGGCGAGGACCCGGCGGAGGGTCGGGAGGCGCGGGGCGGGTCGGATCTCGACCCGCGCCTCCCGGGGGTGACGGGCCGGCCCGGAACCGATCGGTGATCCCGAACGATCCCGTCGGCCGGACCGACCCGTCGTCTTTCTCCGTGCGCCGGGGATCGTCAGACCCCGATCTGGCGCAGGAAGTCCTGCATGGTGTCCACGGGCCCGGCGAGGATGCCGTCGTCGCGGAGGTGCATGGTCGCCTCGACCGGCGTGCCGCTCGCGACGAGGCCGTTGTAGGCCCCTTCGCTCAGCTGGTCGCTGACCACGCGGACGGTGGCCGCGGCCGCGCCGTCCTTGGTCTGCACGCTGACCAGGTCGACGCTGCCCTCGACGACCTGCTGGTTGGGCAGCATCACGTCGACGGTCGCGCCGTCCTGGATGCGCTCGTAGTCGCGAGGCGTGAGCGTGAAGTCGGCGTCCACGAAGAGCGTGCCGGCCTTCTCGATGGTCGCGACGGACGTTCCCGAGCCGAGGAACCCGCCCTCGCGGACGTCGAGCTGCGACAGCGTGCCGTCGACGGTGGCCATGAAGGTGATGGTGCCGTCGTCGTCCACCGTGTAGGCGTCCGTGTCGGGGACGACGACGTCGTCCGCGAGGTCCTTCTGCAGCGAGGGGCTCTGCAGCGAGAAGAGCACGTCGCCCTTCTTCACCCGGTCGCCGACCTCGGCGTCGGTCGAGGTGACCGTGCCGCTGTAGTCGGTGCCGACGGAGAAGTCCTGGCTCGCGATGGCGGCACTGGTGCTGATGACCTGGGCCTGCCGCTGCGTGAAGATGACGGTGAAGACGGCCACGAGGGCGAGCACCACCAGGATGCCGACGGTCATCTTGATCCTGTTGCCCCAGGTCATGAGACCACCTTCTCTCGGTCGTTCGTGTCGTGTCGGTCGGGTCCGGACACCGGTCCCGCGTGCTGTGTGTGCGACGCCTCGTCGCCGTGCTGCGCCTCGTGGGCGTGCTGGTCGTCGGCCACGGCCAGTCGGGCCTCGAGCAGGTGACGCCGCTCGTCGTCGCGCCGGCGCTGCTCGAGTCGCTGCTCGGACGACAGCTCGAGGAACTCGTCGTGGCTCCGGGGCAGGGGTCGGGCGACCTGGGTGCGGAGGGTCTGAGTCGCCACGGGCCCGGTCGTGATCGGACCGGCGACGGTCGTGCGAGCGCTCGACCCCGAGCGGGCGGCACGCTTGATGGCTCCGGCCTCACGCAGGGCCGCGAGCAGGAAGGCCGAGAGCACGGCGGTGTTGATCAGGTTCCAGACCGTGGCGAGCGTGAGCACCCGGTTGTCCCAGTCCCGCCAGATCGCGACGAGCGAGGTGAGCGACAGGAAGAGCCAGAACAGCACCTGGGGCACGAGCACGTTGAACGGACTCGACGCCTTGCCCCCGCCGGTCACGTGCCAGGCCGTGTCCTTGCCGCTCAGCACGTTCC
This sequence comes from Frigoribacterium sp. 9N, assembly GCF_902506305.1. Taxonomy (NCBI): domain Bacteria; kingdom Bacillati; phylum Actinomycetota; class Actinomycetes; order Micrococcales; family Microbacteriaceae; genus Frigoribacterium; species Frigoribacterium sp. 9N. The sequence goes on from NZ_LR733392.1 coordinate 2,290,933, forward strand.
ACAACGCCTTGACGTAGATCGGGAACGACACCGACGCGAGCATCAGCACCTCCCAGCGGAACGACCCGAGGGTGAAGAACGCGAGCGCGATCTGCAGCAGGTAGAAGCCCGAGTAGAAGAGCAGCCACTGCAGCACCGAGATGTGCAGGTTCATCGGGCGCAGGTCGAAGAAGATCTCCATCGGCGGCACCATGATCAGCAGCAGCGGGGCGATGCCCGTCAGGTAGTGGGTGGCCGTCAGCGTGTACTGGAAGCGCTGGTCCATCGTCAGGGTGCGGCGGGGGCTCAGCGGGTTGTGCCGGAAGAGGATCTCGAAGCCGCCGGTCGCCCAGCGCAGCTGCTGCTTGCTGTACGCCTCGATGGTCTCGGGGGCGTCGCCGATCGCGAGCGTCATCGGGATGTAGATCGAGCGCCACCCGGCCTCGTGCAGGAACAGGCTCGTCCAGACGTCCTCGGACTTCGAGTCGGTGTCGATGCCGCCGACCTCGTCGATCGCCGCACGGCGGAAGATGACGTTGGTGCCGACGCAGAACGCGGCGTTGAACCGGTTGCGGCCGGGCTGGATGTACCGGTAGAACACGGCCTGCATGTAGCCGGCGCCGCGGCTGACGATGCTCACGAGGTTGCCGTACGACTGCGGGGTCTGGACGAAGGCGACCTTCTCGTCGATGAAGAACGGCACGGTCTCGTGCAGGAACATCGGCTTGGGCACGAAGTCCGCGTCGAAGATGGCGAAGTAGTCGCCCTTGGCCACCGACAGGGCGTAGTTGACGTTGCCCGCCTTGGCGCCGTGGCTGGTCAGCCGACGGATGTACCGGGCGCCGAGCCTCGCGGTGAGGTCCTTGACCTCGTCGCTCCGACCGTCGTCCAGCACCCACGTGCGGTGCGCGCCCTGCATCGCGACGGCGGCCTGGACCGTCATCGCGATCTTCGACAGTTCTTCGCCGTAGACCGTGACGAAGACGTCGACGACGACGGTCTTCCCGTCGACGACGATCGGCCACAGGTGAGGCTGGTCGCGGACGCCGAGCCGGTCGATCGCGTCCTCGTCGTAGAGCGTGTCCTGCGTCGAGTGGAAGTCGAAGTCCCGGGGGTTCTGACCGCCCGAGAGGATCGTCCACATGGCCAGGAGGGCCTGCAGCACCAGGACGGCCTCCGCGATGATCACCGCGACGTAGGGCAGCAGGTCACCGCGGTTGGCGGGGTTCAGCAGGAACTGCCCGTAGAGCAGGATGCCCATGGTGCAGGCGAGCACGAGCAGCACCATGAAGGGTGAGTGGGCACGCCCCTCGGTGCGCGAGACGACCGACGCGTGGTGGTCGCTCGTGATGCGCGTCGTGGGGCGTGCCCGCGATCCCCGCTCCTCGTCGTGGTGTGCCAGGCGCCTCAGTTCGCTGCGCGAGCGAGGTGCCACGTCGAGGGCGGGGCCGGTGTCGGGTGCACCGGTGTCGGGTCGGTTTTCGGCGTCGCTGTCGCGGACGCGCATGGTTCGGGACATGCGTGTTCTCTCCGGGTTCGGGTCTGAGAGACGACCGGACGCCGGCGGCGGTGGGTGACCGCCGTCGGACGTCCGGAGGGGCGTCGGCGACGGCGGCGACTCGAGGTGACGCGCCGGGGTGGGCGGCGGTCGGGTGGGAGCCAGGGGCTCCCGTTTCGGGTCCGTCGACTGCGAGCGGTTCGGGCCACTCGATCGACGGGTTCGCCTCCGGTGTGGGCCTTTCGGGGGACCGTTCCGGGGACGTGTCGAAACAGTACAGGGTCGTTCCTGCCGATTCGCGACACCCGTTCGGGGGGTACGCCCCCTCGAAGGGGTCACAGGCCGCATGGACAGCGGGGAGGTGACACCCGTCCCGGCCCGAGGCTCACCCGTCTCACCCGTCCGGGGGGCACGCCGCGGGGCGGGTGGCACCGACCCCGGCGGGCGGGACGGGGAGGCGCGGGTGGCGTCCTCGAGGACGGCCACGCCCGGGCGTGTCGCGGGCCGGTGCCGTCGGGGGCCGGGCCCGTCGCAGGCCCGGACGCGTCGCGGCCGGGCGTCAGACGGTGAGGTCGGCCAGCCAGCCGGCCAGGAACTCGGCCCCGGCCTCGTCGTGGATCGCGCCCGTCGAGCTCGTCAGCACCGGGTACGGCGTCGCCGGCACGCCGTCGGCCGGGCGGACGTCGACGTGCGCGACCGCGTGACCCTGCGCGTGCAGCCAGTCGGCCATGGCGTAGTCGCTGCGCGAGTCGCCGACCGTGCGCCAGGCGAGCGGGGGCTCGCCGTCGGCCGCCAGCAGCTCGAGCGCCCGCTCGGCCCCGAGGTCCTTGCCGAGCCGCACCGACTCGATGTCGGTCGAGATGATCGTCGGGTCGACGCGCCACTGCACGGCCCCGGAGGCGTCGGGCCGCACGTCGTCGAGTCGGCGCACGCCGAAGCCCCGGCGGACCAGCGCCTGCATCGCCTTCTCGTCGAGGTCGCGTTGCCGGCCCAGGTAGGTCGACGACTCGACGCTCGTGAGCTGCTCGATCGAGACCATCGCGTGCTTGGTCGTGTCGTAGAACACCAGGTCGGCGAACTCGTCCGCCACCAACGCCTGCATCTCGGCGCCGAAGTCGGCGGGCATGGCGAGCGACGAGTCGACCTCGATCGGGCCGATGCCGTCGACACCGTGCTCGGGGCCGATCGTGAACCAGACGGCACCCTTCTCGCAGACGCCGTGCACCCGCGCCCCCTCGGGCAGGCCGGCGGCGAGCAGCGGACCGACGACCTCCTCACGGATGAACGCGTCCGAGCGCCCCGTGTTGAAGACGATGGGCACGCCGAGGGCGGCGAGCGCCACGAGGTCGCGCGTGATCGCGGGCAGCGCGATGCTGCGGGTCACGGGGCTGGCGATCGGGCCGTCGACGTCGAGGAGCAGGCCGAGGCGGGGTGCGCTGGAGGAGGTCACGGGACCATCCTCGCAGCAGGTCCGGCTACGGGGCGGTCGGCAGGGACGGCATCGTCTGCACGAACTCGGCGAAGGCCACGATGAACACCGAGAACGCGACGACGATCGTGATCAGGTACACGGCGATGAAGAGCCACAGCGGCGCGAGCCCGCCACCGGTGCGACGCTTCACGACGACCGAGCGACCGACGACGTAGACGACCGTGAGGAACGCCCACGGCCACGGGAACGGCTTCACGATGCCCCGGGCCGTCAACGCCCGGTGGTCGAGCCAGGCGAAGACGACCGTCAGTGCGTAGACGAGCAGGCCGATGCCCATGTAGGCGAGGTAGCCCGGCGTGAAGGGCGACTGGTAGACGCCCGGGGTGATCGTGGCGGTGCGCTCGAGGTAGTCGCCGACGTCCCAGAAGGCGAGCCCGATCAGTTGCACCAGCGGCAGCAGGACGAGCACCCAGACGAACGGCGTCGAGGTGCTGACGCCGGGGTTGGTGCCCTTGAGCGGGTCGGCGTACCCACCGGGCCCGGGGTAGGGCTGCTGCCCCGGCTGCTGCGCCTGGGGGTGCTGGCTCTGGTACGGCGGGGAGTACCGGGGGTCCTGCTGGCTCTGGGGGTTCTGCTGGCTCTGGGGGTTCTGCCAGGGCTGCTGGCCGGGGGCGTCGCTCACGGTGTCTCCGTCGTCGTCGTGGGTGGGCAGGTCGGATCGTCGTCGCGCGTCGGGCCGCTCTCCGGCAGCGTAGTGCGGCGGCTCGACTCGGCGCCCGCTCCGGTTTCCGCCTGTGGACGGACCTGTGAGGGCAGCTCGGGTGGGAGGATGGTGGGAACCCCTCGACAGGAGATCACCCGTGGCGTCGCTCCCCCTTTCCGTCATCACCGCACTCGAGGCCTTCGCCGCACCCGATCGCAAACAATCCGTGCACGACCTCGCCGTCGACCCTGCCGGCCCCGAAGAGCAGGCCCTCGCCGACCTGACCGGGTCGGTCGAGTGGGTCGACATGGCCGTCGCCCACCCGCTCGGTCCCGACCGCAGCGACCCCGAGGGCATGCGCCGACTGCTGCAGGCGATGGGAGCAGAGGGCCGCTGCGCCGTCCTGTCGGCGTCGGGTTCCGAAGACGACCGCGACCTCGGCGGCGCCCTCGACGGCGTGCTGCACCAAGAAGGCGGCGCGCTCGTCGTCTGCCGTCCGGGTCCGCTCGCGCTGCTGATCACCGGCCGCGGCGAACACTGGCTGCTGAGCGACCGGGACATCCCCCAGCTGACCGGCCCGATCGGCGTCGTCACGCCGTAGGCGGCACCCTCCGGCGGCGATCCGGCACGAGCCGCATCCGTGGCCGCAGCGCGGCGCGTCGCCCGGACGTCAGCCGCGGCGGATCGGGTCGCCCGTCGTCAGCTGCCAGATCGCGACGCCGTGGAGCCCCTTCGACTCGGCCAGATCGGCGCGCGCGGTGATCGAGCGACCATCCGACCACCAGAGGGTCGAGCCGTCGCCGGGCGAGGCGGTGTACTCGGCCTGGTCGGCGTCCCACGAACCCGTGGACTGCGCAGCGGTGCGGGCCTCGGCGACCGACAGCGCGCCTCCTGCGGTGCCGTCGCCCGTCCACCGGTAGCCGTACCCCGCGACGCCGAGGTCGAGGCGGTCGGCCGGGACGGACTCGAGTGCGGCGTCGAGGACCTCGCCGACCCAGGGCAGGCCGCCGACGGGCCCCGGTTCGCTGAACCCGGCGCCGTGCTGGTCGTAGGCCATGAGCACGAACCGGTCGACGGAGTCGGACAGGGCGGCGAGGTCGTAGCCGAGGTCCGCGTATCCCGCCGGATCGGTGCTGGGCTGCAGGGCCATCGAGATGCTCGCGTCGTCGGGCAGGGCGTCGCGGAGCTCGGCGGCGAAGTCCACCAGCCCCGGGGCGTCCGCGGCCGAGAGCGACTCGAAGTCGATCTGGACGCCGTCCCAGCCGCCGTTGACGACTTCTCCGGTGAGGCCCGACACGACGAACTCGCGGTTGGCCCGGCTCGACAGCAGTTGCGACGCGAGCTCACCGCTGAAGCCGTCCTGGCCCGCGTTGACGACGAGCAGCTCGGCCTTCCCGCCCGCCGACTGGGCGGCCTCGCGGAGGGAGTTGGCGGACTCGTCGCTCGGTGCGACCCCGGCCCCGCCGGTCGTGATCGCGACGCCCGAGACGCCGACCGTGTCGATCGCCGCCCCGCTGCGGTCGAGCGCCTCGACGGCGGCCGTCGTCGCGTCGGGTGAGGCGATGGCGTAGCCCTCGACCGCGAGCCCTGCCGGGATCTTCGCCTGCGGCGCGACCGTCGGGTTGTTCCCGTCGGCCGAGCACGACGACATCGTGACCGCGAGCGAGGCGGCGAGCAGCAGGGCGGCGGTGCCGGCGGTCAGGGTGCGCACCGTGCCATCTTCGTCGATCCGGCGGAGCGGTGCGGCACGGGGCGGTGCCGTCCGGGGCGTGCTTGGCTCGTCGCATGGCAGACGACGGACGACAGCAGACCTGGGACGAGTTCCACGACGACGTGAACATGACGGCCTCGACGCTGCGCGAGTGGCTCGACACCGACGAGTCGCGCGAGGTGGGGCAGAAGGACGGCGGCGAGTCCGTCGGGCACGAGAGCGGCCGGCACATCGTGCGCATCCTCGAGAAGAAGAAGGCCGACCTGACCGACGCCGACTGGAAGCACATGGAGAAGGTCCACGGCTACGTCGCGCGCCACTCGAAGCAGCGTCCCTCGGGCGACGTCACCGACACGAAGTGGCGCTGGTCGCTCATGAACTGGGGTCACGACCCGCTAGCCTGACCGTCGATCGGCCCGACCGGCGGCCCGCGGGACCGGCAGACTGGTCCGATGAAGACCGCACTCGTCACCGGGGGCTCGCGGGGCATCGGCCTCGCCGTCGTCCGCGACCTCGCCCGCACCCACCACGTGATCGTCCACGGACGGGACGAGGAGGCGCTGCGGGCGATCACCGCCGACCTCCCGTCCGCGACGGCGTGGGCCGCGGACCTCTCGGGCCCGGCCCTCACGGTGCCGCCGCTCGACGGGCTCGACGTGCTGGTGCACGCGGCCGGCGTCATCGGCGGGCGCGCCGTCGCCGACACGGAGCGCGACGACTGGCGGCGCGTCTTCGAGGTGAACGTGTTCGCCGTCGCCGAGGTGACGCGGCAGCTGCTGCCGGCGCTGCGGGCGGCGCAGGGCACGGTCGTGTCGATCAACAGCGGCTCGGGGTTCACGGCAGGGCCCGACGGCAGCACCTACGCGGCGAGCAAGTTCGCCCTGCGCGCGCTGACCGACGCCCTGCGCGAAGAGGAACGTCCGCACGGCGTCCGGGTCAGCTCGGTGCACCCGGGCCGCGTCGACACCGACATGCAGCACGAGTTGGTCACGGCCGAGGGCGGCACGTACGACACGTCGCTCTACCTCGAACCGCAGTCCGTCGCGGACGCCGTGCGGCTCGTGGTCGACCTACCGCACGGGGCGACCGCCGAGGTCGTCTCGGTGCGCCCCACCCGCCGCGCCTGACCCGCCGGGGCCCGAGCGGCCGCGGCCCGGCCCGCGCCGGGCGCGCTGGCGGCGCCGGCCGGGTCAGGAGGCGCGGGTCGAGCAGCAGGGCCGGACGGCTGTCGCACCGCCGATCGAGCATCGCACCGCCCACTTCGGCGGTGCGACGTCCATCCGGTGGTGCGGACCGCGGGTGGTGCGGACGGCGGGTGGGTCAGCTGTAGTCGTGGCCCGAGACGCCGAGGGAGCGGTAGACGTACTCGCCGCCCTCGCTGGCGTCGTCGTCGAGCTCCCACATCAGGTCCTCGCCGTCGGAGGCCCCGGGACGCGTGACGCTCTTCTGCGGCAGCCCGTCGATGAGGGTGAGTTCTTCGGTGGTGGTCTCGTCGTGGCCGACGAAGCGGGCGGTGTAGGTCTGGTCGCTCATGGCGTGGACGGTACGCCGGGTGCTCCGAGGCGGTCCGTGGCACCCCCTCCCGGGCGCGGCCGGGCGCGGCCCACTACCGTTCACGGCATGAGCGAGAAGAAGGCCCCCGAGCCGGCGACCCTGTTGATCCTGGGCGCGAGCGGGGACCTCGCCGCGCGCCTCCTGATGCCCGGCCTCGGCGGCCTGTTGTCGATCGAGCCGCCCCGGCGCGTGCAGCTGATCGGCGCCGGCGTCGAGGAGTACACCGATGCCGAGTGGAAGGCACGCGTGAAGACGTCGTTCGACAGCGTCCACGCGAGCGGCCCCGCCGTCGACGCGTTGCTCGAGTCGACCACGTACATCACGGCCGACGTGACCGGGGCCGACGGCCTCCGCGGCCTCCTCGAGGCCTGTGACGCGCCTCCGTCCATCTACTTCGCGCTGCCGCCGGCCATTACCGAGAAGGCCTGTGCCGCCCTCCGCGAGGTCGACCTGCCCGAGGGCACGGCGCTCGCCCTCGAGAAGCCGTTCGGCACCGACCTCGCCAGTGCGAAGAAGCTGAACCGCGAGGTGCTGAAGCTCGTGCACGAGGACCAGGTGCACCGCGTCGACCACTTCCTGGGCCGCTCGACCGTGCTCAACCTGCTCGGCCTGCGGTTCGCGAACCGCCTGATCGAGCCCATGCTCAACAACCAGCACGTCGAGAGCATCGAGATCGTCTACGACGAAGAACTCGGCCTCGAGAACCGCGCGCGCTACTACGACCACGCCGGCGCCATGGTCGACATGATCCAGAGCCACCTGCTGCAGGTGATGGCCGTGCTGACGATGAACGCCCCCGCCACGCTCGGCGCGGCCGACCTGCGCGACGAGAAGGAGTTGGTGCTGCGCGCGACCCACGTCTGGGACGACGACGCCGTCGCGAACTCCCGCCGTGCCCGCTACGGGAAGGGCGAGGTGGACGGCCGCACCCTGCCCGCCTACGTCGACGAGGACGGCGTGGACCCGTCGCTCGAGACCGAGACGCTGGCCGAGGTCGTCGTCGAGGTGGCGAACTGGCGGTGGGCCGGCGTGCCGATCCTGCTGCGCTCGGGCAAGGCCCTGGCCTCGCGTCGCCGCGAGATCGTCATCACGTTCCGGCCGCCCACCCACGTCCCGAAGGAGTTCGTCGGCGGAGGCACCCCCGACCGCCTGCGCATCGCGATCTCACCCGACGAGATGTCGCTCGAGCTGAACGTCAACGGGCCGGGCGACTCGTACGACCTGTCGCGCGCCTCCCTGCACGCCGACTTCGGCGCGGCCGACCTGACGGCGTACGGCGAGGTGCTCGAGGGCATCCTCGACGACGACCCGACGCTCTCGGTGCGCGGCGACTCGGCGGAGGAGGGGTGGCGCATCGTCGCCCCCGTCGTCAAGGCCTGGAAGTCCGGCGAGGTCGCGATCGACGAGTACCCGGCGGGGTCGGCCGGACCGACGTCCTGGCCCGCGGGCGTGCACCAGAACGAGCCCGCCGTCCGCGCGCGCGAGGGCGCGAAGCTGGCGCACCGCGAGGACTGAGCCGGACCCGGCAGGCGCACGCCGCCTCGCGCACGCCGCCCCGCGCACGCCGCCACGAGGTGAACGATCCGCCACGCGATCGTGTGGCGGCGTGTTTACTTCGTGGCGGAGTGGGTCGGGGCCAGGGCGGGGCGGCAGGCAGGGGCGGCGCGAGTGCAGGAGGCGCGGTGCCGGCGGGCGGTCAGCCGAGGCTGACGAAGGTGCTCACGTCGTCGCGCGGCAGCTCGTCGGCGACGGCTCCCACCTGCATCCCCGCGACCGTGACGCGGCCGCCGTGGCTCGAGAGGAACGCCGTGTCGGAGGCGTCCCGTCCGGTCGCGATGCGCAGGAGCGTCTGACGCGGGGCCAGCCCGGTCGCGTCGACCACGTGCCAGGCACCGTCGACGAAGGCCTCGGCCACGGCGTGGAAGTCCATCGGGGACAGGCCCGGGGCGTAGACGCTGACGAGCCGCGCGGGAACGTCGAGCCCCCGCAGCAGGGCGATGACGAGGTGCGCGTAGTCGCGGCAGACGCCCTGCCGGTCGAGCAGGGTCTGCACCGCGCCGTCGGTCGGCGCGCTGGCCCCGGGCACGTAGGCGAGGTGCGAGCCGACCCACGTCGCGACCGCGGCGAGCAGCTCGCGCCCCTCGAGCCCGCCGAACTCGGCGCGGGCGGTCGGGCTGAGCGTGTCCGACTCGCAGTAGCGGCTGGGGCGCCGGTAGCGCACGAGGTCGAGGTCGTCGACGGCGGGTTCGTCGAGTCGTCCGTCGACGACGACCCGGTAGTCGACGGTGACCCGGCCGGCCCCGACCTCGCACAGGTGGAGGAGGGTGCCGTGGTGGTCGTGCAGCTCGCGGACCTCGAGGGGTGCGCCGTGCTCGGTGACGGCCAGCGCCTCCTCGGTGATGCGGGCGGTGCCTGCCTGCGCCACCGCGTCGGGCGCGGCGTAGGCGCGGGAGGCGGCGATCGACAGGACGAACTCGGCGGGGCCGTCGACGTCGAACTCGAGCCGGGCGGACGCGGTGCGCTTCATGACCAGAGGGTGGCACGGTCGTGAGTCGAACGTGTTTCGGGGTCCGCCGTGAAGCGGCTGCGACCCTGCTGGGACCGTCGCTCGATGTCGGTGGTGGCGGGTTGGATGAGCGCATGCCCTCGTACCGCGTCACGCTCACCGTCGGCACCCTGCGCCCCGGGGTGCGGCCCGATTCGGTGCTGCCCGCGGCCGCTGCGAGTGCGGCCGGGTTGACGACCGTCGAGGCCAGCGACGTCACGCTCGTGCGCGGTGAGCCACGGTTGGTGGTGCGCTACGAATGTGCCGCCGACGAGCCCGCACACCGCATCGGGGCCGTCGTCGAGGCGACCGTGGGCGAGCTGGCCGACGTGGTCCAGGGACGCGTGACGCGCCGCGACGGCGGGGCGTGGACGCTGGTGGGCGCGGTCTGACCCGGGTGACGTCGGGCCGGCATCCCTCGATGCGTGGGACCCGCCGCGCGTAGGCTCCCGACATGGGGACGACGACGCGGACGCTGCTCACGACCACTGCTCGCACGGGGGTGGCCGCGGCGACGGTCCTGCTCGCCTCGGGGCTGTTGACGGCCTGCAGCGACGGCGAGGACGACCCCGTGGTTACCGTCAGCCCGAGCGTCAGCCCGTCGGCGACGCCCGAGAGCCCGACACCGGCGCCCGTGCCTCCCACCGACGGCATCGTGACGCCGTCGGTGGGCCCGACCAGCCCCAGCCCGCGTCCCACACCGGTCACCACCGACAAGCCCACCGACCGGCAGACGATCCCCCCGCAGAACTAGCGGTGGCGCCCGGTGGCGCGGCAGTGCAGGCCCTTGACGCGGCAGTGCAGGCCCGTGGCGCGGCAGTGCAGGCCCGTGGCGCGGCAGTGCGCCCCCGTGGCGCGGCATCGCACCACGAACTGAACGTCGCACCCCGGATCTCCGCGGTGCGACGTTCAGGAGGCGGTGCGACGTCCGGCAGGCGAGGCGAGCCGAGCCCGGGCCGACCCGCTCAGTACCAGTTGACGGACTGCGAGTGCGACCAGGCGCCGCACGGGGTGCCGTAGACCGACTTGATGTAGCCGAGCCCCCAGGTGATCTGGGTCTTGGCGCTCGTGGCCCAGTCGCTCCCGGCCGAGGCCATCTTGCTGCCGGGCAGCGCCTGCGGGATGCCGGTCGCGCCGCTGGGGTTGTAGGCCTTGTAGTTCCAGCCCGACTCCTTCGTCCAGAGCGAGACGAGGCACGAGAACTGGTCGCTGCCCCAGCCGTACTGGGACGACGCGAGGGACTGGGCCGTGGCCTTGGCCCCGTCGACCGAGTTGTCGGCGGCGGCGCGGGCGGCCTCGGCGGCGGCCGCGGCGTCGGCGGCGGCCTTCGCCTCGGCGGCGGCCTGGGCCTCTGCGGCGGCCTGCGCGGCAGCGGCGTCGGCAGCGGCCTGTCGGTCGGCCTCGGCGGCGGCGGACTGGACGGTCTGCGCCGAGAGCGCGGTCTTCTCGACGCGGTCGTTCAGCGTCGAGGCGTCGAGCTTCTCGTAGTCGGCCAGGGAGGCGACCTGGGTCTGCAAGTCGCTGGCGTCGGTCCGGCTCGAGGTCGAGGCCACGACCTGGTTCGCGATCTGGATCGTCGAGCGCGCCTTGGCCTGGGCCAACGAGGTGGCGATGTCCGCCTTCTGCTGCTTGACGTCGGCGGCGTGCTGCTCGGCCGAGATGGTGTCGGCACCGGCGGCCGACATCGAGGTGACCGCGAAGCCGGTGCCCGTGACGAGGGCGACCGCGGCGACGCCACCGATCAGCGAGAGGCGACGACGGGCGGTGCGACGGCGTCCGGCGGAGAGCGAGCGGCGCGTGGCGGGAGCCTCGGCGGCGGCCGCGGCGTCCGCGCCGGAGGCAGGGGTGTTCTCGGGGGTCATGTGGTCCTCGTGCTCGGCCGACCCGCGCCTCCGTTCGGGCAGGGCGCACACGGCGGTGCCGCACGGGCGCGGGGCGCTCGGGGCGGCGGGACCCCGCGGCAGAGGCGGGGGAAGCCGTGACAGGTCGGTGTCGGTCTCGCGAGGCCGTGGGGCCTCGACTCGTCCGCCGCAGCTGCCCTGCCGAGTCGGACTCGGTCGGGAGGGGCGCACGCGCCCGGGCGAAGTGACGAGTATGCAGAGACTTCCTGAGTAGAACCACACAATGCACTGTCGAACCGGGCAGTCCGGCGCATCATCCCAGCGGATGACATCGGCTCGCGCCTCCCTCATCCGAGCGAAGGAGGCGCGGGCCGGGCAGGTCAGCGGCTCGCGATCACGACGCCTCGGGCGCCGCCACGAGGTCCTCCGCGACGCGGGTTCGACGCCAGGCCCCCGTCGCCACGTACTTGACCATCACGTTGAGCACGGCGACCGTCGGCACGGCGAAGAGCGCGCCCGGGATGCCGGCCACGTACGACCCTCCCGCCACGGCGAAGACCACCGCGAGCGGATGCACGCGGACGGCCGAGCCCATGACCAGCGGCTGCAGCACGTGGGCTTCGAGCAGGTGCACGACGAGCACTCCGGCCAGCATGACCACGGCCTGGACCGGCCCCGCGAAGACGAGGGCGACGATCACGGCGAGCGCGCCGGTCACGATGGCCCCGACGACCGGGATGAACGACGCCAGGAAGACGAGGATCGCGATCGGCACGGCGAGCGGCAGCCCGAGGAAGAACGCGATGAGGCCGATGCCGACGGCGTTGACCGCGGCGACGACGATCTGCACGCGGACGAACGAGGTCAGCGTGTGCCAGCCGGCCTGGCCGGCCCCGTCGACGGCGGGGCGCGCCGCCTTCGGGAAGAGGCGGACGGTCCAGGCCCAGACCCCGCGACCGTCGATCATCAGGAAGATCGTGGCGAACAGGGTCAGGAGTCCCCCGGCCAGCAGGTGCCCGGCCGCGGTGCCGATCGACAGCACGCCGCTGAGGATCGCCTTGCTCTCGGTCTGCAGCGCGTTCTGCGCGTCCTTGAGGTAGCCGGTCACGTCGGCGTTCGTGAGGCTCAACGGCGGCCCCTGGAGCAAGGTCGTCAGCTGGTCGTACTGCGCCACGGACTGCTTCTCGATCTGCGGCAGTCCGGCCCGGATCTGCGTCACGGCGAGCAGCACGAGGCCCCCGACGACGACCACCCCGGCCAGCAACGCGGCCACGATGGCGAGCCACCGCGGCCACCGGTGCCGGTGCAGGAACCCCGCGACCGGCACCAGGAACGCCGACACGAGGATCGCGATCAGCAGCGGCACCACGATCTCCTCGAGCGTGGCGATCAGCCAGAAGAGCACGGCCAGCGCGGCGGCGACCGCGAGCAGGCGCCAGGCCCAGGCACCCGCGATCAGCATGCCCGGGGGCAGCGTGGCCGGGGGCAGCACGGCCACGGGCGGCACGGCCGAGGGCGGCGCGGCCTCGGCCGGGTCGGCGGTGCGGGTCGCGTCGTCCGCGACGCCCCCGTCTGTGGCTGCACCCTGGGGGTGCTGGGAGCGACGTGAGAACTTCATGAGCCGAGTGTCCGGCCGCGGGGCTATCAACCGGCTGTGACTTCGCTGACCCGCCCCGCGCCTCCTCGGCTCGCCCTGGACCACCGCATGGCGGGCGCACCGGCCACCGGGTGGGCCGGTCAGCCCTCGGGCGCGAACCTCGGGCCGTCGTGCCCGTCGCGTCGCACGTGCTCGGACCAGGCCGCGAGGGGCCGAACCCAGAGGCCCTGCTCGCCGTAGAGCGCGCGGTAGACGACGAGCGGCTCGTCGGTCTCGCTGTGGCGGGCGGTGCCGAGCACCTCGTAACGGCCGCCCTTGAAGTGGCGGTAGAACCCGGGAGCGGGAGGGGTGTCGGCGGTCATCCCGCGAGCCTAGACGGGCGGTGAGGGGCACCATGGTCGGGTGACCCAGGACGCCCCCCGCCCCACCGCCAGCACGCCGACCGCCCCCGGCGAACCGGTCGTCGACACCGACGACCGCGCCGCCCGCCGCGAGTTCGACACCCCGTCGGGCCGCATCGTGGGTCGGGTCGACGGCGAGGTCGTGCGGGTGCTCGGCGTGCCCTACGCCGAGGCCGACCGCTTCGAGCCGCCGCGTCCGGTCGCACCCTGGCCCTCCCCGCTGCTCGCCTTCGACCGCGCCCCCGCCTCACCGCAGGTCGCGTCGCCCGGGCTCGACGCCCTGATCGAGGGCGCCGCCGTCGGCATGGTCGACGACGAGCACTGCCAGCGCCTCTCGATCACCCTGCCCGCCGACCTCCTCGCCGACGAGCGCGTGCCGGTCATGGTGTGGATCCACGGCGGCTCGTACGTCTCGGGGGCGGGCGACCTGCGCGTCTACGACCCGCGCGCCCTCGTCGCCGAGCAGCGCGTGATCGTCGTCACCGTGACCTACCGGCTGGGCATGCTCGGTTTCTTCGGCGTCGGCGACGAGCTGCCCGCCAACCTCGGACTGCTCGACCAGCTCGCGGCCGTCCGCTGGGTGCACGAGACGATCGAGGCGTTCGGGGGCGACTCGAGCCGCATCACCCTGTTCGGCCAGTCGGCCGGCGGCGACGCGATCGCGCACCTGATGATCAGCGAGGGCGCCCGGGGGCTCTTCGCCCGGGCCATCGTGCAGAGCGCCCCGCTCGGCATCGTGCGCGGCCGCAGCCGCATGGTGAAGGCGATGACGGAGGCGGTGGGCACGCCCCGCAAGGACGCTCCGCTCGACGAGCTGCTCGCCGGGCAGTCCGTGGCCGAGCGGGCGGCGAAGCGCTTCGGCCTGCGCGGCGGCATGGCCTTCGGGCTGCAGTACGGGCGGGCACCGCTGCCGACCGAGTCCGCCGCCGACGCCGCGTGGCGCGAGGTCGCGCCCGAGATCGACCTGCTGATCGGCGCGACGGCCGACGAGACCGCGGTGTTCGCCGAGTTCTCCCCCCTGCTGCAGCGGATGTTCGGCCTGCCCGTGGTCGGCCGGGCGATCCGACGCCTGATGATCGACGCCACGACGAAGGCCGTCTACCACCGGGCCGGTCGGGCCTTCGCCGAGCGGCACCGCGCCGCGGGCGGGCGCGTCTCGACGTTCGAGTTCACCTGGGAGCCCGAGGGCACGGCGTTCGGCGCCGCCCACATCACCGAGCTGCCGCTGCTGCTCGGCGGCCGCGAGGCCTGGGCGCACACCCGCCTGGTCGGCACCACCGACTGGGAGGACGTCGACCGCCGCGGCCGAAAGGTGCGCCAGATCTGGGCCGACTTCGCCCGCACCGGCACGGTGGCAGCCGACGCGACGGCCGGCCTCGCCGACACCCTGGTCGTCCACCGCCGCTGAGCCGGTCCGTCCTGGGTGCCCTCGCCCGCGCCTCCTCTCGTCCCCGGGCACGGCTCCTCGCGTCCACAGGCGCGGCTCCTCTCATCCACAGGCGCGGCCCGGGGTTCGCGTGCGAGCGAGCCGCGACAATACGATCGACGGCAGAACCGATGCGCCGACGTCGCCGTACTCGCCCGCCCCGCCGTGCCCCGGCGCCGAGCACCTGAGGACCCCCGTGAAGAAGTTCCGCCGCAACCAGGCGCGCATGCACCTCGTCATGATGCTGACGCTGACGTTCACCACCGGCATCATCGACGCCGTCGGCTACCTCGGCCTCGACCGGGTGTTCACCGCGAACATGACCGGCAACGTGGTCATCCTCGGCATGGCCATCGCCCAGGCCGACGGTCTGCCGATCGTGGGCCCGATCGTGGCCCTCGCCGCGTTCCTGCTCGGAGCGGCGATCGGCGGCCGGGTGCTGCGCGGCGGCCGTGCCGGGTGGTCGGGCCGCAGCACGACCTCGTTCGGCGTGACCGGCGGCGTGCTGCTCGGCCTCGGCATCTCGACCTTCTTCGTCGTGCCCGAAGAGAACACGCCGTGGGCCTTCACGATCACCGGCCTGCTGGGCGCCGCGATGGGGCTGCAGGCCGCCGCCGCGCGCAAGATCGCCGTGGCCGACGTCACGACCGTGGTGGTCACGTCGACCATCGTCGGGCTCGCGTCCGAGTCGAAGCTCGCCGGCGGCACGGGCAAGAACTTCCCCCGGCGCGTGCTCGCCGTGGTGCTCATCCTCGCCGGTGCGGGCGTCGGGGCCCTGCTGCTGCAGGTGCACATCGGCGTGGGCATGGGCGTCGCGGGCGGGCTGACGCTGCTCGTCGCCCTGACCGGACACCTGCTGCGCGAGCGGCGGAAAGAGGTCGAAGCGCGCGAGGCCGAGGCGGCCGCAGCGACGGCGTCGGCGACTCCGACTGCCTCCGCGACGTCCGGCGGAGTCCAGGAGGCGCGCTCGGCGACGAGCGGAGCGAACGGTGACGCTCGTGGCTGACGCCCTGCACCACGACCTCGTCGTCCGGGCCCGTCGTGCGTTGGTCGACGGCGACTGGCGCGAGGCGAGCGTCGTCGTCCGTGACGGCCGCGTCGTCGCGATCGGCGGCCTCACCGACTGGGTCGACGCCACCGTCGACGTGACCCTGCCCGACGACCAGGTGCTGCTGCCCGGCGTCGTCGACAGCCACGTGCACGTCAACGAGCCCGGACGCACCGAGTGGGAGGGCTTCGCGACCGCGACCCGGGCCGCCGCCGCCGGGGGTGTCACGACGATCGTCGACATGCCCCTCAACAGCATCCCGCCGACGACGACCGTCGAGGCCCTCGAGCAGAAGCGGGCCGCCGCCGGGCCCCAGTCGGTCGTCGACGTCGGGTTCTGGGGCGGAGCGATCCCGGCGAACCTCGGCACGGGCGACCTGCGGGCGCTGCACGAGGCCGGCGTCTTCGGGTTCAAGGCGTTCCTGTCGCCGTCGGGCGTCGACGAGTTCCCCCACCTGTCGACCGAGCAGCTGCACCGGGCGATGGCCGAGCTGGCCGACTTCGACGGCCTGCTGATCGTGCACGCGGAAGACCCCGACGGGCTCGACGCCGCCGCGGCCTCGCCGACCGGCGCCGATGACGCGGCCGGCGGCGCCGAGGCCGGAGGCGGTGCCGGCGCCGGTGCCTCGTCCGCCGAAACACCCGCAGGAGGCGCGGCCTACGACGCGTTCGTCCGCTCGCGTCCCGACGTGGTCGAGCGCACGGCGATCGAACAAGTGGTCGACGCCCTCCGCGCCACGGGTGGTCGTGCCCACGTCCTGCACCTCTCGTCCGCGACGGCGCTCGACACCATCCGCGCCGCCAAGGCCGAGGGCCTGCGGCTCACGGTCGAGACCTGCCCGCACTATCTCACCTTCGACGCCGAGCACATCGGTGACGGCGCGACGCAGTTCAAGTGCTGCCCGCCGATCCGTGGCGAGGCCAACCGAGAGCTGCTCTGGCAGGCGCTCGTCGACGGCACGATCGACGTCGTCGCGAGCGACCACTCCCCCTCGACCCGCGAGCTCAAGTTCGCCGGTGGCCCCGACGCCGCGCACGGCGACTTCGACGTGGCGTGGGGCGGCATCTCGGGTCTCGAGTTGAGCTTCCGTGCCGTGTGGACCGGGGCCCGGCAGCGCGGCATCCCGCTCGAGGCCGTCGTCGGCTGGATGTCCCGGGGCACGGCGGCCCTCGTCGGCCTGCCCACGAAGGGGCGGATCGCCGTCGGCGCCGACGCCGACCTCGTCGCGTTCGCCCCCGAGACACCCGTGACGATCGACGTCGACGACCTCTCGCACCGCAACCCCGTGACCGCGTACGACGACGCACGCCTGTTCGGCGAGGTCGCGGCGACGTGGGTGGGGGGCTGGCTGGCGGGGCCGAGCGCGCCTCCTGCGCGGTTGCTCGTCCGTCCCGACACCGGGGTCGCCTCGTGAGGGGCGGCCCCAGCGCCTTCGCCGAGGTCGCGGCGTGAGTCCGACGAAGGCGGCGGCTCCCGTCGAGGTCGCACCGGGCGTGCACTTCGTCGAGGGTCCCGCGTCGAACTGGACGATCCTCGCGGGCGACGGCACCCTGACGCTGGTCGACGCGGGCTACCCGGCCGACCACGAACTGGTCGAGTCGTCCCTGCGTGCCGTCGCCACGGCGACGGGTCACGGCGACGCCCGTCTCACGTCGGTGCTCGTGACGCACGGGCACAGCGACCACATCGGCACGATCACGGCCCTGCGCCGGCGACACCGGTTCGAGGTCCTCGCGGCACCCGCCGAGGTGCCGAACGTGACGCGCGAACAGCTGCACCAGGTCGGCGTCCGCGACGTGCTGCCGCACCTGTACAAGCCCCGGTTCGCCCGGTGGGTGCTGCACGCGGTGCGCGCGGGTGGGCTGGGCGACGTGGCGGTGGTCGACGTCCTGCCGCTCGAGCTCGGGGTGACCCGCACGTTCAGCGGTCATCGCGTCGTCCCCACGACGGCCGTGGGCCACACCCCCGGGCACACCGTCTTCGCGCTGCCCGACGACGACGTGCTCGTCACGGGCGACGCCCTCGTCACCGGCCACCCGACCTCGCGGCTCGACGGCGTGCAGATGCTGCACCCGATCTTCCACTCCGACCTCGCCGAGGCGGGCCGCACCTACGGGCGGCTGGTCGACCGAGGGGCACGGGTGGTGCTGCCGGGTCACGGGCCGGTGCTGCGCCGCTGACGACACAGCACGGGGCCGTCCGGCTCGTGCCGGCCGCCGGCCCCGGTCATGGCGACGCGCGCGATCCCGGTCAGCAGAGCCGGCTGAGGTCCGCGACCCGATCTGCGAGGGCGGACGGACCGCCGAGCAGCACGACCTCGTCGGGTTGCTGGAAGTCCACGGCATGGTACGTCGCGCTGGGCATGCACGCGGCGCGCGACGTGAAGAGGGGTTGGCGCAGGTACCCCGCAGCGGCAGCACCGGCCAGGGCGTCGGGGAAGTTCTCCCCGTTCGCCACGAAGACGCTCGTCTCGGTGAAGTGGTCGACGCCGTAGGGCAGTCCCCAGTGCGTCGAGAAAGCGGTCGACCCTGTCCAGTGCGAGGTCTCGTAGCGGTCGCCACCCGACAGCCTCTCCACTTCATGGGCCGTGCCGTCGACGGGCGCGACGCGTCTCAGGTCGTCGACGATGCCCTGGCTCATGACCGCGGGACCGCCGACCGGATACAGGTAGCCCGGATCGACGGCGGCGATGAGGTCTCGGGTCGGCTCGTCGAGTGACGGTGCTTCTCCGGGTACGAGGATGAGTGGCATGTCGTGGGCGCCGGCAGCGGCCGAGGCCGCGAGGGCGTCGGGGAACGATCGACCCGTGGCGACGAAGAGCGCTCCGTCGTCGAAGCTGACGTCGTAGCCGGTGTGGTCGGCGGGGTCGTAGAGGGAGATGACGTCTCGCGGCCTCCCGACGGCCGGCGCCTGCCAGGTGTCGTCCACGAACGCGTCGATCGAGATGGCGCGCGACGTGGCGAAGCGGTCCGCTCCGAACACACGGTCGACGGTGGCGCCGGGAACGACGCGCTCGACCTGGTCGACGACCCGGGGCGAGAGCGACGTCTCGCCACCGACCACGACGACGCGTTCGGGGTCGAGCCGCGCGATCTCGGCGAGGACGACCGCCGGCACCTCAGTCGTGTCGGACAAGAGCAACGGCCCGCCGAGGTGTGCGGCCGCGGGGGCGGCACTCAGGGCGTCCGCGAAACCGCGTCCCGAGGCGAGGTAGACGACCCGCGCCTCCCGGGTCCTGTCGATCGCAGGCCCGACGGGCTCGACGGGCGTCTCGTCGTCCGAGAAGACGCTCTGACTGATGCGGACGGCCGTCGAGAAACGGTCGTCGCCGGCGACACGGACGACGACCGCGTCGCTTTCCGCAGCCCGGGCGGATACGGGGATCGACGTGCAGAACACGGCGGTCAGCGCCGCCGTGGCCACCAATGCCCCGATCGTCCGCCGCGTCGTCACGATCTCGTTCATCTCGTCGCCTCTCGTCACCCCCACCGCTCGAGCCGAGACCGGTGTTTCCGTCCGACAACATAGCGCCCGGGCGAACCCGCGAGGCACCGAGCAGGCCGCCCCGCCGCCCGGCCGCCCGGCGTGCCACCCACCCGGCCCAGGCCACTCTGGACGCGAGCCGAGGTCGTGAGGTCAGCCCCGTGAGCTGACGTCAGGCTCATTCGAGCTCGGACAGCTCGGCGTACAGCTCGGTGATCTCGGCGACGCGGCTGCGGCCACCCTCGGGCCGGCCGGCGCGCACGGTCTCGGTCAGCACCGCCCCGGCCAGCAGGGCGGCCAGGCTCATCGCGCTCGCGTAGCTGTCGAACGGGGCAGGGGTCTCGACCGGGCAGTCGAGCCTCACCGTCACGTCGACGCCACGCAGCGACGGATCGGCCACGAGCACCACGGGCACGCCGCGCGCAGCCAGGGACGACAGCACGCCGG
Organism: Frigoribacterium sp. 9N; assembly: GCF_902506305.1. Classification (NCBI taxonomy): domain Bacteria; kingdom Bacillati; phylum Actinomycetota; class Actinomycetes; order Micrococcales; family Microbacteriaceae; genus Frigoribacterium; species Frigoribacterium sp. 9N. The sequence continues at coordinate 2,310,598 of NZ_LR733392.1, forward strand.
CGAACCCGGCCGGCCGACGACGGAACCCCACCAGGACGACGACGTCGCGCGCCCCGAGCCCGACCAGCTCTTCGCCGATGGACTGGCCCGGCTGCGGCGCCACGCGCACGTCGTCCCGCGCCTGGACCAGCTGCTGCCGCAGGTGGAGCGCCACCGGGTAGCTGTTGCGGAACCCGGCCACAACGACCCGCTCGGCCCCGGCGACCAACGCCGCGGCACGCTCGAGTCGGCCGTCGGAGAGCCCCGAGAGCATCACGTCGAGGTTGTGACGTTCGGCCTCGGCGTGCTCGGCGAGCCCACCGGAGGCGCGGGTCGGCCCGACCGGGACGCCACGGCTGCGCGACGCCCTCGCCTGGTCGCGCACCTCTTGCGCGTCGGTGAAGCCGAGCCGCCGGAACAGCCGCGACACCGTCGCCTTCGAGACGCCGCTCTGCTCGGCGATCTCGGTGGCGGTGTAGACGGCGAGATCGTCCAGGTGGTCGAGGATGAAGTCGGCCGCTCGCTGTTCCTGCGGCGAGAGGCGGCCGTAGCCCGAGTCGATGCGGTCACGGATGCCCGCCCCTTCGACCTGGTCGCTCACGCGGGCGCCTGGGTCTGGGGGCGCGCCTGCACCTGCACCTGCGCCTGGGCCTGGGCCTGGGCCTGCGCCTGCGACTGCGCCTGGGCCTGCGACTGCGCCTGGGCCTGGGCCTGGGCCGGATGCGCCGCCGCCACCGCGTGCACGGCGGCCTCGAAGGCGTCGAGCGCGACGGCCACGTCGTCGATCGAGACGATCTCGTCGGGGTGGTGGCTGATGCCGCCGTTGCCGCAGCGGACGAACAGCATGGCCCACCCGGTCAGCTCGGCGACGGCCATGGCGTCGTGCCCGGCCTTCGAGAACAGCACCATCGGGTCGGTGTCGCCGGTCGCGACGATGCCGTCGCGGACGAACCCCCGGAGGCGCGGTGAGGCCACCACGGCCGGCGCGCGGTGGGTCTCGTCCACCGAGAGGGTCAGCCCTCGACGCTCGCCGACCTCGGCCGCGACGGCCTGGATGCCGGCCCAGACCTCGTCGCGTCGGTCGTCGTGCTCGCCGCGGAGGTCGAGGCTGAACTCGACGAGCCCGGGGATGACGTTGACGCCGCCGGGGAACGCCTGCAGGCGACCCACCGTGGCGATGCAGTCGGCCTCTCGGGCCAGTCGCTCGACCGCGAGGACGATCTCGCTGGCCCCGGCGAGCGCGTCGTGCCGACGGTGGAACGGGACGCCCCCCGCGTGACCGGCGACCCCGGTCAGCGTCAGCTCGAAACGTCGTGCCCCGGCGATCGACGAGACGACGGCGAGCGCCCGGTCGGCCTCCTCGAGGTAGGGGCCCTGCTCGATGTGGGTCTCGAGGTAGCCGATCACGTCGGCCGGTTCGTAGGCGGCCTCGCCGACCCGGTCGGGGTCGAGACCGAACGCCACGAAGGCCTCGCGCAGCGTCGTGCCGGACGCGTCGGCCAGGGACCACCACTCGGGCAGCCAGGTGCCGGCGACCGCGCGGGAACCGAGCAGGGCGGTGCCGAAACGGGTGCCCTCTTCGTCGCCGAAGGCGAGGACCTCGATCGCGAACGGCAGACGGGTGCCGGACGCCTCGAGCCGCGCGACCAGGGCGATGCCGAGCAGCACGCCGAGGATGCCGTCGTAGCGTCCGGCGTCGGGCACCGTGTCGAGGTGCGAGCCGAGCAGCAGGGCGGGCAGGCCGGGCTCGGTGCCCTCGTAGCGGCCGCGCTGGTTGCCGGCCGCGTCCTGCCAGGTGGTCATGCCGGCCCGTCGCATCCACTCGCCGGCCATCGCGTTCACCCGGGCGTGCTCAGGCGAGAGGTACACGCGCTCGATGCCGGTGGGGCTGCTCGAGACCGCGGCCAGGGCGTCGCAGCGTTCGAGGACGAGGCGGGCCTCGTCGCTCACGCCGCGCCTCCTGCCCGGTCGGCGTCGAGGTAGACGTCGTACGCGGCCCCGACGCCGCCCCCGCTCGTGATCGGTGCGCCCTCGCGGCGGAGCACGGCCTCGAGCGCGGCGAGCGTCGTGAGCACGGTGTCGCGACGGGCGTTGTAGCCCATCGTGCCGATGCGCCAGACCTTACCGTGCAGCGGGCCGAACGAGGTGCCGATCTCGATGCCGAAGTCGGTGAGCAGGGCACCGCGCACCCGGTCGCCGTCGACCCCGTCGGGGATGACCACGGCGACCACGTTGTTCATCTTGTGCGCGAGGTCGCCGAACGTCTCGAGGCCGAGCCCCTGCACCCCGGCGAGCATCGCGCGGCCGTGCAGCTCGTGTCGTGCCACCACGGCGTCGACGCCCTCGTCGACGACGAGGCGGGCGCACTCGCGGGCGCCCCAGAGCATGGTGGTCGCCTCGGTGTGGTGGTTGAGGCGCTGAGGACCCCAGTAGTCGAAGATCATCGCGAGGTCGAAGTAGTTCGACGCGATGCGTCGGCTGCTGGTCGTGTCGCCGTCGGTGCGGATGCCCGCCTCGATCGACGTGCGGGCCCGGATGACCTCGACCGCCCGTTCGCCGTAGGTGACGGGAGACGAGCCCGAGGGGCCGCCGAGGCACTTCTGCAGGCCGGCGCTGACGGCGTCGAGGCCGAGCTCGTCGGTGCGGAAGGCGTTGCCGACGATCGACGCCGTGACGTCGGTGTAGAACAGCACGCCGTGACGGGCGCAGACCTCGCCGAGCCCCTCGAGGGGCTGGGTGACCGTCGTCGAGGTGTCGCCGTGCACGACCGCGAGCAGCTTCGGCTGGACGCGCTCGATCGCCTCGACGATGGTCTCGAGCGGGAAGACCTGGCCCCAGGGCACCTCGATGACGTGGACCTCGGCCCCGCAGCGCTCCGCGATCTCGCGCAGGAGGTGGCCGAAGCGACCGAAGACGGGCACGAGCACCTTGTCGCCCGGTTCGATCAGCGACACGAGCGAGGCCTCGATGCCGGCGCGCGAGGTTCCGTCGACGAGCAGGGTCTGCTCGTTCGAGGTCTGGAACACCTCGCGGTAGAGCGCCTGGGTCTCGTCCATGTAAGCGGTCATGGCCGGGTCGTACTGCCCCACGAGCTGCGCCGACATCGCGCGGAGCACCCGGGGATCGGCGTTGATCGGGCCGGGGCCCATCAGGAGGCGGGCGGGCGGGTCGATCGGCTGGAAGACGCGTTTCACCCGTCCCACCCTACGCAACCCGTGTTTCAACCAGGTGAACTCGGCGGGCACCGTCCGAGGCGGGCATCAGGTCGCCCAGGTCGCTGCGAGATCGAGCAGGGACAGGTCCGCCCCGCGGGGGCCCACGAGGCACAGCCCGACGGGCGCGCTCCGCCCGGAGGCGAGCGGCACCTCGAGGACCGGCGCCGACACGGCGGGGGCGCCGAGCACGCCGGCGATGCAGGTCAGCCCGAGGGTCGCCGAGCGCACTGCGTCCACCTCGGCAGCGGTCGCACCGAGCGCGGGCGCGGCCGAGGACGCGCTGGGCAGGAGCAGCACCCGGCCGTCGAGCAGGGCCTCGAGACGACGACGTTCGTGGCCGAGGGCGACCCGCGCCTCCTCGGCCTGCCCAGGCGAGACCGTCGCGCCGAACGCGAAGCGGGCCGACACGTCGGCGGCGAGTTCGCCCGGGTGCTCGGTGATCCAGTCGCCGTCGGACTGCCAGGCCTCGAAGGCCTGCAGCACGCGGAACAGCTCGAAGAGGTGGGCGACGTCGCCCAGCACGACCTCCTCGGGACGCTCGACCCGCCCCGCGGCGGTCGCCTCGTCGAGAGCCCTCACGAACTCGGCGCGCACGCCGGGCTCGACCGACGCGAGCACCCGCGGATCGACGACGTACGACGGCTCGACCGACATCTGGTCGGCCAGGGGCAGCGACGCCCGGGCCGCCCGACGGAGGGTGTCGACCTCGCGGGTCAGCCAGCCGACCGTGTCGAAGCTCGGCGCGAGCGGGAGCAGCCCAGCGCGATCGACCGCCCCGTGGGTGGTGCGGATGCCCCAGAGCCCCTGGTAGGACGCGGGCACGCGGAGCGATCCGCCGGTGTCGGTGCCCAGGGCGATGCTCACCTGCCCGAGGGCCACGGCCGCCGCCGGGCCACTGGTCGAGCCGCCGGGGATCGCACCCGGCACGGCCGGGTTGGGAGGGGTGCCGTAGGCCGAGTTGCGTCCGGCGATGCTGTACGCGAACTCGTCGGTCTGCGCGATGCCGCGCAGGTCGGCCCCGGCGTCGAGCAGGTGCTGCACCGCGGCCGCGTGCCGGGACTCGGGGGCCGCACCCGCGAGCCGGGCAGGCACGCCTGCCCCGATCGCGTGGCCTGCGACCGCGAACAAGTCCTTCACGGCGACCGTCTCGCCCGAGAGGGCAGGAGGCGCCGTGCCGGTCGAGTCGTCCCCTCGGCTTCCCGAGACGAGCGGCTCGCCCACGACCCGCCAGACCCGGCGGTCGATCGCCGGCGGCGACGCCTGCACCTGGGCCGAGGCGATCCGCCAGGAGCGGGCACCCACCGGACCCGCATCCGGATCGCGGCGCCAGAGCTGCGTGATGACACCACGACCCCCGGCGGCCGGGGCGTTGACCGACACGACGATCGCCACGTCGGCGGTGACGACCCGGACGTGGCACTCGACCACCCGTCGGACCGGACCGGACCCGCGCCTCCCCCGGAAGGCCGTGATCGCGTCGTGCCCCACCAGCAGCCCACCGGCGTCGGCGCGCATGACGGTGGCGGTCGGTTCGAAGGCCGCGGCGAGCGCGGCCTGGTCGTCGGCGGCGAGTGCGCGTTCGTAGGCGTCGAACGCCTCGAGCAGGCCGTCGGGCAGTTCGCCTTCGACCGAGGTGGGGACGGTGCCCGAGCCGACCCGTGCCTCCTCGGGGTGGCCCGGCGGTGTACCGGTCGCGTCAGCCACCGAAGTCCGCCTTGCGGATGCGGGCGTGGACGCCCTTGACGAGGTCGACGACCTGCGAGATGTCGAAGTCGGTCGCCGCCGAGAGGTAGGCGTAGGCGAGGCTGCGGTCCATGCCGTAGCGGGCCTCGAGCAGGTCGATCGCCGCTCGGACGCAGGCGCGGACCGCCTCGTCGAGGTCTTCGTCGAGGCCGGTCGGCACCAGCGACTCGGCGGTCTCGGCGAGCGGCCCGGAGATCTCGCCGAACAGCGCCACGGCCTCGGCGCGCGGCACCAGGTCGAACCGGACGGTCACGCGCAGGCTGGCCTCCATCGCGGTGAGTGCGACCTCGCCGTCGCCCTGGGCGAAGTGCGGGTCACCCACGTAGGCGAGGGCCCCGGGCACCTGGACGGGCAGGTGCAGGGACGCACCCTCGGTCAGCAGGGCGATGTCGACGTTGCCCCCGTGCGGACCCGGTGGCACCGAGTGCGGTCGCTCGTCGCCCGCGACGGCGACCCCCATGATGCCGAGGAACGGGTGCAGCGGGAACCGCACCGTATGGCCGGCACCGGGCACGAGCGGCAACGTGCCGACCAGGGAGCCGTCGGGTTCGTGGTCGACGGCCGCGAAGACGCTGACCGGATCGGCGCCGAGCGGGAACTCGCCGGCGAGGGCCCCGCGACCGTGGCGGTTGGAGATGACGCCGTACGGCACGCGAGGTGTCGCGTCGAGCAGGGTCATCGTGACGACGTCGCCGGGCTGGGCGCCGCGGATCGCGATGGGGCCCGTCACGACGTGCGGGCCGTCGGCACCCGGATCGCGACCGTGCTGGTCGTCGCTCGCGGCGGCCAGGGCGACCGCGTCGTCGAGCACGTGCTCGGGGGGCACCCCGTAGCGGGCGAAGAAGGCCTGAGGATCACGGCCCTGGTCGTCGAGCACGCCCTCGTGGCTGAGGGTGTCGATGAGGACGGCCGTGCCCGGGTCGATGGTGAGCACGGGCTCGTCGGAGGCGCAGGGCAGGCGCCCCCACAGGGTCGTGGCGAGTGTCGCCGGCACGTAGGGGAGGGCATCGCCACGGTCGCCGGGCGACAGGGGTTGCAGGATCGGGGTCGCGGGAACGGGGCCCGACGAGGGTGCGGGGGTCGCCTCGGAGATCGCCATGCCCAGCACAGTAGCGAGTGGACGCCTCGTCCCGATAAGCCCTCTGAAACGAGTTGTTCACAAATCGCCGATCGTGAAACAAGTCGTTCACACGGTTGTGTGATCATCGCCGCATGGCGATCATCCTCGGCGACAATCAGTACGGCAAGGCGGAGTCGCGGCTCGTGCGCTTCTACCGCGACGGGCCCCGACACGAGATCCGCGACGTCAACGTCACGACGGCACTGCGGGGCCCCTTCGACGCGGCGTACCTCCGCGGCGACCAGAGTGCCGTCCTGCCGACCGACACCCAGAAGAACACCGCGTTCGCGTTCGCGAAGTCGAAGGGCGTCGAAGCCGTCGAGCGCTTCGGGCTCGAGCTCGCCCGCCACTTCGTGCACGACGTCGAACCCGTGACGGGTGCCCGCATCGAGATCGAGCAGTACGACTGGCAGCGGGCCGTGGTCGACGGCAGCGAGCACGACCACACCTGGCTGCGTTCGGGTCAAGAGGTGCGCACCGCCGCCGTCACGGTCGACGGCACCGGCGAGTACGTCGTGGGCGGGCTGAAAGACCTGGTCCTGCTCAAGTCGACCGGCTCCGAGTTCGCCGGGTTCCTGACCGACGAGTTCACGACCCTGCCCGAGACGCACGACCGGGTCATGGCGACGGCGCTCGACGCGAAGTGGCGCTTCGGCACGACCGACGTCGACTGGGAGGCCACGTACGCCGAGGTCAAGCGCCTGATGGTCCGCGAGTTCGCCACCCTGCAGTCGCTCGCCCTGCAGCAGACCCTGTGGCACATGGGCACGGCCGTCCTCGAGGCGATCCCCTCGATCGTCGAGGTGCGCCTGAAGGCACCGAACAAGCACCACTTCGCCTACGACCTGTCGCCCTTCGGCCTCGAGAACCCGGGCGAGGTCTTCTGGGCCGCCGATCGCCCGTACGGTCTGATCGAGGCGACCGTGCTGCGCGACGACGCCCCGCCGGCCCACGACGCGTGGCGCGCCTCCGCGGGTCTCGCATGAGCCTCGTCGAGCCGCGCCGCCCCACCCCCGCCCCACCCCGAGGAGACACCGTGACCGACGCCGACGACGCCCGCTGGCTGGCCCGCACCATCGAACTGGCCGTCGAGAACGTCGCGAACGGGGGCGGACCGTTCGGGGCCGTCATCGTGCGGGGCGACGAACTCGTGGCCGAGGGTCGGAACCGCGTGACGGCCGACCTCGACCCCACGGCACACGCCGAGGTGACCGCGATCCGGGCGGCGTGCCGGGCGGTCGGCGACTTCTCCCTCGCCGGCACGACCCTCTACACCTCGTGCGAACCGTGCCCGCTGTGCCTCTCGGCGTCGCTCTGGGCCAGGGTCGACCGGGTCGTGTACGCCGCGGACCGGCACGACGCCGCGCGAGGCGGTTTCGACGACCTCGAGTTCTACGAACTGTTCGGGCGCGACCGGTCGACCTGGGACCTCCCCGTCGACGAGGTACGCCCGGCGAACGCGCCGGCGCCGTTCGAGGCGTGGGCGAGCCACGACCACCGCACCGACTACTGAGCCGTCGTGCGAGGGGGGTCAGCTGCCGCGGTAGGTCGAGTACGCGAACGGGCTGAGCAGCACGGGCACGTGGTAGTGGCTCGACTCGTCGGCGAGGGTGAAGTCGATGGTCACCCGCGGGTAGAACGTGTCACGCCCGGCCGCCGCGAAGTAGGCGGCGGTCTCGAAGACCAGTCGGTAGTCGGCGGCGGGCAGGGCGTCCGGGCCGAGTTCGGGCACGCGCCCGTCGGCGTTCGTGACGCCGGTGGCGAGTTCGGTGCCCCGCGCGTCGTAGAGGGCGACGGGGACGTCGGCGGCCGGGCGACCCAGTGCGGCGTCGAGGACGTGCGTCGTGACGTGGCTCATGCTCGGGCCTCGTCGTGGTCGGCGGACACCGGCTCGGCGGGTGCCGACTCGGCGGACGCCGACCCGGCAGGTGCCGACCCGGCGGGTGCCGACCCGGTGGGTGCCGACTCGGCGAAGGTCGACTGCAACCGCAGCAGGGCGATGTCGCGCAGCTCCGCCCCGACGATCCGCCGTTCGGTGTCGTCGTCGAGCCCGAGTCGCCGGTGCAGCTCGCCCACGATCTCGGCCCGGCTCCGACCGGCGGCACGGATCAGGAACACCCGGTCGAAGCGCTGCTCGTACGCCGCGTTGCCCTCGACCAGCAGCTGCGCGAGGGTCTCGTCGTCGGCGTCGGCCGCCGAACCCTGCTCGCGTCGGCTGAACTCCTGGGCGGCCCCGTCGCCGACCGGCTTCTCGCCGATCCGCGGGTGGTGTGCCATCGCCTCGTCGATCTCGGCGGCGCTGAGCGGCGTCGCCGCGGCGGCCGCGACCGTGATCAGCGCGTCGGAGTCGGCGAACGGCGCCTGCGCCGCGACGTCGTCGACCCACCGCTCGACGGCGAGGGCGGCCAGCAGGTGCGAACGCAGGGTGGCGTCGTCGAGCTCGATCATGACGCACACCCTAGCGACGGTGCCCCGAGGCGACGGGCACGGCTGGCCGACCCGCGCCTCCCGGGCGTCCGGCGACGCGGCACCCAGGCGCGCCCCGGCGAGCGGCCGCTCGCACCACGTCCGCGTCGTGGAACCACCCGCGAGCGTGGTTCGACCACACGACGGTGGTGCGACCCCGTCCCCGGCCCCCGCCGCGGCTCCGGCGCTCGTCCCGGCCCTCCACCCGACGCGGCTGCGGTGTCGACGACTCCGCGCCGAGGCCGGTCGTTCGACGCCGAGCGAGCCGACACATGCTCGAAACCCCGGTCGTGCAGAGTGGGGTCTCCCATGGACCTGACCACCGTTCGCGAGATCCGCACCCCCTCACGCCGCGACGAGATCGTCTTCGCGCCCGGCGAGCGCCCCCTCGGCGGCGGCACGTGGCTGTTCTCGGAGCGGCAGCCCGGGCTGACCGGCCTGGTCGACCTGACCTCGCTCGGGTGGACGCCGGTCGAGCGCGGAGTCGACGTCGACGGCGGTGGCGACGTCCTCCGCGTCGCCGCCACCTGCACCATCGCCGAGCTGCTGCGACTGCCCGCCGACGACGACTGGGTCGCCCACCCGCTCGTCGACCAGTGCGCGAACTCGTTGCTCGCCTCGTTCAAGATCTGGAACGTCGCGACGGTCGGCGGCAACGTCGCCCTCGGGCTGCCGGCCGGCGCCATGACGTCGCTGATGGCCACGCTCGACGCCACGGCCGTCGTCTGGACGACCGACGGCGGCGAGCGCCGCCAGCCCGTGTCCTCCTTCGTCACCGGAGTGGTGCAGAACACCCTCGAGCCGGGTGAGGTGCTGCGCACCCTCGAGGTGCCGCTCGGGTCCCTGCGCTCCCGCACCGGGTTCCGGCGCATCTCGCTGAGCCCCCTGGGCCGCTCGGGCGCGCTGGTCACGGCCCGGCTCGGCCTCGACGGCGAGTTCGTGGTCACGATCACGGCGGGGACGACCCGTCCCGTCCAGCTGCGCTTCGACGAGGTGCCCGGCGAGCGGGCCCTGGCGGACGCTCTCGGCCGCATCGACTGCTGGTACTCCGACCCCCACGGCGACCCCGACTGGCGCCGCGCGATGAGCGCCCGCTTCGCCGACGAGCTGCGGGTCGAGCTCGGTCGGCCCGCCACCGACGCACCGGTGCGACCCGTGCGCGAGTCGACCCACGACCCGCGCAGCGCGGCCGCCCGCGCGAGGCGGACGCCGCCCACCACCACGACCCCCGGAGGCGCGCGATGACCCCGAGACACGTCACGTTCGAGGTCGACGGCCTCCCGCTCGACGCCGACGTCGACCCCGGCCAGGTGCTGCGGACGGTGCTGCGCGAGCACGGCGTCCATTCGGTCAAGAAGGGCTGCGACGCGGGCGACTGCGGCGCGTGCTCCGTGCTGGTCGACGGCGAACCCGTGCACTCGTGCATCTATCCCGCGCACCGGCTCGAGGGCCGGGCGGTGACGACGGCGGCCGGTCTCGGCACCCCCGAGCACCCCCACCCCGTGCAGCAGGCGTTCGCCGACGCGGCTGGGTTCCAGTGCGGCTTCTGCACGGCCGGCATGGTGGTGACGGCCTCGACGTTCACCGAGGCCGACGCGGAAGACTTCCCGCGCCTCCTGAAGGGCAACCTGTGCCGGTGCACGGGGTACCGGGCGATCGGCGACGCGATCTGCGGCGTCTCGAACACGGTGGCCCCGGCCGACGGCGAGGCGGCCGGTCGGTCGGTGAAGGCCCCGGCGGCCCTGCGCGTGGCGTCCGGCAGCGAGCCGTACACGCTCGACTTCCGCGGCACGACGAAGCTGCTGCACCTCGCCGTGCTCGGCAGCCCGCACCCCCACGCCCGCATCACCTCGATCGACACGAGTGCCGCCGAGGCGCTGCCCGGCGTGCACCTGGTGTTGACCCACCGCGACTCCCCCGCGACGTTGTTCTCGACCGGTCGCCACGAGGACCGCGAGGACGACCCGGACGACGGCCTGGTCCTCGACCCCGTGCTGCGGTTCCGAGGGCAGCGCGTCGCCGCGGTCGTCGCGGACGACGTCCGCACGGCGACGAACGCCCTGGCCGCGATCGTGGTCGAGTACGAACCGTTGCCCGCCGTGTTCGACCCCGAGACGGCGCGCTCCCCCGGGGCCCCGCTGCTGCACGGCGAGAAGACCGTCGAGGCGTCGCGGATCGCGTTCCCCGAGCGCAACACCGTGGCCGCCATGCACGACGAGACGGGCGACGTCGAGGCCGGTCTGGCGGCGGCGGACGCCGTCGTCGAGGGCACCTGGCGCACGCAGCGCGTCTCGCACGGCGCCCTCGAGACGCACGCCTCACGCGGCTGGCTCGACGACGACGGGCGCCTCGTCGTCCGCACGGCGAGCCAGGTGCCGTTCCTCGTGCGGGACGAGCTGGCCCACGTCTTCGGACTGCCGCAGGAACAGGTCCGGGTCTTCGCCGCCCGCGTGGGCGGCGGTTTCGGGGGCAAGCAAGAGCTCATCACCGAAGACCTCGTCGCCCTCGCCGTGCTGCGCACCGGTCGACCCGTGCAGTACGAGTTCACCCGCGAGGACGAGTTCACGATCGCGCCGACCCGCCACCCGATGCGCGTCCGCGTGCGCGTGGGAGCGACGAGCGACGGGGTGCTGACCGCGCTGCACGTCGACCAGCTGATGGACACGGGCGCCTACGGCAACCACGGCGTCGGCGTCATGTACCACTCGGTGCACGAGTCGACGAGCGTCTACCGCTGTCCGAACAAGCGCGTGGACGCCGAGTCGGTCTACACGAACAACCTGCCCTCGGGGGCGTTCCGCGGGTACGGGCTGGGGCAGGTCGTCTTCGCCGTCGAGTCCGCGATGGACGAACTGGCCCGCGAGCTCGGCATCGACCCGTTCGAGCTGCGCCGCCGCAACGTGATCGTCCCCGGCGACCCGATGGTGGTCACCGACCCCGACGAAGAGAGCGATCTGCTGATCGGCAGCTACGGTCTCGACCAGTGCCTCGACCTGGTCGAGCAGGCGCTGGAGTCCCCTGCCCCCGAGGGCGCGCCTCCTGCCCCCGTCGGCCCGACCTGGGTCACCGGGCGCGGCATGGCGCTCGCCATGATCGCGACGATCCCGCCACGCGGTCACTTCGCCGACACCTCGATCGAGCTGCTGCCCGACGGCCGCTACGACATCGGCGTCGGCACGGCCGAGTTCGGCAACGGGACGACGACCGTGCACACCCAGCTCGTCGCCTCGGCGCTCGGCACCACGCCCGACCGGGTCGTCGTCCGGCAGTCCGACACCGACGTGGCCCGGTACGACACGGGCGCGTACGGGTCGGCCGGCGTCGTCGTCGCCGGCAAGGCCCTGCTCGCCGCCGCCCACAAGCTACGAGCGGCGATGGTCGACCGCGCGCTGGCGATCGCCGGAGGCGCGGGTCACGCCGTCGACACCGGCACCGCCCCCGAGGTGGTCGCGGGCGGCGTCGTGGTGCGGGTCGGCCCCGGTGTCGACGCGACCGTCCTGGTGTCCGGCGACCGACTGCTGGCCGACGGTCCGCTCACCGCCGACGGTTCCCACGACGGCACCCCACGCTCGGTGGCGTTCAACGTGCACGGCTTCGAGGTCGCCGTCGACCGGGCGAGCGGCGAGGTGCGCCTGCTGCGCTCGGTGCAGGCGGCGGACGCCGGCGTCGTGCTGAACCCCGAGCAGTTGCGGGGGCAGGTCGAGGGCGGCACGGCGCAGGCGATCGGCACGGCCCTCTACGAAGAGATGATGCTCGACGACGAAGGTCGCGTGCTGACGACGGCGTTCCGCAACTACCGGATGCCCAAGTTCGGCGACGTGCCCCAGACCGAGGTGCACTTCGCGACCACGCACGACGACCTCGGTCCACTCGGCGCCAAGTCGATGAGCGAGGCGCCGTACAACCCGGTGGCACCCGCCCTGGCCAACGCGATCCGCGACGCCCTCGGCGTGCGGCCCCACGAACTGCCGATGTCGCGCGACCGCCTCTGGCGCCTCGCCGGCGGTCGCTGAGCCGGGCAGAGCGGGGCGGGGCCGGGCGGGGCTGGGCCGGGTCCGGGCCGGCTGGGCCGGGCCTGGCCTGGCCGGGCCCGGCCGGGCCCGGCCAGGCCCGGACCACGCGTCGCACCACCAAGTGAACGTCGCACCGCCGACATGCGCGGTGCGACGTTCAGTCGTCGGTGCGACGCGAGCGCGGGCTGGACCGGGGCCCGGGCTCAGCCCTTGCGCTCGGTCGCTCCGGCCGTTGCCGCGGGCCCGCGCACGGCGTCGTGCGCCGACACGTCACGATCCGCACCCTCGTCGCGTGCCTGCATCCGCGGCGAGTTGAGCAGCAGGTTCAGCAGCACGGCGACGATCGCGCCGGCGCTGATGCCCGAGTCGAAGACGATCGTGAACCAGGTCGGGAACTGCGCGTAGATCTCGGGGCTGACCGTCGGCAGCAGGCTCACGCCCAGCGCGACCGCCACGATCAGGATGTTCGAGTTCGTGAACCGCACCTTCGACAGCGTCCGGATGCCGCTCGCCGCGACCATGCCGAACAGCGCGACGCCCGCCCCGCCGAGCACCGCCACGGGCACGCCCTCGACGACGGCCCCGAGCGCGGGCACCAACCCGAGCACCACGAGGATGCCCCCCGCCAGCGTCGCCACGTACCGCGACTTCACGCCGGTGATGCTGACCAGGCCGACGTTCTGCGCGAACGCGGTGTACGGGAACGTGTTGAAGACGCCGCCGATGACGGTCGACAGGCCGTCTGCCCGCAGCCCGTCGGCCAGTCGTCGCGGCGTCACCGGGCGGTCGACGATCTCGCCCACCGCGATGATGTCGCCGGTGGTCTCGGTCATGATCACCAGGCCGACGATGCACATCGACACGATCGCGCTCACCGGGAAGGTCGGCAGCCCGAAGTGGAACGGCAGGGCGAGCCCGAACCAGGAGCTTTCACCCAATCCGCTCCAGTCGGTCAGCCCGAACGGCCAGGCGACGAGGGTGCCGACGACGAGCCCCAGCAGGATCGACAGGCGGCGGAGCGCAGGAGGCGCGAACCGCTCGATCAGGATGATCAGCAGCAGGGTGCCCGCGGCGAAGGCGACGTCGAGCGGGCGTCCGAAGTCGTCGGAACCCGCGCCTCCTCCGACCCAGCCGGCGGCGACGTCCATGAGCGAGACGCCGATGATCAGGATGACCGTGCCCGTGACGATCGGCGGGAAGAACCGCACCAGCTTCGAGAAGAACGGGGCGAGCAGCATCATGAAGAGGCCGCTCGCGATGACCGAGCCGTAGATGGCCGTGATGCCGTACTCGCCACCGATCACGATCATCGGTCCGACGGCGGCGAAGGTGCAGCCCTGCATCAGGGGCAGCCGCACCCCGAAGCGCCAGAACCCCACGGACTGCACGATCGTCGCGATGCCGGCCACGAAGAGGTCGGCGCTGATCAGGTAGGCGATGTCGCCGGGCTCGAGCTGGCCCATGCCGACCAGTGCTCCTCCGACGATGAGGGGCACGGCGACCGCCCCGGCGTACATCGCGAGCACGTGCTGCAGGCCGAGTGGGAAGAGCCTCCGCAGCGGGGGGACGCGGTCGACGGGGTGGGTCGTCTCGGGCGGCCCGGCGGTCGCGACCGGCGAAGCGGACGGCTCGGGCGACTCGGGCGGGGACTGTGACATCGGGACTCCTGATCGTGGGGATGTCGGGTGGTCGCCGCCAGCGTACGAAACGCGCGTTTCGTCGCGACGGCACGCGTGTTTCAGGCTCGTGTCGTCGGCCGCGTTGACGCGCTCGGTGCCGCTCGTGCCCATGCACCCGCTGTCGAACGATGCACCCACGAGCCCGGGGGTGCATCGTTCGACACCGGGTGCCTCGAGAAGGAGGCGCGGGCTGGCGGCCGAGGAGCGCGGCGGCATCCGGCGCCGTCACCAGGCGACGCGGCCCGGCCCGGCCCGGCCCGGCCCGGCGCGGCGCCGCACCGCACCGCACCGCGGCCAGCGCAGCGCAGCGCAGCGCAGCGCAGCCAGCGCAGCGCGGCCAGCGCAGCGCGTCGCTCAGCGCGCAGTGATCACCCGCACGAGGTGCATCGTGACGTCCGCCGATCGCCCCGCCGTCAGGGCGAGGTTCTCATCGTGCACGTCGTGGGCGTCCGGACCGGCGAGGTCGCTGATGCCGCGCACCGAGACGAACGGCACGTGATGGACGTGGCAGGTCTGCGCGATCGCCATCGACTCCATGTCGACGGCGTCCACGTCGACGACGTCGGCGAAGGCGCTGCGCACGCCGATCACGCGCTCGGCGGTCATGAACGCGTCGCTCGACGCGATCAACCCCGGGCGCACGGCCCACGGACCACCCGACGTGCCGTCCGACCCGGCCGACGTCTCGCCCGAGCCGGCCGACGTGTCGGACGGGACGGACGTGTCGTACGCGACCGCCGCCTCCATCAGGGACTCGTCGGCGTGGAAGCTGGCCGGCATCCCGGGGACCTGCCCCAGCCGGTAGCCGAACACGCGCGCGTCGGCGTCGAGGTTGACGTACTCCGAGCCCGCGACGACGTCGCCGATCTCGATGCCGGCGCCCATGCCCGCGGCGGTGCCGGCGCTGATCACGGTCGGCACGACACCCTCGAGCGAGCCGGCCCGCACGATGGCCGACGTGGCCGCTCCGGCGGCGTTGACGAACCCGATGCCGCTCTGCACGAGCAGCAGCTCGACCCCGTCGATCTCGACGACCCGCTGCAGCGACCCGCCGACGGCGACCGGCTCGTCGACGCGCGACGCCCGGGAGACGAACGGCGCCGCCTCGTCGGCCATCGCCACGACGACGATGATCGGGGGGACGGCGACCACCGCGACCCCGTCGGCCGGAGGCGCGGCGTGCGTCCCGCTCATCGGGTGACGGTCGACCACTCGTCGCGGGCCGCGAGGAAGTCGCGGGCGACGCCCTGGGCACCCTCGAGCGTGTGGTTGGCGCCCCAGCCGCACTGGACCTCGTTGGCCGCGGGGACCTCGGTCGCGGTGGTGATGTCGGTGAGGGTGCCCTCGATCAGCGACAGGACGTCGTCCATCGCGGGATCGCCCTGCAGGATCAGGTAGAAACCGGTCTGGCAGCCCATCGGCGAGAAGTCGATGACGTCGCCGGAGCGGTTGCGGGAGTGCTCGGCGAAGAGGTGCTCGAGCGAGTGGACCGACGCCATGTCGAGGTGAGCCTCGTTCGGCTGGGTGAACCGGACGTCGAACTTGGTGATGACGTCGCCGTGCGGCAACGTCTTCTGGTCGGCGACGCGCACGTAGGGCGCGGCGACGGTGCGGTGGTCGAGGTTGAACGACTCGACGTTCATCTTGGGCTGGGTCACGATGGTCCCTTCGGGGTGCGGACGGGGCGCGGGAGGCACCTCGGTCTCTGCACCGATCTGTGCGTCCCAACGCCCTGTCGACCCTAGGACATTCCCTCCGCGCCGGTCGGAGTGTGACCCCGCAGGCGGCCCGCCGCTCCGCCGCTCGGCCGCTCCGCCGCTCGGCCGTTCGCCCCGTCACCCCGCCACCCCGCCACCCCGCCACCCCGCCACGGAGTAAACGACCCGCCACGCAAAACGATGGCGGTGTGTTTACTTCGTGGCGGCGAGCGGGAGGAAAGGGATGGGGGGCGGACCGGCGGGCGCAGCGCAGCCCAGGCCAGCGCAGAGCAGCCCAGCCCAGCGCAGCGCAGCGCAGCACAGGGCAGCGCACCGCAGCGCGCTACGGCAGCGTGTGCCCGGCGGCCGTGAAGAGCCGGTACCACTCGGGCCGGGTCAGGGGCACGTCCGACCCCGCGGCGCTGTCGCGGAGGTGCGCGACGCTCGTGGTGCCGAGCACGACCTGCATCCGGGCCGGGTGCCGGGTGATCCAGGCCACGGGGATCGCCGACGGTGGGACGTCGTACTTGGCGGCGAGCTCGTCGATGACGTCGTTGAGCTCGGGGTAGCCGTCGCGGTCGCCGAGGAACACGCCGTCGAAGAACCCCTTCTGGAACGGCGACCAGGCCTGCAAGGTCATGTCGTTGAGGCGGCTGTAGTCGAGGATGCCGTTGTCGCGGTCGACGGACTGGTCGAGCCCCGCCATGTTGGCCGCGACGCCCGCCGCGATCAGCGGGGCGTGGGTGATGCTGAGCTGCACCTGGTTGACGATCAGCGGCTGCGTCACGCTGCGCTTGAGCAGCTCGACCTGGGCGGGCGTGTGGTTCGAGACGCCGAAGTGGCGCACCTTGCCGGCGGCGTGCAGCTGGTCGAAGGCGGCGGCCACCTCGTCGGGCTCGACCAGGGCGTCGGGACGGTGCAGCAGCAGCACGTCGAGGCGGTCGGTGTGCAGGGCGGCGAGCGAGGCGTCGACCGACTCGAGGATGTGCTCGGTCGAGAAGTCCCAGAAGCCGTCACGGATGCCGACCTTGCTCTGCAGCTGGATCGCGTCGCGCTCGGACGAGGTCATGGTGACGGCGTCGCCGAAGCGCTGCTCGCAGTGGTGGGGGTGGTCGCCGTACACATCAGCGTGGTCGAAGAAGTCGATGCCGAGGTCTCGGGCCTCGGCCACGAGTTCACGGATCGCGTCGTCGGTCATGCCCGAGATGCGCATGAGCCCGAGGACGATGGTCGAGGCGGGGCGGTCGGTGGTGGGTAACGTCGTCGTCTTCACGCTGCCAGTCTGCTCTCGTCCGGCGTCCCCGGGAGCCGACCCGCGCCTCCTCGGGGGACGGTCAGGAGGCGCGGGGCGCCTGGGGAGGACCCGTCCCGTCGTTCGCGCCCTCCGTTCCGAACCCCCCGGCATGACCGTCACCGCGAGCGCGAGCACCGCGCGCGTCGCCGCCGCTCCGCTCGACCGGGCGTGGAGCATCGCGACGCCGCTGACCCCCGTCGGGTTCTATCCGCGGGCGGGGGTGATCCCGGCCGTCGTGGCCGTCCACGACCAGACCGGCCCGTGGGACGCCGTGGGGCGCACCCGCCGGCTCGAGCTGTCGGACGGCAGCAGCGTCGTCGAGAGCCTCGTGCGCGTGGAGCCCGACGGGGTCTTCGTCTACGAGCTCAGCGAGTTCACCGGGCTGCTCGGGCGGCTGGTGACGGGCGGCCGCGCCGACTGGTGCTACCGGGCGACCCCGAGCGGGCGCACGCGGGTCGACTGGACCTACTCGTTCTTCGCCCGACCGGGGCGCGGGGCGATCGTGCGCGGGATCGTGCGCTTCGCCTGGGCGCCGTACATGCGCCGCGTGCTCGTCGGCATCACCCGCGAGATCGAGCGCACCGCCTAGCCGCGCGCGTCCACACCCCGGGTCCGTCCACGCCCCGGGTCCGTCCACGTCCCGGGCTCGCCCCCGGCGGGGCACGGGCCTCCGGGCACCGCTACCCTCGGGGCATGAAGGACGCCACGATCTACGACGTGGCGAAGCGCGCGGGCGTCTCGCACCAGACCGTCAGCAGGTTCCTGCGGGGGTTCGAGGGCATCCGTCCCGCCACCCGCGAGAAGGTCGAGCAGGCCCTCGCCGAGCTCGAGTACCGCCCCAACTCGGCGGCCCGGTACCTGCGCCTGCAGCGGACGAACCGCATCGGGCTGCTCGCCGACAACATGCACCAGTCGGGGCCCGCCCGCACGATCGCCGGGGCCACGGAGGCCGCGCGTTCGCTCGGCTACGTCACCGACATCGTCTCGATGGACGGCGGCGACGAGCGCTCGGTCGACGACGCCCTCGACCTGATGCTCGGGCAGCAGATCGCCGGCATCGTCGTGACCGCGCAGACCGCCGTCGCCCGGTCGGCGCTCGAACGCCGGGCGATCTCGGTGCCCGTGGCGCGTGACTTCGGGCTGATGGTCGAGGGCACCACCGAGTCGATCAACGAGCACGCCGGCCGGGTCGCGGCCGAGCACCTCGTGGGCCTCGGCCACCGCCGTATGGCCTACGTCGCCGGGCCGGACCAGTGGCTGGCCGCCCGCGAGCGCGCCGACGGGTTCCGCCAGGCGGTGACCGGGTCCGGAGGCGCGGTGACGGTCACCGACGTCGGCGACTGGTCCGCGGCGGCCGGCTACGACATCGGGCTGCGACTGGCCGCCCGGACGGACGACTTCACCGCCATCGCCGTCGCGAACGACGCCATGGCGATGGGGCTGCTCGCCGCCCTTGCCGCCGAAGGCGTCTCGGTGCCGCACGAGGTCAGCGTGGTCGGCAACGACGACACTCCCGAGGCGCGGTTCATGGTGCCGTCGCTCTCCACCGTGGCACTCGACTTCGGCTTCGAGGGGGCACACGTGATGACGTCGCTGATCGCCCACATCGAGGGACGCAGCCCCGACACGGCCAGCCGCCTGCCGGTGCCGTCCCTCGTCGCGCGCGCCTCGACCGCACCCGCGCGCGGCTGACGCCCCCGGGCGCGGGCCCATCGGCGCAGGCCCACCGGCGCAGGCCGAGCCGTGCGGGCCGACCCGCGCCTCCCCCATCGGTGACCCGTCGACGACGGGGTCTTGCGCGGGTGGCGGCTCGTGGGTTACGTTCTCCGCAGACGCCGATGTTATCGACAACATCCAACGAACATCGATCGACGTCCCGAGCACGCGCGGGACGACGTCGGCGGTCGCCACCGCAGCCGACACACACGAACGGGTCAACGATGACTTCTGCTCCACGCCACTCCGGGGTCCTCTTCGGAGCCGCCTACTACGCCGAGTACCAGCAGGCGGGCACCCTCGACCGCGACCTCGACCTGATGGTCGAGGCGGGCTTCACGGTGATCCGCGTGGGCGAGTCGGTCTGGTCGACGTGGGAGCCGCGCGAGGGCGAGTTCGACCTCGACTGGCTCCAGCCCGTGCTCGACGGCGCCCACGCCCGCGGCATCGCGGTGGTGCTCGGCACCCCGACCTACGCGGTGCCGCCGTGGCTGCAGGTGCGCCACCCTGAGATCGCCGCCGAGCGGACCACCGGCGTCCGCGCCGGCTGGGGCGCCCGCCAGGAGATGGACCAGAGCCACCCCGCCTACCGCTTCTACGCCGAGCGCGTCGTCCGCAAGGTCGTCGAGCGCTACGCGCAGCACCCCGCCGTGATCGGTTGGCAGGTCGACAACGAGCCCGGCAACGAGCGCCCGCGCAACGACCAGGTCTTCGACCGCTTCGTGGCCTGGCTGCAGCGCAAGTACGGCACCGTCGAGCGCCTCAACGAGGAGTGGGGCCTGGTCTACTGGTCGCACCGGCTGACCGAGTGGTCGCAGCTCTGGCGTCCCGACGGCAACGTGCAGCCGCAGTACGACCTCGAGTGGCGGCGCTTCCATGGCGAGCTGGCCGACGAGCTGATCGCCTGGCAGGCCGACGTCGTCCGCGAGTACGCCCGCGACGACCAGTTCGTCACCACCTGCATCTCGTACTCGCGCCCTCAGGTCGCCGACGAGCGGCTCGTCGAGAGCCTCGACGTCACCGCCGGGAACCCGTACTACAAGATGCAGGACGGCCTGACGCTCGGCGTCGAGGTGCCCCGCGAGGCCGGCTGGTGGCACACCGGCGTCTGGGCCCTGCAGCAGTGGGGCGACCGGGCGTTCTCGTCGGCGCAGGCTCCCTTCCTCGTCACCGAGACCAACGCGCAGTCGATCGGCGGCCCCTGGCAGAACCACCCGCCGTTCGACGGGCAGATCAAGCAGGCCGCGCTCGCGCTCGTCTCCCGCGGTGCCCGCATGGTCGAGTACTGGCACTGGCACACGCTGCACTTCGGCGTCGAGACGTACTGGGGCGGCGTGCTGCCGCACAGCCAGCGTCCCGGTCGCATCCACCGCGAGGTCTCGGCCCTGGGCGCCACGCTCAAGGCGGTCGGCGGCGCCGTCGACGGCCTCGAGCCCGACGCCGACGTGCTGATGCTCTGGTCGACCGAGACCAAGTGGTCGTTCGAGACGTACCCGCCGCTGGCCCTGCCCGACGGCACCCCCGACCCGGAGTCGTACCTCCACCTGTTCGACGCGCACTACCGCGGGCTCGCCGAGGCGGGCGTGCAGGTGCGCATCCAGCACGTGACGCAGTTCCTCGCCGCCGACCCGGCCGAGCTGGCCGCGACGCACCCCGTGCTCGTCGTGCCGGCGCTGTACGTCGTCGACGACGCCACGCTCACCGCGCTCACCGCCTACGCCGAGGCGGGCGGCCACCTGGTGGTGGGCATCCGCACGGCCTACGGCGACGAGCTCGCCCGGGCCCGCCGCGACCCGGCACCCGCCCGGCTCTCGGGCCCCGCGGGGGTCTGGTACGAGGAGTACACCAACCTCGACCACCCCCTCGCCGTCCACGTCGCGGACGCCGGCACCGCCGAGCGCAGCGACGGCACGACCGCAGGAGGCGCGGCCGCGGCCGCCGAGGACGTCACCGCCCCGGCCTCCCCCGCCGACGCACCCTTCGTCCTCGAGCCGGGCTCCGCCGGCACCCGCTGGGCCGACGTCCTGCACGTCGAGGACGCCACCGTCGTGCTGCGGGCCGCGCGGACCGAGATCGGGGCCGACGCGATGCTGACGACCCGCGCCTCCGGAGCCGGCCGCGTCAGCTACGTCGCGACCGTGCCCAACCCCGAGCTCTCGCGCTCGATCGCCCGGTGGCTCGTGCCCGCCACGGCGGCGGGCACGTGGGCGGCGACCGAGACGGTCACGGTCACCACCGGTTCACGGGCCGGAGCCCCAGGGCTCGCGTTCGTGTCGAACTGGTCGGCCCACGAGGGAACGGTCACCACGCCCTCCGCGGTGCGCGACCTCGAGACCCGGGAGGTCGTCGCCGCCGGCACCACCCTGACCCTCGCCCCGCGCGCGGCCCACGTGTACGAGCTCGTCGACGCCGACGCCTCGTAGGCGGCCCGACCCGGCCTCCCCGACCCGGCCGCCCGACCCGCACGACGTCCCCCGCAGCACCCGGCCCGCAC
>NZ_LR733392.1:2332113-2533369 GCF_902506305.1 Frigoribacterium sp. 9N
GGGCGGCACGAGGCCGGAGCACGTGGCGGCGGCGTCGGGGCGGGCGCACGACGCAGGAGGCGCGGGTCACCGACCCGCGCCTCCTGATTTTTGCACGTTCTGCACTCGTCCGCGCACCATCGCCGGAGCGGACGCCGAAGGGCCCCGCCGATGCGGCGGGGCCCTTCGCGGTCGGGAGCGGCGGCGGTCAGCGGCGGCCGAGGCGGCGTTCGCCGGCCGCACCGGTCTGGTACACGAGGCCGTAGTGCTCGAACACGGCGGGCTCGCGGGCTGCCTCGAGCTCGCCGTCGGTCTCGATCGACGGGGCGTCCTTGACGAGCTTCTTCGCGAACTGCACCTTGAGGTGCTTGGGGGCGACGACGGCACCCTGCAGCGGCACGAAGACCAGGCGCGAGCGGCCGAGCAGTCCGGCGGTCACCGTGGCGAAGGCGGGCTGGTCGGCGGCGGTGTCGAAGTAGATGCTCTCGAGCGAGCCGACCTTGTCGCCGTCGGGGTCGACGACCGGCATGCCGATCCAGTCGCGGATGTTCTCGGCTTCGAACATGGGTGCCTCCTCTGGCGCGGGCCCCGTCCGGGCCCTCTCGGTCGAGGCTAGTGGAGCGTGCGTGCCGACGCTCAGGCGGGGACGCGCCCTCGCAGGGCCTTCTCGGCGAAGCCCCGGACCTCGTCGGTGAGCCTCAGGCGGTCGGGTCCGTCGACGGCCGCGAGGAGGGCCTCGGCCCGGTCGGGCCCGAGCCCCGTGAAGGCCTCGCCGATCGTCACCCCGTGCGACGGTCGTGACAGCACCGTGACGCCGTCACCCGCCTGGACGGGCCCCGCCTTCACCACCCGCAGGTAGGTGCCGGGGCGGCCCTCGGCGTAGAACCGCTTGACCCACATGGCCTCGCCGAGTCGGCGGGCGAACGTGCCGCACGGGACGCGAGGCTTCGTGACCTCGAGCACGAGGGTGCCGCCCACGGCCCAGCGTTCGCCGATCACCGCGCCCGTGACGTCGACCCCGGACGTCCGCAGGTTCTCGCCGAACAGCCCCGGCACCACCTCGCGGCCGAGCAGCTCGGCGAAGTGGGCGGCGTCCTCGTCGGCGAAGGCGTACACCGCCTGGTCGATCCCGCCGTGGTGCTTGCGGTCGGCCTGCACGTCGGCACGGAGGCCGAGGGGGCGCACGTGGACGGGCCCGTCCACGGGGCGCTTGTCGATGGCGGTCACGCCGATCGTGCCCGAGTCGGGCAGCAGGGCCGACACCCGGCAGACGGCCGTGACGGACGCGGTCGGGGCCGTGACGGAGGCGGTCGCGGCGGTGACGGAGACGGGGGCGGCGGTCATGCCCCCATCGTGGCGGACGACGGGACCGACGGGAAGCACCGAGCCGCGCCTCCTGACCCCGCGTCCCCCCACCGCCCCACGACGGGTGTCACCCGATTGCGGGCTGGATGCCCATCGGGCAACCTGCCAGGCTCGCCCCGACGAAAGGGATGACATGGTTCACGGCGGCTACGCGGTCATCGACGTCGAGACGACGGGTCTCTGGCCCGGGCGACACCATCGGGTGATTGAGATCGGCATCGTGCACCTCGACGTCCACGGTGAGGTCGAGGCGTCGTTCGAGACCGTCGTCGACCCCTCGCGGGACCTCGGGCCCATCCACGTCCACGGGCTCCGCAGCGCGGACGTCCGCGGGGCACCCCGGTTCGAGCACGTCGTCGACGACCTCTGCGACCGCCTGCGCGGACGCGTCGTCGTCGCGCACAACGCCCGCTTCGAGGCGCAGTTCCTGGCCGCCGAGTTCGCGCGCCTCGGGCTCGTGTCACCGCTCGGGGCCGACGGGTCGGGCGCACTCTGCACGATGAAGCTCGCCCCCACGTATCTTCCCGGCGCCGGCCGCACGCTCGCCGACTGCTGCGCGGCCATCGACGTCGACCTCTCCGTCGCCCACGAGTCGCTCGGTGACGCGGCGGCGACCGCCCAGCTGCTGTCCGCCTACCTGCGCATGGGTGACGCCCAGTCGGCCTGGTGGCAGGACTGGGGCCGCTACGCCGCCCTGCAGCAGTGGCCGACGGCCGAGACCCCGCGGTCCACGCCTCACCCCCGGTACGCAGGAGGCGCGGGTGGCGCCGACGACGGAGGCCACGTCCCCGGCCGCGCGGCCTGGCGGGCCCGGCGCCGTGTCGCCCGGGTGCGCGACCTCGCGCCCGCCCCCTCCGCCGTCCTCTCGGCGTCCGGCGCCGTGGGGCCCACGGCTCCGGCGGCGGTGCCCCCGGCGAGCCCCGCGGGCGGCACGCACCTCGCGGGTCCCGTCGACCTCGACCTCGATCGCGACGTCTACGGCCTGTCCGTCGAGCCGGCGCCCACCGAGCCGCGCTTCCTCGAGCGGGCGACCGAGCTGCTGCCCCAGCTCGGCCTCGACCGTCGTCAGGACCAGTACGCGGCGATGCTCGACAAGGCACTGTCCGACGGCTACCTCTCGAGGGACGAGGCCGGGAACCTCGCGACCCTCGCCGCCGAGCTCGACCTCGACGACCTGTCCCGTGCGCTCGTGCACGACCGCTACTTCGCCTCCCTCGTCTCGACCGTCTGGGCGCACGACGTGCTCTCGGACGACGAACGGCGGCAGGTGGACGCGGTCGCCGAGATGCTCGGCATCGCCCCGCACCGGCGCGACGCGGCTCTCGTGCCGTCCGTGCTCGAGCGCGCGCCCCGTCCGGCGGAGGACGACGAGCTCGACGAGTTCGAGGTCATCGAGGGGCTCGACGAGTCCCTCGGAGCGGCACCGGAACCCCGCACGCCGTCCCTGGCCCGGCCCGACGTCGGTCCGCTGGCACCCGGCGCACACGTCGCGCTGACCGGATCGCTCAGCCAGGAGAGGGACGCCCTCGTGCGGACGCTCGAACGTGCCGGGTTGGTCGTCTGGCCGGCGGTCACGACCGAGACGTCGCTGGTCGTCGCCGCGGACGTCGCCTGCGCATCGGGCAAGGTCCGCAAGGCCCTCCGTTACGGGGTGCCCGTCGTCGACGAGACGCAGTTGCCGTTCGTCCTGGCCCGCTCGCGTCGGTCACGCACGGCGGCCTGACGCCGAGGAGGCGCGGGATGCCCCGTGGGGGATCGCTCCTTAGAGGGCGGGATCGTCCGTGAAGTGGTCGTCGCTGTCGAGCGACGGCCACTCGGTCAGTTGCTCGGGTGCGGTCTCGGGGAGGGTGGTGCGTGCCATGGGGTCCGTCGGGTCGGGGGTGCTCGGTGCCTCCGGTCGGACCACCTCCCGAGCTGCGGGAGGACGGCGACCGGGAGCTGGGGCTGCCTGCGCCCACCGTACGCGCCTCCCGGGGCTGCGCCTAGCGGAACGGCCGGTCCCGACGGTGGTGGGCACCGAGCCCTCCGGTCCATTTGCATGATGTGCAAGATTCCTTCGGCGTTCATCTTCGAGCGCGTCCACGAGGCCTAGCGTCGCACCGGGGCCATCGTGCCGCGGTCATCGGTCGGTGACCGGCGAGGGTCCCGGAGGGCGGTACCGATGGACGTGTTCGTCACCGTGGTGCTCGTGGTCGTGATCGCGCTGGTCTTCGACTTCACGAACGGCTTCCACGACACGGCCAACGCCATGGCCACCTCGGTCGCCACCGGTGCCCTCAAGCCGAAGGTCGCCGTCCTCATCTCGGCCGTCCTCAACCTGGTGGGTGCGTTCCTCTCGACCGAGGTCGCGAGCACCGTCTCGAACGGCATCATCCGCGAGGGAGACGGCGGAGTGCAGGTGACACCGGTCATGATCTTCGCCGGTCTCGTGGGTGCCGTCATCTGGAACCTCGCCACCTGGTACCTCGGGCTGCCGTCCAGCTCGTCGCACGCCCTCTTCGGCGGCCTGATCGGGGCCGCGGTCATCGGTGCCGGCGTGGGGGCCGTCGACTTCGGCGTGGTCCTGTCGAAGGTCGTCCTGCCGGCCCTGATCTCGCCCGTCGTGGCGGGCGTGGTCGCCCTCGTCGCCACTTACGTGGCCTACCGGATCACGCGGCAGGCCACCCTGCGGGGGTCCACCGCCGGCTTCCGGCACGGGCAGACGATCAGCGCCTCCCTGGTCTCGCTCGCCCACGGCACGAACGACGCCCAGAAGACGATGGGCGTCATCACGCTGACCCTGATCGCCGCCGGCTACCAGGGCGCCGGCAGCGCCCCGCAGCTCTGGGTGGTCCTCGCCTGTGGCCTCGCCATCGCGCTCGGCACCTACCTCGGGGGCTGGCGCATCATGCGCACCGTGGGCAAGCGCATCACCGACGTCCAGGCCCCGCAGGGGTTCGCGGCCGAGACGAGCTCGGCCGCGACCATCCTGATCTCGTCCCACCTCGGGTTCGCCCTGTCGACGACCCAGGTGACGTCGGGGTCCATCGTCGGGGCAGGGCTGGGCAAGAAGCTCGCCACGGTGCACTGGGGCGTCGTCGGCAGGATCGCCTCGGCCTGGGTGGTGACCCTGCCGGCCGCCGCGCTGGTCGGAGGGCTCTCGGCCTGGCTGGCCAGTTCGAGCACGGCGGGCCTGGTGGTGGTCGCGGTGCTCGCCCTGGCCGGTGGGCTCGCCTTCGCCCTCCTCGCCCGACGGCACCCGGTGACCCACGAGACCGTCAACGACAGCGACGAGGCCCCGGCCGCCGAACGGGTCGGCGCGAGCCGCGGACGAGGGGAGTGACCATGTTCTTGGGAGTCGACTGGGGCGCCTTCGTCGTGGTCTTCGCGACCGCGCTCGCCGCCACCGCCGTCATCGTCACCGCGTTCGCGACGGGGGTCCGTCTGTTCGCGGACGGCGCCGTCGAGTCCGACGGCGGGGCCGGTGTCGCCGTCCCGAGCGCGGACCCGCCGCGGTCGAGACCGCTGGGCGCCACGGTCGCCGGCGGGCTGTGCTTCGCCGTGGGGATCGCTGCCGTGCTCGTCGGACTGTGGCTGATCGTCCCCCAGTTCCACTGACGGCCCGGTCGGCGGGCCGGCGAGTATGGTGCGGGCATGACCAACGACAACGGCATCCCCGACGGTTCGACCGACATGACCGAAGACGACAAGAAGTACACCGAAGACCTTGCCGACGGGTCGAAGCAGGGCCTCGTCGACGACTCCGAGCAGAGCGACGACAGCGAGGTCTCGGACGGCAAGGACAGCTAGTCGCCCGGGCTCCGGCCCCGACAGGTCACGACATGCCGCTCACGTGCGAACGTGGGCGGCATGTCGCGTTTCCCCGACACGATCCGTCCCGATCACGACCCTGCCGGCCAGCCCGTGTCAACCCCCCGTCGCGTTTTCACCATGTGCGGTCACCGCCCCCCGGGAGAGGGACAGAGTGACAGGTCGTACCCCGATCACGACCGTCACCCGGACGGTCGCCGACGATCCGAGAGGCACGACATGAGCGACGACGAACGCTACGACGGAGACCCGTCCACCCCGGTCTACGACACCACCTCCGAGGGGCAGCCGCTTCGCGGCGCCGCCTCCGGGCACGACCACCTGCGCCGCGACGACGCCGTGACCGACCTGGGCGACCAGGTCGGCGCGTACGCCGACATCACCGACCCCGACGCGACGGCGAGCGACTTCAGCGCGACCGCGGCCCCGGTCGTCGAGGAGCACCTCGGGCACGACCACACCGGCACCGACGCCGGCACCGGCACTGGCGCCGCCGACACCGCGAAGGCCAAGGCCGGCGCCGCGAAGGACGAGGCGGCCGGGGTCGCGGACGACGCGAAGTCCGCGGCCTCCGACGTCGCCGGCAGTGCCAAGGAGCAGGTCTCCAAGGTCGCTTCCGAGGCCGGCGGCCAGGCCAAGCAGCTCTTCGGCCAGGCGACGGGCGAGCTCAAGGAGCAGGCCGGCGCCCAGCAGGAGAAGGCCGCGGCCGGCCTCCGCCAGGTCGGCGACCAGCTCGGCTCGATGGCCGACTCCGCCGACAGCGGCATCGCGGGCGAGCTGGTCCGCAACCTGTCCGGTCGCGCCCACGGCGTCGCCGGTTGGCTCGAGGGTCGCGACCCGGGCAGCCTGCTCGACGACGTGAAGTCGTACGCGGCGCGCAAACCCGGCACGTTCATCGCCATCGCCGCGGTCTCCGGCCTGCTCGCCGGACGCGTCGTCAAGTCGCTGACGGCGGAGGCCGGGGACGAGCACGCCGCCACGACCGGAGACGCCGGAGGTGCGGCGAGCCGGCCCGCGCCTCCTGCGTCCGCCGCCGCGCCGAGCCGTCTCGTCGGTGACGTCGGCCCCGTGGCCGGTGAGTACGACGTCGTCACCGAGGGCGACGTCCCCGGCGTCGGCACGTCGACGCCCGACTCCAGCGTGCCCACGACGTGGCCCGGCACCTCGGGGACGCGCGCGTGAGCGACCCGTTCCGCGAGCCCGTGGCGACGCCTCCCGCCCCGGAGGACAAGGCCGCGACCACGTCGCTCGGCGACCTGCTCTCCGGCGTGACCGGTGACATCTCGACCCTCTTCCGCCAAGAGGTCGAGCTGGCCAAGGCCGAGCTCACCGAGTCGGCCAAGAAAGCCGGCAAGGGTGCGGGCATGTTCGGCGGAGCGGGTCTCACCGCCCTCTTCGCCCTACTGTTCGTCTCGCTGGCCGCCATGTGGGGCCTCGGCGTGCTGATCGGCCTCGGCTGGTCGTCGCTGATCATCGCGGTCGTCTACGCGATCGTCGCCCTCGTGCTGTTCCTGCGCGGGAGGAAAGAACTGAAGAGCATCAAGGGGGCACCGAAGACGGTCGACTCCCTCAAGAAGATCCCCGAGACCGTCACGCCTGGAGGCACCGCATGAGCACCACCGACCAGAACGGCAGCAGCCGCACGCCCGACGAGATCCGCGCCGAGATCGAGCGCACGCGCGTGGGACTCGGCAACGACGTCGACGCGCTCGCCGACAAGGTGAACCCGTCGAGCATCGCGCATCGTCAGACCGAGAAGGTGAAGAGCCGCTTCTCGGGCGTCAAGGAGTCGGTCATGGGTGCGGCGCACGATGCGGCCTCGTCGACCTCGGGTGCCGGTCACGACGCCGCGGGCAGCGTCTCGGACGCCTCGTCGGCGGCCGTGCACAAGGCGAAGGGCAACCCGCTCGCCGTCGGCCTCATCGCCTTCGGAGCCGGCTGGCTCGTGTCGTCGCTGATCCCCGCCTCGGACAAGGAGAAGGAGCTCGTCTCCGACGCCAAGGACGCAGCGGGCCCGGCACTCGACTCGGTGAAGGGTGCGGCGCAGGACGTGGCGTCGAACCTGAAGGAGCCCGCCCAGGAGGCGTTCGCCTCGGTCAAGGGCACGGCGCAGGACGCCGCCTCGACCGTGAAGGACGACGCCTCGAGCGCCGCGGGCGACGTGAAGGACAGCGCCCAGCAGTCGAAGGAGAACGTGCAGGGGGCCTGACCCCTCGGGCCCGCGTCCCGACGGACGCAGACAGGCCCGTCCCGACGAGAGTCGGGGCGGGCCTTCGCACGTGACCGGGCGGAGGAGCTCCCTGCCGATGGAGTGATCGTGCGACTCGGACCCCGGCCGACCGGGGTCGGCGTGGCCTCGATCGGCTCGAGCAGGTCAGGATGGTCGGATGCCCTCGTCACCCCGCGCCCGTCTCGTGCGTCGATCGGCCGGTACGGCCACGCAGACCGCCACACCCCCCAGCCCGATGCAGCGCCCCGGCGCCTTCCGGTTCGGCCTCATCGCGACCCTCGGCGGAGGGCTCGGCGTCGGCATCATCGTCGCCCTCATGGCCCTGTCGACGATCCTCGTCTACATCGGCCTCGCGTTCTTCCTCGCGCTCGCCTTCGAACCGGTCGTCCGACGCCTCGCGCGCGCCGGCGCCCCGCGCTGGGTCGGCGTCGTCGTCGCCGTCGTGCTGGTCGTCGGGGTCGTCGTGGGCATCGTCGCGGCCGTTGTGCCCGCGCTGATCGAGCAGATCGGGCACGTCGTGCAGACGGCCCCCGCCGCCCTGCAGGAGCTCTCGCGCCAGCCCTGGGTGCAGCAGGCCGTCGAGACCGTCGGGTTCGACGTCGACGTCGACGACGCGGTCGGCGCCGTCACCTCGTACCTGCTCGACCCCGACCAGTTGCTCGCCCTCGGCGGAGGCCTGCTCGCCGTCGGCCAGGGGATCACCAACGCCATCACCGCGGTGATCGTGGTCGCGATCCTCACCCTCTACTTCGCGATCACCCTCCCGCAGATGCTGCGCTCGCTCAGTCGCGCCGTGCCCCGCAGCCACCGCGAGAACGTCATGAGCATCTCGGACGAGATCTTCCTGTCGGTCGGCCGCTACGTCGCCGGGCAGGTGGCGCTCGCCGCCGTCAACGCCGTGTTCGTCTTCATCGTGCTGACGATCGCCGGCGGACCGGTGCCGGTGCTCTTCGCCACCCTCGCGTTCCTGGGCGCACTGATCCCCGTGGTCGGCACGGTCGTGGCCTATGCGATCATCATCGCCGCCACGATCACCGTCTCGCCGGTCACCGCGATCGTCGTCGGCATCGTGCTGCTCGTCTACGCCCAGGTCGAGGCCTACGTGCTGACCCCACGGGTGATGTCCAAGGCCGTGGCGGTGCCCGGCGCCCTCGTCATCGTGGCGGCCTTCGGGGGAGGGGCGCTCGGCGGCATCCTCGGTGCCCTCGTGGCGATCCCGATCGCGACGGCCGGAGTGGTCGTCTTCGAGCGGGTCGTCGTGCCGCGCCAGCAGCGGGTCTAGACGGTCCGGGTCCAGACCGTCGGGTCGTCCGGGCCGTCGGGCCGTCAGGCCGTCAGGCCGTCAGGCCGTCCGAGCGGCGGCACGCGGGTCTGGGCAAGGGCACGGCGGGGCGCTACCGTGGCGGACATGAGCGGCGAACGCGCGGACGTGACCCTGTCGGACGGCACCGCCCTGGCGGCCACCCGGTGGCGGGGCGACGGCCCGACCGTGGTGCTGTTGCACGCCGGCGTCGCCGACCGCCGGAGCTGGACGGGCGTCGCCGACGAACTCGCGGCCGACGGTCTCGACCTGGTGGCCCACGACCGCCGCGGGTTCGGCGAGAGCCCGGCCTCCGCGGCCGACGGCGGCGCCACGCACCTGGCCGACCTCGTGGAGCTGCTCGACCGGCTGGGCCTCGGGCGGGCGTTCGTCGTCGGGAACTCGATGGGCGGTGCGCTCGCCCTCGACCTGGCCGTGACCGCACCCGAGCGCGTGGCGGGCGTGCTGCTGATCGGTGCCGCGGTCAGCGGCATGACCGACGACGACACCCCGTTCGACTGGACCCCCGACCCGGCGTCGGGTCCGCTGATGGAGGCCCTCGACGAGGCGTCCGGCAGCGGCGACGTCGAGGCGCAGGTCCGTCTGCTGGCCCACCTCTGGCTCGACGGTCCTGCGGCGCGGAGCGGCCGAGTCACGGGTGCCCCCCGCGAACTCTTCGAGCGGATGAACGCCCGCATCCTCGAGGTCGCCGCACCGGACGGGGCCGGAGACGCCGGGCTCGACACGTGGAGCCGCCTCGGCGAGGTCGCGACGCCGGTCCTGGCGACCTGGGGCGCGCTCGACATCCCCGCCGACGAGCCGTTCTACGCCGAGACGGCTCGACGTCTCGGGCAGGGACCGGGTCGGGTGCTGCCCGGCGTCGCCCATCTGCCGGGTCTCGAACGGCCCGGGCTGGTGGCCGACCTCGTCCGCGAGGTCGTCGCGGGCGTCGGGAACTGAACCCGCGCCTCCTGGTCGTCAGATCGCGGGACCGCCGGGTGCCGGCGGGCCGGCCGGGTCGTCGTCACCGGCGAGCAGCAGGTCGATGCGGAGTTCTCGTTCTCGCGTGTAGGCCGTCAGTGCCCGGATCACCCAGAGCAGGGTCCTGATCAGGAGCACGGCCAGCGTGACGGCCAAGGCGAACACCACCACGAAGAAGACGGGGTAGAGGACGCCGACGAGGGAGAAGCCGTTGGAGTACATCCCTCGACGCTAGGTCACGACCGGGGCCTGCGGGCTCCACCTCGCGGTGGAGCCCCGGGACTCACTCCTCGGCGTCCGCCGGGCTCTCGTCGGCCTGCGCTGTCTCGTCCATGCGGTCGCGGAGGTGGTCGGCCATCGAGGCCGCGCCCTCGTCGCCGTGGTCGGCCTCGACCTGTTCGATCAGGCCGCTCAGCTTCTCGTGGTCGGTCGCCTCGGTGGCCCCGTCCATGACGGGTTCGGTCTGCTTCTCGTCGCTCATGCACCGGACGCTACGCCCACGGGGTCCGCGACGGCTGGACCCGCGCCTCCGCCCGTGACGTGCGGCGCGGGGCCGGTCCGCGGGAGGTGCGACGGAAGGCGCGACGGGCCCACCGAGGGGTAGCATGCGCGACCCGCGGCGGGTGGGGTACGCAGGGCCGGGCATCGCCTGGCAGCCCTGCGCGTGTCGCCCCGCACGTGCCTGGGATGGACCTCTGCCCCACCGGAACGAGGACCACATGAGCACGACGACGCGCCCCGCACACACCCGCACGAGCACCGCCCGCACGAGCACCCCCCGCACCGACGACATCACCCGTGCCGCGGCCGACCTCTTCGGTTGGACCGACCTGCACCCCGCCCAGGTCGAGGCCCTGGAGGCGGTGGTCGCCGGCCGGGACACCCTCGCGGTCATGCCCACGGGATTCGGCAAATCGGCGATCTACCAGGTGGCCGGTGCCGTGCTCGACGGGCCCACGGTCGTCGTCTCGCCGTTGATCGCGTTGCAGGCGGACCAGGTGGCGGGACTCGTCGGACGCCCCGACGCCCCGCCCGCCGTCGCGATCAACTCGGGCCACACCGACGCCGAGAACGACGAGGGCTGGGAGCGCCTCGCCGCCGGAGAGGTCACCTACGTCTTCCTCGCCCCCGAGCAGCTCGCCCGCGATGAGACCGTCGACCGCCTGGGCGACGCCGGGGTCGCCCTCTTCGTCGTCGACGAGGCGCACTGCGTGTCGTCGTGGGGGCACGACTTCCGGCCCGACTACCTGCACCTCGGCGAGGTCGTCGAGCGTCTCGGGGGACCCACCGTGCTGGCCCTCACGGCGACCGGGTCGGGCCCGGTGCGGGACGAGATCGTCGAACGCCTCCGCCTCGACGACCCGCTCGTGCTGAGCCACGGCTTCGACCGGCCCACCCTCTCCCTCGAGGTCGTGCGGCATGAGGACGACGACGAGAAGGCCCGCGCCGTGGTCGAGCAGGTGGCCGCCTCGACGACGCCGGGCATCGTCTACGTCGCCACCCGCAAGGCGACCGAGCACTACGCCGCCGCGATCGCCGAGCGCTGCCCCGACCGCACCGTCGTCGGCTACCACGGCGGCCAGCGCTCGGCCGAGCGGGGCGAACTGCACGAGCGGTTCCACGCGGGCGAGGTCGATGTGGTCGTGGCGACGAGTGCGTTCGGCATGGGCATCGACAAGCCCGACGTCCGGTTCGTCGTGCACGCCGACGTGCCCGACTCGCTCGACTCGTATTACCAGGAGATCGGCCGGGCCGGGCGCGACGGCGAACCCGCCACCGCGACCCTGCACTACCGCCCCGAAGACCTCTCGCTGCGCTCGTTCTTCGCCTCCGGCCTCCCCGGGCGCGCGGACCTGCGGGGCGTCTTCACCGCGCTCTCGGCGGCGGGTCGGCCCGTCCGGCGATCGGAGGTGTCGGACCAGCTGGCCCTCGGCGCGCGCACGGTCTCGCGCCTCATCGACCTGCTGCTCGAGGGCGGTGCCCTGGCCGAGTCGTCGAAGGGGTTCGAGCCGGTCGACGGCTTCGACGCCCGCAGTGCCGCCGAGGCGGCGCGCGGGGTCGCCGAGACCCGCGACCGGGTCGAGCGCTCGCGCATCGAGATGATGCGCACCTTCGCCGAGGCGCCCGGCTGCCGTCGGCACTTCCTGCTCGGCTACTTCGGCGAGGACTCGCCCGAGCGGTGCGGCAACTGCGACGGCTGCCGGGCCGCCGAGAGGGCAGGCGACCCCCGGGAGGCGCGCGGAGGCGAGCAGGACGACGTCACCGACACCGCGCCTCCTGCGTTCGCGCCCGACGCACGCGTCGTGCACGCGACCTGGGGCGAGGGCACCGTGATGAGCACGGACGCCGATCGCATGACGGTGTTCTTCGAGAGCGAGGGCTACAAGGTGCTGGCCGTCGCCGACGTGCTCGCGCATGACCTGCTCACGCCGGCCTGACCGGCTCGACGGGCTCGCCGGCGGCGGCGAGGACGGTGGCGATCGTCCGGGGGTGGGCCAGCACCCGGAAGTGGCCGCCCGCATGGAGGCGCACGTTGACGGCGCCGGGCAGTTCGCTGCCCTCGGGGATGTGGGGGTCGAACTCGCCGAAGACCGAGGTGATGCGGCCGTTGACCGACTCGTCCCGAGCGAGCCGCATCGTCGTCGCGTCGCGGGGTGAGAAGGCCCGGAGGGCGGGCAGCACCAACCAGGTGGCGTAGCGCGACCCCGAGAACGGCGAGCAGACGGCGACCATCGACCGCACGCGGCGGGTCTCGTCGAGCAGCGCCATGACGTACTTGCCGATCAGGCCGCCCTTGCTGTGGGCGACGATCACGACGTCGGTGAGTCCGTGAGCGAGCAGGTGGGCGGCGACGTCGCGGGCGGTGGCCTCGACCGGACGGCTGTTCCATCGCAGGTCGTCGAGCACGTGCACGGGGTGGCCCTCGGCGTGCAGGCGTTCGATCATCGGTCGGAGGAAGGCCCAGGTCTCCCACACGCCGGGGACGACGAGGACGGGCCGACCGGTGCCGCCGAGGTAGCGCTCCGGGTCGCGAGGACTCGTGACGGCCCTCACCTGCCAGACGGCGGCGTAGGCGTAGTCCTGCACCCACCACACGGCGTGACGGACGAGCACGGGGAGGCGGGGCACCACCCCGACCCTAGGCGTCGTCGTGCGGGACGTCCCGGCTCAGACGCTGTCGGGGTCGAGGACGAGCGTCGTGCCCGCGAACAGGTGCTGCGCGTCGTCGATGACCTGGAGGCCCTGGTTCATGTAGAGGAGCGCCGAGACCGAGATGCCGAAGCGCCGGGCGACGGCGTCGATGAGGTCGTCGGGCGCGACGGTGTACCGCTTGGGCGAACCGGACGCCGTGGTCGCCTCGAGCGCTCCCGTGGCGAAGGCCACCGCACCCGAGTCGACCGGGGCGATGTTCGTCCCACGCGGCGGCACCGACCAGGCGACCGGGGCGACGGCGAGCACCTTCCCGGCCGAGATCTCGACGGGGACGTCCGGGGAGGTGCTGGTCGAGTGGACGACGAGGGTCGAGAGGTACGACGGCTGGGTGACCGCTCCGAAGCTCCAGGACGCCGATGCCGGGGTCGCGGTGGGCCCCCCGATCTCGGAACCCCCGTCGCCTCCGAAGGTGATGCCGTCGCCGACGGACGGAGCGACCTGGTAGAACGACACCCCCACCGGGACGGGCAGGCTCGAGGTGAAGTCGGTCACGTCGGTCGTGTAGGTGCCGTCGCCGGTGGCGACCACCCGGTAGTGGAAGTGGATGCTGCCCTTGGGGGACGCCACGTCGGATTCGGCGACGACCGTGCCGGCGGGCACCGGGGTGATGAACGGCGCCGGCGCCGCAGCGTCCTCGGGCGGCGGGGTGGCCGCCCGGGGCGAGGGCGTCGCGGGGGCGGTCGGCATCGGCGACGGGGAGGCGCTCGGGGTGGGTGTCGAGGTGCGGGCGATCGTGGTCGGGCTCGCGGACCCGGTCGGTGCCCCGGCCGCGAGCGGGGCCGAGCCGTTCGTGGACAGGACCGCGCTCACGACCACGGCGACGAGGGCCGCGGCGGCGACGACGCCGCCGATGACGGCGAGGCGGCGGCGGCCGGACCGGGGGGCGGGTTCGTCGTCCTGGTCGTCGACGGTCGCGCCGACCGGGTCGGCCGAGGCCGCGCTCGCGGCGCCGCTCGTGGTGGCCGAACCCGCGGTGCCGGGGTGCGACCAGGCGACGAGTCGAGGTCCGGCAGCGTCCGACGCGTCGACCGTGTCGGCGTCGTCGTCGGTGTCGGACGCGGGGGGCGCGAAGGGTTCGTGACCGGGCGTGACTCCCTCGTCGTCGCCCGCCCCCGGTGTGTGTCGTGCCATGGTGCCCCCTCGGCGACGATCCTAGGCGACGGCGTGGACCGGGTCGAGACCGATCGGTCGGGTCCCGGTCCGGGTACGAACCTGGAACAGCCTGTGAACCCCGGCGGCCCGCGGACACCCGGCCTACCGTCACGGGTGTACCGGGTCAGTCCGGTCGACCGACAACCAGGAGGTACGTCATGTCCGTTGGTGACAAGGCAAAAGATTTCGTCCAGAAGGCCGCCGGCAAGGCCGAAGAGGCCGTCGGCAAGCGCACGGACGACGAAGAGCTCACGAAGCAGGGTCACAAGGACCAGCACATGAGCGACGAGCGTCTCGAGACCGAGAAGGCCAAGGACGACCTCGGCAAGAACTGATCGTCCCGCCGACCCCGGTCGGCAACACGAAGGGCCCGGCATCCGCGGATGTCGGGCCCTTCGTCGTCCCGGCTGAGACCGGGGAACGAGCGGGTAAAGGTGCAGAGTGTGCAAGAACATGGCCGAGCGTGCTTCGGTGGAGACATGAAGCGTCCGTTCCGTTCCCTCGTCCCCGCCGCGGTCGTCGTGGCGTCCTTCGCCGTCGTGCTCTCGGGCTGTTCGGCCCCGGGCGGCCCCGAGACGACGGCGGCCCCCACCGTGACCGTCACGGCCTCACCGACGACCGGCTCGTCGGCGACCGACTCGCCGACCAGCGCCTCCTCTCCCACGGCGACGCCGGGTCCCGACGGGGCGTCCGGCGGCGGTGGCGACCTGGGCGACGGCGCCCCGGGCGACGCGTCCTCGCGGTGCACGGTGGGCGAACTCACCGCCGAGATCGCCGACGGAGGCGGGGGTGCGGCCGGCAGCTACGGCGTCGCCATCATCCTGACCAACGGCGGTCAGCGCTCCTGCACCCTCCAAGGCTGGCCCGGCGTCTCGTTCGTCGGGGACGGGAACGGCACCCAGATCGGCGCCTCGGCCGCGCTCGACCGTTCGACGCCGCACGAGGCCCACACGCTCGCCCCCGGTGCCGAGGTGCAGACGATCGTGCAGATCACCCAGACGGGGAACTACGACGCGTCCGAGTGCCGCCCGCAGGCGACCGACGGGTTCCGCGTCTACCCGCCGGGCTCGCTCGAGTCAATCTTCGTCCCCGCCTCGGGGTCGAGCTTCGAGGCGTGTGCGAACGCCCGAGTGCAGCAGATGAGGGTGAGCGCCCTGGCCACCTTCTGACGGCACGCTGGCTCGGCCGGCACGCGGGCTCGGCGGCACGCGGGTCCGGCCGGCATCGCGGCCGGGCGGATGCGGATCGTCCTTCCGCGGCCGGCGGTCCGACGGCCCGACGTCCACGGACGTCTCGACGGGCGAGGTCATCCTCGAGCCGCACGGCCTGCGACCCGCGGAGGACGCGTGCCGACGCCGGGCGTTCGTACGCTGGCACCTCCTCGAAGGAGAGCTGCCATGACCGGGACCCGACTCGACCGCCCCGCCCCGCCGACCGCCCGACGGCAGGGGGGCCGGGCCGCGACGATCGTCCACGGCGCCGGTCGGGTCGCCGCGGTGGCGGCCGGAGCACTGGTGCTCGGCGGACTGACGAGCCCGGCACAGGGCGTCCTGCCCGAATGGCTCGGCGGTTTCGCGAACTCGTCCGGTGGCTGGTCGATCCTCGTCTTCGCGCTGGTCCTGACCGTGCGGGCCCGTCCCGCCCTGTCGGCCGTCCTGGGGGCGGTGGCGTTCGTGCTGCTGGTCGAGGGCTACCGGATCGTGTCGGGATGGCGCGGTTTCCCTTACGACGAGCCGTTCCAGAACGTCTTCACGATCCTCGGGCTCCTCGTGGGCCCGGTGATCGGCGTCAGCGCCGCACTCCTCCGCGCGTCGTCGCCGACCCGGCGCACCCTCGCGGTCGTGCCCCTCTCGACGGTGCTCGTGGGGGAAGGGCTCTACGGGCTCGTCGTCCTCGACCAGGGACCGGGCGCGATCTACTGGGTGCTCCAGTTGGTCCTCGGCGGGGCCTTCCTCGCCTGGGGCACGGTGCGGACACGGTCGTCCGTCCCGACGTGGGTGCCCGTCGTCACGGCGGGGTCGGTGGTGGCCCTGTCGATCCTGTTCGTCGTCGCGTACACGGCCCTCCCTCACCTGCTGATGTGACCGGCCGGGTCGTTCCTCCGCCGGGACTCGACCCGCCCCTCCCCGGTGGCCGCCGATGCCGACGCCCGCGACCGACGCCGGGGCCGGTGCCGGTGCCGACGCCGTGCCGGTGTCGAGGTGTCGCGGTGTCGGCATTTCCTGGCTGGTGCTGCGGTGGGGTGCGTGGATCGGCCCCGGACGGGTGCGGGCGTGACGGAAGCCAGGACTTGCCGACGGGGTTCGGCGCTGGGTCCGGTGCCGTGGCGGGTGCCCGTGTCGCGGTGTCGGCAATTCCTGGCTGGTGCTGCGATGGGGTGCGAGGATCGGCGCGGGACGGGTGCGGGCGTGACGGGAGCCAGGACTTGCCGACAGGGTTTGATGCCGATGCCGATGCCGATGCCGATGCCGATGCCGATGCCGATGCCGATGCCGATGCCGATGCCGGGTCCGGTGCCGTGCCGGTGTTGCTGTCGCGGTGTCGGCAATTCCTGGCTGGTGCTGCGGCGGGGGGCGTGGATCGGCGTGGGACGGGTGCGGGCGTGACGGGAGCCAGGACTTGCCGACAGGGGGACGGGACGCACGCTCCACTCCGGGGCCTAGAGACGCGCCTCGGTGCGTCGCGGCTTGAGCCGGGTGGGCGCATCGGAGGCGGCGACCCACTCGCAGGTGAAGGCGCCGCGGTAGCCGAAGAGGAACCCGAGGCGGTGGTTGTGCACCTCGAGGTCGACGTGGAACGACTCGTCGTCGTCGGACCACCACTCGTGCAACTCGGCCCGACCGCTGAACAGCATCGGGAAGCGGAACGAGACGGGGCCCTCGTGGAAGCGCTGCGCCCCGGATCGCAGCACGAGGCCGCCGCGGTCGTCGACCGACAGGTCGAGGTCGACCGCGAGGTGCTGGTGCGTGCCGAGGTAGTCGAGCACCCGCCTCCGGTCGAGCACCATCGTCGCGTCGAATCGGACCGGCCGTCTTCCCGCGCGGCGGCGCGGCACCGAGTACGAGCGGACGAAGGTGACCGTCTCGCGTCCGAGTGCGTCGCGGTACGGATAGTTCTCGATGACGAAGGGCACGTCGTGGCCGACGTCGGGCACCAGGATGTTGCGCAACCGCCCGATCTGCAAGAACGGGACCGTCCACCACGGGCCCCGCCGGATCGACGACATGACCCCCCGGCCCACGCAGGCCTCGCCCGAGTCGAGACCGACGCCGAAACGTCGCTGCATCATCGGGTGCAGACGCGTGAAGTCCTCGCCGAGGGCCTGCTCGAAGATCGACGTCATCGAGGTGACCGCCTCGCAGGGTCGGGCAGCGCGGCCAGGGTGACCGGCGCCTCCTTCAGGTGGTCGCCCGCGCGCGTGCCGCCGGCGGGCGCACGCAGGGTGCGGGAGGCGCGGGGGCGGTCCGGACGCCAGAACGCGAGAGCGCAGGCGAGCGGCCACCGCTCGGGTTCGCGGCCGGTCTCGAGCCAGAGGCGCAGGCGGTCGAAGCTGTACGCCGTCGCCCAACCGAGCAGCGGACGCACGACCAGGTCGAGCGGGCCCCAACCCGGGTCGTAGTCGTAGCCGGTCACGAAGCGCGTCCGTCCGTCGGCGGTGGGGACGTAGCGCCAGTACCCGCGACCGGCCCGGATCGGCGAGAGGACGTCGTCGGTCGCGAAGCGCAGGGCGGACGTGCGCGAACCGTCCCGGCCGTGGCGCTCGCCGATGCTGACGCCCGTGCCCCGGACGGTGTGGACGGGCGTACGGCGGACGTAGCGGAACGGGGTCGACCCGTCGGCGTCCGGCGGCCCGGGGGTGATGCTCGAGAAGCGGACGTCCCAGCGGACGTGCTGGGCGGGGTCCTGGGTGGCGGCCCAGACCCGGTCGAGGTCGGCGTCGATCACGGTCTCGACGTAGATCTGACGTTTCCCCACGATGGCGAGGCTAGGGCATGGTGACGGCCGGGTGGACACCCCGCGACGCAGGTCACGGCCGGATCTAGGCTCACCCCATGGGCGAGAGCTTCGCGACGGTCCGCGACGCGTTCGGGGCGGCGGCGCGATGGTTCGCCGAGACGGTGCACGAGCTGGACCGGCCGCCGGGCCTCTGGGACGCCCCGGCCCTCGGCGAGTGGAACCACCGCGACCTCGTCGGCCACACGTCGCGGGCCCTGCTCACGGTCGAGCAGTACCTGCGGCCCGGGTCGTCCGATTCCGGCGACCGGACCGTCGACTACTACCGGGCGGTCCGGGGCGGCCGTGCCGACCCGGACGAGGTCGCCGAGCGGGGCCGGCAGGCAGGACGGGACCTCGGCGCCCACCTGCCCGAGAGCGTCGACGCCGTCGTGCGACGGGTGACCGGCGTGGTGGCCGCACGGACCGCGGACGCGCGGGTGGAGACGCCGGGCGGCGAATGGCGGCTCGAGGCCTACCTCCCGACGCGCGTCGTCGAGCTCGTGGTGCACACGGGCGACCTCAGGGCGGCCGCCGGGCTCGACGGGCCGGCGCCCGAGATCGCGGGTCGTCAGGCGCTGGTCGTGCTCGGGGCCCTCATGGCCGATGCTCTGTGGGCTGACGCGCCGCGCCTCCTGACGGCCCTGACGGGTCGCTCGGCGCTCGCCGCCGGCTACACGGTGCTCTGACGGGGCCGCCGGTCCGCTGTCGGACGACGGAGCGGGCCCTCGCGGGTCCGGGTTCGACTGTCGGTGTCGGTGTCGGTGTCGGCAATTCCGGGCTGGTGCTGCGGCGGGGTGCCGGCTTCCGCGAGGGAGGGGAGCGGCTGCGACAGGAGTCAGGATTTGTTGACCTGGGGCGGGACGCGTGCCGCGTGCAAGGGGGTGGGCGGACAGGCGTTCAGGTCGAAGCGGATGTCGAGCATGCCGCCGTTGTCGGTGTCGGCAACTCCGGGCCGGTGCTGCGACGGAGTACCGGGACCACCGGGGGAGGAGAGCTACCGCGACGGGAGCCAGGAGTTGCCGACGGGGGGCGCTGCCGGTGTCGGTGTCGGCAGTTCCGGGCCGGTGTCGCGGCGGGTGTCCGGATCGAACGGATGGCGGGGTCACACCCTCCAAGGGAACGACCGAGCCTGTCCTGGACGGATCACCGTCCGGTCGAGTCGTCGACCCGCTGGAAGAGGACGTGGTCCTGCCAGCGGCCCGCGATCTCGAGGTAGGACGGTGCGATGCCGTACTGCTCGAAACCCGCCTTCTGCAGGACCCGCTGTGAGGCGACGTTGTGACGGAGCGTCCCCGCCTGGACACGGTGGAGGCCGGCGTCGCCGAACGCCCAGTCGACGGCTTCGCCGACGGCCGAGGTCATGATGCCGCGCCCGTTGCGGTCCTCCGACAGCCAGTAGCCCAGGTCACAGGACCGGGAGGGGCCACGGGCGATCCCGCTGAGGGTCAGTCGCCCCACCACGGCACCCTCGTCGACGATGACGAACGGCTGCGCCTCACCCCGGGATCGTTGCGCCAGCAGCGACGAGATCACCGACAGCTGCCCCTCGGGCGTGAAGTAGGCGTCACCGCGCACGGGGTCCCAGGGCGCCAGGAACTCACGGTTGCGCGTCAACGCCCGGGCCAACTCGGGGGCGTCTCGCGGCTCGATCAGGCGGAGGTGGGAGGACACGGGTTCACG
Source organism: Frigoribacterium sp. 9N (assembly GCF_902506305.1). NCBI lineage: Bacteria > Bacillati > Actinomycetota > Actinomycetes > Micrococcales > Microbacteriaceae > Frigoribacterium > Frigoribacterium sp. 9N. The sequence continues at coordinate 2,351,820 of NZ_LR733392.1, forward strand.
GTACCGCCGGAGACGCGGCCCGATGCCGTCGTCGTCGCCGTCGCCGTCGTCATCGGGACGGCCTCGGGTTCGTACTCGCCCCACGGGGCGCCGTCCTCCGTGCCGGGTTCCAGTCCCTAGGGGTCGAGTGCGTGGAGCTCGACGAGCACCCGGTCGACGAGGTCACGTCAGGCCTGACTGCGGCGGGGTTTGTCGACGTCCGCCTCTCGTCGACGGAGGAATCCGCGGAGGGCCCTCACCGCGCCTCCGGACGCCCGGCCTCGTCGAGCGCGCGCAGCAGCGCCTCGCCGTCGCGCACGTCCACGAAGGTCATCGGCAGCGGGGCCATGACCCCGTCGAGGCCCGTGTTGGTCAGGCCCCGCTGCCGTGCGCCGAACGGGGTGTTCCCCGTGATCGAGTCGGTCCAGTCGACGCTGACGTGGGTGCGGTCCCGGGACCACGAGACCTCCTGGTTCTGCTGCTTCGCCGGCGCCTGGTGGACGGTCGACCCGACGACCAGGAACGACCTCTGGTCGGTGACCGCGTAACCCGTCTTCGCCTTCCGGGCCCGCTTGAGCAGGAACCTGCCGACCACGAAGAAGAGGCCGATCGCCACGAAGACCCCACCGAAGGCGACGAAGAACCACGACGCCCCGTCGCGCAGCGCGGAGACCTCCCAGAAGATCGCGAACCCGCACCACAGCAGGCTGAACGGCACGAGGAACAGGTCGTTGCGACCGAAGGTCACGCTCTCGTCCGGGCCGCCCGACCAGAGCAGGCGCTCGCCGGGGCGCAGCTCCGGCTGGACGAGGGCACGTCGGTCGTCGGGCACGCGGGCGTCGGGAGCGCTCATGGTCGAGAAACTACCGTGACGCGTCCGCCGCCGTCACTGCGCCCGGGCTGAGGTGCCGTCAGGCCCGGGGCCGGTCGAACCGGGCGCCGCCGGGCTTCGGGCCGAGCAGCGACAGGATGAAGATGACGAATCCGCCGAGGTACGGGACGAGGTTGATGAGCAGCAACCACCCGCTGAGGTCGATGTCGTGGAGTCGCCGCGCTCCGAGGGAGAGGAACGGCACGATCGTCCCGAAGAAGAGGATCGCGAAGACGAAGCCGAAGGGGATGAAACCGGGTCCGGGTTCGAGGGTGCCGTCGTAGTCGGTCGTGCTCCCCGGGAGGCCCGCGAGGAACCCGACGATGCCGAGGACGAAGTAGAGGACCGTGTTCGCGAGGACCACCCACCAGTACTCGCTGCGGCTCGCGCGCCCCGTGAAGTCGGCGTACTTGAGGAAGAACCGCTTCACTGCGACGACCGGGCCCGCCCCGTACAGCGGCGCCCAGAGGGGGACCGACCCGCCCGGGCCGGAGGGCGACCCCTGTGGCGGCTGTCCGTACGAGGGCTGTGCGTACGAGGGCTGCCCGTACCCGGGCTGCTGCCCGTACGACGGAGGCGTCGCCTGCCCGGAGGGCGGCTGCTGCCCGTACGGCGGAGGCGTCGGCTGCCCGTAGGGCGGAGGCGACTGCTGCCCGTAGGGCGGGGGCGTCGGCTGCCCGTAGGAGGGCTGCCCGTAGGGCGGCTGCTGCGGCTGCCCGCCCCGCTGGTCCGTTCCGTCGTTCTGGTCGCTCATGAGATCCCCCTCGTCCGCGCCGCCCACCGCGACCCGACCACCCTACCGAGCGGGGGCGTCGTACCATCGGACCGTGAAGACACCGGCCGTCCTCCGTGACGATTCGCCCGAGGCCGCCGCGCTCCTCCGCGCCGGGTGGACCGTCGCGGCCCGGTCGTTCGGTGCCCGGCTCGACGGCGACCGCGTCGACCGTGACCGCCTCCGCGCCCTCGCGTCCGGCAGGGTCGCCGACGTCACGACCCGCGAGCTCGGTCCGCACGACGTCGACGACGTCCTCGCTCTCGACGCGCAGACCCTCGACGGCTACCCGGGCAGCGTGGCCACACGGCACGAGTCCTTCGACCGGTCGTCGGCGACACCCGGACCGACCCGCCGGGCCTGGGGTGCCCTCACGTCGACGGGTCGCCTCGTCGGCCTGACCGTCGTCGACCTCGACGGTCCCACCGCCGAGACGGACGTCACCGTCGTGCACCCCGATCACCGCGGTCGAGGCCTCGCCGCGGCGGTCAAGGCCGCGTCGGTGCTGGCCCTCCTCGACGCCGGCGTGCTCCGCTTCCGCACAGGAGGTTCCGTCGACAACCTCGCGATCGTCGCCACGAACGCCTCCCTCGGCTACGTCGTCGACGAGGGCTGGCTCACCCTGGTCGCACCCACCCCCTGAACGTCGGTCGAGTGGTCCCGAATCGTCCCTCGTCGGCCGACGAAGGACGATGGGGGACCACTCGACGCGACCGCGGGAGTGATCGCGCGGGCCCCGGGATCAGCCCCAGCCGCCGAGGTAGGCGGCGACGCTCGGCTCGCCCGTGACGGGCGTCAGCCAGTCCACGGAGGCGCGGTGCGAGACGAACGCGACGCCCGCCCCCCAGCGTCGGGCGCGCAGGGCGGCGCGACGCGACTCGACCGTCACGAGCACGCGGCCCGACGGGTCCGCCAACTCGAGCGTGCCGAGCGACCCGACGCCCACCGCGTCCGTCGCCGTCCGAAGGTCCCGCGCGACGTCGTCCCCGAGGCCGACCGCAGCGGCCAGGGCCTGCACCCGGGCGTCGTCCGAGCCGCCGGCCTCCACCGCGGGCAGTACCCGCACGGGCCCGTCGAGCGTCACGACCACCCGGGCACCGCCCAGCGCCGCGGCGGCAGCGTCCGACGAGCGTCCTCGCACCCGCTGGTCCGCCTCGAAGACCGGGGCCACGTCGTCCGGCACCACGACCGTCGCGTCCGGCATCGCCGCCAGCACGCTGTCCACCGCGACGAACGCCGCACCGGCCGAGATCGAGGTCCCGACGGCGGCGACCAGGTCGACGCAGACGTCCACCGCGCGACTCCGCACGCCGAACCCGCGCGAGCCGCGCACGGCGATCAGATCGGCGAGGCGCAGGGTCTCGCCGTTCTTCTCGGCCTGACGCCGCGCCTCCTCGTCCTCGTGAGCGGCCGCCGACGCCGCCGACGCCGAGTCCGCCGACGCCGAGGCCGCCGACCCCGCCGACCCGCCGCCGGCACCCGTCGCCCGTCCCGCCCAGTCCGGCCCGTCATGCCACGCCACGGCGCCCGGCACGTGCGCGAACACGCCGCCGGCGAGCCACGCGCGGTGGGCCCACTCCCAGTCCTCGCCGCCGTAGCTCGTGAACGATTCGTCGAAGCCCCCGACCTGGTCGAAGAACCAGCGGGTGCAGCAGGTGACCGCCCCGATCAGGTGGCGGTACGACCGGTCGTCGGCGTGCAACAGGTCGGCCGACCAGCCGTACGCCTGCTGCAACCAGCGCGGCTGCTCCAGCTCGTGGGCCGGCCCGGCCACCTCGACCGCCTCCGACACCGGCACGGCCACGCCGCCACCGCCGCCCCGACCCCCGGGACGACGGCTACGTGCCGCTGCGCTCCTACGGGGCGATCGGCGACGGTCGGACCGTCGCCGATCGCCCGCGACGGCCAGATCGACTGGCTGCCGATGCCCGACATGGCCAGCGACCCGGTGTTCTCCGGCATCGTCGACGCCGGCAAGGGCGGACGCATCGAGCTGCGTCCCGTCGACGACGACTTCGAGGTGCAGCGCGAGTACGTCGANGCTCCACGGTCCAGGCGAGCCTCGACGCGGTGGCCGCGGCCGTCTCGGGGGCGCCGGCCTCCGGGGTTCCGGCCGCGGCCACCGCGTCGAGGCTCGCCTGGACCGTGGAGCCGAGCACCGTGACGAGCGTGCGTCCGGCGGAGCGCGCCTCCACGACGACGTCGGAGAGGAGGACGTCCGCCGGCAGGGACCGGTCGAGCACCGACGGCAGGCCGGGTTCGACGTCGACCGTGACCGAGTCGAGGACGGTGCCGTCGACCGTACGGACGACGATCTCGGCCCGCGGGTGGACGGCCGTGACGGCGAGACCGATGCGCAGGACGTCCACGGCCCCGGCGGTGTCGTCGAGCTGCTCGATGCGCAGCGCCGCGTCACGGGTCGCCTGGTGGGCGGGGCCGATCTCGGTGATCGGGTACCAGTACTGGCTGAAGGTCTTCGTCTCGCCCGGGGTGAGGAACGAGAAGTCGGGCTGGTTGTCGGTGTACACGCCGGCCATCAGCTCGACGTAGGGGCCGTCGCCGTCGGTGAGGTTCGCGTCCCAGGCGTGGCCGAAGGGGGCGTCGCCCCAGGTCCACTGCTTCTTGCCGGGAGAGATGGCCCGGTCGGCCCAGTGCACGAAGCCCGCGCGGCGCCCGTGGTCGTAGCCGCCGAAGAAGTCGTCGTCGGTGTGGGTCACCATGTACGAGGTCGGCACGGGGATGTTGCGGTACCAGTCGAGGCGGTCGGCGTCGGGGTGCTCGTCGTCGACGCGGGCCGGGTAGTCGACGCCGTAGTAGTCGCCCTCGACCCGGGGGAAGGTCACGACGGCCCGTTTGGCGTGGTCGGCCACGTGCCGCACGTCGGTGGGGAAGAACGACTGGTAGTCGTCGCCCACGGCGGCGGCGACGTTGGCCCACCAGAGGAAGGTCTGCGTCTCGTCGCTGCGGTTGAAGAGGCGCACCCTGGCCTCGATGAGCGACGAGTCGGGGCGCAGGCGGATGCCGTGCATGCCCTTCATCCGGGCGAAGGGGTCGTGGTCGGAGCACCACACCGTCACCGACCCGTCGGCCTCGCGCTCGATCGACACGTCGGTCGGCAGGAAGGTCGCGGGGCGGTGGTGCTGCGGCCAGTTGAACTCGACGCCGCCCGAGATCCACGGACCGGCCAGGCCGACCAGGGCCGGCTTGATGACGTTGTTGCGGTAGAAGACGTCGTAGTCGGCGGTCTTGTCGTAGGCGACGTGCAGCCGTGCGCCGAGCTGGGGCAGGATCACCAGGCGCAGCCAGCGGTTCTCGAGGTGGACGGCCTGCCACTCGTGCGGCCGCTTCTCGGCGGAGATGCGCTCGTGGAACGGCAACGGGAACACCCGCCCGGACGATCCCTGGTAGACGCGGGCGTCGAGGAAGGCGGGGTACCGGTCGGGCTCGCCCGGCAGGTAGGTGTCGAGGACGAGGGGTTCCGACCAGACGGCGACTCCGGCGTCGGCCTGATCAGTGGGCACGGGGGGAAGAGCCATCTTCGACTCGGCGGTGAGCATGGTCCGAGCGTACGGAGGCCCCGAGCCCGTCGGAACGACCGATCCTGCCGACTGCCTGGACGAAACCACTGCGGCGGGCCAGACTCGTCCGCATGCTCCTCGAGGACGGCTTCCCCGGTCAACGCCTGCTCGTCATGCCCCGACCCCGGGTGCGGGCCGCCCTCTCCCGGCCGGGCACGTCCCACCTCGTCGTCACCGACGCGGGCTACTTCCCCCGGGCCCGGGCGCACGGCATGACCCGGCCCGACGGCGTCGACCAGTGCGTGGTGCTGGTCTGCACCCGGGGCTCGGGCTGGTGCGAGGTCGCCGGGGTGCGGCACCCCGTGCGGTCGGGGCAGGTCGTGATCGTGCCCCCGGGCGTCGCGCACGCCTACGGCGCCGACGACGCCACCCCCTGGACCCTCTGGTGGCTGCACGTGGCCGGGCACGACCTCGCCGAGTTCCTCCGCGTCGCCGGGGTCCGGGCCGGCGCCCCGGTGCGCGAGCTGTCGGACGTCTACCGCATCGTGGCCCTGGTCGAGGAGGTCGTCCAGGCCATGGAGCGCGACCAGACCTTCGCCAGCGCCCTGGCCGCCTCGGGAGCCGCGTGGCACCTCATGGCGCTCGTGTCGTCCGAGCGGACGGCCGGGGCACCACGGGTGTCCGCGGTAGGTCAGGCCCAGGAGTACCTGCGTCAGCACGTCACCGAGCGCGTCTCGGTCGACGAGCTCGCCGCGATGGCCCGGCTGAGCCCCTCGCACTTCGCCACCCGCTTCCGCCGCGAGACCGGCGTGACGCCGCTGCGGTACCAGACCCAGTTGCGCATGGCGCGGGCCCGCGAGCTGCTGGACACGACCGACTCGCCGGTCGCCCTCGTGTCCGAGCGCGTCGGCTACGTCGACCCCTTCTACTTCGCCCGCCAGTTCAAGGCCGTCCACGGGGTCTCACCGACGGCGTACCGGGCGCAGCGGAAGGGCTGAGCCGCCGACGCCTGCCTCGAGACACCCGGTTCCGAACGATGCACCCAGAAGCTTCCGGGTGCATCGTTCGGGACCGGGTTCATCGGCGCAGGAACTCACGCATGGCGCGTCGAGCGATGCGGTCCGGCGAACCGCAACCCGGCTGGCGCTTCGCACCGCGTTTCGTGCACTGCACCGCGTCTAGTCGGGGTGCAGTGCACGAAACGCGGTGCGGTGCGGTGCGCCCACGACTACCCCGGGGACGACGAACGCCCCCGCACACACGGTGCGGGGGCGTCCGTCGGAACGGCTCGGATCAGGCGAAGGTCGCCGCGTCGATCACGAAGCGGTAGCGCACGTCGGACTTCAGGACGCGGTCGTAGGCCTCGTTGATCTGGTCGGCGTCGATCAGCTCGGTCTCGGGCACGATGCCGTGCTCGGCGCAGAAGTCGAGCATCTCCTGGGTCTCGCGGATGCCGCCGATGGCGGAACCGGCCCAGCTGCGACGCGCCGGGATCAGCGCGAACGCGGGCACCTCGAGTGGCTCGGACGGGGCGCCGACGTTGACGAGCGTGCCGTCGACGGCCAGCAGGCCGAGGTACGCGCCCATGTCGACCTTCGCCGAGACGGTGTTGATGATCAGGTCGAACGAGTTCGCCAGGTCGGTGAAGGTCTGCTCGTCGCTGGTCGCGTAGTGCGCCTTGGCGCCGAAACGCAGCGAGTCCTCCTTCTTCGAGGTGGTCTGCGACAGCACGGTGACGTCGGCGCCGAGTGCGGCAGCGATCTTGACGCCCATGTGGCCGAGGCCGCCCATGCCGACGATGGCGACCTTGGTGCCCTCGGTGACGCCCCAGTGGTGCAGCGGCGAGTACAGCGTGATGCCGGCGCAGAGCAGCGGTGCGACCTTGTCGTAGTCGAGCGACTCGGGCACGCGCAGCACGAAGTCCTCGGTGACGACGACGGCCTGCGAGTAGCCGCCCTGGGTGATGCTGCCGTCGGCCGGGTCGACGCCCGTGTAGGTGCCGACGTTGCCCTTGGCGCAGTACTGCTCGTCGCCACGCTTGCAGTACTCGCACTCGCCGCACGAGTTGACCATGCAGCCGACGCCGACGCGGTCGCCGACCTCGTACTTGGTGACCTCGGAGCCGACCTCCGAGACGGTGCCGACGATCTCGTGACCGACGACCTGCGGGTACTGGATCTCGCCCCACTCGCCGCGGACGGTGTGGATGTCGCTGTGACAGATGCCGGCGTAGGCGATGTCGATCATGACGTCCTTCGGGCCGACGTCGCGGCGCTCGATGGTCGTCTTGACGAGGGGCTCGGTGGCGGACGGTGCCGCGTAGGCGTTGACGGTGCGCATGGGTCTCCTGGGGGTGGATTCGGTACGGGGACGAGGGGCGGGTCGGAACGCGGTGCTCGACGACGGGCTCCTCGTCATCGACGCTACGCCCCCGCGCCGATCGTGGGAGGCCCTGGCAGGGCCCCCGACGCGACGGCCCGCAAGAGGCGGGGTGCGCGTCCGTCCGGCACCGCGCCTCCTGCGGGTGGTCCGCTCGGGCACCGGGCACCGTGAGACACGCTTCCGGGTGGGAAAGTGCCCTGACTCGCGGCTCGGCTCGCGCGGTGCGCGGCGTAGCAAGGAGCCAGACGCAGCACCGGGTGGTCCGGTGCCGGACGAAGGAGTCGACATGGCAAGCGGAGTGGCAACGGTATGGGTGCCCGTGACGGACATGGGGCGGGCGACGGCGTTCTACCGTGACGCGCTCGGCCTCACGGTGAAGGACGAGAGCGACGACTGGACCGAGATCGACGCCAACGGCCTGATGATCGGCCTGAACGGTCGCGAGGAGGCCGCGGCGTCGAGCGAGGGCGGGGCGGTCATCACGTTCCAGCCCGACGGCAGCCTCGAGGACGCGCTGGCCGACCTGCAGTCGCGCGGCGCCGACGTGACGGGCACGATCAGCGAGCACCCGTGGGGCCGCATCCTGCCCTTCAAGGACTCCGAGGGCAACGACCTGCAGTTCTACACGCCGCCGACCGACTGACGTCGGGGCCCCCAGGAGGCGCGGTGCCGGTCCGACCGGCACCGCGCCTCCCGCGTGTGGTGGCGCCGCGGCGGGGCCGGTCGCGCCGCGGTCGCGTCGACCCGGCCGGGACCCCCCATGATGTGGGGATGGTCACCGAGATCCTCATCCTGAGCAACCTGCTCGCCGGCCCGCAGCACGGGTACGACATCAAGCGGAACGTGCGGCGCCCGGGCCTCGGCGTGGTCAACAACAACGCCGTCTACACGACGCTGAAGCGCCTGCACGACCGGGGCGCGCTCGACCGTCGCACCGTGGAGACCACGGGTCGCCCGAACCGCCAGGTGTTCTCGCTCACCGACGCGGGCCGCGACCTGCTGATCGGGCGGGTCGCCGACTTCCCCCTCTCCCGCGCCGGCGACGACGAGGAGTTCTACGTCCGGTTCGCGCTGCTGGACCTGGTCGACGAGGCGACGCGGGCGACGATCTTCGCCACGCGCCTCCAGGCCCTCGACGAGCGCATGGCGACGGCCCAGGCCTACCTCGACGCCAGCGACGACGACGCGACGCGCTTCCCCGTCCAGTCGGTCGCGATGTTCCGGCACCTGCTCGACCAGCTGCGCAGCGAGCGGGCCTGGGTCGAGGACTACTCGCGCGACGGCGAGATCGGTGCCCCCAGGGCCCCGTAGAACGGGGGCACCTTTTTCGTCCCGTCCATTGATGACTAGTACCAACTGGACTAGCGTGACCTCGAAGCCACGCGTCAGCCGATCGCGTCACCTCGTCGCCGGCAGCCGACGTCACCGGCGTGGGCCGGCCCGGGCGACGAGGCGCCGTCGGGTCGTCGTGGCAGGGGCGTCACCGGTCGGGCCGGGGTGACCGCGGGGGGTCGCGGGCACTCCGGAGGTGACGGCCTGCAGGAGGAGCGGGGTCGTCTGAACCGACACCGCACCTCCTGCAGGTGAGGCGACCGGCTCAGGCGTCGAAGTCGGTGGCGCGACTGCGCTCCGCCCATGCGTCGACGTCGCGGCGGAGGTCGTCGAGTGCGCCCGTGACGATCTCGACGGCGTCCGAGCCGAGCAGCAGCAGGTACGGGGCCTCGCCCGAGTCGACCGCGTCGACGAGCAGGCGGGCACCGGCGGCGGGGTCGCCGGGTTGGGTGCCGTCCGAGGTGTCGGCCTCGATGCGGCGACGTCCGGCGGTCTTGGCGTAGTCGGCGATGGGCGTGGCGGACTGCGTGAGCGAGCGCCCCGAGAAGTCGGTGCGGAACGAGCCCGGTTCGACGACCGTCGCCGTGATGCCGAGCGGGGCGAGTTCGGTGCGCAGGGCCATGGTCATCTGCTCGATCGCGGCCTTGACGGCGCCGTAGTAGCCCGAGCCGGGGCCCGTGCGGCGGGCACCGATCGACGACAGGTTGACGATCGTGCCGCTGCGGCGGGCGCGCATGCCGGGCAGGACGGCCTTGACGGTGCGGACGCTGCCGTGGAAGTGCGTGTCGAACAGGCGCGCCACGTCGGCGTCGTCACCCTCCTCGACGGCGGAGCGGTAGCCGTAGCCGGCGTTGTTGACGAGGACGTCGACGCCGCCGAACCGCTCGGTGGCGAGGCGGACGGCCTCGGTCACCTGGTCGGGGTCGGTGACGTCCAGGGCTGTGGCGACGGCGTGGTCGGGGTGGGCGTCGGCGATGTCCTGCACGGCCGAGGCGTCGCGCGCAGTGACGACGACGTCGTGTCCGCGGGCCAGCGCCTCCTCGGCGAAGGCCCGCCCCAACCCCGTGGAGCAGCCGGTGATCAACCAGGTCGACATGTGTTCTCTTCTCTCTCGTGCGTCGCGGTCGCTGACGCGCCGCACTCCAGACAACCAAGGAGGCGCGGTGCCCGTCGGGTCCCGCCGCCCCCTGTCCCAGCAGTACCCCCCTCGCGTCGCTGCCCCGCGTCGCTGCCCCGCGTCGCACCGCCCACTGAACGTCGCACCGCCCACGTGCGCGGTGCGACGTCCAGTCGGCGGTGCGACGTCGGCGCCCGGCTCCCGCCGGGGCGGGGCGTGTCGGGCCGAGGGACCCTGGCGGGGCCTCCCTGCCCCGCCCGCGCCGGCCTAGCGTCGAGAGCGACCCGGCCCGGCGGGCACCCCGCCGCCCGGAGTCGGCGTCCGGCACCGGACGTCCCGGCCCGATACCCGCCCCAGGAGCAGACCCATGTCAGATCAGCCCGTCCAGGTCGGCGGAGGGCGCACCCTCTTCGGCGACTTCGCCCCCAAGCTCGCCGAACTCACCGACGACGTCCTCTTCGCCGACGTCTGGAACCGCCCCGAACTGTCCGCGCGCGACCGGAGCCTCGTCACCGTCGCGGTGCTCACCGCCGGCGGCAACACCGAGCAGCTGCGGTTCCACCTCGGCCGCGCCGTCGAGAACGGCGTCACCCAGGACGAGCTCGTCGAGGCGATCACCCACGTGACGCTCTACGCGGGCTGGCCCCGCGGGATGGCCGCCATGGGCGTCGCCCAGGAGCTCTTCACCGACGACGCAGACGACGACACCGACGAGAAGTGAGGAACCCGTGAAGATCCTGCCCCCGCAGCCCACGACCCTGAACCCCGACGAGCAGTTCCCGGGCCAGGTGTGGCTCGACCCCATCGTCACCCCGCAGACCGACGACCAGCGCGCGACGGTCGCGAAGGTCCGCTTCGCGCCCGGCGCGCGGACCGCCTGGCACCACCACGCGCGAGGCCAGTTCCTGTACGTCACCGAGGGCGTCGCCCGGTTCGGCACCCGCGACGGGAAGGTCGTCGACGTCCACCCCGGCCAGACGATCTACCTCGCGCCGGGCGAGGAGCACTTCCACGCCGCCGCCGAGGGCAGCTTCATGGAGCACGTCGCCGTCCTCGAGGCGGCCGACGACCCGGCGACCACCACGACCTGGCTCGAGCGCATCACCGACGAGGACTACGCCGGCCGAGACGCCGACTGAGGCGCCGAGACCCCGGGAAGTCGCCGAGGAGGCGCGGTGCGATTCGATCCGGCACCGCGCCTCCTCGGGTCGCTCCGTCGCGCGGCCGAGCCGTTCGCGGCCGAACGCTCGTAGGGTCGAGGGATGACGACGACGACGTGGACGACCCTGCAGCTCCTCCTCTCCGCCGGAGTGGTCGTGTGCGGCGCGCTGCTGACGAGGGGTGGCAGTGACCTCGTGGGCGTGCTGATGATCCTCAGCGGGTCGGCCTCGATCGTGGTCGGGCTGCGGGCCATGGCCCTGACCCGCCGTGTCGAGAGGCAGCACGCCGCCCTCGAGGCCGGCGACGCGCCGACGCACGAGCGCTGACGCCAGCAGCCCGGACGGCACCACCGATGTCAACGCCGCCACTCCCCCCGACCACCACCGAGCACGAGGCCCCCATGACCGACATCCCCTGGACCACCGGCACCTGGACCACCGAGCCCACCGCCGTCGACGTCGCCGACGACGGCATGCGCGTCACGGCAGCCGAGGGCAGCGACGCCTGGCGCCTCACGTCGTACGGGTTCGTCCACGACACCGAGCACGCCCTGGTCGCCCCGTTGGAGCAGGGCACCGCCATGGAGGTGTCGTTCGTCCTCGACTTCTCGGCCCAGTTCGACCAGGCCGGGATCTTCGTCTCGGTCGACCCCGAGACCTGGGTCAAGGCCGGGGTCGAGCTCAGCGACGGCGAGCAGAGCCTCGGCGCTGTGGTCACGCGGGGCCGGTCCGACTGGTCGCTCTCCCCCGTCGACTGGACCGGCCGCACCGTGACGATCCGAGCCAGCCGCTCCGGAGACGCGCTCACCATCCGGGCCCGGGTCGACGCAGAGCCCTGGCGCCTGGTCCGCGTCGCCCCGCTCGCCCCGGACGCCGCGGCGAGCGCCGGCCCCTTCTGCTGCGCCCCCTCGCGCGCCGACCTCACCGTGCACTTCACCTCGTGGACGACGTCCGCCGCCGACGAGAGCCTGCACCCCGAGGACTGACCACCCCGCCCGGGGCAGCCCGCAGGCCGATCGTCCCGGGCACCCCGCGGCCGACGTCAGGCCACGGGGTTGCGCGGGGGCAGGCCGCCGAGCACCCGGGCCACGTCCTCGGCCACGGTGACGCCCATCGCCGCGTTGGCGACGTCGGTGTAGGCACCGATGTGCGGGGTGAGCAGCACATTCGGTGCGGTGACGAGCGGGTCGTCGGCCCCGAGCGGCTCGTGGGCGAAGGCGTCGAGGGCGGCACCCGCGAGACGGCCGTCGCGCAGGGCGGCGACCAGCGCCTCCTCGTCCACGAGCCCGCCACGGGCCGCGTTGACGAAGTAGGCGCCCGGGCGCATGCCCTCGATCAGCCGGGCGTCGACCAGGGGCGGCTCGCCGGGCGTCCCGGGCAGGTGCAGGCTGACGAAGTCCGAGCCGGTCACGACCTCCTCGAGGGAGGCGCGGCGGACGCCGGCGGCGTCCGAGACCTCGTCCGGCACGAACGGGTCGTAGGCCACGACGTCCATGTCGAACCCGGAGGCGCGGCGGGCGACCGCCTGCCCGATGCGTCCGAAGCCCACGAGGCCGAGCGTCCGGCCGGTCAGTTCGACGCCGGCGAAGCGGTCCCACCGTCCGGCGAGCATCGAGGCGTGGGCCGGGACCAGTTGCCGCGCGAGCGCGAGCATCGCGCCGAGGGCGAGGTCGGCGACGGCTCCCGAGTTGCTGCCGGGCGCGTTCACGACGACCACCCCGGCCGCGCGGGCGGCGTCGAGGTCGATGTTGTCGACGCCGACCCCGTGCTTGGCGACGACCCGTAGGGCGGGCGCGGCGGAGAACACCGACGCGTCCACGGCGTCGAGTCCGACGACGACCGCGGAGGCCCCCGTGCGGACCAGCTCGGCGCCGAGGTCGGGGCCCGAGAGAGGATGCGTCCCCTCGGGGAGGCAGGCCTCGAGACCGGCGGCGACCAGCGCCTCCCAGGGGCGGGGCGACTGCTGACCGAAGCTCGGCGTCGTCACGAGCACCCGGGGTGCGTCGGCGGCGCTCACGCGAACTCCACGCCGACGACGGTGAGCACCGAGTAGACGCCGACGGCGGTGACGGCGACGCTGCTGAAGGTGAGGGCGACCGTCCAGAACGCCGACCGTCGGAACCGCCGCGGCACCGAGCGTCGCAGCTTCCAGACGGCGACGACCACCGCCAGCAGGAACACGCCGCCGGCGACCCCGCCGATCTGGACCATCAGCACGGGCGACTTGATCACGAGGAAGCTCGCGGCCCAGATGGTCGGCATGACGACGGTGAGCACGCGGATGATCCGGAGGCGCGTGGCGACGTCCTCCCACCGGTAGAAGCCCAGGATCGCGAGGGTGTTCGACCACAACCGCGGCACGGAGGCCGTCGAGGCGACGAGCGTGGAGAAGAGCACGAAGAGGGCGCCGACCAGGAACACCCAGTAGCCCGCCGTGCCGAGGGTGTCCGAGTACATGCGCGAGAGGGTCACGATCATCTGGTTGCCCTCGGGCACGAGGCCCTGCGGGTTCAGCACGGCGGCGCCGATGACGTAGAACGAGAGCGTGCAGAGGGTGCAGATGACCCACGAGACGAGCACGTCGAGGCGCATGACCTTGATCCACCCCTCCGCTCGGCGCGCTCGCTCCTCGGTGCCGTCGTCGGGGCCGGTCCAGCGCGCGTACCCCTTCTCGAGGCACCAGTAGGTGTAGGTCGTCATCTCGTCGGCGCCGACCCCGGTGATGCCGAACATGGCGATCGCGAAGCCGATGGCTCCGGCGGGCAGCGCGAAGGTGAGACCGCTCGCGAGGTCGCCGCCGTCGTAGCCGAACGGGGTGAGGGGCAGGCCCACGGCGAGCGCGACGGTGATGACCGTGAAGAGGACGACCGAGACCAGGGAGGCGCGCTCGACGATGCCGTAGCGGCCCGAGAGCATGAGGGTGACGGCCGCGACGAGCACGACGATCGTCCAGAACCAGAGGGACGGGGTGCTCAGCGGTTCGCCCGCCACCGGGAACATGATCGACAGGCACGCCACGGCACCGCCGATGATGCCGCCGCGCTGCAGCACCTTGGCGAAGTCCATCAAGATCCACAGGAAGTTGATCCAGCCGCCCCGGCCGGTGCGCGGTCCCACCTCGCTGAACCCCTGCAGGGCGGTCTTGCCGTGGAGGATCGCCCACTGGGCGAGTTCCATCTGCACCCAGACCTTGACGCCCGTGCTGACGATGACGAGCCAGAGCAGCACGAAGCCGGCCTTCGACCCGAGGGCCGTGGTCGTGATGAGCTCGCCCGAGCCGACGACGGCGGCCGAGAGGATCAGGCCGGGGCCGAGGTAGCGGAAGCGTTGGAGGAAGGTCCTCGGAGCGGCGGCGACGTCCTGCGCCCGCAGGGCGTAGGGGTCGCGGACCTCGCTCGACGGGGTGGGCCGCGCGTCCGCGGTAGACGCGGCAGCCGCGGCGGCCGCGGGCAGATCGGTGGTCTGCGGGCCGTTCTGGCTCGTGTTCACGGTGTCTCCCTTGACAGTCGGAATCGTTCGAGCATGGCATGTGCTGCGCGTTGCGCGCAAGACGATCTGCGCGATCTACGCGACACATGACGCCGACAAGATCCTTGACTTTCTTACTGAGCGCGCTCAGAATTGAGTACGCTCGGGCCGGTGCCGAGTGGCATGCGTGGACGCCGCGTCGCGCGCCCTACCCGCCGGCCCCGTCACCCACAGCCACACCCCAAGCCCTCAGCCTTCAGCCCTCAGCCCCCAGGAGCACCCCCATGCGAGCCTTCGCCTTCGACGCCTACAAGCAGCCCCTGCACGAAGTCGACGTGCCCGAGCCCACCGTCGGTGACCACGACGTCCTGATCGCGGTCGCCGCCGCCGGTCTGAACCACCTCGACGCGAAGATCCGCGAGGGCGAGTTCACGCTGATCCTCCCGTACCGGACGCCCCTCGTCCTCGGCCACGACGTCGCCGGGACGGTCATCGAGGTCGGCGGCTCGGTCCGCAGCCTGAAGCCCGGCGACGAGGTGTTCGCCCGCCCCCGCGACCACCGGATCGGCACCTTCGCCGAGCGCATCGCCGTCGACGAGGCCGACGTCGCCCTCGCCCCGATCTCCATCAGCACCGTCGAGGCCGCGTCGCTCCCCCTCGTGGCCCTCACCGCCTGGCAGGCCCTCGTCGAACGCGGCGACGTGCAGCCCGGTCAGAAGGTCCTCGTCCACGCGGGTGCCGGTGGGGTCGGTTCGATCGCGATCCAGCTCGCGAAGCACCTCGGCGCGCACGTCGCGACCACCGCCTCCTCGTCGAACGCCGACTTCGTGCGCGAGCTCGGTGCCGACGTCGTGGTCGACCACCGCACCCAGGACTTCGAGCAGGAGCTGTCCGGCTACGACCTCGTCCTCGACAGCCTCGGCGCCGAGAACCTGGCGAAGTCGCTTCGGGTGCTCCGCCCCGGCGGCATCGCCATCGGCATCCAGGGCCCGCCCACTCCCGCCTTCGCCAAGGCCGCGGGGCTGAACCCTGTCGTGCGCCTCGCGATCGCCGGCCTCAGCCGCAAGGTGCGTGCCCAGGCGAAGAAGCTCGGTGTCTCGTACGAGTTCCTCTTCATGCGCGCCGACGGCGGCCAGTTGGCCGAGATCGCCGCCCTCGTCGACGCGGGCGCGATCCGACCGGTCGTCGGCGCGACGCACCCGTTCGCCGAGACGGCGACCGCGCTCGACGGCCTCGGGAAGGTCCGCATCCGCGGCAAGGCGGTCGTCACCCTCCCGTGACGGCCGGCACCACGGGCGACGAACCCGCCAGCGCGCGTCAGCGCGGCAGGATCACCTCGAGCTGACGTCGCACCCCCGCGACGATCTCGTCGTCCGGCACGGACTCGTCGACCGCCGACGACATCGCGAGCATCATCACCGCCGACACGACGTGGGCGAACGCGGCCGCGTCGGAGGGCGTCGCCGAGGTGAGGCGCGCGACGATCCCGGCCACCGCCTCCTCGGTCCGGGCCACGATCGCGAGCGCCTCGGCGTGGTGCGGCTCCGTGGCGTCGCCGAACGCCATCTCGCGGAGGTAGGTGCGGCCGTTCTCGACCTGGGCGCGGTTGCAGTGCACGATCGGCTCGAGGACGGCGACGACCGCGTCGAGCGCGGTCGAGGCGGACGAGGAGGCGCGGATCCCCTCGTCGAGGGACCGCGCGTACGCCGCGTTCTGCGCGAGCAGCAACAACTCGCCCTTCGTGCGGGCGTAGAGGAACAGCGTGCCGGCGCCGACGTCGGCCGCCTCGGCGATCTGCAGCGTCGTCACCTCGTCGACCCCGTGTCGGCTGAACAGGTCGGACGCGGCCCGCGTGATGCGCTCGAGCTTCTCCTGCTTGTTGCGCTCGCGCCGGCCGAGCGGCGGGGCTGACGACGTCATTCGGATCTCCCGGAATAGAAACTGACTGAACTCAATTATGACATGAGTCACCTATGGCGACTCGGTCTCGAGCCGCCTCATCCTCGCACCACCCCGGAAGGAACACCCATGACCGACATCACCGGCTCCGTCGTCCTCGTCACCGGAGCGAACGGGGGCATCGGCACCCGTTTCGTCGAGGCCGCCCTCGCCCGCGGCGCCGCGAAGGTCTACGCCACGGCCCGCACCCCGCGCAGCTGGGACGACGAGCGCGTCGTGCCCCTCACCCTCGACGTGACCGACCCGGCCTCGATCGCCGCCGTCGTCGAGGCGGCGCCCGACGTCACCGTGCTGGTCAACAACGCCGGTGCGAGCACCCCCACGCCCGGCATCCTCAGCCACACCGACGACGAGATCCGCGCCAACGTCGAGACCAACTTCCTCGGGCCGCTGTTCCTCGCCCGGGCCTACGCGCCGCTCCTCTCGGCGCACGGCGGCGGCACGGCCATCGTCGACATCCACTCGGCGCTGTCGTGGTTCGCCGTCGCGGGCATCTACTCGGCGACGAAGGCCGCGCTGTGGTCGGCCACGAACTCGCTGCGCCTCGAGCTGCAGCCCGCCGGCGTGCAGGTCGTCGGCGTGCACGTGGGCTACGTCGACACCGCGATGGCCGCGGGCGTCACGGACGCGAAGACCGACCCGGCGACGCTGGTCGCCGACGTGCTCGACGCCCTCGAGGCCGGCGAGCACGAGGTCCTCGCCGACGAGACCTCGCGCCAGGTGAAGGCGGGCCTGTCGGCGCCGCTCGAGGCGCTCTACCCGCAGCTCGCCGCGCGCTGACCGGTGACGTCGAGGAGGCGCGGTGCCGGCCCGACCGGCACCGCGCCTCCTGCGCTCGGTCGCGTCAGCTGTAGCAGGCGCGGTTGATCGCCACGAGGAACGGCCCGTCGACGGTGCCGCCGGCCTCGACGTAGCCGCCGATGACCTCCATCGCGAGGTCGCGGCGCTGCGGGACGCGCTCCTTCTCGGCGGCGGCGAGCCACCCGGGCATCTCGGCGCGCGTGCGGTCGGTGCAGTAGACGGGCGAGCCGGGCTGCTGGCGCCACGACTCGGCGAGGGCCCCGGCGTCGACGGCGTCGAACCCGGTCTGCTCGACGAGCTGCATGGCCACGGCGCGGTCGGCGTCACGGTCGGCGGCCACGGGGATGGCGACGCGGGCGGGGTCGCCGGGCTCGGTGGCCTTCGCGTCGAACGACTGCGAGATGATCGCGTTCCACGCCTTGGCGATCGGGCGTCCGAACAGCTCGGACAGCCAGACGCTCTCGGGGACGCCCTGCTCGAAGTCGTGCATCGAGCCGTCACGCATGGGGTAGTAGTTCGACGTGTCGACGACGACCGCGCCCTCGGGGGCCGAGCGGACGTACTCGGCGATGTCGGCGTTGCGGTTCATCGGCACCGAGACGATGAGGACGTCGACGCCCCGGGCGACCTCGGCGGCGTCCACGGCGCGGGCGCCGGTGCGGAGGGCCGCCTCGTCGATCGTCTCGGGGCCGCGCGAGTTGGCGATGGCGACGTCGTGCCCGTGGCGGGCGAGGCGGCGGGCGATGGTCGATCCGATGGAGCCGGCCCCGATGATCCCGATCGTCAGGTGTGCTCGTTCTTCTTCTCGTACGTCAGACATGCCTCCAGCATGAACGTTGCCATTAGTGTGAAGGTCAAGTCGGAGGAGGACTCGTGCGCATCGGTGAGCTGTCGACCAGGACGGGCGTCCCGTCGCGGATGCTCCGCTACTACGAAGAGCAAGGCCTCATCACCCCGACCCGGCTGGCGAACGGCTACCGCGACTACGACGAGCGCCTCATCGACCGGGTGGGCAAGATCCGCGGCCTGATCGACGCGGGCATCCCCACGCGCATCGTGACGGACATCCTGCCCTGCCTCGGCCAGCCGCAGACGATCGTCGTCGAGAACGCCGAACCGGGGCTCGTCGAGCTGCTCGAGACCGAGCGCGACCGGATGACCGAGAAGATCGAGTTCCTCACCCACAACCGCGACGCGCTCACGCGCTACTTGGGAGCCCTCGAGGACGCCGGCGTCGGGCGTTCGGGGACTCGGGCCGGGTGATCCGGGCTCTGTCGCGGGCAGGCCGGGGTCGGCCGGTCGCAGGGCGGGGTCAGCTGGTCGCAGGCCGGGTCAGCCGGCGGCGGGGCGGGCCAGGATCAGGTTCGTCATGACCTGCGTCATCACGGCCCGGTCGTGCTGGTCGAGGAGTTCGATGCGGGTGCGGACCACTCCCCGGTCGGGACGGGAGGCCGAGGGGCGGGCGTCGACGACGGTGAACCGGGCGCGGAGCACGTCGCCGGGGCGGACGGGCGCCGACCAGCGCAACTCGTCGACGCCGGGCGACGCGACGCTGGCACCCTGGTTGAGGTAGGACGCCACCATCAGGCGCATCATCATGGCGGTCGTGTGCCAGCCGCTGGCCACGAGTCCGCCGAGGGGAGTCACCGCGGCCCGTTCGGCGTCGACGTGCATGTCGTGCGGATCGAACCGGCGGCCGAAGTCGACGATCTCGTCCGCCGTGACGCGGTACGAGCCGTGCTCCAGCGTGAGGCCGGGCACGTAGTCGTCGAGGAAGCGATCGGCGAGCCGATGCGCGAAGGGCGAGGTGTCGTCGGCCGCGACTGCGGTCCCGTCCGGTTCGTAGGGCACGCCTTCACCCTAGGTCGGCCGAGACCCCAGGAAGTCGCCGAGACCCCCACGCGCGAGCAGGGGTCTCGACGCCTTCCTGGGGTCTGAGCCGAGGAGGCGCGGTGCCGGTCGACCGGCCCGCGTACGATTCCGGCATGAGTCGCTTGGACGACATGCCGTTCGCCAGGGTCCATCCCCTGTACGTGGCCAAGGTCGAGCGCAAGGGCCACACGAAGGCCGAGGTCGACGAGGTCGTGACGTGGCTGACCGGTTACGACCAGCAGCAGATCGACCGGCACGTCGCCGACGGCACCACGTTCCGCGACTTCTTCGCGGCCGCCGACCTCAACCCCCGGGCCTCGCTCGTGACGGGTGTCATCTGCGGCGTCCGCATCGAGGCCCTCGACGACGAGCTGACCGCGAACATCCGCCGCCTCGACAAGCTCGTGGACGAGGTCGCGCGCGGCCGCCCGATGGCGAAGGTACTGCGGCAGGAGTGAGGCGTCGGCGGTGACGCCGAGACCCCAGGAAGTCGCCGAGGAGGCGCGGTGCGGTTCGAACCGGCACCGCGCCTCCTGCGGTGGTCGCGTCGTCGCGACCGGGGCTCCGGACGACCGTCGACGGGTCGATCAGCGCGCGCGGCGCTCACCGCTGATCATGAGCGTCATGCGGCGGCTCCGAGGTCGGCGAGACGCCGCAGCCCCTCCTGCGAGGGCGACCCGGGTTCCGCCGTCCAGACGATGGCCGTGTGGCCGCCTCCGGCATCGAGGGCTCCCCAGTCGAGCGTCAGCTCCCCCACGACGGGATGCCGCAACACCTTGGTGCCCGTGCCGCGCGTCGCCACCTCGTGCGCCGTCCAGAGCCCCGCGAACTCGGTGCCGAGGGCGACGAGCTCGGCGATCAGGGCCTGGAGCCGCGGGTCCTCCGGGTCCCGGGCACTGTCCATCCGCAACTGCGCGAGGGCGAGGTCGACCACCCCGAGCCAGTCCGAGTACAGGGTGCGGAGGGCGGGATCGGTGAACAACAGGCGGATGAAGTACCGCTCGCCCTCGGGGACGGCCGAGAAGTCGGTGATGAGGGACGCCGCCATGGGGTTCCACGCGACGATCTCGGTCCGGGGGCCCATGACGAAGACCGGGGTGGCGCCGAGGTCGTCGATCATCCTCAGGACGAAGGGGGCGACTCCCACCGACACACGAGGCGCGTCGTCGGGCAGGACCTTCCCGGCCAGTCCGGCCAGGTAAGCCCGCTCATCCGGGCCGAGTCGGAGGACCCGAGCGAGATCGTCGAGCACGGGCGCCGACGCCGGGAGTCGTCCCTGCTCGAGACGCGTGTAGTAATCCGTGCTGATGGAGGCGGCCCGGGCGACCTCCTCGCGGCGCAGTCCGGGGACGCGTCGGGGGTGCTCGTCGTCCGTCAGACCGAGGTCGTGGGGCTGCAATTCCGCTCGCCGGGCACGGAGGAAGTCGCCGAGCTCTCGCCATTTCGGTTCCGCTGCCATGCGCCGATCCTGCCAGACCTCCGGAGTGACGGCGGGAGCGTCGGTCCTGCCGCGAGCGACGAGCTGGGGGGTCATTTTCCTTCCCCTGTGGAGCGCCGGATGCGAGTGGCAACGTGATCTCACGACACCGGAAGATCCCCTTTCGGTGGCGACAGGAGGACACCATGAAGGCCATCGGCCTCACCGCATTCGGAGGACCGAGCGTCCTCCACCCCGTGGACGTCCCCGAACCCCACGCAGGGCCCGGAGAGGTCCGCATCCGCGTCCGCGCCGCGGCCGTGAACCCGGTCGACACGATCATCCGCTCCGGCGGCTTCGCCGGCAACGACGGCGCCGTCGTCGAACCGGTCGTCCCCGGAACGGACGTCACCGGCGTCGTCGACGAGCTCGGCGACGACCTCGCCACCGACGAGGGCTTGCAGCTCGGGGACGCGGTCATCGGGTTCGTGGTCCCCGAGGGCAGCCACGGTGGCTACAGCGAACACGTCGTCCTCCCGGCGGAATCGGTCACCCGGCTGCCCGGCGACCTCACGTTCGTCGAGGGGGCGTCGTTCCTCTCCAACGCCCTGACCGCCGAGATCACGCTCGAGCACCTCGCGCTCGACCCCGGAGCGACCCTCGCCGTGACCGGTGCCACCGGAGCCGTGGGCGGCTACCTCGTCGAGCTCGCCGCCCGCCGAGGCATCCCCGTCATCGCCTCGGCATCCGAGGCGGAAGCGGAACTCGTCCGGGGCTTCGGGGCGACCCACGTCATCGACCGCGGCGAGGACTTCGCCACAGGCGTCCTCGCCCTGACCGGGGGCCGTGGCGCCGACGCCCTCGCCGACCCGGCGATCGTCGGCGAATCCGTCTTCGGTGCCGTCCGCGACGGAGGACAGGCGGCGTTCTACCTCCCCACCGACAGCACCCCCGGCCGTGACGTCCAGGTCTTCTCGTCGTACGTGATGCGGTCCCACCGTCGCCACGACGTCATCAGCGCACTCGCGCAGCTGGCCGACCGAGGTGAGATCGCGACCCGTGTCGCCGGCACCCTCCCGGCGGCCGACGCCTCGACCGCCCACGCCCGGCTCGAGCAGGGCGGCCTCCGCGGCCGTCTGGTCCTCGAGTTCTGACCCACCCGATCCCCACTCCCCGACCCACCAGCACCACCACCAGAGAAGGACATCCCATGGACATCGCCGCACCCCTCCCCAGCGTCGGACAGACCTGGCTCGCCGACCTCGGCTCCGACACGCCCCTCGGCCACTTCACCGTCGAGATCACCTTCGACACCGAGACCCAGGTCTCGTTCCTCGTCACGGGCGGTGCCATCGAGGGCCGTCACGAGACGATGGAGTACACCACCACGAAGGTCCGCGACGGCCTGCACGTCGTCCGCTGGACCGAGCCCGACTCGGGCGACCACGTCACCCACATCGAGGACTACACGAACGGCGCCTGCATGGCGAGCTCCGTCATCGGCGGCGAGTTCGTCCAGCTGCACGGCACCTGGACCCGCGTCCGCTGACCCCGGCTGGCACCGGCACCGGCACCGGTTCCGATGCCTCCGCCGTCCACCCGTGCCGAGGCAGGGAGGCCCTGAGCGGGCCTCCCTGCCTCGTGGCGCCCCGCCTACCGTCGACCCCGACTCGACACCCCTGAAAGGAACACCATGAAGGCAACAGTCATGTACGGCGCCGGCGACGTCCGCGTCGAAGACGTCCCCGACCCCGTCATCCAGAAGCCCACCGAGGCCTTGATCCGCGTCACCTACGCCTGCGTCTGCGGCTCGGACCTGCACCCGTACCACGACCTCGGCGACACCCCCGAGGGCCGCCGCATGGGCCACGAGGCCATCGGCGTCGTCGAAGAGATCGGTGACGACGTCCGCACCCTCGTCGTCGGCGACACCGTCATCGTGCCGTTCGCCTGGTCGGACGGCACCTGCCCGTTCTGCCGCGACGGCATCACCACCTCGTGCGTGCACGGCGGCTTCTTCGACGGTGCGCCCTCGGCGACCCAGGCCGAGAAGCTCATCGTCCCCGAGGCCGACGGCACCGCCGTCAAGGTCCCTGCCGGCACGGACGAGGCACTCATGCCGAGCCTGTTGACCCTGTCCGACGTCTACCTCACGGGCTACCACGCCGCGGTGCAGGGGCAGGTCGGCCCGGGCAAGACGGTCACCGTGATCGGCGACGGCGCCGTCGGTCTCTCCGCCGTCCTCGCCTCGAAGCAGCTCGGTGCCGAGACGATCATCCTGATGGGCCGCCACACCGCCCGCACCGACCTCGGTCGCGAGTTCGGCGCCACCCATGTCGTCGCCGAACGCGGTGCCGAGGGTGTCGCGAAGGTCATGGAGATCACCGGCGGCGAGGGCTCGCACGTCGTCCTCGAGGCCGTCGGTCACATGCCCGCCTACGAGCAGGCCTACGGCATCGTCCGTCCCGGCGGCACCATCAGCCGCGTGGGCGTGCCCCAATACGAGGAGGCGCCGGTCGGCTTCACCTCGCTGTTCGGCAAGAACGCGACCCTGACCGGTGGCCCCGCCACGGTGCGCGCCTACCTCGAGGCCGCCATCCCGCAGGTGCTCGACGGCACCATCGACCCGGGCCGGGTGTTCGACCGCGAGCTGCCCCTGTCGGAGATCGCCGAGGGCTACCGCCTGATGGACTCCCGCGAGGCACTCAAGGTTCTCATCCGCCCGTGACGACCGAGGAGGCGCCTGTCCAGCGAGCGGGCGCCTCCTCCTCCCCGGAGACGACCGGTCCGGCCGCTCCACCCCTCCCCCCTCCCCTCGAGCTCAGAAGGAGTCTCACGATGCCCACCTTCGACCCAGCCACCCTGGCCGCCATCGGCGGTACCGACGACCTGCACGTCTCTCCCTTGCGGGACGACGGCGTGACCCACGGCACCCCCACCTGGATCTGGTCCGTGGTCGTCGACGACGCGCTCTTCGTCCGCGCCTACAACGGGACCTCGTCCCGGTGGTATCGAGCCGCGATGAAGCAGGGAGCAGGACGCATCCGCGCCGCGGGCGACGAACACGACGTCACGTTCGAGGCCGCTGCGGGGGTCGCCGACGACCTGGTCGACGCCGCGTACGAGGCGAAGTACCACGGCAGCCCGTACCTGCCTCCCATGCTCACCGCGAAGACCGTCGCGGCGACGGTGAAGATCAGTCCGCGCTGAGCGTCGCTACGACACCGGTTCGACGAAGGGGCTCCGCACGTTCTGCGGAGCCCCTTCGCCGCCGTCGGTGGTCACGTCGGCACGACGCGCGCCCGTTCAACAGAGCAGGGCGTCGCGTCGCATGCCGTGCCGCAGACAGGAGAGACCGCCATCCGGGCACGGATGGCGGTCTCCCCGGTCGCATCTGCGGGTTAGCTGGTCCTCGCCGCATTCTTGTGAAGCGATCCCCGAAGGGCGAACCACACCAGTGGCCCGACAACGGGGGCCACGACGACCACGATGAGCCAGATGGTCATCATCTGTGCCGACATCGCCTTGTCGCGAACGATGGAGACGATGGCACTGACGAGGAGAACCAAGCCAGCCAAGAGGACTACGGACCAGAAAAGGTCGAGTGGCGCGAGTCCGAACATGAAGTTCTCCTTCTTCCTAACTTACGTTCTATTTTAGGCGCGGGCGACGGATGCCCCACCGGTGGTCGTCCGCAGGTCGAGCCAGAACGGGGTGTTGCCCCATCCCCCGGCAGACAGGTTGAACTGGTGACGGATGTCGCGGCCGTTGTTTCGTGAGAACGCGATCTCATTCGAGACGGCCAGCACGGTGACGACCTTGTTGGAATTCGCGATGAGCTGCGACTTGGACGACGTCGGGGTGATCTGGTAATTCGCGTTGAAACTGTTACTCCACGTGACACCGTGGTAGTAGACGTGGCAGCTCTGCGCGTAGCGAACGCCTCCATTGTTACCGAAGACACAGTTGCTGACGCCCTGGGCTTGAGTGGAGACTCCACCCGTCTTGGGTGGCAGCACGACATTGCTCTTGGCGGTTCCGTCCAAGAACGGCTTCGCCTGAGCGATGATGGCCTGCAGTTCGGCGGGACTAGCTTGGCGCCCCTGCTCAATGCCCATCTCGGTGTAGGAACCGTCTGCGTAGACGTCCTTCGTCACCTTGTAGTCGCCCTGCTGCTTCGTGGTCGACGACACCGCAGCCTTGCCAGACGCGGCGTCCCACAGCTCGCCGTCTGTGACTTTCTGCAACAACTCGGCCTGCTGCGCCGGAGCGATGTCGGAAGCTGTGAGAGACGACTTCGTCTTCTCGAGTTCGACCTGGCTCACACCCGCCGGGGCGGCGATCGCCGGCGCTCCCATCAACGTGGTCCCCAAAACGCAAACTGCTGCCGCAACACTGAGGCCTACCATCTGCTTCTTCATGCAATTCCCCCTCTAACTGTGCGTCGAAGTCCCAAACATACAAAGAGGTCTGCTTTTTCAACCCCGCTCGAGATGTTGCATCTGCTGCACTTTCTTCCCCTTGCCGTTGAGGAGGTGAGCATCGATGATGCCCAGGGCCGAGCCGATCAGGGCGCCCCGGGGAACGCGTTGCGCCGCCCGTACACCGTCAGCGCGAACGCCACGACCCCGAACCCGATCATCAGCACCGGCAGCACGAGCCCGTCCGCCACGGTCAGCAAGGCCGCCCCGACGATCCCCGCGAAGAAGATCGCCACGTTGAACGCCACCGGCAGGAAGGCGTTCGCGACGTCGGCATTGTCGCCGCCGACGGTGGTGAGTGCCGCCTGCAGCTGGGCCGACGCGCCTCCGAACGTGACGCCCCAGAGCACCGCGGCGACGATCACGGCCGGCACCGACGCGTGGCCGACGAGCAGGACGATCCCCGCGACGACGAACACGGCGACGCTGCCGTGCAGCAGCGCCCGCGGGTGCCGGTCGAGCAGCGCCCCGGTGACGACGATCCCGCCGATCGAGGCGATGCCGTAGATCAGCAGCGTGACGTCGACGCCGAGCCCCGACCCACCGGCCCGCAGGTACGGCGAGACGTAGGTGTAGATCGTGTTGTGGGCGAGCATCCACGCGGCGATGACGGCCAGGATCACGGCGATCCCCGGGATGCGGAACACCCGCCCGAGCGAGAGCCGTGCCCCCGCCGGTGCCGCTGCCGCGTCCGGGACGATGCTCGCCACGAGCGCGAAGACGACGACCCCGAGCAGGGTCAGCCCCCCGAACGACCACCGCCAGTCGAAGGCCGTCCCGAGCCACGAGCCCAGCGGCGTCCCGAACGCGAAGCCGACGGGCGCACCCGCCGAGACGATCGCGAGCGACAGTCCGGCACGGTCGGGCGGGCTGATCCGGCGTCCGTAGGCCGCGAGCATGCCCCAGATGACTCCCGAGAACGCGCCGGCCACGAACCGCGACACGAGGGCGAGGGCGATGACGGGCGAGAGCGCCGTCACCGTGTTCGCCACGACCAGGCCGGTGATCGCGATCAGGAGGAGCGGCTTGCGTCGCATCCCCCGGGTCAACGTGATGGCCGGCACGGTCGCGACCACGGTGCCGAGTGCGTAGGCGCTGATGAGCAGTCCCACGGCGCCCTCGCTCGTGTCGAGGCCGTCCGCGATGACGGGCAGCAGGCCGGCCGGCATCGTCTCCATCGCGACGAGGATGAACCCCATCGTCGCCAGGACGACCAGCGAGAACACCGGCAGCCGTTCGACGGGCCCTCCGGCGACGGAGGCGCGGGGCACGCGGGTGGGGACGGGCGCTGTCGACATGGTGAGGTCCTTTCGGGCGCGGGGATGCGCCTCCTGGGGGTGAGCCCGGTGGTGCGGGAGAAAGAAGGAGGCGCGGGTCAGGCGACGGGGTCGGCGGACCGGGCGCGTTCGACGACGCCCTCGGTCGCCGCCCACGAGGCGAGGAGGCGCAGCCCCTCGTCGGACGCGGAGCCCGGGACGGCCGTGTAGACGGTGAGCGAGTGCCCGGGGGTGTCCTGGAGTTCCATCACCTGGAAGTCCAGCTCGAGCAGGCCGACGACCGGGTGCCGGAACTCCTTCGCGCCGGTGTAGTGGCGGCGGACGTCGTGGGCGGCCCAGCGGGCGCGGAACTCGTCGCTGCGGATGGACAGTTCGCCGACGAGGGCGGTGATGCCGGGGTCGTGGGGGTTGCGGCCGGCGTCGCGTCGGAGGATGGCGACGTTGACGGCGGCCGCGCGCTCCCAGTCGGGGTAGAAGTCGTGGGCGCCGGGGTCGAGGAAGATGTAGCGCGAGTGGTTGGCGGGGCGCAGGGTGCTGCGGTACATGTCCGAGTACAGGGCGAAGCCGAGGGCGTTGGCGGCGACGAGGTCCATGCGGGTGTTGGTGACCATCGCGACGGCGCCGGTCATGGCGTCGAGCAGGTGCTGCACCGGGGACTGGGCGATCTTCTGTTCGCTGGTGACCGGGGGCTTGCGGCGGGAGGGAACGGAGGCGCGGGCGAGGTCGTAGAGGTGGTCGGTTTCGGCCTGGTCCAGGCCGAGGGCGCGGGCGATGGCGTCGAGGACGCTGTCGGAGACCCCGCCGAGGTTGCCGCGTTCGAGTCGGGTGTAGTAGTCGACGCTGACGCCGGCGAGGCGGGCGACCTCGTCGCGGCGGAGCCCGGGGACGCGTCGCTGGCCGCCGGCGCTGACGACGCCGGCCTGTTCGGGCGAGAGGCGTGCGCGGCGGGTGGCGAGGAAGTCGCGGACCTCGGCTCGGTTGTCCATGGTTCGACCCTACGGACGGTGGTTCGGCGCAACCAGGCCCTGTCGGGACCTGGTTCGGCGGGGCCCGGCACGGCGCTGAGGCGGAGGTCGTGACGCTCGCTCAGTACCTCGGTAGGGTCGTGGCACCAGCACCACTCGACGACGGGGGACCGAGATGACTGACGGACGCGATAAAGACGGGCAGCAGGGTCAGCAGGGCCAGCAGTACGGCGGGCAGCAGTACGGGGGCGCGCCGCAGGCGCCTGGGTCGGGGCCCGACGGAGGGGCGGTCCAGCGACCGTCGCGTGGGTTCGAGATCGCCGGCTTCGTGCTGTCGTTCTTCGGCTTCCTGGCGATCGCCGGCCTCATCATGAGCACGATCTCGTTCCGCCGCCTCGGCCGAGCCGGTCAGCCCCGAGGCCTCTCACTCGCCGGCATCATCATCTCGATCGTGGTGCTGCTGCTCACCCTCGCGTTCATCGTCGCGGCCATCGTCGGCGCCTCGACCCTCCTCGAGACCTGCGCGGACCTCGGCCCGGGCACCCACGTCGTCGACGGCGTCACCTACACCTGCAGCTGATCGGGCGCATGCGGACCCAGAGTGGGGCCGCGGCGCGGTTCGCCTTGACGACCGCCCTCCCCTCGCGGCCGGAGGGTCGCGTCGGCGTGCCTACTGTTTTTCGAGACGGACGGTCGTCGTGGTCCCCATCAGGCTGGCCTTGTAGCTGAGCTCGCCGCCGTCGGCGGTGAACTCCTTCGTGTCGTCGGTCGAGGCGAGCATGGCTGAGTCGGTCGCGGCGGCGTCGCGGGCCGAGGTCCATGTGTAAGGCGACGCGTCGTCGGTGGGAGGCGTGAAGGTGCCGACCCAGTAGATCGACTCGGTGTCGCCACCGTCGCTGACCCAGTTGATCGAAATGGTGTCGCCGGTGATCGTCGCCGCTTGGCACGCGTTCTCGCTCCCCGAGTTGGTCTGCTTCCACGACCCGGTGAGGTCGGGCACCGGAGCCGTCTCGGATAAATACCTGAACCGTCACCGTGAGGCACGCTACCTCCGTGGCTCTTGTTCCGGCGCCAAGAGCATCCCTAAGCAGGTTCCTTCGGGAGAGATAGCCGTTCGTCGTAGGCCACTAGCAACTGTGCAATTTCACGCTGGATGAGCACGGGAATGTCCAAGCCCTCGAAATTTAGATCCGCAAGCCACCTAAGGCCCTCGTCTGGCGTCCAGTCGTCAACGGTCAAATAGTCCGACAGAGCTACGGTCGCCATTCGAGACATTCCCAGGGACATCAGAATGACCTCACTGGGTCGAGACACGCCTAGCTCGAGCAGCATCGTGATGTCTTGGCCGTGCCCAACTTGCTCGATTCCAAGCTCGCGGCCGTAAGCGGACAGAATGTCCGAGTAACACGTCAAGTATTTTGGGGCCTGAAAGCGGGCCACAGTTTCGACATCGGCCATAACGTCGCGTATCGCTTTTGCCAAAGGCACTCTGTTATTGACCCTCTGCTCGATGAGTCGAGCAAGGGGGAGGCCGTTCATCCAATTGACGATCAGATTGGCCAGTTGCCACTTGCGCTTGTCATTTTCGCCTGGCCCGACCGCGCCCCCAAAAGCCTGCGTGATGGTTGCGCCAAGAAGGCGAAGAGCATCCTGGAACCTGTCCCGGGATTCGTCTTCTTCTGGGAGAGGCAAAGCGAGCTCATTTGGGTCGCTGGAAGCGGCCCGAAACTGCTCGAGCAGCCTCTGCATTGAAAGTGGAGATATGCCCGCGTGGCGCGAGATCAATTCGACTGGGTATTCAATGCGCGCTATCGCCCGCTCTATTGCGTGCTCCACCTCGTCGCGTTCATGAGGATCTTGGACGAAGCGGAGGTGTCCCTCCAAGTCCATCCCCGTCGCCGAGATGTTCGAGAGATAAGAAAAGAGATTTTCGGAGGAGCCGCCTGACCCACTTATCGGGCTGTTGCCGCGCAGGTAAGACAAGAAGTCAGATGGATTTGCAAGTACATGCTCTGTGGCGAGCTTTAGCTGGGATCTCCCGCGTACCGAGGGGAGGTTTGGCCAAAGTTTTTCATCGTCGGTATCAATACATACTATATTTCCTTGGAATTCTCTGCCCCAGCGACCGGCACGACCCGCTAGATTCCAAAAATCACCCTCACTGAGAGCCTTCCCTCGACCTTTCTGAGGGTTCCGCATGAATATAGATCTGCATGGCAGATTGACTCCTTCGAGCAGCGTCGATGTGCAAACCAAATAATGGATTTTTCCTTGGCCGAATAGCCGCTTAATCTCCGCGCGAATCGCCAGCGGCATGTTCCCGTAATGAAAAGCCACGCGCTTGTCCAGGACATCGGCCAAGCTGTACTTCTGGTGGACTGCGGTCCGAATCAGATCCTTAAGATTTTCAATGTCCGGGTCCGGCTCTGCCACTGGAAGCAAGTCGACAATATTCTGGGCAACTTTCTCTGCATCGCTGGCGCCATTGACATACACTATATTGCCGCCGCGATCTCCGCCTAACGCATGGGCAACGTATGCCAGCCTCATCGCTACTTTGGTCGCCCTTTGATTTAACTCAAATTCTGCCACCTTCGTGGGCTGACCCTCGTGAATGAGCGAAACCGTCCTTTTGGCCGGAGCTCGAGGTACACCTTCCACTCGAACCAAATTCTGATTAACGGTTACAGCTTCAGACGTAACCGCACGACCGCGCGAGTCATCCGGCTTGCCAGTCAGGAGTAGTTCTGGATTTGCACTCAGCGGGCTTGCGAAGATGACTTGCAGCGCGGGGTGATCAATGACTGCGCGGTCAATGACCTGACGCAGAAGGATGCCACGGTCTCCGCTACCCAGTCCCTGCGCCTCGTCGACGAAGAGAAGATCGATCGGGAACGGGCTTCTCGCCTGCTGGATGAGATGAAGCCGCTCCTGCGTGAGGACCAAAACGCGTGAGGTGGATGATTCCAGGTCGGGGTCCCACGGCATAACAACCACTCGCGTGCCGCCTGGAACCGTCTGACGGAAGTCCGCCGATACCTCTTCCACCAGGGCGCGCGTCGGAGCTAGATAAACGGCGGTCAGCTTGCTCCGCGCTCGAAGCTGCTCCAGAAACCATTCCCTGATTACACGGGACTTCCCGGCCGACGTTGGTGCAGAAACGCTCACCCAGTCATATTGGTCTACGTCACTCCACAAACTCTCTTGAAAAGAATTCACTGAAAGGTCCTCGCCGCTCGACAGAGGAATAGACAGACGGAGTTGAGTCCTGATGGATTCGAGACGTAGGAGAGGAGGCAGCGTTCGCCAAGAATCCTCATGAATGAGGCCCCGGCGTTCAGCCAGCTCTACAGCTCGTAAATTGCCGGCACGTTCCAGAAGGGCAGCTGCTGCCTCCTTGTGGGAGGTGTCTGATCCGGGGAGTGCAAGACAGGCGGTTGCAATTCGCAATACGGCTTTCTGAGACCGCTCTCCAGGAGTGGTCGAGAGGGCGCTGGCGCAGAGAAGGGCAAAGTTCCAATCGATTTCGGCCAAAGCGTCAGTCACGTTGATCATCGGAAACTCAAGCTGCAGAGTCTGCCGACGTATTGCTCGAATGATGTCTTGGTACTTTTTCGAGTCGTAGACCGTGTCTTGAAGTGCAGTCACAACAGCCCCAGGCTCTTCCGCACACTCTTGCGAAGAGCATCAACGCTCGGAAACGGGATACAGAAAACGTCGATGGCTACATCCACAAGAGAATGCGTGGTCAGACGTCCGGAAACACTTTTGTGCCATCTCTCGACGGCCTTCGCGATTTGTTGCGATTCATCATCGGCCATCTTTTTCAGGTCCGGATAGGTCGCGTAGTCGAATCCAATGAGGCATGCTCCATTCCAGCGCACATCTAGAACTTTGGGGTTCGTCTCGTCGAAGTACTGCAGAATATGCGCTGCAAGTGCCTCATCGTCTACGTTCAGGTTGTCTCGAACCAACAACAGATCCCGTCGTCGAGCGTCATCGACGGCACCTAGGAACGGAGCGATACTTCCGAAGCAATCGGCGATCGCGTCCGAGTTCGATTTATAAAGCTTGGATTCTCCCCAGCTTAGTTCGAGTACGCCGTCTGAGCCGAGCCTGGCGTGCACTCCATCGGAACCGTGAACGTGGACATTGCTGTTTGTTTTCAGGGACATCTTGGCCAGCAGTTGCGGCAGTTTGAGTACCCTCTCCATGAGCAGAAACAGCAAGAGCTCACCACCCTCCCCGGTGCCATCAGCGTCCACAAACAGCTCCCGAGCTTGCTTTTCGAGGCGAGCGAACTGACTCGGCGATCCTGTGTCTGCAAAGCTTTTTGCGGCCTGTACCAGCCGGGTTCGGGGCACGCAGAACTCCATGGCTGCAAACGCCATCACATCGGCGAGCATGTCGATGGCGGGTTCTCCATTCGCGTCCACCGCCACGAAATGTGTTCGCACGGTGGTCTTGGTGCCGGGCAACGAAACGGGGAGTTCGTAGGACGGCAGCAGATGCGAGAGGTCGGCTTGCTCTCCGCGAGCCAGGGCAGCGAGAGAGTCCTGAAATGAAGGTGGCGCGGCCGCGACGCTAATCATAGTTATTCCTTCCGGACGACCGCACTCCTAGAAATGGGGCCCATAGGGCAGACCCTCATTGCACTATGGCAGGAACTTAGCTTCAATGATGGTATAGACACTCTCGGAACAGCTCAATACCAAGCTTTCATGCAGCGACCGGGCGAGACCGTCAAGCTTTACAACCACGAGATAGTCGGCGTATCGTGCCTCGGCCGAGGCTTCGCGGAAGCATGGTCTGTCTTTACTCGCCCCAACAGGGTCGTGGTCGACATACACATAGCGGTCCTCAACACCGAGCACGGGCCCGCCAAGGCACCCCCACGAACAAGTGTTTTTATAGGCAATCGAAGGGAACCGTTAGGGTTACTACCTCTTAGCGCGACGTCGGACCCGAGGCCATTCGCGCTACGTGACGTCGGCCCTTCATGAGAAAAACCGTAAGCCCCTCGTGGATTCAAGGTTCTCAGGGCTTTCGCTCTGGCGGGTCATCTGCGGGTCTAGCGGAGGCCCGCAGACATAGGCATCGGCGGGCACCGTTCTGCCATGGTTTGCTGCGTTTCCCTAGGGGCGTCCAACCTTTGCCCCTTCTTCAGGGCGATCCTGAAAAGGGTGAAGTGGTGCCGGAGTTTTGGCCGCTTCAGCTAGGCCGGTTCCGCGCTGTCAGGCATCGACTCGTCTCGCCCTGGCGCAGAGGTGACATTCGGGCGTTTGTTCTGTCCGAGGGTTTCCTGAGACCTCGCGTCCCGTGTGACCGTGCCCCGACTATGTCGCGCCCCGGATACCGGTCGCCGGACGACCAGTCGATGTCCGTCAGTGGTGGGACCGGATGTCTTGTCGCTCCGAATTAGGGCTCCTCCGCGGACCCCTTATCGAAGCCAGCCCCATCGAATCGTGCGTTCGGGAATGCGGTGCCTCCGCCGTCGAGGCGGGATGGGACGGTCGGCCCACGCTTTGGCAAGAACGTCGCACATGCTCCGGTCTCTGACGCTGGTTTGATAAACCGTATGCTCTCCGGCGCATCGTGACGTGGTGACTGTGCCATGCAAACCCACAAGGTGCCCCCTCGTACTCCGCTATGTGTTAACGCGGATGGTTTCTAGCGCGTCGTCAAGCTTGAACTCGTGGTTCGACGGTGGGTTTCCGGGACGAGTCGACGGATTACCGTTGCCAGGTAGCGCTAAATGCAGGGCGACTTTACGCCCCGTTTTGACCTGACAGCTACCGACCGGCCGATACCGGCCGACAGGGCACCTCGGGCTTTGACTGTATCAATCGCTCCAACTCATCCTCTTCTTCGAACCAGGAGCTCCATGGCTCAGCCACACCCGAATGTCCCCGGCCATGCGAAGACGGCAAAGTCGGCCCTGCTGATCCTCGAGGAGAAGTTGCACGAGAGCGACATTCTTAGCTTTCCATGGCCGCAGGACGTCGACTCCGGAATCGACATGGTGTCGTTCGCGAGCATCCCCGATGGCGACGCAACCCTTGCCACGGCCTTTGTTGCAGGCTTTCAGTCGAAGGGAACGGCGGCTACGCATGGGAAACTTCCCGCTTCGCGCGTTGAAATCGGCAACCACGCCGCTTACTGGCTGAGCGCACCGCTTCCGGTCTTCGTCGTCAGTACCAGTTTGGCGGACCGCGTCTCTCTCGTCGAAGACGTCCTCCCAGGTCTGCGCGATGCTGCCCAGTCGGAACACAGAAGCATCGCGGTGCGCGCCGCTGTAGAAGAGGTAAGCGCAGACATCAGGATGCGCATGTATTCCCATGCCCTGGCCCCGTGGATGTCGCATTCGCTGCGGAATCGGTCCCTCGCTGTCATCCCGCAGTCAAGCGGCCTTGACCAGGCCTCTCCGTGGTCGGTGCTCGGCTGGGTCATGTCCACAGATAGCGCACTTCAACCGAAATCGTGGACGGAGTGCGTCCAGTACTTCGACCTGCTGCGGTGGGTCCTCCGAGGCTCGGATGACCGCCGCCAGCTAGCCGTGGACGCCAAGCACGCACCCACCGGGCAGGAGACCGCACACTTGTTCAGCGTCCTGCTTCATTGTATAAAAACACTTGCCGACTTCAATCGGAATCGTCGGAGCATGCCGCACGAGGGTGCGCACTTAGACGACATTCCCCGAGCCAAGGAAGTGGTCTGGGGCCTGTGGCACGCTACGAGGCAAGCCACTGGCCTGGACTTAGTTGAACTGGCGGAGCTCGTCCGCGCCGGGAGCGCAGCGCTGTCCACCTCTGACGTACCGGGACATCGCGAGAGATGGCCCGCGGAGTACCTTCTCCAACGCCTCATTGATGGCGATGCTCTGCAGGACCTCATGACTCGTGCGTTAGAGGCAGCGCTCATCGAGAAGAAGACAGACAGCTACTGATCGGTCGGGTAGCGGTGCAGCCAACGCTCCGGATCGTATGGCTCGGCTGCAGCGCATTCGTACGCTGCCGAAAAAGCTGGACGTGCAGCGGCAGACGGGTGTCGCCCGGGGGGACGCAGGACTCAATGGCGTCGTTCGTCCTGGTGGTCAGCCGGCAGTGGTTCAAGACATACCGCTCCGACCGCAGCAGCAGCAGCGAATCCACCAACGACTCGCTGCAGCGCGACCACAAGCTCCACGTCACAACAAATTGGCCGGTACGAGGCTTGGCCGCCCAACAGTTCGCCCTCGCCCTGATGGCGGTCAAGTCCAACATGACCCGCACCACCAACTTCGAAGCGGAGCAGCGGAGCAGCGGAGCAGCGGAGGCAGGAACTACGACAAGCAGTCGGCCGACGCCGTGTCCCTCGAAAGCGTGAAGGCGAGTACCTCCAGCGTTCCCGCGACCACCGCAATGAAAGCCGCCACATGCGGAACCCGCCACCCCGCAAACTCGTCCCGTTCGACGAGCAGGCAATGCCTACACCGCCCGTGCAACGGAAGCAAAAAAACCCCCAGTATGAGCTGGGGGCTTTTCTGCTTAGGTCAGACCTGCAAAGTTCGGCAAGCCAGACTTACGAGTGACCCTTTGGCGGTACCGGTGGGATTTGAACCCACGGTGGAGTTAACCCCCACACATGTTTTCGAGACATGATCCTTCGGCCGCTCGGACACGGTACCGAGGATGAGTTTAGTACATCCGGCGACAGGGACGAAACCGGGGGATCGCTCGTCCACCGCACCGCGCCTCCTCGGGGTTGTGCACAGGGTGCACGGACGCCCGGCGCGGGCATCGGAGCCCGGCGTAGCCTCGGGCCATGCCCTCACGCCACACCGTCACCGCCTTCCTCTCGGGCGTCGGCGTCACCCTCGCCACCACGGCCGCCGCCGGCGCCGGCGTCAGCCGCTTCATACAGCGCCGCAACGCGGCCGCCGCCGACCTGAACGCCCTGCTACCCGTCCACTCCGCCTGGTGGCGCGACCGCTTCGACCGCAAGGGCAAGCTGCTCTACGTCGCGATGGGCGACTCCGCCGCCCAGGGCATCGGAGCCTCGAGCCCGGCCCGCAGCTACGTCGGCCGCCTCTCCGCGTACATGCGCCGCCAGAGCCACACCTCGCTGCGCGTCGTCAACCTCAGCGTCAGCGGCTCCACCACCTGGCTCTGCCGCAAAGACCAGCTGCCCAAGTTCGAGAAGTACGAACCCGACATCGTCACCGTTGCCATCGGCGCCAACGACATCATCCAGTTCAACCCCGAGTCGTTCGAGAAGAACCTCCGCGTCATCTACGGCGCCCTGCCCTCACACGCCATCGTCGGCGACCTACCCGCCATGTGGATTCCCGACCGCGAGAAGAAGCTCGTCGAGGCCAACGCCATCGTCCGCCGCGTCGCTGGCGAGTTCGGCCTCACCGTCGTCCCGCTCTACGAGACCACCCGCAGCCAAGGGTTCTTCCGCACCTACCGCAACTCGGCCGGAGACCTCTTCCACCCCAACGACCGCGGCTACCGCGTCTGGGCCTCCGCATTCGAACCCGCCATCGCCGCCCGCCTCGCCCGCATCGCCGCCGACGACGCCGCCACCACCCACGAGGCCCGCGAGGCCGAAGCCGTCGCGGCGCACACGGCCGCGGCAGCCGCCGCCCCGACTGCCGGCACCAGCAGCGACACCCCGACGACGGACACCGCAGGAGGCGCGACCACGTCCCCGACGGACGCCTCCGCCGATGTCGGGGGCGCCTCCTAGGCTGACGGCATGGCTCGCACCACCACTCCCCCGTTCCGCTGCACCGAGTGCGGGTGGACGTCGCTCAAGTGGGCCGGGCGCTGCGGCGAGTGCCAGAAGTGGGGCACCGTCGTCGACGTCACCTCGGCCCTCGTCAGCGCCCGCGGCACCGCCTCGGTCCGCGTCGAAGGCGACCGCGTCGCACGACCCATCACCCAGGTCGAAGCCAACAGCGTCGCCTACTGGCCCAGCGGCATCGCGGAGTTCGACCGCGTCCTCGGCGGCGGCATCGTCCCCGGCGCCGCCATCCTGCTCAGCGGCGAACCCGGCGTCGGCAAGTCGACCCTGCTGCTCGAGGTCGCCTCCCGCGCCGCCGCCACCGGCGCCCGCGTCCTCTACGTCACCGCCGAAGAGAGCGCCTCGCAGGTCCGCCTCCGCGCCCAACGCACCGGCGCCATGCACGACAACCTCTTTCTCGCCGCCGAGGTCGACCTCTCGGTCATCCTCGGCCAGATCGACCAGGTCGACCCCCAGCTCGTCATCGTCGACTCGGTGCAGACCGTCTCGTCCTCGACCATCGACGGCATCGCGGGTGGCACCTCCCAGGTGCGCGAGGTCGCCTCCACCCTCATCCGCGTCAGCAAAGACCGCAACCTGCCCGTCCTGCTCGTCGGCCACGTCACCAAGGACGGCACCATCGCCGGCCCCCGCCTGCTCGAACACCTCGTCGACGTCGTCTGCCAGTTCGAAGGCGACCGGCAGACCGCGCTCCGCTTCATCCGCGCCCACAAGAACCGCTTCGGCCCCACCGACGAGGTCGGCTGCTTCGAGATGACCGGCGACGGCATCGCCGAGGTCGCCGACCCCAGCGGCCTCTTCATGTCGCGCAACGGCACCCCCGTCAGCGGCACCTGCATCACCGTCGCCATGGAAGGCCGCCGTGCCCTGCCCGTCGAGGTCCAGGCGCTCATCGTCGCCAGCTCGACACCCCAGCCCCGCCGCGTCGTCAACGGCGTCGACTCCTCCCGCGTCGCCATGCTGCTCGCCGTGCTCGAACGCCGCGCCGGCATCCGCCTCGGCGACGCCGACGTCTACGTCAGCACCGTCGGCGGCATCAAGATCACCGAACCCGGCGCCGACCTCGCCATCGCACTCGCCCTCGCCAGCGCCAGCCGCGAGAAACCCTTTCCCCAGACCATGGCCGCCGTCGGCGAGATCAGCCTCGCCGGCGAGATCCGCCCCGTCTCCTCCCCCAAGCAGCGCGCCTCCGAAGCCCGACGCCTCGGCTTCACCCAACTCGTCGACGCCGAGTCGGGCAACCTGCGCGAAGCGCTCCGCCGGGCGTTCAGCGCCGCGGACTCCGAACGCGACCGCGAGCTCGACCGGGCCTTCTGAGCCGGCCCGACCCGCGCCTCCTTACCCGAGACACCCGCGTCTCTCGGCCCGACCCGCGCCTCGTGACCCGAGGCCGACTCGGGTGTGCTGACGCGTCCCGTGATTCCTGACCCGGGCCCCGGGCCGGGCTGGTCCCGGCCGGCGGACGTACGGTCCCGCACGTCCGACACCAGGTGCGAGTGGGCAGAAGGTGCTGCTCCCACCAACCTGACGAGCACTTTCCGCCCACTCGACGGCCGCACCCACACCCGCACCTTCGCGCCCACGAACACACCTGCCGAGTGGTCCCGAACCGTCCTTCCGACGCACCCGGCGGACGATCCGCGACCACTCGACCCGCGCCTCCGGAACGAGAGCTGCCCAAGCCGGCCCGACCCGCACGAGGCCAGGGCACGAGTGGGCAGAAGATGCTCCTCCCGCGGTGACGAGCAGCATCTTCTGCCCATTCGTCGCCGACTGTCCGTGCGGCGACGCCCCCGTCGGCACGCCCACCCCGCCACCACCTGTTCGCCCCTCGTTCACGCGGCCTCCCCCGGGACGTCGTCGCGCCTCCTTAGCGTGCCCAGCGGGCCGTCCGGTCCCCCGTCGCCGTCCCCGGCGAACCCCGGCCCCGCACCCGAAGGACTCCACCGCATGATCGACAAGCGCCTGCTCGTCTCGGCCGCCACCCTCGGCATCGCCGCCCTCGCCCTGACCGGCTGCTCGGCGAGCGCCGACGCCGACAGCTCGGGAGGCGCGGCGAACGGCACCGACGCCGCCACCGCCACCAGCGCCGAGGACTTCGGCGGCATGGACGCCCTGGTCAGCGCCGCGCAGGCCGAGGGCGAGCTCAACGTGATCGCCCTGCCCGACACCTGGGCGAACTACGGGAAGATCATCGACGGGTTCGAGGAGAAGTACGACATCACCGTCAACTCGGACAGCCCCGACGTCTCGAGCGCCGAGGAGATCACCGCCGCCCAGAACCTGAAGGGGCAGGACACCGCCCCCGACGTGTTCGACCTCGGCTCGGCCGTGACGCTCGCCAACCTCGACCAGTTCGCGCCGTACGAGGTGTCGACCTGGGACGACATCGCCGACGACCACAAGGACGCCGACGGCAGATGGGTCTACGACTACACCGGCCTGATGTCGGTCGGCTACGACGCCGACGCCGTGCCGGCCCCCGAGAGCCTCGACGACCTGCTCGGTGGCGACTACAAGGGCAAGGTCGCGATCAACGGCGACCCGACCCAGGCCGGTGCCGCCGCCGCGGCCGTCGAGTGGGCCGCGCTGCAGTCCGGCGGCAGCGCCGACGACGTCAGCACGGGCGTCGACTGGTTCTCGCAGCTGGCCGACGCCGGCAACTTCCTGCCCACCGACCCGACCCCGGCGACGATCGCCTCGGGCGAGACCCCGGTCGTCTTCGACTGGAGTTACAACAACCTGGCCGCCGCGGCCGACGCCGGCGGACGCGACTGGAAGACGGCCGTCCTCCCCGGAACCGCCCTCGGCAGTTACTACAACCAGGCGATCAACGTCGACGCCCCGCACCCCGCCGCGGCCCGCCTGTGGCAGGAGTACGTCATGGGCGACGACGCGCAGAACCTGTACCTCGCGGCCGGCGCCTACCCCGTGCGCCTCGCGGCGATGACCGAGGCCGGCACCGTCGACCAGGACGCTCTCGAGAAGGTCGGCGAGCAGCCCTCCGACACCGTCCAGTTCACGGCGGAGCAGACCGAGGCCGCTTCGAAGGTCCTGGCCGACACCTGGGCCACGGCGATCGGCTGATGGTGACGACGTCGACCCGCGCGGCGGACACGACCGCCGATGTGCGGTCGGCGCACGAGGGGGACGGCGGCGGCCTGCCGACCCGCGCCTCCTCGTCCTCCGACGGCGTCGGCCCCTCACGGGGTCGGCGCCGTCCGGCGGCCTGGTGGGGGCTGACCCCGTTCGCCGTCTGGGTGCTCGCCTTCTTGATCGTGCCGTGCCTGCTCGCGCTCGGGACGGGCTTCGTCGACGGCGACGGAGCCCTCACCCTCGACAACCTGGCCGCGCTCGGCGACCCGCTGATCGTCCGTGCCTTCGCCAGTTCGGCCGCCGTCTCGGCCGTCACGGCCGTGGCCGGGGCCGTCGTCGGCGCCGTCGTCTGCTGGGGCCTCACCTCGCTGCGCCCCGACGGAGCCGTCCGCAACGCCATCGACGCCGCGTCGAGCGTGCTCGCCCAGTTCGGCGGCGTCATGCTGGCGTTCGCCTTCATCGCGACGATCGGCATCCAGGGCGTCGTCACGCGGTTGCTGATCGACGTCGCCGGCGTCGACCTCTACGCGGACGGGGTCTGGTTCTACCAGGTGCCCGGGCTCCTGCTGCCCTACCTGTACTTCCAGGTGCCCCTCATGGTGATCACCTTCATGCCCGCCGTCAGCGGCCTCCGCCCGCAGTGGAGCGAGGCCGTGGCCACGCTCGGCGGCACCCGGTGGCAGCACCTCGTCCGCGTGGTCGTCCCGGTGCTCGCCCCGGCGTTCGTCGGCAGCCTGCTGCTGCTCTTCGCCAACGCCTTCTCGTCGTACGCGACCGCCGCCGCCCTGATCAGCCAGGGCGCCCAGATCGTGCCGCTGCAGATCCGCGCCGCACTGATCAGCGAGACGGTGCTCGGCCGCGAGAACGTCGCCGGCGCGCTCGCGCTCGGCATGGCCGTCGTC
This sequence comes from Frigoribacterium sp. 9N, assembly GCF_902506305.1. Classification (NCBI taxonomy): domain Bacteria; kingdom Bacillati; phylum Actinomycetota; class Actinomycetes; order Micrococcales; family Microbacteriaceae; genus Frigoribacterium; species Frigoribacterium sp. 9N. The sequence goes on from NZ_LR733392.1 coordinate 2,391,976, forward strand.
ATGGCCGTGCTGATGACGGGTTACTCGCTGCTGCAGCGCCGCACCGAGCGGTGGCAGCGATGAGCGCCCGGACGACGGAGCCGACGCGCACGACGCGCACGCCCCGGACGACGAGCGCTCCGCGGTCGACGAGCGCAGGAGGCGCGGGCACGGTCGCGCGCCGCACCGCCCTGGTCGTCGTGGGGGCCCTCTTCGCGGCGCCGATCGCGGCGATGGTCGCGTTCTCGCTGCGCAGCGCCGACGGCACGGGTCACGACCTGAACCACTGGCTGGCGATCGTCGACCCCGAGAACGAGCGGATGTACCGCAACCTCGTCGAGGGGGTCACGAACTCGCTGCTGCTCGCCGTCGTCTCGGCCCTGCTCGTGCTCGTGCTGCTGGTGCCGGCGATGGTGCTCGTGCACCTCCGCCACCCGCGCCTCGTCCGGCCCCTCGAGTTCGTCTGCCTCGTGCCGATCACGGTGCCCGCGATCGTGCTCGTGGTCGGGCTGGCGCCGGTCTACTCGGTCGTCTCGCGGGTGGCCGGTTCGGGCGCCTGGACGCTCGCGCTCGCGTACGGCGTCACCGTGCTGCCCTACGCCTACCGTGCGGTGCAGTCCGACCTCGCGGCCACCGACCTCCGCACGCTGACCGAGGCCGCGCGCACGCTCGGCTCGAGCTGGCCGCGCACGATGGCCCTCGTCGTCGTGCCGAGCCTCCGCCGGGGACTGCTCGCGGCGGCGTTCATCACCGTGGCCGTGGTGCTCGGCGAGTTCACCATCGCCTCGCTGCTCAACCGCGTGAACCTGCAGACCGCCCTGGTGCAGGTGTCCCGTTCCGACCCCTATGCCGCCGTCGTCCTCGCCCTGATCTCGTTGGCCGTCGCCTTCGTGCTGCTGCTCGTGATCGGGCGGGTCGGAGCCCTCGGGGCCGCCCGCCCGATCCCCACCCGGAAGGCCCTCTCGTGACCGCCACGCTCCCCCGCCCCTCCGTCACGAGTCCGACCGCCGCCGGTGCGGGCGCGGGCGCCGCCGTCGCGTTCCACGACGTGACGAAGCAATTCGCCGGGCACCGGGCGCTGACCGGGCTCGACCTCGAGCTGCAGCCCGGCGAGCTCGTCGCCGTGCTCGGCCCCTCGGGCTGCGGCAAGACCACCGCGCTGCGCAGCCTCGCCGGGCTCGAGGACGTCACGGGCGGCAGCATCACGATCGACGGCCGCGACGTGGTCGGCGTGCCGACGCACCGCCGCGACGTCGGCATGGTGTTCCAGGCGTACTCGCTGTTCCCGCACCTGACCGTGCGGCAGAACGTGGAGTTCGGGCTGCGCATGCGTCGGGTCGACAAGGCCGCCCGCGCCACCCGGGCGGGCGAGATGCTCGACCTGGTCGGGCTCGGCGACCTGGGCGAGCGCTACGCCCACCAGCTGTCGGGCGGCCAGCAGCAGCGCGTCGCGCTGGCCCGGGCGCTGGTCACGCGACCCCGCGTGCTGCTGCTCGACGAGCCGCTCAGCGCCCTCGACGCCAAGGTGCGGGTGCAACTGCGGGACGAGATCCGGCGCATCCAGCGCGAGCTGTCGATCACCACGCTCTTCGTCACCCACGACCAGGAGGAGGCCCTCGCCGTCGCCGACCGCGTCGCCGTCATGCGCGCCGGGTCGATCGAGCAGGTGGGAACGCCCGAAGAGCTCTACTCGGCACCCGCGACGGCGTTCGTGGCCGAGTTCGTCGGGACGAGCAACCGGGTCTCCGGCGAGGTCATCGGCGGTCTCGTGCGGCTGGCGGGCTGCCCCGAGGTGCCGGTCGTGGGGACGCCGGCCGAGGGACCGGTCTGGGCGTACGTGCGTCCAGAGGACGTGTCGTTCGTCGCGCAGGGCGGGCTCGCGGGCGTCGTCGAGTCGGTGTCGTTCCTGGGGGCCGTGTGCCGCACCCGCGTGCGCGTGGACCGCGAGACGCTGCTCGTGCTGGACCACCGGGCCGACGAACGGCGCGAGCCGGGGTCGTCGGTGCGCGTCTCGTTCACGCCCGCCCGCGTGGCCGTGACGAGCCGCGCCTCCTGACCCACCCGACGGCACCGGGTCACCCGGGCGACGGAGGCGGCCCGCACGGTCCCGCCGTTAGCCTCGGGGCATGCCCCCGGTGACCGGTCCCGACGACGTGCCCCGCGCCTCCTCGGTGTGGCAGGCCGAGATCGTCACGACCCGGCGGCCGAGGCCAGTCGTCGCCGGGCGATGGCTCGTCTCGGTCGTCGTCGGGTTCTTCCTCGGCTCGTTCGAGGGCGAGTGGCCGGGCTTCGACGTCGTGGTCCGCGAGCGCTCGACCGGTCGCGAGATCCACCGTCTGCCGCCCCAGGGCCTCACCGGCGCCGACGAATCCAAGGTCGAGATCGAGGCGGACCTCGACCGGCTCACCTGCGACGAGTTCCGCGCCGAGTGGGCGCTCGCCTGACCCACATCTGATACTTCAGACGGAGGCGCACCATCACCACGGGGGACGACCGGGAGGCGCGGGTCGGCTTGGCTGGGCACATGACCTCCGCTGCGCCCGCCGTCGACTCCCCACCCACCACCGGCACCCGCTGGAGGTTCGTCGACTCCCTGCGCGGCTTCGCGCTGTTCGGCATCCTGCTGGTCAACACGCTCGACATCACCCGCCTCGGCATCGACCTGGCGATCGAGAACGCCGGCCCGGTCGACGACCCGGTGCGCGACCTGCTGTACCTCACGGTGCAGACCCGGTTCGTGCCGATCTTCGTGTTCCTCTTCGGCATGAGCCTCTGGTTCGTGCTCGCCGGTGCCCGGGCGCGCGCTCCCCGGCCCGGACTCGTCATGGTGCGCCGGCTGATCGGGCTCGTCGCGATCGGGGGGCTGCTCATGCTCGTCTACCCCGGCAACGTGCTGCTCGAGTACGGCGTCGTCGGCCTCGTCGTGCTGCCGATCATCGTCTTCGCCCCCCGCTGGGCGACCCTGACCCTCGGTGCCGCGCTGACCGTCGCGGCCTATGCCCTGACCGGTGGCGGCCTCGCCTCGACCCCCGGCCTCATGCTGCTCGGTGCCGCAGCCGCGGCGTACGGTCTGCCCCGCGTGCTCGAGTCGGCCGGGCGCGGCGTCGCCCTGATCTTCGCCGCGGCCGCGGTGCTCACGGTGCCGGCCCTGCTCTGGCAGGCCACGACCCCGGGCGACCCGCGCTTCTCGACGCCAGGCGGCATCGCCGGGCTCGTCATGGCCGTCGCCTACGCCACCGCCCTCGCGCTGCTCTGGCGCACCCCCGCCCGCCGCGTCGTCGCCGCGGTGTTCGAGCCGCTCGGCCGCATGGCACTGACCAACTACGTCGTCGCGGCGATCGTCGTGGCAGGTCTCGCCCTCGTGATCGACTTCGGGCACCTGACGAGCGTCGTCCCGGGGCTGGCGATCAGCGTCGCCCTGATCGCCGTGCAGTCCGTGCTGAGCCGCCTCTGGCTCGCCCGGTTCGTCTACGGCCCGGTCGAGTGGGCCTGGCGGAGCGTCACCTGGTGGCGGCCGGCCGCGCTGGTGCGCCGGGCGTCCTGACCGACGGGAGCCGCGCCTCCTCGGGTCGGCGGCGGTCCCGACCGATCGGAGCCGCGCCTCCTCGGGTCAGCGGCGGTTCCAGGAGGCCCGTACGACGGTGTCGAGGGCGCTCGAGAGGTCGGTGCACCAGAGGCGGCGACCAGGGGTCGCGGCGAGGGTGAGCTCGTAGCCCGCTTCGGTCTGTGCGACCGATCCGATGACCACCGGGGCTCCGCGCTCCGACCGCCGGACGTCGACGATGCGCCAGCGGCCGCGGCCGATCACGTCGAGCCTCAGGTCGAGAGCACTGGCGAGCGGGCCCCGTCCCGGCCAGGCCGTGCCCGACCGGCGTCCCCCACCGTCGTTCAGCATGGTCGCCCCTTCTCGCGGTCCGCCCCGATGCGGCCCGACGAGGTGCACGTTAGACACGCGACCTGACAACGGGAGGGGTTGACTCCGAGGGCCCGGCGTGATCCTTGTACCCCGCCCCGGGCCCCAGTCGCCTCCTGCAGGCCCGGACGCACGGGCCCCGGCCTGTCAGGGTGGAACGATGCCGTCCCCCATCCCGTCGTCCGACGCCGCGTCCCTGGAGGCCCTGCGCGCCTCCGTCCTCCCGACCCGAGGAGGCGCGGTGGACGACAGCATCCCCCAGCTCGCCGAGGCCGACCCCGAGCTGTTCGGGGTCGCCGTGGTGCGGTCCACCGGCGAGGCGGTCGCGTCCGGCGACTCGGGCCACGCGTTCTCGATCCAGTCGGCGGTGAAGCCGTTCCTCTTCGCGCTCGCCCTCGCCGACACCGACGGAGCGGCCCTCGACGCGGTCGGCATCGAGCCGACCGGCGAGGCGTTCGACGCGATCAAGCTCGAGGGCGGCACCGGCCGACCGCCGAACCCGATGGTCAACGCCGGAGCCCTGCTCACGGCCGCCCTGGTCGACGGCGACACCTGCGACGCCCGCACGACGCGCATCCTGGCGGGCCTCGGGGCCTTCGCGGGGCGCGAGCTCGACTACGACCGCGAGGTCAGCGAGTCCGAGCAGCTGCACGGCGACCGCAACCACGCGCTGGCGCACCTGATGCGGTCCGAGGGCAGCCTCGAGCACACGGCCGACGACGCGGTCGCGCTCTACGCCCGGGCCTGCTCGGTGCTGGTCGACACCGAGGCCCTGGCCGTGATGGGCGCGACGCTCGCGTTCGGCGGCCGCAACCCGGTGACGGGCGAGCAGGTCGTGGACGCCCGCGTCGCCCGCGACGTGGTGTCGGTCATGGCGACCTGCGGCGTCTACGACGGGTCGGGCCGCTGGATGCGCGGCGTCGGGGTGCCCGCGAAGTCGAGCGTCTCGGGGGCGATCGTCCTGTCGGCGCCGAACCGGCTGGGTGCGGCGGTGTTCAGCCCGCCCATCGACGAGCAGGGGACGAGCGTCCGCGGTGCCGAGTGGAGCCGCCGACTGAGCGAGGAGCACGGGCTGCACTCGTTCGGCTTCGGCGGCTGACACGGACGAGGCCCCCGGTGGGCGTCCTGCGAACAGGAGCCGACCGGGGGCCTCGTCGGGTGGAGCCGGGGCTCAGGCCTGGACGTCTCCGCGCCAGGCGCCGTCGACGTTGCCCTCGCGCTCGATGAACTCCTTGAAGTTCTTGAGGTCCTTCTTGATGGCGTGGTTGTCGGCGCCGAGCGTGTTGCCGACCTTCTCGAGGAAGCCCTCGGGGGTCCAGTCGATCTGCACCGTGAGGCGCGTCACGTCGTCGCTCAGCTTGTGGAACGTGATGACGCCGGCGTGGTCGACCTCGCCGCCCGTGCTGTTCCAGGCGACGCGCTCGTCGGGGTGCTGCTCGGTGATCTCGGCCTCGAAGGTCTTCTCGACCGGTCCGACCTTGACCTTCCACACCGTGAGGGTGGGGGTGGTCTGGGTGATGGACTCGACCTCGTCGAGGAACTTCGGGAACGACTCGAACTGGGTCCACTGGTTGTAGGCGACGCTGACGGGGACGTTGACGTCGATGGTCTCGATGGCCTGTGCCATGGTGCACTCCTTGCTGACGGTGTTCAGAATTGTCGGGCGACGCCGTGTCGACGTCGTGCCCTGCCGTGAACGGTAGGAGGCGCGGGTCGGCTTCGCCCACGTGCGGAGGCAACGGTCAGGTGCCGGGTGACACGGCCGACCGGGGCACCGCACAGTACATGTGCGCCCGCGGCCGAGTACGTGCGCGCCCGCGACCAACGACGGGGCGGTCGAGCGCCGGCGTCCCCGGAACGACGACCACCCCGCCACGACGGATCGTGACGGGGTGGTGGGGCCGACGGCGTGGCCGGGGTCGACGGCCAGACCGCCTGAGGGGTCAGCTCGTCGTGTCGCGGGCGGGTGAGGCGTTGATCGCGTCGACGGTCTCGTGCGCCTGGCCGGAGACGACCTCGATCTTGCGCGGCTTCGCCCTCTCGCTGACCGGGATGACGAGTGACAACACGCCGTTGTCGTAGTGGGCCGTGATGCGGCTCGAATCGATGCCCTCGCCCACGCTGAACTGGCGGAGGTACGAGCCGTGCGGCCGCTCCTGCGCGAGCCACTTGACGCCGTCACGGGTGTCGGGCGTGCGGTTGGCCCGGATGGTCAGCAGCTGACCGTCGACGTCGACGTCGACCGACCCCGGATCGATGCCCGGCATGTCGGCGTTGAGCACGTAGCGGTCGCCGTCGCGGTAGAGGTCGACCGGCATGACCCTGGGCCCCTGTCGCAGGCCCGTGAGGGCGCCGGTGAGACGGTCGAGCTCGGTGAAAGGATCGAAAGACATGGCCATGATGAAGAGTCCCCTTTCGGTTGATCGGTGTGACCCGGGACCCCGTGGCCCCGGCTCGTTGACGACACGAATGTACCTCTGACCAGCGTTTCGTACCTCAAACGCAGCTTGAACGCTGCCGAGAGATCACTGAGGACGCTGCACCTGTCGGCGGGCGGCCAGCTCGGCATCGATCTCTTCGATGCGGGCCAGGTTGCCCAGCAACCGGAGGAAGTCGGCTGCGGCTGCCTCGACGTCGTCATAGGTGCGGATGCTCTGCTCCTCGACGAGACCTCGCTCGTCGAGGAAGTAGGTGCTCCACACCTCGTCCCGTCGAGCGAGGACGAGCGCGAAGGGCTTCCCCGTCGTCGCGTCCCCGATGACGGCGTTCAGGTGGCCGAGTCCACGGGCGTCCACCTGGGTTCGGAGGTCGGCCAGGGTGCGCGCGACCATCGTCATGACGGTTCTCCTGCTCGTCGGCGTCGGTCACGGAGTTCGTCCTGGATCTCGAGCTTGCGATGCTGGGACCTCAGACGGTCGAGGAAGTCGGCCACGGCCGAGACCTCGTCGGGGAACGTGTGCAGGCTCCGTTCCTCCACGGCAGCTCGTTCGTCGACGTAGAAAGTGCTCCACACGCCGTCACGTCGCGCCACGGCGAGACAGTCCGGGCGCCTGAGGTAATCGTCACCGAGAGCGACACGAATGCGGTTCACGTCCTCCGCCTCCATCTGCGCAGGCAACGACGCGAGGCTCATCGCCGCCCCCTCAACGCGCTCGAGGTCGCGCTCCCGTTGCAGGTCGCGGAGGAGCTTCTTCAGCCGGAGCAGGACGAGGAAGTCCTCCAGGGCCTCGGACTCGCTCGGGTAGGTGCGCATGCTCTCGTCGACGACCGCAGCACGCTCGTCGGTGGAAAAGGTCACCCAGGCATCGTCGCGTCGGGTGACGACGAGGCAGTCCGTCCTGTTCGCGTGGTCACCGACGAGGACGTGCGCCAGGTCATCGAGTCCCTCTGCCGCCATGACGACGCGCACCGATTCGATCGTCGCCATGTCAGGCCTTCCCCGGTCGGTCGTCTCGTGACGCCTGCCACGTCTCGTGGGCGAGCCTGTTCTTCTCCCTGATGCGCGACATGAGTGCGTCCTCGTCGGCCCTCAGCCTCATGAGACGCAGGAAGTCGTCCAGAGCGTCGGAGAGTTCCTCGTACGTGCGAACGCTGGTCTCCTCGACACCGGCACGTTCATTGGTCGAGAAGGACGTCCAGACGCCGTCCCGTCGGGTCAGGACCAGGGCGTCCGCCGAGCCGGCGTGATCATCACCGATCACGTAGGCGAACCTGTCGAGCCCCTCGGCCTCGATCGTGGCGACCGTTTCTTGGAGCGTCGTCATGAGTTGCTCCTCCCCGTGTAGTCGCCGTCGATGACGTGGTCGTAACGAAGGAGGGCTTCATCCCTGAGGACGGCCAGGGTCTCGTCAAGCGTCGGCACGACACCCTCGCGGTCGGCAATCAGTCATCGGGGTCCAAGCCTGCATCGAGGAGGGCCCGCAGTTCCTCCAACCGGGCGAGGTTCTGTAACTGGAACATGAACTCTGTGACGGCAGAGCGCTCATCCGGATGCTCGACGAGTGTCAGCTCTTCGACGAGACCACGTTCGTCGCGCAAGAACGTCACCCACACCCCGTCGATCTGCCCGATCACCTGCGCGCCCGGGAGGTGTAACGACGTGTCACCGATCAGAAAATTTAGATGACCGAAACCGGCCGCTTCCACTTCTGCTCGGAGTCCGTTCACATCAGTCGCGCTCATGTTGCCTTTCCGATTTCCTCGATGAGACCAATGTCCATCAAGTCTTGGACGCTCATGGGTAGGAGAATCTGCTCTCCGCCGCCTGGCAAGCCGAACGCACGAGCAATAGGCCCCTGCCGAGCATGCATCCGATCCCAGGTCATCTTGTGCTTGATCATCGATCGATCGAAGATTTCTTTGCGGAGGGCAGAACTACGGTCGTACGCGCCTCTGATGTCCCCGAGGTCCCCCGTCGTTCGGTAGACGTGTTCGAGTCCCTCGTCCCGCACCCAAGGTGTGGCCCGCTGCTCATGCGTGTAGGGCACCCCGTCATGAGGAACGGGTGAAACGAAGACACCATCCGGTGACCCCGCTCGATCCAGGAGAGTGCCCGCCGGAAGGTGTGGGTTCTCGTCGATGATGGACGCGCCGCTATCGTTCAGCGCGAAGCCCTTGTAGGGAATGTCCTCCCAGTCGACGAGACCGTCCTCGCCGAGGAAGCTGGCATCAGCGGGAATCCGCTGGTCTTCCGGCCACTTGCCTTCGTCCCGGAACACCGCACCCGCCTTGGGGTCCTTCACGTCCAGGTAGTCGGCCAACTGGTTACGGGTCATCGAGCTAGCGTCGATGATCGGGGTGAGGTCCCTCGTCCCCGTGACGTCGGTGATCGGACCCGTCGGGGCGTCCTTGACCGGGGCTGGCTGAGCAGGGCCGTCGCCGTGGCCGCCGCCCGAGCCACCCGTTCCGGCATCGCCGTCGGCGTGACCGGGCTGGTCGGCCGCGGGGGCGTCGTCGGCGTGACCCGCGCCTCCTGCGTCCTCGCGGACCGGCGGGGCCGACGCGTCCTCGCGGACGGGAGGGGCGGACGCGTCGTCGCGGACGGGAGGGGCGGACGCGTCGTCGCGGACGGGAGGGGCGGACGCGTCGTCACCACGGACCGGCCCGGGCGTCGTGTCGGGGCCGTCGACGCGCGTGGGCGGTGGCGCGAGACCGTCGGCGCGGACGCCGACGACGTCGTCGAGGCGGGTGAGTTGCTCGTCGAACCGCGAGGGCGCGGCGTCCGGCCCGCGACCGGCCGAGCCGTGCCCTCCGGTCAGGAGACGCGTGGTCTCCGACATGGCGTTCAGGGCGTGACCCGCGTGCGTCAGGCCGATCCGCGACAGGGAACCTTCGGGGGCACGAAGCGCAGCTCGTTCCGCGGCGCCACCGAGCCGTGCGAGGCCCGTCGCCGCCTTCGTCCCGCCGACGGCTGCGCCTCCGACCGGGACGAAGAACGAGGCCACGCCGAGGGTGGCGTAGGTGCCGGCCGCGACCGGGTCCTCGTCGTACATCTCGGGCGTGCCCACGATGCCCTGCGTGACGCCCTCGATCGTGGTGCGGTACCAGTCGACGGCGGGCTGGGCGGCCGCCGGCACCGTGCCGGGAGGTGCGTACGCCAGCGCGATCGTCGCCGGACTCGTGATCGCGATGGCCCCGAGCCCCTGGAGCAGGCCGCCCCAGGCCTTGAGGCCGAACTCCTTGGTGACGCCCGTGCCGCCCTGGATGTCCCAACCCACCAGGGCACCGGCGCCGTAGGCCGCCTCGGCGATGAACATGCCGAGACCCGTGCCCATCGACTCGGAACAGGTCTTGTGCGGGTCGCCCGGGGCGCCGTAGGGCAGGTCCTTCATCGAGTCGAGCTGCTCGGCCGACAGGCCGACCTGCTCGGGGAAGCACATCGGGTCGGTGCGCAACGCGTTGATGCCGTTCTCGCACTCGGCTCGGGCCGCGTCGATCTTGGCGACCTCGGCGTTCACCTCGCCGAGCAACTCGTCGTTGCGGTTGCGCGAGGGGATGTGGTCGTACCACTCGACCGTGGTCTCGTCGGGCCCGCTCGAGATGTACGAGTTGTAGCTCTCGGTGCTGTAGGTGACGCCGCCGGACACCTCGGCGGTGAAGGCCTCGGCCTCGGTGACGAGCTCCTTGAGCCGGGCGACGGGCGCGGCGACGGCCGTGGCGAGGTCGTCGAGCAACGTCGCGACCTGGCCGAACGTGTCGCCGAGGGTCTGCGTGCTCGTGCCGACCGGGTCCATGGCGACGAACAACTGCTCGGCCTCGGGCGCCGCGTAGACGCCCGACAGCCCGGACCAGGAGGTGACGACGCCCGCACCCTTCTCGGCGATGGCGGTCGCCGTGCTGCGGAAGGTGGCGGCGGACGTCGAGATCGCCGCCGGGTCGATGGTGACGCCGGGGATCGCACCGGGGACGATCAGCGAGGGGCTCATCGGGGCACCCCCGGGGTCGAGACGGGCGGGATGCCGGCGGCGCTCTGCTCGCTCGCCAGAGCGGGTGCCTCGGCGGCCGCCGTCACGGCGGCGGATTGGGCGTTCGCCGCCATCTCCTCGTCGCCGGCGACGTAGGCGATGGTCGCCTCGGCGGCACCGGTGCCGCACGACTCGATGCGGTTCACCACCGACGTGAGGGTCGTCGCCTCGGACTCGATCAACCCGAGCACCGCGTTGGCCACGCCCACGAGGAGGTCGCCGACACCACCGCTCAGCTCTTCGTGACCGGTCTCCAGGCCTCCGGCCGCGGTGCCGAGGTCGCCGGCCGAGACCTGGACCTCGGCCAGGACCGACTGCACCCCGCTGGGCGAGATCGACCACGAGCTCATGAGCGTGCTCCTTCGTCGGTCGGCGCGGGCGCAGTCGTCGCGGGCGCAGCCGTCGCGGGCCTCGGCCCACCCGGGACCGCCTCGACCACGACGCGCCCCCCGGTGTTGCGGACGAGCGCCTGCACGACCGCATCGGACACCGGGTCGGTCCCCGGCGCGTACGCCTCGGTCAGCCAGCTGCCCGCCTCGACGTCGACCCCGAGCAGGACGGAGGCGTCGGCCGGGTCCTCGACGTAGGTGCTGCGCACGATCGCCAGCACGAGCCCGTCGTCGGTCGCGATCTGCAGCCCGCCGCCGTTCCAGAGCTTGCCCAGCCCGAGGTACGGGTCGATCTCGGCGGCTGCGCGGGCACCATCGACGGCGGTCACGGGCTCGGGCGTCACCACGGTGTACTCACGAGGCACGGTGCACCCCCGGCGGGGTCATCGCGGCGAGGATCTCGTCGGCGCCGACGGCCTCGACAGCATCGGCGAAGCGGTGCCAACGGGCTGCGGCCGCGGCACCGTCGACAGCACCAGCACCAGCACCGACCTCGGCGTCACCGGCCAGCCCCTCGTGGAACGACACGAGCACCGACGGCGTCCGCGACGACCCGAGCACCCGTCCACCCACCCGGCGGACGAGACCCTCGACGTCCAGTTGCATGCCCCGGACGCTCCGCGCCCCGACGACGGCGGCGAGCGGTTGCGGTGCGACCCGGTCGTGGGCGGACACGGTCCCGTCGGCCCGGCCGGACATCGACCACGCCGTGGCGAGCAGGACCTGCTGTCGACCGGCCACGTCGGCGAGGGCGTCCGCGACGACGCCCGGCGCGACGGCTCCGGTCACGACGATGCGGGTCTCCTCGATCACCCCGTCGTCGCTGCGCGCGATGCGCACCCAGCCCCGATACCTCGGCCCGGAGGCGTCACCGCCGGCCACGTGGAACCGCGTCTCGGACGGCATGCGGCTGCGCGCGGCGGCCGTGAAGAAGTCCCGGTCCCAGACCGTGGTGGCCGGCTCGGTCGTCCCCCATAGGGTGCGCGTGCCAGGCGCGAGCGCCTCGACGAGTCGTTCGAGCGTGCCACCGAGTCGGGCCTCGGCCCGCGCCCGGTGGTGGGTGACGACGGCGAGCTGCGTCCACGGGACGGCGTCGGGGTCGACGGTGCGTCCCTCGTCGAGCCGGACCGACGACGGCGCCTCGTCCTGCGGCAGGGGGTAGCCGTCCTCGGTCACCCCGAGGCCGTGGGCCGGTGAGCGCACCGGCTCGAGCGTGACCGCCCGACGCAGCGAACCGTCGGAGGCGCGGGTCAGCCAGACCCCGCCGAGCACGTCGAGCAGGTGGAACAGCGAGTACGTGAGCCGCGATGCGGGATCGGTGACGAGGGCGACGCGGGTCCCCGGCCCGGCACAGTCGACGAAGAGGGCCGAGAGGCCACTGGACACCCCGACGACGGGCTTGCTCGACCGCGACTCGACCCAGCCGGGCCCGTGCGTGTCGAGCATCGGGTGCAGCAACGAGACGGTCGTCGTGGCATCGTCGGTCATGGCTTCCCCCCGGTAGCGGCGACGACCATCGTACGGGGGCGGCGCTCCCGGCCGCCGTCGGCCGAACGCCCCACGAGCCCGTACCCCGATGACGTGGGAAGAGACCTGACGGCGGTGGTGACCAGGCCGTCAGCCCGGCCGTCACGTCACCTCAGAGAAGAAGAGAGCGAGTGACGGGAATCGAACCCGCGCTATCAGCTTGGGAAGCTGAAGTTCTACCATTGAACTACACTCGCGTGGCGCCTCGGAGGCGCGTCAGACCACTATAGCGGCCCGCGCCTCCCGTGCTCCCTCCACCCTGCCGAGCGTGTGGCACCGCCGAACGGACATCGCACCGCCGCGTTCCGCGGTGCGACGTCAATCAGGCGGTGCGACTCCGCGCACCACCGGCAGGAGGCGCGCTCAGCCTCCCGTCGCGACCGAGACGATGCGCAGGTCGACCGATGCCGGCGGAACGGGCTCCCCGCTCACGCGGTCGAGCAGCGCCTGGGCGACCGCACGGGCCACGAGCGGGCCGGAGCCGCTCTCGTCGACCGCGATGTCGAGGGTGATGCGGGTCTCGAGGTCGGCCACGGCGATGCCGACGAGGGGCACGGGTCGACCGGGGGCGGCGGCCTCGGCGGAGGCCGGGTCGGCGCGCTCGGCGTCGGGGATGTCGGAGGCGGGGACGCCCGGGTCGGCCGACGTGGCTCCGGCGATCGAGGCGTCGCTCTGCACGGTCGAGCTCACGACCCCTCCGCCACCGACGACGGCGCTCAACCCCTGGAGGGCCGAGCGGACGACGCTGCCGAATCCGGGCCGGGCCCGGACGTGCACGACGCCGTCGACCGACGCCGCGATCTCGCCGAGCTCGGCGGCGAGCAGGGACAGGTCGGCCGGGCTGATCGGGGCCCGCAGGCCGTCGTCGTCGCTCACGCCGCGCCTCCTTCGCTCTGCAGGTGGACGTCGTCGACGACCACGTCGACGCTCTCGAGGGTCAGTTCGGTCTGACGGGACAGGCTCGACGACACCGCCGACTTGACCGCCTCGGCGAGCGCGGGCAGCGGTTCGCCGAAGAGGCCGCTGACGACGACCTCGACCCGGACGAGCGCCCCGGGCACGCTGACGTCGCCGTGGATCGTGCACGAGATGACCATGGCGCCCTCGACGCCGTCGCCCGCCTCGCGGATGAGTGACCGCACGGCGCCCTCGGTGATGTGCAGGGTGGAACGCTCGTCGATCGAGGCGAGCGGGATCTGCCTCCCGGCCCGCGACTCGAGGCGCACGCGGTCCATCACGCCCGAGATCCAGCTCGGGTCCGGTGCGGGGCTCGCCGCGGCGTCGGACTCGAGCAGTCGGGCCCCCATCGCCCGGAGGCGTTCGAGGGCGGCGAGCTGGGCCCGGGCCTCGGGCGACTCCTCGATCTCGGGGTCGTAGGGCTGCCGACCGGCGTCGAGGTAGTCGACGAGACGCTCGGGCGAGACCCCGTCCTCGGCACCGTCGACGGGCTCGTCGGGCGACGGGCCGGCGTCGCCCGGCGCACCCGGCTCGACGGGCGCAGCCGGGTCGACGGGCCCACCCGGGTCGACGGACCCACCCGGGTCGACGGACTCGCCCAGGGCGACGGGCACGTCGGGTGGGGTCGGGTCTTCGTGGGCGTGGTCGGTGCCGTGAGGACGGTCACTCATCGCCAGGCCTCCATCTCGCGGGTCAGGGTCTCTCGGGCCCGGGCCAGTTGCCCCCGGACCGCGGTCACGGTGGTGCCGGTCCGTTCGGCGATCTCGGTGTACGACTCGCCACCGACCTCGCGCAGCGCCCACACCTGCCGTTGGCTGGCCGGGAGCCGCGCGAGCGCCGCACGCAGCGCCTCCATGGCGTCGTTCGAGGACGCCCGGCGTTCCGGATCGGTCGTGGGCGTCGCCGCCGGCAGCTCGAGGTCGTCGACGTCGTCGGTGAGGCGTCGCGACCGGATCAGGTCAAAGGCCTTGCGCGACACGATGCGCATCATCCAGCCCTTGACCGCCGCGGGCGTCTGCAGCGTCGGGAGTTCGCGCCAGATCGTGATGGACGCCTCCTGCACCGCGTCGGTCGCGTCGGCTCGTGAGCCGGTCAGCCGGGTGGCGTACGCCGTCATCAGCCCCAGATGGCGTCGGAGCAGCACCTCGAAGGCCCGCTCGTCGCCCTCGGCGGCACGCGACGCGAGCACGGCGTCGGTGGCCTCGGTCAGGTCCGCCGCCATGTCCGCCTCCTCTGCTGCTGCTGCGTCCGCCCGGGCCCCCAGGACGAGGAGGCGCGGGTCACGACCCGTGGATGAGTCACGACCCGTGGATGAATGGTGACGCATTCCGTGACGTTCGGGCCACGGAAGGCGTCTCATCCCTGGATACACCGGAATCGCTGCGCGCGGGAGACCGTGACCGGACCCGTCGGCGGCGCGTCCGGTAAGACCGAAGGGCGACGCCGACCCATCGCACATCGTCCGATCAGAAGGAGACACCGATGGCCACCACCGACGAGACCCCGAAGAGCACCGTCCCGAGAGGCACCGTCGGGGTGCCCGGCAGGACGGTGGTCGCCGACGGCGTCGTCGCCACGATCGCCGGCATCGCCGCCCGCGAGGTGCCCGGCGTCTTCGCCCTCGGTGGCGGCACCGCGCGGGCGTTCGGCGCCCTGCGGGACGTGATCGGCACGACCGACCTCGGTCAGGGCGTGCGCGTCGAGGTCGGCGAGACCCAGGTCGCCGCCGACGTCACGATCGTCGTCGGGTACCCGGCCCCCCTGCACACGGTCGCCGAACAGGTGCGTGCCGCGGTGGCCGGGGCGATCGAGCAGCTCGTCGGCATGGAGGTCGCCGAGGTGAACGTCGCGATCGTCGACGTCAACATCCCCGGTGACGACGACGTCGACTCCACCAGCGAGAGCCGCGTCTCGTGACCGCCACCACCACGGGCATGGCCGTCGGCGCCGTGCTCGCCGTCTCGGCCCTGACCTTCGGGTTCTGGGGCTTCGTGCTCGTCGCGGTCTTCATCGCCGTCGGCGCGCTCGTCGGGCGCATCGTCTCGGGCAGGACCGACGTGGCCGGGCTGCTGGACGCCTTGCGCGGACGGCGCTCGTCGTCATGACCACCGTCGGCACGGATCTCGCCGAGACGGGACGCGTCGTCGCGGGGCACGTCGGCATCCCCGCCAAGGTGCTGCAGAAGGTGGCGGTGGCCGTCGTCGCCGAGACCCTCCACGTGCGTCGGGCCGACGTCCGCGTCCTGGCCGAGGACGACGCCGGCCAGCTCGCGCTGCGCGTCTCGACGCCGGTCCGCGTCCCGATGCTCTCCGAGGCCGTGACCATGCCCGAGGGCGGGGTCCTCGCCGTCGTCCGCGACCTCCAGTCCACCCTGACCCGTCGGCTCTCCGAACTCGCGGGACGCACCGTGTCCCGCGTCGACGTCACCGTCAGCGGCAGCCGCACCGACCGGACGGGGCGCACCTCGTGAGCGGGATCGACCCCGGCCTGTACCGCCGCGTCCTCCGACGCGAGCAGCACTCCTCGCGCTCGGGCAGCGCCGTCGTCGTGCTCGTGCTGCTCACGCTCCTCGTCGGGTACGTCGGGGTGGAGGCCGTCTACGCCGCGCTCGGTCGACGGGCCCTGCTCTTCTCCCCGGTCGACGTCCTCGCGACGCTGACGTCGTCGGTCGACGGCGGCGGCACCTCGGGCCTCGTGCTCGGCGCCGGCGTCGTCGCGGCGATCGTGGGCCTCGTCCTGATCGGCCTCGCCGTGACGCCCGGCCGTCGCGGACGCCACACCGTCGACGACGACCGCGTGGCGGTGGTCGTCGACGACCGGGTCATCGCGTCCTCGCTCGCCCGGGCCGCCCGTGTCTCGGGGCGCCTCTCGGACCAGCAGGTCTCGGCGTGGGTGTCCCGTCGTCGGGCCCAGATCGACCTGACGCCCGCGTCCGGCCTCGCGGTCGACGAGCAGTCGGTCGAGGCCGCCACCCGCTCCGAACTCGAGTCGGTCGCCTACCGGCCCGAGCTCACGGCTCGCGTCCGCACGACCGACACGGGGAGGGTCGGCGCATGACCTCGAGCAACCGGTTCGCGAACCGCCTCCTCTTGTTCGTCGTCGGCCTCGTCGCCCTGACCGTCGGAGCGTTCCTCGTGATCGTCGCCCTGCCCGGCGGCGGCGTCCTGCGCGACCTGCTGTCACCCGCGTCGTCGGCCCTCGACGACGCCGTGGCGGCGACGCCGATCGACCCGTCCGGTGCGACGGGCGGCAGCTGGCTGCCGGTGGCCCTCGCCCTGCTCTGCCTGTTGCTCGTCATCGTCTTCGTCATCGCGATCCCCGCCCACGGGCACGGTCGCACCGACAGCGTCGTCGTCCAGGACGACCCGGCCGGCTCGGTCGCCGTGTCGAGCTCGTTCGCCGACACCGCGATCACGGACGCGCTCCGCGACCGCCGCGACGTGGCCTCGGTGGGCGTCTCGGCGTGGACGGTCGCGGGTCGGCCCGCCCTCAAGGTGCGGGTGCGGCTGACCGCGGGATCGTCCCCGGCACCCGTGGTCGCGGCGGCGTCCGACGTCGCCCGCGGGCTCGACCGCGTGCTGGGCGAGACGGTGCCCGTGCTCGTCGAGATCACCGGCGCCTCGGCCGTGCGCAAGGGGTCCGACAGCCGCGTGTCCTGACGACCCGCGCCTCCTCGGCTCCGCGACCGGCGCCTCCTCGGCTCCGCGACCCGCGCCTCCTCGGCTCCGCGAGCCGCGCCTCCTCGGCTCGGCCTCAGCGGACGGCGAGCAGGATCTTGCCGCTGTGCCCGCCGGACTCCATGCGCTTGTGGGCCGTGGCGACGAACTCGAGCGGGTAGACGCTGTCGAGCACCGGTCTCACCGACCCGGCCTCGACCAGCGGCCAGACGTGCTCGCGCACCTCGGCCATGATCGCGCGGCGTTCGTCGAGGGGGCGGGCGCGCAGCGTGGTGGCCCAGACCCGACCGCGCTTGGCCATCAGGCGCGACAGGTCGATCGTGGCCGACGGGCCGCCCTGCACGGCGATCACCATGATCCGGCCGTTCACGGCGAGCGCCTCGACGTCGCGGGCGATGTAGTCGCCACCGACCAGGTCGAGCACGACGTCGACGCCGCGGCCCTCGGTCAGCTCGTCGACGACCGCGACGAAGTCCTCGGTCTTGTAGTCGATGCCGCGCGCGGCGCCGAGCTGTTCGCAGAACGACGTCTTGTCGGCCGTCCCGGCGGTGGCGTACACGGTCGAGCCGAGCGCCACGGCGATCTGGATCGCGATCGAGCCGACGCCGCTGGCGCCGCCGTGCACGAGCAGGGTCTCGCCCGGCTTCAGCCCGGCGCTCATGAAGACGTTCGACCAGACGGTGGCGACGGCCTCGGGCAGGCCCGCCGCCTCGACGAGGTCGACGCCGCGCGGCAGGGACAGCACCAGGCCCTCGTCGACCTGCACGCGGTCGGCGTAACCACCGCCCGGCAGCAGGGCCACGACGTAGTCGCCGACGGCCGCGGCGGTGACGTGCTCGCCGGTCGCGACGACGGTGCCGCTGACCTCGAGCCCGGGCCAGCCGGGCGCCCCGGCGGGCGACGGGTAGTGCCCCTCCCGCTGGTTGACGTCGGCGCGGTTGACGCCCGCGGCGGCGACGTCGATCACGACCTCGCGGGGGCCGGGCACCGGCTCGGCGACCTCGGAGACGACGAGGGCGGAGGGCCCTCCGGGCACGGGGACGGTGATGGCACGCATGCGTCCATCCTCCCCCCGTGGCCCGGCGCGCGCTGACTAGTCTTGTCGCGTGCTGCTCTCCGACCGCGACATCAAGCTCGAACTCGACGCCGGCCGAATCGGCCTCGACCCCTACGACCCGACGCTGATCCAGCCGTCGAGCATCGACGTGCGGCTCGACCGGTTGTTCCGGCTCTTCGACAACCACAAGTACCCGTTCATCGACCCGGCCGCGGACCAGCCCGAGCTGACCCGCCTGGTCGAGGCGAAGGCCGACGAGCCGTTCATCCTGCACCCGGGCGAGTTCGTGCTGGGCAGCACCTACGAGTTCGTCACCCTGCCCGACGACGTCGCGGCCCGCCTCGAGGGCAAGAGCTCGCTCGGGCGCCTCGGCCTGCTGACCCACTCGACCGCGGGCTTCATCGACCCCGGCTTCGGCGGGCACGTCACGCTCGAGCTGTCGAACGTCGCCACCCTGCCGATCAAGCTCTGGCCCGGCATGAAGATCGGCCAGCTCTGCTTCTTCAAGCTCAGCTCACCCGCCGAGCACCCGTACGGCTCCTCCGAGTACGGCTCGCGCTACCAGGGTCAGCGTGGTCCGACCGCCAGCCGGTCCTTCCAGGGCTTCGTGCACACGGACGTCTCCGCCCGCGACTGACCGCTGCGCGCTCGCGCCGCATCGGCGCCGCGCGTTCGCGCCGCTCTCGTCGAGAACGCAGGAGGCGCGGGCCGCGTTGGCCCCGCGCGTTCGCGCCGCGCTCGTCGAGAACGCAGGAGGCGCGGGCCGCGTCCCCGACGGTCGCCCCCTCCGGAGACGAGAAAGGGGTGCGGAAGGAACCCGACTCCCTCCGCACCCCGGCGACACGAGAGAAACCCGACGTCGATCTCGTGCGCTGTGACTCGCGGTCCTGAACCTTTCACCGCGAGGCCACTTCATTCTGCGGCTCTCCGCTCCTCGGGCAAACCCGGCAATGTCCGAAAAACGAAATGAAAGCTCAGCTTGCGAAGCGGTGGCAAAAAGTCACCCGTCACCCTTCGAGGGTGTCGCGGGGTGACCGCCCGAACTCGGCCGTGTACTGGGCCGCGAAGCGGCCCGCGTGGGCGAAACCCCAGCTGAGCGCCACGCCCGCGACGGTGTGGCCGAGGGTCGGATCGGCCATGACGAGGTCCCCGTGCGCGCCGCGCAGCCGCGCCCGCCGCAGTTCGGCCATGGGCGTCGAGTCGAGGTGGCGACGGAACGCCAGCTGCAGGGCGCGGGGGGTCACCCGAGCCGCCTCGGCGATCTCGACGACGCCGATGTCGTCGTGCGCGTGCTGCTCGATGTAGTCGCGAGCCCGACGCACGGTCGACGGGAGGGGCGTGAGGCCGTCGGCACCGCCGACGCCGACCACGTTCGTCTCGAAGGCCTCGAGGTAGGCGGCCACGAGCGACCGGAACGCCGAGCCCCGCACCAGCTGACTGGCCATGGCGGCGTCGTTGCGGATGACGTGCTCGTGCACGTGCCGGACGAGGTCGGACCAGTAGCGGCCGAGCGAGGGCGAGACCGCCTCGGCCGCGGTCGACCGGAGCCCCCCGGGGGCGGTGAGCCGCATGGCCTCCAGCTCGCGTTCGACGGCGGTGCGGTCGAGCATCACCTGCCCGAGCACGAGGTCGTACGACAGCATGACCTTGGCGTCGTGCGACGGGAACGAGAACGGTGCGCCCGGCTCGACCCTGAGCTCGTGGTCGCGGGTCCGCAGCGACAACCGGCCGGCCATCACGCCGCCGGCGACGAGGAACCCGGTCGGATCGCTCTCGGACAGCAGGCGTCCCCGCCGGTACTCGAAGCGACAGAGGGCGAAGCGCGTGTCGCCGGACACGGCGCGACTGTAGGTGAACGGCTCGGGGCCCTCGCCTTCGAGTCGCGTGATCTTGTAGTTCTTGCGGATCAGCGCGTGCGCGACCTCGCGATCCGTGGTCGAGACGCTGCGGACCCGCGGGTCGACGAGCGCCTCGAAGGTCTGCGCCCTGGGGGGCGCCGCGGTCGGATCGGTGGTGGCGTCGGTCGGCGCGGTGTCCGTGGGCGTGGTGTCCGTGGGCGCGGTGTCCGTCGGCGCGGTGTTCGTGGGCGTGGTGCGGAGTGCAGCTGATCCGGCGACTGGTGAGGCCGCCTGCGGTGTGGACGTCACGGTCGTTCCCCTCGGGTGGGACGGTGATCCGGGGTGGTTGGTCCCGGGTGGTCCTCCCGACGTCGGTGTCGAGTGACCTACCCGAGAGTATCCAACAGACGAACTGGACGCGCGCCGCATCCTGGGGCAGGGCACCGCCCGGTCGGGTGCGGTCGCAGTCCGCGTAGCGTCGGGTCATGGACTACAGAACCCTCGGAAACAGTGGAGCCTCGGTGTCGGAGCTGACCCTCGGCACCATGACCTTCGGCGCCGAAGCCGACGAACCGACCTCGCACGCCATCCTCGACGCCTTCGTGGCCGGAGGCGGCACGCTCGTCGACACCGCCGACGTCTACAGCGCCGGCACCAGCGAGACCATCATCGGCCGGTGGCTGGCGAGCCACCCCACGGACGCCGACCAGGTGGTGCTCGCGACCAAGGGACGCTTCCCCATGGGCGACGGGCCCAACGACGTCGGGCTGTCGCGTCGTCACCTCGCGAAGGCCCTCGACGCCTCGCTGACCCGGCTCGGCGTGGAGCACGTCGACCTCTACCAGATGCACGCCTGGGACCACCTCACCCCGATCGACGAGACGCTGAGGTTCCTCGACGACGCGATCAGCGCGGGCAAGATCGGCTACTACGGCTTCTCGAACTACCTCGGGTGGCAGGTGACGAAGGCCGTCGGCCGCGCCGAGGCCCTCGGTTTCGCCCCGCCCGTCACGCTGCAGCCGCAGTACAACCTGCTCGTCCGCGACATCGAGCACGAGGTCGTCCCGGCCTCGCTCGACGCCGGCATCGGGCTGCTGCCCTGGTCGCCGCTGGCCGGCGGCTGGTTGAGCGGCAAGTACGTCCGCGACCAGGCGCCCACCGGGGCCACCCGCCTCGGCGAGGACCCGAAACGCGGCATGGAGGCCTGGGAGGCGCGCAACGCGGACGAGCGCACCTGGACCGTCCTCGACGCGGTCACCTCGATCGCCTCGGCACACGACGCCTCGGCCTCGCAGGTCGCGCTGGCCTGGTTGCTGCGTCAGCCCGCGGTCACCTCGGTGATCCTCGGCGCCCGCACGGTCGAGCAGCTCGACGACAACCTGGGTTCGTCGGCGCTGGCCGCGGCCCTCACCGACGACGAGGTCGCCCGCCTCACCGCGGCGAGCGCACCCCGGGTCGACGACTACCCCTACGGCACGGCAGGGGTCGCCCAGCGCGACCGGAAGATCACCGGCGGCCGCTGACCAGGACGCGGCGCGCCTCCTGCGGGCACCGCGCCTCCCCCACGCTGTTCATCCCGCACGACACCGCGAGATGGTCACCGCGCCAGGTTTTCTCCTGGCGCCGTGACCATTTCGCGGTGCTGTGCGGTAGAGCGGCACGCGTGACCCAGCATCCCGCCACGAAGTAAACGTCCCGCCACGCAATCCTGTGGCGGGACGTTTACTTCGTGGCGGGATGCTGGGTCACGCGTGCCGCTCTACCGCACAGCACCGCGAAATGGTCACCGCGCCAGGTTTTCTCCTACGAGATTACTACGCGTCTCGTGGGCTCGGAGATGTGTATAAAGAGACAGCCGGGGTACACCCGGGTCGGCGGCCTCACCAGGCACCTGCACCCCGCTCCACGCGGATTCTCAGCCCACACGCCGCGCTGGTCCCGGCCAACCCCCTGACCGGCCCTTAACCTGTGCCCATGTCGACGTTCAAGAACCCGGTCGGGCCGCAACCGCCCTCGGTCTACTGGCGTCGTCGCGCGGTGCTCGCGCTCGGTCTGATCGCGGTCGTGGTCATCATCGTGTTGATCGTCGTCCGCCCCGGGTCCGGCTCGGCAGAACCCGGTGCCGCCGCGACGACCTCCTCGCCCCCGGCCGATGCCGCCCCCAGCGAACCGGCCGCCACCGAGACCGCCCCTGCGGCTGACGCCACCGCCGACCCGGCCGACACCTCGACCGAGGGCGCCTCCGACGCCGCAACCTGCTCGACCCGCGACATCGAACTCAAGCCCGTCACCGACAAGACGAGCTACGCCGCGACCGAGCTGCCGCAGATCTCGATGTCGATCACCAACTCGGGCCGCGCCGACTGCTCGATCGACCTCGGCTCGGCTCAGCAGACGCTCGTCATCACGAGCGGCGAAGAGCAGTACTGGTCGTCGAAGGACTGCCAGGTCAACGGCACCAACCAGGTCGTCACGCTCACCGCCGGCCAGACCCTCAGCACTCCCCCCATCGCCTGGGACCGCACGCGCTCGTCCGCCGACACCTGCGAATCGACCTCGCGTGAGCCCGTCACCGCCGGCGGCGCGACCTACCGCCTCGCCGTCTCGGTCGGCGACATCACCTCCGCCGACACCGCCCAGATGATCCTGAACTGACAGTGACCCACCCGTGAACGCAGCCACCCCCTCCTCCGAGCCCGTCGACCCCCGCGAGCCCGTCGACCCGGCCGACCGCAACGGCACCTTCCGCTCCGAGTCGCTCGAGCTGGCCCTCGCCGCCCAGGACGCCGCCGCCGTCGCCTTCGCCCTGCGTCACGACGTGGTCGTCGTCCCGAAGCTCGTGCTGCCGACCGACGCGAGCGCCGCCGCCGGCTCCGCACCCTCCACCGGTGGCCCCGACGACGGAGCCCTCCCCGACGAAGGCGACCAGGTCCGCGTCTTCGGCCGCGAGAACACCGACAAGCGCATCCTGCTGCTCTTCTCGTCGGACGACACCTACGCCGCGATGGTCCCCGACGACCCGAACCGCCAGGTCATGCTCTACGACGCGCTCTCGCTGCGCGCCTTCCTCGAGGCCCACCTCGACGTCATCGAGCAGGTCTTCTTCGACATCGCCGGCCCGCACACCATGGCCGCCAACCCGGAGGACCTCCTCAAGGCCCTCGGCTAGCGCCGGACCCCCAGAGCCCAGGAGGCGCGGGTCGAGTGGTCCCGAATCGTCCTCCCCAGCGCGACGAGGGACGATTCGCGACCACTCGACCGGCCACGGTGAACGCGAACTCGTGCGCGAGTTCGCGCGCGGACGACTACAGCGCGGGCAGCGCCTTCAGCATCCGCGAGTTGCCGAGCGTGTTCGGCTTCACCCGAGCCAGGTCGAGGAACTCCGCGACACCTTCGTCGGTCGAGCGGACGAGCTCGCCGTAGACGTCCGGCGGCACGAGCCCCTCGTCGCCGACGTTGAGGTAGCCGTGCTTCTCGAAGAAGTCCACCTCGAACGTCAGGCAGAACAGTCGGCCGATCTCGAGCCGACGGGCCGCCCCTTCGAGCGACTCGAGGAGGCGGTGGCCGACCCCCTTGCGGATCCATGCGGCATCGAGGGCGAGCGTGCGCACCTCGGCCAGGTCGTCCCACATGACGTGCAGCGCACCGCAGCCGATCGGCACCCCGTCGGGCCCGACCGCGATCTGGAACTCCTGGACGTCGCCGTACAGCGTCACGAGGTCCTTGCCGAGCAGGATGCGCTTCTGCACGAACGGCTCGCACAGTCGCTGGATGTGCGGCACGTCGCTGACGACCGCGTTCCGCACCGTGATGCCGTGCCGGTCGGCACCCCCGAGCGCGTCGGCGCCACCGAGCCGGTCGGCACCGCCGAGTCCGTCGGCACCGGTGGGCGCGTCTGCCGCGTCTGACATGGGACTCCCTCGAAGACCACGACCCGAGGAGGCGCGGGCCGCCGCCCAGCCTAGCGACGCGTTCGCGACCCGGCCCCGGGTACGCCGAAGGGCGGCCTCCACAGTGGAAGACCGCCCCGGGCGTCGAAGGCGACCCGCGCCTCCTTCGGTAGTGCTGTCGTGCCGGTGTTGCCGTCGTGCTGGTGTCGCGCCTAGCTCTCGAGCTCGGGGGCGTCGCCCACGAGGACCTCTTCGCGACCCGGCTGACGCGAGGTGGCGAAGGTGAACTCCCCGTCGACGAAGTCGACCTGCACGTGGTCGCCCGCGTTGAGCTCACCCTGCAGGATGCGCTCGGACAGACGGTCCTCGACCTCGTGCTGGATCGCACGACGCAGCGGCCGGGCACCGAGCGACGGGTCGAACCCGATCTCGATGAGACGCTCCTTCGCGGACTGCGACAGCACGGCCGTCATGTCGCGGTCGAGCAGACGGTCGGACAGGCGCTTGACGAACAGGTCGACGATCTGCAGCAGCTCTTCTTGGTTGAGCTGCGGGAACACGATCGTCTCGTCGACGCGGTTCAGGAACTCGGGCTTGAAGTGCTTCTTGAGCTCTTCGGTGACCTTCGAACGCATGCGCTCGTAGGAGGTCGCCGTGTCGCCCTCGATCTGGAAGCCGACGGGGCCGCCGGTGATGTCCTTCGTGCCGAGGTTGGTCGTCATGATGATGACCGTGTTCTTGAAGTCGACGACACGACCCTGACCGTCGGTGAGACGACCCTCTTCGAGCACCTGCAACAGCGAGTTGAAGATGTCGGGGTGGGCCTTCTCGATCTCGTCGAACAGCACCACGGAGAACGGCTTGCGGCGGACCTTCTCGGTCAGCTGCCCGCCCTCTTCGAAGCCGACGAATCCGGGAGGGGCGCCGAACAGACGCGAGACGGTGTGCTTCTCGCCGTACTCGGACATGTCGAGCGAGATCAGCGCGCCCTCGTCGTCGAACAGGAACTCGGCGAGCGCCTTGGCCAGCTCGGTCTTGCCGACACCGGTGGGCCCGGCGAAGATGAACGAACCGGAGGGACGCTTGGGGTCCTTCAGGCCGGCACGCGTGCGGCGGATGGTCTTCGAGAGGGCCGCGATGGCCTGCTCCTGACCGATGACGCGCTGGTGCAGGGCCTTCTCCATGAAGACGAGACGCGAGGTCTCTTCTTCGGTGAGCTTGAAGACCGGGATGCCCGTGGCCTGGGCCAGGACCTCGGCGATGATGCCCTCGTCGACGGTTCCGCCGGCTCCGGCCTCGCCCGAACGCCACGTCTTCTCGAGACGGAGGCGCTCACCGAGCAGCTTCTTCTCCTCGTCGCGCAGCGAGGCGGCCTTCTCGAAGTCCTGGTCCTCGATCGCGCCCTCTTTCTGGCCGCGGACACCGGCGATGCGCTCGTCGAACTCGCGCAGCTCGGGCGGTGCCGACAGGATCGACAGACGCAGGCGGGCGCCGGCCTCGTCGATCAGGTCGATGGCCTTGTCGGGCAGGAAGCGGTCGCTGACGTAGCGGTCGGCGAGGTTCGCCGCCGCGACGATGGCACCGTCGGTGATGGACACCTTGTGGAAGGCCTCGTACTTGTCGCGCAGCCCCTTGAGGATGTTGATCGCGTGGGGCAGCGAGGGCTCGTTGACCTGCACCGGCTGGAAGCGGCGCTCGAGGGCGGCGTCCTTCTCGAAGTGCTTGCGGTACTCGTCGAGCGTGGTCGCACCGATCGTCTGCAGCTCGCCACGGGCGAGCAGCGGCTTGAGGATCGACGCGGCGTCGATGGCGCCCTCGGCGGCACCCGCACCCACGAGGGTGTGGATCTCGTCGATGAAGACGATGATGTCGCCGCGCGTGCGGATCTCTTTGGTGACCTTCTTCAGGCGCTCCTCGAAGTCACCGCGGTAGCGGCTGCCGGCGATGAGCGAGCCGAGGTCGAGCGAGTAGAGCTGCTTGTCCTTCAGGGTCTCGGGGACCTCGCCCTTGACGATCGCCTGGGCCAGGCCCTCGACGACGGCGGTCTTGCCGACGCCGGGCTCACCGATCAGGACGGGGTTGTTCTTGGAGCGACGGGAGAGGATCTGCATGACCCGCTCCATCTCTTTCTCGCGCCCGATGACCGGGTCGAGCTTGTTGTCGCGCGCGGCCTGCGTCAGGTTGCGACCGAACTGGTCGAGCACCTGGCTGCCGCCCTGCGCGCCCTGGGTCTGTTCGCCGCCCACGGCCACCGCCTCTTTCCCCTGGTAGCCGGAGAGGAGCTGGATGACCTGCTGGCGGACCCGGTTGAGGTCGGCGCCGAGCTTCACGAGCACCTGGGCGGCGACTCCTTCACCCTCGCGGATGAGGCCGAGCAGGATGTGCTCGGTGCCGATGTAGTTGTGGCCGAGCTGCAGCGCCTCGCGCAGGCTCAGCTCGAGGACCTTCTTGGCACGAGGCGTGAAGGGGATGTGGCCGGTCGGCTGCTGCTGGCCCTGGCCGATGATGTCTTGCACCTGCTCGCGCACGGCGTCGAGCGAGATGCCCAGCGACTCGAGGGCCTTGGCGGCGACGCCTTCGCCCTCGTGGATCAGACCGAGCAGGATGTGCTCGGTGCCGATGTAGTTGTGGTTCAGCATCTTCGCCTCTTCTTGGGCGAGGACGACGACGCGACGGGCACGGTCGGTGAATCTCTCGAACATCTTCTTTGCTCCCTAGGTGGCGGGGTGGTTGTCGCCACCGAATGTGCATCTGGCGCCCGCAGGGTTCGGCACCGGTTTACAGAGAGAGTAACCAGGCCCCGCGGCTTAATCTGCCCCTGTTCGCTGGGGGCATAGAGCAGTGCGCAGGCGGGCTGACGGGGCGCGCTGACAGGGGTGGCGGCTAGCCTCGCGTCCATGGGCAAGTTCACGGTCGGCCTCGTTCCGCACCCCACGAAGTCGGTGCTCGACAGCGTCGAGATCATCCGCGGCTGGACGACCCGCTCACAGGCGCACCTCGTCGCCATGACCTCCGACGCGGCACGGGTCGGCGACGGCGTCGAGCTGGTCGACGAGCGCACCTTCCGCGAGCGCGTCACCGTCGTGGTGGCCCTCGGCGGCGACGGCACGATGCTCGGCGCGATGCGGCTCGTCGCCGAACGTCCCGTACCCGTGCTCGGGGTCAACTACGGCAACGTGGGGTTCCTGGTCGAGGTCGAGCCGCACGAACTGCCCGAGGCGCTCGACCGCGTCGGCCAGAAGCAGTTCTCGCTCGAGGCGCACCACGCCCTCGAGGTCACGCACTCAGCATCCGGCTTCGAGAACACCTACCTGGCCTTCAACGACGTCTCGGTGGCCCGCCGTCCGGGCGAGGGCGTCGTCTCGGCCGACCTCGTCCTCGACGAGACGCCCTACGGCTACTACAAGGCCGACGCGATCGTCGCGGCCACCCCCGCCGGGTCGACCGCCTACAACTACGCCGCGGGCGGGCCGATCCTGTCCCCCGCGATCGCGGCCGTCGTGGTCACCCCGGTGGCGCCGATGTCGGGCATCGACCGCTCGGTCGTCCTCGGCCCGCGAGAGAAGTTGCGCTTCGAGATCGGCGACGGCACGCACTCGGCCGCGCTCGAGGTCGACGGTCGCGTGGTCGCCGACGTCAGCGAGGGCTGCGTCATCAGGCTCGTGCTGCGGCGCGACGCCGGCCAGGTCATCCGGCTCGACGCCGACCGACACGGTCGCAAGGGCCGCCTGAAGCTCAGCCTGCTCGACCTGCCGTTGCGTGAGGACCAGCTGCTCGAGCTCGTCCCCACCGACGTCCGGGCCCGCTTCCGCGAGCGAGCCGAACGCGCCGGCGGCCTCGCCGGTGTCACCCACGACGACGACACCGCCGTCACCGGCATCAGCCCCCTGCACTGACGCGGCCGCTGCCGCTGCCGCTGCCCAGGGGCATCAGCCCCGGGCGCCGACGCGCTCGCCTTCAGGAGGTGCGGTGCGCGGTGATCGCGCGCCGCGCCTCCTGCGCTCTGCCGCCGTCGTGCGACCGGGGCAGCCGCCGCGGACCCGGGCAGGTTCGGCCACGGCGGGCGGCCGCGGACGCCCGAATCCCACGAACACGCCCACCCTGCCGCCGCCCGGACCCGGCCCCGGCCCCGGCTCGGCCGTCCAGCCCGGCCCGGCCGTCCAGCCCGGCCCGGCCCGGCCCCGGCCCGGCCTAGTACACCTCGCCCAGCGCCTCGGCGAAGACCTGCTCGGGGTCGCGGACGAACCCGCGCCGGGCGAACCAGGCGCAGACGTTGCGGCAGTCGCGTTCGAGCAGCTCGACGCCGGTCGGGTTGCTCGCCACGTCGACCAGCTGGGGCACGTCGATGGCGACCACGCGCCCGTCGTGCACGAGCAGGTTGTACGGCGAGAGGTCACCATGGGCGAAGCCGGCCCGGGCGAAGCCGATCA
This sequence comes from Frigoribacterium sp. 9N, assembly GCF_902506305.1. Taxonomy (NCBI): domain Bacteria; kingdom Bacillati; phylum Actinomycetota; class Actinomycetes; order Micrococcales; family Microbacteriaceae; genus Frigoribacterium; species Frigoribacterium sp. 9N. The sequence goes on from NZ_LR733392.1 coordinate 2,420,097, forward strand.
CGATCTCGTGCACCTGCTCGAACAGCGGCCACAGCATGGCGCCGTCGTCCTTGACCTGGGCGAGGCGTGGGGCGGCCTCGGCCCCGTGCCCGACGAACTCCATCAGGATCTCGGTGCCGCTGATCTGCACCGGGTACGGCACGGCGACGCCGAGGGAGTGCATGCGGCAGAGCGCGTCGAACTCGGCCGCGGCCCAGAGCCCGGCCTGCACGCGGCGGCCGTGCGCCGAGCCGCGTGCCATCGCCCGGCCGTCGCGGGTGTTGCGCACGCGACGGCCCTCGCGGTACTCGGACGAACGGTGGAAGTCGCTCTGCTCAGGCCCGCGGTACCGCTTCGCGGCCAGCAAGGAGGCGCGGGCTCCGTCACCGGCGCCCAGCACGACGTCCGTCGGCACGGCTCGGTCGATCAGGTGGACGTCGGCCTCCTTGCCGGTCTTGACGACGCCGAGCTCGGTGTCGATCGCGGCCGCGGAGGTCACGACCCAGGCGGGCCAGGGCCGAGGTCCGCGTTCGGTGGGGGTGGCGGCCGGCCAGGTGGACCAGCGCTGGTCGGCGTCGGAGTCGGGGTCGACGGTGGAGAAGGTGGGGACGACGAAATCGTCGGAGAAGGACAAGCGGTGCTCCAGGGGAGGCGTGAGACCGGCCCGGCGGGCGCGACGAGGGTCGCGCGGCTGTCGCTACGGGCGGAGGGTCTCGGGGTGAGTGGGGTACGCGTGGCATGCGTCGACGGCAGTAATGCTCATCACCCCTCTCGTGGAGCGTCTCGTGGCCCGGCCATCTCGTGGCCCTGGTCCGCTCACGGTACCGCCCCGCGCCTCCCCTGTCGACGGTCGTTTCTCTCGATCCCCTGCCGGTCGAGTGGGCAGAAGATGCTCTTCGGACGGAAACGAAGCGCATCTTCTGCCCACTCGGCCGAGTCACGACAGCAGGCGACGCACGCGGGCGACGAGTTCGTCGGCCCGTCGCCCGTGGAGATCGTCGTCCGTGCACCGGACGGTGCGCCAACCGGCATCGGCGAACCTCTCGCGGCGCAGGATGTCCTGTCGGAAGCGCCCGGGGTCGCGGCGGTGCTCGTCACCCTCGTACTCGACGGCCACCCCGCACCACGCGTACCGGAGGTCGGGCTTGCCGAGGTAGCGCCCACGGTCGTCGTACGTGCGCACGTTAATCTCGGGCTCCGGGAGTCCCGCCCGGGTCAGGAGCAGGCGGAGCTCGGTCTCCTTCGGCGACTCGACCCCGGGTCGGACGAGTGCGAAGGCCTCTCGGACACGGGCGACGCCACGCCGACCCCGGGCGTCGTGGAGCGCACGCTCGAGTTGCGCGACCGGTCGTTCCCGAGCAGCCACGTGGGGGGACCAGCAGCCGGCCAACGCATCTCCGGCCCGGACGAGGTCGGTGAGCGACAGCAGCGACCCGCACTCCACCCACGCCGTGACCGGCTCGTCGACCGGCAGACCGTCGACCCGCGACATCGGGGGCCGGTCGGACGGACCGAGTCCTGCACGACGGTCCGTCGGGTCGGCCCGGGAGGCGGCCGCCCCTGCCCGATGCGTGGCGACACCAGGCCGTCGCGGGCCACGCCCCTCGATCGAGGTGACGTGGAGTGGTTCTCTGCCGTCGCGGACCCACCACGGCACGGGAAGACCCCACAGGCCCAGAGCCGTCACCCGGGAGAAACGCCAGTCGTCGAGCATCACCGGAAGCAACGCCCGGGCACTCGCCAGCAGGGCGGTCTGCGGGTCGTGCGGGTCGTGCGGGTCGTCCGGGTCGTGCGGTTCGGAGCCCCGGCCGACGAGGCGCCGGACGCCGCGGTGCGGAGCCTCGAGGTCGGCACCCCGGAGACGCCCGACCCTGAGACCCGCACGGTGGGCCTCGTCGACGGCGAAGGGGCGATCGGCGAGCGGGAGGGGGACGACGATGCGCGGCACTCGTCGAGAGTGCCCGCCGGAACGCGACCCGCACCTCCTGATGTCGTCGCCTCGGGATCGGTGCGAACGCGTCGCCTCTGGGGACCAGACGCCGCACGGCCCAAACGGGCAGAAGATGCTGCTCCCGACCCCGCGAAGGGCAAGATCTGCCCAGTCGGCGGAAGTGGCCTCCGGCTGACGAGACCGATCGGCGGCGAGTGGGCAGAAGATGCTGCTCGGGGAATCGCGAAGAGCATGTTCTGCCCACTCGCGGCTCCGAGGAGGCGCGGTGCGGGGCGCCACGGCACGGCACGAGACACGACGCGACCCCCGGACACGACGAAGGGCCGCCGCCCAGGGTGACCCGGGCGATGGCCCTCGCGTGGTGCAGCGTGCGGCGTGACCGCATACGACCTACTGCAGGTAGAGCTGGAGGTCCTGGCTCACGGCCTTCGCGAACATGCGGAGGCGGGCACGGCTCTCGACGCGCGAGACGGCCTGGCGCGACGAGTGGACGCGCTTCGAGATCTCGTCGAGGGTCATCGGCTGGTCGTCGTCGAGGCCGAAGCGCATGCGGATGACGCGCGCCTCGTCTTCAGGCAGCGTTGCCACGAGGGCGTGCATGTCGCGGTTGAGCAGCGAGCTCTCGGTGGCCTGCGTGGGCGACGGGGTCTCTTCGTCCTCGATGAAGTCGCCCAGTTCACTGTCTTCTGCGTCGCCGACGACGGTGTGGATCGACACCGGCTCGTGCGAACGGGACTTCAGCTCGATGAGGTCGGCGACGTCCATGGCGACCTCTTCGGCCACCTCGTCGACGGTGGGCGCACGGCCCAGGTCGACGGTCAGGTCACGCTCGGCCCGCGAGATGCGGTTGATGCGCTCGACCGTGTGCACCGGGATGCGGATGGCGCGCGCCTTGTCGGCGAGGCCGCGGGCGATGGCCTGACGGATCCACCAGGTGGCGTAGGTCGAGAACTTGTAGCCCTGCGTGTAGTCGAACTTCTCGACGGCACGGACGAGGCCGAGGTTGCCCTCCTGGATGACGTCCATGAAGGGCAGGCCGCGCTGCGTGTAGCGCTTGGCGATGCTGACGACGAGGCGGAGGTTCGCGGTGATCATGCGGTCCTTCGCACGCTCGCCGTCGTGCTGCAGCCAGCGGAGGTCGCGGAGCATCTCGGCGTGGGCCTTGGTGCGGTTCTTCTTGACCGCGTCGGCGGCCTGCAGCTCTTTGAGCTTCTCGCCGGCGAACAGGCCGACCTCGATGCGGCGGGCGATCTCGGTCTCTTCCGCTGCGTCGAGCAGCGGCATGCGGCCGATGTGGCGGAGGTAGTCGCCGACCTGGTCGGTGGAGGCCCCTCGGACCTGCGACAGGACCTCGACCTCGGTGTCGTCGGTTGCTGTGGTGGTGTTGCGCGTGGTGACGGAAGTGGTCGTCATCGTTCTCTCCCTGCTCGAGTACTGACCTGGTGTCGCGTCGATTAGTTCGTGAAGCTCGTCGGCGTACTTCGAGTCTGGCGTGCGGGGGCGTGCGGAAAAAAGCTGGTGCAGGCCCTGACGGGACTACTCCGAGCGCACGTCCAGAGTTTCGACGTCGACGGGGTACGAAGGCGAACGACGTTTGACAGCAGCCCGAATCGGGTATAGGCGGTCGCTATCACGCCGGGGGTACACATTCCCAGGTCGCTCACCGGAAACTCGGCGGCCGATCTGTCGGGGTACGACGAACGACACCGCGAGCCCAGGAGGCGCGGTGCCGTGACCCGAGGACGCGCGCGTCACCGGCGCGCCCGTCACCGGCGCACCCGTGTCACCGGCGCACCCGTCGGCGACCCACCCGGCGGCGGGAGAGGCCGGACTAGACCGTGCGGCGGCCCGAGCGGTCGGACAGGTCGGAGCGGTCGGACAGATCCGAGCGGTCGGACAGGCCCGAGGTGCCGGTAGCGCCGGCGCGGCCGGACAGCTCACGCGACTCGGCGCGCTCTTCCGCCTCGGCCCGGGCGCGCTCTTCGGCCTCGACCTTGGCGTAGGCGGCCCGCTCGGTGCGGTCGGAGCGCAGCAGTGCCCGGACGATGAACCAGAAGATGAGGCCCACGAGGATGGTGGGCGTCACGGAGAAGACGATGGCTCCGGCAAGGGACTCAGGCACCCGACCAGGGTACGTCGCCCTCCCGGGGAAAACCACGTGCACCTCTCGACGCCGAGACGACGGAGGCGCGGTGCCCGACCGGCACCGCGCCTCCTGCACCCGACGCGCGAGCGTCCGCACCCCCGCGCGAACGCGAACACGAGCGCGAGCGCGGGCGCGGGCGCTACTTGACCAGCGGGAAGAGGATCGTCTCGCGGATGCCGAGGCCCGTGATCGCCATCAGGAGGCGGTCGATGCCCATGCCCATGCCGCCGCTCGGCGGCATGCCGTGCTCGAGTGCGGTGAGGAAGTCGTCGTCGAGGCGCATGGCCTCGGCGTCGCCGCGGGCCGAGAGGGCGGCCTGCTCGACGAAGCGCTCGCGCTGGATCACCGGGTCGACCAGCTCGGAGTACGCGGTGGCGAGCTCGAAGCCGCGGACGTAGAGGTCCCACTTCTCGACGACGCCGGGCTTCGAGCGGTGCTGGCGGACGAGCGGGCTCGTGTCGACCGGGAAGTCGACCACGAAGGTCGGGCGGTCGAGCGACGGCTTGACGAAGTGCTCCCAGAGCTCTTCGACGAGCTTGCCGTGGGTCTCGTGCGGCACGACCAGGTCGACGGTGGCGGCGAGCGCCTGCAGGTCGGCGACGGTGGTCGACGGCGTGATCTCGACTCCGGCGGCCTCGCTGAGCGACTCGTACATCGGCACGCGGGCCCACTCGCCGCCGAGGTCGTACTCGGTGCCGTCGGCGAGGGTGACGAGGTGCGAGCCGGAGACGGCCATGGCGGCGTTCTGCACGAGCTCTTGCGTGAGGCGGGCCATCTGGTCGTAGTCGCCGTAGGCCTGGTACGCCTCGACCATCGCGAACTCGGGCGAGTGCGTCGAGTCGGCGCCCTCGTTGCGGAAGTTGCGGTTGATCTCGAAGACGCGGTCGATGCCGCCGACGACGGCCCTCTTGAGGAACAGCTCGGGCGCGATGCGCAGGTACAGCTCGGTGTCGAAGGCGTTGCTGTGCGTCTGGAACGGTCGGGCCGCGGCGCCGCCGTGCATGGTCTGCAGCATGGGCGTCTCGACCTCGAGGTACTCGTACGAGTCGAAGGTGCGGCGCAGCGACGAGACCGCGGCGGCCCGGGCGCGGACGGTGGCGCGGGCCTGGTCGCGCACGATCAGGTCGAGGTAGCGCTGACGCACGCGCGTCTCCTCGCTGAGCTCGGAGTGCAGGTTCGGCAGCGGCAGGATCGCCTTGGCCGCGATCGACCACTCGCCGACCATGATCGACAGCTCGCCGCGACGGGACGAGATGACCTCGCCCTTCACGAAGACGTGGTCGCCCAGGTCGACGAGCTCTTTCCAGTCGGCGAGGCGCTGCTCGCCGACCTCGGCGAGCGAGACCATGGCCTGGATGCGGCTGCCGTCGCCCGCCTGGAGCGCGGCGAAGCAGAGCTTGCCCGTGTTGCGGGCGTGCACGACGCGACCGGCCAGCCCGACGACGTCACCCGAGCGGCTGTCGGTCTCGAGCTCGGCGTACCGGGCGCGGACCGCACCGATCGTGTCGGTGATCGGCACGCCGACCGGGTACGCCTCGACGCCGGCCTCGAGCAGGCGGGCGCGCTTGTCGAGCCGCACCTGCTTCTGCTCCGACGCCTCGCGCGCGGCGGTGGCCGCCTCGTCGTCGGGGGTGGTGGTCGGGTCGGGCGCGGCGGTCATGTGTCAGGTGCTCCTGGGGTGGTGGAGGGGGCCCCTGCCTCAGCCCCGCCCGCGCCCCGGCCCCAGCACCAGCACCAGCACCACAGCACCACGAGATGGCCACCGCACCACGACTAGTCCTGGCGCTGTGACCATCTCCTGGCGCCATGCCGACCCGGCACGCACGCCCGGCACAGCCCGGCACGGCGCAGCCCGGCCCGGCACGCCGGGTAGCGTGGCGGCGTGACCCCGCTGACGCTCGCCCTCGTCGCCGCGGCCATCGTGGTCGGCGCCCTCACGCAGCGCATGGCGGGCATCGGCTTCGCGCTCACCGCCGCACCCCTCCTCGTGGTGGTGCTCGGCCCCGAGGCCGGCGTCTCGGTCGGCAACGCCCTCGCCGCCGTGCTCGCGCTGGTCGTGCTGGCGAGCACCTGGCGCACGGTGCGGTGGCGGACGGCGGCCCTCCTCGTCCTGCCCGCCCTCGTGACGATCCCGATCGGCGCGTGGGTCGTGCAGACCGCCCCGACCGGTCCGCTGACCATCGCGGTGGGCGCCCTGGCCCTGGTCGGGGTGCTCGTGATGGCGTTCTCGAGCCGCGCGCGCCTCCTGCCCGGCCGCGTCGGCGCCGTGGCCGCGGGCGCCCTCGGCGGCTTCATGAACGTCACGGCCGGCGTCGGCGGTCCGGCGCTGACGGTGCACGCCACCAGCGACCGCTGGCCCCGGGAGGTCTTCGTCGGCACCGGCCAGGTGTTCCTGCTGGCGATCAACCTGACCTCGGTGCTGACGAAGGGCATCCCGTCCGAGCCGGTCCCCGTCTGGGCGGGAGCCCTCGGCCTGCTGTTCGTCGGCGCCTTCGTCGGACACCACCTCAGCAAGGTCGTCCCGGCCCGGGTCGGCCGCATCCTCGTCCTGACGCTCGCGGCCGTCGGCAGCGCCCTCGCCCTCGTGCGCGGCATCACCCAGCTCTGACCCGGCCGCACCCAGCCGAGGAGGCGCGGGTCGCCACCCCACGCCCCTCGCCTAGACTCGGCCCGCCATGCAGTGCGACTACTTCGACGCGGGGCTGTGCCGTTCGTGCACGCTCCTCGACCGCCCCTACCCGGTCCAGGTCGCCGAGAAGGAGGCGCGCGTCCGCGACCTCCTCGGCGAGAGCCATGCGCCCTCGGCCTGGCTGCCGACGCTGACCGGCCCCGAGTCGGGGTTCCGCAACAAGGCGAAGATGGTCGTCGGCGGCACGATCGACGAGCCGACGCTCGGCATCCTCGACGGCCGCGGGCAGGGCGTCGACCTGCGCGGCTGCGGGCTGCACACGTCAGGAATCCAGGAGGCGCTGCCGACGCTGGCGGCGTTCGTGACCCGGGCGCGCCTCCTGCCCTACGACGTCCCGCGACGCCGCGGCGAGGCGAAGTACGTGCACGTCACCGAGTCGCCCTCGGGCGAGCTGATGGTGCGCTTCGTGCTGCGCAGCGAGCAGGCCCTGCCCCGGCTGCGGTCCGAACTGCCCTGGCTGCTCGAGGCCCTGCCCCGGGTCGCGGTCGTGTCGGTCAACCTGCTGCCCGAGCACAAGGCCGTGCTCGAGGGCACCGACGAGATCGTGCTGACCGACCGCGAGACGCTCACCATGCACCTCGGCGGGGTCGACCTCGAGCTGCGCCCCCAGAGCTTCTTCCAGACGAACACGGCGATCGCGGCCGGGCTGTACGCGCAGGCCGCCGAATGGGTCGACGCGATCGACCCGGCCACCGTGTGGGACCTCTACTGCGGCGTCGGAGGCTTCGCCCTGCACGTCGCGCGCCCGGGCGCCGGCCGCTCGAGTCGACACGCGCACCGCGAGGTCGTCGGCATCGAGACCAGCGAGGAGGCGGTGGCCAGCGCCCGGGGCAGCGCCCGTCGCGCAGGCCTCGAGCACGTGCGCTTCGCGGCGGACGACGCGACCCGGTTCGCGACGGGCGCGTCCGCGGGGGCGGGGCCCTCGGGTACCGGCACCGCGCCTCCGGAGCTCGTGATCGTCAACCCGCCGCGACGCGGCATCGGGGCGACGCTGGCCGGCTGGCTCGAGGGGTCGGACGTCGAGCACGTCGTCTACTCGAGCTGCAACCCCGTCACCCTGGCGAGCGATCTCGACGCGATGCCGTCGTTCGACGTGGTCGCCGCGCGCGTGTTCGACATGTTCCCGCAGACGCCGCACCTCGAGGCGATGGCCCTGCTGCGCCGCCGCTGAGCGCTCCCCGCCTCCCGACGACGAACCCCGTTCACGAAGATGAACCCTGCTTGAACGGGGTTCGTCTTCGTGAACGGGGTTCGCGGCGGACGCCCTGCCGGGCCGGGGCTCAGAGCACGACGGTGCTGCTGCGCCAGCCGAGCGAGTCGTCGCCCGTCTGCCACACGACGGTGAGGCCGCGGCCGGCCCCGCTCGACTCGCCGACCTCGGTCGTGAAGCGCTTGCCCGAGCCGGCCGACACGGCCTCGATCGACGGCAGCTGCTGACCGTCGAGGAAGGCCCAGAGCGTGTCGGGGTAGCCGACGACGCTCGGCTCGGTCTGGTCCTGGCTCAACGGGCTGGCGAACGAGATCGACGCGGGGGCCGTGGTGTCGTACACCGCGCCTCCTGCGCTCTGGTCCTCGGCCCCGACGGCCGGGTTGTCCCACTCGTAGACCGAGTCGCCGGTCGGCGGCACGCCGGCGTCGTCGACGCGCAGGCCGTCGGCCGTCTCGTGCACGATCCAGGCGTCGGCGAGGTCGTCGGTCGTGGCGCTCACCAGCGTGAACGCGCCCTCGGGCCCCTCGGCCACGGCCAGGTCGGCGTCGACCAGGACCGACGCCTCGTCGGGCGTCACCGTGCCGTCCACCGGCGAGTACTCGGCAAAGGTCCGCTCGGCGCCGTAGAACTGCTGCGCCTCGGGGGTCAACAGGGCCCAGGCCGCCGCCGTGTCGCCGCCCGAGATCGCGTCGAGGTAGCGGACGACGATCGCCTGCTCGGCCGAGTCCTGTTCGGAACCGGCGGGGGTCGCGCTCGTCGCGGGGGCGCTCGGCACGCCGGTCGCCGCGGCGGTCGGGGCCGTCACGGCGGGGTCGGAGGTGCATCCGGTGGCGGCGACCAGCGCACCGACGGCGAGGGTCGAGGTCATGAGTAGCTCTCGTGTCTTAGCCATGCGTGGCACGGTAGCGACGGCCCGCCCGGGTTCGTCGCGACTCCCAGGGGATGCCCACGAGCGTCGGAGGGACCCCGGAGGCGCGGGCCGGGTCAGGCGCGCGCGACGACCACCCAGCCGTGCGGGCCGGGTCAGGCGCGCGCGACGACCGCCCAGCCGTGCGGCCCCACCGACAGGACGTCGCCGTCGAGGCCCGCGTCCCGACCGGCCACCCACTCGCCCGGGGCCGGGTCGGCCACGCGCAGCTCGTCGTCGCCGAGGTTCAGCGCGACGACGAGCGACCGGCCCGCCCCGGCGCCCGTGACCTCGAGCACGAGCGACTCGTTCGCGACCGACACGGTGCGGCTGCGGGCGGTGTGCAGCCACGGGTGCCGACGTCGCACGCCGATCAGCTCCTGGTGCAGGGCGAGGACCTCGGGGAGGGCGTCCGGGACGCCGGCACCCGGAGCCTCGGCAGGCGTCGAGGGGAACGCCGGACGCACCGCGTCGTCGCCGCCGACCCTCGCCTCCTTGACGGCCCGCAGGCCGAACTCGTCCCCGTAGTAGACCGAGGGCGTGCCGCCGAGGGTGAAGAGCAGCACGATCGCGTGGGCGTGGTGGCGGTCGTCGTCGATCTGGCTGGCGATGCGCGTGACGTCGTGGTTGCCGACGAAGGTCAGCGGCACGAAGTCGTCGAGGAACCCGTCGTGGCGCTGCAGCGCCCACTCGAGCTCGAACAGGTTGACCTCGGCCAGGGCGTGCCAGACGCCCTGCCACAGTTCGTACTGGGTCACCGAGTCGAGGCCTCCGTCACGGACGGCCGCCGCGTAGTCGCCGTGCAGCACCTCGCCCACGACGTACACGTCGGGGTGCCGTTCGCGGAGCGGCGGCAGCACGGTCGCCCAGAACGACGACGGCACCGAGTAGGCGGCGTCGAGCCGCCAGGCGTCGGCACCGCGGTCGGCCCAGTACGTCAGGACGTCCATGACCGTGCGGGCGACCTCGGGCGACGAGTGGTCGAGGGCGATGAGCCCGCCGTGCCCCTCGAAGGTGCCCAGGCTGCCGTCGTCCTCGCGCCGGAACAGGGAGGCCGCGCTCGAGTCGGGGTCGCGACGTGCCTCGACCAGCGCGGGGAACTCGGGGCCGACGTGGTTGAAGACGCCGTCGAGCATGACCTTGACGCCCTTCGCGTGGGCGGCCTCGATCAGGGTGACGAGGTCGGCCTCGGTGCCGAGGCGCGGGTCGACCGCGAACCAGTCGATGGTGTCGTAGCCGTGGGTCGAGGACGCGAAGACCGGCCCGAGGGCGAGCCCGTTGGCGCCGAGGGCCAGCAGGTGGTCGAGCCACGGCACGAGATCGAGGAGGCGCGGTGCCGGCGAGCGGTCCGCTCCCGTCGTGTCCGCCCCGACGAACCCGAGGGGGTACACGTGCCACCACACGACGTGCTCGGTCCAGGAGGGGCCCGGCAGGGCGGTGGCCGTCGTCGGGGACTCGTGTTCGCTCATTCGCGCCACCCTAGTGACGGGCGGTCGTGAGGTGTCCCCCGCCCAGCTCGCGGGGCGCAGCTCGCGGGGCGCAGCTCGCGGGGCGTCGGCGTCAGCTCGCGGGGCCGAGCAGGACGGCGAGCAGGGCGGCCGCCCCGCCGACGATGAACAGCATCGTGCCGGCCTGCATCGTGCGGGTCTTGTTGCGGTCGGCCGTGGGGACGTCGACCTCGAGGATCGGGCAGCCCGACCACCCGATGAGCCCGACGCTCAGGGCGACCAGCGCGGCACCGACCCAGAACAACGTCGCGAGCCCGGCCGAGAGGAGGGCCGGCCGCCAGCCGGTCGCGAGCAGCAGCCCCATGGCCACCGCCACGCTGCCGACCGCGGCGACGAACCAGATCGTGCCGGTCCACATGATGCGTTGGACGTTCTTCTCGGGGGTCATCAGGTCGTGCAGCTCGTGGGTCACCAGAACATCTTTCACCCTCTGCAGCGATTCGGCCCGCACGGGTGCAGCGACTACTCCGTGGCGCCCTCGAGCAGCGGCACCAGCTGGTCGAGCGCGTACTGACGCGAGAGCGCCGAACCGAGCGAGTACGCCGCGGCGACGTCGCCGTCGATGACGACGGCGTGGCCGTCCTGCACCGCCGACAGGGCCTTCCACTGCGGGTCGTCGGTGATCTCAGTGGTGTCGATGTAGATCGGGAAGGCCACGATGACGTCCGCGTCGATCTGGTCGAGCTGCTCGCTCGAGATCGACACCGAGAAGCCACCGGCGTTCGGGGACAGCGCCGAGATGGCGGGGTTCTGCTCGAAGCCGAGCTCCTCGAGCTGCTCTACCCGCTCGCTGTCCTCGACGTAGGCACCCCAGCCCTCGCTGGTCTTCGTGGCGGCGGTGATCGTCTTGCCCTTCCACTCGGGGTGGGCGTCGGCGACGGCCTCGACGGCCTTCTCGTTCTCGTCGACGAGCTGCTCACCCTTGGCCTCTTCACCGAGTGCCTTCGAGACGAGCTCCATCTGGTCCTCGAAGTCGGTCAGGTAGCTGTCGCCTCCCTCGGGCACGCCCACGGTCGGGGCGATGCTCGACAGTCGGTCGTAGCGCTCCTGGTCGCCCGAGCTCTTCGTGTCGAGGATGACGTCGGGCTCGAGGGCCGCGATGGCCTCGTAGGAGGGCTCGAGGGTGCCGATGATCTCGGGGGCCTGGTCGTAGAGACCCTGTGCCCAGGGGCCGACGCCGTCGGCCTCGTCACCGAAGGCGAGCCAGTCCGAGGCCCCCACGGGCTGCACGCCCAGCGCGAGCGCCGTCTCGGCGTCGCCCCAGCCGAGCGCGACGACGCGCGTCGGCTTCTGGTCGATGGTGACCTCGCCGAACTTCGTGTCGATCGAGACGGGGAACGCGCCCGATCCGCCCGAGGCTCCGCCGCCGGCGGCGTCGTCCGGGTCGGCGTCGGCCGAGCAGCCAGCCAGGGCGAGGGTGGCGACCGCGACGGCGGCGGCGATCGAGAGTGTCTTGCGCATGTGTTCCTCAGGGCTGTGACGTCGGTGCTGTGACGTGGTGTCGGGCGGAAGGTCGGGTGCGGGGGTCGGTTCCGGGCGACGACGTGCGCCACCCGGCCGGACTCCAAGTGAGGGTAGCCTAAGCTAATCATCATGGCGATGCCCCGAGCGCTCACGGTCGGCCGTGCCCCGCGACCGACGCGGGGCTCCCGGCGCACCCGCACGCGCCTCCTCGCCCTCGTGGCCGCCCTGGCCCTGTTGGCCCTCGCCGTCGTGTTGGGACTCGCCGTCGGCGCGCGGCCGGTCGCGTTCGACGAGGTGCTGCGCATCCTCACCGGCGCCGCGAGCCGCGACACCGCCGACGCCACCGCCGTGCTCGACCTCCGCCTGCCGCGGACGGTCGCCGCGATCGTGGCCGGCGCCGGGCTCGGGGTCGCCGGGGCCGTCGTGCAGGCCGTGACGCGCAACCCGCTGGCCGACCCGGGCATCCTCGGCGTCACCTCGGGCAGCGCCTTCGCCGTCGCCCTCGCGGTCGGCTTCGCCGGGGTCACCTCGGCGAGCGGCTGGGTCTGGTTCTCGTTCGTCGGCGCGGGCGTCGCGACGGTCGCCGTCGCCCTGATCGGCGGCGCCGGACGAGGAGGCGGTGGTCCCGCCCGCCTGACCCTCGCCGGCCTCGCGCTCGGGTCGGTGCTCGCGGGGATCACCTCGTCGATCGTGCTGGCCGATCCCCGCCGCTTCGACGCCGTCCGCGCGTGGGAGGTCGGCTCGCTCGCCGACCGCGGCTGGGAGCCCGTGCTCACGGTGCTGCCCTTCGTGGCGGCCGGGGTCGTCGTCGCCCTGATCGCCTCGCGCCCGCTCGACGCCGTCGCGCTCGGCGACGAGCACGCCGCGTCGGTCGGCGTCTCGGTGCCGGCCGTGCGCGTCGTCTCGTTGGTCGTCGTCACCCTGCTGGCCGGAGGCGCGACCGCGGTGGTCGGGCCCATCGCGTTCGTGGGGCTCATGGTCGCGCACGCCGCCCGCGGCGTCGTCGGGCCCAGCCAGCCGTGGACCACCGCCCTCTCGGCCGTGCTCGGGCCGGTGCTGCTGCTGCTCGCGGACGTCCTCGGCCGCGTGGTCGCTCCCCCGGGCGAGCTGGCCGCGGGCCTCGTCACGGCCGCCGTCGGCGCCCCCGTGCTCATCGCGATCGCCCGACGCCGACGGGTGGGTGGCGCGTGACCCGGGGCACGGGGCCGGACACGCGCCCGACCCGGGGCACGGGCACGTCGTCGGGTACGCGGACGACGTCGACCTCCCCGGGTGTCGGCCCGCGCCTCCTGCGCTCGTGGCGCTCGACCGGCGGCCGGCGACGCACGGCGACGCTGACGCTGGTCGTGGTGGCCGTCGTCGTCGCGATCGTCGCCCTCGGCATCGGCGACTACCCGCTCAGCCCGCCCCAGGTCGTGCGGGCGCTGTTCGGCGGCGACGGGTTCGCCTCGACCATCGTGCTGAACTGGCGGCTGCCGCGCGTCCTCGCGGCCCTCGTCTTCGGCGCCGCACTCGGCGTCTCGGGCGCCGTCTTCCAGTCCTTGACCCGCAACCCGCTGGGCTCGCCCGACGTGATCGGCTTCTCGACCGGCGCCTACACCGGGGCGATCGTCGTCATCGTGTCGGGTGCGGCCTCGACGATCGGCACGGCGGCCGGCGCCCTGATCGGCGGGCTCGTCACCGCGCTGGTCGTCTACCTGCTGGCCTACCGTCGCGGCGTGCACGGGCTGCGGCTGATCATCGTGGGCATCGGCGTCACGGCCCTGCTGCACTCGGTCAACAGCTGGTTGCTGCTGACCGCGCAGAACGAGGTCGCCCTGACCGCGTCGTTCTGGGGGGCGGGCTCGCTCGCGCTGGTCGGCTGGAAGCAGCTCGTCCCGGCGCTGGTGCTGCTCGTCGTGCTGACCCCGCTGGTCATGGCGTTGTCGCGTCCCCTCCGGCAGCTCGAGCTCGGCGACGACGCCGCCCGGTCGCACGGCCTCGGCGCCGAGCGGTCGCGCCTGGCGCTCGTCGTCGTCGGCGTCGCGCTGACCGCCGTGGTGACCGCCAGCACCGGGCCGATCGCGTTCGTGGCCCTGGCCGCACCGCAGCTGGCCCGACGCCTGGTGCGGTCGGCCGGGGTGCCGCTCGTCGCCGGCGGACTCGTCGGCGGGGTGCTCCTGCTCGTCGCCGACCTCGTCGCCCAGCACGTGGCCGCCAACCCGGTGCCGGTCGGCCTCGTCACCCTCGTGATCGGCGGGGTCTACCTGATCACCCTGCTCGTCTCGGAATCCCGGAGGTCCGCGTGAACGCCGACGACACCCGCCCCTCCCGCCTCGTGGCCCGCGGCGCGCACCTCGCCTACGACCGACGGACGGTGAGCGAGGCCGTCGACGCCGACGTGCGCGACGGCTCGTTCACCGTCATCGTCGGGCCGAACGCCTGCGGGAAGTCGACCCTCCTGAGGGCCTTCGCGCGCCTCCTGAAGCCCCGGTCGGGGTCGGTCCTGCTCGACGGACGCGAGCTCGCGGGCGTGCCGGCGAAGGAGGTGGCCCGCATCGTCGGCCTGCTGCCCCAGACCTCGACCGCACCCGACGGCATCACGGTCGCCGAGCTCGTCGCGCGCGGCCGCTACCCGCACCAGGGTCTCTTCCGGCAGTGGACCGGCACCGACCGCGAGGCCGTCGACGCGGCCCTGGCCGAGACCGACCTCACCGAGCTGGTCGACGTGCCCGTCGACGAGCTGTCGGGCGGGCAGCGCCAGCGGGTGTGGGTCGCGATGGCGCTCGCACAGCAGACGCCGGTGCTGTTGCTCGACGAGCCGACGACCTACCTCGACATCGCCCACCAGTACGACCTGCTCGACCTGTTCGCCCGGCTGCACGGGCAGGGCACGACCGTGGTCGCGGTGCTGCACGACCTGAACCAGGCCGCGCGGTACGCGACCGACCTGATCGTGATGGCCGACGGCGACGTCGTGGCGACGGGCACCCCGGCCGAAGTACTGACCGAGCAACTCGTCACCGACGTGTTCGACCTGCCCTGCGTCGTCGTGCCGGACCCCGTGACCGGGTCGCCGATGGTCGTGCCGCGCCGCCGCTGAGTTCGGGTGGGCCCCCGGGGCTCCTGCGAGCAGGATGGTCCCATGAAGATCGAACTCGACGGCACCACCGCACTCGTCACCGGCTCGACCCAGGGCATCGGCTTCGCGATCGCCCGGGGGCTCGCCGCCGCCGGGGCCCGCGTCATCGTGAACGGACGCTCGACGGAGACCACGGGGGCGGCCCGAGCGCGCCTCCTCGACTCGCTGGCCGGCGACGCCGCCTTCGCGGCCCTCGACGCCGGGACCCGGGAGGCGCGGGTCGTCACGCTCGCGGCCGACCTGGCCAACGAGGCGGGCGCGCAGGCGGCGGTCGAGGCCTTCCCCGAGGTCGACCTGCTGGTGAACAACCTCGGCGTCTTCGGCTCGGCCGACGCGTTGAGCATCGACGACGACGAGTGGCGCCGCTACTTCGAGACGAACGTGCTGTCGGCCGTGCGCCTGACGCGGGCCTACCTGCCCGGCATGATGGAGCGCGGCTGGGGCCGGGTGCAGTACATCGCGAGCGACTCGGCGATCGTGACGCCGGTCGAGATGATCCACTACGGGGTGTCGAAGACGGCCCTGCTCGGGGTGTCGCGGGGGTTCGCGAAGGCGGCCGCGGGTTCGGGCGTGACGGTCAACAGCGTCATCGCCGGGCCGACGCACACGGGTGGCGTCGAGGAGTTCGTGCGCGAGCTGGTCGGCGACGACCTGCCCTGGGACGAGGCCCAGCACGAGTTCATGCTGAAGCACCGGCCGCAGTCGCTCATCCAGCGACTGATCGAGCCGGAGGAGATCGCCAACATGGTGGTCTACCTCAGCTCGCGCTTCGCCTCGGCGACGACGGGCGGGGCGCTGCGGGTCGACGGCGGCTACGTCGACGCGATCGTCCCGTAGGGCGAGAGGCGATGTCGAACCACCGACGTGGTGTCGAACCATGCACATCGGCGGTTCGACACCACCTCGGTGGTGCGACCCGGGGGCACAGGCGGGTGCAGGCGGGTCAGGCCTGGGCTTCGGCGATGACCTCGGCGCTCCAGCCGTCGTACCGACCGCCGGATCGCTGCACGACGTCGAACACCTCTCGGGTGAAGGTCACGGCGCGGTCGTCGTCGAGCGCGTCCTCCCGGCTGGCCCGGAGATCTGCCCCCAGCAGACCGTGCCGGGTGACGGTCGCGTCGTAGCCCGCCGTGCGGAGTTCGTCGGCCGCGCGTTCGGCAGCCGATCGGCGCGAGAAGTCGGCCGCGTGCGTGACGGTCCGTGCGAGGTCGAACCGATCACGGAGCTCGTCGCGGGTGACCAGCTGGGCGGCACACCGCTGGAGGTGGACGACGAGTCCCTCGTCCATCGTCGTACCCCGGGCCCCGACTAGCGGGTGCGGGCGGCGGGACGTCCGCCGCGGCCCCGGCGGTCGGCACGGGGCGCACGGGTGGGCAACACCGCCGCGACCAGGAAGAAGACGATGCCGAAGATGACGACGATCGACCCGATGACCATGAGGGCGATGATGACGGTTTCCATCCGCCCATCCTCCCGGGCGGGCGGGGCGGGCACAAGGCGCGACTCCTGAGCATCCGCCGCCCGCGCCTCCTCGGGGTACGCCTCCCAGCGTCGGGACCACCCGCGGTGGGCAGTCAGTCGTACCACCGGCACGGTCCGCACGCCCTCATTCGGCCCGATGACGGTGGCGCGCCGTAGCGTCGAGTCCGCCGGGACGACGGGGAACGTCACCCGGCCCCACGTCTTCTCCGAGGAGTCCGAGTGACCAGCGACACCACCACACGCCCCACCCTGTTCTGCCTGCACGCGCTCGGCATGAGCCGGCTCGAGTACGGTCCCGTCACCGAGGCACTCGGCGACGACGTCGAGGTGGTCGCCCTCGACCTGCCCGGCTTCGGCGACGCCACCACGGCCGACGGGGTGACCGTCGACGACATGGTCCGTCAGGTCACCCGGCAGATCCGCCGGCACGGCGCCACCCGCTGGCTGCTCGTCGGTCACAGCATGGGTGGCAAGATCGCGTCGATCGTCGCCGCGCGCACGCTCGCCGGGCAGGGCGGGCTCTTCGGCCTCGCCGGGGTCGTGCTGCTCGCGGCGTCCCCGCCGTCACCCGAGCCCATGAGCGAGGCGAACCGCGAGCAGATGATCGCCGCGGCCGCCGACGGCCCGCTCGACGCCGACACGGCCCGCAGCTTCGTCGACGACAACGTCGGCGCTCCCCTGGCCACGCCGCTCGACGACCAGGCCCTCGCCGACCTGCACCGCACCTCCCCCGAGGCGTGGACCGCGTGGTTCGACCGCGGCAGCCGCGAGGACTGGTCGGCCGAGGTCGGCACCCTCGACGTGCCCGCCCTGATCGTCGCCGGGGGCGCCGACGGGCCGTTGGGCGAGGACGCCCAGCGTCGCCTGAACGGCGCCGTCTACCCGCGTGCCACGCACCTCACCCTGGACGGCGCGGGGCACCTGTTGCCGCTCGAGCGCCCGACCGAGGTCGCTTCGGCCATCCTCGACTTCTGGCGCGACGACGCGGGGCGGGCTCCCGTCATGTCGGACGACTTCGCCCGCGTCATCGCCTCGAGCCGCACCGCCTCGAACACCCGCGGCATCCTCGCCCGGCGCGCCGTCGCCGACGACCCGCGCTACGTCCCGCAGGTGCTGACCGAGGCGCAGCTGACCACGTTGCGTGCCGTGGCCTCCCGCGTCGTGCCGCAGGACGACCCCGACCACTCGGTCGACCTCGCCGCGCGGGTCGACGCCCAGCTCGCCGCCGGCTACGGCGACGGCTGGCGCAACGCCGACCTGCCGAGCGACCCCGAGGCCTACGCGCTGGGCCTCGACGCCCTCGCCGACTTCACCGGCCTGACCTACGAGCAGCAGGACGAGCGGCTCGCCGCGATCGTCGCGGGCGATCCCGACGACGCCCTCGGCACGGTCGGCGACAGCGGTGGCGGCGACTCGCACCACGGCGGCGACCAGGACGACGCCGGGATGACCGGCGGCACCCCCGGGCGCACGGGGCAACCCAGCCCCGACGAGGCACACCCCTTCTCGGTCGAGCAGCTCACCGCGTGGTTCGAGGACTGCCGCGTCGACTTGGTCAAGCTCTGGCTCGCCCACCCCGCGACGATGGAACGCATCGGCTTCGACGGTTTCGCGAACGGCCGTGCCGGTCGCGCCCTGCAAGGATTCAGCCGGCTCGGTGCCGGCCAACGAGAGGGCTGGGAACCAGCCATGGAGGTCACCCGATGAAGCTCGACGGACAACGCACCTACGACGAGTCCGAGGTCGTCGACGCGGTCGTGATCGGCACCGGAGCCGGTGGCGCCCCGATCCTGGCGAAGCTCGCCCTGCAGGGCCTCTCGGTCGTCGCCCTCGAGGCCGGCCGCAACTTCGAGCCCGACGAGTACACGCAGGACGAGATCGAGGCCGTCAAGATCAACTGGATGGACGAGCGCCTCAGCGGCGGCGAGACCCCGACCGCCTTCGGCCAGAACAACAGCGGCAAGGGCGTCGGCGGTTCGACCCTGCACTGGGGCGCCTTCACCCCCCGTCCCGACGAGCGCGACCTCAAGCTCAAGTCGCTCACCGGCAAGGGCGAGGACTGGCCGGTCGACCACGCCGAGCTGATCGGGTACATCGAAGAGGTCGAGCACTTCGTCGGCGTCTCCGGCCCGGCGGACTACCCGTGGGACCCGTCGCGGTCGTACCTGATGCCGCCGCCCGCGCGCAACGCGTCGAGCGACATGATGATCCGCGGGTGCGAGGCGCTGGGCATCCGCGCGACGGACGCCCCGGCGGCCCTGGTCAGCCGTGACTGGCGCCAGGAGCACGTCGGCACCCGCCCGGCCTGCGTCGGCTGCGGCAGCTGCCACCAGGGGTGCCGCAGCGGCGCCAAGGTCAGCATGGACACCAGCTACCTGCCGATGGCCGTTGCGAACGGGGCCGAGATCCGCCCCGAGTCGATGGTCACGGGCATCGAGCTCGACGAGGCCGGCGAGGTGTCGGCCGTGGTCTACGTCCGCGACGGCGTCGAGCACCGCCAGCGCACCGCCGCGCTCTTCCTCTGCGCGGGCGGCGTCGAGACCCCGCGCCTGCTCTTGCACGCCGGCATCGCCAACAGCAGCGACCAGGTCGGTCGCAACTTCATGGCCCACGGCGCGACGCAGGTCTGGGGCACCTTCGACACCGAGATGCGCGGCTACCGCGGGTACCCGTCGTCGATCATCACCGAAGACACGATGCGGCCCGAGGGCGTCGACTTCGTCGGCGGCTACCTGATCCAGAGCCTCGGCGCCATGCCGTTGACGCTCGCGACGACCCTGGCCCGCGGTGCCGGCCTCTGGGGCCCCGAACTCGTGGAGGCGCTCGACGACTACCGCTTCATGGCCGGCGTCGGCATCAACGCCGAATGCCTGCCGAGCGAACAGAACCGCCTGACGCTGTCCGACGAGGTCGACGAGTTCGGCATGCCCAAGGTCGTCGTCACCTTCACGCCCGGCGACAACGAGAAGGCGATCGACGACCACGCCGTCGAGACGATGACCGCGATCGTCGAGGCGGCCGGGGGCCGCGACATCCGCGTCCTGGCCCGCACCGCGCACACGATCGGCACCTGCCGCATGGGCACCGACCCGGCGACGGCCGTGGTCGACCCCGACGGGCGCAGCTTCGACGTGCCGAACCTCTGGGTCGCCGACAACTCGGTCTTCCCGAGTGCCGTCGTCGCGAACCCCGCCCTGACGATCATGGCCCTCGGCCTGCGCACCGCCGACCGCTTCCTGGCGAGCGCGTCGGCGCGGACGTCTCGCGCGTCGTCGACGCGGCCTGACCTGCAGCACGCGACCCGCGCCTCCTGAGCTCCACCGCCCAGGAGGCGCGGGTCGCGTCGGCGAGGAACGCCCCCGTGGCGCCGTCGTTCGGCTGGTCGGAGTCGTCCTCCCGGCGCGCGGCGTGGTCCCCGAGACGGACGCGACCCGGCTCGCCCGTTCGTAGGCTCGAGAGATGGCCTCTCCCACGCTGCACCGGGCGATCGCGGCATCGGTGGCGACCGTCGTCGTCGCGTGCGGCCTCACGTCGTGCTTCTTCGCCGAACCACCGCCCGAGGGGTCCGAGCAGTCCCTGGCCGAGCTCGCCGATCGGATCGCAGCCGTCGACGGTGTCGCCTCGGTCGAGACCCGCCTGCAGCAGCGTGACGCGAAGGACGACCCCTTCACCTGGGACGCCTACGTCGAGGTCACCGCGGACGGCCCCGACCTGGCGGTCGCCGCCCTCGTCGACGGCGTGGTGGGCGACGGCGTCACGGGTACCACCCTCGACATCGACCTCGACGTCCCCGGCGGCCCGGGCCTCGCCCCGGTCACCGTCGATCCGACGTCGGAGGTCCAGGTCGGACTGGCGGGCGACCTGCGCGGCGAGAGCACCCTGGCCTCCGTCGACACCACCCGCTACGCCTACTCGGCGGTCGTCGCACCCGGGAACTCGTTCGCGGACGCTGCGGCGGCGGTCCAGCCGCACCTCGGCACGGCTGGCCCGACCTTCTCCCTCCACCTCGGCCAGGCGACGACCACGACGTCCGTCCCTTCGTCGGTGGCCCTGAGCCCCACCTCGCCGGCACCGACGATGCTCGCGACGATCGACGCGGTGCTCGCGCTCGACGGCGTCACCGGACTGGCCTTCACCCCTGGTGACGTCACCGCGAGCAGTCGACCTTCGCTCGACGTCTCGACCTACGAGCCCGATCCGGTGCTCGCCGTCCTGCGGGGTGCGGCCGACGAGCAGGCCGATGCCGGGGTCGCCCGCCGCACCGAGTTCTGGGTGCGGAAGCCTCGGGCGACCACCCCGGAGACCGGCTGGATCGGCCTGCCGCTGGGCGCACCCGAGCCCGACGACGGTCCGGAGCCCCAGCCGGGCGACATCGGTGAGAGCCCGTTCGTCAACGAGGGCCCGCTCGCCGAACTGCCCGAGCAGGAGGCCGCCGTGCGCGCCTACGTCGAGGCATCCGTGGCGGCGACGGGCGTGCCGGCCGAGGTCGAGACCAGGCGCGAACTGTGCGAGACCGAGTACGGCACCCGGGTGGTCGGCTCGGTGGTCGTGCCGGTGTTCACCGTCCACGACGACGCCCAGGGCCCGTTCGACGCCGTCGTCGACGGTTGGTCGGCCGACGGGTTCCACCAGGCCGGTCGCGCCATGGGCCGGGACTACTGGTCCGCGCCTCCCGGCCGTCCAGACGGCATCGAGTCGGCGAGCATCCGCGGCACGGCCGACGGCCTGTCGTTCGGCGTCCAGACCGGGTGCCTCTCGTGACGCCGCCCGTCGAGTGGTCGCGAAGCGTCCCTCCCGCTGTGCGGAAGGACGATTCGGGACCACTCGACCCGCGGGCCGCAGATCCGGGGGATGCTCGACGACTGCGGCCGCGGGCGCGGCGGCGGCGGCTGCTGACGGCGGTCGCGGCGGCGGCGACCGTCGCCCTCGGCGTCGTCGCGAAGCTCGCCGTCCCCGGGCTGACGGGCGACCTGCTCGGCTCGGCGCTCTACACGGTTCTGCTCGCCCTGCTGCTCGCACTCGTCGCCCCACGCCTCGTCGCCCCAAGCCTCGTCGCCCCCGTCGCGGCCGGGGCCGCCACCGCGGCGTCGGTCGGCATCGAGCTGCTCCAGCTGACCGGACTGCCCGCCGCCGCCGCCGACGCGTTCCCGCCCGTCGCGTGGGTGCTCGGCTCCACCTTCGTGGCGACCGACCTGCTCGGGTACCTGGCGGGGGGCGTCGCGGGGCTGGTGCTGCTCCGGGTGCTGCGCCGCGCCTCCTGACGTCCCGACCCCGGGAGGCGCGGGTCGACTGGGCAGAAAACGTCCTTCGTCGAGGCGGGAAGGACACCTTCTGCCCACTCGACCGGCCAGGGGGCCAGCGCGTCGGGGCCCCAGGGCGCCGGGCGTCAGCGCGCCGGGGCGTCAGCTCGCGGAGGCCCGCCCGCGCCAGAGCAGCCAGACGAAGTACGGCGTGCCGATGACGGCGGTCAGCAGGCCGGCGCCGAGCTGCGCCGGGGCGATCAGCGTGCGGCCGAGCACGTCGGCGGCGCAGACCAGCACCGCGCCGAGCAGCACGGCCACGGGCAGCACCCGCGCGTGCCGCCGTCCGACCAGCGACCGGGCGGCGTGCGGGGCGACGAGTCCGACGAATCCGACCACGCCCACGGCGGCCACGGCCGTCGCCGTGAGCAGCACGGCGAGCGACAGGAAGACCAGGCGCGACCGCGAGAGCGAGACCCCGAGGAGGCGCGGGGTGTCGTCGTCCACCCCGAGCAGGTCGAGGCGACGGCGCAGCAGCACGACCACCACGAGCGCGGCCACGAGCACCAGCGACACCGGCAGCGCATCGTCCAGCGTGCGGCCGTAGGTCGAACCCGACAGCCAGGTCAGCGCCTTCGCGCCGTTGAACGGGTCGGTCAGGACGATCAGCAGGCTGATCGCGGCCGCCGTCGCCGTCGAGACGCCGATGCCGATCAGCACGAGCCGGTTCTGCGGGAAGCCACCGCGGGAGGCGAGGCCGAACACGACGACGGCCGCCACGACGGCTCCGGCGAACGCCGCGCCGGCGATGCCCCAGCCGGTCGCGAGCGGCACGCTGGTGACGAGCAGCACGGCCCCGAGGCCGGCTCCGCCCGTCACGCCGAGGATGCCCGGCTCGGCGAGCGGGTTGCGCGTGACGGCCTGCACGAGCGTGCCGGCGAGCGCCAGCGCCGCCCCCGCGGCGAGGGCGGCCACGACCCGGGGGACGCGGGTGTCGAGCACGTAGGTGACGACGCGGCCGGACCGACCGGCCACCCAGTTGGCGACGTCGCCGAGCAGCAGCTTGGCGTCGCCGAGCAGCACCGAGCCGAGGACGACGGCGACGAGGGCGGCGAGCACGACCACGACGACGACCACGAACCGCAGGCGGGAGACCACGGGGTGCCGGTCGGTCGGGGTGACGCCGCCGTGGTCGCGGGCACGGAAGGCCAGCACGACGAGGACGACCGCCCCGAGCAGCGAGGTCACGACGCCGGTCGGCACCTGGACCGACGTCTCGGCACCGACCAGGGCGCGCAGCAGCACGTCGGCGCCGAGCACGAGGGCGGCGCCCGCCAGGGCCGCGAGGGGCAGGAAGACGAGGAAGCGGCGGACGGAGGGCACGGCCCGACGCAGCAGGCGGACGAGGGCGGGGGCGCAGAGGCCGACGAAACCGATCGGCCCCGCGAGGGTGACGGCGGCGGCCGAGAGCAGCACGGCGGCGAGGACGGTCACCACGCGGGTCGTGCGGACGTCGACGCCGACGCTGCGGGCGGCGTCGTCCCCGAGCGCGAGGGCGTCCACGCGGACGTTCATCGCGACGAGCACGAGCAGCCCCACGACGATCACCGGGGCGAGCTGGACGACGCCGTCGAAGCCGTTCTGCGAGATGCTGCCCTGGCCCCAGGCGTAGAGCCCGGCGGTCTGCTGTGGGAAGAGCAGCAGCAGGGCGCTCGTCACCGAGGCCAGGCCGAGGGCGAGGGCGCTGCCGGCGAGCACGAGCCGCACGGTGCCGGCGCCCAGCCCGGACACCGCGAGCACGAGGCCCGCGGCGAGCAGCCCGCCGACGAACGCGACGCCGGACGAGGCGAGCAGGGGCAGGCTGAGCCCCGTGACGGCCGCGACCGCGAGCGCCGCGTAGGCGCCGGCGTTGACGGCGAGGGTGTCGGGCGAGGCGAGCACGTTGCGGCTCATCTGTTGCAGGGCCGCACCGGCGGCTCCGAGGGCGACGCCGACCAGCAGACCGGCGACCATCCGGGGGAGGCGCGAGGCCACGACCACGGACGCGTCGCCTGCCGTCGCGGTGCCGGTCAGCGCCTGCCAGACCTGCCGGGCGCCGACGTCGGCGGTGCCCTGCGTGACGTCCACGAGGGCGAGCACCACGACGACGGCGACCAGCGCGACCGTCACGCCCACCGACCCGAGCGTGACCCGGCGGGGGGCGGCGAGCCGCGCCTCCTGGGCTCGCGCCGCGCGGAGCGCCCGCTCGTCGCGCCCGGCGGCGGGCTCGCCGAGCCGGGGCGGCACGGGGTCGGTGGGGGTGACGGTCGTGCTCACGGTGCCGGTTACTTCGTCAGGGTCGACACCAGCGAGTCGACGTAGGCGGTCATCGCGGCGGGGCCGCCGAACATCCAGATGCCGTCGTCGAGACGGTGCACGTCACCGGACTGCACGAAGGGCAGCGACGTCCAGACGGCGTTCGAGGCGAGCGACACCGCGAACGGGTCGTCGGCACCGGCGGCGGTGTTGTCGATGTACAGGAACTGCACGTCGGCCGGCAGCTGCGTGAGGCCCTCGACGTCGGTCGTGGCGAGGCCGTACGCCTCGTCGCCCTCGACGGTCCAGGCGTTCGTCAGACCGAGCTCCTCGGTGACGTCGGACACGAGCGAGCCCTTGGCGTAGGGGCGGATGCTCACCTGGCCGGCGTCGACGTAGGCGTCGGCGAAGGCGAAGGGCTGACCGGCGAGACCGGCGTCGGCGAGGGCCTGCTTGCCCGCCTCGACGGCGTCGGTGAACTCCTTCTTCACCTCGGTCGCCTTCTCCTCGGTGCCGGTGGCCTTGGCGATGAGGTCGAGGTTGTCCATGCTGTGCTCGATCTGGCGCGAGGCGTCGGCCGAGGTGATCTGCAGCACGGGAGCGATCTCCTTCAGCTGCTCGACGGCGTCGGCGCTCAGGCCGTCGGTCGCGACGATCAGGTCGGGTGCGAGCGACGCGACGGTGTCGAGGCTCGGCTCGCCGCGGGTGCCGATGTCGGTCGGCTCGTTGGTGAGCGGCACGGCGGCGTCCCACTCGTTGTACCCCTTCACGTCGGCGACGCCCACGGGTTCGACGCCGAGGGCGACGAGGTCCTCGACGACGTTCCACTCGGTGCCGACGACCTTCGTCGCGGGACCGTCGAGGGTGATCTCGGCCCCCGTGCCGTCGGTCAGGGTGATCTGCTCGCCGCTGCCCGAGGTCGAGCCGGCGTCGGCCGACTCGGTGGTGCCGCAGCCGGCGAGGGTCAGGGCCGCGGCCGCGGCGACGGCGGTGACCGTCAGCAGTCGGCGGGCGGGGCGGCGGGCGGCGCCGCCGGTGGTCGGGGTGTGGCGGGGCGTCGTCATCAGGCGCTGGGTCACGGGTGGTGTCTCTCTCATCGGACGGGCGTCTCGGCCCGGGTGTGGTGTCGGCCGATCGCGCGGGTGCGCAGGTGGCCGGTGGTGGGGTCGGTGTCAACGTCGATGCGGATGCCCCAGACGTCGGTCAGGAGGCGCGGTGTCAGCACGTTCCCGGGGTCGCCCTCGGCGACGATGCGGCCTTCGCTCAGCACGACGATGCGGTCGGCGAGCGCGGCGGCCTGGTCGAGGTCGTGCAGCACGACTCCGACCGCGATGCGGCCCGAGTCGGCCAGGTCGCGCACGAGGTCGAGCAGCTCGACCTGGTAGCGCAGGTCGAGGTAGGTGGTGGGCTCGTCGAGCAGCAGCACCCCGGTGTCCTGCGCGAGGCAGCTGGCCAGCCAGACGCGCTGCAGCTGACCGCCCGAGAGCTGGTCGACGCCTCGGTCGGCGAGGTCGGCGACACCGGTGAGCCCGAGCGCGCGGTCGACGGCGGCGGGGCCGTCGGGGTCGGAACGCCCCCAGCGGCCGCGGTGCGGGTAGCGGCCGAACTCGACGACGTCGCGCACGCTGAGGCCGCCGGGGGTCGGGCGCCCCTGCGTCAGCAGCGCCACGCGCCGCGCGAACTGCCGCAGCGACAGCTCGAACCCGTCGACCGTCTCGTCGCCCGCGTCCGCGCTCGCACTCGTGCTCGCGCTCGCGCGGTCGAGTGGTCGCGAATCGTCCTTCCCCGAGGCGCGGACGACGTTCTCGGACCACTCGACCCCCGCAGGAGGCGCGGCGAGGGTCAGCGAGCCCGTGCGCGGCTTCTGCAGCCGGGCGAGGGTGCGCAGCAACGTCGACTTGCCGCTGCCGTTCGGGCCGACGAGGGCGGTGACGCAGCCGGGGCGCAGCTCGAGGCGGGCTCCGCGGACGACGTCGACGCCGTCGTAGGCGACCGAGACGTCGTCGGCACGGAGGGTGGCCGAGGCGGGTGCGGTGGCCGCGAGGGGCAGGTCGGTGGTCACGCGCTTAGGTTAGCCTAACCTCACCCCGGTGCCGCAACCCGACCTCTCGACGTCGAGCCGACCCGCGCCTCCGGGGCGTCGGCGAGACTGGACCGATGACCTCCCGGACGACGAAGACGACGACCCTTCTGACGGCCAGCGCCCTGGGCCTGGGACTCGCGCTGACCGGCTGCTCGACGCCCGGGCCCTCGGCACCCGCCCCGAGCCCGACCGCGACGCCGGTCCCCCTGCCCAGCCCGATCGTCGCGCCCGACCTCGCGACCCCCGGGGTCGAGGCCGCGCTGACCGACCTCGAGGCCAGGTACGACGCGCGCGTCGGCCTCTCCGTGCTCGACACCGGCTCGGGCGCGACCCTCGACCACCGCGCCGACGAGCGCTTCGGGTACGCGTCGAGCCTCAAGGCGTTCGCCGTGGCGGCCCTGCTCGACGCGACCGACGACGCCGACCTGGATCGCGTCGTCACCTGGACCCAGGCCGAGGTCGACGCCGCGGGGTACTCGCCGCTGACCAGCGAGCACGTCGCCGACGGGCTCCCGCTGCGGCAGCTCGCCGAGGCGGCCGTCCGGCAGAGCGACAACACGGCGCTGAACCTGGTGCTCGCCGAGCTCGGCGGCCCGGCCGGGCTCGACGCCGCCCTCGCCGCGCAGGGCGACGACGTGACCGACGTCGTCCACGGCGAGCCCGAGCTCAACCGGCTCACCCCGGGCAGCACGGCCGACACGACCACGCCCGCCGCCTTCACCGCCACCCTCGCCCGCATCACCGACGGCGACTGGCTCGCCGCCGACGACCGCGCCACCCTGCTCGAGTGGATGTCGGGCAACGCGACCGGCGACACCCTGATCCGGGCCGGCGCTCCCGACGGCTGGCAGGTCGCCGACAAGTCAGGAGGCGCGGGCGGCATCCGCAACGACGTCGCGATCGCCACGCCCCCGTCGGGCGCCCCCGTGGTGATCTCGGTGCTCACCACACGCAACGACCCGGCCGCCGAGTACGACGATTCCCTCGTCGCCGCCGTGGCCGAGGTCGCCCTCACCGCCGTCGCCGCCGCCCGCTGACCCGGCCGGCCCGGATCAGGGTACTCGGGGGAATTCGGACATCAGTCCTTCTCGGTGGGGGGCGTTCCGGCGGACGGGCCGTCGAGGGCGTGGTCCACCACGGCCTCGACGAGGGCGGCCGCCGATCGGGTCTCGGCGATCAGGTGCACGGGCAGCCCCGCGGCACGGGCGTCGAAGGCGGTGCGCGGGCCGATGCACGCGACGAGGGTCTGCGGGGGCAGGGGCGCCAGCTGGGCGGCGATCTGGCGGGCGACGCTGCCCGAGGTCACGAGGAGGACGCCGATCGAGCCGTCGGCGACTCCGTCGCGCACCTCGGCCGAGACGGGAACGCCCACCGTGCGGTACGCCGAGACGAACTCGGCGTCGAACCCGCGGGCCGACAGTCCGGCGACGAGTGTCGGCTCGGCGAGGTCGGACTGCGGGACGAGCACGCGACCGGTGACCTCGTCGGCCGGCCACTCCTTCACGAGTCCGCGGGCCGAGTTGTCGCCCTCGGGGACGAAGTCGACGCGGATGCCCGCCAGGCTCAGGGCGGCGGCGGTGGTCTCGCCGACCGCGGCGACCCGGGTCGAGGCAGGGGGCCGGATGCCGTTGCCGACCAGGACGTCGACCGTGGTGGCACTCGTGACGACGAGCCACTCGTAGACGCCGGACTCGAGGCGGGCCAGGGCCGCGGCGAGCAGCTCGGGCGTCTCGGCCGGGGCGAAGTTGATGAGGGGGGCGATCACCGGGGCGGCACCGCGCGACCGGAGCGAGGCCGCGACCCCGTCGCCCCACTTGCCACCGCGCGGCACCAGGACGCGCACGCCCTTGAGCGGCTTGTCGGCGGTCACGTGGCGCTGCCCAGGGGGTCACCGCCGGCCGGTCCGCCGCCCAACGGGGCGAACTCGGCCGCACCGGAGTCGAGCAGCTCGTCGACGACACGGCCGGCGACCTCGTGGACGTCGGCGAGGCGCGCGACGAGGGGACCGTCGTCGAGGGAGACGGCGTGCGACGAGCTGAGGCGACGGCCGCCGTCGGGGCTGTAGACGGTCGCGCTGAGCAGCAGCAACCCGGCGTCGACGACGGCACTGGCACCGACGGGTGCCGCGCAACCGGCCTCGAGCCCGGCCAGCACGGCCCGCTCGGCCGTCACCACGAGGCGGGTCTCTTCGTCCTCGATGGCGGCCAGTCCGCGGGCGAGTGCCTCGTCGGGGTCGCCTTCGCGGACCTCGACGGCGAGCGAGCCCTGGCCGGGCGCACTGGGCCAGAAGCCGAGCCCCAGCAGTTCGGTCGCGGCGTCGAGGCGTCCCAGGCGGCCGAGACCCGCCGCGCTGAGCAGGACGGCGTCGAGGTCGACGCCGACGCGACCGAGCCGCGTGTCGACGTTGCCGCGGATGTCGACGACCTCGAGGTCGGGACGTCGCGAGAGCAGCTGGGCAGCACGACGCGGCGATCCCGTGCCGACGCGGGCACCCTGGGGCAGTCCTTCGAGGGTCAGCCCGTCGCGCGCGCAGAGGGCGTCGCGGGCATCCGCCCGACCGGGCGTCGCCCCGATGACGAGACCGGGGTGCGTGGCGGTGGGGAGGTCTTTGAGCGAGTGCACGAGGGCGTCGCACTCGTCCGCGAGGAGCGCCTCGCGCAGGGCGCTGGCGAACACGCCGGTGCCCCCGAGCGACGCCAGCGACTCGCCGGTGCCCTGCGAGCGGTCCCCCTCGGTCTTGATGCGGACGAGTTCGACGTCGTGGCCGGTCGCGGCCGCCATGCGGTCGGCGACGGTGGTCGACTGGGCGACGGCCAGCGCGCTGCCCCGAGTTCCGATGCGGATGGTCGCCACGGGGTCAGGGGACCAGGCCGGACAGGGCGGGCTTGAAGCCCAGTCGCACGTTCTCGCAGCAGCCGGGACGGCAGACGTCGTACCAGGGCCCGAGGTCGGTCACATGGGGGCGATCCTCGGCGGGGACGCCGTCACGACGCTCGAGCACGAGGTCGACGAGCCCGGTGACGTAGTTCGGGTCGATGCCCGGCGTCGGGGTGCGCGTCGCCCAGAAACCGTTCTTCTCGCTGGTCTCCATCGCCTCGTTGTCGAGGTCCCACATGACCTCCATGTGGTCGCTCACGAACCCGAGCGGCACGATGACGACGGCGCGGGTCGGACCGCCGGCCAGGTCGTCGATGGCGTCGTTGATGTCGGGCTCGAGCCACGGCATCGAGGGCGGGCCGCTGCGCGACTGGTAGACGAGCTGCCAGGGGACGGTGGTGCCACCCCCTTCGGGCAGGTCGAGGTCGAGGGCGGCCTCGGCCGCGGCCATGACGACCTCGGCGACGGCCTTGTGCTGGGCGGCGTAGGCACCGTCGGCGTCGAAGCCGCGCGCCTCGGGGCCGCTCTTGGCCGCGTCGGTCGACGGGATCGAGTGCGTGGCGAAGAGCACCTGGACCTCGGTCGCGAGGTCGAGCCCCTCGTTCTCGGCGCGAGCCGCGACGAGCGCGTCGCGCACGCCGTCGATGAACGGCTGGACGAAACCGGGGTGGTCGAAGAACTGGCGGACCTTGTCGATCTGCATGGTGCCCTCGAGGCCGGTGGCGTCGAGCGCCATGGCGAAGTCCTCGCGGTACTGGCGGCACGAGCTGTAGGACGAGTAGGCGCTGGTCGCGACCGCGATGAGCTTGCGGAACCCGCGCTCGTCGGCCTCGCGCACGGCGTCGGCCATGTAGGGCTGCCAGTTGCGGTTGCCCCAGATGACCGGCAGGTCGATGCCGCGACGCTCGAGCTCGGCCTCGAGGGCGGCCTTGAGCTCGCGGTTGTGCTCGTTGATCGGGCTGACGCCGCCGAAGTGGCGGTAGTGCGTCGCGACCTCTTCGAGCCGCTCTTCGGGGATGCCCCGACCGCGCGTGACGTTGCGCAGGAACGGGATGACGTCGTCCTGCCCCTCGGGCCCGCCGAAGCCGGCCAGCAGGATGGCGTCGTAGTCGGTCGGCTCGGAGACGTGCTCGGGGCCGGAGGCCGCGGCGGGGGTGGCGTTGCGGACGAGCTGCCCGTTGGTGATGTTGCTGGTGTCGGTCACGACAAGACCTCGATGATGTCGGTGGTGGGGATGCGTCGGCCCGTGAAGAACGGGATCTCTTCGCGGACGTGGCGGCGGGCCTCGGTGTAGCGCAGGTCGCGCATGAGGTCGACCAGTTGGACGAGCTCGGGAGCCTCGAGGGCGAGGATCCACTCGTAGTCGCCGAGCGAGAAGCTGGCGACGGTGTTCGTCAGCACCGCGCGGTGCTCGGAGCCCTGCTTGCCGTGCTCGGCGAGCATCTGACGGCGCTCGGCCTCGGGCAGCAGGTACCACTCGTAGCTGCGCACGAACGGGTACACCGTCAACCAGGTCTCGGGTGCCTTGCCCCGCATGAAGGCCGGGCTGTGGTTGCGCGAGAACTCGGCCTCGCGGTGCATGCCCATGGCGTTCCAGGTGGGCAGCAGGCCGCCCAGCACGTCGGTGCGCAACAGCTGCCGGTAGGCCGACTGGACGGCCTCGGGCACCTCGCCGTGCAGCCAGATCATGATGTCGGCGTCGGCCCGCAGGGCGCTGACGTCGTAGAAGCCACGGACGGTCACGCCGAGACCCGCCAGGGCGTCGACGACCGCGTCGAGCTGCGGGACGTCGTCGAGCTCGGGGGCGTAGGGGTTCTGCGGGTCGCGTCGCAGCACGGCCCAGAGTGTGTAGCCGAGGCGTTCGACGGGTGGCGGTGTGCTCGCCGCGGCGTCGTCGGACTCGGTCTGGACGGGTGCTGCGGATGAATCGGACGTCGGCAGTACGGGCGCTGCCGCGTCGGCGCTGGAACTCATGCAGCCATTCTCCCTCTCGGCACGCTGGGAGCCCAACCAGGTTGCTCCCGGTCGAGCGAACGGCACCCGGTGCCCGCCGGCGGTCGAGCCGACCGGCGAGCCGGGCGAGCGGTCAGCGGCGCTTGACGACCGCGACGACGACGCCCGCGAGGGCCAACGCACCCGCCCCGGCGGCGGCGAGCCACGGGGTCTTGTCGCGGTCGAACGAGGCCTTGGCGCGGTGCCCGGCGATGCCCAACTGCTTGGGCACGTTCAGCTTGTCCTCGAGTTCGTTGAGGGTCGCGGCGAGCTCGGCGCGCGTGCGGTCGATGTGGGCCTGGATGTCGCTGCTGTCGCTCACGGTGCTCCTGTCGGGAACGGGAAGGGTGGGGGTGTCGAGGAGGCGCGTCAGCGCTCGTCGAGGCGGGCGCCGGGGATCGACCCCACGCCCTTGACGGCCTTGAGGTCGGCCTTGAGGCTCGCGATGGTCTTCTCGGGGACCGCCGGGAGCCCCTTCTTGATCGCCTTGTACCCGAGGAACGCGAGCAGGGCGGCGACGAGCAACAGCACGCCGGCGACGATGAGGGCCGACGCCCAGCCGGGAAGCCAGATGGCGAGCAGCAGGACGATGCCGGTCAGGAGGACGCCGAGCATCGCGAAGACGAAGACCAGGGCCCCGACCAGGAAGCCGGCACCGATGCCGAAGGCCTTGAGCGTGCCGATGACCTCGTACTTGAGCAGGGCCAACTCGCCCTTGACCAGGTCGGTGACCAGCGTCGGGACGTCCTGCACCAGGGCGAAGAGCGACCGCGGCCTGGTCTTGTGCCGCACCTTGTCGCTGCGCGTCGAGTCGGTCATTTCTTTCGGCCGCCGCCGAAGGCCTTGGAGATGCCCCGGGTGATGCCGGTGACGACGGCGTCCACGCCGTCGGCCGTCTTGGCACCGGCGAAGTCCTGGCCCTTGGCGACCTGGCGCTGCACGGCCCGGCTGTTCCAGACCTTGGACGCCCTCTCGGTGATCTGCTCGTACCGGTCGTGGCCGGCGCGGGCGCCCAGCACGAATCCGACAGCGGCTCCGGCGACGAAGATCAGTTTGCCTCGCACGGGGGACTCCATTCGTGGTCGTACGCGCGACGGCATGTGCCGCACACGTCCCTCCAATGTAGCCCGAGGCGGGTGCCCGACGCCCGCGCCGGACCGAAGCGGTCCGACCCCGGGGCCTCAGTCGCGGGACGGGGGCGCCGACAGCGCCGCCACGAGGGTGGCGGCCTGACGACGCGAGTGGGCGATGATCGCGGCCAGCCCCCGTCCCGCCACCGCGCCTCCTGCCTGGACGACCTCGACCACGGGCTCGGTGACGACCGCCGCCTCGGCCCGGCGCGGGGCGTCCCAGGTGGCCCGGCCGAAGCCGACCAGGTGGCGCGCGGCGAGGTCGACGCCGAGCAGGGTCGAGGCGTCGGCGAGCGCCGCGTCGCGCACCTCGGCGTCGGGTGTGTCGCGGTCGACGACGGGCGAGTCGAAGCTGAGCCGGAGCACGTGGCGTCCCCCGGCGAGCTCGGCCAGCCAGCTCCATTTGACGGTCGCGTGGGTGAGGGCCTTGGCCCGGAGTCCGGTCGAGCCGGGGGCGACGAGGACGCCCGTGCCCCGGGGCGCCGCGTCGAGCTCCGGCCGGTCGACGACGAGGGTCGCGAGGGTGATCGCTCCGGGCGGCACCGAGGAGGCGCGGGTCGTCAGGGCCACCGCGTCGTGGTCCCCGACGGCCAGCACGACCTGTCTCGCCCGGACGTGCTCACCGCCCGCGGTCTCGACGCCGGTCTCGTCGATCGAGCGGACGCGGGTGCCGAGGCGGACGTCGACGCCGTGCCGCTGGAGGTCGGCGACGATCGGGTCGACCAGCCGGGCGAGGCCGCCGCGGATGCCCGCCACCGCCGAGCCGGCCGGGGCGAGGGCGCGTAGTCCGAGCACGGCGGCGGCGAGGCTGCCCTCGCGCTGGAGGGCCGAGCGCAGCCCGGGGGCCACGCGATCGACGGCGAGCAGGTCGGGGTGGAGCGAGTGGACGCCCGAGACGATGGGACTGACGAGCCGGTCGACGACCTCGTCACCCATGCGCGCCCGGACGAGACCCCCCAGGGTGGTTTCTTCGGCCCCGATCTCGGCGGGCAGGTCGGCGTCCGCGAGCGCGCGGGTCACGCCGGCCTCGCCGACGACGGCTCGCACGTCGGCGGCGGACGGGTCGCCGGGGATGCCGAGCAGCCCCGTTCGCGGGATGGGGAAGGACTCGCCGTCGGCTTCGTGCAGCCAGGCCCCGCGGGGATCGGGCAGGACGATGTCGTCGCCGAGGCCGAGTTCGGTGGCGAAACCGGCGACCGTGCCGCCCCGGGTCGCGAAGCTCTCGGCCCCGGCGTCGAGTGCGATGCCGGCGACCACGTGTCGCGAGACCTCGCCGCCCAGTCGGTCGGATGCCTCGAACAGCACGACGCCCAACCCGGCGGCGGCCAGGTCACGGGCGAGCACGATGCCGCCCATGCCGCCGCCCACCACGGCGACGTCGACGACGCCGCTCGGGGTGACGACGGGCGGGGTCACAGCGTGTGCGCGAGCTCGACGATGCGGGTGAGCACGTCGGGGTCGGTGTCGGGGCTGACGCCGTGGCCGAGGTTGAGCACGTGCGCCGGGGCCGCCCGACCACGCTCGACCACGTCGCGGACGTGCGCCTCGAGCACGGCCCACGGCGCCTGGAGCATGGCGGGGTCGATGTTGCCCTGCACCGGGGTGGAGCCACCGAGGCGACGCGAGGCCTCGTCGAGCGGGATGCGCCAGTCGACCCCGACGGCGTCGGTGCCGACGTCGCGCATGGCGGCCAGCACCTCGCCGCTGCCCACTCCGAAGTGGATGCGGGGCACGTCGAGGTCGGCGACGTGCGAGAGGGCACGGGCCGAATGGCGGGCGACGTGCGCGGTGTAGTCGGCCAGCGAGAGCGACCCGACCCACGAGTCGAACAACTGGGCGGCGCTCGCCCCGGCGAGCACCTGCGCCCGCAGGAAGGCGCCGGTCACGTCCGCGGCCCAGGTGAGCAGGGCGTCCCATGTCTCGGGATCGCCGTGCATGAGGGCACGGGCGCGGATATGGTCCTTCGACGGCCCGCCCTCGACGAGGTAGGCGGCGAGGGTGAAAGGGGCGCCGGCGAACCCGATCAGTGGCGTGCTGCCCAGCTGCGCGACGGTCTGGGCGACGCCCGCGGCGATCGGGGCCAGCGCCTCCGGGTCGATCGGCCGCAGGGCCGCGACGTCGGCCGCCGTGCGGATCGGCGTCTCGAGCACCGGACCACGACCCGGGACGATGTCGACCGAGACGCCGGCCAGCTTGATCGGCACGACGATGTCGCTGAAGAAGATGCCCGCGTCGACGCCGTGACGGCGGACCGGCTGCAGCGTGATCTCGCTCGCCAGCTCGGGCGTGAGGCAGGCGTCGAGCATGGCGGTGCCGACGCGCAGCTCGCGGTACTCGGGAAGCGAGCGCCCCGCCTGGCGCATGAACCACACCGGCAGCGTCTCGGGCCGGTCGCCGCGCAGGGCACGGACCAGCGGTGAACGCGTCGTGAGGCCGGCGGCCAGCGGGTGCTGCTCGGGCAGGGCGGAGGTCTGGGTCACGTGGTCGATTGTCCCATCGCCCGCTGGACGTCGCGTCGAGGCGACCCGCGGCCGGCCCCGCCACGGCGGGACCGTCCCGGTCGGATCGCCTCGAACGCGCGAGCGGACGAGGAGGCGCGGGTCAGGAGACCGCGACGACCATCTTCCCGACGTTGTCGCCGCGCATCAGCCCGGTGAAGGCGTCGAACGCGTTGTCGACGCCCTCGACGACGGTCTCGTCGTACACGACGTCGCCGGCGGAGAGCCAGGGGCCCATCTCGGCCTGGAACGCGGGTGCGAGGTGGCGGTAGTCGCCCAACGTGAAGCCCTTCATCGTCAGACCGCGGGTGACCATGTTGGTCATGCCCGTGATGCCGACCGGGGCGCCGGTGGAGTTGTAGTTCGCGATCGAGCCGCAGAGTGCGGCACGACCGCCGGTGCGGAACGAGGCGAGGGCGGCCGACAGGTGGTCGCCGCCGACGTTGTCGAAGTAGAGGTCGATGCCGTCGGGCGCGGCCTCGGCGAGCAGCTCGGAGACGTCGCCGTCCTTGTAGTTGAACGCGGCGTCGAAGCCGTACTTCGAGGTCAGCAGCTCGACCTTCTCGGCCGAACCGGCGCTGCCGATCACGCGCGAGGCTCCCTTGAGGCGCGCGATCTGGCCGACCATGGTGCCGACGGCCCCGGCGGCACCCGACACGAAGACGACGTCGCCCTCGCGGATGCCGGCGATCTCGGTGAGGCCGACGTACGCCGTCAGGCCGGTGAGGCCGAGCACGCCCAGGTACGCCGACAGGGGCACGCCGTCGACGGGCTGCACGGCACGGAACATGGCCGCGCCTCCCTGGGCCACGTCGCGCCAGCCCTGCTCGTGCAGCACGACGGTGCCGACCGGCAGGTCGTCCGAACGCGACTCGACGATGCGGCCGACGGCCCCGCCGGTCATGGTCTCGCCGAGGGCGAAGGGCGGGACGTACGACTTCACGTCGTTCATGCGACCGCGCATGTAGGGGTCGACCGACAGGAACTCGTTCTGCACGCGGACCTCGCCGTCGCCGAGCTCGGGCAGGGTCACCTCGACGCGGGCGACGTCGTCGGGGGTGGGCTCGCCGTGCGGGCGGGCGACGAGCTGCCACTGGATGCTGGTGGTCGAGGTCATGGTGTCTCCTTGGTTCGATGCGGTGCGGGCCGGCGGTCGGAATGCGGCCCCGGGCTCCGTTGTTGCAAGCTGCAACCGTCGTGTGGCATTCCCGGCCACTCGACGTCGAGTCAACGCCCAGCCGAAAACGCCGATCAGAGTTAGGATCACTCAGTGCTCATCTGCCTCACGGCGTCCCACCAGAACGCCAGCTTCGACCTCCTCGAGAGGCTGAGCATCGGCGCACCCTCGGCGGCGGGCACCCTGGTCGACGGCAGCGACTTCGTCAGCGGCGCGGTCGTGCTCGCGACCTGCAACCGGTTCGAGGCCTACCTCGACGTCGACGAGCCCCTTACCGCCGGCAGCGCCCTGGCCGTCGAGGCCACGATCGAGACCATGAGCACCGCCAGCGGCGTCGAGCCCGACGACCTGCGCGACAGCGTCCGGGTCATCACGGGCGACGAGGTCGTCGAGCACCTGTTCGCCGTCAGCTCGGGCCTCGAGTCCGTCGTCGTCGGCGAGGACGAGATCTCGGGCCAGGTGCGCCGATCGCTCGAGCGCGCCCGCCACGACGGCACGACCTCGCGCGACCTCGAGCGCCTCTTCCAGAAGGCGTCTCAGACCTCCCGGGGCATCAAGAACCAGACCAACGTCGGAGGCGCGGGTCGGTCACTCGTGCGCCTCGCGCTCGAGCTGGCGTCCTCACGGGTGACCGACTGGTCCGAGGCGCGCGTCCTCATCGTGGGCACCGGCCAGTACGCGGCCACCACCGTCGCCGCTCTCCGCGACCGTGGCGCCGACCAGCTCGCCGTCTACTCGGGTTCGGGCCGCGCCGAGTGGTTCGGCCTCAAGCACGCCGCGACGCCGTACGACGACCTCGCCACCGCCGTCGCCTGGAGCGACGTGCTGATCACCTGCACCTCGACCACCGAGCCGGTCGTCACCCGCGACGTCGTCCTCCCCGGCGGCCGCCGGCTCGTGATCGACCTCGGGCTGCCCCGCAACGTCGACCCGCTCGTCGCCGGCGTCGAGGGCGTCGAGCTGCTCGACCTCGAGACCATCAGCCTGCACGCGCCGCTTCCCCAGCTCAGCGCGGCCGACGACGCCCGCGCCCTCGTCTCGTCCGCGGCCGCCGAGTTCCAGGCCGTCGCCGCCGAACAGTCGCTCACGCCGTCCGTCGTCGCGCTGCGCAAGCACGTCTTCGACCTGCTCGACGCCGAGATCGAGCGCGCACGGTCGCGCGGGGATTCGTCCGACCGCACCGAATCGGCCCTGCGACACCTCGCCGGCGTGCTGCTGCACACCCCCTCCGTCCGGGCGCGCGAGCTCGCCCGAGAGGGCCGGGGCGACGAGTTCCGCGACGCCCTCGAGGCGCTCTTCGGCGTGACCGACGGGCGCCGCGCCTCCTCGTCGTCGCCGTTGCGCGCGGTCGACGACGAGCGACAGGCCTCGGCGGGCTGATCGCCCCCGGACGCCGGCGCACCGGGCCGACGTCGTCGTGCCCGAGGATGGCCTGATGGACACCATCGTCGTCAGCGCGCTCGCCCTCGTCCGTGACCGTCGGATGCTGATGGTGACCGCCCGCGGCCGTGACGTGCTGTACCTGCCCGGCGGCAAGCTCGAGGCCGGCGAGACCGCGGCCGAGGCGCTGGTCCGGGAGTCGCGCGAAGAGGTCGGCGTCGAACTCGACCCGACGACCGTGGCCGAGCTCTTCACCGTCGTGACGCAGGCGCACGGCGAGCCCGAGGGTCGGCAGGTCGCCATGACGGTCTTCGCGGCCGAGCTCTCGGCTACGAGCCCCGAGCCGGCGCCCGCCGCCGAGGTCGGCGCGGTCCACTGGGTCACCTCGGCCGACGCGGGCCGGTGCCCGCCGGCCGGTGTCGCGACGCTCGAGCGCCTCCGGGGGCTCGACCTGGTCGACTGAGTCGGCGCGGGGGCACGGCCGGGCCGCGGCTCGGCGCGGCTCTCGACTCAGTGCGGCAGCCGGCTCGGTGCGGCACCCGGCTCAGTGCACGTACTCGAGGGCGTCGATGCCCACGGCCCGCAGGGCCTCGAGCGCCCGGAGACGGTGGGCGAGGGTCAGGTCGTCGAACGTGACGATCACGCAGTACGCGACGCTGCGGCGCGGCCCGCGGAGCACCCCGAGCTCGGAGCGCACCCCCGGGTCGCCACCGGTCGTGTGGACGATCTGCAGGTCGTGGTCGAGCCGCCGGTGCCCGAGCGGATCGAGACCGAACGGTGCCGCGACGAGCGACGTGTCGGCGCCCAGCGACAGCCAGCCGAGCACCCGGTTCGACACGGCCCGGTCGACGACCTCGCCGCGGGCGAGGGACACCATGAGGCCGACGAGTTCGTGAGCCGTGCCCACGGCGAGCGCGGGCGCGTCGTCGGGGCCACGGGACGACCGGGTGACGTCGAGGAGGGCGGTCTTCGTGAGACCGAGCGACTCGCCTCGTGCCCGCACGGCGGCCAGGCCCACCCGAGCGATGAGCGCGTCGATCGCCGCCCCGTCGCGGAAGGCCCCGACGAGCGTCGCCGCGTCGGTCACCGGGAGGCTCGTCCGGCGGAGGTAGGGCCAGAGGCCACCGGGCCCCTGGTCGCCGGGGTCGCCCAGCCGGTCGAGTTCGTCGAGGGGGCGGAGCGTGCCGTCCTCGATGCGGGCCGACACCTCGACCAAGAGCAGGACGGCACCGAGCTGCCCCACCGGCAGCGCCACGTGCTCGTCGACGCTCAGCAGGTCGGCCCCCGCGTCGAGGTCCCTGACCGAGGCCGAGACCTGCCCACCCGCGAGCGCCAGGTCGCCCAGGGCGGCGAAGGACGCGGAGAACGACTCGAGCGCGCGCCCGCCACCGTGGCGCGGCTCGTGGTCGGCGCCGTCGCCGTTCTCCCGTCGGGCCCGACGGCCGGGCACCTGACCTACCAAATGGTGACGCGCTCCTCGGCCGGCAGCCACAGCGCGTCGCTCTCGGTGACGCCGAACGTCTCGTAGAACTCGTCGATGTTGCGCACGATCTGGTTGCACCGGAACTCGTTCGGCGAGTGCGGGTCGATCGAGACGAGACGGATCGCCTCTTCGTCGCGCAGCTTGATCTGCCAGGCCTGGGCCCAGCTCAGGAAGAACCGCTCGGCGCCGGTCAGGCCGTCGATCACGGGCGGCTCGCTGCCGTCGAGCGAGATGAGGTAGGCCTTCCAGGCGATCGAGAGCCCGCCGAGGTCGCCGATGTTCTCGCCGATGGTGAGGGCGCCGTTGACGTGGTGGTCGGGCACCTGCTTCGGGGCGAGGGCGTCGTACTGCGCGATGAGCGACGAGGTCAGCTTCTCGAACGCCTCGCGGTCGGCGGGGGTCCACCAGTCGGTCAGCTTGCCGTCGCCGTCGTACTTCGAGCCCTGGTCGTCGAAGCCGTGGCCGATCTCGTGGCCGATGACGGCGCCGATGGCTCCGTAGTTGGCGGCGGCGTCGCGCGTCTCGTCGAAGAATGGGAACTGCAGGATCGCCGCGGGGAACACGATCTCGTTCATGCCCGGGTTGTAGTACGCATTGATGGTCTGCGGCGTCATGAACCACTCGTCGCGGTCGAGCGGCTGGCCGATCTTGCCCAGCTCGCGGTCGAAGCCGAAGGCGGCGGTGGCCCGCACGTTGCCGACCAGGTCGGCGGGGTCGATCGACAGGGCCGAGTAGTCGCGCCATTTCTCGGGGAAACCGATCTTGGGCGTGAACTTCTCGAGCTTGTCGAGGGCCCGGGCTCGGGTCTCGTCGGTCATCCACTCGAGGCCCGTGATGCTCTGTCGGTAGGCCTCGACCAGGTGGCCGACGAGGACGTCCATCGCGGTCTTTGCCTCGGGCGCGAAGTGCCGCTCGACGTAGATGCGCCCGACGGCCTCGCCGAGGGCGCCCTCGACCAGCGAGACGCCGCGCTTCCAGCGGGCGCGCTGCACGGGGGTGCCGGTGAGGGTGCGACCGTAGAAGCCGAAGTTCGCCTCGACGAAGGGCGTCGACAGGTAGGCGGCCATGGAGCGGACGATCTGCCAGCGCAGCCAGTCGCTCCAGGCGTCGAGGCGGTCGTCGGTCAGCAGCGAGGCCAGTCCGGTCACGAACGACGGCTCGCGCACGACGAGCTCGTCGAAGACGCCGGCCGGGCCGCCCACGGCGTCCCGCCAGGCCGTGAGGTCGACGCCCTCGGCGAGCGCGTCGAACTCGGCCCAGGCCAGCAGGTTGTAGGTCTTGTCGCTGTCGCGGGTGGCGACGTTGCTCCAGTGGTGCGTGGCGAGGGCGGTCTCGAGCTCGACCACGCGGTCGGCGCGGGCCGAGGCGTCGTCGAGGCCGGCGAGCCCGAGCATCTGCTCGACGAACGCCCGGTAGGCGGTCCGCACCGACTCGAACTTCTCGTCGCGGTAGTAGGACTCGTCGGGCAGGCCGAGGCCGCCCTGCTCGACGAAGACGACGTACCGCTCGGGGTCGCCCGGGTCGTTGTCGACGAAGAGCTGGACGAAGCTCGGCATGCCCTGCTTCTCGAGCGAGCCCAGGAGGCGCGTGAACGAGGTCACGTCGGTGACCGTCTCGACCTCGGCCAGGAGCGGTTCGAGGGGTGCGGCGCCGAGCGCCTCGATGCGCTCCTCGTCGGTGAAGCTGGTGAAGAGGTCGCCGACCTTGCGGGCCTCGGTGCCGGGTTCGGCGGACTGGGACTCGACCACGATCTCGCGGACGGCCTTCTCGGCCTCCTCGGCGAGCAGGTAGAAGGAGCCGTAGCGCGCCTTGTCGTCGGGGATCTCGGTGCGGTCGATCCACGCGCCGTTGACGTGCCGGAAGAGGTCGTCCTGCGGGCGGACCGCCGGGTCGAGTTCGTCGGTCTGGATTCCGCTGCTCAGTGCGTCGCTGGTCATGCCCGTCAGCCTAGGTGAGGCCCCCGACGACGGGCCGGGCCGGACCCGCTGCGGCCCGGGCTGACGAGGCCGTCCCAGGAAACACGGAGGAAACGGCACCCCCAGTACAGTTCTCGACATGGCACTCCCCTGGGCACTGCACGGCGACGGCAAGACGGTCGACCCGATCGAGATCGTGGCCCCGGAGGAGCGGCTCAGCTGGCCGCGCACCATCGGCCTCGGCGGCCAGCACGTCGTCGCGATGTTCGGCGCGACCTTCCTCGTGCCGATCATCACCGGGTTCCCGCCGAGTACGACGCTGTTCTTCTCCGGCATCGGCACCCTGCTCTTCCTCGTCATCACGAAGAACCGCCTGCCCAGCTACCTGGGCTCGTCGTTCGCCTTCCTCGCCCCGATCGCGGCCGCCACCGACGTGGGCGGCATCCCCCTCGCGCTCAGCGGCATCATCGTCGTCGGCGCCCTGCTCGCGGTGATCGGCCTGGTCGTGAACCTCGCGGGCACCCGCTGGATCGACGCCCTGCTGCCCCCGGTGGTCAGCGGCTCGATCGTCGCCCTCATCGGCTTCAACCTGGCCCCGGCCGCCCGCGACAACTTCGCGCTCTCGCCGGGCATCGCCCTGATCACGCTCGCCGCGGTCGTGCTGAGCGCCGTGCTCTTCAAGGGCCTGCTCGGCCGCCTGTCGATCTTCGTCGGCGTCGTCGTCGGCTACGTCGCCGCCGTGATCGCGGGCGCCGTCGACTACAGCGCCGTCGCGGCCGCGCCGTGGGTGGGCCTGCCGACCTTCACGGCCCCCGCCTTCGACCTCGGGCAGCTGCCGATCTACCTCGGCTTCCTGCCCGTCGTGCTCGCCCTGATCGCCGAGAACGTCGGCCACGTCAAGGGCGTCGGCCAGCTCACGAAGCGCAACCTCGACCCGCTGACCGGCCGGGCACTCTTCGCCGACGGCCTCAGCACGGTGCTCGCCGGCCTCGGCGGCGGCTCGGCGACGACCACCTACGGCGAGAACATCGGCGTGATGAGCGCCACCCGCATCTTCTCGACGGCCGCGTACTGGGTCGCCGGCGTCGTGGCGATCCTGCTCGGGCTGTCGCCCAAGATCGGCGCCGTCATCTTCACCATCCCGCCGGGGGTGCTCGGCGGCGTCACGACGGCGCTCTACGGACTCATCGGCGTGATCGGCATCCGCATCTGGGTCGAGAACAGGGTCGACTTCAGCCGCCCGAAGAACCAGCTGACCGCCGGCGTCGCGCTCATCATGGGCATCGCCGACTTCACCCTGGCCCTCGGGGGCGCGAGCTTCGGCGGCATCATCCTCGGCACGGTCGCGGCCATCGTCGTGTACCACCTCATGTCGGCCGTGGGTCGGGCCCGGGGCACCGACTGACGGTGGGACGCCGCCGTGGCGAGCCGTCCCCGGTGACGACCTCGCGCCTCCGTTCGCCCTGGGACCGACGCATCGTCGCCCTCGCGGCGCCGGCGCTCGGCGCGCTGGTCGCCGAACCGCTCTTCCTCCTTACCGACACCGCGATGGTCGGGCACCTGGGCACGGTGCCCCTCGCCGGGCTCGGCATCGCGAGCGTCGTGCTGCAGACCGCCCTCGGCCTGCTGATCTTCCTGGCCTACGCCACGACACCGACCGTGGCCCGACGGCTCGGCGCGGGTGACCGGCCCGGAGCGATCCGCGCCGGCGTCGACGGGCTCTGGTTCGCGCTGCTGGTCGGGGTGGTGCTCGCCGGGGTCGGGGCACTCGTCGCCCGCCCCCTCGTCGGCCTGTTCGGCACCGACCCGGCCGTCGTCGACGCCGCGGCGACCTACCTGACCGTGTCGATGCTCGGCCTGCCCGGCATGCTGCTCGTGATCGCGGCGACCGGACTGCTGGGCGGCCTGCAGGACACCAGGACGCCACTGGTCGTCGCCACGGTCGGCTTCGCGGCGAACGCGGGCCTGAACGCGCTCTTCCTCTACGGCTTCGGCTGGGGGATCGCCGGCTCGGCCGCGGGGACCGTCGTCGCGCAGTGGGGCATGGCCGCCGTGTACGTGGTGATCGCCGTCCGTGCCGCGCGGGCCGTCGGGGCTCCGCTGCGTCCGGGTCTGGCCGGCGTCGGTCGCACGGCACGCTCCGGCGCGTGGCTGCTCGTGCGCAACGCGTCCCTGCGGATCGCGATGATCGCGACCGTCTGGGCCGCCGCCTCCTCGGGGGTGACCGGGCTCGCGACGATCCAGGTCGCGCTCACCCTGTTCAGCACGCTGGCGTTCGCCCTCGACGCGCTGGCCATCGCCGGCCAGGCCCTCGTCGGCCACGCGCTCGGTCAGGGCGATCGCGAGGCGGTGCGCGCCGTCACCCGCCGGCTGATGCTGTTCGGGGTCGGCGGCGGTCTGCTGCTCGGCGTGCTGCTGGCCGCGGTCTCGCCGCTGCTCGCACCCGTCTTCAGCGGCGACGACGCGGTGCGCGACCTGCTGCCCCGGGTCGTGCTGGCGATGGCCGTGGGCATCCCGCTGGCCGGCTTCGTCTTCGTGCTCGACGGCGTGCTCCTCGGCGCCGGCGACGCCCGCTACCTCGCCCTCGCCGGCGTGGTCAACACGGTCGTCTACCTCGCGATCCTGATCCCGCTGGAGGCGCGGGTCGGGCCGGACGCGCGGGGCACGGTCGCCCTGTGGCTGGCCTTCGGCCTGGGCTACATCGGCATCCGCGCCGTGACGCTGGGCCTCCGGGCGCGGTCGGACCGCTGGATGGTCGTCGGCGCCGGCTGAACCCGGGGTCGTGGGTCGGCGTCGGCGAGGAGGCGTCGGGGTCGGGCGTCAGCGCGCGGGCGGACCCGTGGTCGAGCCGGGGCGGAAGACGCTCGTGAACGTCGTGCCCTCGACGGGGTCGCCGGCGAGGAGTGCGAGCACCGCACGACCGGCCGCGCGGCCCTTCTCGACGGCGGGCTGGACGACCGTCGTGAGGTCGGCGGCGCGCGGGTCGTCGAGGCGCACGCCGTCGTAGCCGACGACGCTCAGGTCGCCCGGCACCGACAGCCCCAGGTCGTCCGCCGCCGCGATGACGCCCGACGCGAGCAGGTCGCTCTGGGCGATGATCGCCGTCGGCCGCTCGGCCTCGGGCACGTCGAGCAGGCGCAGGCCGGCGCGGTGCCCCTCGCTCGTCCAGCTGCCGCGGGTGGCCAGGCCGCCCACGCCCGGGAAGACCTCGCGGGTGCCGCGCAGCCGCTCGAGGGTCGGCCAGGAGGTGCCCCGGGCCACGCGCGCGTCGGTGAGCTCGTCGTCCCCGTCGCCGCTCGACCGGCCGGGGCCGAGCTCGAGCGCGACGACGGCGACCCGTCGGTGGCCGAGGTCGTGCAGGTGCTGCGCCAACAGGCGGGACGAGCCCACGTTGTCCTCGGCGATGTCGAGCACGCCCTCGGTCGGCGGGGCCTCGATCGAGACCACCGGGATGCCGCGCCGACGCATGATCGACACGGACTGGTCGAGGCGGGTGCTGCAGCCGAACAGCACGACGGCGTCCACCGGGGCGTCCAGCAGGCGGGAGCGCTCGCCCGCGGTCTCGGTCAGCAGCAGCAGCGAGTTGTCGGCCGGCCCCGTGACGTC
The DNA here is from genome assembly GCF_902506305.1 of Frigoribacterium sp. 9N. Lineage (NCBI taxonomy): Bacteria > Bacillati > Actinomycetota > Actinomycetes > Micrococcales > Microbacteriaceae > Frigoribacterium > Frigoribacterium sp. 9N. Next base: position 2,464,231 of record NZ_LR733392.1, read on the forward strand.
GGCGATGCCGTCGAGCATGGCCACGTTGATCGGGTCGCGGAAGGCCGTGCTGAGGGTGGACTCGAGGACGGCGCCGACGATGCCGGAACGCCCACGCCGCAGCGACCTCGCGCGGGGGTCGGGCCCTGCGTAGCCGAGTTCGTCGGCGGCGGCGAGCACCCGCGCGCGGGTCTCGTCCGAGACGGGGCCGGTCCCGCTGAAGGCCAAGGAGGCGGTGCTCGCGCTCACCCCGGCGACCCGCGCCACCGACGCGAGGGTCGGCCTCGCGGCGACGTCGCCCTCTGCCCGGCTCATGCTGCCGCAGCCTAGCCGACGGGGCCGGACGGCCTCCGGGTGAGCGGTGACGGTCGGTGCGGTGTCAGTCGACGGGTCGCACGGGCGGTTCGTCGACGCCCAGGGCCGTGACGTAGTCGGACGCGAGACCGGGCAGCTGTGTCCAGTCGCCGTAGTGCGCGGCGGCCTCCATCAGGTCGACGATCGCGCCGCGGACGGTCTCGCCGAGGGCGGGCCGCATGTCGTGCACCGCGACGGCCCTCGCGCTGCAGAGGATCTCGAGCGGCAGCAGCAGGTCGTCGCGCACGTGCTGACGGGCCGCCGGCGAGAGCACCTGCACGATCGCCCGGACGAGGTCGAGGAAGTGGGCGACGTCCGCGGGCAGGGCCAGCCCGTGGGCCGTGCAGGCCGGTCGGCGCACGGCGGGCTCGGGGACGTCCTCGAGCGACGTCGCCGTCGTCGACGCCACGGAGACCATGCGGACCAGGTCGCGCAGCAGCACCTCGTTGAACCGCCGGTGCCAGACGACGACGTGGGCACCGCTGAACGGGGCGCGCACCACGACCTTCATGCGCCTCAGCTCGAAGAGGGCGAGGTGCACCTCGCCGGGGGTGACCCGGTGCTCGCGCACGATGGTGTCGACGTCGAGGGAGTCGCCGGGCGCGTAGCGCGCCGTCGCCAGGTCGACGAGCAGCAGCTCGGCCGTGTCGTGGGTCGTCGTCCGCAGCGGCCGGGTCGTGGCGGGCATCGGGTGGGGCATCGTTCCTCCTGGAGGCGTCTCGGTGGCCGTCCTGCCGACCATCTGTCATGAATGTATTTCACATATGCATACTTGTCAACGAGGGGCCCGAGCCGTGTTCGCGTCGCCCCGTAGGATCGTCGGGTGCGCCTCGTCATTGCCCGTTGCTCGGTCGACTACGCCGGTCGACTGTCCGCCCACCTGCCCCTGGCCACGCGCCTCCTGATGGTCAAGAGCGACGGCAGCCTGCTCGTCCACTCCGACGGGGGCAGCTACAAGCCCCTGAACTGGATGAGCCCGCCCTGCACCATCCGCACGGTCGAACCCGACGACGACCAACGCGAGGCCGGCGTCGTCGAGCTGTGGAAGGTGACCCAGGCCAAGACGGCCGACCTCCTGGTGGTGTCGATCCACGAGGTGTTGCACGACTCGTCCCACGAGATGGGCGTCGATCCGGGGTTGACCAAGGACGGCGTCGAGGCCGACCTGCAGAAGTTGCTGGCCGAACAGATCGAACTGCTCGGCGAGGGCCACACCCTCGTCCGCCGCGAGTACATGACCGCCATCGGGCCGGTCGACATCCTGGCCCGCGACGCGAAGGGCGCCGCGGTGGCCGTCGAGCTGAAGCGGCGAGGCGACATCGACGGGGTCGAGCAGCTCACGAGGTACCTCGAGCTGATGAACCGCGACCCACACCTCGCCCCCGTGACCGGGGTGTTCGCCGCGCAAGAGATCAAACCGCAGGCCCGCACGCTGGCCCACGACCGGGGCATCCGCACCCTCCTGCTCGACTACGACGCCATGCGCGGGCTGGACGACTCGCACTCCCGCCTCTTCTGACGCCGAGCGCCGTGGGGGCGGGGCCGCGCGGGTACGGGCCCACGCGGGCGCAGGGCCACGAACCCTTGTGATACTCACATTTCAGGGTTATATTTCTGCTAGGACCCCCCTCGACCGCAGGAGCAACCCGTGACCTCACCGATCTTCGACACCCTGGCCGCCGAACGCGAGGCGACCCCCGTCTTCCGGTCCCTCGCGAGCAGGCCCGACGCCCCCCAGCGCCCGTTCGACGCGTCGCGACGGAGCCCGACCCCGCACGCGACCGCGACCGCGAACGCGAACGCGAAGACGAGCACGACGAGTGCGGGTGCGAACGCGACGGCGATCCGGGACGCCGTGTCGGCCGTCGCGTCCTGGCCGCTCCGAGCGGTCCCCTGCTGACCCCCGATCCGTAAGCTGGGGGTGATGACTCTCCCCTACACGGCCGTCCTCTACGACCTCGACGGCACCATCGCCGACTCGGCGCCCGCGATCACCGCCAGCCTCGCCCACACGATCGGCGAACTCGGCCTGCCGGTGCCCTCGCCCGCCGACCTCATGGCCTGGGTCGGACCGCCCCTGCCGCAGAGCTTCGAGGTGCGCCTCGGCCTCGACGGCGAGCGCCTCGTCGACGCCATGCGGCTCTACCGCGCGCACTACCTGGCCCACGGCGCCCTCGAGGGCGAGGTGTTCCCGGGGGTGCCCGACCTCATGGCGGCCGTGCACGCGGCCGGCATCCCCACCTCGACCGCGACCTCGAAGCCCGAGACCCCGGCCACGGCCATCCTCCGGGCCCACGGCCTCGACCGCTACCTCGACGTCATCACCGGCGCGTCCGACGACGAGGTGCGCAACACCAAGGCCGACGTCGTCGAGGAGGCCCTGAAGCGCCTGCGCGCCCGCGGGGCCGACCTCTCGCGGCCCGTCCTGCTCGGCGACCGCCACCACGACGTCGAGGGCGCGGCCGTGCACGGCGTGCCCACCATCCTCGTCGGCTGGGGCTACGGCGAGCCCGAGGAGTACGTCGGCGCGGTCGCCGTGGCGGCGGACGTCGACGAGGTGGCCGACCTGTTGGGCGTCTCCCTGCTGCGCGGCGCCGCGTGACCCGGGCCGCGGCCGCGGTGCGGTCGCCCGCCGCCTGGTTGCTCACCCTCGCGATCGTGCTGATCGCCCTCAACATGCGCGGGCCGATCGTGGCCCCGGCCCCCGTGCTCGACCAGATGAGCGCCGACCTCGGCCTCACGGCGGTCGTCGCCGGGCTGCTCACCAGCATCCCCGTGCTCTGCTTCGCCGTGGCGAGCCCGTTCGCCTCGGCCCTGATCGGCCGGATCGGCGCCGAGCGCGCCGTCACGCTGGGGCTCGCCGGCGTGCTCCTCGGCACGCTGCTGCGCACGGCCGGCGGCACGGTCTGGCTCTACGTGGGCACGATCGTGATCGGCGTCGCCATCACGATCGGCAACGTCGTGCTGCCCGTCGTCATCCGTCGTGACTTCAGCCCCGAGCGGGCCGGCTTCGTGACCGGCATCTACACCTCGGCCCTCAACGTCGGGTCGATGATCACCTCGCTCGCGACGGCCCCGATCGCCTCGGTCGTCGGCTGGCCCCTCGCCCTCGTGACCTGGGGGCTGCTCGCCGTCCTGGCCGCCGTCGTCTGGTCGATCGCCGTCGGCCCCCGCGTCGCGGTGCGGGGCGGCAGCGTGGCCGTGGTGCCGGGGTCGCAGGCCGACGTCGACGACCGGCACCGCGCCTCCTCGGCGGCCGACGTCTTCACGGGCGGCATCGACGTCGTCGAGCCCGGCGAGGCCGAGGTCGACGCGCGCGAGCGCCGACGCAGCGCGACCCCGCTGCTGCGTCGGTGGACGACCTGGGGCCTGACGCTGGCCTTCTCGGGGCAGGCGTTCGGCTACTACGGGCTCACGGCCTGGATGCCCACGCTGCTGCGCGACGAGGTCGGCCTCACCCGCGAGGCGGCCGGGGCGAGTTCGTCGGTCTTCCAGATCCTCGCGGTCGTGGGTGCGCTCGGGGTGCCGTTCCTCGCCCTGCGCGTGCGGCCGGCGGTCGTCATCGGGCTGATCGCCGTCTTCTGGTCGGCCATGCCGCTCGGCCTGCTCTTCGCTCCCGAGCACTGGCTGCTCTGGTCGATCTTCGGTGGGGCCGCGCAGGGCGGCGGCATCACGATCATCTTCATCGTCATCGTGCGCATGGCGTCGACCGACGTCGAGGCACGACGGCTGTCGGCCCTGGTGCAGGGCGGCGGTTACGCGATCGCCGCGCTCGGGCCGCTCGCGATCGGCGGACTGCACGACGTCAGCGGCAACTGGCAGATCCCGATGATCGGCGTCGCCGCGGCGGTCGTCGTGCTCGGCGTCAGCGGCGTGCTGTCGTCACGACGCGTGCCCTGAGCCGGCCGGGCCGCCGGCCGGGCCGACGACCGGGCGGCCTCCCGGGTCGAATCAGTGCTGGACGCCTCCGGCGAAGAGCACCTCGAGCGTCAACGGGTCGCGTCCGGTCAGGTCGCGCACGGACGACGTCACCTGCGCCACCTCGCTCGAGGCCATGGACGTGTAGGTGCTGACCCAGGCGTCCGCCTGAAAGGGCTCGGGTTCGAAGACGCGGCGGGACTCGTAGGCCTCGTCGACCGTCTCGTCCACGAACGTGAACGACCGTCCGCCGAGGGCGGTGAGACGTGCAGCCGCCTCGGTCAGGGTGAACGCCTCCGACCCGGTGAGGTCGTAGGTCGCCCCGGCGTGCGACTCGTGGTCGAGCAGCACGACGGCCGCCACCGCCGCGACGTCGGCCCGGGCCACCGCCGCCACGCGCCCGTCACCGGCCGGGCCGCGGATCACGCCCTGCTCGTCCGCGAACAGCGGGATGAAGTCCAGGTAGAAGTTGTCCCGCAGGAACGTGAAGGCCAGCCCCGACTCGCGGATGTGCTGCTCGGTCGCGAAGTGGTCCCGCCCGAGCGTGAAGACCGAGTCCGCCGACGCACCGGCGAACGACGTGTAGACCACGTGGCGCACGCCCGCCTCGACGGCGGCGTCGACGAACGAGCGGTGCTGGTCGACGCGGTCGGGGGCCTCGGCCGCCGACACCATGAACAGCGTCTCGACCCCGCGCAGGGCCTCGACGGAGGCCGCCCGGTCGCCGTACGTGGCGACGGCGACCTCGGCCTCGGCCCCGTCGAGTCGGGGTGCCCGGGTGGCGTCGCGCACGACGAGCCGCAGCGGGACGCCCCGCTCGGACAGGTGCGCGGCCACGATGCCGCCCACGGCACCCGTCGCACCCGTCACGGCGACGAGGGACGAGGAGGCGCGGGCGGGTTCCCCGAGGGAGGCGGAGGAGGTCTCGGTCGAGTCGGTCATGCCTCACTGAACCATGCGCGGTGGGGGCGGCTCCCAGGCGGGGCCGACCCGCGCCTCCTCGTCCGCCCGGCGCGCCCCGATCGGCGTCGTTGCAGGGATCGAGACTCGTTATCGACTGCCCGGATCGATGGCCGTCGCCGACGGGCGCCGGTAGATTCGACGCCGGCCCGGAACGCCGGCGGACCGACCCGCCGGGCCGATCCGCCGGACGGATACCCACCCCGATCCGCCACCCCCGACCCTCATCCCGACGAGAGGCGCCCATGGGCCACGACCACGGACACGGACACGTCGCCGCCGACGGACGACGGCTCCGCCTCGCGATCGCGATCATCGCCCTCGGTCTCGTCGCCCAGCTGGTCGGCGCCTGGCTCTCGGGCTCTCTGGCGCTGTTGGCCGACTCGGGGCACATGCTCTCCGACCTGGCCGGGTTGGTCATCGCCCTCGTGGCCACGATCGTCGCCGCCCGACCCGCGAGCGGCCGACAGACCTACGGCTACCGCCGGGCCGAGGTCTTCGCCGCCTTCGTCAACGGCCTCGTGCTGCTCGCCGTGTCGCTCTCGGTCGCCGTCGCCGCCGTCTCCCGTCTCGTGGCGGTCGACGGGCACGAGGTGCTCGGGCTGCCGATGCTGGTCGTCGGCCTGGTCGGCGGGGCGACGAACGTCGCGGCACTGCTCGTGCTGCGGGGCGGGGCGACGCACTCGATCAACATGCGCGGCGCCTACCTCGAGGTGCTCGGCGACCTGCTCGGCTCGGCGGCCGTCGTCGTGGCCGCCGTCGTCGTGCTGACCACGGGCTTCACGCAGGCCGATTCGGTCGGGTCGCTGATCATCGCGGCGATGATCGTGCCGAGGGCCTGGTCGCTGCTGCGCGAGGCGATCCGGGTGCTGTTCGGCTCGGCTCCGGGCGACATCGACCTCGAGTCGGTCCGCACGCACATCGGCGACACCCCGGGCGTCGTCTCGGCACACGACGTCCACGCCTGGCAGATCACCAGCGGGGCGACCGTCTTCTCGGCGCACGTCGTCGTCGAACGCGAGGTGTTCTGCGACATGAAGGTCGACGAGACCCTGGACGCCCTCGACCGGTGCCTCGCCGCCCACTTCTCGGTCGAGCACGCGACGTTCCAGCTCGAGCCGGCCGACCACGCCGGGCACGAGCGCGAGACGCACGCCTGACCGGGCCCCTCCCCCCGGAGGCGCGGGTCGAGTGGGCAGAACGGGTCCCTCACCAGCCGCGGAAGGACGAGATCTGCCCACTCGGCGCGCCTGAGGCCCGGGCGACGAGCCCGTCAGGCGAGCGAGCCGAGCCACAGCCCGAGGGAGGCGACGCCCACGCACGCGACGAGCATGCCGAGGCCGTTCGCGACCGCGGCCCCGCGTCGTCCGGCCGCCAGCAGTCGCACCGTCTCGACGCTCGCGGTGCTGAACGTCGTGTACCCGCCGAGCAGCCCGGTGCCGAGCACGGCCTTCCACTCGGGCGTGACGACCGCCTGCAGGGCCAGGCCGGTCAGCAGCCCCAGCGCGAACGAGCCCGACACGTTGATGACGGTCGTGCCCCACGGGTAGGCGGAGCCGAGGCGGTCCTTGACGAGCCCGTCGACGACGAACCGGGTGGCGGCACCGACCCCGCCGGCCACCGCGACGGCGACGACGAGCAACGGGCTCACGAGGCGCGCCCCGCGAGACGTGCGCCGACCCGGATGCCGGCCGCGGCGGCGAGCACCCCGAGCACCAGGCTCAGCAGCCCGTAGAGCACGGCGACGGCGAGGTCGCCCCCGCCCGCCCCGGCGAGCGCCGCGGTCTCGGTCGCGAGCGAGCTGTAGGTCGTGAACCCGCCGAGGACGCCCGTCCCCACGAGCAGTCGGAGCCGGCGACGCCCGCCCTCGTCGGGCCCGGAGCGCAGCAGCCGCTCGAGCAGGACGCCGAGCACGAACGCCCCGACCACGTTGATCGCGAAGATCGCCGTGTCGAACGCCCCCCACGACGGCACCACGAGCGTGATCCCGACCCGTGCGGCCGTCCCGAGGGCACCGCCCAGCGCGACGAGGGCGATCAGGGACGGACGGAGGTGCGGGGCACGAGGGCGCGCGGCACCCGTCACCGGCGGCCTCGCGTCACAGTTCGTCCTCCCACGGCAGCGTCTGGCTGCGGGGGACGGGGGCGAGCGGCACGACGACGACCGGCCGGTGCTGACGGTGGCTGAGGTGCAGGGCGACCGAGCCGGCGAAGAACTCTCGGACGCTGCCCCGCAGGCCGGCCTCGCGGCTGCCGACGACGATCAGCGGGGCGTCGAGCTGCTCGGCCAGGTGCGACAGGCACCGGGCGGGGTCGCCGGCGACGATCGAGGTGCGCAGCTCGACGCCGCGAGCCGAGGCGACCGGCCGCAGCCGCGCCTCCAGGTCGGCGTCGAAGGACAGCGTCTCGGTGTAGTCGTCGGGGTCGAGGGGGTACGACAGGACGGTGCCGTCGATGCCCTCGGCGAAGGCGAGCCGGTCGGGCTCGACCGAGACGCAGAGCAGACCGGTGCCGTACCGTGCCGCCAGGTCGGCCGCGGTCGCCACGACGGCCTCGCCCGAGTTGGGCACGACGCCCGCGACGACGAAGCCGCGCGCGGGGTTCTGCTCGTCGGACATGGTCACCACCCTCTCACCGTGTCGCCGTCCCACGCGGCGCCACGGCCACAGTGAACCACCGACACGCCCCTCCGCGGAAGAGCAGACTGTCGGCATGTGCGGTCGCTACGTCGTTGCCCGGGCCACGTCCGATCTGCTGCCGAGCCTGCTCGACGGCCTGGGGCCCCTGCCCGACGACTTCAACGTCGCGCCGACGACCGTCGTGCCGGTCGTCCGGGAGCGGCACGGCGAGAGGCAGCTGCCCGGTGCCCGGTGGGGGTTCGTGCCGTCGTGGTACCCCGACCTGAAGAAGCGTCCGCAGCCGATCAACGCCCGCATCGAGACCGTGGCGACCAGCGGCATGTTCCGCCGGGCGTTCGCGAGCAGCCGGTGCATCGTCCCCGCACAGGGGTACTACGAGTGGGTCGTGACCGAGACCGGCAAGCAGCCGCACTACGTGCACCAGCCCGACGCGGGGCTCGCCATGGCCGGCCTCGTCACCGCGTGGCCCGATCCCGCGAAGGACGAGGACGACCCCGACCGTTGGGTGCTCTCGACGACGATCATCACGCGCGACGCCCACGTGGCACCGGGCGAGGTGCACGACCGGATGCCGGCCTGCCTCACCCCCGACTCGTACGACGACTGGCTGGGCGACGGCCTCGACGCCGACGAGCTGCTCTCGCTGCTCGACCGGGACTCGTTCGAGGTCGCCCACGACCTCGTGCAGCACGAGGTGAGCCGCGACGCGAACAACGTCCGCAACAACGGCCCTCACCTCGTCGAGCCCCTGCGCTGACGCCCCTCGGACGAGGAGGCACGGCTCGCGTCCCGGCCGGAGGCGCGACTCGCGTCCCGGCCGGAGGCGCGACTCGCGTCCCGGCCGGAGGCGCGGACCGGCGCCTCAGCGCGCGTCGCGGTGGCTCGCCAGGCGTTCGCGCAGGTACGACACGAGTTCGCCCTGGGCCCGTCGGGACTCCCGCGTCAGCCGGTTGAGCGGAACGCGCCCGCCCGCCGCGAGGGCGGGGTCGCGCGGGACGACGACGAGCGATCGACGGCCGAACTCGTTCTGCAGCGCCTCGCTCGAGCGCGTGGTCCGATGCTCGCCGAAGACGCCGACGACCACGAGCATCACCCGGCGCAGGCCGCCGACCCCGTGCCGCTCGCGGATGCGGGCGAGGACCCGTTGGGCGTCGGCGAAGCCGACCGGGGTCGTCGGGGCCACGACGACCCCGAAGACGCTCGCGTCGTCGAGCAGGTCGAGGAGTGCGCCGTCGGCGTGGGCGCCGAGGTCGTGCAGGGTCAGCTCGTGGTCGACCCGCGGCGCGTCGTCGCCCCCGGTCAGCCGGGTCCCGAGGTCCCCGCCCGAGTGGTCGATCAGCCGGGGCACCGACTCCCCCGAGAGCTGGGTGAAGAGCAGGGCCGTGACCGTCGTGGTCCCGACGCCCCCGGCGACGCCCGCGACGACGACCGTCCGGCCGGTCACGAGCCCGCTCCGGCGACGTCGGCTCGTCCGTCGGCCTCGAACCGGGCCACCTGGACGATGCGCGGCGCCTGGCCGCGACGGACCAGGCGGCCTCGACCGGCGGTCATCTGCTCGGCGTAGACCTGCGGCACGATCGGTCCCTCGCTGCGTTCGCCCGACATGATGAACGACGACCCACCCGTGTCGCGCAGCGTCTGCAGCGCCGGGTCGTAGAGCGCCCGCGCCGAGCCGGCGACCGGCCTGCTGATCAACACGTGCAGCCGGAGGTCGCGGGCCGAGGGCAGGAAGGGCAGCAGCGGCTTGAGGGGCTCGGTGCCCCCCGAGGCGACGATGTCGTAGTCGTCGATCACCACGACGATGCGCGGACCGGCGTCGCGGTCGCCGGCCTGGCGCTTGGCGAGCTCGTCGGCCACGGCGACGGCGAGCGCGCGGGCGTCCGTGCTGGTCGAGGCATGACCGCCGAGGTAGTCGTCCGGCACCTCGGCGACCAGGTCGCCGCGGAGGTCCATCAGGGCCACGACGAGCTCGTCCGGGGTCGCCCGGTCGACGAAGCCGCGGACCAGTCCGCGCAGCAGGGTCGACTTGCCGGCCTTCGAGTCGCCGAACACGAGCAGGTGCTGGTCGGCACCCGGATCGAGGGCGACCGGCTGCATCGTGTCCTGCCGCAGGCCGAACGGGATCGCCTCGGGCTCGTCCAGCGCGTCGGGCAGCTCGTCCGGCGAGAGCTCGGTGGGCAGGAGGCGGATCGGTGCCGCCGCGGGGCCGTTCCAGCTCGACGCCGACCGGCGGGCGAGGGCCTCGAGGGCGTCGCCGACCTCGTCGTCGTCCGTGTCGTCCAGCACCGGCAGCGCCACCTGCGCGAACAGGTTGTCGTCGGTCAGGGCTCGACCGGCCTGGTCGGCCCGGATGGTCTGGGCCAGCTTGCGACCGATCACCGAGTCCGCGGGATCGTTCAGGTGCAACTCGACCCGGGTGCCGACCAGCGGTTGCTGCGCCATCCGCAGTTCGTTCCACCGGGTCATCCCGAGCACGACGTGCAGTCCGTAGCTGCCGCCGCGCAGCAGCAGGTCGCCGAACGCCGTCTCGAGCTCGGCGAAGTCCCCACGCAGCTGGCCGGTGCCGTCGACGACGAGGACCACGTCGGCCGAGATCAGCTCGGGCACCTCGCCCGCGGCGTGCAATCGACGCAGCATGGCCAGCGAGTCGATGCCGTGGTCGCGGAACACGCGCTCCCGGGTCGTCAGCATGGCCGCCAGTTCTTCGAGCAGGCGCAGGAGGCGGTCCTTGCTCGCCCGCGTGGCCACGCCGCCGACGTGCGGGAACCCCTCGATCCGGCCAAGCCCCCCGCCCGTGAGGTCCATGCCGTAGATGCCGACCTCCTGCGGGGTGTGGGTCAGGGCCAGCGAGGCGACGAGGGTGCGGAGGAACGTGCTGCGTCCGGTCTGCGGCGCCCCGATCACGGCGACGTGCCCACCGGCCCGGGCGAGGTCGAGCAGCCACGGGTCCTGCCGCTGCCGCGCCGGGTCGTCGAGCAGTCCCATCGGCACCCGCAGGCCGCCGGCCTGGTCCGCTCCGACCACCCGCGAGAGCGCGAGCCGGTCGGGCAGGGGTGGCAACCAGACCGGGTCGACGTCCGTGCCGCCGCCCATCAGGCGGTCGACGGCCTCGTCGATGACGGCGCGACCGACGTCGGGCCGCGAGAGCTCGTCCTCGCCGCCGTCGTCGTCGCCGCCCGCGATGCCGTTGAAGGTCGGCAGCAGGAGCGCGGTCGGCCGCACGTCGTCGCCCGCCAGCGAGCGGGCGGCCTCGGTCGGCAGGGGGCCCGACACGTAACCCGCGCGGAACCTCCGGTACACCGAGGTGTCGACCTTGAGGAAGCCGAACCCCGGGACCGCGGGGAGGTGGAACGCGTCCGGCCGGTCGAGCACGATCGAGCTCTCGGCCTCGGAGAAGGTCCGCAGGCCGATCCGGTACGAGAGGTAGGTGTCGAGGCCCCGCAGCTTGCCCGCCTCGATGCGCTGGCTCGAGAGCAGCAGGTGCACGCCGATCGACCGCCCGATGCGACCGATGGTGAGCAGCAGGTCGACGAACTCGGGCTCCGCCGTGAGCAGCTCGCCGAACTCGTCGATGACGACGAACAGGTGCGGCATCGGCGGCAGCTCCGGGCGACCGACGCGCATCTCGCGGTAGTGGCTGATGGACGACGCGCCCCCGGCGTCGCGCAGCTGCTCCTGACGCCGGACGACCTCGCCCTGGATGCTGACCCGGGCACGTTCGGTGAGCTGCGCGTCGTCGGCCAGGTTGTCGATCAGCCCGGCGACGTGCGGCAACCCCGCGAACGGAGCGAACGCCGCGCCTCCTTTGTAGTCGACGAGGACCATGCTGAGGTCGTCGGGCGAGTGCGACAGGGCGAGGCCGAGCACGAGCGTGCGCAGCAGCTCGCTCTTGCCCGAACCGGTCGCGCCGATGCAGATGCCGTGCGGGCCCATGCCGAGTTGCGCGGACTCCTTGAGGTCGAGCAGGACCGGCGCCCCGAAGTCGTCGATGCCGATCGGCACGCGCAGGAAGTCCCGCGGCGAGCGCGGCGTCCACGCGGTCGCCGGCGTCAGCGTCGTCACGTCGTCGATGCCGAGCAGGTCGGTGATCTCGACGGCCTGGGCCGAGTCGACCTCGTCCTGCCTGCTCAGGCTGAGCCGGAGGGGGGTGAGCGTGCGGGCGACGGCCTCGAACAGCTGCGGGGTCGTGGCGTCGATCGTCGCCGTCTGCACGCGGACCTGGCCGTCGTCCTCGACGCGGGCGTCCGTCACGACCGCCTCGTCGCCCTCGACGGTGATGCGCAGCGTGACGTCGGACGGCTCGTGCAGGCGGTCGCTCAGCAGGTGGACGGTGGTCACGCCGAGGTCGGTCAGCGAGAGGTCGGCGTCGGGCACCGGGATGCTCGAGGCGACGTGCCCCCAGTCGTCGACGAAGACGACGAGGCGCGATCCCTCGGTGCGCGCCGTGGTGCCGATCGAGCGCTTCGTCGTGGCGGCCTCTTGTGCCCGGTCGCCCAGTTCGCCGCCGATGACCGAGAGCAACGAGGAGGCGCTGGTCGCGACCCGTCGCGCCGGCACCGGTCCGTCGTACAACGAGTCGTCCACGGCGTGCGGGACGAGGTCGAATCCGCGCCAGTCGTCGGCCGCGCTCTCGGGGAACGCCGCGGCCAGGTGCACGTCGTCAGGCGAGTGCAGGGCGGCGAGCTGCAGGATCATCGAGCGGGCGACCCGCAGCGCGGACTCGCGGTCGCCCAGCACGGCGACCGATCCGGCTCGGTCGAGGTCGACCGTGATGGGCATGCCCCGCACGGTCGAGAGGTGCTCGACCACGGACTCGGCCTCGCTGGCCATGATCGGGTCGAACGGCTGCACGGGGTTCGGGTCCTCGGGGACGGACATCGGGAACCAGGTCAGGTCGCCCTCGCCGATCCGCACCGAGAGGAAGTCGTCGTGCTGGCGGCGGCGTTCCCAGAGTCGCGCGGGGTCGCGCACCAGCTCGAGCAGGGCGGCGGGTTCGGGGTCGAGCACGGCCGCCGTCGCCCGGACGGCCCGGGCCTTCGTGCGCATCCGGGAGCGCAGGCGCTCGAGGAAGTCGAGGTAACGCTCGCGCTGCAGGCGCCGCTGCCGCGCCGCGTTGCCCCGCTGGCTGAGGGTGACCGCGAGGCCGCCGACCAGGGCGACGATGAGCAGCACGGCGCCGACCAGCAGAAAGAGCGGGTTCGAACTGCCGCGGTAGACGACGATCATCACGACGCTCGAGAGGGCGCCCACGACGGGGAGCAGGGCCTGCACGGGCACGCCGCCGACCTTGCCGTCGGCCAGCTGGGGTGGTGGCGTGATGTCCTCGTGCTCGGCGGGCTGGACGGGTCGCGTGATGCGCGTGGGCCGGTGGACGAGCTTGACGGTCATCGTCGCGCCTCCTGGTCGTCGGCGATCGCCGGGCGGGCGTCCCGCCCGCGGGCCTGGCGGCGTTCCGAGGGGCGACGTTCCGACGGGCCGGGATCGGCCGCGGACGGGGCCGGGCCGGGATCCCCGACGGGCGGGGCTCCCCTCGGGACCGACGGGGCGTCGGGGGGCAGCAGGGCGGCGGCGAGGCGGGCGTAGGCGATGCGGGTGCGCGTGCCCAGTGCGGCGCTCGACACCGGCCGACCCCCGGAACGGGCCGCGTCGTAGGGCACGCGCACGACGGGCACGGTGGGGTCGTCGCCGACCGTGACGGGGGCCGCGCGACCGGCGTCGCCGACGTCGACCAGGGCGATGACCACGTCGGGCCGGTCGGGGTGGTCCTTGATCGCGGGCACGAGGGCCGCGGCCTCCTCGGCGGCGTGGCGATCGGCGCGGGCCACGATGCACACCGTCCGGCTGGCCGACACCACGTCGGTGAGGTCGGCACGCCAGTCGCGCACTCCCCAGTCGGTCACGACGAGGTCGAAGAAACGGCTGATCGGGGTGACCTCGTCGAACCAGCCCGCCGCGGCGGCCACGGCACGGGACTCGCCCCGGGGGTCGAGCGAGAGAGCGTAGAGGCCGGAGGGCGTGCGGGGCAGACCGTCGACGGCGTCGACCGACCGGTGTGCCGTGCGCCTCCGCGAGCTCGGTGCCGCGCTCGAACCGACCGGCGCGCCGGCCTGCCACAGCATGCCGCGGGGGCCGCGCGACGCGTCCACACCGAGGACGAGCCCGGGACGGCGACGGGCGAGCAGGGCGGCGACGTAACCGGCGGTCGCGCTCGCCCCGGCTCCGCCCCGTGCCTGCACGAAGCCGATGCGGCGCGACACCGGCAGCGGCCGCCGGACGATCTCGTCGACCGTCGTCACCTCGTGCACCCGGGCGCTCACGCTGCCGAGCAGGGCCAGCGGCGCCGACCGGACGAACGCGTCGAAGGCGCTCACGAGAAGGCCCCGAGCAGGTCGGCGTAGACGCCGAACACCCCGAGCAGGACGGGGAGCAGGGCCACGACGCCGAGGGCCTCGACGGCGTTGCCCACGCGGCGCAGCGAGGCGCGTTGGTGGGCGACCGGGTCGACGCCGCCGGCCACGACCGCGACCACGACCCCGGCCGCGAACAGGACGACCACGAGCCACCCGGGAGCGAGCGGTTGGACGAGCAGGCCCCCGAGCAGGCCGATCAGGGCGGCGGCCCAGAGCACCCAGCCCTGGGCGGCGATCGGCAGGGCCCGGGTGCGGGCCGCGACGACGAGCACCACGGCGACCCCGAGACCGACCTGCCAGAGATCGGCCGACCCGACGGACGAGACGGCCGTGACGGCCACGGGCCCCGCCACCGCGAAGGTCGACCAGGTCAGGGTGCGGTAGGCGTCGCCGACCGTCAGCAGCACCTCGTCACGGCGACCCCGACGTCCGTCGACCACCTGGTCGTCGAGACCGGTCAGGCCGGAGGCGCTCATGGCGAACCAGGGCAGCAGGCCGCAGACGACGACGGCGAGCACGGCGCCGACGCCGACGGCCCCCGCGTCCTGGACGCCGAGGGACCGCAGCACGATCGGCACGGCCCCGAGCACGACGCCGAGGACGCCGCCCCACCACGCCGACCGGGAGCCGAGACCGGCGCCCGCTCCGAGCGCCAGCGCGACCCAGGCGAGCACGATCACGGCGAGCGCCACGTCGACCGGCGGCAGCTCGAGGGCCGGGACGGCCCCGAGCACGACCGCCAAGGGGGCCGCGCACCCCAGGGCGACCGAGGTCGCGGAGACGGCGAGCCAGCGGCCGCCGAAACGACCGGAGACGAGGGCGACCACGACCGCCAAGCCGTAGACGGTCGCGAGCGTGCCGACGGGCTCGACGTCGGACGCCCTGGCCAGCATCGTCGAAAGCGCCAGCGAGAGCAGGCCGATCGCGACGGCCGCCGTCGCCGTCCGCGACCGTCGCGTCCACAGGCCCGGTCGGCTGGCGAGCGATTCGGCGAGCACGTCGGTGACGTCCGCGACCTCGGGCGGCGGGGGCGCGGCGTCCTCGCGCAGCAGCCGGAGCAGCTCGCCGTCGACGATGCGCTGTTCGGCGACCGACAGAGAGGTGTCGAGCTGCTCCCCCGTCGAGCGGACGAGGGTCAGCGGGCGCGACACGGCACCGGGACGCTCGTCGAGGAGCTCCATGAGGCGCGGGATCAGACCACCGATCGGCTCGTCGGCGGGCACGACCATCTCGGCCTTGCGCGCCGTGCCGACGATGGTCAGCCGGGTGTAGTCGGTCATCGGGGCTCCGTCGTGGGGGTGGGGTCGGGGACGTCGGTCGACGCGGGAGAGGGCGACGGCGAGCCGGTGACCGGCACCGCGCCTCCTGACCCTCCGGTGGTCTGCGACTGGGTCGCGCGCTGGTCGGCCAGCACCGAGAGCACGAAGGACGTGCCGGCGCAGCCCGCGCAGGCGACCGCAGCGATGACCAGGCTGACGATCAGCCGACGGACGTTGTCGTTGACGAGCCGACGCTCGTCGAGTTCGCCGAACAGGAGGGCCGAGACCAGGCGGGCGCGGTGCGTCTTGACGGTCTCGAGCAGGACGACGTCGCGGTCCCCGCTCATGCGTCCACCACCCCGGACGGTTGGACGGTGAGGGTCCGTTCGCCGAGCTCGACGACGTATCCCGGTGCGGCCGGCCCGCGCAGGCCCGCCACGAGCGGCTGCCGCGTCCCGTCGGGCGCGACGAGCGAGGACCCGTTCGTCGACCCGAGGTCGGTCACCCACAGCACGGCCCCCTCCCACGCGAAGAGGGCGTGGGTCTTGGTGAGGCTGCGGGCGAGGTCCGCCCAGGCGAAGACCGGGTGCTCCTCGCCCTCGCGGTTGACCGGGGCGCGGCCGATCAGCAGGGTCGACTCGAGGTCGAGGCGTTCGCCGCTGTCGAGCTCGAGGACGATCGACGGCGCGGTGGTCGTGGGTCGGCCCTGGCCCGTGCGCCCGAAGGTGTTCTCGTCGGGTCGTCCCGCGGCGTCGAGCGGGTCGGTCGGGTGGAGCGGTAGCGGGGCGGAGGCCGCGGCGGGCAGGGCCGGCCTCTGCACAAGCGGGGGCGACGACGTCATGGGATCCCGGCCACGCCGGAGGTCGACCGTCACCGCCTGCCGACGGATGCTGAAGCGTCCGCGGCGGTCGACCCTCAGCACGGCCGGCGGGCGACCGGTCAGGTCGTCCACGGTGCGGAGGGACAGGACCAACCGGCCCACCGAGCGCCCTCCGCGCACGTAGAGCACCACGTCGAGCAGCACGAAGGCCAGGGCGACCACCACCACCGCGACCTCGACGGGCGCGGGGACGAGCGCTCCGCCGGCCGTGGCGGACGAGGCGCCCGTGGCCACGCCGACGACGAGGACGCCGAACAGGACGAGGGGGACGCCCCAGTCGATGGCGACCGCACCGCGACGCCTCGACGGGGTCGCCGTCTGCACGCCCGCGAGCAGTCCCGAGTAGGTGCCGATGGCGCTGCCGGTCGCCGCCGAGACGATCCGCACACCGCACCAGAAGCACCAGGTCGCGCCCGCACCGAGCGGTTGTCCGCAGCGTCCGCAGCTTCGCGCGCCGACCAGTGCGCCCACGGTTCCGCCTCTCGCCTGCGGGGTGCCGGACCAGGTCGTCGAGACCGACGAGGAGCGACCGCCCGCGTCCCCGGAGCGCACGATCGGCCCCAGGCTAGCCGACCCCACGTCCCCCGGTGAGACACCCGTTCCGGGGCCGTCACCCACCCGTCCCCCGCCTCGGTCCCCCGACATGTACCCCGCAGACGGGTGGCGATCGAGACGGAATCGTGATTTCCTCATGAGTCGACCCGTGACGGGTCGCCATCAGATCGAAGCAAGGGGAGAACGACATGATGAAGTTCGCCATGGGGAGCGAGACCCTCACGCAACTGAGCCAGAAGACGAGCGGGGCCGGCGACGACCTCGGCGCGCTCGTCCGCCAGCTCGCCGACGCGGCCGCGCCGCTCGAAGGCCGCTTCAACGGAGCCGGCCGCGCCGCCTTCGACCGCTTCAAGGGCGAGGTCGACGGCATCTCCGTCGAGCTCAACGCCGCCCTGTCCTCGGTGCTGACCGGCATCACGGGCCAGAACCGTGCCTTCGTCGAGGGTGAGCAGCAGATCGCCGACGAGACCACCTCGGCCCAGTCCGGTGCCGGATTCGAGAGCGCCCGCTTCGGCGGATCGCGCGCATAAGGGGGAACGACCATGGCCAACGCAACCGACCGCCGCGACTTCGACCTCGGAGCCTCGGGCAACGCCCAGGACAACTTCAACGCCGTCGCCAGCCGCCTCGAGGCGCTCATCACGCAGCGCGACTCCGACGTCAAGACCGCCATGGCGGACTACCAGGCCGACGGCTCCAGCGAGGAGTACGCAGGCAAGGAGCAGCGCTGGAACCGCGTCGCCACCGAGGTGCGCACGATCATCAACACGCTCCGCCAGTCGCTCGCGTCGAACGACGAGTCGGCCCAGACCGCCATGCAGCGGGCCAAGGCCGCCGTCGACGGCATCTAGGCACGGCCCGTGAGCGACTCACGGGCGACGACCCTCCCCCACCCGCTCGCCGACGCGAGTGGGCCGGGGTGGATCGCGACGATCAGCACCGCCCCCGTCGTCGGCCTGACCTCGGGGCGGCAGGCCCTGCTCACCGACGCGACCCGCGCCGGCGTCCGCGTCGTCGTCGTCACCCACGACGACGCCCGGCTCAGCTGGGCGCTCTACCAGGCCCTGCGCCTCGTCGCCGGGGCCTGGCTGGTGCGGGACGCCGACGGCCACCTGCGCCACGCCATCGGCGGTGCCCGGGTGGCGTCGTACGACGAGGCCCTGCTCGATCCCCTCGGCGACCCGGTCGACGGATCGGCGCGGGCGACCGCGCCCGCCGACGAGTTCGCCCTCCTGCCCCAGCCGGCGGTCGAGACGACGCGTCCGTGGCTGCAGTTCTCCGTGGCCGTGCACCACGCGGCGAGGGCCGAGGCCCTGACCGGCACCACGACGGAGGCGCTGGTCACCGCCGTCGCGGGCGTCGCGCCCACCGTGTGGGGCACCTCCGAACCCCCCGCCACCGTCTGGGACCGCGGTCGCATCACGGCCCTGGCCCGGGCCCGCATGCCGCGGGACTCCCGGGTGCACGTCGCCGGCTCCGCACCCGACGGCACGGTCTGGACCGGCACGATCCGCATCGCGCGCAGCGAGACCGGACTGACCGAGGAGACCCGGCTGCTGTTCGCGCTGCCCGAGGCGACCGGCGGCGACGACGCGACCCGCGCCTCCTCGGCTCTGCGCAGCCTGTCCGAGAAGCAGCAGGTGCTGCTGGCGACGGCGTGGAGCCTGCGGGGCGCGGCCGACGCGACCATCACGCCCTACCGGCCGACGACGCCGCAGCCCCTCGCCGCGGTGGTCGGCGCGCGGGCCGTGCGGCGCCTGGGGCTCGACGCGGCCTCCTTCGCCGCCGAGCACGGCGGGACCACGACCGGCAACGCCCGCACCCCCTCGCTCGTCGTGCCGTTCGGTGCCGACGCGACCCGGTGGCAGCGCTTCGCGGCGGCCCTCGACGCGATCGGCCCGGGTGTCGTCGCCGACGCCCTCCTCCCCCCGGCGGTGCGCCGTGCCCCGTGAGTTCGTGATCCTCTCGGCCGAGCCCGTGACGGCCGTCGAGGTCGTGACCGCGGCCGCGGCCGTCGACGGCGGCCTCGGTGCCGGGCGCCTCTGGCAGGGCGGCGGCATCCAGATCGCGTCCGGCGAGGGCCTGGTCCTGGCCGTGCTGCGCAGCACACAGCTCGAGGACCCCCGGGAGGCGCGGCGCGGCCTCGGCCTGCGGGTGACCGACCCGGCGTCCCAGGACCACCCCGCGGGCCGACCGAACGACCACCCCGCCACCGACCGCTGGTGGACGGAGGCCTACGGCCCCTTCGACGGGCCTCTCACCCAGGCGCTGGCCCGGCGCCTGGCCGACGACGTGCAGGGCACCCTCGTGACGACAGGAGACGACCGATGAGCTCGTGGAGCATCCAGACCGACGGCGTGGTGAGCGTCCTGACCAAGGTGCAGGGCTCGGCCGAGACGTTCGCGGCGACCTTCACCGGCGTCGAGACGGCCCAGACCGAGCTGAACGCCGGCGTGGGCAGCGACATCCTCGTGTCGTCGGCCGTGGCCGTCGTCGACCTGATCTCGTCCGAGACGAACCGCGTGCAGGGCATCAACGCGCGCATCCTCGCCTGCGCGACCGGGGCGGGTGACGCGACGCTGGCCTACGTGAACGGCGACGAGGAGATGGCCGCGCAGACGCAGGCCGCCGCCGTGCAGGCCGCCGAGTCGGGCGACCTCAGCTTCTTCGAGGGGGGTCGCTGATGGCCACGAAGGGGTCGCTGATCGCACCGTCCGAGTTCTACGGTCTCGACATCGTGCCCGAGTCGATCGCGTCGGCGGCGGCGGGCTACAAGACCACGTCGACCGCGGTCACGACGAACGCCGAGGCCGTGATGACCGACTGGTCGGGGCTGTCCGCGTCGTACACCGCACCCGAGGGGCCGCAGTTGTTCGCCTCGATGGACCCGGTGCGCACCGACGCCGAGGCCGTCGCCGGCAAGCTCTCGACGGTGGCCGACCTCCTCGAGACGCTCGCCGAGTCGGTCACGGCACCGGTCGCGCGCATCAAAGAGCTCGTGACCGAGGCGAACGCCTTCCGCGCGTCGGTGGCCGGCGGCGTGACCCTCGACTTCTACGACCCCGACAACCCGCTCTTCCAGGCCAGCCAGATGAGCGGCGGCGGGGTGCCGATCGTGCCCGAGGGCCAGGGCGAGACGACCATCCCGTGGAACGAGCACACACCGTCGGTCGAGCGCAACAACGAGCTGCAGTCGCAGTACAACGCCGAGATCGCGAAGATCGACGCGGCCCGGGTCGAGTTCGAGAACGGCGTCAACGCCCTGCGTGACGACCTCTGCGTGGCTCCGCAGACCGCCGTGACGGGTGAGCAGCTCGACCTCGCCGAGGACAACCCGTGGGGTGCCCAGGGCAAGGGCGAGCGGTCGTGCCAGGAGTCGGTCGGCGACGGACTCGTCGAGTTCGGCACCAGCTTCGTCGAGGGCACCGTGTCGCTCGTCGGCTTCGACGCCGCGAACGGCTGGAAGCACGACTGGTCGTTCGCCGGCGAGGCGTGGACCGGCATGCTGACCGGTCTCGGCGCCCTCGCCATCACGGTGGCCTTCCCGGTGGCGCCCGCCCTCGCGAACCTGCCCGACTCGGCCGTCCCCGAGTCGCTGCGCGGCCTGCGCGACAACTACAAGCAGACGATGGACGGCATGGTCGGCGGAATCGTCGGCACGCCCGAGCAGTGGGAAGAGGACCCGGTCGCGGCCGGCACCTTCGCGGTGGCGAACGTCGCCTCGTTCTTCATCCCGGGCGCGGGCCAGGTCGGAGCGGGCCTCAAGGTCGGGTCGGGCGCGGCCCGGGCGGCGACCCTCACCGGTCGACTGGCCGAGGTAGCGGAGGACGCGTCGCACCTGCCGAAGGGCCTGTCGCGGGTCGAGGACCTCGTCGCCGAGTTCGGCGACCACGCCGGCGGCCTGTCGAAACTCGACGACCTCGACGGTCTGTCCGACACGATGACGGCGCTCGACCGCATGACCGACGTCGAGTTCGAGGGCCTGACCGGCGCCCTCAAGGCGGGCGAGGAGGTCGACTTCGGCTCGCTGTCGAAGCTCGAGGACTTCGCCGACTACGGCGACCTCGGTCGAGCAGCCGAGGAGGCGCGTGCCGCGTCCCCCACGCACGCCGACGCGTCCGCCCACGCGGGTGGTGGCACCGGCTCCGACCCCGCTGCCGGTGCCGCCCGCGCCGCCGACCCCGGGTCGGGCGGCACGACGCTGCTCGAACGTGGCGATGGAGGCGGAGCGGGCGATGCCGGTCGGGCCGACGGTGCCGGATCGAGCGATGCAGGTCGGGCCGACGGCCCTGGGACGAGCGAAGCAGGTCACGCGGACGGCCCTGGGACGGACGAGCCCGGTCGGGCCGACGGTCCCGTCGACGGCGCGGGTGCAACCCCTGACCGGTCAGCCGGTGGCGGCCATGACACGGACATCGGGGAGCTCGACCTGTCGGGCCCTGACCGGACGCCCACCCCGACCGAACCGACGCCGCACGCCACACCGGCCGTCGAGCACCACGTGACGGTCTCGGGCTCCGACCTGCCGACGAAGGAGAAGCCGTTCGCCCACGGTCAGGTCCTCGCCCCGGACACGGCGTACACGGTGCCTGGCCGGGGTGTGTTCTCGACCGACGCGACAGGTCGCATCGTCCACGTCGAGACCGAGTACGGCGGCAAGGGCAACCTGAACTACGACCTCATGCAGCCCGCCGCGGACACGACCTACGTCGTCGGTGGCAAGCACGTCTACGTCACGGACCACGCCAGCCGCACGGTGCTCGCCGAGTTCGACGACCTCCAACTCGGCGATGCCGACCGGTCCGAGTCGGTGCAGAAGCGCATCGGCAAGGAGGGCGGTGTCGGGTACGAGGGAGGCCACCTCCTGGCCAACATGTTCGGCGGCGGCGGCGAGAAGATCAACATCGTGCCGATGCTCCGAGAGGTCAATCGCGGCCGGGGCCACTCCTTCGGTAACCTCGAACGCGAACTCCGGCAAGCCCTGACCGCGTCCGACGGAGGCGCCGCCGACCTCAAAGTGCTTCCGGAGTACGAGGGCACGAACACAGTCCCGACCGGTGTCCAAGTCAAGATCCAGGCTCACGGTCAACCGCTACGACAGGAGTTCTACGACAATGTCCGGTGACGACAAGGTGGAGTCGGGTCTCGAAGCAGAACGTGATGCACTGAGAGAACTGGGTTCGCAGCTCCTTGCACTGATTCCTTCGGGTTCCGACCGCATCCGCATGCAGACAAGCATGGCTCGGGGTGTGATGGCCGGCGAGACGTTGCTCTTCGCAGCCGACGGCTCCCAGGAGTCGGCTGCTCCCGCGCGACGCACGTTCGAAGCGGCTCGTCGACTGAGGCGCCTGATGTACAAGCCAGGGGCAGGCACGTGGTTCACCGCCGTCTTCACCGTGACGGCCGCCGGAAAACTCAGCGCACAGTACGACTACGACAACGAACCCGAACTAGGTCACTTCGGTGCCGAGGAATATCGTGCCGACTTCGAGGATTTTCCCCGGACTGCCGAGAACACGCCCGAGTGGCTCGCCGCGATCCTCGCGGGTGCGCCCACCCGGCACGACCTCGTCGGCCGTGACGAGGGTCCCGTCTGAGAGTCGAGACATGGACTCGCGCAACAGGGCTGGAGTCACGTGACGCAGCCGTTGATGCCAGGGCCTCCACTGTCCTCCGCCAGCCTCGACGCCGCTGTCGAGCGTCTTCCCGACGACGTCGTGGCCCTGTGGCGTGACCACGGGCTGGGCGCGACGGCTGACGGGTACCTGCGCATCGTCGACCCCACCGCGTGGCAGGACGTCCTCGCCGAGGTCGCACCTCGATTCGCGGCGGCCACGCCCCTGATGTCGTCCGCCCTCGGAGACCTGGTCGTCTGGCTCGACGGCCGAGCGCACCTCCTCGAATTTCGACGGGGCACGAGCCGGATCATCGCCAACAGGCTCTCGACGCTCCTCGTCATCCTCGGCTACGAGTCGTTCCTGGCCGACCCCGACTACTTCGACTGGAGCCCCTTCCCGGAGGCGCGGGAGCGTCTCGGGGTGCCCCGCTCCGACGAATGCTTCGGTTTCAGCCCGCTGCTCGCCCTCGGAGGCCGACGATCTGCTGCGTCCCTCGAGGTCGTCGACATGCGCGAGCACGTCCTCCTGATCTCCTCCGTCGCGGGCCCACTGCCGTGACTCACGCCAGCGGCACAGACGCCGCATGCTCGCATCCACTTGCACGTGAGGTGGGGCTGTCGGTCGCGACCGCGCAGTCGACGACGGGCGGGACCCTGATCCTCGTCGGAGGCGGCACATCGCCCGATGCCTACCTCGAGGCATGCCTCACGACCTCGAGAGAACTGGCGGACTCAGGAGTACTCGGGCCCGTGCCGTCCGCTCACGACTCGGAGCCCCACGGCATGCCTGCCGAGAGGGACGCACTCCGCATCCTCGGCAAAGCGCTCCATGCCGTCATCCCGCGCGACCACGATCGAGTGATCGCCCGGATCAGCGTGGTCGGCGGAGTGACAGCCGGCACGATCGAGCTGCATGCCGCAAACGGCAGCTCGACCTCTCTCTCGTCCGGTCGTGGCGTCTTCCGGGCGGCCCGCGATCTCCGGAGGGTCATGAGCAAAGCCGAAGCCGGGACGTGGTTCACGGGCGTGTTCACCGTCACCGCCGGGGGGAAGCTCAGTGCGAGGTACGACTACGACCACGAGCCCGAGCTCGGGTCTTTCGCCGCCGAGGCGTACCGCGCCGACTTCGACGAGTTCCCCCGCACGCCGAAGAACACCCCCGACTGGCTGGCCGCCATCCTCGCCGGTGCCCCGACCCGCCACGACCGCAAGTGATCGATGACCGAAGGGATACACGCATGTCCGACGGCCCACCGACGACCGGCATCGAGGCCGAGCGCACGATCCTCCGAGACATCGGCCGGCAGCTGTACGGCCTGCTCCCGACCGGCTTCGACCGGATCGTCATGAAGACCAGCATCGCTGGGGGCGTCATGGCCGGTGAGACGGTCCTGCCCCGCATCGACGGGAGCGAGGACCACGCGCTGCCCGACGAGACGACCTTCCGGGCGGCACGCGACCTCCGGAAGGCGATGTACCGACCCGGTTCGGGTACCTGGTTCACCGCGGTGTTCACGGTCACGGCGACCGGCAAGATGAGCGCGTCGTACGACTACGACAACGAACCCGAGCTGGGCCACTTCGCCGCCGAGGCCTACCGAGCCGACTTCGACGAGTTCCCCCGCACCCCCGAGAACACCCCCGACTGGCTCGCCGCCATCCTCGCCGGCGCCCCGACCCGCCACGACCTGGCCGGCCGAGCCGACGGTGGCGGCGGGGCCGAGCGATGAGCGAACACGACGACGGCGGTGGCCGCGTGCCGACCGAACGTGATGCCCTCCGTCGGGTGGGTCTCGCCGTCCACCGCATGATGCCTCGAGGCTCCGTCCGGGCGGAGTTCGACTTCTCCGAGGTCGGAGGCGTCCGGGTGGCATCCGTGGGTTTCTTCGACGAGGCCGGCCACGAGTCGTCCACTCCCGACACGGACGAGGCGGGCGCCGCCGCCTCCGACCTCCGACGGCTCATGTACCGAGCCGACGTCGGATCGTGGTTCAGCGCCCGCTTCCGGGTCACCGCCGCCGGCAAGCTCGGCACCTCGTTCGACTTCGACCACCGCGCTCCTCACACCTGGATCGACGACCAGGCCTACCTCGACGATCTCGAGTCGTACCCACGGCCCGCCGAGGCGATCCCTGGCTGGCTCGCCGCCGTCGTCGCCTCGCGATCGGCCGGAGGCTCTCCGTGACCGGCCTCACGGGCTGATCGGGCCGAGACGCCTCAGAGCGGCAGCACGGCCTCGAGGGCGAGCGGGTCGCCGTCGATCGCGATGTCGTTGAGCTGCCGGCCGACGAACTCCGCGGCCTCGACCGTGTCCGTCTCGATCCGGTGCCCCGTGCCCTCGACGACGAGCGCCCAGGTGACCGGCCCCCCGGAGGCGCGGGTCACCTCGAGACGGCAGCGCGTCAGTTCGCGGTCCTGTCCGAATCGCATGTCCGACAGGTCGGCGATGACCATGCACTCGAGGTCGTCGAGGAACCCGTGGAGGGTGGCGTCCCTCGCGATCTCGAGCCGCGCCTCCTCGTCGAGGTCGTCGGCGGACGAGGTGAACCGCGTGCCCTCGACGGTCCGGACGATCCATGAGACGTGGTCGCCGACGGTGACGAAGGACTGCATGCTGCTGATCCTCGGCCCGATGTCGGCGTGCGCGTACACCGGGGGCAGGTCGGTGACGCTGACCACGACGCCGTCGCGGCGACCCACCACGCGGCGGTCGGAGTCGACGACGATGCGCTGGTTGCGGGGCACCCACGGGGCCTTCGGGAACTCGTCGAAGAGCACCTCGTCGAACTCGAACACGACCGCGCCCTGCTGGCTCATCGCACCAGACAACCACTGCACGGGCCGACGGCGACGGGTGGGACCAGAGCCGGGAAAGAGAGAAGGCCCACCCGGAGGTGAGCCTTCACGTTCGTGCGCGAGGGGGGACTTGAACCCCCACGCCCTTTCGAGCACTGGCACCTGAAGCCAGCGCGTCTGCCAATTCCGCCACTCGCGCGAACTCGTAGACTTTAGCATGCGTGGGACGCCCGAAAGAGCACCGGTGAGTCCCTTTCACTCGTTCGGGCTAAGATCGGGCGACCAGAGACCCCGAACCTGGAGACCCATGGGACTGCTCGACAACTTCGAACGCGGGCTGGAGCGCGCCGTCAACGGCGCCTTCGCCAAGACGTTCCGTTCGGGCGTGCAACCACTCGAGATCACGAACGCGCTGCGCCGTGAGCTCGACACCAAGGCCGCGGTGGTCTCGCGTGACCGCATCCTCGTGCCCAACGAGCTCCAGGTGCGCCTCGCCCCCATCGACTACGAGAAGATGTCCGGCATCGGTCCGGCCCTGATCGACGAGCTCACGCAGCTCACCCAGCGGCACGCCACCGCCCAGGGGTACCAGTTCGCCGGGCCCCTCGGCATCCGCCTCCGCGAGGACGACTCGCTGAGCGTCGGCATCATGTCGGTCGACTCGCGCAACCTGCGCGGCGAGGTGCAGTGGAAGCCGTTCGTCGAGATCGACGGCAAGCGCCGTGAGCTCAGCGGTGCCCGCACGATCATCGGCCGCGGCAGCGACGCCGACATCACCGTTCAAGACACCGGTACCTCCCGTCAGCACGTCGAGATCCTGTGGGACGGGTCACGTGCCCAGGTCCGCGACCTCGGCTCGACGAACGGCTCGAAGCTCAACGGCAACCCCCTCACCAAGGCGCCGCTGCAGCCCGATTCGGTGATCCAGATCGGTCGTACGCGTATCGTGTTCCGCGTGCTCCCCCAGTCATCGACGCCCGACCCCTTCGACGGGCCCGACTCCACGGGTGGCCGACGATGACCTCAGCCCTCACCCTGCTGGTGCTCCACTTCGGCTTCCTGGCCGTCCTGTGGCTGTTCGTCTTCGTGATCGTGTTCGCGCTGCGGAGCGACCTCTTCGGGCAGCGGGCGCGCAAGATGCCCGCCGACGCCTCACCCGGCAAGGCGAGCGCGACCGCCACCGCGCCTCCTGCCCCCGCCCCGCGTCCCGCGCCCGCCGCGCCGGCACCGACGCCTCAGGGTGACGGGCGCGCCACGCGCCTGGTCATCACCAAGGGCGCCAAGGCCGGCCTCGAGATGCCCCTCGGCGACGGGCCGCTCACCATCGGGCGGTCCCAAGAGAGCAACCTCGTGATCCGCGACGACTACACCTCGACCCACCACGCGCGCCTCATGCTCTGGAACGGCCGCTGGGTCGTGCAAGACCTCGACTCCACCAACGGCACGTTCCTCGCCGGTGAGCGCGTGTCGGTCCCCACCCCCGTGCCCACGGGCGCGACCGTGACGATCGGGCAGACGAGCTTCGAGCTCCGGCGGTAGGCCCTCATGACGACGCACGCCAAGAGTGCCGCTCTGTCCAACGTGGGCAAGATCCGGTCCAACAACCAAGACAGCGGCTACGCCGGCACGCAGCTCTTCGTCGTCGCCGACGGCATGGGCGGGCACGCGGGCGGCGACGTGGCCTCGGCCATCGCGATCCGACGGATCCGCGAGACCGACCGCGTCTACACCTCGCCGGGTGACGCCGAGTTCGCACTGCAGTCGTCGTTGATCGCCGCGAACCAGTTGCTGGCCGAGACCGTCTTCGAGCACCAAGAACTCACGGGCATGGGCACCACCGTCAGCGCCATGCTGCGCGTCGGTGACAGCATGGCGATCGCCCACATCGGCGACTCGCGCATCTACCTGTTCCGCGAGGGCGAGCTCAGCCAGATCACCGCCGACCACACCTTCGTGCAGCGCCTGGTCGACAGCGGTCGCATCACGCCAGAAGAAGCGGCGGTGCACCCGCGACGCAGCGTGCTGATGCGCGTGCTCGGCGACGTCGACGCGGCACCCGAGATCGACACGGCGACCCTCGGCACGCAGCCCGGCGACCGCTGGCTGATCTGCTCGGACGGCCTCAGCAGCTACCTCGCCGAGGAGCGCATCAAGAAGGCCATGGCCATGGGCCTCGACGCCGAGCAGACGGCCCGGCGCCTCGTGAAGGAGACCCTCGACCACGGCGCCCCCGACAACGTGACCGTCGTCATCGTCGACGTCGACGAGTCGGGCGACTCGGCACTCGACGAACCCGTCACGGTCGGGTCGGCCGCCGCACCCCTCAGCTTCGACAGCGACGTCGGGCGCAAGCAGCTCCGTCTGCCGACGATCCTGCTGCACCCGCTCAAGGTCGCCACGACGCCGGAAGACAGCCACTTCGAGCCCGAGAGCGACGAGTACCTCGCCGAGCTCATCGCCGAAGACAAACGTCGCCGTCGCCGTCGCCGCATCACCTGGCTGACCGCCCTCGTCGTGGCGATCGCCGCGCTCGTCGCCGGGCTCGTGCTGACCTACCAGTGGACGCAAGACCACTACTACGTGGGCGAAGAGCGCGGCACGGTCGTCATCTACAAGGGCGTGCAACAGAGCCTCGGGCCCATCGGCCTCTCGAGCGTCTACGAGACCACCGACGTCCAGGTCGACGACCTGCCGAACTACACGCAGACCACCGTGGAGGACACCATCAACGCCGGTTCCCTCGCGGACGCCAGGGCCATCGTCGAGAGGTTGGCCGATGCCAGCAACCCCTGACGCACCCGGTGGTGACGCGACCGAGGTCATCGGTCGCGTAGGAGGCGCGCGCAAGCCGTCCGCGAAGGCCTCGCGTCCCACGAACATGACGCAGGCGATCTCGCTGCGCCTGCGCGAACCCGCGCGCCTCCGCAACCTCGAACTGCTCATGCTGCTGATCGCCTGCGGCGTCGCCGCCGGAGCGATGGTGCTGGTCCAGCTCGGTGCGACCGGCGAGGTCGACCCGACCGTGCTGATCGCCGGCTCGATGGTGCTCGGCCTGGCCCTGATCTTCCACGTCGTCCTGCGGGTCGTCGCCCGCGAGGCCGACCCGTTCGTCATGCCGATCGCCGTCACCCTGAACGGCATCGGCATCGCGATGATCTACCGCCTCGACCTGGCCGAGGGGCGTGAGGGCTGGGGCGCGCTGGGCATCAAGCAGATGGTCTGGACCGTCCTCGCGATGGTGATCGCCCTCGCCGTGCTTCTCGTGATCCGCAACTACCGGGTGCTCTCGCGGTACCGCTACATCGCGATGTTCGTGTCGATCGTGCTGCTGCTGCTGCCCCTCCTGCCGGGCATCGGCCGCGAGGGGCTGAACGCCCGCGTGTGGATCGACATCGGACCGTTCTCGTTCCAGCCGGGCGAGATCGCCAAGATCACGCTGGCCATCTTCTTCGCCGGCTACCTCGTCACCGCCCGCGACAACCTCTCGCTCATGGGGCCGAAGATCCTGGGCATGCGGTTCCCGCGACCACGCGACCTCGGGCCGATCCTCATCGTCTGGCTCGTCGCCATGGGCGTCCTGATCTTCCAGCGCGACCTCGGCACCTCGTTGCTCTACTTCGGGTTGTTCCTCGTCATGATCTACGTGGGCACGGGGCGCGCGAGCTGGATCGTGCTCGGCGTCGGCCTCTTCCTCGGAGGGGCCCTGATCGCCAGCACCTTCCTGGGGTACGTGCAGGGCCGTTTCGCCGCTTGGCTCAACCCCTTCGCCCAGTCCGAGTACGACGCCGTCGGCGGGTCGTTCCAGCTCGTCCAAGGCCTGTTCGGCCTGGCGAACGGCGGACTGATCGGCACGGGGCTGGGTCAGGGCCGTCCGCAGACCACCCCGCTCGCCGAGAGCGACTACATCTTCGCGTCGCTCGGCGAAGAACTCGGCCTCACCGGGCTCTTCGCCATCTTGGCGCTCTACCTCCTGCTCGTCTCCCGCGGGTTCCGCATCGGCTTCGTGGGTCAGGACGACTTCGGTCGCATGCTCGGGGTCGGCGTCGCCTTCGTCGTGGCCCTGCAGGTCTTCGTGGTCATGGGTGGCGTGACGAGGGTGATCCCGCTCACGGGCCTGACCGCTCCCTTCCTCGCCGCGGGCGGCTCGTCGCTCGTGGCCAACTGGATCATCGTGGCCCTGCTGTTGCGACTGTCCGACTCCGTGCGCAACCAACCGAGGCTGGTGATCGGCTGATGAACAAAGAACTCCGACGCGTGAGCTACGTGGTGCTCGCCATGTTCGTCGCGCTCTTCCTCTCGACGACCTACATCACGGCGTTCCAGGCCGACGCGCTGAACGCCGACTCGCGCAACTCGCGAGCGCTGCTCGCCAGCTACTCGGCGCAGCGCGGCCCCATCCTGGTCGGCGGCCAGGCGATCGCGCAGTCGACCCCCGTCGACGACCAGTACGAGTTCCAGCGCACCTACTCGCAGCCCGACCTCTACGCACCCGTCGCCGGCTACTACACGCTGGGTCAGGGGTCCCGAGGCATCGAGGACGCCATGAACCGGTACCTCACGGGCAACGCGAACTCGCAGTTCTTCGACCAGGTCAACTCGCTGCTCACGGGTCAGGACCCCGAGGGGGCCACGGTCAACCTCACCCTCGACCCCACCGTCCAGCAGGCGGCCTACGACGCCCTCGGCTCGAACTCGGGCTCGGTCGTCGCGATGGACCCGAAGACCGGCAAGATCCTCGCGATGGTCTCGAAGCCAAGCTACGACCCCAACCCGCTCGCCAGCCACGACCGTCAGACCGTCACCGACGCCTACGACTCGCTGATCGCCGACCCCTCGGCTCCGCTGCAGAACCGGGCGATCCAGGGCGACCTGTACGCACCGGGGTCGACCTTCAAGCTGATCACGACGGCGGCTGCGCTCGAGAGCGGCGACTACACGCCCGACAGCGCCTTCCCCAACCCGTCGACCCTGACGCTGCCCGGCACCAGCACGAACATCAACAACGCCGAGGGCGGGAGCTGCGGCGGCGGCGAGACGGCCACCATCGCGACGGCCCTCCGCCTGTCGTGCAACATCCCCATGGCGCAACTCGGCCAGGCCCTCGGTGCCAAGGCCCTGCAAGAGCAGGCCGAGAAGTTCGGCTTCGGCGACGACTCCATCGGCGTCCCCCAGGCCGTCACGCCGAGCCAGTTCCCCATCGAGGACTCCAAGGGCCAGGCCATCAACGACGCCACCCTCATGCTGCAGTCCTTCGGGCAGGGCTCCGACCGCGTGACGCCCCTGCAGATGGCCATGGTCTCGTCCGCCATCGCCAACGGCGGCACCGAGATGAACCCGACCTTGATCGAGAGCGTCCTGAACCCCGACCTGAGCCCTGTCGAGGATTTCTCGCCCTCCGAGTACGGCAAGCCCATCAGCTCCCAGACTGCGGCCACGATGACCGACATGATGGTGCAGGACGTCGCGAACGGTGCGGCGAGCAATGCAAGAATTGACGGCGTCGACGTCGCCGGCAAGACAGGAACGGCCGAGAACGGCCCCGGCGAGCCGTACACCCTCTGGTTCACCGGGTTCGCGCCTGCTGCTGACCCCGAGGTCGCGGTCGCGGTCGTCGTCGAGAACGGCGGCGGACAGGGCCAGTCCGCATTCGGCAACAGTGTCGCGTCACCGATCGCGAAGAAAGTACTAGAGGCGGTGCTGAACAAATGAGACCATCCGGCGGAGTCACCTTCGGTGGGCGTTACCAGCTGTCGACCCGAGTCGCCATCGGCGGCATGGGCGAGGTCTGGGAAGCCACCGACCTCGTCATCGGCCGCACGGTCGCCATCAAGATCCTCAAGGACGAGTACCTGGGTGATCCCGGATTCCTCGAGCGCTTCCGCGCCGAGGCCCGTCACGCGGCCCTGGTCAACCACGAGGGCATCGCGAACGTCTTCGACTACGGCGAAGAAGAGGGCAGCGCCTACCTGGTGATGGAGCTCGTCCCCGGCGAGGCCATGTCGACGGTCCTCGAACGCGACCGCGTCCTGCCGACCGACAAGGTCCTCGACATCGTCGCGCAGACCGCTTCGGCCCTCCAGGCCGCCCACGCCGCAGGTCTCGTGCACCGCGACATCAAGCCCGGCAACCTGCTCGTCACCCCGGACGGCCGGGTGAAGATCACCGACTTCGGCATCGCGCGCATCGCCGACCAGGTTCCGCTGACGGCCACGGGCCAGGTCATGGGCACCGTGCAGTACCTCTCGCCCGAGCAGGCGAGCGGCCACCCGGCGTCCCCCAGCACCGACATCTACTCGCTCGGCATCGTCGCCTACGAGGCCCTGGCCGGTCGTCGACCCTTCACGGGCGAGTCCCAGGTCGCCATCGCGATGGCACAGATCAACGAACAGCCGCCCGACCTCCCGTCGACGGTCTCCGAACCCGTGCGTCGTCTCGTCCTGTCCTGCATCGCCAAGAAGCCGGGCGAACGGCCGGCGACGGCCTCGGCCCTCGCCCAGGCCGCTCGGGCCCTCCGACGCGGCGACGTGGCCGCGGCGACCGTCGCCGTCCCGGCGATCGGCGCCGTCGCCGCCACGCCCGCCGACACGGCGACCCAGGCCTTCAACGCCCAGGACGCCACGACGCAACTGTTCGATCCGATGGCCACCCGGGCCCAGAGCGCCGCCGGCGGTGCTGCCGCGGGCTACGTGGCCGGTTCGGCCGATCCCGACGCCCTGCGCGACGGCGACGACGAACCCGACGAGAAGAAGCGCAGTCCGTGGTTCTGGCCGCTGATCGTCCTCGCCGTCCTGGCCGTCATCGCCCTCGTCGTCGGCATCGTCTTCGCGGTCGGCAACACCGACGATCCCGCACCCGCGCCGACGACCTCGAGCAGCACGCCGACGCCGACCCGGACGACTCCGACGCCCACCCCGACCCCGACGTCCGTGACGGTGTCCTCGGGCGACTACGTGGGGCTGACCGAGGCCGCTGCCCGCGCCTCCCTCGAAGAACTCGGCCTGCAGGTCGACTCGGCCGACGCCGGGTCGAGCGCTCCGAGCCCCGACCAGGTCGGCACCGTCGCCAGCATCGACCCGACGGGTGCCCTCGAGAAGGGCTCGTCGGTGACGATCTACATCTACCGCGCGGCCCCGACCCCTGCCCAGCCCTCGACGCCCACCGCCACCCCGGGCCAGATCGAGGCCGGCGACACCGCCACCATCAACTGGCCCGCCTACACGGGGTGCCCGACAGGTTACTCGCTGACGGGCTACTCGTACACGATCACCGGCGGGACCGACACCTCGGGTCAGTCGGCCGGGGGCCTCGGTGCCAACGCGACGTCCCTCACGGTGACCGCCTCGGCCGCCGGCAACCTCACGGTCAGCTACGTGGCCAACTGCGGTCAGATCGCGTCCGAGCCGTCGCCGGGAGTCACCATCACGGTGACGGCCCCGGCCACGTCGCCGGCCCCGAGCCCCTCGGAGGGCACCGACCCTCAGTAGGTCCGATGGTGACCCCGGTCGTGCAGACGACCGGGGTCACGAAGCCCTGACAATCATCCCTTCGGCCTAGGTCCGTACCCAGTCCGGGGGCTACCGCCCCGGTACACTGGCTCCGACCGTGTCGCCAGACAGGGGTGGGTCGTTGGGAGAACAGGCGTGGCTGAAGGTGTGAGAGAGAGCATCCATCTCCTCGCCAACCGGTACCAGATCGGTGACCTGATCGGCCGCGGTGGCATGGCCGACGTCCACGTCGGCACCGACGCCCGACTCGGCCGCAAGATCGCCGTCAAGCTGATGAAGCCCAGCCTCGCGACCGATCCGGCCTTCCGGTCGAGGTTCCGCCAAGAGGCCCAGGCCGCCGCCCGCATGGCCCACCCGACCATCGTCCGGGTCTTCGACGCCGGCGAGGAGGTCGTCCGCGACCGCCGCGGGCTCGACGTGGTCGTCCCCTTCATCGTCATGGAGTACGTCGAGGGGCGTCTGCTCAAGGACATCGTCGCCGAAGGCCCACTCGACCCAGACGAGGCCGTGCGGGTCACCTCGGGCGTGCTGACGGCCCTCGAGTACTCGCACCGGGCGGGCGTGGTCCACCGCGACATCAAGCCCGGCAACGTCATGTTGACCAACTCGGGCCAGGTCAAGGTGATGGACTTCGGCATCGCCCGCGCCATCAGCGACTCGGCGGCCACCGTCGCGCAGACGACGGCCATCCTCGGCACCGCGCAGTACTTCAGCCCCGAGCAGGCGCGCGGCGAGACCGTCGACGCCCGCACCGACCTCTACTCGACCGGCGTCATGCTCTTCGAGTTGCTCACGGGCAAGCCGCCCTTCACCGGCGACAGCGCCGTCGCGGTCGCCTACCGTCACGTCAGCGAGCCTCCCGTCCCCCCGAGCACGCTCGAGCGACAGGTCAGTCCGGCGCTCGACGCCGTCGTCCTGCACGCGCTCACCAAAGACCGCTTCGACCGCTTCCAGAGCGCCGCCGAGTTCCGCGACGACCTCGAAGCCGCGGGCGCCGGTCGTGCTCCGGCCCGCCGGCCGCACGCTGTCGACGCCGGCTCCACGCTCTTCGGCGTCAACCCGCACGCGAATGCGGGCAGCGAGGCCGCGCTGAAAGAACTGCAGTCGGACGACACCGGACGGCCCCAACGAACGCAGACCCGGCCGCCCGTCGCCTGGATCTGGGCGGGCATCGTGCTCGTGGCCGTCGTCATCGTCGCCGTCGTCTTCTGGGTGGTCAACCTGACGCCTCCCACCGTCGACAACGCCCAGTCGTCCCGCATCCCCGACCTCGTCGGGGTCAGCTTCGAGACCGGATCCGCCCGCCTCGACGACCTGGGCCTGACGGTCGTCCGTGCCGACGCCACCAGCCCGACGATCGACGCCGGCGACATCGTGTCGACCGATCCGGAGCCCGGCACGTCCGTCCCGAAAGAATTCGCCGTCACGGTGACCGTCTCGTCGGGGCCCCAACTCGTCGCCATGCCGTCGGTCACCGGTCAGACCGTCGACGCCGCTTGGCAGGCCATCACCGATGCTGGTCTCGAACGGGGCCAGCAGAGCTCCGACTACTCGCCCACCGTTCCCGAGGGGTCCGTCCTCTCGTCCGATCCGGCAGCGGCTGCGCAGGTCGCCCTCGGCTCGGGTGTCGACATCGTGGTGTCCAACGGTCTCGTGCAGCTTCCCGACGTCACCCGCCAGCCCTCAGAAGAAGCCATCACGACCCTGCGCGACCAGCTCGGTCTGGCGGTCACCCCGCAGGCCGACCCCGGCTGCACCGGTGAGACGGTGTCGGGCATGAGCGTCCCGCCCGGCGACGTGGCTCAGGGCTCGGCGGTCACCCTGCGCATCTGCACCGGCTGAGCCCTCGCAAAAGCCACGGAGGGACGCCGAGGTCCGACGAAGCCAGTTCGACGCTCGGAGCGAGACGCCGGGAGCACGACGCTCGGACTTCGACGTACGGACGACGGGCTCGGACGTTCAGCCCAGGTCGACGAGCGGGTCGAGCCCCCGGGCCGTCACGGCTGCCCCCGGCAAGCCGGCGACCGACAACCAGTTGCCGATCATCTGGTAGCCGCCCTGGGTCAGCACCGACTCGGGGTGGAACTGCACGCCGTAGACCGGCGCGGAACGGTGCTGGAGGCCCATGATGACGCCGCCCGTGGTGCGCGAGGTCACCTCGAGCGTCTCGGGCACCGTCTCGTCCACCACGGCGAGCGAGTGGTACCGCGTCGCGGTGAACGGCTGCGGGACCCCGTCGTAGAACGCGCTGTCGTCGTGTTCGACCTTCGACGTCTTGCCGTGCATCAGTTCGTCGGCGTGCGTCACGGTGGCCCCCAGCGCCTCGGCGATGGCCTGGTGCCCGAGGCAGACGCCCAGCAGCGGCTTGTCGGCCGCCAGGGCGGCGTGCACGACGTCGATGGAGACGCCGGCGGCCGCGGGGGTCCCCGGGCCGGGCGACAGCAGCACGGCGTCGTACTCGGCGATGCGGTCGGCGGTGTCGGCCGCGTCGAACGCGTCGTTGCGGACGACGTCCGTCTCGGCGCCCAACTGCTGGAGGTACCCGTTCAGCGTGTAGACGAAGCTGTCGTAGTTGTCGAGGACGAGGATGCGCGTCATGGTTGCTCCACGGTGACGTCGGGGGTGGGCAGGAGTTCGTTGACGTAGGGGAAGACCCACTCGACGAGGGCGAACAGCACGGCGGCGATCAGGACGAGCACGAGCACGAGCCTGACCCACCAGGGTCCGGGCAGGATGCGCCAGAGGGCGGCGTACAAAGTCAGCCTCCGATCCCGGCAGCGGCGAGCTCGGCGGGTGCGCCGGCCGACAGCGGCTGCCACGAGTCGAACACACCGTAGGCGACGATGCGTTCTTGGGCGGTGAACATCGGATTGCAACTGGTCAGGGTGATCAGGCGGTCGCCCGAGGTCGCCGACACGTCGGGAGCGTCGGGCACCTGCTGCAGCACCGAGACCTGCGTGGCCTGGACGTACTGCAGGTTGCGGAACGAGTACGTGAACCAGCCGTCCTGGGTCTGGACGTACATCTTGTCGCCCTCTTGCAGGTCGGCGATCTCGTTGAACGGCGCCCCGTAGGTGGTCCGGTGGGCGGCGATCCCGAAGTTGCCGACCTGGCCGGGCATCTGCGTCTCGTCGTAGTGGCCGATGCCGATCTTGTTGAGGGTTCGCACGGTGCTCGTCCCCCCGGCGATCGGGACCGCGTAGTCGGCTCCGAACCGTGGGACGTAGAAGTTGGCGAACTCCTCGGCCTCGCCGGGCGCCGCCCCCACGGGCGGCTCACCGTACGAGCCGTCGGACGACGGCTCGGGGGCCGCAGTCGCCGCCTGGTCGAACTGCTCGCTCAGCCGTGCCGCCTCGCCCTTGTGGGCGTCGGCGACGACGAGGTCGTTGAACCACTGCTGCCACCCGATGAAGAGCAGCACCAGCACGCCGGCCGTGATGAGCAGTTCTCCGAGGACGCTGACGAAGGAGGCGCGGGATCGACGGCGACGCTTCGTGCGTCTCGAGAGCTGGGCCTCGCCCCCGTGGTCCGTCATGACTCGATTCTAGGCGGGCTCCGCTCCCCCGGAGACTGTGGGGACCACCGGTGGACAACGTGTGGAGAGCATGTGGAGAACGCGGGCGTACCCGGGGACGGACGCGGCGACCCTCCCAGGACCGAAAAGGGCCTCACGGTACACTGTGCGCCATGGCCAAAGACACGAACCGCAGCACGAAGCCCGCCCGCACCGCAGAGGACGCGCCGAACCCCGTGTGGTTCAAGCCGGTCATGTTCGGCTTCATGCTCGTCGGTCTCGCCTGGATCGTGGTGTTCTACGTCAGCCAGAGCACCCTCCCGGTGGCTTCGCTCGGCTCGTGGAACATCTTGGTCGGCTTCGGGATCATGTTCATCGGGTTCTTGATGACCACCCGGTGGCGCTAGAACGCACCTTCGAACTTACACGCCTGTAACTATCCCCATTGTGGGAAACCCTGTGGATAACTTTCCTGTGGATAACTCGGGCGGGTGAGATCGCGTCGGCCGACGAGAAGAGGCGGCTCCCCGATGGGGAGCCGCCTCTCGTCGTTCACCGTCCGCGTGGTCTAGAACAGCCCGACCAGCTGGGCCGATCTGGCCAGGAGCACCGCGACGACGATCACGCCGATCGCGACGAGCACCGCGATCTGCACGGCGTGCTTCGACCGGTGACGGGTCTTCGAGAACAGGAACGCTATCGCCCCGCCCACGACGATGCCCCCGAGGTGAGCCTGCCACGCGATGCCGGGCACGATGAACCCGATCGCGAGGTTGATGCCGACCAGCACCAGGAGCTGGATGCTGCGACCACCGAGGCTGCGGGCGATGACGAAGAACGCCGCCATGAGGCCGAAGATGGCCCCGGAGGCACCGACCACGAAGCTTCCCGGCGCCAGGAGGGCGACAGCGGCCGAGCCGCCGATCCCCGAGAGGAAGTAGAGGGCGGCGAACCGACCTCGCCCCAACTGACGTTCGAGTTCTGCCCCGAAGATGTACAGCGAGTACATGTTGAAGAGGATGTGCAGGATGCTCCCGTGAACGAACATCGTCGTGACGGCGCGCCAGGGCTGCACGATCTCGAGCGGCGGGTAGAACGCCAGGGCCCGGGTGACCACGCCGTTGCCCGTACCGGTCACGAGCTGCAAGAGGAACACCGCGACGGTCACGCCGATGATGCCGTAGGTGACGACGGGGGCGCCTCGCCGAGACGCGCTACGGACCCGACCGACCACCTGCGGTTGGAGGCGCGGTGCGTTGCCCCGCGCCTCCTTCACGCACTCCGGGCAGTGGACCCCCACCGCGGCGGGCGTCTGGCACTCGCCACAGATGGTGCGACCGCACCTCTGGCAGAGGACGAAGCTCTGCCGGTCGGGGTGCCGATAGCAGAAGTTCGAGCGGTCGTGCGGATCGGTCACCTAGACCTCGTCGATGGTGACGCTCTCGAGCACCACGTCCTCGAGGGGCTTGTCGCGAGCGTCGGTCTTGACGGCCTCGATCGCGTCGACGACCTTCTTGGACTCGTCGTCGGCGACCTCGCCGAAGATGGTGTGCTTGCCCTGCAGCCACGGGGTCGGAACCGTCGTGATGAAGAACTGCGAACCGTTGGTGCCCTTGCCGCCGCGCGAGCCGGCGTTGGCCATCGCGAAGATGTAGGGGGCGTTGAAGTTCAGCTCGGGGTGGATCTCGTCGTCGAACTGGTAGCCGGGCCCGCCGACGCCCTGGCCGAGCGGGTCGCCGCCCTGCAGCATGAAGTCCTTGATGATGCGGTGGAAGACGACGCCGTCGTAGAGCTTGTCGGTGCTGACCTTGCCGGTGGCCGGGTGGGTCCACTCTTTGGTGCCGGTGGCGAGACCGACGAAGTTGGCGACGGTCTTCGGGGCGTGGTCGCCGAAGAGGTTCACCTTGATGGTGCCGTGGTTGGTGGTGAGGGTGGCGACAGCGGTGTGCGTTGACATGTCGTCATTCTTCCACAGCCACCTCTACGCACCAGCGACTCCCCAGTCACCGTTCCGTGACCTGTCAGGAACCTCCGTGCCACACTGGGACGGGCCAGCAACTCTGGCTCCACTGCCTACTCGTTGGAGGAACGTTCATGGCCCTGTCACGCAAGCAGAAGAAAGAACTCAAGAAGTTCAAGAAGCACGCTGTGGCGGTGTGGGGTGAGCAGCGCGGCGTGATCGACCACGCCGGCAAGGTCATCGGCGGCTACCGCGACGACGCCGTCAAGATCGCGAACAAGAAGGTCGTCCCCCAGATCAAGCACGCGGTGGACTCGAACGTCCGCCCCGTGGTCTCGCAGGGCCTCTCGACCGGCTCGCACTACGCGTCGGTCGCTCAGGACCGCCTGAAGCACGACGTCTACCCGGCGTTCTCGTCGGCTCTCGGCAACCTCGACCTCGCGAACGACCCGAAGGTCGCGAAGGCCGTGAAGAACGCCAAGAAGCAGGGCAAGAAGGCCGCGGCGAAGTACGTGCCGCGCCAGCAGAAGTCGGGCCCCGGCGTCGGCGGCGTCCTGCTGATCGGCGTGGGCGTCATCGCTCTCGGTGCCCTCGTGTTCGCGGCCGTGCAGACGCTCCGTGCCGACGACGAGCTCTGGGTCGCCGACGACGACGCCGACACCAAGGCGTAGTCCCCCACACCCCCACGTAGGGCCCGCCTCCCCGGAGGCGGGCCCTTCGTCGTCCCTACCCCCGACGACTGCAGCATTCGACGCTGATCCGGCCCTAGCCCCAGCACCAACACCAACACCAACACCAACACAGACACTGCCTAAGGCCCAACATTGCACGCACGTCGGCGAAGCCGACACGGGCCCGGAGGGCCCCCAGACCAGCACAAGAGAATTGCCCCTGTCCGCTGACGGAGTCAGCGGACAGGGGCAAGGCAATCCAGTGGAGCCTGGGAGAATCGAACTCCCGACATCCTGCTTGCAAAGCAGGCGCTCTACCAACTGAGCTAAGGCCCCGACCCCCCGGTCACCGGGGGAACGAGCACGATCTCACCACCCTGCGCGTCAGGAGACGCGCGTGATGTGAGACCGGTACTGCGTGGGGCTAATAGGACTTGAACCTATGACCTCTTCGTTATCAGCGAAGCGCTCTAACCGCCTGAGCTATAGCCCCCGGACCGTCGTAAAGCCTACAGCACCACGACGGCGAACTCGAATCGGCGGGTTCAACCGACTCGAAATGTGGATCAGTTGTTGGT
The DNA here is from genome assembly GCF_902506305.1 of Frigoribacterium sp. 9N. NCBI lineage: Bacteria > Bacillati > Actinomycetota > Actinomycetes > Micrococcales > Microbacteriaceae > Frigoribacterium > Frigoribacterium sp. 9N. The sequence continues at coordinate 2,503,825 of NZ_LR733392.1, forward strand.
GAATCCGACGAGGAGACCGCCGGTGATGCGCACGCTCAGGTTGTAGAGGACGGCGACGATGGCCCCGAGGACCGTGCCGACGACGACGTTGAGGATGGCCACCACGATCGAGAAGAGCATGATCTGGCCGACGTTGAAGGTGTCCTGGATCGAGAAGCTCGAGTCGCCGAGGATGTCCCGCAGCAGGGCGTCGAGGTCGTCGAAGATGCCGGTCTGGTTCAGGATCGCCCAGATGAGGAAGGTGGCGACGACCGTGATGATGCCGATCGCGACCGAGATCAGGAAAGCCAGCTTCACGACCGACCAGAAGTCGATGTAGACCAGCTTGAGACGGACCTGCTTGGTGCCGGACGGTCGTTTCGCCTTCTTCTGCAGTCTCTCGGCGACACTACTCATTGTTCGTTTCCTCTCCGGCGGTTCCGGGGGCCTCGTCGTCGGTCGACTCGGCATCGACCGACGTGACGTCGGTCGTGGGGATCTCGGTGTCGGCGTCGACGGACTCGACGGACTCGACAGACACTACGGCCTCGGCCACGGCGTCCGCACTCTCGTCGACCTCGGCCGCGAGATTGCGCTCACTGTTGCGGGCCACGGCGATGATGCGATCGTCGCTCGCGAAGCGGGCGAAGACGACGCCCATCGTGTCACGGCCCTTGGCCGGCACCTCGGAGACGGCGGAGCGGACCACCTTGCCGCCGGACAGCACCACCAGCACCTCGTCGTCCTCGCCGACGATCAGGGCACCGGCGAGGTCTCCCCGCGCCTCGGCGAGCTTCGCCACCTTGATGCCGAGACCGCCACGGTTCTGGACGCGGTACTGGTCGGCGGCCGTGCGCTTGGCGTAGCCGCCCTCGGTGACGACGAAGACGTAGCCCTCTTCACCGACGACGGAGGCGCTGAGCAGCGTGTCGTCGTCACGGAAGGTCATGCCCTTCACGCCCGAGGTCGACCTGCCCATGGGGCGCAGCGACTCGTTGGTGGCCGTGAAACGCAGCGACATGCCGTGACGCGAGACGAGCAACAGGTCGTCGTGCTCGTCCACCAGCAGAGCCGAGACGAGTTCGTCGTCGTCGCGCAGGTTGATCGCGATGATGCCGCCGGTGCGGTTCGTGTCGTACTCGGTCAGCGAGGTCTTCTTGATCAGGCCGTCGCGGGTGGCGAGCACGAGGTAGTCCGCGACCTCGTAGTCGCGGATGTCGAGCACCTGCGAGATCTGTTCGTCGGGCTGCATGGCGAGCAGGTTGGCCACGTGCTGGCCCTTGGCGTCTCGGCCGGCCTCCTGCAGCTCGTAGGTCTTGGCGCGGTAGACCCGACCCTTGTTCGTGAGGAACAGCAGCCAGTGGTGGGTGGTCGTCACGAAGAAGTGGTCCACGACGTCGTCGGCTCGCAGCTGTGCTCCGCGGACGCCCTTGCCGCCCCGGTGCTGGCTGCGGTAGTTGTCGCTGCGGGTGCGCTTGACGTAGCCACCCCGGGTGATGGTGACGACCATCTCTTCTTCGGGGATGAGGTCTTCGACGCTCATGTCGCCGTCGAAGCCGAACATGATCTCGGTGCGACGGTCGTCGCCGTACTTGTCGGTGATCTCGGCGAGCTCGTCGCTGACGATGGTGCGCTGACGCTCCGGCTTGGCCAGGATGTCCTGGTAGTCGGCGATCTCGCGCTCGAGCTTGTCGGCGTCGTCCTGGATCTTCTGACGCTCGAGGGCGGCCAGGCGACGCAGCTGCAGGTTGAGGATGGCCGAGGCCTGGACCTCGTCGACGTCGAGGAGGTCCATGAGACCCGCGCGCGCCTCCTCGACGGTCGGCGACCGGCGGATGAGCGCGATGACCTCGTCGAGGGCGTCGAGCGCCTTGAGGTAGCCGCGCAGGATGTGCGCGTCGGCTTCGGCCTTCTTCAGACGGAAACGCGTGCGGCGCTGGATGACGTCGATCTGGTGGTCGACCCACGCCGAGATGAAGCCGTCGAGCGCGAGCGTGCGGGGAACGCCGTCGACGATCGCGAGCATGTTCGCGCCGAAGTTCTCTTGCAGGCTCGTGTGCTTGTAGAGGTTGTTCAGCACGACCTTGGCGACGGCGTCGCGCTTGAGCACGATGACCAGGCGCTGACCCGTGCGACCGGAGGTCTCGTCGCGGATGTCGGCGATCCCGCCGATGCGGCCGTCCTTGACCAGCTCGGCGATCTTGATCGCGAGGTTGTCGGGGTTGACCTGGTAGGGCAGCTCGGTGACGACGAGGCAGGTACGACCCTGGATCTCCTCGACGTTGACGACGGCACGCATCGTGATCGAACCGCGGCCCGTGCGGTAGGCGTCCTGGATGCCCCGGACCCCGAGGATCTGTGCCCCCGTCGGGAAGTCGGGGCCCTTGACGCGCTGCATGAGCGCCTCGAGCAGCTCTTCACGCGTCGCGGTGGGGTTCTCGAGGTACCACTGTGCGCCCGAGGCGACCTCGCGGAGGTTGTGCGGCGGGATGTTGGTCGCCATGCCGACGGCGATGCCGACCGAGCCGTTGACCAGCAGGTTGGGGAACCGGCTGGGCAGGATGGCCGGCTCGCGGGTGCGACCGTCGTAGTTGTCCTGGAAGTCGACGGTGTCCTCGTCGATGTCGCGCACCATCTCGAGCGCGAGCGGGGCCATCTTGGTCTCGGTGTACCGCGGGGCGGCGGCGCCGTCGTTGCCGGGCGAGCCGAAGTTGCCCTGGCCGAGCGCAAGCGGGTAGCGCAGGCTCCACGGCTGGACGAGACGCACCAGCGCGTCGTAGATCGCCGTGTCACCGTGGGGGTGGAACTGGCCCATGACGTCGCCGACCACGCGCGAGCACTTCGAGAACGCGCGATCGGGGCGGTAGCCACCGTCGTACATCGCGTAGATGACGCGGCGGTGCACGGGCTTGAGGCCGTCTCGCACCTCGGGCAGGGCCCGGCCGACGATGACGCTCATCGCGTAGTCGAGGTACGAACGCTGCATCTCGAGCTGCAGGTCGACCTGCTCGATGCTGTCGCGCTTCGGTGCCTCGGCGAAGGTCTGGGCACCCTCGGCGTCGGTGCCCTCGGGGGTGTCTGTCGGCTCGTCGGCCATGATTCTCCGTTTGTCGTGGTCTGCCCCGTGGTGCTCGTCGGGGCGCGGGCGTGCTCCGGATCAGCCGGAGGCGCGCATCAGATGTCGAGGAAGCGGACGTCTTTCGCGTTCTGCTGGATGAAGTTGCGGCGCGACTCGACGTTCTCGCCCATCAGGGTGTCGAAGATGGTGTCCGCGGCCACGGCGTCCTCGAGCGTCACCTGCAGCAGCGTGCGGGTGTCGGGGTCCATCGTGGTCTCCCACAGCTCTTTGTAATCCATCTCGCCGAGGCCCTTGTAACGCTGGATCGCGTTCTCCTTGGGGATGCGCTTGCCGGCCGCGCGACCCGACACGAGCACCGCGTCGCGCTCGGCGTCGCTGTACACGTACTCGTGGCTGGCGTTGCTCCACTTGAGCTTGTAGAGCGGCGGCTGCGCCAGGTAGACGTAGCCGAGGTCGATCAGCGGCCGCATGTAGCGGAAGAGCAGGGTGAGCAACAGCGTCGTGATGTGCTGGCCGTCGACGTCGGCATCGGCCATCAGGACGATCTTGTGGTACCTCGCCTTGTCGGGATCGAAGTCTTCTCCGATGTCGGCGCCGAAGGCCTTGATCATGGCCTGCACCTCGTTGTTGCCGAGGGCACGGTCGAGCCGGGCCTTCTCGACGTTGAGGATCTTGCCCCGCAGCGGGAGGATCGCCTGGGTCTCGGGGTTGCGGCCCTGGACGGCCGAGCCACCGGCCGAGTCGCCCTCGACGATGAAGATCTCGCTGCGCGAGGGGTCCTTGCTCTGGCAGTCCTTGAGCTTGCCGGGCATGCCGTTCGACTCGAGCACGCCCTTGCGGCGGGTCTGCTCACGGGCCTTGCGCGCGGCCAGACGGGCCTGCGACGCGAGGATGCCCTTGCGGACGATCTCGGCGGCCTGCTTGGGGTTGCGGTCGAACCAGTCGTTCAGCTGCGACCCGGCCACCTTCTGCACGAACGACTTGGCCTCGGTGTTGCCGAGCTTGGTCTTCGTCTGGCCCTCGAACTGCGGCTCGCCGAGCTTGATCGAGATGACGGCCGTCAGGCCTTCGCGGACGTCGTCGCCCGAGAGGTTGTCGTCCTTCTCCTTGAGGAAGTTCTTCTCGCGCGCGTAACGGTTGATCAGCGTGGTCAGCGCTGCACGGAAGCCCTCTTCGTGCGTACCGCCCTCGTGGGTGTTGATCGTGTTCGCGTAGGTGTGGACGCTCTCTTGGTACGAGGTGTTCCACTGCATCGCGACCTCGAGCGAGATCTTCTTCTCGGTGTCTTCCTGCTCGAAGGCGATGATGTCGTCGTGGACGGTCTCGACCTTCTTGGTCGTGTTCAGGTACTCGACGTAGTCGACGAGGCCCTTCTCGTAGTGGAAGACGTCGTGGCGGGGCTCGGCGTCGTCCTCTTGCACGCGCTCGTCGCTGAGCTCGATGCGGAGGCCCTTGTTGAGGAACGCCATCTGCTGGAACCGGGTGCGCAGCGTCTCGTAGTCGAACTCGACGGTCTCGAAGATCTCGGAGTTGGGCCAGAACGTGATCGTCGTGCCGGTGGTGTCGTCCTCTTCGCCCTTGGCCAGCGGCGCGACGGGCACGCCGTCGGTGAAGCTCTGGCGGTAGACGTTGCCCTGTCGGCGGACCTCGACGTCGAGTTCGCTGGACAGGGCGTTGACGACCGAGCTGCCGACGCCGTGCAGGCCGCCCGACACGGCGTAACCGCCACCGCCGAACTTGCCGCCGGCGTGCAGCACGGTGAGGACGACCTCGACGGTCGACCGACCCTCGACGGGGTGGACGTCCACCGGGATGCCGCGACCGTTGTCGACGACGCGGACGCCGCCGTCCTCACGCATGGTGATCTCGATGTGGTCGCAGTGGCCGGCGAGGGCCTCGTCGACGGAGTTGTCGACGATCTCGTAGACCAGGTGGTGCAGACCACGGGGCCCCGTCGAGCCGATGTACATGCCGGGACGCTTGCGCACGGCCTCGAGACCCTCGAGGACCTGGATCGCACTGGCGCCGTAGGTGTCGTCGGGCTGGGCGTCGGTGGGATCAGCTGACATGTGCGTGGGGGCTCCTGCCGGACGGGACGAAGATGTGCCGACCGGTCGCGACCGCTGTCTGGGCGGCCCTCGGACGACCTTCCGAGTCTACCGCAGGCCTGTCCACCGCGGGGCTAAATCCGCCCTCAGACGGATTTTCCCGCCGCACTTGGACGATTCACCCTCGTCAACCATAAGTATCGCGAGGGCCCCGCCCTGGAACCGATCTGGGGCCGCGTTTCCAGGTCGGGGCGTTGGGTGCCAGGAAACGCACCGACTGGATGCCCGCGTCCGGGTACCTCTTCACGATGGTCGTCGTGACCTGCGTGCGCATCAGCCGCAGTTGCGTCGCCCACGCCGTCGAGTCGCACTGGACGGTCAACGTGCCGTCGTCGATCGAGACCGGATCCGAGTGCGCGGCCAGCTCCGCCCCCACCATGTCGGGCCACGCGGTCATCAGCTCGGACTGGGCCAACGGGCTGTTCCAGCCGAGTTCGTTGGTGACGGCCGAGAGGACGTCGGCGATGCCCCGGGGCTCGCGTCCCGTGCCGAAGGGCTGGCTCGGGGAGCCCAACTTGATCGACTTGCGCTTCCGGGCGTCGCGCGACCGCGAGTTGGGGTCGCCGAACACCCGGCGGAACCGCAGATAGACCCGTTGGGCCTCGCTGTCGGGCTGCGCCTCGGGCTCAGGAGGCGCGGGTGGCGTGGACGCCGGAGGCTGCGGTGCGTCGTCGACGCTCACCGCGCCTCCTCGGCGTCGGCGTCGCCGGGCCCCTCGTCGCCGGCCCCCTCGTCGCCGGCCGGCGCGGTGACGACCGCGTCGTCGCCCGGACCGTCGACGGCGGGGGCGTCGTCGAGGATCGTCCCCTTGGCGATCCGGACCGTGTGGGCCTTGAGTCGTGAGGGGACGTCGCCCTCGACCGCCGCCGTGATGAGGACCTGCTCGTAGTCGGCGACGGCGTCGGCCAGACGTTCGCGACGGGATCCGTCGAGTTCGGCGAAGACGTCGTCGAGCACGATCACCGGGTCGCCCGTCGGCGAGTCGACCCGGACCACGGCGGCCGAGGCCAGCTTCAGCGCGAGGGCGAACGACCAGGACTCGCCGTGGCTGGCGTAGCCGCGCGCGGGGAGCCCGTTGAGCGAGAGGAAGAGGTCGTCGCGGTGCGGCCCGACGAGCGTCAGCCCCCGCTCGAGCTCGGTCGGTCGGACACGGGCCAGCGCCTGACGGAAGACGTCGGGCACCTGGTCGGCGGGGATGGACTCGGTCGGCCCCTCGGCCGCGGTCGTCTCGTCGTCGGGTGTCGCGCCCCGGATGCTCAGCACCGTCGAGAGGTGTGCGGCGTGGTCCGCGCCCGCCACCGCCGCGTAGGCACGGGCCACCTCGGGGGCCAGGTCGGCCGCGAGCCGGTCACGCGCGACGACGAGTTCGCTGCCGAGGGCCACGAGACGTTCGTCCCAGATGTCGAGCGTGCCGAGCTGACCGGCCTTCACCCCGGAGGCGCGGGCCGACTTCAGGAGCGTGTTGCGTTGTCTGAGCACCCGGTCGTAGTCGGTCTGCACGCCGGCGAACCGGGGCGACCGGGCCACCAGGAGTTCGTCGAGGAAGCGTCGACGGCCGGACGGCTCGCCCCGGACGAGCGCGAGGTCCTCGGGAGCGAAGAGGACGCTCGTGAAGTAGCGCGGAAGCTCGCGAGGCTTGATGGCCCCCCGGTTGACCTGCGCCCGGTTCGGCGACGACCGGTTGATCTGCACCTCGGCCAGCAGTTCGCGCTCGTCGGCGAGTAGTCGCGCCCGCACGACGGCCGAATCGCGTCCCTGGCGGATGAGAGCCGAATCCGACGACACCCGGTGGGATCCGAGACTCGACAGGTAGCCGAGGGACTCGACCAGGTTGGTCTTCCCCTGGCCGTTGCTGCCGACGAAGAGGTTCGGCCCGCGCGCGAGGCTGACTTCGGCAGACGTGTAGTTGCGGAAGTCCGTCAGGCTGAGATGCAGTACTCGCACGCGGGCCGGTGGAGGCGCTAGGCCTTCTTGACGGCGTGGCCGCCGAACTGGTTGCGCAGTGCGGCGACGGCCTTCATCGTCGGCGAACCCTCGCCCTGACGCGAGACGAAGCGCGCGAAGATCGACGCGCTGATCGTCGGCATCGGCACGGCATGGTTGATGGCTTCTTCGAGGGTCCAGCGACCCTCGCCGCTGTCCTCGACGTAACCCGAGATCTCGGCGAGCTTGGGGTCGGCCTCGAGGGCGAGGACCATGAGCTCGAGCAGCCAGGAACGTACGACGGTGCCGCGCTGCCAGGCCTTGAAGGTGCCGGTGACGTCCTTGATGAGGTCGCTTCGGGCCTCGAGCAGCTCGTAGCCCTCGCCGTAGGCCTGCATGATCGCGTACTCGATGCCGTTGTGGACCATCTTGGCGTAGTGACCCGCGCCGGTGTCGCCCGCGTGGACGAAGCCCTCCTCGCGAGGACCCTCGGGGCGCAGGGCGTCGAAGATCGGCTGCGCCAGGGCGACGTTCTCGGCGGAACCACCGACCATGAGGCCGTAGCCGTTGTCCTTGCCCCAGACGCCGCCCGAGACGCCGGCGTCGACGTACTTGATGCCCTTGCCGGCGAGGAGCTTCTCGTTGGCGAAGTCGCTGGTGAACTTCGAGTTGCCGCCGTCGATGACCAGGTCGCCTTCGGAGAGTTCGTTCGAGAGCTCTTCGATGACGCCGGCGGTGATGTCGCCCGCGGGAACCATGACCCAGACGATGCGGGGGGCGGGGAGCGTGGTGGCGAGCTCGGCGAGGCTGGCGACGTCGGAGACGGCGGGGTTCGCGTCGTAACCGGTCACCTGGATGCCGCTGTCGCGCAGGCGAGCGCGCATGTTGTTGCCCATTTTGCCGAGACCGACGAGGCCGATGTGCATGAGGTTCCTTTGTTCGTGGCGGTGGGGCCCGGAGGCGGCACCGTTGCTGGCAGAGCGCTCTTAGCGCAGGAGGAGGTTGGGCTGCAGCAGGTACTTGTAGCTGTCAGCACCGGCCTGGTCTTTCGAGGACTGACTGGTGATCAGCACGGGACCGGGCTTGTTCGGGTTCTCCGTCTTGGTGAAGGAGATGCGGACGAACTCGGAATGAACTGCTCCGAGACCGTCGAGGAGGAACTGCGGTTTCAACGAGACCACCGTGTCCTCTCCCGTCAACAACGCATCGATCGACTCTGACGCCTGCGCTTGTTCGCTTCCGATGGCCTCGAGGGTGAGGCCGTCGATCGTGAACGTGAACCTGAGGGCCGCCTCGCGCTCGAGGACGAGCGAGACGCGGCGGACCGACTCGACGAGCTCGGCCGTGTTGATCACGGCGTAGTTCTCGACGGTGTCGGGGAAGAGACGCTTCACCGGAGGGAAGTTCCCCTTGATGAGCAACGAGGTGACGGTCTTGTTGTCCGCCTGGAACGCGATGAGCTCGCGCTCGTCGGATCCGGTGATCGAGACCGAGACGGTGCCGGCGTTGCCGAAGGTCTTGCCGACCTCTTGCAGCGTGCGTGCCGGGACGAGTGCCGTCGTCGTGGTCGTGCTCGCCACGGTGCCGGGATCGAATTCGATGCCTCGGACGGCGACGCGGTAACGATCGGTGGCGACGAGCGAAAGGGCGTTCTCGGTGACCTCGAGCTGGACGCCGGTGATGACCGGGGTGACGTCGTCGCGGGATGCCGCCACCGCGACCTGGGAGACGGCGAGGGCGAAGGAGTCGCCGGGCACGACGCCCGAACGGTCGCCGACTGTCGGCAGGGTCGGGTACTCCTCGACCGGCATGCTCAGCAGGGAGAAGTTCGCGGATCCGCAGCTGACCGAGATGCGGTTCTCCTCGGTGGAGAAGGTGACCGGCGCGTTCGGCAGACGGCTGGCGATGTCGGCGAGCAGTCGGCCGGAGACCAGGATCGTGCCCGGTTCGTCGATCTCGGCGGGGATGCTCGTCTGGGCCGAGACCTCGTAGTCGAAGGACGACAGGGTGAGCCCGTCGGCGTCGGCCTCGATCAGGACACCGCTGAGGATCGGCAAGGTGGTGCGCTGGGGCAGCAGCTTGACGGCGAAGGAGACCGCATCGCTGAAGACGTCACGGTTGACCTGGAACTTCACGCGGGGACCCCTATCGACTTCGCTCTCGTGGATGGCCGGTTAATAGTGGCACAGCATCGGGGTCCGCCCTTCCGGGAGGCGAAAGCCGAAGCTCCGGGCCCGGATCGATCCACAAGGTTGTCTCTCCATCAATTTCTTGTAACCAGGATTAACAGTCTTAACCGTTGTGCACAGTGTGGATAACCTGTTTAAAACCCCGGGGCTCGGCGGAACTACACGCGTGTGACTTGTGGACGGCGTGTGGAACCGAATGACAAGAATGCTCGGGGTCTGCCGGTCGCTCCGAGTGGGATCCCACAGGTCCCCCGGATCCGTGAACAAGGTCGACACGGTTATCCACGAGTTTCCACAAGTTATCCACACTGTGTGGAACGTGACTCCCCAGGGCCCCCTCAGACCCGTCGAGCGCCCCCTGGAACGACGAACGGGCGCCGACACGTGGTCGGCGCCCGGACGGGACGGTCGTGGAGGACGGGCCGGCCTGGCCCGCCGTCCCGTCACTTGTAACGGGTGTCCTGCTTGATGCGACTGGTGAGTTCGGTCACCTGGTTGTAGATCGACCGGCGTTCCTTCATGAGTTCGCTGATCTTCTTGTTGGCGTACATGACCGTCGTGTGGTCGCGGTTGCCGAACAGCTGTCCGATCTTCGGCAGTGACAGGCTCGTGAGTTCGCGGCACAGGTACATGGCGATCTGGCGGGCCGTGGCGATGGCCTGTGAGCGGGACGATCCGTAGAGGTCGTCGACCGTCAGCTTGAAGTAGTCCGCGGTGTGGTTGATGATGTCGACCGGCGCGATGATGTTGTCCTCGTCGAGCGTGATCAGGTCCTTGAGGACGGTCTGGACGAGGGCCAGGTCGACGGCGGTGCGGTTCAGGCTGGCGAAGGCCGTGACCCTGATGAGGGTGCCCTCGAGCTCACGGATGTTGCTCGACACCTTGGTCGCGATGAACTCGAGGACCTCGTCGCGGATCTGCAGCTTCTCGCTCTGGGCCTTCTTGCGCAGGATGGCGATGCGGGTCTCGAGGTCGGGAGCCTGGACGTCGGTGATCAGGCCCCACTCGAAGCGCGAACGCATGCGGTCCTCGAAGCCGGTGAGGTGCTTCGGCGGCAGGTCGCTGGTGATCACCAGCTGCTTGTCGTGATCGTGCAGGGTGTTGAAGGTGTGGAAGAACGCTTCTTGGGTGCTGTCCTTGCCCTGCAGGAACTGGATGTCGTCGATCAGCAGGATGTCGATCTCTCGGTACCTCTGCTGGAAGAGGCTCGACCGGTTGTTGGCGATCGAGTTGATGAAGTCGTTCGTGAACTCCTCGCTGCTGACGTACCTGACCCGGATCCCCGGGTACATGGTCTCGGCGTAGTGGCCGATGGCGTGCAGCAGGTGGGTCTTGCCCAGCCCCGACTCCCCGTAGACGAAGAGCGGGTTGTAGGCCTTGGCCGGAGCCTCGGCGACGGCGACGGCCGCGGCGTGGGCGAATCGGTTCGACGCACCGATGACGAAGTTGTCGAAGCTGTACTTCGGGTTCAGGCGGGAGTCGTTGCGTTTCCCGCTCGCGCTCGTCTCGACGGGCGCCGGCACGAAGGGCGCCTCGATGTAGTGGACCGGCTCCGACTGCTCGACCTGCTGCGTGAGGGTGTCCGGGGTGATGTCGGGGTTGACGGTGATGGCGAAGCTCGAGACGGAGGCGTCGCCCAACCCGGCGATGGACTCGAGCAGGGGCTCACGGATCCGTTGTTCGAGCATGCCGCGGGTCAGGTCGTTGGGCACCTCGAGGTAGAGGGTGCCGCCCAGCACGCCCTTGGGCTCCACGAGGCTGATGAAGCCGTGCAGCTGCGGCGTGATGCGGTCGTCGGTCGTCAGCGTCGCGAGGACGGAACGCCACAGGTCCTGGACCGGGTCGACGGTGTGCGCCACTGGAGTCTCTTTCTCGCGGTTCGGCAGCGGACGGATCCGGCCGCCTCCGCGTGCGGGTCGCGTTCACCCGACGGTGTTCGAAGGGTACGAGTGCGGGACGAGTTATGCACAGCTTTCTCCACCGATCGGTTGGCGCCGTTCGGGCCGGGATCGCTGCGTGTTCCCCGTCGTCACGCGGAAGTACCGCGAGAAGTACCCACCTTAGTTCGACGGGGTGTGGAGTCCGCAATCAGAGTTTTCAACACTGTGGACAAACCTCCTGGGAAGCGGCCGTTTGACCAGGGCTCCGATCACGCGTACTTTTAATCAGTTGATTTCAGCCGCGTTGGCTGTACAAGACTTCTCGGATCGTGGCAACAGGCCTGGTCCGCTTTCCTGGAGGACCACCATGAGCAAGAGAACGTTCCAGCCGAACAACCGTCGTCGGGCCAAGAAGCACGGTTTCCGTGCTCGCATGCGTACGCGTGCCGGCCGCGCTATCCTCGCCGCCCGTCGTGGCAAGGGCCGCACCGAGCTCTCGGCGTAGCCACTTCCGTGTTGGCCCGGGCCAACCGGATCGTCCGCGCAGACGACTACCGAACCACCGTGCGCCGTGGCCGCAAGTCGGGCACGGCGCATTCGGTCGTCTACGTGCGGCGTCGTGACGACGAGCTGGTCCGGTTCGGTTTCATCGTGGCGAAGACCGTGGGCAACGCGGTCGTCCGCAACACGGTCCGGCGCCGGCTCAAGGGGGTGTGCCACGAACTCCTGCCGACGATCCCCGGCGGGCTCGACGTCGTGATCAGAGCCTTGCCAGGCAGCCCCGACGTTGCGTGGTCTACCCTGCTGTCGGACATCTCCGAGGTGGTCGACAGGGGCGTGAGAGCGTGACAAGAGCGGTGCAGTTCGTCGCGTTGCTTCCCCGCAACGCGTGCGTCCTCATCCTCCGCGTCTACCGCGCCGTCGTCTCCCCGCTCTACGGCGACGTCTGTCGCTACTACCCGTCGTGTTCCCGGTACGCCCTCGAGGCCATCCAGCTGCACGGCGTGGTGCGGGGCGTGGCCATGGGCAGCTGGCGCATCGCTCGGTGTCACCCCTGGGCAGCCGGAGGCGTCGACGACGTCCCCGAGCCCCGTACACAGAAGTACCGCGTCACGAAGTCCGGCTTCGTGACACCGCGATCCGGCACCACCGCCCCCGACCTCCTCGGGACGGGCCGCATCGCCGCACAGAGCCACGGAAAGGGCTGACCCGAACACCATGGACTTCATCGGCACCATCCTCTGGCCCCTGAGATGGGTCGTCGAGGCGATCCTCGTCGGCTTCCACAACGTCCTCACGGCGTTCGGCATGGACACCGCGGCCGGCAGCACGTGGGTGCTCTCGATCGTCGGCCTGGTCCTCGTGGTGCGGGCGTGCCTCATCCCGATCTTCGTCCGCCAGATCAAGAGCCAGCGACGCATGATGGAGATCGCGCCCCGGCTCAAGAAGATCCAGGACAAGTACAAGGGCAAGCGCGACCAGTTCAGCCGCGAGGCCATGTCGCGCGAGACCATGGCGCTCTACAAGGACACGGGGACGAACCCGCTCAGCTCGTGCCTGCCCCTGCTGATCCAGATGCCGATCTTCTTCAGCCTCTACACCGTGCTGCACAACGCGCAGCAAGAGAAGGTGGGCATCGGCCTGCTGAACGCGGCGCTCTCGAACTCGTTCGGTGAGTCGGCTCTCTTCGGCGCCCCCCTGAAGGAGACCTTCCTGGGTGCCACCACCTGGGAGGTCCGCCTGATGGCCGGAGCGATGGTGGTCATCATGACCGCCTCGCAGTTCATCACGCAGCTGCAGATCGTCTCGAAGAACATGTCGCCCGAGACCAAGGCGAGCCCCATGTTCAAGCAGCAGCGCATGCTCTTGTACTTCCTCCCCCTCGTGTTCGTCTTCTCGGGCCTCTCGTTCCCCCTCGGCGTCATGTTCTACTGGCTCACCTCGAACGTCTGGACCATGGCCCAGCAGTTCCTGGTCATCCGCAACATGCCCACCCCCGGCAGCGAAGCGGCCCTGGCGCGTGAAGAGCGCCTCGCGCGCAAGCAGCAGCGCAAGGGACTCCCGAGCATCACCGTGACCGAGATCGAGTCGGCGCCTGCCGTGCCGAAGACGACCCAGCGGACCCAACCCGTCGGCAAGAACCGCTCCAAGAAGCAGAACGGCCCCAAGAAATGACCTCTGACGACTCCACGACCGACATCGTCGAGCCCGCCGCCGAGAACGACGACGCCGTCGTCTCGAACGACACCGAGGAGGCGCAGGTCGCCTCGGACGACGCCGCCGACGTCCTCGACGAGGGCGACATCGCAGCCGATTACATCGAAGAGCTGCTCGACATCTGCGACTTCGACGGCGACATCGACATCGAGGTCCGCGGTGGTCGTTCGTACATCTCGGTCGACTCGAGTGGTGAGCAGAAGCTGCGCGTCCTGTCGAAGCCCGACACCGTCAACGCCCTCCAAGAGCTGACCCGCATCGCGGTGCAGACCAAGACGGGTGAGTTCTCCCGCCTCATCCTCGACATCGGGGGATCCCGCGCCACTCGCGAGACGGAACTCGGACGCCTAGTCGACCACGCGGTCTCGAAGCTCGAGGACGGCGCCACCTCGGCGGCCCTGCCCCCCATGTCGTCCTACGAGCGCAAACTCGTGCACGACATCGTCGCGGCACGGGGATTCACCTCGGAGTCCGAGGGCGAAGGCCGCGACCGTCACACCGTCATCACGCGTCCCTGAGCCGGACGACATGACCGACACGTCGACCCTCGAGGTCGAGCCCGCCGTCGCGGCGACGATCTTCGGCGACCGGCTCGACGTCGTTCGCCGCTATGTGGCCGACCTAGCCCAGCACGGCGAAGAACTCGGCCTGATCGGACCGCTCGAGCTGCCGCGTCTCTGGACCCGCCACGTCGTCAACTGTGGCTTGCTGGCACCTCTGCTGGTCGCGGGTCGCGTCGGGGACATCGGGTCGGGTGCCGGCCTCCCGGGACTCGTGCTCGCTGCTGCTCGTCCGGACGCCACGCTCGTCCTGATCGAGCCGATGGAACGGCGCGTCGACTGGCTGACGGCTGAAGCCGATCGCATGGGGCTCGACAACGTCGAGGTCGTCCGTGCCCGTGCCGAGGACGTGCAGCTGGACGGGTGGCTCGACCAGGCGACCGCTCGGGCCGTGTCGGCCCTCTCCAAGTTGATTCCGCTGACGGCGCCGCTGGTGAAGACCGGGGGGCAGCTGCTGTTGATGAAGGGCGCTCGGGTCGACGACGAGATCGCCGCCGCACGCAAGGTGATCGCCCGCCATCACCTCATCGACGTCGAGGCTCGTGAACTGGGTGTGGGGCTCGTCGACGAGACGACCCGGGTGTTCATCGCCACCTTGGACTGACTGGTCCAAGTGAGTGACGGTAATGTGGCTTTGACCAGGCCATGTTCGACTACTCGGGGGTTTGCGCTCCGTGTCGACCGAAGTGGTTAGGCAGGCACGCGGACCTCGGGTCCCCGTCTTTGTCGGGGCCTGCCGATAGACTCGGTCTCCGATCCCCGATGATCACCGTGTCGCCTCGCAGCGGCGTGATCACACCTCCGGGTAGGTCGTTTCACGTGAAACATGGCGATACGGAGACCCTCAGTGAGTTCCTCGGCTGACGACGACAGAAGCACTCCCCTGGCTCGAGAGCTTGCCGACCTGAACCGTCGTAAGAAGGCCCTGTCTCGCGAACCGCTCCCGTCGCCCGCCTCGACCCGAGTGATCACCGTCTCGAACCAGAAAGGCGGTGTCGGCAAGACCACGACCACCGTCAATCTCTCCGCCGCCCTTGCGCGGAGTGGGGCCAAGGTTCTGGTCATCGATCTCGATCCCCAGGGCAACGCCTCCACGGCCCTCGGTGTGGAACACCGGGCAGAGACCCCGAGTGTCTACGACGTCGTGGTGAACGACGGCGAGGTAGCGGACGTCGTCCAGAAGAGCCCGGAGTTCGACACGCTTTTCTGCATCCCCGCGACCATCCATCTCGCCGGCGCCGAGATCGAACTCGTCTCACTCGTCGCTCGCGAGCAACGACTGAGCAGGGCGTTGTCCGAGTACCTCAGCAAGACCGAGAACGCCGGCGATCGTTACGACTACGTCTTCATCGATTGCCCTCCGTCGCTCGGGTTGCTCACGATCAACGCGTTCGTCGCAGCCAGTGAAGTACTCATCCCCATCCAGTGCGAGTACTACGCACTCGAGGGGTTGAGCCAGCTGCTGCGCAACATCCAGTTGATCGAGAAGCACCTGAACCCCAAGCTCAAGGTGTCGAGCATCCTGCTGACGATGTACGACGGCCGGACGAACCTTGCTCAGCAGGTCGTCGCCGACGTTCGCGAGCATTTCCCAGATGAGGCACTGAACACTCTCATACCCCGGTCCGTCAGGATCAGTGAGGCCCCCGGTTACGGGCAGACCGTCATCAGCTACGACACCAACTCCCCCGGGTCGATCTCGTACCTCGAGGCGGCCGCCGAACTAGCACGTCGAGGAGCACCCCAGTAATGGCAACCAAGCGAACCGGTCTCGGGCGCGGCATCGGCGCCCTCATCCCCGTCTCCGACGAGAGCCAGGACCGCCCGGTCGACGTCTTCTTCCCGACGGCACAGCAGACGGCCGACGAACTCATCGCCGTGCCGGGCGCTCGTCTCGCCAACCTGAATCCGCTGGACATCACTCCGAACGCGCAGCAGCCTCGGGCCGAGTTCCGCGCGGAAGAGCTTGCCGAGTTGGTGACCTCGATCCGAGAGGTGGGCGTACTGCAGCCCATCGTCGTCCGCCCGATCAAGAACGGCGGCAAGGGAGCAGCACAGTACGAGCTGGTCATGGGCGAGCGGCGTCTGCGAGCGACCAAAGAGCTCGGGCTCGCAACGATCCCCGCCATCGTCAAAGACACCGCCGACGACGCGATGCTGCGTGATGCGTTGCTGGAGAACCTGCACCGCGCCGAGCTCAACCCTCTCGAAGAAGCCTCTGCCTATCAGCAACTTCTTGCCGACTTCGGCATCACCCAGGATGAACTGGCGACCCGCATCGGTCGGAGCCGCCCCCAGATCACGAACACCCTGAGGCTGCTGAGGTTGCCGGCAGCCGTCCAACGGCGAGTCGCCTCCGGCGTCCTCACCGCAGGCCACGCTCGGGCGATCTTGAGCACGGGTGACCCGGTCCTCATGGCCCGTCTCGCGGATCGCATCGTCAATGAAGACCTCAGCGTACGAGCTGCCGAGGCCATCGCTGCAGGGGGCAGCGCGAAGCCAAAGTCGACGCGCACGGCCACTCCCGGCAAGCATCAGGCTCATCTGGACGAGGTGGCCGAGACCCTCGGTGACCGGTTCGAGACGCGGGTCAAGGTGTCCTTGGGCGCTCGGAAGGGGTCGATCACCATCGATTTCGCGTCCATGCAGGACCTGAACCGCATCCTCGGCCAGTTGGGACACGACCAGGAGTCGTGACTCGTCGCCCACAGCGTTGACCGGCATGGGTTTCACGTGAAACATCGACCGCCCCTGCGTTGCCGTTAGGGGCGGTTCGTGTTTGTTGGACGGGAACGTCACGTGAGGGCGCTGAGGTGAGGTGTTTCACGTGAAACAGTGCTGCCAGTCTTTCCGCAATCGGCCTCTCCGGCGCGAGGATCTGGCTGGGGTTCTCTCCAGAAGGTGTTGGTGAGCGGCTTTTTGGCGGTAACGGCAGGCAGGGTTCCTGCTGGAGTGGGCCAGTGCTGATTTCGGCCGTGATCCGGCGTATTCGAACCGGCACCAGAGGTTTGCGGTGTAGGTACAGGTGCAGGTACGTGGCGGTTACGTATGGCCCAGGGCGGAAACCGAAGGCACAGGGCCAGGGGGACGGCGCGGGCGCAGGCGCAGGTGCAGGCGTATGGCGCGCCCAGGTGCAGGGCGTAGGGCGCAGTCGCCGGCGCAAACTGCACGCGCACGCACATGCGCACGCGCACGCGCCCGCACCTGCGCACACGCAGGTGCGGGCGCAGGTGCAGGTGCAGGCGCAGGTGCAGGCGTTTGGCGCGGTCAGGTGCAGGGTGGAAGTTGCAGTCGTCGGCGCAAACTGCACGCGCACGCGCACTCGCAGATGCAGTGCGATGGCGGGGTACGCCGGGGTGCGGACGCAGGTGGTTGCATAACTGCCCGTGGGGGCGAGGGGACTGACGCGGGGGCGAGCGAAGGTTCTCATGCACAGACAGATACAGGTTCAGGCCCTGTGGAGATCGAGACACCGTGTCGACGCGGGCACAGACCCACCTCCGGGGCAGCGCAGGCAAAGGACACGTGCGCCGGCAGCTGCACGTCCTGAGCATGTGGTGGCACAAAGTGGACGCTGGAACCTGGGCCAGCGTAGACGAACATTCCGCATCTTCCTCGAGGGGTTCGACATGGAGGCCAGGATGCATGGCTGTGTGCCTGGTAGGCGGTACTCGCGGCGGCCGCATTTCGTCGGCAGCGTCGATCCCACTCGGGCATGATGACCATCGAGAGGTTCATCAGACTCGACGTAAGATGATTCGTCGTAGCTTCTAGGGAGACGTCAAGGTCCCGTAAACGTCGATCTCACGGGCTATTTCTGTGTCAAGTCCACGGGTGGACGACAACGAAGGCGCCGAGATCGTCGATGATCCTGGATGCGTCCATTCAGCACCTGTATGCCCAGAAGATCGACCATGGGCTTGCAGTACCCCACCGGCCGCCCGACGTTTCACGTGAAACGTCGACCACGTGTCGTCAGCGGAGGTGGTCGGTGACGGCCTTCTCAGCCAGAGCGGCGTAGAACATGCCCAGTTCGTAGCCGGCGGACTCCAGGGCCATCGGGACGAGCGACGTCTCGGTCAGTCCGGGCAGGACGTTGACCTCCAGGAACCACGGGGTCCCTGCGGCATCCACGATCAGGTCCACCCTCGACAAGTGGCGCAGCCCGAGGGCCTCGTGGACGGCCACGGCAGCCCGCGCCGCCGACTCCGACGCGACGGCGTCGATCCGTGCGGGCGTGAAGAACGTCGTCTCCCCCGCGTTGTAGCGCGCCTCGAAGCCGTAGAACCCCTGGCGAGGAACGATCTCTACGGCAGGCAGGGCAAGGGGTCCGTCACCGGTGTCGATGACCCCGACGGCGATCTCGGTGCCCGTGATCTTCTGTTCGACGATGACATCGTCGCAGTACGTGTACGCGTCGACCATGGCCCTGGGCAACGCCCCGATGTCGTCGACGACCGTGACGCCCTGGGCCGAGCCACCCCGTGCGGGCTTCACGACGACGGGCACCGGGTGTTCGTCGGCGATCGCTGCCAACACACCGACGGCACCGAGCTCGCGGAAGGCGTCGTGGGACAGCGTGATGCCGCGCGGTGTCGAGACACCGGCGCGACGTGCGAGCTCCTTCGCGGTCGGCTTGTCCCACGCCAGTCGCGCGGCCGCCGCCTTGCTGCCGACGAACGGCACGTCGAGCGCCTCGAGCAGTCCGCGGAGGGCGCCGTCCTCACCACTCGCTCCGTGCAGAGCCGGCCACACGACGTCGGGACGTGACGCGGTGAGGTGTCCGAGCAACGAGGCGTCCGGATCGCGGAGTTCGACCTCGATGCCGTGGGTGACGAGGCTGTCGACCACGCGCCTCCCCGATCGGAGGGAGACGTCACGTTCGTGCGAGATGCCGCCGGCGAGGACGGTGACGGTACGCAGTTCGCTCGATGCCATGGTGGAACCTCTTCTTCGTGTCACGACGCAGGCCCGTCTCGTGGTCCGGACGGGTACGAGACGATGAAAATGCTGGTCAGATGGTGTTCGGCGGCGGCACCACGACGCTCTGCGGGTGCGCGGCGCGGTTCGACAGGCTCGCTGTCGAGAACGTGCGCAGCAGGTCGAGCTCTCCGTTGACGACGTTCGCCAGGCGCGCGACACCGGTGCGGATGGACTCGGATGTCGGGTAGCAGAACGACAGGCGGATGTTCTGACGCCCGTCGCCGTCGGCGAAGAACGCCGTACCGGGGGTGTAGGCCACGAGTTCCTTCACCGCCCGGGGCAGCATGGCCTTCGAGTCGAGTTCGGCCGGGAGTCCGACCCAGACGAAGAAGCCGCCGTCGGGGACGTTCCACGTGAGCGACGGCAGGTACTCCCCCAGCGCGGAGATCATCGCGTCACGCCGTTCGCGGTACAGGCCACGGAAGGTCTCGATCTGCCCACGCCAGTCGGCCTGGTCGAGGTACTCGGTGATGACGAACTGCCCGAAGGAGTTCGGCGAGAGCGTGGCGGACTCGTTGGCGAGGATGAGCTTCTCGCGGATGGCGTGCGGGGCGAGTGCCCAACCCACCCGGAAGCCGGGTGCCAGCGTCTTCGAGAACGACCCGAGGTAGATGACGCCCTCGTCGTCGATCGAGCGCATCGCCTGGGGCGCCGGCTGGTCGAAGTAGAGCAGCCCGTAGGGGTTGTCCTCGAGGACGAGGATGCCGGCCGAGCGGCAGATCTCGAGGATCTCGACGCGTCGGGCCCACGTGAGGGTGACACCGGCCGGGTTGTGGAAGTTCGGGATGGTGTAGAGGAACTTGATGCGACCCCCACGAGCGGTGACGGTCGCGATGGCCTCTCGCAGGGCCTCGGGCACGAGCCCGTGCTCGTCCATCGGGACGTGCACGACGTCGGCCTGGTACGCCTTGAAGACCCCCAGGGCGCCCACGTAGCTCGGCGACTCGGCGAGCACGACGTCGCCCGGGTTCACGAAGAGGCGGGTGACGAGGTCGAGGGCCTGCTGCGAGCCCGTCGTGACGACGACGTCGTCGGCGCTGCCGCGGATGCCCTCCATCGCCATGATCTGCATGATGTGCTCGCGGATGGCCGGGGTGCCCTGGCCGCTGCCGTACTGCATCGCCATCGCTCCCCCGTCGGCCATGACGCGGTCGATGGCCCCCGTGACGAGCTCTCGGGGCAGGGCGGAGACGTACGGCATGCCGCCGGCCAGCGAGACGACCTCCGGGCGCGAGGCGACGGCGAACAGGGCTCGGACCTCGGAGGCGCTGAGGCCGGCCGTGCGGTCGGCGTACGAGTCGTACCACGGGTCGAGGTTGGTGCCCTTGTCGCTCATCGGTGTCCCTGTTCTGTCAGAGGGTGAATCGGTCAAGACTATGCCCGTCCCGACCGGGGACGACGAGAGCCCGCCCAGCGTGTGCTGGGCGGGCTCTCGTCGTGGTGTCGGTGTCGACTACGCGATGAACTCCGCCAGGTCGGCCTCGAGGGCCGGCTTGGGCTTGGCGCCGATGACGGTCTTGACGACCTCGCCACCGCGGTAGACCTTCATGGCCGGGATCGAGGTGATCTGGTACTTCATGGCGGTCTGGGGGTTGTCGTCGACGTTGAGCTTGACGATCTCGATCTTGTCGCCGTGCTCGGCGGCGATCTGGTCGAGGATCGGCGAGACGGCGCGGCACGGGCCGCACCACTCGGCCCAGAAGTCGACGAGGATCGTCTTGTCGGAGTTGAGGACGTCGGCCTCGAAGGACGCGTCGGTCACTGCTTTGGCGCTGCTCATGGTGTTCCTTTCGTCAGGGTGATCTGGGTTGGCTTCAGGAGGCGCGGGTCAGGCGACCACGGACTCGGACGTCTCGACGCCCTCGGCCGACCCGACGGTCTGCTCGGCCAGGAAGGTCTGGTCGAGCGAGGCCAGGTAGTGCTCGACGTCGAGCGCGGCGACGGTGCCCGAGGCCGCGGCGGTGGCCGCCTGCCGGTAGGTGGGGTCGATGACGTCGCCCGCGGCGAAGACGCCGGTCAGGTTGGTCTTCGAGCTGCGCCCCTGGACGGCGATCGTGCCGTCCGAGGTCAGGTCGACCTGGCCGTGGACGAGGTGCACGCGCGGGTCGTTGCCGATGGCGATGAAGAGGCCGTCGAGGTCGAGGTCGGTCGTGCTGCCGTCGACCGTGTCGGTCAGGGTGACGCCGGTGGCCTTCTCGCCACCGAGGATGGCCGTGACCTGCTTGTCGAAGAGGAACTCGATCTTGTCGTTGGCGTGAGCCCGGTCTTGCATGATCTTCGACGCGCGCAGGCTGCTCGAGCGGTGGATGACGTAGACCTTCGAGGCGAAGCGGGTCAGGAACGTCGCTTCCTCCATCGCGGAGTCGCCGCCGCCGACGACGGCGATCGCCTTCTCCTTGAAGAAGAAGCCGTCGCAGGTGGCGCACCAGCTGACGCCGCGTCCGCTCAGGCGCTCTTCGTCGGCGAGGCCGAGCTTCCGGTACGCGCTGCCCGTGGCGAAGATCACCGTGAGGCTCTCCTCGACGGTGCCGTTGCCGAGCGTGACCTTCTTGACGTCACCGGTCAGGTCGACGGCGGTCACGTCGTCGAGCAGCACTTCGGCGCCGAACTTCTCGGCCTGCTCCTGCATCTTGAACATGAGCTCGGGGCCCTGGATGCCGTCGGGGAAGCCGGGGAAGTTCTCGACCTCGGTGGTCTTCATGAGTTCGCCACCGGCCTCGACCGAGCTCGCGACGATGAGGGGGCGCAGACCGGCCCGGGCGGCGTAGATGCCGGCCGTGTAGCCGGCGGGGCCGGAACCGATGATGATGACCTGGCGCATGGGCACCTTCCTGGGGGGAGAACTTCACGAGCGGGAAGACGACCCGCGAGCGATGGCTCGTGCGGTCGGATCCCTCGATCGTCTGGTGGAACGCATCCTACCGACGGGGCATTCCCGCCGGCCTGGCAGCGGACGCGGGGCCGCGGGGCTGCGGCGGCCGCCGTGACGGGTCAGCGACGCAGGAGGCGCGAGACGGCGGGTGCGAGACGAGCGGTCACCGGCGTGGTCAGCACCCGCAACTCGGGGATGCGGGCGAACCAGAGCAGGGCGCCGTAGACCAGCCCCATGACGGCCCCGGCCACGACGACCGTCAGCACGCCCGGCACGCGACCGGACTGCGCGAACCCGTCGGCGGCGAAACCACCCAGGACGGTCACGACGACGAGGCCCACGGCACCGGCGACGAGCGAGAAGACGAAGAACTGGACGTAGCGGCGCAGCACCCAGCGGCCGTCGATGCCGCCCAGCCGCTTCTTGACGACGACGAGCGCGACCACGGCCTGGCTCGAGCCCGCGATCGAGGTGGTGATGGCGATCGCCATCGCGATGCGCTCGGGCGGCACCACGGCGGCCGAGATCGCGACGCCCGCGACGAAGATGCCCGACTGGACGAGCTGCAGGAAGAACGGCGTGCGCTGGTCGTGCATCGAGTAGAACACCCGCTGCACGATGAACAGGACGCTGAACAGGACGAGGCCGGGCATGTAGCCGAGGATGACCTCGGCGGTGCGGGTCGACCCGGCGAAGTCGACCTCGAAGAACCGCGCGAACGGGTAGGCCACGACGCACATGGCGACGGCGGCGAACACCATGAACATGCCGATAGCGCGGAGGGACTGCGACATGTCGGTGCGGACGGCCCGCAGGTCGCCGCGCGAGGCGTGGCCGCTCATGCGCGTGAAGTAGGCGGTGCCGATCGACACGGCGATGATGCCGTGCGGCAGCATGAAGAGCAGCCAGGCGTTCGCGAGGACCGCGTTCGACGCCCCCACCTCGCTGCCCAGGGTGGCGACGCGGCTCTGCACCAGCCCGGCCAGCTGGGTGACGAGGACCATGCCGAACAGCCAGCCGGCGGCCTTGCCGGTGGCTCCGAGGCCGACGCCTCGCCAGCGGAAGTCGGGGCGGAAGGTCAGACCCGCGCGGCGCCAGAAGAGCAGCAGGAACGCCGCCTGGGCCAGGACGCCGAGGGTGGCCGTGGCCGCGATGACGAAGATCCGGTCGCCGGTCCAGACGTCGACCGCGGAGTTCTCGACGGCACCGCCGAACATCACGATGAAGACGACCAGGCCGGCGATGGCCACGACGTTGTTGAGCACGGGAGCCCAGGTGAAGGGCCCGAACACCTGCCGGGCGTTGAGCACCTCGCTCAGCAACGAGTACATGGCGTAGAAGAAGATCTGCGGCAGGCACCAGTACGCGAAGGCCGTCGCGAGGGCGAGTTGGTCCGAGGTGAACCCCGCCCCGCCGTCCGAGCTCTGCTGCGCGTACAGGCGGACGAGCACGGGGGCGAGCAGCGTGCCGGCCAGGCCGACGGCCGCGAAGACGATCGTGCCGAGCGTCACGATCTTGTTGATGAACCGCTGGCCCCCGTCGTCGGACGTCGCCGCCCGCACGATCTGGGGCACGAGGACGGCGCTGAGGAGGCCGCCCGCGATCAGCGCGTAGATGTTGTTCGGGAGCTGGTTCGCGAGGGCGAACGAGTCCGCCGCCCGGCTCGCCGACTGCCCGATCGCCGCGGCCAGCACGGCCGCCTTCACGAAGCCGAGGACGCGCGAGACCATCGTCCCGGACGCGAGGAGGATGCTGGCGCGACCGAGACCGCCCTGGTTGCTCACATGGACTCCTGGACGGGCGGCGAGACGGCCGCATCGGGTGACGGGCCGTCGCCGGAGGACCGGGCCTCGTCGCGCGCCCTGCGGCGCTTGCGGAAGGTGCGGTACAGGCCGCCGAGGAAGAGTGCGGCGAAGGCGACGCCGAAGATCCAGGTGATGGCGGTCTCCCACCCGGCCTGGACCGAGAGCGGGACGTCGACCGGGGTCGCGATCGCCACGCCCGAGAGGCTGACCAGCTGCAGCTGCACGGACACCGTGCCGTTGGCGACGGACTGCACGGGAACGCTGACCCGGGTCTGGGACTGCGGTTGGATCGTCACCTCGATGGGGCTGCGCTCGATCGAGAGGATGGAGTTCGACGGCGTCAGGTTCAGCATGACCGTCGCGACGGAGTCGGTCCGGTTCTCGAGGTAGAGGGGCAGGGCCGAGCGGTCCCCGAGGATGGCGATGGGCGAGCCCTGGACCACCGCCACGAGACCCGACGTCGCCGTCGCGTCGGCCACGGCCGAGGCGACCTCGGCGGGGAACCCGTCGACGTTGTCGCGCCAGGCGTGCGACGCCAGGGCCATCGTCCGCAGCCGGGCCGTCTCGGTGACGAACTGCGGTTCGGCGAGGGCCGTCGAGAAGTCGACGACCTTCTGGTCGGCGGAGACGAGTTCGCTCAACTGGTCCAGTCGGGCGTCGCTCTCGGGGCTGTCGACGACGGTCGCCGTCGAGGGGGTGCTCGCCAACGCGTCGGTCAGGGTCGCGCCGCTGACCCAGGGCAGGCCGTCGACGGCCTGGAGGGTGCGGGTGAGGAACTGGCCGGTCGACGGCCACTCCCGCTCGAGCGTCGTCAGGAGGGTGCGGGCGTCGCTCGGTCGCTCGTAGGCGACGGTGGCGACGGTGGCGGACAGCCGGGCCATCGTGGACTGCCACTCGGCGAGGGAGGTCGCCTCGGCCGCCTGGGTGACCAGCGTCGACAAGGGGTCGTCCGAGACGACGGCCGGGACGCCACCGACCGTGACCGCGGCGTTTTCGGTCGAGTCGCCGTCGACGTCCACGTTGCCGCTGGAGACGATGGTCGACGTGTACGGCCCGGCGGCGAACGTCGTGAGGTCGGCGGACACGACGGACGACTCCCGCGGCCAGACGACGTCGCGCTGGGTCCACGGGAAGTCGAGCAGTTGAGCGGTGGTCGGCAGCACCACGCCGTCGCCGGGCGTGGGCTCGGCGGTCGGCTCGGCGGTGGACCCGTCGCTCGGCAGGGCCGAGGGGTCGGACCCGGCGACGCCCGTGCCCGAGCCGTCGTCCGTGCCCTGGCTCGGGGCCTCGGTGGGCGTGTCGGTCGCGGCCGGCATGCCCTCGAACCGGGCGGGGTCGACCAGGGTGTCGAGCGAGGTCACGGCCGGGACGGACGTGGCGCCGGCCTGACGCAGCCCCGCGACGTCGGCGTCGGCGTAGGCCAGGGGGAACATGTCGTTCGGCAGGGCCTGCAATTCGGCGAGCCAGTCGACGGCGGACTGCGGGGCCTCGGTGCCGAGCAGGCGGATCGACGCGACGATCATCGGGTCGACGCCGAGGGTCGCGCCCGTGCCCGACACGGCGTCGAGCTCGCGTCGCAGCACCCCGCCGTCGGAGGTGTAGGCGGCGAGGGCGGAGGCGTCGAGGACGCCGGTCTCGCTCTCGGGCGTCGTGATCGGCACGGCGACCGCGACGCGGGTCGGCTGGAAGCTGTCGGCGGGGTACCAGACCACGCTGCTGCGGGTCTGCGCCACCTGGCTGCCCGAGGCGTCGAGCACGCGGGCCCCGAGCGCGCGTGCCCCGAAGGCGCGGCCGGTCAGGGAGAGGCGGTCGGCGGGCACCACGACGGTGTCGAGCGCCACGGACGACCCGGCGGAGACCGCCGGCACGTCGACCTGGACGAGCTGACGCCCCAGGTAGTCGTCACCCGAGACGTCGTCGGGATCGAGCCAGGAGGCGAGCTTGGACCGCGTGGTGAACGGTTCGCGGTCGAGGTAGATCCGGGCCTTCGTCGCCGCGAGGTCGCTGTCGCCGTCGTTCGTCACGGTGACCCCGAGGGTGAGGTCGTCGTCGGGTCGCAGCACGCCGTCGGAGGCCGGCTCGACGGTCATCGTGACGCCGTCGCCCGCGGGGGCGGACGCCGCTCGTGCCGCCGTGGCCGGCAGTCCCGCCGACACGACGAACACCGCCAACAGGGCGGCGATCACGGCGAAGAAGAGTCTCATAGGCGTCAGGTGTCGACGGCGACAGGGGCCGTTCGAGCATGCCGAGTCTAGGCAACGCCGACCAAGAAGCAGCGGCGAAGCGCCTGCGAGGGGGACGACGGGGTCGCGAGGCGCCGTCGGGGACTCAGCCCGCGCCTCCTCGGCTGTGGCAAGCTGTTTCGTCATGGACAGCGTCGCACGGGCCCTGCAGCGACTGGACGATCTGGCCGCCACCCCCCGCATCGAGAAGCTCGCCGCCGCGTTCGCCGCGGCCGGTCACGAGCTCGCCCTCGTCGGCGGTCCGGTGCGCGACGCCTTCATCGGCCGCCCGGTCAACGACCTCGACTTCACGACCGACGCCGACCCCGACGAGATCCTGGCGATCGTCGTCCCCCTGGCCGAGGCGCACTGGGACGTCGGCCGCGCGTTCGGCACGATCGCCGCCCGCGTCGACGGCGAGACCGTCGAGATCACCACGTACCGCAGCGACGTCTACGACGGCGAGACCCGCAAGCCCGTCGTCGAGTTCGGCGACACCCTCGAGGGCGACCTGGTCCGTCGCGACTTCACGGTCAACTCGATGGCGTTGCGTCTGCCCCAGCGTGTGCTCGTCGACCCGTCCGGCGGTGTCGACGACCTGCTGGAGGCGCGGCTCGCCACCCCGGGCACCGCGGTCGACTCGTTCCGCGACGACCCCCTGCGCATGATGCGGGCCGCCCGGTTCACGGCGCAGCTCGGCTTCACGGTGTCCGACGAGGTGCGCGAGGCGATGACCGCCCGGGCCGAGACCCTCTCGATCGTCTCGGTCGAGCGGGTCGCCGACGAGCTGTCGAAGCTGCTCAAGACCGAAACCCCCCGAGACGGTGTCCGACTCCTGGTCGACACCGGGCTCGCCGACCATGTCATGCCCGAGCTCGCGGCCATGCGCCTCGAGGTCGACGAGCACCACCACCACAAGGACGTCTACGAGCACAGCCTCACCGTGCTCGACCAGGCCATCGGCTACGAGCGCGAGCGGCACCCGGGCGAGGCACCCGACCTCACGCTGCGCCTGGCGGCCCTGCTGCACGACTGCGGCAAGCCCGCCACGCGGCGCCTCGAGCCGGGCGGCGTCGTCACCTTCCACCACCACGACGTCGTCGGCGCCAAGCTCGCCAAGAAGCGGTTGAAGGCGCTGCGCTTCGACAACGACACCATCGGTGCCGTGTCCCGGCTGATCGAGCTGCACCTCCGGTTCTTTGGTTACACGGAGGGAGGCTGGACCGACTCGGCCGTGCGCCGCTACGTCCGCGACGCCGGTGACCAGCTCGAGCGGTTGCACATGCTGACCCGGGCCGACGTGACCACGCGCAACCGCCGCAAGGCCGACCGGCTCGGCTTCGCCTACGACGACCTCGAGGCGCGGATCGCCGAGCTGCGAGAGCGTGAAGAGATCGACTCGCTGCGGCCCGACCTCGACGGCGACGAGATCCAGCGCGTCCTCGGCATCGGCCCGAGCCGCGAGGTCGGCGAGGCCTACCGCTTCCTCCTCGAGCTGCGGACCGAAGAGGGGCCGCTGGGGGCCGAGGTCGCCACCGAGCGCCTGCTGGCCTGGTGGAACGCACGCGAGAGCGCTGGGGCGTAACCAGCCATTCGGGTGTCGACCCGCGCCTCCTCGGCTCTCGAGGGCCGGCGACCGCCGCCCTGGCATTGATTCAGGAGGCGCGCTCGGCTACGCTGGGAAGGTTGCGTCTGCCTCACGGCGGCGCCACGTCATGAACACCCTCCTGTCACAGACCGTCTGTGACCGTTAAGTCCGAAGGAGGTGGGTTAGTCATGCACCAGTACGA
This sequence comes from Frigoribacterium sp. 9N, assembly GCF_902506305.1. NCBI lineage: Bacteria > Bacillati > Actinomycetota > Actinomycetes > Micrococcales > Microbacteriaceae > Frigoribacterium > Frigoribacterium sp. 9N. The sequence goes on from NZ_LR733392.1 coordinate 2,531,432, forward strand.
ACTGATGGTCATCCTGGACCCCGAGATCGATGAGCGCACCGTCGCCCCGAGCTTGGACAAGTTCCTCAACGTCATCCGCAACGATGGCGGAACGATCGACAACGTGGACATCTGGGGACGTCGTCGCCTGGCCTACGAGATCAACAAGAAGACCGAGGGCATCTACGCCGTCGTCAACCTGACCTCGAACTCGGCCGCCACGGTCGAGCTCGACCGCCAGCTGGGTCTCTCCGAGGCCGTGCTGCGCACCAAGGTCCTGCGTGCCGAAGAGGCGATCGCCATGGTCGCCGCCGCCAAGAAGGTCAGCGACGAGAAGGCCGCCCGCAAGGCCGCCAACGCCGCTGCCGCCCCGGCTGCTCCCGCCGCCGAGAAGGCTGCCGAGTAGTCCGATGGCTGGCGAGACCGTCATCACAGTGGTGGGAAACCTCACCAGTGACCCCGAGCTGCGGTACACGCAGAACGGGCTCGCGGTCGCGAACTTCACCATCGCGTCGACCCCCCGCACGTTCGACCGCGCGTCGAACGAGTGGAAGGACGGCGAGGCGCTCTTCCTTCGTGCCAGCGTGTGGCGCGAGTTCGGCGAGCACGTGGCCAGCAGCCTCACCAAGGGCAGCCGGGTCATCGCTCAGGGCCGACTCAAGCAGCGCTCGTACGAGACCAAAGAGGGCGAGAAGCGCACCAGCATGGAGCTCGAGATCGATGAGATCGGCCCCTCGCTGCGTTACGCGACCGCTCAGGTGACGCGCGCCGCGTCCTCCCGCGACGGCGCTGCCGGTGGCGGCTCCTTCGGGGGCGGCAACGGCGGTGGCAACCGTGGTGGCCAGCCGGCTCAGGTCGGCGGCGGTCAGGCGCAAGAGCCGTGGGGTCAGCCCGCCGGCGGCCAGCAGGGTGGCAACACCTCTGGCGGCGACGTGTGGAACACCCCCGGTGGCAACGGCACCTACAACGACGAGACGCCCTTCTAGGCCTCGCCGTTCCCCTTTTAGTACTTCTTCATTCATCGAAAGTAGAAACCAATGGCTGGAAAGAGCAGCGGCGACCGCCGCAAGCCCCTCCGCGGTAAGGGCGGCAAGAACGCCGCGCCCGCGAAGTCGATCCGCGTCGGTGTCATCGACTACAAAGACGTCGCGACCCTGCGCAAGTTCATCTCGGAGCGTGGAAAGATCCGCGCCCGTCGCATCACCGGCGTCTCCGTCCAGGAGCAGCGCCTCATCGCCCGTGCCGTGAAGAACGCCCGTGAGATGGCGCTCCTCCCCTACGCCGGCTCCGGCCGCTGATCGGAAGGACCACCATGTCGAAGGTAATCCTGACCCACGAGGTCTCCGGCCTCGGTTCCGCCGGTGACGTCGTCGACGTCAAGAACGGCTACGCCCGCAACTACCTGGTGCCCCAGGGCTTCGCCGTGGCGTGGAGCCGCGGTGGCGAGAAGCAGGTCGCTCAGATCCGTACGGCCCGCGAGACCCGCGAGCTCAAGACGATCGAAGAGGCCCACGACCTCAAGCAGCGCCTCGAGGCCCAGAAGATCCGTCTCACGGTGAAGACCGGTGCCGACGGCCGTCTGTTCGGCTCGGTCCGCCCGGCCGACGTCGCCGACGCGGTCACCGCCCAGGGCGTCGCGACGATCGACAAGCGCAAGGTCGAGATCCCCACGACCATCAAGGTGACGGGTGAGCACGAAGCCACCCTCCGCCTGCGCGAGGACGTCATCGCGACGATCACGCTGACGGTCGTCTCGGCCAAGTAGCACCCCGGCGCTTCGGCGCCTGCTGTACGCGAGAGCGGCGGTCCCCCTCGGGGGGCCGCCGCTCTTCTGCGTGCCCGGGGGTGCGGGCCTCGGCCGGGGGTCGCGACGAACCCCGTTCACGAAGATGAACCCCGGTGCACCGTGGTTCATCTTCGGAAACGGGGTTCATGGGCTCGCCGGGAGGGGGTGGGGAG
>NZ_LR733390.1:0-41533 GCF_902506305.1 Frigoribacterium sp. 9N
CACCCCGTCCCCTCGATCCCAGGAGGATCCCCTTGTCAGAGTCGACAGCTCCCACCCCGGACGCGCCGCTCGATCCCGCCCGTGACCGCGGCGCCCCCATCGCCGAGGCCCGCGGCGTCAGCCAGGTCTACCCCGGCGTCACCGCGCTCGACGGCGTCGACTTCGCCGTGCACGCCGGCGAGGTGCGGGCGCTGCTCGGCCAGAACGGTGCCGGCAAGTCCACGCTGATCCGGCTGCTGAGCGGGGTCGAGACCCCCACGACCGGCGAGGTCCTGCTCGGCGGCGTGCCGCTCGGCGCCGGCGGCGTGACCGCGGCCGCCGCCGCCGGCGTCGCCACGTGCTACCAAGAGCTCAGCCTCGTGCCCGGCGTGACCGTGGCCGAGAACCTGGCCATGGGCCGGTGGCCGCGCGGCCGCTTCGGCATCGACACCCGGGCCATGGTCGAGCGGGCCCGTGCCACCTTCGAACGCCTCGGCGCCGACATCGACGTGCACGCCGAGGTCGCCGGGCTGACCCTCGCGCAACAGCAGATCGTCGAGATCGGCCGGGCGTTGCAGGACGACCCGCGCCTCCTCATCCTCGACGAGCCCACCAGCGCGCTCGCCGCCGCCGAGGTCGACCTCGTGCTCGACACGGTCAAGCGCCTCGCGGCGCAGGGCGTCGCCGTGCTCTACGTCAGCCACCGCATGGACGAGATCCGGCAGATCGCCGACACGGCCACGGTGATGCGCAACGGGAAGGTCGTCGAGACGGTGTCGATCGCCGGCAGCGACACCGCCCACATCATCGAGCTGATGATCGGCGCCGACCCCGGGGAGCGCGCCGTCGCCACGCGCCCCGTCACGAGCGGCGAGGTGCTGCTCGCCGTCACCGACCTCGAGGTCGCCCCGAAGCTCTCGGGCGTCACCTTCGAGGGTCGGGCCGGCGAGGTGCTCGGCATCGCCGGCCTGCTGGGCTCGGGACGCACCGAGCTGCTCCAGGCGATCGCGGGGTTCCGTCCGGCGACCGGGGGCACGATCGCGATCGCGGGCTCCGTCGTCGACCGGCCCAGCGCCTCCCGCATGCTCGCGCTCGGGGTCGGCATGACGCCCGAGGACCGCAAGGGCCGCGGCGTGATCCCCGGCCTCGGCATCGACGAGAACATCGTCATGAGCGACTTCGGCCGGGTGACCCGAGGAGGCGCGCTGTCGTCGGGTGCGATCGCGACGGCCACGAAGGCGCTCGCCGAGCGTCTGAACATCAAGGCGCACGACCTGGGCCGGCCGATCGGCACGCTCAGCGGCGGCAACCAGCAGAAGGCGGTCATCGCGCGGTGGCTGCACGCCGACAGCCGCGTGCTGCTGCTCGACGAGCCGACGCGGGGCGTGGACGTCGAGGCGAAGGCGCAGATCTACGAGATCATGCGCGCCGTCGCCGACACCGGCAAGCTCGTCGTCTTCGTCTCGAGCGAGATCGAAGAGCTGCCCCTCGCCTGCGACCGCGTGCTCGTGCTGCGCGACGGCGGCCTCCGCGAGGAGTTCCGCGCCCCCGACATCTCCCTGCCCGTGCTGCTCCAGGCCTCCATGGTCTCGAGCTGAAGAAGGACGACCCGATGACCACCACACTCGACCCCACGACCACCCCGACCGGCGGACCAGGAGGCGCGCCTCGCGACTCCGCGCTCGGTCGCGTCCGTGACGCCTTCCGTCGCAACACCACGCTCGTCAACATCGTCGGCCTGCTGGTCGCGATCGTGCTGCTGTACCTCTACCTGATGTTCAACGCGGTCGGCTTCTTCACCGTGGCGAACCAGAGCGGCCTGCTGCGCGACGCCGCGCTGATCGGCATCGCCGCCACCGGCATGACCCTGGTGATCATCGCCGGCGAGATCGACGTGAGCACCGGCCCCGCCGTCGCGCTCTCGTCGGTGATCGTCGCCGTCGCCATGACCCAGTGGGGGCTGCCCGCCCTGCTGGCGATCCTCATCACGCTCGTGGTCGGAGCCGGCTGGGGCGCCCTCGCCGGCGTGCTGCGCGCGAGGTTCCTCGTGCCGTCGTTCATCGCCACCCTCGGGCTCTGGAGCGTGCTGCGGGGCCTCGGCCAGTTCGGCACCGACGCCCTGCCCGTGCCGCTGCCGCTCGACGACCCGGTCATGCCGTTCCTCACCGGCACGGTGTTCGGCGTCCCGACGCCCGCCGTCGTGATGATCCTGGCCTTCCTCGTCTTCGCATTCGTCGCCCGCAAGACCGCGTTCGGCCGCTCGGTCTTCGCGATCGGCGGCAACGCGGCGGCCGCCCGGCTGGCCGGCATCAAGGTGGCCCGGGTGCGGATCGTGCTGTTCGCGATCATGGGCATGCTCGGCGCCCTCAGCGGCGTGCTGCTCGCGGCGCGCCTCGGCTCGGGCAACGCCGGCGCCGCCAACGGCCTCGAGTTCGACGTCATCGCCGCGGTCGTCATCGGCGGCACCGCGATGTCGGGCGGCCGGGGCAGCCTGATCGGCACCTTCCTGGGCGTGATCTTCATCACCCTCATCGGCAACGGGCTCGTGCTGCTCGGCGTCGACTCCTTCCTGCAGAGCGTCGTCCGCGGTGTCATCATCGTGCTCGCCGTGCTGCTCAACGTCACCCTGTCCCGCAAGCGCGGGTCGATCGAAGAGAGCTAGGCCATGACCACCACCGCACCCTCCGCCACCGCGTCCTCCGCCGGGGACGCGACCCGCGCCTCCTCGTCCCCCTCCGGCACCATGCAGGGCGTGTTCCTGCCCGGCGACGGCACCGCCGAGCTGCGGACGCACGACGTGCCGACGCCCGGCCCCGGGCAGGTGCTCGTGCAGGTCGGCGCGAGCGGCATCTGCGGCAGCGACATCGGCTTCATCTACCACGGCTACAAGACCCACAAGGGCCTCGACGGCGCCCCCGCCTACCAGGGCGTCGTCGCCGGCCACGAGCCGAGCGGCCGCATCGTCTCGGCGGGCCCCGGGGTCACGCGCTTCGGCGTCGGGGACGACGTCATCGTTTACCACATCCAGGGCTGCGGACGCTGCCGCAACTGCCGCTCGGGCTACTTCATCAGCTGCACCGACCAGCCGAACAAGGCGTCGTACGGCTGGCAGCGCGACGGCGGCCACGCCGAGTACGTCCTGGTCGACGAGTCGACCTGCGTGCCGTTGCCCGACGGGCTGTCGTTCGTCGACGGCGCCCTGATCGCCTGCGGATTCGGCACCGCCTACGAGGGCCTGCGCCGCACCGGCGTGCACGGCGGGGAGGACCTGCTCGTCGTCGGCCTCGGGCCGGTCGGCCTCGCCGCGGCGATGCTCGGCCGCATGCTCGGTGCCCGCCGGGTGATCGGCGTCGAGCGGTCGCCCGAGCGCATCGAGTTCGTCCGGGCGACCGGCCTGGTCGACGACGTCGTCCTCGCCGACGGCGACGCGGTCGCGAACGTGCTGGCCCTGACCGTTGGCGTCGGCTGCCAGGTCACGGTCGACTGCTCGGGCAGCACGCCCGGCCGCCTGACCGCGGTCGAGGCCGCGGCCGAGTGGGGTCGCGTCGGCCTGCTCGGCGAGGGCGGGCGTCTCGAGACCGAGGTCTCGGACACCCTGCTGCACAAGCAGCTCACCCTCACGGCGTCGTGGGTCACCTCGGTGCAGGGCATGGAGGACGTCGCGCGCATGATCGCCGCGGACGGCCTCAGCCCCGAGATCGTCGTCTCGCACCGGCTCCCGCTGACCGACGCCGACGAGGCGTACCGGATCGCCGCGGCCGGGGCCACGGGCAAGGTCGTGCTGATCCCGGCGGGTGCGCCCGTGCGCGAGGAGGCCGGCGCGCGCGAACCGGCTCCGCGCGCGTGACGTCCCGACCGGCCGTCGTCGAGGCGGGCACGCCCGAGCTGCCGCTGCTGCGGGTGACGACGCCCGACCTCGAGCTCGTCTTCGCACCCACCCGGGGCGGTCGGTTGCTGTCGCTGGTCGCCCACGGCCGCGAGCGGCTCTGGCGCGACCCGGATCTGGTCGACGCCGACCTCGCACCGGTCGTCCCCGTGGCCGCGTGGCCGGCGGGCGACGGCGACATGTCGACCTGGGCCAACGTGGGCGGCTCGAAGACCTGGCCGGCGCCGCAGGGCTGGTCGGGCCCCGACGAGTGGGCCGGCCCGCCCGACCCCGTGCTCGACTCGGGGCCGTGGGCGGTCGGGTGGCAGCTCGACGACGGGGCCGCGACCGTGGTGCTGACCAGCGCCGACGACGCCCGATCGGGTCTCCGCGTCGAGCGCCGCTTCACGGTGCCCGCCGTCGGCGCCGGGTTCCGCCAGACGGCGACCTTCACCAACGTCTCGGCCGTCCCGCGCACCTGGTCGATCTGGGAGGTCTGCCAGGTCGACACCCGAGGAGGCGCGGGTCGCCCCCTCGAGGACGCTGCGGTCGTCGTCGCCCACGCCGCGCCTCCCGTCGAGCTCGACCTCGGCGGCTGGGAGGGCGACGTCACGTCGTCGCGCCACGAGGACGACGTGCTGCTGCCGGTCGGGACCGGCGTGGCCAAGCGCGGCTACCCCGAGGCGTCGGGCTCCGCGGCCTACCGCGACCCCGACGGCACCACGCTCACGCTCGCCACCGAGCCAGCGGCCGGGGGCACCTGGCCCGACGGCGGCTCGAAGGTCGAGATCTGGCTGCAGCGCCCCACGGCGTCGCCGATCGGCGAGCTGGGCGACCTGCACCCCTCGGCGCACCTCGTCGAGCTCGAGGTGCTGGGGCCGCTCGTCACCCTCGCGCCGGGCGAGGCCACGAGCCTCGACGTCGCGTGGTCGGTGCAGCAAGGCTGAGCCGCTCCCGATCCCGCTTCCGGCCATCGCCCTCGCACCCAGTTCCGAACCATGCACCCCGAAGCTTCCGGGTGCATCGTTCGAAACCGGGTGCAGCGCGGCACGGTTCACCTCCCGGACACCCGCCGCCCCTACGCTGACCGCGACAGCGCCTAGGGTTCCGGGGTCCCACGATCCGACTGGTCCAAGCGGCGCCACGGTCGGGCGCCATCGCCGGGCCGTCATCTGAACGGACAAAAGCCTGGAGGACCCGTTCGGCGCGCCCCGCGCCGAGCCGATGGGTCCTCGCATGTCCACCACCGCCCTCCTGCTCGTCCTCGCCGCCGCCGTCTGCCACGCCGGCTGGAACGTCGTCGCCCACGGGGTGAGCCGCCTCGGCACCCCCTTCCTCTGGTGGGGAGCCGTCGCCAGCACCGTGCTCTGGCTGCCGGTCGTCCCGTTCACGGGCGGTCTCGGGGCGAGCGTCGGCGGCCTCGCGGTCGGGGCGGGCGTCTCGGCCGTGCTGCACGTCGTCTACATGACGGTGCTGCAGCGCGGCTACGCGGTCGGCACCCTGTCGACCGTCTACGCGACGGCTCGCGGCAGCGGCCCGGCGGTCAGTGCGGGTCTCGCCGTCCTGCTGCTCGGCGAGCAGCTCTCGGCGACGGCCGTGGTGGGCATCGCCGTGGTCGTCGCGGGGGTGGTGGCGACCGGACTGATCGACCGGCGGCCGACCGGCTCTCCGGCGCCGCGCCTCCTGCACGGGCCGTCGACCGCGTCGACGCCGGGCGCCCCCGGCCCGGCGCGCCGTCGCCTCGACCCGGGCATCGCCTGGGGCCTGCTCACCGGCCTCGCCATCGCGAGCTACACGATCTGGGACGCCCACGCCCTGCGCACCTGGGGCCTCTCGCCCGTGTCGTTCATGGTCGGCGTGACGCTCGCCGAGGTCCTCTTCTACAGCGCGTCGCTCGGCCGGCGTCGGGGCGAGCTCGTCGCGGTCGCCCGCGCCCACTGGCCGCGGGTGCTGGCCTTCGGCGTGCTGTCGCCGCTGTCGTACATCCTCGTGCTGACGGCGATCCGGACGGCTCCGGTCGCCCTCGTCGCCCCGGCCCGCGAGACGAGCGTCGTGATGGTGGCCGTGTTCGGGGCGCTCGTGCTGCGTGAGGGGTCGCTCGTGAAGCGGCTCGCGGCCTCGGGCGTCGTGCTCGGGGGCATCGCCCTGCTCGCCCTCTGACGGGCGTCGCACGAGCCCAGGAGGCGCGGGTCGGCCTACAGGAACCCGGTCACCGCGACGGCGACCGCGGCCAGCAGCGCGACGGCGGCGAGCACCTTCGACGACCCCATGACGAGTCGGCGCCTCGGCCCGCCGTCGTACGGCTCGTCGTCGGCGTCGCGCAGTTCGGGCGGGAGCTCGGCCTCACGGCGGCGGCGCTCCTGCTCGAGGCGGTCGGCCCGTTCGACCCGGGCGACGCGCTCGGCCTCGTGCTGCCGAGCATGCTCGGCCTCGCGGTCACGGGCGACGAGCAGCTCGAGTTCGCGGTGGGCCTCGTCCGACCAGGTCGCGAGGTCGTCGCCGGGGGAGTCGGGGGTGCCGTCGTCGTGTCGCATGCGGAGGCCTTCGTCGCGGGAGCAGGGCGGGGTGGTGGTCCGAGGGTAGACCGCCGCACCTGGACCCGCCATGGCCGGGACGGCACCCCGTCCCGCCCCGCGGGCGGCTCGCCCAGGTTAGGCAGACAAGAGGTGAACTCTCGTTGAACGGGCCCAAAGATAGGTTCCTATGTTGGTCGGGCGCGTGCCACCATCGTCACGTCCTGCTCCCACCCGAAAGGCCGTCATGACCCTCCGCCGTCCCCGCGCCGCGACCGCCCTCGTCGGCGCCGCCCTGCTCGCCGTCACGCTGTCCGCCTGCTCGACCCCCGCCTCCTCGGCCACCGGCTCGTCCGACGCGGCCGGTGGCTACGCGGTCGACGACAGCACCCTCGTCTTCGGCGTCGTGCCCGACTCGGTCGACACCGAGACGAACTACCAGCCGCTGATGGACTACATCGCGAAGGAGACCGGCAAGACGGTCGAGTACCACGAGTCGACGGACTACGCGGCCCTGATCGAGGCGAGCATCGCCGGCCAGGTCGACGTCGCCTCGTTCTCGGGCTTCACCTACGTCACCGCCACGAACAACGGTGCCGAGCTCACCCCGATCTCGTCGATCACCACGGCCGAGGGCCAGGAGCCCGGCTACTACTCGCAGGCCATCGTGCCGAAGGGCAGCGACATCACGTCGATCGCCGACATGAAGGGCAAGAAGATCTGCTTCGTCGACCCGTCGTCGACGTCGGGCTACCTCTTCCCGAGCTACGCGCTGCTCGAGGCCGGCATCGACCCCGAGAAGGACATCACCCCGGTCTTCGCGGGCAAGCACGACGTCAGCGTGCAGAAGGTCGGCGAGGGCACCGAGTGCGACGCCGGCTTCGCCGAGGACAGCGAGGTCGCCAAGAGCGATGCCGTCGAGATGATCGACGAGCAGATGGTGCCCGGCGCGCCCATCGTCGAGTCGGACTCGCTGCCCGACGACGTCAAGGCCCAGCTCAAGGACATCCTCTCGAACGTCACCGCCGACGACATGGTCGCCGCGGGCATCGAGGGTGCCGACAGCGAGGGCTTCCGCAGCGTCTTCTTCCAGACGACGCCGGTCGACGACGCGTACTACGACCAGATCCGCGACATCTGCGAGAAGACGAACGCGTCGCAGTGCAAGGCCTGACCCGCACGACGTAGCACCTCCCCACCCCGGGAACCCGCCGGGACCCTCGCGCGCGCGTGGGGGTCCCGGCGACGTCCCGGGGCCCGAGCACGACGAACCGGAGACGAACATGAACCCGCACACCGCCCCCGCCGAGACCGTCGTCCGGCTCGAGGGCATCACCAAGCGCTTCGGTGAGACCCTCGCGCTCGACGACGCCTCGGTCAGCGTCCGACGCGGCGAGGTCGTCGTGCTGCTGGGCCTCTCGGGCTCGGGCAAGTCCACCCTGCTGCGTCACGTCGACGGCCTCGAACGGCCGACCGACGGCCGCGTCACGGTGCTCGGCCGCGAGGTCACCGAGCTCACCGGGCGGGCCCTGCGGCGGCTGCGCAGCGAGGTGGGGTTCATCTTCCAGCAGTTCGAACTCGTGCCGTCGCTGACCGTGCTCGAGAACGTCCTGACCGGCTCGCTCGCCACCGTGCGCGGGCCCCGCCTCGGGCTCTGGTCGTACGGCCGGGCCGCGAAGGCCGAGGCGCTCGCCCGGCTCGAGCGCGTCGGCCTGCTCGACCGGGCCTACCAGCGCGCCGACACCCTCTCGGGCGGCCAGCAGCAGCGCGTCGCCATCGCCCGGGCCCTCATGCAGCGCCCCCAGGTGCTGCTCGCGGACGAGCCCGTCGCCTCGCTCGACCCCGAGTCGAGCGACCAGGTGATGGCGCTGATCCGCGAGATCGCGGCCGACGAGGGCCTCACCGTCATCTGCAGCCTGCACCAGGTCGACCTCGCCCTCTCGTGGGCCGACCGCATCGTCGGGCTGCGCCACGGCCGGGTCGTGCTCGACACCGGGACCGAGGGCCTGTCGAAGGCCCAGGTGATGGAGATCTACGGCCGCGTCGCCACGAGCACCGACCAGATGGCAGCCATCGAGCTCGAACTCGCCGGGGACGCCGTCCGATGACCGCCGTCACCGAGCGCCCGCGCACGACCGGGGCGGCCCCCGCTCCCGTCACCGCGCCTCCTCGTCGCCGGGTCTCGCCCGAGCGCGTCGCGGCGGGCCTCACCCTCGTCGCCCTGCTGGTCGCGAGCCTCGTCGCCCTGCGCAGCGTCGACATCGACCCCGCGCGGATGCTGCAGAGCTGGGCCAACGCCGAGCGGTTCTTCGGCCGCGTCGGGGCGATCGAGTTCCCCCCGCTCGGCGAGCTGTTGCAGCTCACCGCCCTCACGCTCGGCCTCGTGATCTGCGGCACCCTGCTCGCCGCCGTCCTGTCGGTGCCGGTCGCCGTGCTCGCGGCCTCGAACACCACCCCCGGCCCCGCGTGGCGTGCGGCCGCCCGCTTCGTGACGGTGCTCGCCCGGGCCGTGCCCGACGTCGTGCTCGCCATGGTGTTCGTGCTGCTCTTCTCGCTCGGCACGCTGCCCGGCATCCTGGCCATCGGCCTGCACTCGGTCGGCATGATCTCGAAGCTCTTCGCCGACGCGATCGAGCAGATCGACGAGGGCCCGCGCACCGCCGTCCGTGCCGCCGGGGGCAGCCGCCTCCAGCAGTTCACCGCCGGCGTGCTGCCCCAGGTGCTGCCGTCGTGGGTGGCGACCGTGCTGCACCGCAACGACATCAACCTCCGCGGCAGCGTGATCCTCGGCTACGTCGGGGTCGTCGGCCTCGGCATGGAGATGTCGTTCGCCTTCAAGTCGCTCGACTACGGACTCGGCCTCGGCTACGCCCTCGTCATCTTCGTGCTCTGCGTCGTGATGGAGGTCGTCTCGAGCAGCGTCCGCGCCGCCATGCTCGGCATCGCGCCGACCGGCCGCGGTCTCGGCGACCGCGTCGTCCGACGGGCCACCAGGAGGCGCGGTGCCGGTCACCCCGCCCCGTCGCGTCCCGTGCCCGCCACCGTCGAGTCCGCGCTCCGCCGACCGTGGGACCGCGCCCGTCGACGCACCGTCTCGTGGGGGTGGCTCGCGGTCGCCGTGGTCGTCGCGAGCGTCGCCGTCTGCGACATCGCCTGGTCCGACCTCGTCACCGTCTGGGCGAAGGTGCCCGCCGTCGCGACGCAGTTCTGGCCGCCGTCGTTCGGCAGCTACGAGGCGTCGACGATGGTCGCCGCCATGGGCGAGACGATCGCCATCGCGCTGGCCGCGACCGTGCTGACCCTCGTCGCCTCGATCGTGGTCGGGTCGCTCGCGGCCCGCAACGTCGCCCCGAGCCGAGGGGTGCGCAGCGGCATGCGCCTGCTGCTCGTCGGCATCCGCGGGGTGCCCGAGGTGATCCTCGCCATCGTGCTGATCGTCGTCACCGGGCTCGGCACGCAGGCCGGCACCCTCGCCCTGGCGCTCGGCGGCGTCGGGCTGCTCGGCAAGCTGCTCGCCGACTCGTTCGAGGAGGTCTCGCCCGGCCCCGAGCGCGCCCTCTCGGCCACCGGGGCGAGTCGCGTGCAGGTCTACGCCGGGGCGACCCTGCCGCAGGGCACCCGGGCCCTGATCGGGCACACCTTCTACATGCTCGACACCAACCTGCGGGCCGCGACGCTGCTCGGCATCGTCGGTGCCGGGGGAGTCGGCTACTACCTGCTCAACGCCAGCCAGGGCTCGAACTACGGGACGGTCACGGCGATCGTGCTGATGATCCTCGTCACGGTCCTGGTCGTCGAGGGGCTCGCCATCTGGATGCGGAGGGTCTTCCGATGACCGCGACACACGACACGGCCCGCGGGGCGGCCCGTCACACCGCTGCCCCGACCGCGGCCTCGACCGCGGCAGCAGGGCACGCGGCGGCACCGCACGACGTGGTCGTCGTCGGCTCGGGCATCGTCGGCCTCGGTGCCGCCCTCGCCGCCGTCGACCGGGGGCTCTCGGTGCTGGTCGTCGACCGCTCCCCGGTGATCGGCGGTTCCACCGTGCGCAACTTCGGCCACCTCTGCCTCACCCCGCAGAGCGGCGAGGCCCGCCGCCACGCCCTCGCCGCCCGCGAGCTCTGGCTGCGGCTGGCCCGCGACGCCGGCTTCTGGCTGTCCCGGCGCGGCACGCTCGTCGCCGCCCGACACGTCGACGAGCTCGACCTGCTCGACGAGCTGGCCCTCGCCCGCACCGACCGCGTGCTGGGCGACCGGCCCGAGATCGAGCGGCTCGACGCGGCCGAGCTGTCGTCCCTGGCCCCGGTCGCTCCCGGTGCGGTCGTCGGCGGCGCCCTGCTCCCGTACGACCTGCAGGTCGACCCGAGGGAGGCGGCCGACGCGATCCGCCGGCACCTCGAGTCGCGAGGGGTGCGCTTCCTGGCCCGCACCTCCGTGGGGTCGGTCTCGTCGGGACGCGTCGAGACGAGCCGCGGGCCGATCGACGCCGGGACGGTCGTCGTCGCGACCAACCACGACCTCGACCAGCTGCTGCCCGACCTCGCCGACCGACACGCCCTCGAGCGCTGCGGCCTCGACATGCTGCGGGTGCGGGCCGACCTCGTCCGGCCGCTCGTCGCCCCGCTGCTGACCGGTTGGTCGCTGATCCGCTACAGCGCGTTCGCCGGCACCGGAGCGGCCGACGCGGTGCGGTCCCGACTGCACGCCGAGCGCCCGGACCTGGCCGCGATGGACCTCAACCAGATGTACACGCAGCTGCCCGACGGGTCGGTGATCGTCGGCGACAGCCACCACAAGGGCGCCTCGATCGCGCCGTTCCAGGACGAACGGATCGCCGACGCCTTCCTCGACGAGTTCCGCGTGCTGTTCGGCGCCGAGCCGGTCGTCACCGAGCGGTGGCAGGGCGTCTACGCCTCGGGTCGCGACGAGTTCGTCGTCGACGAGGTCGCCCCGGGCGTGCTCGTCACGGTCGTCTCGACCGGCATCGGCATGACCACCGGGCTCGGTCTCGCCGAGCACGTCGTCGGGGCGCACCTCGACGGCGGGCGCGACCGGGCGCTCGACACCCTCGCCCCGACCTCGACCGTCCACTCGCCTGTCACCTCGCCCGTCCCCTCGGCCGTCCCCTCGCCCCTCACAGAGAGCCTCACCGCATGAGCACCACGACCGCCACCACCCCCGCCTCGTCCGGCACCCCCGCCGCCGAGGCCGCGACCCCGATCGAGCTCGTCGTGCTCGACATGGCCGGCACGACCGTCGTCGACGACGGCGTGGTCGAGCAGGCCTTCGCCCGCGTCGCCGACCGGGTCGACCTCGGCCCGACGCTGAGTCGCGACGAGGCCCTGCAGTACGTCCGCGACACGATGGGCCGCTCGAAGATCGAGGTCTTCCGGCACCTCACCGGGGGCGACGAGGCGCTCGCGCAGCGCGCGAACGACGAGTTCGAGGTGGCCTACGGCGAGCTCGTCGACGAGTCGGGAGTCGAGCCGATCGAGGGCGCGGGCGACCTCGTCGACGCACTCCGCGCCTCCGGGGTCTCGGTCGTCCTGACCACGGGCTTCTCGCCCGTCACGCGCGACCGCCTGCTCGACGCGCTCGGCTGGACGGTCGACGCCGCCCTCTCGCCCGTCGACGCCGGCCGCGGCCGCCCCGCACCCGACCTCGTGCTGACCGCGCTGCTGCGCACCCGTGCCTCGTCGGTCGCCGCCGTCGCGGTCGTCGGCGACACCGTCAGCGACGTCCTCTCGGGGCGCTCCGCCGGTGCGGGCCTCGTCGTCGGCGTGACGACCGGCGCGCACACCCGCGAGCAGCTGCTCGCCGCGGGGGCCGACGTCGTGCTCGAGAGCGTCCGCGACCTCGTCGGGCTGCCGGCCTTCGCCGGGGTCGCGGCCGCCGGCGCGTCGACGACCGCGGTCGCGTGACCACCGCCCTGCCGCGGACGGGGGTGCCGCCGCGGACGACGGACCAGGAGGCGCGGGTCGCTTCCCCGGCGGACCCCGCCTCCCCGGCCGCGCTGCCCCTCGACCCGGCCCCGACCGCCATGGTGTGGCTCGAACCCGGCCGTCCGCACGAGGCCGTCGCGGTGCCCTCGGTCGTCCTCGAGCCCGGCGACGCCCTCGTCGAGGTCGAGCTGGCGACGATCTGCGGCTCGGACGTGCACACCACCCGGGGTGACCGGAGCGCGCCCGCCCCGCTCGTCCTCGGACACGAGCAGGTCGGTCGCGTGGTCGCCCTCGGGCCGGGGGCGGCCGCCGTGGACGGGACGCCGCTCGCCGTCGGGCAACGCGTCGTCTGGTCGCTGACCGTCTCGTGCGGTCGGTGCGCCACCTGCCGACGCGACCTGCCGCAGAAGTGCGAGTCGGTGCGGAAGTACGGGCACGAGCGACTCCTCACGGGCTGGGAACTGAGCGGCGGCTTCGCCACGCACGTGCACGTGCGGTCGGGCACGGCGATCGTCCCGGTCGAGGCCGACCTGCCCGCCGAGCTGCTGGCCCCCGTGTCGTGCGGCACGGCGACGGCCGTGGCGGCCCTCGACGCCGCCTCGGCGATCGTGCCCCTGGACGGTGCCGTGGTGCTCGTCACGGGGGCCGGGCTGATCGGCCTCACGGCGACCGCGCTGGCCACCGACGCCGGGGCCCGGGTGGTCGTCGTCGACCCCGAGCCCGCCCGCCGTCGACTCGCCGTCCGCTTCGGCGCGGTCGCGACGGTCGACCCTACGGCTGCTCCCGACTCCGACGACGGCCTGAGCACCGCGTTCTCCGTCGCGGGCGGTGCCCCGCTCGTCGCCGTGGAGGCCTCGGGGTCGCCGCACGCCGTGACCTCGGCGCTCGCCGCGCTGGGCGTCGGCGGCGTGGCCGTGCTCGTCGGCAGCGTCTTCCCCGCCCCGGCGGTGCCGCTCGACGCCGAGAGCGTCGTCCGACGTCTCGTGACCCTCCGCGGCGTGCACAACTACGCCCCGCGGCACCTCGTCGAGGCCGCCCGCTTCGTCGAACGGAGGCACGCGGCCTGGCCGCTCGACGCCCTCGTGGGCGAGGTCGTCGCCCTGCGCGACCTCGACGCCGGCATCGCGGCGGCCGCCGCCGGCGGGTCGGTGCGGGTGGGCGTCCGACCCGAGTGACCGGGGGCGGTGGCGGCCTGCGGGGGCTGCCCCGCGCCTCCTGCGTCCTGCCTCCTGCGTCCGCGGACGCGGGAGGGGTGCGGGTCGGCGCCGCTCAGGGGCCGATCGCGCGGATGAAGTGGTCGCCCTCGCGCGCCCGGCCCGACGCCGAGACGGTGAAGCGGACGATGTCGCTGCGGTACCGGTCGTCCGAGGCCTCGAAGGTGCGGCCGTCGGGGCCGCGCGTGATGCGGTGCAGCCGCAGGATCGGCGTGCCGGGCTCGACCCCGAGCAGTTCGGCGTCGAGCTCGTCGGCGGCGACCGCGTCGATCTCGTGGTCGATGTCGGCGTAGCCGAAGCCCCGGGAGTCGAGGTACTCGGTGATCGACACCGTGTCGAGGTCGACGTCGAACAGCACGCGGCCGACCTCCTCGATGAAGGTCAGGCGCTCGAGCATGGTCGGGCGGCCGTCGACGAGTCGCAGCCGGACGACGTCGACCACGAGGGCGCCCGGCTCGATGCCGAGCGACCGGGCCTTGTCGTCGTCGGCGCGGCGCAGCGACACCTCCTGCGTGCGGGCGCCGGGCTCGCCGCCGACGTCGCGCACCCACTTGGTGAAGGGGATCGACACGTCGACCGGGTGGTGCGCCTTGCGCGCGACGACCCGCGCCGGGCGGCCGCGTCGGGTCTCGACCAGGCCCTCGGAGCGCAGGGCGGCGAGGGCGTTGCGGATCGGTCCGCGGGAGGTGCGCCACTGCTCGGCCAGCTCGCCCTCGCTCGGCACGTCGTCGCCGACCGCGAGGTCGCCGCTCAGGATGCGCCGCCGCAGGTCGTCGGCGATCTGCTCGTAGAGGGTCGAAGGCACGTGCGGATCTTACCGAGCGGTGCGGTCGGGATCGTCATGGGCCCCGTCCGCGACGACGAACCCCGTTCGCGAAGACGACCCCCGTTTCATCGGGGTTCTCCTTCGCGAACGGGGTTCGTCCCGTCGTCGCGCCGAGGGGGTCACCACCAGGGCTTCCCACGGCGACCCGCCCCTGTCGTAGCGTCGAGGGCATGGACACCGAGAGCGAGATCCGCGACTTCCTGACCAGCCGACGGGCGCGGGTGCGGCCCGAGCAGGTCGAGCTGCCGGGCGGCCCCGGACGCCGCGTGCCCGGACTGCGGCGGAGCGAGGTGGCGCTGCTCGCGGGCGTCAGCGTCGAGTACTACACGCGGCTCGAACGCGGGCGCCTCGGCGGGGTGTCCGAGGTCGTGCTCGACTCGCTCGCGACCGCCCTGCTGCTCGACGACGCCGAACGCGAGCACCTGGCCGACCTCGCCCGTGCCGCGAACGAGTCGCCCGTGCGCGCCCGGCGTCGACGCCGTCCGCCCGAGACCGTCTCGCGCAGCATGCAGCTCGTGCTCGACGCCGTCACGGCCGGGCCCGCGTTCGTCCGCAACGGGCGCATGGACGTCCTCGCCGAGAACGCACTCTTCCGCGCGCTCTACTCCGACCTCTACGCCCTCGACGAGCGGCCGGTCAACCTCGCCCGCTTCGTCTTCCTGCACCGCGAGCAAGCCGAGGCCTTCTACCCGTCGTGGTCGGTGGCCGCCGACATCAACGTCGCGATCCTGCGCACCGAGGCCGGCCGCGACCCCCACGACCGCGCCCTGCACGACCTGATCGGCGAACTGTCCACCCGCAGCGACGAGTTCCGCGTGCGCTGGGGCGCCCACGAGGTGCGCCACCACACGTCCGGCCAGAAGCGCTTCCACCACCCGGTCGTCGGTCAGCTCGACATGGTCTACGAGGCCATGGAGCCGATGGGCCGCCAGGGCCTGAACTTCCTCGTCTACAGCGCCGAGCCCGGCTCGCCGACCGAGGAGCGCCTCCGCCTCCTCGCCAGCTGGGCGGCGCCGCAGGCCGACCCTGCGGTCGTCCGCGCCGACGCCCCGGACCGACCCGACGTCGCGAGCGGACCGCGCGAGGCGGCCGGATCGTGAGCCGCCTCGCGATGTGGTGGCGCGCCTCCTGCGAGATCTCCGACCTCACGCGCGACCGAGAGCAGGAGGCGCGGGTGCTGGACGAGATGGCGGTGCGTCTCCAGCCGGGCCCCTGGGCGATCGCCGCGCTCTTCCACCGCCGCGCGCCCGGCGCGACCGACGCCGCACAGACCTCCGCCACGATGGAGACCACACCGCCCCCTGACGCCGAGGAGGCACGACCGTGAAGTACAGCCGTCTGGGCACCACAGGGCTGAAGGTCAGCCGCATCGGCCTCGGCTGCATGAGCTACGGCGACCCCACCCGGGGCCTCCACTCGTGGACGCTCGACGAGGCGGCCTCGGCACCGTTCTTCCGCCAGGCCGTCGAGCTCGGGGTCACCTTCTGGGACACCGCGAACGTCTACCAGCAGGGCACCGGCGAGGAGTTCGTCGGCCGCGCGATGCGCGAGTACTCCCGCCGCGAGGACGTCGTGCTGGCGACGAAGGTCGGCGGTCGCATGCACGACGGTCCGGGGGGAGCGGGGCTGTCACGCGGGGCGATCCTCGAGCAGGTCGACGCGTCGCTCACGCGACTCGGCACCGACCACGTCGACCTGTACCAGATCCACCGCTTCGACCCCGAGACCCCGGTGGAGGAGACGATGGAGGCGCTCCACGACCTGGTCCGGGCAGGCAAGGTCCGGTACACGGGCGCCTCGAGCATGTTCGCCTGGCAGTTCGCCAAGATGCAGACCGCCGCCGTGGTCAACGGCTGGACGCCGTTCTCGACCATGCAGGACCAGTACAACCTGCTGAAGCGCGAGGAGGAACGCGAGATGATCCCGCTCTGCGCCGACCTCGGCGTCGGGCTCGTGCCCTACTCGCCGCAGGGCAAGGGGCGGCTGACGCGACCGCGTGGTGCGACCACCGAGCGGTCCGCCGTCGACGAGGTCGCGAAGGCCTTCGACGCCGACGAGGACGGCCCGATCATCGACGCCGTCGAGCAGGTCGCCGCCGAGCACGGGGTGTCGATGGCCCAGATCGCCGTGGCGTGGGTGTTGCGGAACCCCGTCGTCTCGGCCCCGATCGTCGGCGCGACGAAGCCGCACCACCTCGCCGACGCCGTCGCCGCCCTGGACGTCGAGCTGACCGACGACGACGTCCGCCGCCTCGAGGAGCCCTACCGGCCGCAGTCACCGTTCTGGTGGTGACCGGACGGCCACATCTCGATCGTGTGATCGATCGGTCACGGGATGGTCTGGTAATCGATCGGTTACGTCGCTAACCTGTAGCCGATCGGCTACAGGAGTCGGCGACCTCGGAGGGCCACATGCGAATCGACACCGTCTTCGCCGTGGGCGACCTCGTGCACGAGCGGCGAATCGCGCTCGGATGGTCGCAAGATCGCCTGGCGACGACGATGGGTGTCAGCCGTGCGTGGGTGAACAGGTTCGAGGCCGGCAAGGGGACGGCGCAGCTCCGCCTGGTGCTCGACGCGCTGCAGGCACTGGGAATCGTCCTCGAGGCCTCCGAGCGTGAGCCGGGGCAGGCCGATGGCTGACCTGCTCGCCTATCTCGACGGGACTCTCGCGGGAACCTTCGCGATGAACGCGTCCGGTCGGGTGACCTTTGCGTACGACGGCGACTACCGCTCACAGGCGACCCCGACCCCGATGTCGCTCTCCATGCGGCCGACCCGCGCCGAGTGGCCTTCCCGGGCGGCCGGTCCGTTCCTCGCGGGCCTGCTGCCCGACAGCCCCGAACGACTCGCCGAACTCGCCAGTCGGTACCGGACGAGCCAACACCCGTTCCGCCTGCTCGAGAGCGTCGGGCGCGACGCTGCCGGTGCCGTGCAGCTGCTTCCTCCCGACGAGGCGTCGAGCGATGCCGCATCGCGGACGGGAGACGTCGAGCGGCTCACCGATGACGACGTCGCCGTCCTCCTCGCCAGTGCGTCCCGTGATCCGGGAGTCTGGGGGAGGGACGACCACGGCGGTCGCTGGTCGCTGGCCGGGGCGCAGAGCAAGGTGGCGCTGTTCCGGTTCCCGGACGGCTCCTGGGGGGTTCCCCGGGATTCCACCCCGACGACGCACATCCTCAAGCCGACGGCCGCCGCTCTGCCCGACCACGACGTGAACGAGTTCGTGTCGATGGCTGCTGCCCGGGCGTTGGGACTCGAGGTGGCCGACCACGAGCTGATGAGGACGGCTGCGGGCACTCACGTCTTCGTGACCCGGCGTTTCGATCGCGTCGAGCGGGACGGAGTGTGGCACCGGCTGCACCAGGAGGACTTCTGCCAGGCCATGAGCGTCGACCCGTCACACAAGTACCAAGATCAGGGCGGGCCGTCCGTTCGGCAGATCGCCCGGGTCGTCGCCGAGAACATACCCGACCACGGCGTCCGTTCCGTCACGCAGCGAGCACTCTTCGAGGCTCTCGTGTTCACCGTGGCCTCCCAGAACACCGACGCACACGCGAAGAACTACTCGCTCACGTTGAGCGGCTCCGACGTTCGACTCGCGCCGCTCTACGACCTCGGCTCGCATTCGCCCTATCCGACCCGAGGCGGTGCCCCCCTGCGCTCGGCGATGTCGATCGGCGACGAGTACGCGCTCGACTCGATCGGCGAACCGGAGTTCCGTGACGCCGCTAGGTCGTTCGCGATCCCCGCGGACGAGGCGGTGCATCGGTACCGGCGCATCATCGGCGGCGTCGCCGAGGCCTTCGAGGTGGCCGCCGCGCAGATCGACGAGCCGTTCGCCGCCACGCTTTCCGAGTCCGTCGCGGCCAACGCGTCGCGTCGGGGCTGGAGCTAGGTCGCAGGCGGTGGGCGGCGGACGGTCCGCGCCCCCCCGCCGACCGCGCCGGGCCCGGATGCGGGGCCTCGCACGCCCCCCTCACGACTGCAGCGCCTCCGTCGGCGGGATGCGCGCCGCCCGCACGGCCGGCCAGAGCCCGGCCAGAGCCCCGATCACGAGCGTCGCGACGAGCCCGGCGACCAGCACCACGGGCGGCATCGCCGTCGGCCACCCCCGCAGCGCGGCGAACGCCGCGGTCACCGCCGCCCCGAGCAGCACCCCGGCCACCCCGCCGAGCAGCGACAGGACGAGCGCCTCGGCCAGGAACTGCCGACGGATGTGCGACCTCGTCGCCCCGAGCGCCCGCCGCAGCCCGATCTCGCGTCGCCGTTCGAGCACCGAGATCACCATCGTGTTCGCCACCCCGATGCCGCCGACCAGCAACGCGACCCCGCCGAGGCCGACCAGCAACCCGGTGAACGCCTGGTCCGCGGCCTGCTGTGCGGCCAGCGCGTCGGACGGCCGCGTCACCTCGACGTCGGACGGGCTCCGCGGCTGGATGGACCGGGCGAGCAGGTCGCGCACCTCCTGCACGTGGGCGGGGTCGGCCCGGACGTGGACCGCCGTCGGGTGGACGGGCGCACCGGCCAGCACCTCCGCGGCCCGTTCACCGATGAGCGCCGACGAGTCGATCTCGGCCGCCAGCGGCACCGGTTCGAGGATGCCCGCCACCACGTACTCGGTGCTGCCGACGATCACGTGGCGCCCCGGCACGGTGATGCCCAACCGGGCCGCCGCCTCGGCCCCGAGCACGACCACGGGGTACCGCGCCATGCCGTCGGTGAGCCAGACGCCCGACGCCACGCGGGCCTCGAGCACCTCCAGCAGCGTGGGCGACGCCGACCGCACCGTGATGCCGTTCGTGTTGCCCGCGGGCACCGCGCTGCTGCGGTAGACGCCGACGTCGGCCACCGTGCCGGTCGTGGCTGCCGACCGGACCCCCTGGGTGTGCCCGGCCGACGCCCCCGCGGTGAGTGGCAGGTCGACCGCCTCGCCGAAGAAGTCCTTCCCCTGCGAGGCCGAGAGCAGGTTCGTGCCGAGCTCGTCCAGGGTCGCCGCGAGCTTCGCCTGGCTCGACGTCGAGATGCCGACCACGGCGATCATGGCCGCGATGCCGATGGCGATGCCGAGCGCCGACAGCACGGCCCTGGTGGGTCGCGACGCCAGCCCGGACACCCCCAGTCGCACGACGTCCGACCAGAGGAGGCGCGAGGGCGTCTCCGAGGCGTTCATGCGGTCACCCCCGCCCGCGTCGCGCTGTCGTGTTCGAGGTGCCCGTCGCGGATCGTCACCCGCCGCGGCAGCCGCCGGGCGAGCTCGACGTCGTGGGTGATGACGACGATCGAGGTGCCCTCGGAGTGCAGCTCGCCGAGGAGCGACACGATGCCCTCGCCGGCCTTCGTGTCGAGGTTGCCGGTGGGCTCGTCGGCGAGCAGCAGCGGCGGGCGGTGCACGACCGCCCGGGCGATGGCGACCCGCTGCCGTTCGCCACCCGAGAGCTGGTTCGGCCGGTGCGTCAGTCGGTGGCCCAGCCCGACGCGCTCGAGCGCCTCGCGCGCCCGTGCCCGTCGCTGCCGGATCGGCACCCCCGCGTAGAGCAGGCCGTTCGCGACGTTGTCGGTCGCGCTCACGCCCTCGCTGAGGTGGAACTGCTGGAAGACGAAGCCGATGCGGTGAGCCCGCAGGGCCGACAGCTCGCGGTCGTTCTGGTCCGCCACGTCGACGCCGTCGACGAGCACGGTGCCCGAGGTGGGCCGGTCGAGCGTGCCGAGGACGTTCAACAGCGTCGACTTGCCCGATCCCGACGGACCGACGATCGCGACGAACTCGCCGCGCTCGACCCGGAGCGACACCGACGACAACGCGGTCGTCGGGGGTCGGCCGTACTCGCGCGTCACGTCACGCAGCTCGATCACGGCGTTCATGCGGGCACCACGACCTCGTCGCCGGCCTCGAGGGCTCCGGACACCTCGACCCGGTCGCCGGCGAACAGGCCGGCCTCCACCGGCACGGCCGTGGTCGTGCCGTCCGGCTGCAGCACCTCGACGACGAACCCGTCGCCGACGGCCGCACCCAGGGCGAGCACCGGCACGTGCAGCACGTCCTCCTCCACCTCGGAGACGAAGTCGACCTGCACGGACGCCTCGGTCAGGTCGCCGGCCGCCGCCGGGTCGTCGAGCGACACCGTCACGGGGACCGTCGTCGTGCCCGTGGTCTCGTCGGCCACGGCCGCGCCCACGTCGGACACGCGCCCGGGAACGCTGCCGTGGCCGGGCAGGTCGACCGACACGACCCCGTCGACGGCGGCGAGCGGCGACCCGACCGGCAGGTCGACCGACACGACCGCGTCGTCGCGCGCCGTGTCGTAGAGGTCGCCTCCCGAGGCGTCGCCGACGGCCGCCGTCAGGGTGCGGACCGTGAACGACCCCGTCACGAACTGCAGGGCGCCCTGGTCGATCGACCCGGTGCGCTCCTGGCCGGTGTCCTTCTGCCAGGCCGAGACGGCGGTCGCGGTGCGCCGGTCGAACCGGTCGTCCGGCGTGCCCGTGAAGTACCCCCAGGCTCTGAGGTTCTCCTCGACCTGCCGGACGTCCGGGCCCTCGGCCATGCCCTGTCCGAAGGCCCGCCACTGCGGCAGGGCGCCCTCGAACGCGGTGACCGGTTCGTCGTCGACGCGGAAGAGCTCGCTGCGTGCCGTGAGGACGTCGCCGACCTCCGGCAGCGACGTGATCGTGCCGGGTGCGGACCCCGTGATCGTCGGGCCGTCGAGGCGGCTGAGCGTGCCCGCCCTGGTCGTCGTGCCTGTCAGCGTGCCCTGCTCGACGACGGCCGTGGTCGGCCTCGGCGTCGTGCCCGCCGCGGCCTCCGCGTCGTCGTCACCAGACGCTCCGGGGGGCCCGACCATCAGCACGGCGGTGACGGCCGTCCCGACGACGGCCACGCCGGCGACGGACCACCAGGCGACGGCTCGGCGCGACGGCCTCACCGGGTCACCGTCGTGGGCATGCTGCCGAATGCGCCGCACTCCTCGAGCACGCCCGCGGGGACGTCGTCCATCGTGTCCGTGCCGCCGGCGCCGTCGAGCTGGTCGGTCACGTCGTATCCCGCCTCACGGACGCACTCGGCCGACTCGCGCAGCCTCGCGTCGAACTCGTCCTGGCTCTTCTTCTCGGACGCGGTCACGGGGCGCTCGCCGAGTTCGTCGGTCGTCGCCTCCGTGCACCGCTCCGACGCGGCCAGCAGGGCGTCCATGTCCACGGCGTCGCCGCGGGAGATCGACACGCCCCCGCCGTCGCCCGAGGGGTCGCCGATGTCGACGCCCTCCTCGCGGAGGCAGTTCGCGTTCGCGAGGTCCCACGCCTGGGCGTCGGCGGCGATCTGCGACTCGGACTTCGTCTCGGCGGCGGCGTCGTCGGCGGCGGTCGAGCAGCCGGCGAGGGCGACGACGAGCAGGGGGAGGGCGGCGAAGAGGGTGCCACGGGTTCTGGACATGAGGGGACTCCTGGTCTTCCACGATCACGGGCCGCGACCGGCGGTCGCGGCGTCGCCCTCGTCGGGCGACGGGGTCCAGACCACCGCACGGCTCGTTGCCAGCCCGTAAACGGCGGGCTTTACGTTTTGGTGACATCCGACATGTCACACTGGAGAGGGGCGTCCGCGTCCCGTCCGTCCCGACCCGAACAGGAGCCACCATGCGCGTACTCGTCGCCGAGGACGAGGTGTACCTCGCCGAGGCCGTCCAGAGCGTCCTCGAGCGCCACGCGATGGCCGTCGACGTCGTGCACGACGGCGACGCCGCTCTCGAGGCGATCGCGCTGAACGACTACGACGTCGTGCTGCTCGACCGCGACCTGCCGGGCACGCACGGCGACGAGGTCTGCGCCGTGGTGGCGGCGGCCGGCGACGGTCCGGGCATCGTGATGCTGACCGCGGCCGGACGCACCCGTGACAAGGTCGACGGCTTCGAGCTCGGTGCCGACGACTACCTCGCCAAGCCGTTCGAGTTCCCCGAGCTGATCGCCCGGATGCGCTCGCTCGCCCGGCGCCCGCGTCGGTCGCGCCCGCCGGTCACGGTCCGGGGCGACCTGCGGTACGACGCGTTCCGCCGCGAGGTCTACCGTGACGGCCGGTACGTGAGGCTCACCCGGAAGGAGTTCGCGGTGCTCGGCGTGCTGCTCGAGGCCGACGGGGGCGTGGTCAGTGCCGAGCGCCTGCTCGAGAAGGCCTGGGACGAGAACGCCGACCCGTTCACCAACTCGGTGCGGGTCACGATCTCGAACCTCCGGCGACGCCTCGGCGAGCCTTGGGTGATCCACACCGTCCCCGGCAGCGGCTACCGCATCGCCGCCGAGGACGCCGAGGCCGTCGCCGACGGGGGCGACCGGTGACCGTCGAGACCGGCTCGTCGGCCGCAGAGCCCAGGAGGCGCGGGCTGCGTCACCGGGGCAGCGCCCGTCTCCGGCTCACCGCCACCGTCAGCGCGGTGCTGACGGTCGTGGGCCTGTCGATCGTGGCGTCCGTGTTCCTGGTGATGCGCTTCGTCCCGGACTACCGGATCACCGCCCTGCACGCGCCGGGCGCCGGCGCGGGCGACCCCGCGTCGCCGACGGCGACGTGGGCGCCGGCGGGCGACGGCGGCGTCGCCACCGCCGGGCCGTCGCCCGTCGCCGAGACCGCCGAGCTGCGCGCGGCGGTCACGATCTCGGGCGAGAACGACCTTCTGCGCGTCCTGCTCACGACGTCGTCGATCGTGTTCGTCGTCGCGCTGGTCGTCGGCGTCTGGTTGAGCTGGGTGGTCGCCGGGCGCCTCCTCCGCCCGGTCGAGCACCTCGCGAGTGCGGCGCGCGAGGCCGAACACGGCGCCGCGGGGTCGTTCCGGCAGCGGCTCGCCGCGCTCGCACCCGGGCGCCCCGACGACGAGTTCGGCCGTCTCGCGACCACGTTCGACGACATGCTCGATCGGCTCGACCGCTCGTACGAGGCCCAACGTCGCTTCGCCGCCAACGCCTCGCACGAGCTCCGCACGCCCCTCGCGACGACGCAGGCGATGCTCGACGCGGCCCTCGCGGCCGGCTCGCCGCCGTCCGTGACGATCCGACGCCTGCGCGAGATGAACACCCGCAGCATCGAGACGGTCGAGGCCCTGCTGACGCTGTCCGACGTCCAGTCCGGTGACGGCGTCGCCGCCGACGCGGTCGACCTCGTCGCCGTGGTCGACGAGGTGGTGGCCGCCTCGGCGTCCGCCGCCGCCCGGGCGCGGGTCGAGGTGCACTGCGTCGCCCGCCCCGCGCAGGTCACGGGCGACCGGGCCCTGCTCTCGGTGCTCGTCGGCAACCTCGTCCGCAACGGCATCGGCCACAACGAACCCGGCGGCCGGCTCGACGTGACGGTCGGCACCGACGGCTCGGGGGCGCCGACCCTGATCGTGTCCAACGGCGGGGCCGTGCTCCACCCGGCCGAGGTCGGGCGACTGACCGAGCCGTTCCACCGGTCGGCGGGTCGGGTCGCCGGCTCCCACGGACTCGGCCTGGCCCTGGTCGCGGCCGTCGTCGAGACGCACGGGGCGACGCTGACCCTCGACGCGCCTCCTTCGGGCGGTCTGGTCGTGCGCGTGGTGTTCGCCGCGCCCGCGACCGGCCGGTGAACCGGCCCGGCGGGCACGCCGTCGCGTCGGTCCGGCCCCTGCGGGGGACACCGCGGTCGGCCAGCCAGCCGACTGTGCGACCGGCTCGTCGCTCCTAGGCTCGGAACGTGCCCGCGAGGCGGGCCGACCGGCCAGGGGCGCCGGCGCCGCGACCGGGGGTGGGACGTTGACCGAGCAGGGTGGCGTCCCCGCGGACCGCCCGACGACGGGCGGCGCCGCGACGGGCCGCCCGACCACGATCATGCGTCCGGGTCAGCCCCTCGGGTTGCGGCTCGACGCCCGGCACGACGAGTTCAGCGACCTGCTGCTCGACTGCTCGCTCGAGGACGTCGGGGCGACCGGCCGGTCGTGGCTGCGCGACCGGTACGCCGAGATCGTGCCGATCGTGCTCGGTCCGGCCCTCGCCGCGGTCGAGCACGGTCGTCCGGTGTCGGCCTCGTGCCTCGACGAGCTGCGTGCCGTCGCCCGCCGCAGTGCGGCCTGCCCCGACGTCGACCTGGCCGTCGTCCTGCGGGGCGCCCTGCCCGCGCTGCGCATCTTCTCGCTCGTCATGCACTCGGCGTCGGGCGGGCAGGCCGGGGCGCTCGTCCTCGCGATGGCGCGCGCCTCGCAGGTCGCCCACGAACTCGGGACCTGCTGGGCCGAGGAGTGGGCGCGGCACCGGCCCCGTCTCGTCGCCGCCCCGCCGGGCGGGGGACCAGGAGGCGCGGGCGGCCCCCAGCCACCCCCTGCGGCCCCGGGGCCCGACGTCGTGCTCGACCTCGTGGCCGACGCCCCCGACCTCGACGACGTCGAGCGGCAGATGCTCACGCTCACCGCCTACGGCCTCTCGAACGCCGAGATCGCCCGCGAGACGGCCTACAGCCGCCAGGCCGTGGCCTGGCACCTGGCCCGTCTGATGCGGACGTGGAGCGCCCCGAACCGGACGGCGCTCGTCTCGGTCGCGTTCGTCAAGGGCGTCATCCGGTCGCGCATCGTGCGGCGGGGGCGCCGTCGGGACGGCCAGGCGGCGGTCGAGGCGCCGAACCGACCCGCGCCTCCTGCCCTGCCGCCGGCCTGACGGCGCACGCGGAACCGCCCCGGCGTCCGGTGAGGACGTCGGGGCGGTTCCGCGGTGCCGCGGCGGGGTCAGCCGCCGTTGATGCTGATGACGTTGTCGGTCTTGACGTTGTTGCCGAGCACGCCCCAGTTCAGGTAGCCGCCGTCACCGTTGTTGGTGACCTTGCCGGGGCCGTCGAACCAGTAGATGACGTAGCTTCCACCCTTGATGTCGATCGGCTGGGCGTCGGCGATCGAGCCCTCGACGGTGATGTCCTGGTTCTTGTTCACGACCGCGACCGTGAGCCGGTCGGGGTTGCCGGCGTTGTAGTAGCCGACGTCCAGGGCGGCCAGCACGGCGCCCGACCGGTCGCCCTGGTCGTTGACGGCGGCGCTGATCGCGCTGACGATGGCCAGCGGGTCGAGGGTGACGCTGCCCGTGATCGGGCTGCCGGTGCTGGACTCCGGCGAGGCGGGGGCGGTGGTCGCCGCCTGTGCGGGTGCGGCGGCGAATCCGCTCAGCCCCGTGACGGCGACGCCGCTCACGGCGACGGCGGCGATGATCGTGGCGGTCTTCGACTTCAGCTTGCTCATGGTTCGTCCTCTTTCGTTGTCGTAGGAGTTCGAGTTGCGGTGCTTCGTGTTGTCGAGTGGAACTGCCTTGCGAGAACGATCCTGTGGCCACCGGCGGCGCGATGCACGCGATCACGGTCGACGTTGGTCGGGTGACCAACGATGGGCCCCGGTGGCGCGTCACCGGAGTACGACGCCGGCTCGTCGGGCCCGCGCGACCTGCTCAGAGGCTGCCCTCGGACACCACCCACTGCTACTGGAGGCGATGGAGGCGTCCCTCCACGGGCGCACGCCTTCGGGCACGCTCGGCGCCCTTCTGTGGAGGAGGCGATGGACGGGCGGTGACGCGTCAGTCCGACCGCGCCGCGACGCCGTCGAACAGCAGGTCCACCGTGGCCTGGAGCGCGGCCGGCCTGGGATCGCGGCGCGTCACGACGTGCAGCAGCACGGTGCCGATCAGCGACTCGACGAGGGCCTCGAGGGGGGCGCCGTCCCGGATCTGCCGCGCGCGCCTCCCGGACTCGAGGCGGGCGAGCAGTGCCGCCCGCGTGACCGAGGTGACACGCTCCTCGTAGTGCTCGGCGACGGCGGCGTCCTCGGCGGTCGCCGCGATGGACGCGCGGATCAGCCCGCCCGCCGCGGGCGAGGCGAAGGTCGAGAAGGAGGCGCGGAGCCAGTCGAGCACGTCCCGACGGACGTCGCCCGTGTCGGCCACCTCGAGGTGGGGCAGCAGGTGTCCCGTGAGCATCCCCTCGGCCACCAGCGCCGCCTTCGCCGGGTACCAGCGGTAGATCGTCGCCTTGCCGACCCCCGCCGCCGCGGCGATGCGGTCGAGCGAGAGCTTGTCGTAGCCGCGCTCGGCCAGCTCGTCGCGGGTCGCGTCGAGGATCGCGAGGCGGGCGGCCTCGCTGCGGGCGCGGCCGGGGCGTGCGGTGGTCACCGGTCCATCCTCCCGCACGCCCGCCGCGGCCCCACCCCTCCTACTGGACCGACCAGCCGCCGTCGCTCGCGAGGATCGCGCCGTTGACGTTCACCGCGTCGTCGCTCAGCAGGAACGTGATCGACGCCGCGAGCTCCTCGGCCGTCGCGATCGTCGGGATCGCCGCCTGGAACGGACGGAGCCGCGCCGACCCCGCCTCGGACACGTTCGCCGGGAACGGGATGCCCGTCGCCACGCCGCCGGGTGCCACCGCGTTGACCCGGATGCCCTGCTTCGCGTACATGAAGGCCGCCGACTTGGTCAGGCCGACGACGCCGTGCTTCGACACCGTGTACGCGTTGCCCGACGCGTTGCCGCGCAGTCCCGCCTCCGAGGCCACGTTGACGACCGAGCCGCGCCCGGCCCCGAGCATCACGGGGATCACGGCGCGCGACAGCTTGAACCCGCCGGTGAGGTTGATGCCGATCACGCGGTCCCACATGGCGTCGCTCGTCTCGTGCAGGGGCGAGAAGTCGTCGTTGATGCCGGCGATGTTGGCCAGGGCGTCGATGCGGTCGCCGGCCGCCGCGACGATCGCGTCGATGTCGTCCTGCTTCGTGATGTCGCCGGCCACGGTGACCACGTCGGCGTCGGGCAGGGAGGTGACCAGTGCCTCCAGCTTGTCGGCGAAGAGGTCGACGGCGACGACGCGACCGCCCTCGCGTGCCACCCGCGACGCCGTCGCCCGGCCGATGCCGGACGCCGCTCCCGTGACGATCACGGTCTTGCCGGCGAAGCGACCGGGGGTGACGGTCTCGCGCCACGGACCGTCGGCCTCGACCGCCTCGTCGGGCACGACGCCGCCGTTGACCTGCAGCACCAGGCCGTCGACCAGCTCCTGCGGCACCTGCCCCTGGCTCATCGCGACCAGCTGCTGCAGCGGCAGGCCGCGGACCGGGGCCAGCGCGCCCTCGTCGAACGCGCCTCCCTGCCCGAGGGCGGCCCGGAGCGCCGGCCCGCCCTCGGGGTGATCGAGCCAGGTGCCGATGGTGCGGGAGCCGGTCAGGGGGGCGGTGGCGTCGGACATGTCGTCTCTTCTCTGAGGAGGGTCGGGTCGAGGCGCGGAAACCACGCCCTGAATCGAGACACTTCGTCTCGTAATGCGACGCTACCGCGGGCGGGGGCCCGCGCGGCTGTACGCCTGCCGAGAGAACGCCTACCGCCGACCCGGCCCCAGCGCATCCCGCCTAGCGTCCCCTGCATGACCGTCACCCTGCCTCCCGCCGCCCGCCTCGACGACCGGACCGTCGTCGTCACCGGAGCCAGCTCGGGCATCGGCCGCGCCGCCGCCCGCGAGCTCGCCCGCCTCGGAGCCACCGTCGCCGTCGTCGGCCGCAACCCCGACCGCACCCGCACCGTCGCGCACGAGATCGGCGGCACCGCCTACCTCGCCGACTTCTCCGACCTCTCGACCGTCCGCGACCTGGCCGAGCAGCTGCTCGCCGAGCTGCCGCGCATCCACGTCCTGGCGAACAACGCCGGCGCCACGATCCCCGAGCGCTCGCTGACCGTCGACGGCCACGAGACGACGTTCCAGGGCAACCACCTCGCTCCCTTCCTCCTGACCGCGTTGCTGACGCCGCGCCTCCTCGAGACGGCGAAGGAGGCGCCGGCCGGGTCGGTCCGCATCGTCCAGACCTCGAGTGCCGGCAACCTCTTCGGCAAGGTCGACCTCGACGACCTCGACAACGCACGGGGTGCGTGGGCCGGCGGCTTCCGCGCCTACGGCACCTCGAAGCTGCTTAACGTGCTGTTCACCCGTGAACTGGCCCGACGCCTGCCCCGCGCCGGCGGCGGGGTCGACGCGTTCGCGTTCCACCCCGGGTTCGTCGCCTCGGGCTTCGGTGGCGACGGCGCGTTCATGACCGCGGCCAAGCGCCTGGCCGTCTCGACCGAGGACGGAGCCGAGCCGCTGATCCGCCTCGCGGGGGTGGCGACCGTACCGGCGCCGAGCGGCAACTACTTCGACCGCCTCAAGGCCCCCGGTCGCGTGGCCCGTCAGGCGGCCGACGCCGACCTCGCCCGACGCCTGTGGGACGAGAGCGCCCGTCTGCTCGACCTCGACGAGACGATCTAGCGCGGCCCCGGCGGCGCCCGACCGGACGCCCCGGCCTCGACGGGCCGGTCGAGTGGGCAGAAGACGTCCTTCCGCCGCGGGGGACGAACATCTTCTGCCCACTCGATCGAATCGACGAGAAAGTACTTGCTTATCGTGAAAGTACTTTCTAGAGTGGGAGTCCTACGAGAGGACGACCACCATGACCGCTGACCTCACCGGCACGACCGGCACCCCCGACTCCGCCGAGGCCCGGCGCCTGCTCGACCGGGCGGACGCCGTGGGCCGCAGCGCGACGTCGGCGGCGAGCTGGCCCGCCGTCGCCTTCCTGCTCGGCCTGGGTGCCGCCGCGTCGATGGGCACCCTCGCCATGGGGCTCACGACGGGCACCGCCTACTTCGTCGCGATGGGTGGCCTGCTCGTCTGGATCGCCGTCCTGGTCGTGGCGTTCGTCCTGCTGAGGAGGTCGGCCCGCGTCGGCTTCGGCCGGCGCTGGATGGCCTACCTGGCCGCGTTCTTCGCCTGCTACGTCGGGGCCATGCTCGTCGTCGGCTTCTCGCAGGGCCAGGACGTCGTCGGCAGTGCCGTCATGGCGGCGGTCCTGCTCGCGGTGTCGGTCGCCTGCGCGGCCGTCGAGGTGCGCGAGGCGCGACGATGACCGCGCGACCGCACCCGCGCCTCCGGCTGTCCGAGCTGCTGCACCAGCCCGTCCGTTTCTCGATGATGGCGGCGCTCGCCGCGGCCGAGGGTCTCGACTTCCGTGACCTGCGCGACGCCGTGCAGGTGACCGACTCGACGCTGAGCAAGCAGGTCAGCGCCCTCGAGGCGGCGGGCTACGTCGCCGTGACGAAGGGGTTCGTCGGCAAGCGGCCCCGGACGAGCCTCAAGGCGACGCCGGCCGGGCGCGAGGCCTGGGCCGCGCATCTCGCCACCCTCCGCGAGATCGCCGCCGACTAGCCGCCGGGGCAGGGGCGTCCCGTGGCCGTGCGCCGGGGGCGCCCCTCTTCGTCCGGTCGGCAGGACGAGGAGGCGCGGGGCGGCGGGGTACGGAGGCCGCGTACCGGCCGCGCAAGTCCCAGCGACTCCCCAGCCGCTGTGGGTGCACCGAGTGCGTCGCTGCACTTAGTGTAGGCAGGTGACCGTCAAGACCCTGGTGCCCGACCGCCGTGCCGCTCTCAAGGCGAAGCACCGCCAGGCGATCCTCGACGCCGCCGACGCACTCATCGCCGAGCGCGGGGCGCCCCGATTCAGCGTCGACGAGCTCGCCGAGCGTGCCGACGTCTCGCGCCGCACGGTCTTCAACCACTTCTCGTCGCTCGACGAGGTCGTCATGACGGCCTGCACCCGCGTGCTCACCGGCGCCGTCGACGAGTTCCGGGCCGCGACCGCCGCGACGCCCGTCGGCGACGGCAGCCGCGCCTCCTTGTTCGCCGAGATCATCCAGGCCATGCAGGGCATCGACCTGCCGGCCGTCGTCTCGTACCTCTGGGGCGTCCTCGGCGACGACGGCGGCGACCCGCGGTCGCACAGCCTGATCCAGGACGTCTTCACCCGCGTCACCGAGCAGCTCTCGATCGAGATGGCCGAGCGCAGCCCGGCCACCGACCCGCTCGAGGCCGAGGTGCTCGTCAGCTCGCTGATGAACGGCATCGCCGTCGTCGCGCGCCACTGGATCACGCGGACCGGCGCCGTGGTCGACGCGGACAGCCGCGACGTCTGGGCCGACCTGCTCGACCGGGTGACGACGAGCATCCGCGCCGGCTACGGGCCGCCGCCGGCGGGCGCCCGGACGCCCGCGGTCGATGCGGCGCCCTCGGCCGCCGAGACCCCCGCGGCCGGCCCGACGGAGCCCGACCCGACCACCCCCTGACCCGTCGGCCGGCACGCCCGGCCGACCCGCACCTCCTTCTCGACGACGCGACGTGAGGCCCACCACCGCAACCCGCATCACCCCGCACCACCCCTGGAGGAACAGACACCCATGGCATCCCTGCTCTATCGACTCGGCCGGTTCTCGGCCCGGCGGGCCTGGCTCGTCATCGTGGCCTGGCTGGTCGTGCTCGGCCTCGCCGGCGGCGCCTTCGCGCTGTTCGGCGGCACGCTGACCACCGCCGTCAGCATCCCCGGCACGGCGACCCAGAAGGTCAGCGACGAACTCGCCGAGAAGTTCCCCCAGGCGAGCGGCGGCACCGGAACGGTCGTCTTCACGACCGCCGACGATGCGGCCTTCACCGACCAGCAGAAGTCCGACATCGCGGCCCTGCTGACCGACGCGAAGGAGCTGGACGACGTCAAGGGCACGACCGATCCCTTCGCGACCCAACAGCAGATCGACGACCAGGGGCAGAAGATCACCGACGGTCGGGCCCAGATCGCCGCCGGCGAGGCCCAGATCACCTCGGGCCAGGCGCAGATCGACGCCGCGAAGGCCCAGATCACCGCCGGCCAGCAGCAGCTCGACGCCGCGAAGGCCCAGGCGCAGGCCGCCGGCGGGGCCGCACTGGCCGCCGCCACGCCGCAACTCGAGGCACAGCAGGCGCAGCTCGACGCGGGGACGCAGCAGATCGCCACGCAGCAGTCCACCCTCGACGCGGGCAAGGCCGAACTCGAGACGCAGAGCACCACGCTCGAGCAGGGTGCGTCGTTGCTCGAACTGACCGACGGCATCCGTCAGGTGTCGACCGACGGCACCACGGCCGTGGCCAGCATCCAGTTCGACAAGGCGCTCAACCTCGTCACGAGCGAGAACAAGGAGGCCGTCGTCGAGGCGATGAACGACGCCGACATCGACGGCGTCCAGGTCGAGGTGTCGAACGACATCGCGGCCAGCATCCCCGAGATCCTCGGCCCGGGCGAGGTGGCCGGCGTGGTCATCGCGGCCATCGTGCTGTTCGTCATGCTGGGCACGCTCATCGGTGCCGGCCTGCCCCTCGTCAACGCCCTGATCGGCGTCGGCGTCGGCGTGCTCGCCTCGTTGTCGCTCTCTGGTGCCGTCGAGATGCTGTCGGTCACGCCCGTGCTGGGCGTGATGCTCGGCCTCGCGGTCGGCATCGACTACTCGCTGTTCATCCTCAACCGGCACCGCACCCAGCTGAAAGAAGGGGTGCCGCTGCACGAGTCGATCGGCCTGGCCAACGGCACGTCGGGCAACGCGGTCGTCTTCGCCGGCTCGACCGTGCTGATCGCCCTGCTCGCACTGAACCTGACCGGCATCCCCTTCCTCGGCCTGATGGGCACCGTCGGCGCCGTCTGCGTGTTCGTGGCGATCCTGATCGCCATCACGCTCACCCCGGCGCTGCTGCGCCTCGTCGGCCTGCGCATCCTCACCAAGAAGGCTCGGAAGAACGTCGGCAACACGGGTGCCGTCCGCGTGCCGACCAAGCCGATGAGCACCACCCGCGCCGTGCTGACCCTCGTGGCCGGCGTCGCCGTGCTGCTGATCGTCGCCATCCCCGCGCTCTCGATGCGCCTCGGCCTGCCCGCCGGGTCGTCCGAGCCGGTCGACTCGAGCGCCTACAAGGCCTACAAGCTGATCGACGAGAAGTTCGGTGCCGGCGTCAACGGCCCCCTGGTCGTCGTGGCCGACCTGCCGACCGCGATCTCGGACGACGACCTCGTCTCCGAGCAGGTGCGCATCGGCACGATCCTCAAGGACCAAGACGACGTCGCCGCGGTCGCCCCCATCGGCGCCTCGGACGACGACACCCTGCTGGCGTTCCAGGTCGTGCCGAAGGGCGGACCGACCGCCGAGTCGACCGAGCAGCTCGTCCGCGACCTGCGCGGCCTCGACATCGACGACGTCTCGTCGCTCGGCGTGGCAGGCAACGCCTCGGGCAACATCGACGTCAGCGAGAAGCTGGCCGGTGCCCTGCCCCTCTACCTGCTCGTCGTGGTCGGGCTGTCGTTGATCATCCTGATCTTCGTGTTCCGCTCGATCCTCGTGCCGATCACCGCCACCATCGGCTTCGTGCTGTCGCTGTTCGCCGCGTTCGGCGGCGTCACCGCGGTGTTCCAGTGGGGCTGGCTCGGCCCGGTCTTCGGCGTGCACGACCCGGGGCCGATCCTGAGCTTCCTGCCGATCCTGATGGTCGGCGTGCTGTTCGGGCTCGCGATGGACTACCAGCTGTTCCTGGTCAGCGGCATGCGCGAGGCGTACGCCCACGGCTCGCCGGCCCGCCTGGCCGTGCAGCGCGGCGTCCACGCCGGTCGCACGGTGGTCACGGCCGCGGCGCTGATCATGACGGCGGTCTTCTCGGGCTTCGTGTTCTCGAACTCGGTGATGATCCAGTCGATCGGCCTGGGCCTCGCCCTCGGCGTGTTGGTCGACGCGTTCGTCGTGCGCCTGCTGCTGATCCCGGCCGTGATGCACCTGCTCGGCGACGCCGCGTGGTGGCTGCCGAAGTGGCTCGACCGCATCCTGCCCGACGTCGACGTCGAGGGCGCCTCCCTCGAGCGGTCGCGGCCGCACGCCTCGGCCGGCGACGCGTCGGGCTCGGGCTCGGGCTCGGGCTCGGACGCGGACGCGGGCTCGGGCTCGGGTTCCGGTGACGGGCACGTCTCGCACGTCGACCCGACCGCCCCCGTGGACGCCGTCCCCGACGGCAGCGACCCCGACCACCACGGGCGCCACGCGGGCTGACCCCGCACGTCGCACCACCGACTGGACGTCGCACCGCCGAACTCGGCGGTGCGACGTCCCTTTCGTGGTGCGCTGTGGCCGTCGCCGGCCTCGGGGACGCGACCCGCGCCTCCTGATCGGGTCGCACCATCGTCGCGTGGTCGAACCACCCTGGAGCGTGGTTCGACGACGCGGGCGTGGTGCGACCCGGCCAGGACGAGGAGGCGCGGGCGCCGTTGCCGAGGAGCGCTCACGGTCGTAGGGTGGCCGGGTGAAGATCCCGTCCGCACCTGCGACGCCCACCGGGCGTGAGGGGGTCGTCGGCGCCGCGTGCGCCGGCTGCAGGTAGTCGCGTCTCCGCCGCGGATCGACCGTCGAGGTCCGACCGCGCACCCGTGCCGCGTGGGCTGGAGCCCCGGCACGATCCCACGAGAACACCCGGGTCGGCCGACGCGTCGACGGCGGGCACCCGCGCGGTCGCCGATCGCGCGGGTGTGCGCGTCGACGTCACCGTGCCCCGGGCCCGACGACCGGAGAACCACATGATCCCCCTGACCGAGAAGACCGTCCGCGCCTCGTTCGTCAACGCGAGCCGCCGAGAAGCAGCCGACCTGACGCTGCCGCCCGAGTTCGCCGACCTCGACTGGACCGACCTCGAGTACCTCGGTTGGCGAGACCCCAGGCTCGCCCGCCGGGCCTACGTCGTCGTGCCGACGCTCGACGCGGACGGCGAGCCGGGCCCCGCGGTCGCCGGCGTCGTGCTGCGGCAGGCCGAGGCCTCGCCCCGGCAGCGTGCGCAGTGCACCTGGTGCCAGGACGTCCGCCTGCCGGCCGACGTGCTGTTCTACGGCGCCAAGCGAGCCGGCGCGGCCGGACGCAACGGCGACACCGTGGGCACGCTCGTCTGCGGCGGGTTCGAGTGCTCGGCCAACGTGCACGTGCTGCCGGCCGAGGCCTACCTCGGGTTCGACGCCGAGGCGGCCCGACTCGAGCGCATCGCGAGCCTGCGCGTGCGGGCCGCGGGCTTCGTCGAGAACGTGCGCCGCGCCTCCTGACGTGCGCCGCGCCTCCTGACCGTCGCCGCGCCTCCTGGTCCGACGAGAACCGGGTGGCACCACGCCCGCGTCGTCGAACCACCCTCGTGCGTGGTTGGACGACGCGGGCGTGGTGCGACCTCGACCGGGCGGGCGCGGCGGCCCGGTCGCCTGACCGCAGGAGGCGCAGGTCGCACCGCCGGCTGAACGTCGCACCGCCGAAACACGCGGTGCGACGCTCAGTTGGCGGTGCGCTCCGCCCCGAGAGCGCAGGAGTCCCGCCCCGAGAGCGCAGGAGGCGCGGGCCGGCACCGTGGGACCCGCGGGTGGGCGGCGTCCCGGCCTGCTCCCCGGGGCCCGGCGGTACCCTGGTGGGCATGTCGTCACCCGCCTGCCCGTCCCGCGCCCCGCGCCGGGCGCGCACGGCGCAGCAGGCGTTCCCGAAGCGGCTCGTGCTGACGAAGCGCACCTGCGGCACGAACGGCTGGATGAGCCTGTGGGGCAGCAACGCCCACGGTGAGATCGCCGGGTGCCCGCCGCCCATGGCGTAGCACCGCTCCTCGTCGTCGACGGGTCGAGCGGACGCCCCGCCCTGCCCGCCGACGCTCCCGAAGGACGACGACCATGACCGACCGCACGCCCGCCGACCCCACGCCCGCCGACCCCACTCCACCCGCGACACCCCGAACCAGGAGATCGACGACGATGCCCTACACCCCCGACCCGACCGAACCCACCCCGGCGGCGACCTCGTGAGCGTCGAGCTCGTCGCGCTGATCGTCCTCGTGGCCGTCTTCGCCCTCTCGGCGATCCGCAACGTGCACATGGGAGCCCTGGCGCTCGTCGCGGCCCTCCTCGTCGGCGTGCTCGTCGTGGGCGAGAGCCTGGACGACGTCCTCGGCGGATTCCCGGTCGACGCCCTGTTGATCCTGCTCGGCATCACCTACCTGTTCGGCATAGCCCGCGAGACCGGGGTGGTCGACTGGCTGGTCGACCGCTCGGTCGGGCTGATCGGCGACCGCGTGGCGCTGATCCCGTGGGCGATGTTCGTCATCGGCACGCTGGTCGCCTGCCTCGGCACGTCGCACGCGGCGTTCACGATCGTGCCGATCGCGATGAGCCTGGCGCACAAGCACAAGATCCACTCGACGATGATGGGCATCGTCATGAGCTCGGCCATCGTCGGCGGTGCCCTCGCCCCGACCAGCATCAACGGCATCACGGTCATGACGGTGGCGCGGGCCTCGGGCATCCCCTACAACCCGGGTCTCATGTTCGGCCTCTCGGTGGGCGTCAACACGCTCGTCGTGCTGGTCGCGTTCTTCCTGTTCGGCGGTCGCGAGCTGATCGCCCGGACCCGGGCGGCGGGCGCGGCCCGGGCCACGACGGCAGGCGGCGGGACCGGCGGCACGCGCGGTGCCGGGCGCGGTGCAGGTGCAGGTGCAGGTACGGGGCGCGGTGCGGGCGGCACGGCCGTGCTGACGGAGCCGGCCACGGCCACCCGGCTGGGCGCCTACCAGGTCGTCGTGCTCGTGAGCATCCCCGTGCTGATCGTCGGCTTCTTCACGATCACGCTGCTCGACGTCGACCTGAACCTCGGTGCCGTGGCGCTGACGCTCGCCGTCTTCCTCGCCTTCGTGAAGCCAGACGTGGGCCGGGCGTCGCTGGCGCGCGTCGACTGGAACACCATCCTGCTGCTCGGCGGGATCATCACCTACGTCGGCGTGCTGACGCGGCTCGGTGCCATCGACCAGCTCGGCGAGGTCGCCCGGTCGGTCTCGTCGCCGCTGCTCGCCGCGTTCGTCATCTGCGTGATCGCCGGACTCGTGTCGGCCTTCGCGTCGACCATCGGCATCCTGGGTGCGCTCATCCCGCTCGCCGTCCCCCTGCTCGTGCCGGGCGGCGGACTCGAGATGACCGGCTTCATCTACGCCCTGGCGATCTCCGCGTCGCTCGTCGACTGCGCCCCGTTCGGCACGACCGGCGCGACCATCGTCGCCTCGGGCGTGGAAGAGGATCGTCCGCGCCTCTACCGCCACCTGACCCGATGGGGCCTCTCGATGGTGGTCATCGGACCGGTCGTCACGTTGCTGGTGTTCGTGGTGCCGTTCCTCTGGGCCTGATCGGCCGGGCCTGACGGCCCCGAGGACGCAGGAGGCGCGGGTCGCGTGACCCGCGCCTCCTGCGTTCCCGTTTTCGCGCGACGTCGCCCAAACGGGGGAGGCGTGCCGCTCCGAAGACATGCCCGGGTGCCTCCTGGGGTGCCCCGTGTCCGACCGACCCTGTCGCGGCACGCCGTCGGCGGCCCGAACCGTCGGCACGGTCGGGAGCCCGAAC
Organism: Frigoribacterium sp. 9N; assembly: GCF_902506305.1. Taxonomy (NCBI): domain Bacteria; kingdom Bacillati; phylum Actinomycetota; class Actinomycetes; order Micrococcales; family Microbacteriaceae; genus Frigoribacterium; species Frigoribacterium sp. 9N. The sequence goes on from NZ_LR733390.1 coordinate 36,558, forward strand.
TCTCGGCACGGACTCTGGTGTCAAGGGCGACACCGGGGTCTGCGGGGTCGTCAGGTCCGGTCCAGGGCGAGTCGGAGTCGGCGGGTCACCCCGGGGCCGCGGTCGATCCCGGCCGTCAGAGCCGGGCGGCGATCGAGCCGTTCCAGGGCGGAGAGCAGGCGACGCTTCTCGACGGTGGTCGCGCCTTCGGCGAGACGCACGGTCCTGCCCACCGCCGTGCCGAGCAAGGCGATGTCGAGGAGATGGCGGTCGGGATTCGGATCGTCGTTGACGAGAGCAGCCGCCTTCGCGAACAAGGCTCCTTGCAACGTCGGCCGGAGAACCGTCCCGACGACACCGGCGACCTCGATCCGCACGGGCCCTGCTCGGTTCAGCGCCCCTTGTGCGCCCGCGGAAGCGATCGTCGTCCCACCTGATGCGCCACGTCGGGAATCGGCACGCTCGCCGAGGAAGCGAGGGATCAGGACGTCGATCTGTGCCGACCCGTTGACCCACCGGTGGTGGTGCCCGTTCCACGATTCACCGTCCGGCCCGTAACCGAGGTCCGCCAGGCTGCGGGTGAAGTCGTAGAGCATCCGGGGGTGTGCCCGGACGTCGAGTGCGGCGTCGGCGTCCTCGGTGGGGCGGGATGCGGTGATTCCGTGCTCCCAGCACAACGAATGGACCATCTGGCCTCCGACGAGGCACCAGCCGGTCGGCAGTCGTCGGTGGACGGCGAAGAGGGAATGCCATGCGGCTGCCTGAGCCGGGGTCATGACGGGGGCGACGATCGTCATGACAGGCGCTCGGCCACGAGACGGCCCACCTGGGCACGCTCGCGCGGCCCGGGACTCTGTGCGAGATCCACGAGAAGGACCGCTAGTGGCACCGGATGGACGGGGCGGGCGTCGTCGACGTGCAACAGGACGGTCGGCCGGTCGGAGGGTTCGAGGATGAAGTCGTCGAGTACGGCGTCGAGGTCGTCGGTGCCGACGTGGGCCTCGAGCATTCCGGCGGCCGCGATCCCGGCGCGAGGGTCGCTGAACCCGGACGGGACGATTCGGGCGTCGCCGGGGAGGTCGGCGACGTCGCTCGCGAGTCCGTCGAGTCGCAGGGGCTGCCGAGGTCGGAACCACGCCCAGATCAGGTCGGCGGGGTCGTCGGCTGACCGCAAGTCGTCGAGGTGCCTCACGAGGCGCACCTTCTCCGTAGGCGTCAACCCGTCGTCGAGATCCTCGAGTCGTGCGGACAGGGCCTTCTGCATGCGCGCACCGAGAGGGCGCCGTGCGACGGCACGGTGTTCGAGCGACTCATCGATCAGCCAACGCCCCGCGACCCGTCGTGCGGGCAGTGCGCCGCTCGCAGCCTGGGCCTGGACACGTCGAACCGACAGGCCGTTCTTGGCGGCGTAGTCGGCCACGCTCTGCTCAGGCATGCACACAAGGGTACGCCGACGCGTAGGGAAGTGTAAACAGGCAACCGGTTCCGCCGGGCTCACCCGCGCGGCGGCCCCGTCGTCCCGCGCACCACGAGCCGCGTCGGCAGCTGCACCTCGGGCGCGGCCGGTTCGCCGCCCTCGAGCATCGTGAAGAGCATGCCCGCCGCCGCGCTGCCGAGCCGCTGCATCGGCTGCTGCACGGTGGTCAGCGGAGGCGACTCGCGGGAGGCCTCGGGGATGTCGTCGAACCCGACGATGCTGAGGTCGTCGGGCACCCGCAGGCCGAGGTCGAGCGCGGTGCGCAGCAGGGCGATGGCCGAGAGGTCGTTGGCGGCGAAGACGGCCGTCGGCCGGTCGGGGCTCGTCAGCAGCGAGCGGGCCGCCTGGCGCGAGGCCGTCAACTCGAAGTCGCCGTTGCGGGTCAGCGCCGGGTCGCGGGTGATGCCGGCCGCCCGGAGCGCCTGCACGTAGCCCGCCTCGCGCAACGACGCCGAGCGCAGGTCGGGGCGTCCGGCCAGGAAGCCGATGCGACGGTGCCCCAGGCCGAGCAGGTGCTCGACGGCGAGCAGCGCCCCGCCCCGGCTGTCGCCCTCGACCGACGGCAGGTCGGTGCGCCCGGTGTGCGGGTCGACGGCCACCACGGGGATGCTCGCGGCGGTGGTCAGCACCGAGGGCGTGACGAGGATCGCGCCGTCGATCAGCGTGCCGCTCAACCGGCTGAGCGAGCGACGCTCCCACCCGGTGTTCTCGCCGCGGTGCGCCCCGCTGTAGGCCAGCAGGTCGTACTCGGCGCCCCTCGACCGGACGGCCGCCCCGACCCCCTTGAGCACCTCCGAGCTGAACGGCTCGAAGTCGGCCACGAGCACGCCGATCACCCCGGTGCGGCGGGCCCGCATGCTGCTGGCCACCAGGCTCGACTCGTAACCGAGCTCGTCCACCGCCGCCATCACGCGCTCGATCGCCTGGGCCGAGACGCCGTAGCGGCCGTTGACCGCCTTGGACACCGTCGCGACCGACACCCCGGCAGCTCGTGCCACGTCGTGGATCGTCACCCGTGCCGTCATCACGTCGGCAGCCTAGCCCGACGGAAATGGTTTTCGAAAACGTTTGACACCGGTCCGGACGTTTTCGACACTGAGGCCATGCCGCGCATCGGAGCACGGCACGCTCGGCCGACCACGGCCGCTCAACGAAGAGGAAAAGGTGGAACCATGACCACATCTCGACGGCTCCTGGCCGGGTCTGCGGCCCTGCTGATCGGAGCGGGACTGCTGACCGGCTGCAGCACCGGGGGCGGAAGCGGGTCGGACGACGGCACGCTCACCCTGTGGCAGAACTCGACGACCGGCCCCGGCCAGGACTTCTGGACGGCCACCGCGGCCGACTTCGAGAAGGCCAACCCGGACGTGAAGATCGACGTCCAGACCGTGCAGAACGAGGACTTCGACAGCAAGCTGCAGACCGCCCTCAACTCGGGCGACGCCCCCGACGTGTTCCTGCAGCGCGGCGGCGGCAAGCTCCAGGCCATGGTCTCGGCCGGACAGGTCAAGGACCTCACCGACGTCATCTCGGACGACGCGAAGCAGGACATCAGCGAGGGGACCTTCGGGTCGGGCTCGGTCGACGGCAAGGTGTACTCGATGCCCGTCGCCGTGCTCCCCGGTGGCTTCTGGTACAGCCAGGACCTCTTCGACGCCGCCGGCATCACCGAGGCCCCGAAGACGATGGACGAGCTCGACCAGGCCGTCACCGCCCTGAAGGGCTCGGGCGTCTCGCCCGTCGCGCTCGGCGCCAAGGACGCCTGGCCCGCCGCCCACTGGTACTTCTTCTTCGCGCTGCGTTCGTGCAGCTCGGACGTGCTCGAGAAGGCCGCGACCGACCGTGACTTCAGCGACGACTGCTGGGTCAAGGCGGCCGAGGACCTCGCCGACTTCCGCGACACCGAGCCGTTCAACGACGGGTTCCTCACCACGGCGGCCCAGCAGGGCGCCGGCAGCTCGGCCGGCCTGATCGCCAACCACCAGGCGGGCATGGAGCTCATGGGTGCCTGGAACCCGGGCGTCATCGCCTCGCTCACGCCCGACCAGCAGCCGCTGTCCGACCTGGGCTGGTTCCCCTTCCCCGCCGTCGACGGCGGTGACGGCGAGACCGGCGCCATCATGGGTGGGGTCGACGGGTACTCGTGCTCGGCCGGTGCGCCCGACTCGTGCGTCGACTTCCTGAACTACCTGGCGACCCCCGACGTGCAGACGGCCTACTACAAGGCCTTCAACGCGCCTCCCGTCAACACGGTCGCCCAGGAGGCCGTCACCGAGCCCTACCTGCAGGACGTGCTCAGCGCCTACAACGACGCCCCCTTCGTCTCGCAGTGGCTCGACACCGTCTACGGCCTGAACGTCGGCAACGCGATGAACGTCGCCGTGGTCGACCTGCTCTCGGGTGACGGCACGCCGCAGCAGTTCGTCGACGCCGTCGACGCCGCCGCCAAGAAGGCGTAGAGGTCGGATCGTGAGTCTCCGCGAACCCTCCGTGCGGCCCGCCGCACCCTCGCGGCCTCACGCCACCGCCGGGGGCGAGGCACTCGCCTCGCCCCCGGCGGCCTCCCGGGCCGTGTCCCGGAAGGGGCGTGGCGCCCGCGGCCTCGAGATCGCCCTGCTGGTAGGTCCCGCCCTCGTCGTGTTCCTGGCGTTCGTGGTCTTCCCGATCGTGATGGCCGCCTACTACGGCTTCTTCAGCTGGTCGGGCTTCGGCCCGCCGACCGACTTCGTCGGGTTCCGCAACTACGTCACGATCTTCCAGGACCCGACCTTCCTCGACGCGTTGCGGCACAACGCCACGATCGTCGTGCTCTCGCTCGTGCTGCAGGGCCCTGTGGCCATCGGGCTCGCGTTGCTGCTCAACCGCAAGCTGCGCGGTCAGTCGCTCATCCGCGTGCTGATCTTCGTGCCCTACGTCATCAGCGAGGTCGTCGTCGGTACGGGCTGGAGCCTCATGCTCCAGGGCAGCGGCGCCGTCAACGACCTGCTCACCAAGGTCGGCCTCGGCTCGTTCGCGACCGACTGGCTCGCCGACCCGAGCATCGCGATCTGGACCCTGCTCGTCATCATCACCTGGAAGTACGTCGGCTTCGCCGTCATCCTCTTCCTGGCCGGGCTGCAGGGCGTGCCCGAGGAGCTCAGCGAGGCCGCGGCCATCGACGGCGCGAGCTGGTGGCAGATCCAGCGCCGCATCACGCTGCCGCTGCTCGGACCGACGCTGCGCATCTGGGCGTTCCTGTCGATCATCGGCTCACTGCAGCTGTTCGACCTCGTCTACATCATCTGGGGTCAGTACATCGCGGCCACCGCCGGCACGTCGACCATGGCGACCTACATGGTGGCCAACGGCCGCACCTCGGGCAGTTACGGCTACGGCAACGCCGTCGCGGTCGTGCTGTTCCTCATCTCGCTCGTCGTCGCCCTCGTCTACCAGCGCTTCGTGCTGCGACGCGACACGGCCGGGGCCGTCACGACCTCCGCCACCACCGCAGGAGAAGAACGATGACCGCCAGCACCCTGCC
>NZ_LR733390.1:41633-65220 GCF_902506305.1 Frigoribacterium sp. 9N
CCCCCGCAGCGGCACCCCCGCGCCCGCGGCGCCCCGGCCGTCGACCCGCAGGAGGCGCGGCATCGCCGACCCCGGACGCGGCGTCGCGTACGTGGTCGCGGTGGTCGTCATCGTGGCGATGCTCGCGCCCGTCGCGTTCATCGTGATCGGCGGGTTCCGCACCAACGCGCAGATCACGACCGACCCGTCCGGGTTCCCGAGCCCGTGGCAGGTCGGCAACTACCTCGACGTCCTGACCGGCGGCACGTTCTGGCGACAGGTCGGCAACTCGCTGATCTCGGCCGGGGCGACCACGATCGGCACGGTGGCGCTCGGCCTGGCCGCCAGCTACGTCCTGGCGCGGTACCGGTTCGCCGGTCGCGGGGTGCTCTACGCGCTCTTCGCGGCGGGCCTGATGTTCCCGATGACCGTCGCGATCACGCCGCTGTACCTCGTGATCCGCGACCTGGGCCTGACGAACTCGCTGGCCGGCGTCATCCTGCCGCAGATCGCCTTCGCCCTGCCGACGACGATCATCATCCTCGTGCCGTTCCTCCGCGCGATCCCCGACGAGATCGAGGAGGCCGCGTTCATCGACGGCTGCAGCCGCCTCGGCTTCTTCTTCCGCATGGTCGTCCGGCTGTCGTTGCCCGGCGTGATCACGGTGGGCATCCTCGCCTTCATCGGTGCCTGGAACTCGTACCTGCTGCCGCTGTTCATCCTCAACGACCCGTCGACGTTCACCCTGCCGCTCGGCGTGCAGGCGTTCTCGTCGCAGTACTCGGTCGACACGGCACGGGTTCTCGCCTTCACGGCGCTCTCGATGCTGCCCGCGTTGATCTTCTTCAGCCTCTTCGAACGCCGCATCGTCGGCGGGCTCACCGGGGCGGTCAAGGGATGACCGCCACCGACACCGTCACAGACCAGGAGGCGCGAGCCGACATGACCGACACCGCTCACCGACCGCAGGCCCTCACGGTCGGCGAACCCCGCGCCTCCGACCGGGTGGCGTCGCTGCTGGCCGAGATGACCCTCGACGAGAAGCTCGCCCAGCTGGTCGGCTGGTGGGTCGACCAGGGCGCCGAGAACGTCGCCCCGATGCAGGGCGAGATGGCGACGTCGGGCGACTACGTCGAGGCGACCCGGCACGGGCTCGGGCACCTGACGCGGGTCTACGGGACGCGGCCGGTGGACCCCGTCGAGCGCGCCTCCTGGTTGTGGCGCGAACAGCGCCGCCTGCGGGACGAGACCCGACTGGGCATCCCCGCGCTGGTGCACGAGGAGTGCCTGACCGGCCTCGCCGCCTGGCAGGCCGCGACGTTCCCGACGCCGCTCGCCTGGGGCGCGTCGTTCGACCCCGAGCTGGTCGAGGAGATGGCCCGGCTGATCGGCGGGTCCATGCGCGACCTCGGCGTGCACCAGGGTCTCGCGCCGGTGCTCGACGTCATCCGTGACACCCGCTGGGGTCGGGTCGACGAGTGCATCGCCGAGGACCCCTACGTCGTCGGCACGATCGGCACCGCCTACGTGAAGGGGCTGCAGGCGGCCGGCGTGCACGCGACGCTCAAGCACTTCGTCGGCTACTCGACCTCGGCGGCGGGGCGCAACCACGCACCGGCGCAGGTCGGACCGCGGTTCGTCGAGGACGTGCTGCTGCCGCCCTTCGAGATGGCCGTGCTCGACGGCGGGGTGCGGTCGGTGATGAACTCGTACGCCGAGATCGACGGGGTGCCGGTCGCCGGGACGCCGTCGTACCTGACCGAGGTGCTGCGCCGCAGGTGGGGGTTCGACGGCGTGGTCGTGTCGGACTACTTCTCGGTGGCGTTCCTGCAGGTGATGCACGCCGTCGCGGCCGACCGGGGCGAGGCCGCCGCGCTGGCCCTCGAGGCCGGCATCGACGTCGAGCTGCCCACCGGCGACGCCTACCTCGCGCCCCTGGCCGAGCGGGTGCGGGCCGGAGACGTGGACGAGGCGCTGGTCGACCGGGCGGTGATCCGCGTCCTCGCCGAGAAGGAGGAGCTCGGGCTGCTCGACGAGACGTTCGAGACGGCGCCGCCGACCGCGATCGACCTCGACTCGGCCGAGCACCGGTCCGTCGCGCGGCGGCTGGCCGACGAGTCGGTCGTCGTGCTGACGAACGACGGCGTGCTCCCGCTCGTGCGGAGGTCGGCGGGTGCCACCGGTGGTGCCGACGTCGCGGGGACCGGCCCGGCGTCGGTCGCGGTGGTCGGCCCGAACGGCGACAGCGCCGAGGCCCTCATGGGCTGCTACTCGTTCGTCAACCACGTGCTGGCGCACCACCCCGGCGTGCCGCTCGGCATCGACCTGCCGACCGTCGCCGCCTCCCTGCGCATCGAGCTGCCCTCCGCCGAGGTGGCCGTCGAGGCCGGCTGCGACGTCGAGGGCGACGACCGGTCACGCATCGCCGCGGCGGTCGAGGCCGCCCGGGGCGCTGCGGTCGCGGTCGTCGTGGTCGGCGACCGGGCCGGCCTGTTCGGCCGGGGCACCGTCGGCGAGGGCAACGACGTCGAGAGCCTCGAGCTGCCCGGGGTGCAGCGCGAGCTCGTCGAGGCCGTCGTCGCCACCGGCACGCCGACCGTCATGGTCGTGCTCTCGGGCCGGCCGTACGCCATCGGGTGGGCGGTGTCGGGTGCGGGGGCGCCCGCCGCCGTCGTCCAGGCGTTCTTCCCGGGGGAGGAGGGCGGGGCCGCCGTCGCCGGCGTCCTGACCGGCAGCGTCGAGCCGTCCGGGCACCTGCCCGTGTCGTTGCCGCGGTCGGCCGGCGCGCAGCCGTTCTCGTACCTGCACCCGGTGCTCGGCGGGCCGTCCGAGGTGACGAGCGCCGACAGCACGCCGGTGCTGCCCTTCGGCCACGGGCTGTCGTACACCTCGTGGCGACGCTCCGACCTGGTCGTCGACTCGGCCGAGGTGCCGGCGGGTGGCTCGTTCGTCGCCTCGGTGACGGTCGCCAACACGGGCGACCGCCCCGGCACCGACCTCGTGCAGCTCTACGCGCACGACGTCGTCGGCTCGGTCACCCGGCCCGTCGCGCAGCTGCTCGGCTACGCGCGCGTCGCGCTCGGACCCGGTGAGGAGGCGCGGGTCGTCTTCCGCGTCCCCACCGCCCGTCTGGCGCTGACCGACCGGCAGCACCGACGGGTCGTCGAGCCCGGGGACGTCGAGCTCTGGGTCGGCGGCTCGTGCGCCGAGCGGGAGGCCGAGGCGACGGTGCGGCTGACGGGCGACGCGTACCCCGTGACGATCGCCGACGAGCGGATCGTGGGCGTCGAGATCGGGACGCGCGCCGGGCGCTGACCCGCGCCTCCTCGGGTCGCGGGCCCGCGCCTCCTGCGCCCCGAACCCCGTTCACGAAGATGAACCCCGATTTCTCGTGGTTCGTCTTCGTGAACGGGGTTCGTCGCGTCGTGGGGAGGCGCGGCGCGGGGCGGCGGGAGGCGCGGCGCGGCCACCACGGTCAGGGCGCAGTAAGGCGACATGTGTAGCCTTACGGCGAGTCGCGCACGGTCGCGCGACGACTGGCCCGGCGCCGTGTCGGGCCTCACCGAACGAGAGAACCGGAGCCCGTCCCATGGAGCGTTTCACCGACAAGGTCGTCCTCATCACCGGCGGAGGGTCGGGCCTCGGCCGGGCCGCCGCCGTCCGCGTCGCGAGCGAGGGCGCGAAGCTCGCCCTCGTCGACGTCTCGGAGAAGGGCCTCGCCGACTCGCAGGCCGCCGTGCTCGAGGCCGTCCCCGGGGCCGAGGTGCTGACCGTCGTCGCCGACGTGTCGAGCGAGGACGACGTCGCGCGCTACGTGTCGGCGACGGTCGAGCGCTTCGGGCGCATCGACGCGTTCTTCAACAACGCCGGCATCGAGGGCAAGCAGAACCTCACCGAGCGGTTCGGCGCCGACGAGTTCGACAAGGTCGTCTCGATCAACCTGCGCGGGGTGTTCCTCGGCCTCGAGAAGGTGCTCGGCGTCATGCGTTCGCAGGGCGACGGCGGTGCCGTGGTCAACACCGCGAGCGTCGGCGGCATCCGCGGCGTCGGCAACCAGTCGGGCTACGCCGCGGCCAAGCACGGCGTCGTCGGCCTGACCCGCAACTCGGCCGTCGAGTACGGCGAGTGCGGCATCCGCGTCAACGCGATCGCCCCCGGCGCCATCTGGACGCCCATGGTCGAGGCCTCGATGCGTCAGATCGACGCCGAGAACCCCGAGAAGGCCGCCGAGCAGTTCATCCAGATCAACCCGACCAAGCGCTACGGCAAGGCCGACGAGATCGCCTCGGTCGTCGCCTTCCTGCTGTCGGACGACGCCACCTACGTCAACGCGGCCGTCGTGCCCATCGACGGCGGGCAGTCCGCCAAGTACTGAGGCACGCGCGGGGGCGTCGTGAGTCGCCGGCCCGCACCTCCGCTGGTCGCCGACCCGCGCCTCCTGCCGCCTCGCACCCGGTTCCGAACCATGCACCCCGTTGCTTCTAGGTGCATCGTTCGGAACCGGGTTCGTCGTCGCGCCGCGGGCAGGGAGGGAGGCCACCGGGCCGACGCGGAGCGCAAGGGCAGGAGGCGTGGCGTGCGTCAGCGGACTCGGCGCCGCGCTCGTCAGCGCAGGACGACGATCATCCGCTTCGAGACGCTGGCGGACACGTTGCCCGACCCGGCGTACGACGCGGACAGGACGTACGTGCCCCCGCGGGTGAAGGTCCCCACCGGCACGGTGACGCGTCCTGCTCCGTCGGCCGAGACGGTGGCGGTGCCGACGGTCCTGCCGCCCGAGGTCACGGTCACGGTGCCGGTGGGGCGGGGGACGCCGGGGGCCGACACGGTGACCGTGACCGTCGCCGCCTTGTTCTTGGTGATCCCCGTCGTCCCGCGGGTCAACGCGCTGGACGAGGAGGCCTTGTCGACGGTCACGCCGACGACCGCCGAGTCCGAGCCGGACTGCGTCGTCGTGGCAGGGACGAAGGAGGCGCGCAGCTGGTGGGTGCCCGCCGCGGTCGTCCCCGGCAGGGTCACCGTGGCGCGCCCGTCGGACCCGACCTTCGTGCTGCCGACGACGGCCGTGCCGTCCCGGAGCGTCACCGTCCCGCTCGGGGCCGAGCCGTCCGACGCGACGACCTGGGTGGTCGTCGTGATCGGGGTGGTCGAGCCGTGGGTCTGGCGGGTGCGGTCGACGCTCAGTCGACTGGTCGTCGTCGCGGGCGCGGTCGCGGGCGCCGGGGCCGACAGGGTCGGGGCCGGAGCGGAGGCGGGTACCTTGGCGGACCCCCCGGCGAGGCTCACGTCGAGGACCGCTCCGCCCGACGGGGTCATGGAGCGGACCGACACCGTGAACCCGCCGTTCGCGCTGGTGAACGACTCGCCCGCGTCGAGGTGCGTGTCGCGACGGCTGGGGTCGCGCCCGGCGTCGAGGCCGACCGCGAGGGCGACGGTCGACACCGTGCTGCCCGCGAGGGTGAGGGGTCGGAGCACCCGGACGCTGCCGGTCGTCTTGTCGCTGGTGAGCGCGCAGCGCGTGAAGCCCGATCCGACCAGGGCGCAGGACGGAGAACGTCCGCCGAACTCCGGGCTGGTGGCGTCCGTTCCGGTCGCGGTGCGGTACTCGACGTAGTAGTCCTGACCGCTGACCGGGTCGACCACCTTGACGGCGCGGCCCTTCGCGGCACCGTCGAGCGAGGCGACGGTGACCTGGCGGGTCGTGCCCGCCCCGCTGAGGGTGGTGACGTCGGTCAGGTAACCGGCGCGGACCCGCTGGACGGACGACAGGTGGGGGCGGGACGACGAGACCGAGTAGCCCATGATGTCGAGGAAGTCCCCGTACTCGAGCACGGGGCAGGTGGTGGGGGAGTCGGTCGACGTGGCGTACCGGTAGTCGCTCGCGGCCCCGTCGAACGACGTCGTGCTGCGGCACATGCCGGCACCGGCGTGGCCGAAGCCGAGGTTGTGGCCGAACTCGTGCAGCAGCACGGGGACGCCCAGCGTGTTGCCCGCTCCGTACGAGCTGAAGACCTCGCCGCCGTCGCCGCCGACCGTGCCGAACGCGGTCGCCGTCGTCCCGCAGGTCTCGCGGCTCAGGACGATCAGGTGCTCGTTCGTGCCGGCCCACGCGTACCGGGCGAACCGTCCGCCGAAGGCCGAGGTGTGGACCGTGTTGAGCACCGTGGCGGGGACGCACGACGCCTGGTCGAGCGACCGGGTCTCGATGCCGGCGAGCGTCACGTTCACGGTGTGGCCCGACTCCGCCCACCAGTAGTCGTGCAGCTGCGTCACGGCGGCGCGGATCGCGGCGTCGTCGGGAGGCGTGGGGGAGTCGTCCGAGGTCGCGGCCGTCGCCGCGGCGACGCTGACGTAGACCGGGTGGTCCGTCACCCCGGTCGTCGGCGACACGTCGTCGTCGGTCTGGGCCCTCAGCAGGGGCGCCGCGGGCACCGTCATCATGTCGCCGGACAGGTCGGCCGAGACGCCCGACGTGGCCGTCGAGGCGGCGGCCGTCGTGGTGGGGACGGTGGCGGCCGGGGCGGGCGACGGGGTCGCGGCCTGGGCGGGGGCGGTCACCAGGACGGTGAACAGCAGGGCCGCGGCGGCGGCGGTCGCCGCGAGGCGGCGGGTCGGGAACGAGGGCATGGCGGACTCCAGGGATCTCGGAGGCGCGGACCGTCACCGAGGGACGTACGGCTCCGTCGGACGTCGGGGAACGACGGAGGTCCTGCCGCCTCGGCGGACGTCGGGGAACGCCGAGGCAGCAGGGCTCGCCGGCGGACGTCGGGGAACGCCGGAGAGGTGACGGCAACGCGCCGTCGGTGGGGGTTCATACCCACGAATGGAACTCAACCACCCTCGTCCGGTCGCCCGAACCCCCCGAACGAGTGCGCGGGGACCCCCAGAACAGGACCGTTCGGGATCTCGGCGGCCGCGCCTCCTGCCTGGACGTCAGCCCTGACGGGCCGCCGGTGGGGGTATATCGTCCGGGTATCGTTCGACCCCGTTCCACCCTCGAGAAGGAGAACACCATGAGCAGCACGTCAGCACCCGGCACCTTCGGCTTCGGCACCGGCCTCGACGGCATGTGGCAGGCCATGGAGCAGCTCCGCTCGACCTTCGACCGCCGCGAGGGCACCCGTGCCCCGCGGGGCGAGGTGCGGGCCGCGATCCTCGCGCTGCTGGCCGAACGCCCCATGCACGGCTACCAGATCATCCGCGAGATCGACGAGCGCAGCGGCGGCGACTGGAAGCCCAGCGCCGGGTCCGTGTACCCGACCCTGCAGTTGCTCTCCGACGAGGGGCTCGTCGCCGCGGAGGAGACCGACGGCCGCAAGGTCTACTCGCTCACCGAGGCCGGTCGCGCCGCCGCCGGGGTCGACCCGTCGGCTCCGTGGGAGCCCGAGCGCTCCGCCACCGGCGACCGGTTCCGCGCCCTGCCCAAGGCCGGCGTCGAGCTGGCCCGCGCCACGGCGCAGGTCGGCCGGACGGGCTCGCCCGAGCAGGTCGACGAGGCGGTGGCGGTGCTCGACGAGGCCCGTCGTCGCATCTACTCGATCCTCGCCCGAGACTGACGAGGGTGGCGTCGACCGACCCCTCCGCGTCCAGTCCTCCGGTGCGTGACCGGGCCGGTCGCGCGCGCTACCGTCGCATCCTACGGTTCGCGTCGCGGCACCTCGCCGTCACCTGGTGGTTCGAACTCGTCCTGCCCCGCTTCGGCCTGCGGCGGCTCGCGGAGCGCACGCGTGCCCGGCGCATGCGGCGCTTCGCCCGGGGCTTCCACGCCCTGGCCCTCGACCTCGGCGGTCTGATGATCAAGGTCGGCCAGTACCTGTCGTCCCGCCTCGACGTGCTGCCGCCCGAGATCACCAAAGAGCTCGAGGGGCTGCAGGACGAGGTCACGCCCGTGCCCTTCTCGGGCATCCGCGCCCTGGCCGAGGCCGAGCTGGGCCGACCCCTCGGGCAGGTCTTCGCCACCGTCGCCGAGTCGCCCATCGCCGCCGCCTCGCTCGGCCAGGCGCACCGGGCGACGCTCGGGCCCGTCGACGCCGCCGACACGGGCCTCACGGACGTCGTGCTCAAGGTGCAGCGGCCCGGCATCGACGCCGTGGTCGACGTCGACCTCGCCGCACTCCGCCGCGTCGGCGGCTGGCTCAGCCACGTCCGGCTGGTGTCGGACCGGGTCGACGCCCCCGCCCTCGTCGAGGAGTTCGCGCGCACCAGCCTCGAAGAGATCGACTACCTCAACGAGGCCGCCAACTCGGCCCGCTTCGCCGCCGACTTCGCCGACGACGACCGGGTGAGCGTGCCCGACGTCGTGTGGGAGCGCACCACGCGTCGCGTCCTCGTGCTGGACGACGTCTCGGCCATCAAGATCACCGACGTCGACGCGCTCGCCGCCGCCGGCATCGACCCCGCCGAGGTCGCCCCCGTCTTCGCCGCGGTGATGTTCGACCAGCTCTTCACCCACGGGTTCTTCCACGCCGACCCGCATCCCGGCAACATCTTCGTCACGCCCGTGCCCGACGCGGTCGACGGGCAGCGACCGTGGAAGCTCACCTTCATCGACTTCGGCATGATGGGCGAGGTGCCGACGGGCACCCGGACGGGCTTGCGCAAGCTGCTGATCGCGGCGGCCTCGCGTGACGGTTCGGGCATGGTGAACGCCATGCGCGACCTCGGCGTCCTGCTGCCGAGCGCCGACACTCTCGGGCTCGAGCGGGCCGTGACCGCCACCTTCGCCCGGTTCGGCGGCATGGGGTTCGCCGAACTCCGGCAGGTCGACCCGCGGGAGTACCGCGAGTTCGCCGGGCAGTTCGGCGACCTCATCCGGTCGCTGCCGTTCCAGCTGCCCGAGGACTTCCTGCTCGTGCTGCGGGCGATGACGCTGACCTCGGGGGTCGCCAGCGCGCTCGACCCGGCGTTCAACCTGTGGGACTCGGTCGAGCCCTACGCGGCCCAGCTGATCCGCGACGAACGCGGCAACGCGGTGCAGGACGTCACGCGCCGCACCCTCGACGCCGCCACGGTGGCCGTGCGTCTGCCCGGCCGACTCGACCACCTCGTCACGCGCCTCGAGGACGGCACGCTCGAGGTGGGCAGCCCCCGGATCGAGCGCCAGTTGACCCGCATCGAGCGGACCGCCCGGCGGGTGGTCTCGGCCGTGCTCTTCGCCGCCCTGCTGATCGCGGGGGCCGTCCTGCGAAGCGGGGACGACGTGGTCGGCACGGTGCTCATGGCCACCTCGGCGGTGCCCCTGCTGCACGCGCTGCTGGCCGGCCGCGGACGCTGACCTCCGGCCGGTGCGCCCCGGCGGGGTACAGGGGGTTCCCCCTGACTGGGGACACGACGCCCCTTACCGAGTCGACGATCCCTCGGTACCGTCGCCCCATCGGCACCGTGCCGAGACGTCACAGCCCCCTCCCGACAGGCACCACGGGGGCCTCGGCGCCCCCCACCCGAAGGACTCCCCGACATGTCCCGATCGCTCCGCCGCGCCCGCTGGACCCGCCGTGCCCGCTGGGCCGCCGTGCCCGTCGCCGTCATCGCCTCCGGCGCCATCATCTCGACGGCGTCGTACTCGGCCTTCTCGGCCACCACCTCGAACCCGACGAGCAACTGGTCGACCGGCACCGTGCAGCTCACGGACGACGATTCCGACGTCGCCCTGTTCTCGGCCTCGGGCCTGATGCCCGGTGACACCGGCACGAGGTGCATCACGGTCACCTCGACGGGCAGCCTGCCCTCGTCGGTCCGGCTCTACGGCACCGCGGCGACCACGACCAACTCGCTCTCGTCCTTCCTCGACCTGACGATCCAACAGGGGTCGGGCGCGTCCAGCGCCTCGTGTGACGGCTTCACCCCGGCGAGCCAGGGTGCGCAGGTCTTCTCGGGCACCCTCGCCGACTTCGCGAGCCAGCGGACCGGCTACGCGACCGGCGCCCCGACCTGGTCACCGGACGGGACGGCCGCCGAGTCCCGCTCGTTCAAGTTCACGTACGCGCTCAGCCAGTCGACGCCGAACACCGGTCAGGACTCGCGCGCGGCGATCGCCTTCACCTGGGAGGCCCAGACCCGCTGACGCGGGACACGACGCCCGAGCCGGAACACGCCGACATGACGACCCTCGCGGCCCCCGCCGCCACCACCCCGCAGGTCCGCTCTGACCTGTCGTTCTGGGGTGCGCTGTGCCTGGCGACGATCGCGCGGGTCGTCCTGACGACGGCCGTGTGCCTCCTGCTCTGGGCGGCCGTCCCGGCCCTCTGGGGCTGGTCGCCCACGACCGTGGTCACGGGGTCGATGTCGCCCGCGATCGCCGCCGGGGACGTGGTCGTGGCGATGCCCGTCGACACGACCGACCTCGACGCGGGGCAGGTGCTGCTCGTCGACGATCCGGACCGGGCCGGAGAGCTGCGGCTGCACCGTCTGGTCGACACGACCGACGACGGGTCGTTGCGACTCAAGGGCGACGCGAACGCCGAGGTCGACTCGAGCCCCGTCGCCGCCGAGGCCGTGCACGGCGTCGGGGTCCTGCTCGTGCCGTCCATCGGGTCGCCGATGCTCTGGCACGGCGGCGACCGCGTGGTGGGCGTGCTCGTCGTGTCCCTCGTCGTGCTGCTCCTGCTCGCGGCGACGCGGCTCGAGCCGACCAGCGAGAACGTCGTCGACCCCCTCGCCCCGTCCCGTCACCGTGCGCCCACGCAGCCGTCGGGGCGGTCGCGCGCGGCCCGGGTCTCGGGCGTCGCCCTCACCGTGGTGGCCGGGGTGGCCGTGCTCTTCCTCGTCGTCGGCTCGAGCCACGCGGCGTTCTCGGCCACGACCTCGACCTCGACCGTGCTCGCCACCTCGCGGTTCGCCTGCCTCGACCGCCCGGTCGCGGCGCAGGCGCGATTCGCCTACCAGTTCAACGACGGGGTCGGCACGACCGCGCGCGACAGCAGCGGCAACGGACGACCGGGCACCCTCACCCCCGGGGCCACGATCACGGGCGGCACGTGCGCCCCCGGTGACGGCCCGTTCCTGAGGCTCGACGGCGTGGACGGTCAGGTCACGACGGGGCTGAACATCGACGGCCCCCAGGTCTTCACCGTCGAGACCTGGTTCCGCACGACCACGACGACGGGCGGCAAGCTGATCGGCTTCGGGAACAGCCAGGCGGGCGCGTCGGGACAGTACGACCGTCACCTCTACCTGACCGACCGGGGCACGCTGATCTTCGGCGTCTACAGCGGCGGGTACTTCACCCTGCAGAGCCCGTCGACGTACACCGACGGTGCGTGGCACCTCGCGACGGCGACCCTGGACTCCTCGGGCATGACGCTCTACGTGGACGGCGCACCGGTCGGGTCGTCGTCCCAGGCGGCGGCCGAGAACGCCCGAGGCTACTGGCGCATCGGCTACGACGCGGTGAACGCGCCCTGGCCCTCGCCGCCGACCAGCAAGCACTTCCGGGGCGACCTCGACGACACGACGGTCCTCGACGTCGCCTCGACGGCGGCCGAGGTGAGAGCGCGGTACGCGGCCGGCCGGTGAACGTCGACCGGCGGCCGTCGACCGGCGTCCGGCGTCCGGGGACCCGGGCCCGGGGATCCGGGCCCGGGGCCTCGGTCAGGAGGCGCGGGTCGGTCGAGCGAGGCGCCTCCGGTGGACCCGCCGGTCAGGACCGGGCGAGGCGGCGGCGTCGGATGGCGGTGACGGTGACGAGGGCGGCACCGAGGAGCAGGACCAGGCCGGCGCCGATCACCGGCAGCGTGGTGTCCGCACCCGTGTAGGCGAGGTCGCCGCGGGGGCCGGTGCCGTTCCGGTCGGAGACGGGGACGGCCGGGGTCGACGGCGTGGTCGTCCCGAGAGGCGTGGTCGTCCCGGGAGGCGTGGTCGCGCCGGGGGGAGTCACGGTGCCGGGAGGGGTGCCGCCGTCGCCCGGGGGCGGCGTGACGACGTCGGCCGGGGTGACCGTGATCGTGTAGTCCGCGGTGTCGGGCGGCGTCGTGCCGTTGTCGGCCGTGATGGTGACGGTGGTGTCGCCGGGGGTGGTCGGGGTGCCCGAGATCTCGCCGGTGGTGCCGTTCAGCGTGAGGCCGGCCGGCAGGGTGCCGGTGGTGACGGTGAAGGTCGGGGCCGGGGCACCGGTCGCCGTGACGGTGAACGAGTACGGGGTGCCCTCGGTCGCGGTCGTCGGACTGCCCGACGTGATGGTCGGTGCGACGGTCTCGGACGGCGTGCCGACCGTGGGGCAGGCCGCGGGCACGGTGAGGGTGTTGGTGTCGAGCGTCACGGCGCCGGTGCGGGCGAGGAGTCGTCCGACGACGGTCGCACCCGTCGTCGCGGTGATGGACTCCTGCGCGAGGATGGTCCCGCGGAAGTCCGCGTCGGCGAGGAGGGTGGCCGAGCTGCCGACCTGCCAGAACACGTTGCACGCGCTGGCGCCCTGGGAGAAGGTCATGGTCGTGTTCGCGCCGATGGTCAGGGTGCTCGCGGCCTGGATGACCCAGACCGACCGATCGGAGCCGGCGAACGCGAGGCTGCCGTTCTCGGTGAGCTGCACCGCGTCCCCCGAGTAGACGCCGGGCGACAGCGACCGACCGGCCAGGTCGACGACGTTGCTCTCCTGCGGGGTGAGGGCTGCGGCCACGTCGTAGGCCGAGGTGAGGTCCTGCTGCGCGAGCCGCGCGGGTTCGTCGGCCACGTGCTGCACGCCCCCGACGATCACGCCGGGGCCACCGGCGTCGAACCCGGTGACCGAGGAGCCGGGGCTGAGGCCGACGTCGCCGTTCACCACGCTGGGGCCGGTGTTGGTGACCGTCGAGGAGGCGAGCACGGCGTAGCTGCGGGCCGACCCGAGGTCGACGGGGCCGTCGATGACGTTCGCGGCGCTCGCGGGGAGGGCCGAGGCCACCGTGAGGGCGGCGGCGACGCCGAGGACGAGCCCCGAGCGGGCGAGGAGGGAAGGGGACGTCGAACGGGGCATGGCGCCACCTGACTGGGAAGAGGAGGCACCTGGACACACGTGATCGGTTCGTGCGGGCGTTCCCCGTTACCTGAGGTATACGCGGGTCTCCCTGAGAACTCAATCCTTGACGTGTCATCCGGCGACGCGACCGACGCAGCGGCACCCGTGTACCCCGGACTGGGCGTCGACTCGTGCGCCGTGCGGTCCGTAACGTCGATGCGTGATCCACGAGACCCACCCCGAGTCGTCGGACGCCCCGACGGCCACGACGACCACCCGGTCAGGAGACGGGGGTCGCGACGGGCGCCGTGCCCGTGCGACCCGGGGCGGCGGTGTCGACCCGACGTGCCCGCCGACGGCCGAGGGCGGCGTGGCCGGCCCCCGAGAGGCCGGCGAACGCGATGGCCGTCGCCGCGATCGAGGCGCCGGCGGCCGTCGCGGCGTGCCACGAGACGAGCAAGCCGACGGCGACGGCGAGCACGCCGACGGCCGAGGCGAGGACCATCCGCGTGGGCAGGCGCGTCGTCCAGTGGCCCGCGGCGACGGCCGGTGCGAGCAGCAGTCCGACGACGAGCAACGACCCGACGGCCTGGTACGAGGCGACGACGGCGAGCGTGACCAGTCCCACGAGCACGGCCTGGGCCGAGCGCGGACCGAGCCCCAGCACGGCGGCCAGGCGCGGGTCGAGGGCGAGGGCCAGCAGGGGGCGGTGGAAGGCGGCCGCGAGGCCGACGCCGACGATCGTCGCGCCGGCGAGCAGGCCGAGGTCCGCCGTCGTGATCGCGAGGACGTCGCCGAACAGGATCGACGTGGCGTCGGTGGCGAAGCTGCCCGAGTGCGAGATGACGACGACGCCGAGGGCGAGCATCGCGACGAAGAGGAGGCCGATGCTCGTGTCGTACGACAGGCGACCGCGTCGTTGCAGCGCCGCCACGCCGAGGCTCATGACGACGGCGCTGAGGGCCCCGCCGACGAGGACGGGCGCACCGAGCACGGTCGCGAGGGCGACGCCGGGCAGCATGCCGTGCGCGAGCGCCTCGCCGAGGAAGGCCATGCCGCGGACCACGACCCAGGTGCCGACGACGCCGCAGAGGATCGCGACGAGGCCGCCGCCGACGAGGGCGCGCTGGACGAAGTCGAGCGAGAACGGCTCGAGGACGGCGGTGGAGAGGAAGGGCACGAGACACGACCGTAGCTGAGAATGAGAACGCTTATCAACTAGGCTGACGGCATGACGACGACCACCGCCGCCGCTCCCTCGTCCCTGGCGCGCCTCCTCGGGGTGGGGTGCACGTTCGGTGACCGGGTGGCCCTGGCCGACGTCGACCTCGAGGTGTGCAGCGGTGCCCTGACGGTGGTCGCGGGCCCCAACGGCGCCGGCAAGTCGACGCTGCTCGAGGTCGTCGCGGGCGTCCGCGAACCGTCGTCGGGCACGCGCTCGACGACGTCGACGATCGCCTTCGTCCCGCAGCGCACGTCGATCCCGGACGGGCTCCCGGTCACCGTGCGCGACGTCGTGACGGTCGGTGCCTGGGGTCGCGTGGGCCGGTGGCGTCCCCTCGACCGTCGAGCCCGCGCCGCCGTCGACGAGGCGCTCGAGCGCCTGCACGTCGCCGACCTGGCGCCCCGACCCTTCGCCGCGCTCTCGGGTGGCCAGCGGCAGCGTGCGCTCCTGGCCCACGGACTCGCGCGCGGGGCCGACCTGCTGCTGCTCGACGAGCCCACGACCGGGCTCGACGCCGACAGCGCCGACCGCATCCGGGCCACGCTGCTCGACGAGGCGGCCCGGGGCACGGGGGTGCTCGCGGTCTCGCACGATCCGTTGCTGCTCGACGCCGCGCACCGCGTGGTGCGGCTCGAGGCCGGTCGGGTCGTGCGGGGCGGCTCGGGGTCCGACACGGTCCGGCACGGTCGCGAGGTCCGGGCCGGCCACCCGGCACGAGGTGGCGCTGGCGACGAGGAGGCGCGGTGCGGCACAGTGGCGTCGTGACCGACCCCAGACCCTCGCCTCCCGCCGGCCCCGCCGCTCCCTCGCCGTCCGCCCCGACCGTCGAGGTGCTGCACCTCACGGCCTTCGCCGACGGACCGGGCGGCGGCAACCCGGCCGGCGTCGTGCTCGACGCGTCGGCCCTCTCGGCCGCCGACATGCGGCTGATCGCCGCCGAGGTGGGGTACGCCGAGACCGCGTTCGTGGTCGATCCGTCCCGCGCCGGCGACGACCGGCACGTGGCCGTGCGCTACTTCTCGCCCGGGGCCGAGGTCCCGTTCTGCGGCCACGCGACGATCGCCACCGCCGTCGCCCTGGCCGAGCGTCGCGGGGTCGGAGCGTTCACGCTCGAGACGGCGGTCGGGCCGGTCGTGATCGAGACCTCGCGTGGGGGTGCCGACGCCGTCGCGGGCCCGGTGACGGCGTCGTTCACGAGCGTCGACCCCGTCGTGCGCGACCTGGACCCGACCGTCGCCGACCGGTTGCTGGCGTTGCTCGGCCTCACGCACGCCGACCTCGACGAGCGTCGTCCGCTGCGGGAGTCCTTCGCGGGCAACCGGCACCCCGTGGTGGCCGTCCGCGACCAGCGGGTCTTCGACGCCTTCGGGTTCGACCCGGTCGCCGTGCGGGCCCTCATGGACGAACGGGGCTGGGCGGGCACGATCACGGTGATCCACGCCCAGGGTGTCGACGCGTCCGGGGCGACCGTGGTCGAGGCACGCAACCTGTTCCCCGTCGGCTCCCTCACCGAGGACCCGGCGACGGGGTCGGCGGCCGCGTCGCTGGGCGGCTACCTCCGCGCGCTCGACCTGATCGCGCCTCCTGCCCGCGTCGTGGTGAGGCAGGGGCGGCACGTCGGGCGTCCGAGCCGCCTCGTGGTCGACGTCCCGGTCGTCGGCGGCGTCACGGTCACCGGCACGGCGACGCCGCTCACCCGCTGACCCGCTCACCCGTCGGCCTCTCCGGCCGTCGCACGGACGCCGCACGACGACGAACCCCGTGTCGAGCGACGCGCCCGGACGCTTCCGGGTGCATCGCTCGACACGGGGTCGTGGGGCGTCGTGCCTCAGTCGCGGGTGAGTCGACGCCGGCGGGCGATCAGGGTGCCCGCCCCGG
This sequence comes from Frigoribacterium sp. 9N, assembly GCF_902506305.1. NCBI lineage: Bacteria > Bacillati > Actinomycetota > Actinomycetes > Micrococcales > Microbacteriaceae > Frigoribacterium > Frigoribacterium sp. 9N. The sequence continues at coordinate 57,647 of NZ_LR733390.1, forward strand.
CGAGCACGAGCAGCAGGGCCGCGGCCGCTGCCCACCGAGCGTCCGAACCGGTGAAGGCGAGCTGCCCGTCGATCGTCGCCGGGGCCGAGCCCTGACCGATCGGCGTCACGCCCGTGCCGGGATCGGCGGGGGCGGCGGGGTCGCCGGGCGTGCCGGGAGTCCCGGGCGTCCCGGGGTCGCCGGGCGTCCCGGGCTCGGCCGCCACGCCGGGGAACGTCCCGGCGCGCAGCGAGAACCCGTCGGTGTCGTTGTCGTCCGCGTAGAACGTCTGGCGGAACCCGTCGACGCTCGTCGCCGCCGGGGCGATCGCGAAGCCTTCGTTGGCGAGCCCGCGGTCGGCGTTCGCCGGTGCCTCGTGGACGACGTCCTCGGCGAACGCCCCCGACTCGTCGACCGAGAACAGCGCCGTGCGGCCCGAGCAGGCCTCGTCGCAGACGACCCAGAGCGCGTCGAGGTCGGCGTCGAACTGCAGGTCGGCGACCAGGGCGAACGACGTCGCGATCGTGGCGACGCGCTCGAACGAACCGTCGTCCATCAGGGCGTAGGCGTAGACGCTCGCGGTGCCCTCGACGCCGACGAAGAAGAGCCCGTCACCGTGGCCGGCGTACGTCGCGGGGTCGTAGGAGGCGCCGGTCGCCTCGTCGACGAACCCCGCCTCGGTCAGCCAGGCGTCGGGCACCCAGGTGATGCCCTCGAGGCCCGCGTTGGCCCCCAGGCCGGGGAAGTCCGCGGCGAGGTTCCACTCGTCGGTGGCGACCAGGGTCGTGGCCGGGCTCGAGGCGTCGTAGCGCAGCACGGAGGGGCGGCTGACCGAGCCCGAGGCGTTGTTGCGCTCGGTCGACACGTAGATGCCGCCCGCGGACGAGTCGTCGGCGACCGTGACGCCCTCGGCGTCCACGATGTCGGTCGCGACCCCGCTCGGGTACAGCAGCTTCTTGCCGGCAGCCCAGCCGTCGGTCGTCTGCGGGGCCCACCCGCCGGCGCCGTCCGGGACGATCCGGTAGAGCAGGCCGTCGCCGTTCTGCACCGCCCAGAGCGTGCCGGGGGTCGCGGTGCCGGTCGGCTCGTAGTCGAGACCGCTCAGGTCACCGGTGAAGGTGCCCTCGTCGTCCAGGGGGACCTCGTCGGGTCCGCCGGGCCAGGCCGTCGGCACGGAGACGCCGGCGAAGGTGTTGGCGGAGCCCTTGGTCGGGGCCGACGTGACGGCGAAGTCGCCCGTGCCGTCGGGGCCGCGGCCGTAGGTGGTGGCGGCGTGCGAGGTCCACGAGTACTCGTCGGCGAGGGTCGAACCGTCGGCCGCCGTCGTGCCGTCCGGCAGCAGCAGGCGCACCGAGTCGGCACCGCCCAGTCCGAAGTCGAAGCCGGCCGAGGTCGGGGTCTGCTCGTCGAGGACGACGAAGCCGCCGGGGGCGACGACGGTCCCGGCGGGGACGACGTAGCGGTGCGTCGGGTCGGAGTCGGTCAGCACGTAGCCGCCGAGGTCGACCGACGAGGTGCCCACGGTCGTGAGCTCGACCCAGTCGCCGGGCGTGCCTCCCTGGCTCTCGACCTCGTTGATGCGCACGGGCGACGAGCAGTCGTTCGCCGCGCCCTTCGTGGTCGCGGTCGTCGTCGTCAGCTCGCCGGTGCCGTCGGGGCAGCGGCCGTAGCTGACGGTGCTGTGGACGCTCCAGGCGTACGACGCGACGAGCGTGCCCGCCGTGTCGAACAGTCGTGCCGAGTCGGGCTGGCCGAGTCCGAAGTCGAAGCCGACCGGGTTCGAGCCCGAGGCCTGGTCGATCACGACGAAGGCGCCGGGCTGCACGACCGAACCGGTGGGCAGGGTGAAGGGCGTGCGCACGTCGTCCTCGTCGCGGAAGGTGTAGCCCGAGACGTCCACGGGCACCGTCCCGACGTTCGTCAGTTCGACCCAGTCGGTGTCGTCGCCGTTCGACTCGACCTCGTTGATCACGACGTCGGTCGTGGCGGGCACGGCGGGGGTCGTCGGGTCGGTCGGGGCGGGGTCCGTCGGGTCGGTCGGAGCCGGTGTCGTCGCGCACTCGTTGGCGGTGCCTCGCGTCCCGGCGGCCGTCGTCGCGAACTCGCCGGTGCCGTCGGCGCAGCGGCCGTAGGTCGTCGTCGGGAACTGCGTCCAGGCGTACGAGTCGAGCAGGGTCGTGCCGTCGGCGGCGTAGAGCCGGACGGCGTCGGCGCGTCCGAGTCCGTAGGCGGCGGCGCCCCACACGGCGTCGTCGGCGACGTCGACGACCAGGCGCTCGCCGGCGGCGAGGACCGTGCCCGCGGGCAGCGCGAGCGTCCGCGTGTCCTTGTCGTCCCGCAGCACGAAGCCCGACACGTCGGTCGGGGTCTGGCCGGTGTTGAGCAGTTCGACCCAGTCGTCGGTCGTGTCGATCTCGTTGACGACGACGTCGGCGTCGGCCGCGAGGGCGGGCAGGGCGCTCGTGGCCACGAGCCCGGCGGCGGCGATCGAGCCGGCCAGGGTCAGGGCGCCGAGGCGGAGCAGGGGCGTGCGCATTCGGGTGTCCGTTTCGTCGGGTGTGGACCGAACCATCTCGGACGGAAGCGACGCCCGGGTGAACACCCCGTGAACGCCGGCACCTCGTGCCCCGGCGGCGCGACGGGACTAGCGTCACGCACATGGCATCCGAGGCGACGACCCTGCGGGTGGGCGACCGCGACGTCCGCATCAGCAGTCCGTCCCGCGTGCTCTGGCCCGACCTCGGCGTGACCAAGCTCGACCTGGCGCGCTACCTGGTCGAGGTCGGCACGCCCTTCGTCGCGGCGAACGGCGACCGTCCGATCTCGCTGCAGCGGTTCGGCGGCGACGTCGACGGCGACCAGTACTTCTCGAAGAACCCGCCCCGCGGCACGCCCGACTACGTGCGAGCCGTCGACGTCACCTACCCGAGCGGCCGCGTGCACCCGCAGCTCGTGATCGACGAGCCCGCCGCCGCGGTCTGGGCGGCCCAGATGAACACCCTGGTCTTCCACCCGTGGGCCTCGCGCGCCGAGCAGCCCGACCTGCCCGACCAGCTGCGCATCGACCTCGACCCGCAGCCGGGCACGAGCTTCGCGGACGCCGTGACGGCCGCGCTCGACCTCCGGGCCGTGCTCGACGAGGCCGGTCTCACCGCGTTCGTCAAGACGAGCGGCAACCGGGGCCTGCACGTCTTCGCGCCGATCGAGCCGACGCACGAGTTCCTCGAGGTGCGGCACGCCGTGATCGCCGCCGCCCGCGAGCTCGAACGCCGCACCCCCGATCGCGTCACCACCGCGTGGTGGAAGGAGGAACGCGGCGACCGCCTCTTCGTCGACTACAACCAGGCCAATCGCGACCGCACCATGGCGGGGGCCTGGTCTCCCCGGGCGCTGCCCCGCGCCTCCGTGTCCCTGCCGGTCACGTGGGACGACCTGCCCGGCATCGACCCGGCCGAGCACACCGTGCTGACGGTGCCCGAGCGGCTGCAGACCCATGGCGACCCGTGGGGCTCGATGCACGAGTCGCCGGGGCGCATCGACACGTTGCTCGCCTGGTGGGAACGCGACGTCGCCGACGGCCTCGGCGAACTGCCCTTCCCGCCGGACTTCCCGAAGATGCCCGGCGAGCCGCCCCGCGTGCAGCCCAGCCGTGCGCGGAAGCCCGCCGCCGACTGACCCGCACCACACCGCGTCTCGTGCACGGCACCGCGTCTCGTCGGGGTGCGGTGCACGAAACGCGGTGCCCTGTGCCCGACGAAGCGCGGGTCGCCTAGGTGAGCACCTCGCCCAGGTCGTACGCCGCCGGGACCTCGAGCTGGTCGAAACCGCACGAACGCGCCTCGCGGTCGTCGCGCCACCGTTCGACCTGCACGGTGTGGCGGAAGCGGGAGCCCTCCATCTGGTCGTACCGCACCTCGACCACGCGCTCGGGGCGCAGCGGGACGAACGACACGTCCTTGCCCGACGAGAAGCGGCTGCGCTCGGTCTCGGCGTGCCGCACCTCGCCGTCGTCGTCGCGGTCGACGAACGGCGCCAACTCGTCGACGAGCTCGAGGCGACGGGCGTCCGAGAACGCGGACGCGCCTCCGACGTTCGTCAGCTCGCCGTCGGCGTCGTACAGCCCGAGCAACAGCGACCCCACGCCCGAACCGCTCTTGTGGACGCGGTAGCCGAGCACCACCACGTCCGCGGTGCGGTGGTGCTTGACCTTGAGCATGGTGCGCTTGCCCGGAGCGTAGGAGGCGCGGGCCGGCTTGGCCACGACCCCGTCGAGCCCGGCGCCCTCGAACTCGGTCAGCCACCGACGGGCGGTCGCGACGTCGTCGGTGGCCCGGCTGACGTGCAGGGGGTGGTCCGCGCCTCCTGCCGTGCCGTCGGCGCCTCCCTCGGCGCCTCCGTCGGGGCCTCCCTCGGGGCCGAGCGTCTCGAGCAGCAGCGCGCGGCGTTCGGCGAACGGGGTGTCGAGCAGGTCGCGCCCGCCGAGGGCGAGCAGGTCGAACGCGACGAACATCGCAGGGGTCTCGGCGCTGAGCTTCGCGACGCGCGAGGCGGCCGGGTGGATGCGCTGGCCGAGCGCGTCCCAGTCGAGCCGCTCGTGGCCGGGGTCGCCGGTGCGCACGACGATCTCGCCGTCGAGCACGCAGGGCCCCGGCAGGAGGCGGGCGAGGGCCTCGACCAGCTCGGGGAAGTAGCGGGTCAGCATCTTCAACCCGCGGCTGCCGATCTCGACGGTGAGCGGGGCGTCGGGGTCGTCGGCGTCGGCGCGTTCCGCGTAGACGATGCCGCGGAACCCGTCCCACTTGGGTTCGTAGACGAGCCCGCCCTCGTCGGAGTCGGGCTCGGGCACGTCGGCCACGGCCTTCGCGAGCATGGGGACGATCGGTTCGGCGGCGGTCGGGATCATGCGCCGAGTCTGCTCTCGCCGGGCGGGCGTGCGGCCAGACCCCGCAGAACCGCCGAGACCCCCGTGTGCGCCGACGGGTCTCGGCGACGTCCTCGGGTGTGAACGCTCGACGTGACCCGCCCCGACCGGGTTGGATGGGCGAGTGCGTGTCTGTGTCGTCGTCCCCGTCCGCGACGACGGAGCCCTGCTCGACGCCTGCCTCCGCTCGCTCGCGCGGCAGACCCGGGTGCCCGACGAGGTGATCGTCGTCGACAACGGCAGCACCGACGACACCGTCGAGGTGGCCCTGCGACACGGTGCCCGGGTGGTCACCGAGGCCGAGGTCGGCATCGCCGCGGCCGCGAGCACGGGCTACGACGCCGCCGCCGGCGTGGGGGCCGGACCGGCCGCCACCCCACCCGTCGACCTCATCGGTCGGGTCGACGCCGACAGCGTCCTGCCCCGCACCTGGGTCGCCGACCTCGTCGGCACCCTCGTCGACGATCCGGACGTGCTCGCCGTCAGCACGAACGCCCGCTTCTACGACGCACCCGTCGGCGTCGAGCGCCTGCTCTCTGCCCTCTACGTGGGCGCTTACCACCTCGTGATCGGGGCCGCCCTGGCGCACTGGCCGCTGTTCGGCTCGACGATGATGATGCGCCGCACCGCCTGGCTCGACGTGCGCGACGAGGTGCACCGGCACGAGACCCTGCTGCACGACGACATGGACCTCGCCCTGCACCTCGGCGACCGCCAACTCGCCGGGCGGGGCCGCATCGCCTACCGCCGGGACGTCGTCACGGGCATCTCGGCCCGGCCGCTCGACCCGGGCAACGCCCCCTGGTTGCGGACGTACCGGGCGCTGCACTCGTTCACGGTGCACGGCACCGACGGCCTGCCGTGGTCGCGCTGGTTGCGCGCCGACCCGGCCGGCGTCTTCACGCGGCTCGGCTGGACGCCGTCAGCGGTGGTGGACGCGCGGGCGGCCGTGGCCGACGGCGTCGACCCCGGGTCCGTCGGCACCCGCACCGGCATCGGCATCGGCTCTGGCACCGGCTCCGGACGAGGAGGCGCGGGCGGCTCCACCGCGGACGTCGCCCCCCACGAGGAACGGCAGCGCCAGCCCGGCCAGCAGCGAGCCGAGGCCTCCCGCGGCGAGGTCGCCGATCGTGTCGTCGTAACCGACGAAGATCGCCGAGTCGACGAGGGTGTGGCCCGCCCACTCGCCCATCTCCCACAGGGTGCCGGCCGCCAGGCCGAACGCGACCGTCGTCAGGACTGAGCCGACGCGGGCCGAGCGACCCGCGCCTCCTCGTCCACCGGTGTCGCCCGACGAGGCGATCCAGCCGGCCCGGCGGGCGAGGACGACGAACACCGCGGCCAGCAGGCCGTTGAGCAGGAAGTGCACCACCGTGTCGTAGCCCGTGACCCGGGTGTAGAGCTCGAAGACGCTGCTCCAGGCGGCGCCCAGGGCGGCGACGCCGACCATCAGGTCGACGCTCGCCCGGAGGCCGAGCATGCGGGGCACGAGGGTGCCGAGCAGCGCCAGCATCAGCACGGCGATCTCGACCGCGCCCCAGCCGATGCCTGCGACGACGACGCTCAGGGCCGCGACCACGCGCACCGCGTCGGCGACGTACTCGAGGACCCCGTGCGGGCGGCGGAGGAAGGTCTCGGCGACGGTGGACATCTCAGGACTCCTCGGGGCGGTGTTCGGCGGTGCGGTGCTCGGCGGTGTGGTGCTCGACGGGGCCGTGCTCGGTGGTGCGGTGCTCGACGGGGCCGTGCTCGGCGGTGGGGTCTTCGGGCGGACGCGGGGCGGCGTGCCCGGACGGCCAGCGCACGACGGCGTGCACGGGGTCGTGGTCGGAGGGGGCGACGCCGCCGGGACGGACCCCGCCGACGCCGGCCCGCTCGACGTGGGCCCCGGTGTCGACGAGCAGCCAGTCCAGGCGGCGGCCGCCGGTGCGGGGCGGGCCGTAGTTCGAGAACGAGCCCCAGCCCGGGTCGAGCCGCGCGTCGGCCACCATGCGGCTGTCGACCAGCCTGCCGCGGGTCAGCTCGCGGTGCGCGGGGGAGTCGACCACGGCGTTGAAGTCGCCCATCACGACGACGGGTCCGTCGAGGGCGTCGGTGAAGGTGCGCAGCTGCACGGCGGAGTGACGCCGCGAGCGGGCCGAGAGGTGGTCGAAGTGCGTGACGACCACGTGCAGTCGGGCCCCGGTCACGAGGTCGTCGAGCTCGGCGTGGACGGCCGTGCGGGGGATCATGTTGCCGTACGAGCGCGACCCCGGCACCGTGGGGGTGGCCGAGAGCCAGAGCGCCTCGTGGCGGACGATCCGCAGGCGGGTGGTGTCGACGTGCAGTTCGACGCGTTCGCCGCCGCGGTCGCGGTCGCGACCCGTGCCGACCGAGGCGTAGTCGGCACCGAGGGCGTCCGCGAGCTGCGCGGACTGGTCGGGCAGCGCCTCCTGGAGTCCGAGCACCGAGGGTCGCTCGGCCTCGAGCAGGAGGCGCAGTGCCGGCAACCGGGTCGACCACCGGTCGGCCAGCGCGTGACGGGTGGTCAGCACCTGCGGCATGCGGCGACGGACGTTGTAGGTCATGAGGTGCAGATCGGGTGCAGCGACCGGCCCGACCGTGGGTACGACCCGGTCGGCACCCGGACCGGTGGCGGCGGCGGGGGCGGGTGCCGACCGGGTCGTACCCACGG
>NZ_LR733390.1:65320-121530 GCF_902506305.1 Frigoribacterium sp. 9N
CCCCGCGCCCCGTGCGCCAGCACCACGATGCGGTCGACCCCGCCGACGGCCCCGCCGCCGTCGGCACCACCGTCCACGAACCCCTCGCGGTCGTCCCGGCAGCCCAGCTCGACCCCGACGATCGGGTCGACGCCCGCCGTCCGGCAGGCCCCGACGTGCCGGATCGCCCCGTACAGCCCGTCCCGGTCGGTGATCGCCGCCGCGTCGGCACCCGCCGCGACGGCGGCGTCGACGAGCGCCTTCGGGTGCGCCGTGCCGTGGTGGGCACTGAACGCCGACGCGACGCGCAGGTGGGTGAAGCTCATGGTCGGTACCTCGGGCTGCTGAACCCCCGGCCGGGTCGTTCGAACAGGTGTTCGACCAGTGTACGTCGCTCCGATCGGCCGTCGCACCCCGTGGCCCGTCCCTCGGGTCCCACGGCCTGTCATCATCGGGGCATGTCCGATCGACGCCCCACCCCGACCGATCGAGGCCCCGCCTCGCCCGATCGACGGTCCGCCCTGCGTCGCGACGCCCGCACCGCGACCCACTGGACCCGCGTCCTGCTGGCCCAACCGCGCCTCCTGCTCGCCGTGAAGACGGCGCTCGCCGCCGCCCTCGCCTACTGGATCGCGCCGCAGGTGCCCGGCGTCGCCGCCGACTACCCGTACTACGCGCCGCTCGGCGCCGTGATCGCGATGTACCCGACCATCAAGAGCTCGCTGCGACAGGGGTTCCAGGTGCTGGTCGGCGTGGTCGTCGGCATCGCCCTCGCCACGGCGGTCTTCTCGCTGCAGGACGGTCGGCCCGGCGTGTTGGCGGTGGCGCTCGTCGTCGGGGTCGGCGTGCTCGTGGCCGGCATCCGCTGGCTCGGCGCCGGTCGCGACTGGGTGCTCACGGCCGGGCTGTTCGTGCTGCTGCTCGGCGGCGCGAACGCCGAGGCCTACTCGCTGGGCTACATCGTGCAGATCGGGGTCGGCGTCGTCGTCGGCGTCATCGTCAACCTGGTGCTCGTGCCGCCGCTCTACGCCTCGCGTGCCGAGGAGCGCCTCCTCCGGGTGAAGGACTCGCTGGCCGACCGGGCCGACGAGGTCGCAGGCGTGTTCGAGACCCCCTGGCCCCTCGAGGACGACGAATGGGAGCGTCGCGTGGGCGTCCTGCCGAGCACCCTCCGCCGCGTCCGCGAGACCGTCGCGTACGCGGACGAGTCCCGTCGCATGAACCCGCGGTGGTTGCTCCGCCGCCGCGACCTCGGCCAGGAGTACGCGGATCTCGCCACGTACGAGCGCGTCTCGTTCCACCTGCAGGACGTCGCCGAGGTCTCGGGCATCCTCGGTCGCCGGATCGGCCGGCAGATCGGCATGCCCGACGACCTCGCGCCCGACGTCGCCCACGCCGTGCACGGCGTCGCCACCGTCATCCGACGCCACGGGGCCGACGACGTCGACGCCTTCACCGACGCCCGGCGACGCGTCGCCGACCTCTGGGACGCCGTCGACCGCCACCGGGACCGCCCGACCACGGACACGAGCGGCGGCGTCTCGATCGCCGTCTCGCTCGGACGCATCATCGCCGCGCTCGACCCCGACGACACCACCGCGCCCCGCCCCGAGGACGACGCCGCCGAGGAGGGGCGCACGGCCGGCGACGACGACACCGGCGGCCGGGTGGGCGGCACCGACAGCACGGGGCCGGTCGACGACGACAGCGCACCCCGCGACACCGCCCCGCACGACACCGTGCAGGACGGCGAGGCCGACGCCGGTCGCTGACCCCGATACGGCGCTCGCCCTCCGGGAGCAGTACGGTTGACCGGGCACCGGCGCCGAGACGCGACCCGTGCCCTCCGCGGCCGGGGCGGTCGACGGGAATGTCCGTCCCCCCTGTGCGTTGACACCCGTGGCCCCGAGAACCCCCGCCGCCTGATCGACCAGCGACGACACGATCGTCGCCCTCCCACGAAAGCTGCACTGTGACAGACACCACCACCCTCATCATCCTCGGAGCCAGCGGAGACCTCACCGAGCGTCTGCTGCTCCCCGGCCTCGCGAGCCTGCTCAAGAGCGACCGCGGCGTCGACGTCCAGCTCATCGGCACCGGCCGCAGCGAGCGCAGCCCCGAAGAGTGGGACGACGTCGTGAAGACCGCCTTCAACGGCGACGCCGGCAGCGACCTCGCCAAGAAGACGCTGGCGTCGAGCCGGTACATCCAGGGCGACCCGACCACGGTCGAGCACCTGAAGGCCCTTTTCGAGGCCAGCGAGGGCACGCCGGTCATGTACTTCGCCCTGCCGCCCGCCATCAGCACCAAGGTCATCCAGGCGCTCGCCGAGATCGACCTGCCCGACGGCCTGCGCCTCGCCCTCGAGAAGCCGTTCGGCTCGGACGAAGAGAGCGCCCGCGAGCTCAACGCCGAACTCCTCAAGATCGTCCCCGAGGAGCGCATCCACCGCACCGACCACTTCCTCGGTCGCGCGACGGTCCTCAACATGATCGGCCTGCGCTTCGCCAACCGCCTCTTCGAGCCGGTCTGGAACAGCGAGAACATCGAGAAGGTCGAGATCTTCTACGACGAGGTCCTCGGCCTCGAGGGTCGCGCCCAGTACTACGACAAGGCCGGCGCACTGATCGACATGATCCAGAGCCACCTGCTGCAGGTGCTCGCCGTCATCGCTATGGACGCCCCGTCGAGCATCGACTCGGTCGAGCTGCGCAGCGAGATCGCCCGCGTCCTGCGCGCGACCTGGGTCAAGGACGCCGACCCGGTCGCCTCGAGCCGTCGCGCCCAGTACGCGGCCGGCACGATCGACGGCAAGGACGTCCCCGCCTACGCCGACGAGGACGGCGTCGACAACGAGCGCCAGACCGAGACCCTCGCCGAGGTCGAGTTCGAGGTCAAGACCCGTCGCTGGGCGGGCGTGCCGTTCATCCTGCGGTCGGGCAAGGGCATGACCAAGATCCGCAAAGAGGTGCTCATCACCTTCAAGCCGGTCCCCGCGCTTCCCGAGGGCCTCAACGGCTCGTCGACGCCCGACACGCTCCGCATCGAGATCAGCCCCGAGACGATGGAGCTCGGCGTCACCACGAACGGCTCGGGCAACCCCTTCGACCTCGAGAAGTCGACGATGTCGGTCACCCTGGGCAAGCCCGAGCTCACGCCCTACGGCGAGGTGCTCAGCGGCATCTTCCACGACGACCCGACGCTCTCGATCCGCGGCGACGTGGCCGAGCGCTGCTGGGCGATCGTCGCTCCCGTGATCGAGGCCTGGAAGGCCGACCAGGTGCCGCTCGACACCTACGCCGCCGGGTCGACCGGTCCGTCGGACTGGCCCGCCTGATCCTGGTCGCGCACTCCTGACCAGCAGACCTCGACGGCCGCCCCGCTCTCCCGAGCAGGGCGGCCGTCGTCGCGTCCGGCAGCCGAGGAGGCGCGGGTCGGGTCACCCGCGGTCGTGCGCCTTCCCGATCGCGTCGGCCGCGCGCACCAGCGCCAGGTGCGACAACGCCTGCGGGGTGTTGCCCACGTGGCGCCCCGTCGCGACCTCGATCTCCTCCGAGAGCATCCCGACGTCGTTGCAGTAGCCGACCAGCCGGTCCATCAGGGCGACGGCGTCGTCGACGCGCCCCGAGGCGGCGTACTGCTCGGCCAGCCAGAACGAGCAGGTCAAGAACGGGTTCTCCGTACCGTCCAGGCCGTCGATGCCGCTCTCGGTGCGGTAACGCATGAGCAGGCCGTCCTGCAGCAGATCGTGCTCGATGGCGGCGACGGTGCCGAGCATCCGGGGGTCGTCGGCGGCGACGAAGCCGACCTGCGGCAGCTGCAGCAGGGACGCGTCGACCTCGGTCGTGCCGTAGTGCTGGGTGAAGGAGGCGCGGTCGGCGTTCCAGCCGCGGGTCTCGATCTCGGTGCGCACCTCGTCACGCAGCCGGCGCCACCGGTCGACGGGGCCGTCGAGGCCGAACTGCTCGATGCCCTTGATGGCCCGGTCCAGAGCGGCCCAGATCATCACCCTCGAGTGGGTGAAGTGCTGCAACTCGCCGCGGATCTCCCAGATGCCGTTGTCGGGCCGGGTCCAGTTGTCCTCGACGTACTGCATGAGGGCACGCTGCAGGGGCCACGAGTACTCGCTCTCCTCGACGCCGAGCAGGCGGGCTTCGTGCAGGGCCACCATCACCTCTCCGAAGATGTCGCCCTGGTACTGCTGGTACGCGGCGTTCCCGATGCGCACCGGTGAGGCCCCGTCGTAGCCGGGCAGATGCCCGAGTTCGCTCTCGTGCAGGTACCGCTCGCCGGCCAGGCCGTACATGATCTGCACGTCGGCGGGGTCCCCGGCGATGGCACGCAGCAGCCAGCCGCGCCACCGGTCGGCCTCCTCGGCGTATCCGTGCAGGATGAGAGCCTGCAGCGTCATCGACGCGTCACGCAGCCAGACGTAGCGGTAGTCCCAGTTGCGCGAGCCGCCGAACCGTTCGGGCAGGCTCGTGGTCGCCGCGGCGACGATGCCTCCGGTGTCCTCGTTGGTGAGGGCTCGGAGGATCAGGAGCGATCGGTGCACCTCGGGGGCGTAGGCCTCGGGGGCCGAGCAGCGTGAGGCCCACTCCTGCCACCAGGCGACGGTCTCGTCGATGCCGGCCGGCACGTCGAGGGGCGCCGGCGGTTCGCGGTGGGACGGGTACCAGGTGAGGCTGAGGTCGATCGTCTCGCCGGGGGAGACGTCGAACGTCGCCTCGTGCGTGTGGTCGGTGGCGGTCAGCCGGGGGCCGCGGACCACGACGGCGTCGGGCCCGGCCGTGGCGACCAGGGCCGTCTCGTCGCCCTCGGGGATCTGCCGCACCCAGGGGAGGGCCGTCCCGTAGCCGAACCGGATCGCGAGGTCCACGTGCATCGAGACGGTGCCCGAGACCCCGGTCACCCGGCGGACGACGTCGGCCCGCCGGTCGCCGTAGGGCATGAGGTCGGTGACCTCGACCACGCCGGTGGGCGTCGTCCAGCGGGTGACGAGCACGAAGGTGTCGTCGACGTATCGCCGGGTCGAGGTGGCGGCGGCGTCGGAGGGGGCCACGAGCCAGCGTCCGGCGTCGTGGTCGCCGAGCAGGGCACCGAAGGTCGACGCGGAGTCGAAGCGGGGGAGGCAGAGCCAGTCGATGCTGCCGTCGGAGCCGACGAGGCCTCCGGTGTGCAGGTCGCCGATCAGTGCGTAGTTCTCGATGGGCAGGGGCATGCGCTCATCAAACCAGCGCGCCCCGGAGCCGGGATCAGCGTTGCAGCGTCGGATCGGGCCAGAGCGTCTCGACCTTGGGCTTCTGCCGCCGGGTGCGAGCCCAGACGACGAACCCCGCGAGCGTGAAGGCGCCGTAGAAGACGTACATGAACGCCGACGCGTAGTAGCCGGCGCTGAACAACAGGGGAGTGCCGACGAGGTCGACCGCGACCCAGATCAACCAGAACTCGACCCACCCCTTGGCCATGCCGTAGGTGGCGAGGAGCGACCCGGTGAAGATCCAGGCGTCGGCCCACACGGGTTCGTACGACCCCAGCAGGCGGAACAGGGGGGTCAACGCGGCGGTGCCGCCGACGAGGACGACGACGATCAGCACCCGGTTCTTCCACCCCGCCCAGCGGGGCTCGACGGCCGCACCGCCGGCGTCGTCGGCGTGCTTCCAGCGGTACCAGCCGTAGATCGACACCACGATGAACATCACCTGGCGTGCGGCCTGCCCGAGCAGGTTCACCGGGTTGGGGGTGTCGAACACCGCGCCGAGGAAGACGGTGAACAGCAGCGCGTTGCCCACGATGCCGATCGGCCAGGCCCAGACCTTGCGCCTCATGCCGCCGAGGGCGCTGAGCAGGCCGAAGACGTTGCCCACCACCTCGCGCCAGAGGATCGTCTGGTCGCCGATGTGCACCTGCGCGTCGAACAACCACAGCAACGGATTCATCGGGAGGCTCTCTTCGGTCGGGGAGGCGGGTGGTGCGGGACCACGGCGTCCCCGGGGCGCAGGGCGCCTGGTGCGTCAACGAGTGTGGCACGGGGGGAATTCCCGACGTCGCACGGCTCACCGCCATCGTCGTCCGACGGATGCCCCGGGTCAGGCGAACAGCTGCTGCTCGACCCGGTCGTCGAACACCCCGAGCAGCAACCACGAGTCGCCTCGGCCGTCGAGCGCCAGGTCGAAGGTGCCGTCGACCCGGTGGGCGCCGTCCGTGAGCGGCACGGCGTCGACCCGCCAGACCGTCATCTCGAGCAGGTGCGCGCTCGCCCCGCGTGGTGCCCGGGTCGCCGATCGCCACCAGTCGGTCCGAGTGACCCAGAGCTCGGGCGAACTGACGACGCCGTACACGACCCCCCGCCACTCGAAGCGCAGGGGCGCCCCGTCGGCGGTCGTCTCGACCGGGACCTTCTCGTCCACCCTCATCTGCCGACCTCTCGTTCGAATGTGTGTTCGAACGGAGTCTACGAACCCCCACCGACATCGGCCACCCCCCCGGTGCGGGGCCGAGGCCCGGGTGCCGAGGCGCCGGCGTCCTCACCAGCCGGGCAGCGCCTCCTCGACGTGGACGACCGCCTCGCGGGGCAGGCCGGCCTCGTCGGCGAACGACCGCCACCGCCCCACCGCGTCGCGCACCTCGTCGACGATGCCCGATGCGTCCCGCACCAGGAAACGATCCGCCAGGCGCATCACGTCGGCCCGCGAGACGTCACGGAAGACGCCGTCCACCCCCATGAGGTGCTGGTACGTCCACCGCCCGGTCGGGTTGTGCGCGAACGTCACGTCGTACGCGGGCGACAGCCCCCACGACGCCTCGGGCCCCGCCAACAGGAACGACGAGTTCTTCGTGTGGTCGTCGTTGTTGGCCGCCAGCACGTTGAAGACCATCCGGCGGAACGCCTGCGCCATCGCCTCGTCGCCCGACCCCATCCGACGGACGGCGTCGAACAGCTGCCCGTAGTCGTGGGCCTGTCGCTGCCGGAAGTCGAGATGGGCCGCCCCGCACAGCGTCAGGACGTGGGCCTTGCCCTCGGCCCGGCGGTCGAACCGACGCGTCATGAAGTGCGACCGTCCGTTCTCGTCGAGCAACCGGCACTCGGCCATGTCGATCCCCGCCGCCCCCGCCATCAGCGAATACGCGTACTCGACCCGTCCGGCGAGACCTCCCGACCCGAGCTCGGAGTCCGGGCCCACCCCGTCCAGCTTGATCAACCAGTGCTCGAACCCGTCCGGCGCCGCCACCTGGCCCGACCGGATCTCGCCCGTGCCACGGTTCCACGCGACCACCGCCTTCGCCCGCGCCCCACCCGCCGACGTCCCCACCTGGATCAACGACCTGATCGCCGACTCCGCCTCGCGGTCGTCGCCGAAGCTGGCGTCCAGCACGCTGCGTGCCCCCTCGACGAGCGCACTCAGTTCGACCGCGCTCGTCGTCCGCTGACGCGGTCCCCGCGCCGGCCGGAACTCCAACGCCCCCATGGCCCGGTCCGCCATGTACGCCAACCGGTCGAGCGGGCTCACCTGCTGCCGTGACACCCCCTGGCGCACCAACCAGGCGTCGATCACCGCATTGCCGAAGTCGTCCGGCATCGCGTCCGCCAGCACGGCGGGCAGGCGATGGAACGTCGCCTCGGGCAACTGCGGGAAGACGTGCCGCCGCGTACGCACCGGCATCGTCAGTGGCGCCAACTCGATGCGGCGCGCCACCCAGTCCGGGTAGTACTCGAAGACGTACGCCCCGATCCCCGGGTCGAGCGCCACGGCCCCCACCCGGAGACCCCACGCCGTCACCTCGACCGCACGGACCGGGACCCAGCTCACGAGTCGCCGCCCGGCGATCGTCCGCCCCGCGGGCGATACACCCGACGTCGTGGCTCGTCGCCCGCCGACCGCAGCACGTCGAGCGGGCTGACGGCGCTCGCCGGGGCGATGCCCCCGAGGACGTCGTCGGCACCGAGGGCCCGCAGGACGCGGACGAGCGTGCGCAACGTGCTGCCGCGGCCGGCCTCGAGGGACTGCACCGTGCTGGGGGACAGGTCGGCCCGTCGGGCGAGTTCGAGTTGGTCGAGTCCCCGGTCGAGCCGCAGGCGACGGACCTGCTCGCCGACCTGGCGTTCACGCTCGTCCGTCGACACGAGCGGGGGCACCGGCACTCGTGCGGCCTGGTCGTCGTCGAACACGATGCTCCAATCTCGGGATGATCCACGATAGCAGCCATGTCGACCTACAAAACAGGACTATCCCACTATCACAGGATCACCACGAGCTACCAGGGTCAGTCGATCACGCCGTTGTCGAGGAGTTGTTCCCACAGGCCGGCGCCGTCGGGTGCCGACACCCAGACGACGTCGCTGCCCTCGGCGTGTTCCGACCGCGACCGTCCACCGGCCAGCACGGCCTCGCTCGGCGACAGCTGACGGATCGCCACGGCGGCCACGTTCTCGGGGTGGTCGTGCAGGAACGTGCCGTACAGCTCTTCGTCGTGCTGCCCGTCGTCGCCGACGAGCAGCCACTTGAGCTCGGGGAACTCGTCGGCGAGGCGGCGCAGGGACTCCTGTTTGTGCAGGCGACCGCTGCGGAAGATCCGGTCGTGGGTGGGGCCCCAGTCGGTCAACAGGAGTGCGCCGCTCGGGTACAGGTTGCGGGACAGGAAGCGGGACAGCGTCGGCGCCACGTTCCAGGCGCCCGTCGAGAGGTAGATGACGGGGCACCCGGGGTTCGCCGCGTTCAGGCGCTCGTAGAGCACGGCCATGCCGGGCACCGGGCGCCGGGCGTGCTCGTTGAGCACGAAGGTGTTCCAGGCCGCGAGCAGCGGCCGGGGCAACGAGGTGACCATCACGGTGTCGTCGATGTCCGAGACGATGCCGAACCGCGCCTCCGGATCGATGACGAAGATCGGTGCCTCGACCGGCACGGACCCCTCGGTGCTCAGGGTCGCGACGTGCCAGCCGGGTTCGAGGTCGACGGCGATGCGGGCGTCGAGCACGCCACCGCGGTCGGCCTGGACGCGTTGGACGCGACCGCCGAGCGAGACCTCGACCAGGGCCTTCTCGACAGGCACGCTGGTGAAGCTGCGCCACCCCCGGACGTTGAGGCGGTCCACGCCCGACAGCGTGCCCGTCCGGGTGAGCAGGACGCGGGACAGCACCCGCGCCCATCCGGGAGCGCCGTAGCCGGTGTACGGCACGACGGTGGGCAGGAGGCCGCGGCGTCGGGCCCGCTTCTCGCGGAAGCGGTGGACCGAGTTCTCGATGCGGGCCGCTCGGTGGAGGAAGGGCTCGACGGCGGCGGGCGGTGCCTTGCGGGTGTCGGGCATCCGGTCAGTCTCGCACGATGGGTCGTCGGACGGACGGACGGACCGCCGGCGGACCGGATCAGCCGACGGGGGCCAGCAGACCGGGGTGGTCGACCGACGACGAGCCGACCTCGGGGCCGACCTCGTGGTGCAGCAGGCGCGCGGCGATCTCGTCGCTGAGGCCGGCGATGCCCTGCACCAGGTCGTCGTCGCCCTCGGTCTCGGGGTCGAGCCAGTCGTCCATGACGTCGGTGCCGACGAGCACCGGCATGCGGTCGTGCACCTCGGACACCGGACCCGAGGAGGCGCGGGTCAACACGGTCGTCGACAACAGCCACCGAGACGGGGCGCCCACCTCGGCCGACGGGTCTCGCCACCACTCGTAGAGCGCGCCGAACAGCACCACCTCGTCGTCGGGCAGCCGCACGAGGACGGGGCGCTTCGAGCCGTCGGGCAGGGTCTGCCACTCGTACCACCCCGTGGCCGGGACCAGGCCGCGGCGCGAGACCACGGCGTCGCGGAACGACGGCTTCTCGGCGACCGACTCGGACCGTGCGTTGAACAGCGGGGGACCGGAGTCGGGCCCTGCCGAGCCACCGGGCACGAGACCCCACCGCGCCGCGGCGAGCCGTCGGACCGGCGGGCCGCCGGCGTCCTCGCCCCGAGGAGCCGCGTCGACGAGCAGACTCACCGGCCGGGTCGGAGCGATATTCCAGGAAGGCTCTGGGAGAGTGTCTCCTGATACATCGACGTCGAACAGGGCCACCAGGTCGCTCGAGGCGCGTGCCATCACGAATCGTCCGCACATGCGATCCATTCTGGTGGCAGCCGCCGACATCCGGTGACCGCCACCTCGGTCCCCCTTCCGACGTCATCGCACCGTGCCCGACCCCGTCGAGGCATCGCCACGAAACGGAGAAACGTTGCTCGTCACCGACGTCAATGACGCACTGCCCGGGGGTTCACCGCTGCTGAGGAACGAGCCGGTCCAGGCTCGCAGTTCCGCGCGGCTCACCGGGCTGCTCGACGCGGCCGCGGCCATCATCGACGAGATCGGCTACGAGCGTCTGACGACGGCCATGGTCGCCGAGCGGGCGGGCGCCTCGATCGGCACGGTCTACCGCTACTTCCCCGACCGCATCGCCGTCGTCGACGCGCTCGCCCTGCGTTCCGTCCAGCGTCTGACCGTCCGGGTCGACGAGGCCGTGTCCGACGACGCCGTCACCGACTGGCGTCGTGCCGTCGACCTGTTCGTCGACGCCAAGGCCGAGATGTACCGCAGCGAGCCCGGTTTCCGGGCCATCCGCTTCGGCGACGCACCCGACGTGCGCACGCCCGAGACGCGCCAGTACACGAGCCCCCTGGCCGAGCAGCTGCTCGCCGTGCTCGTCGACCACTGCTCGGTGCCGCGCACCGACGAGCTCGAGCTGGGCCTCCAGGTGGCGGTCGAGATCGCCAACGCCCTGCTGGCGCGCGCCTTCATCGACGACGCCGAGGGCGACGGCCGCTTCGTCGACCAGTGCCGCACGGTCCTGACGGGCTACCTCGAGCCCCTCGTCGGCGCGCACTGACCTCGTCGGCCGCGTGACGGCCGGCGTCGGGGGCCCCGGCGGGGTCGGTGACGCTTCGTCGGGATCTGTGGTTGGGTGAACGCCCTGGCAAGTGTCGATTCGTGCTGCCCACGAGGAATGAGCCACCCATGATCGAGTTCCGTTCCGTGACGAAGCAGTACCCCGACGGCACCCTGGCGGTGGACGACTTCAGCCTGGTGATCCCGTCCCGGAAGACCACGGTCTTCGTCGGGTCGAGCGGCTGCGGCAAGACGACGATCCTGCGGATGATCAACCGCATGGTCGACCCGACCTCCGGTGTCATCGAGATCGACGGCAAGTCGATCGGCGACCTCGAGCCCGTCGGGCTCCGCCGCAGCATCGGCTACGTCATGCAGAACTCCGGCCTCCTTCCGCATCGCAAGGTCGTCGACAACATCGCGACCGTCCCCGTCCTCAAGGGCACGTCGAAGAAGGTCGCCCGCGACCGCGCCCTCGAGCTCATGGACACCGTCGGTCTCGACCGTGACCTGGCCCAGCGCTACCCGAGCCAGCTGTCCGGAGGGCAGCAACAGCGCGTCGGCGTGGCCCGTGGCCTCGCCGTCGACCCGAACATCCTGCTCATGGACGAGCCCTTCGGTGCCGTCGATCCGCTCGTCCGGTCCGACCTGCAGCAAGAGCTCATCCGGTTGCAGCGCGAACTCGACAAGACCGTCGTCTTCGTCACGCACGACATCGACGAGGCCTTCTACCTCGGCGACCAGGTCGTGATCCTCGAGAAGGGCGGCCAGATCGCCCAGCAGGGCAGCCCCTCCGAGATCCTCTCGGCACCCGCGACCGACTTCGTCGCCGAGTTCATCGGAGCCAACCGGGGCAAGCGTGCCCTCCACGTCGAGCAGACGCCGACCGGGCAGGTGGTGGTGGACGGCGACGGACGCACCGCCGGGGTGCTGACCGAGTCGGTCCGAGGTGGGCAGGCGTCGTGAACTGGATCTGGTCCAACAGCGACTACATCCTCGACAAGACGATCGTGCACCTCGGCCTGAGCGTGCCGCCGGTCATCCTGGCGTTCGTCATCTCGCTGCCCATCGGCTGGTTCGCGAACCGGTACCGGGTGTCGAGGGGGATACTCACGGTCGCCGGTCTGTTCTACGCGATTCCGTCCTTGCCCCTCCTCATCGCCCTGCCGGTGGTCTTCGGCACCTCGCTGCGGAGTCCCGTCAACATCGTCATCGGCCTCACCCTCTACGGCATCGCCCTCATGGTCCGATCGGTGGCCGACGCCCTCGCCGCCGTCGAGGCCGACGTCACGCAGTCGGCGACGGCCGTGGGCTACTCGTCCTGGCAACGGTTCTGGAGGGTCGAGTTCCCCCTGGCGGGTCCGGTCATGCTCGCCGGTCTGCGGGTCGTCGTGGTGAGCACGGTCAGCCTCGCCACGGTCGGAGGGGTGCTCGGCGTCAACGGTCTGGGACTCCTCTTCATCGACGGCTTCCAGCGCGACATCACCGCCGAGATCGTGGCGGGGATCGTGCTCACCATCGTCATGGCCCTCGTGCTGGACTTCCTGCTCGTGCTCCTCGGGCGGGTCCTCATGCCCTGGAGCCGCAAGGACGCCAAGATCAAGCCCGTCGCTCCCGTCCCGGCCCGCCAGAAGGTCGTGCTGCCGTGAACTTCTTCGTCGAGGCGTTCGCCTGGCTCGCGGACCCGATCCACTGGACGGGTGCCGACGGCATCCCCACGAGGCTGGGCCAGCACCTCTGGTACAGCGCCCTCTCGGTGGTGATCGCCTCGGTGATCGCCGTTCCCGTCGGGTACCTCATCGGACACACCGGCCGTGGTCGCTCGATCGCCGTCTCGATCTCGGGCGGCGCGCGTGCCCTGCCCTCCTTCGGCGTCATCACCCTGATCGCCCTGTCCGTCGGCATCGGCCTCACCGCGCCGATCATCTCGTTCGTCATCCTGGCGATCCCGTCGGTGCTCGCCGGTGCCTACTCGGGGTTCGAGGCCGTCGACCGCAAGACCGTCGACGCCGCACGGGCCGTCGGCATGACCGAGTGGCAGATCATGACCAAGGTCGAGATGCCCCTCGGCCTGCCCCTGTTGATCGGCGGCATCCGGTCCGCCGTCCTCCAGGTCGTCGCGACGGCGACCCTCGCCACCTTCGTCGGCGCGGGCGGTCTCGGCAGCTACATCATCACGGGCCTCCGGGCGAACGACTACCCGAAGATGCTGGCGGGCTCCATCCTCGTCATCGCCCTCGCGGTCGTCCTCGAGATCCTCTTCTCGATCGTCCAGCGCCTCGTCGTCCCCGCCGGGGTCACGGCCGGGCGCCCCACCGACATCCGCTCCAGGGCCGTCCGGCCCGGGGCGGTCACGGCAACACCCCTCACGAAAGGCACACAGTGATCACAGCGAACAAGAAAGGCCGGCTCACCGTTCTCGGCGCGGTCGCGATCGGGGCCATGGTGGCCCTGGCAGGGTGCGCGTCGAGCGACCCGCTGAGCTCCGGCGACTCGTCGGCGTCGAGCGACGGCGACACGCTCGTCATCGGCTCGCAGCAGTACTACTCGAACGAGATCATCGCCGAGCTGTACGCCCAGGCCCTCGAGGCCAAGGGCTATACGGTCGACCGTCAGTACCAGATCGGTCAGCGCGAGGTCTACCTGCCCGAGCTCGAGTCCGGCAAGATCGACGTCTTCCCCGAGTACACCGGCAACCTGTTGCAGTACTACGACAAAGACGAGACCGCCAAGTCGCCTGAAGAGGTCGAGACGGCCCTCGCCGCCGCGTTGCCCTCCGGTCTGACCGCGCTGAAGGCCGCTGCTGCGTCCGACCAGGACAGCTACAACGTGACGAAGGAGTTCTCCGAGGACAACGACATCACGAGCCTGGCCGACCTCAAGGACTACTCCGGCACGCTGACGTTGGGTGCTCCGCCCGAGAACGCCGAACGTCCCTACGGCCCTCCCGGGTTGAAGAGCATCTACGGTGTCGACGTCACCTCGACGCCGATCGACGACGGCGGTGGCCCGTTGACGGTCAAGGCCCTGACCGACGGCAGCGTCCAGCTGGCCGACATCTACACGGCCAGCCCGTTGATCGCCGAGAACGACCTCGTCACCCTGGAAGACCCCGAGAACATGATCCTGCCGCAGAACGTGGTGCCGATCGTGTCCGACAAGGTCGACTCCGACGCGCAGGACGTCATCGACAGCGTCGACGAGGTCCTGAGCGCCTCCGACCTGCAGAAGCTCAACTCGAAGAGCCAGACCGACAAGGAGTCCTCGGCCACCATCGCCAAGGACTACCTGACCGAGAAGGGCCTGCTCGACAGCTAGGCCCCCTCGTCGAGAGCCCCGTTCCGTCCGCGGAACGGGGCTCTCCGTCGTCCGGGCCCCGCCCGGAGGGCGACCCCGAGGAGGCGCGGGTCAGGACGTCCCGTCGCCCGCGTCCCCGTCGGGGCGTGTCATGTGGCGCTCCTCGCGGTGGTGCAGGACCTTCTTCACGACGACGACCAGCAGGACGAACGCGACGATGATGCCGACGAAGACGTACCCGGCCTGGTGCAGTCGGTCCGCCAGCTCGCGGTAGCCGCCCGCGGCCGCCGCGCCGACGGAGACGTAGGCGAGGGCCCAGAGGAGGCAGGCGGGGGCCGTCCAGGTGAGGAACGTCCGGTAGCGCATGGGGCTCGTGCCCACCGTCAACGGGATGAGCGAGTGCAGAACCGGCAGGAACCTCGAGACGAAGACGGCGATGCCGCCCCGTCGCGCGAGGTAGTTCTCGGCCCGGACCCAGTTCGCCTCGCCGAGGCGTCGTCCGAGCGCGCTCGCGCGGATCCTCGGTCCGAAGAACCGGCCGAGGGCGAACCCGATGCTCTCGCCCACCAGGGCGCCGAGGACGAGGGCGACCACGAGCGCACCGAACTCGAAGGGTGACCCCACCGCCGTGGCCGACACGATCGCCACCGTGTCGCCCGGCACGATCAGGCCGAGCAGCACCGACGTCTCGAGCACCATGGCGATGCCGGCCAGCACCGTCCTCAGCACGGGATCGACGGACTGCACCAGGTCGAGCAGGGTCGTCAGCACGTCGTTCACCCGCCCGAGCCTATTCACAGCGAGTGCACGGCGCCCGGGTGCCCTAAACGACAGGTGTCGTTCATCTCCGGATCTAGGCTCGACACGTCCCGACGGAGCGACGCACGACCACCACCACCATCCGAGGGAGAAGGCACATCCCGATGAACGAGCTGCTCGACCCGCTGCTGTTGTCCCGCTGGCAGTTCGGGCTCACCACGATCTACCACTTCCTGTTCGTGCCCCTCACGATCGGCATGGCCTTCACGGTGGCGGTCTTCCAGACGGCCTGGGTGCGCACCGGCCGCGTCCACTACCTGCAGCTGACCCAGTTCTTCGGCAAGATCTTCCTGATCAACTTCGCCATGGGCGTCGTGACCGGCATCGTCCAGGAGTTCCAGTTCGGCATGAACTGGTCCGACTACTCGCGGTTCGTCGGCGACGTGTTCGGCGCCCCGCTCGCGCTCGAGGGCCTGCTCGCGTTCTTCCTCGAGGCGACCTTCATCGGCATCTGGATCTTCGGCTGGGACAAGGTGCCGCCGAAGCTCCACCTGCTGAGCATCTGGGGTGCGACGGTCGGCAGCATCCTCTCGGCGTACTTCATCATCGCCGCGAACGCCTTCATGCAGAACCCGGTCGGCTACGACATCAACGAGGAGAAGGGGCGGGCCGAGCTCACGAGCATCTGGGAGGTGCTGACCAACAAGGTCGCCCTCGCCGCGTTCCCGCACACGATCTTCGCCTGCTTCATGGTCTCGGCCGCGGTCATCGTCGCCGTCGCCGCCTGGCACCTCTCGCGCAACCAGCACCTCGAGACGATGCGACCGGCCCTGCGGTTCGGTCTCTGGACGATGGTGGCCGCCGGCGCGCTCACCTTCATCACGGGCGACCAGCTGGGTCTCGCCATGGTCGAGACCCAGCCGATGAAGATGGCGGCCGCGGAGGCCCTGTACAAGACCAGCACCGGCGCCGACGCCTCGTTCTCGATCTTCACCCTGGGCACGCCCGACGGGGTGCACGAGCTCTTCAGCATCCGGGTGCCGTACCTGCTGTCGTTCCTGTCGACGCACACCTTCGACGGCACGGTCGAGGGCATCAACGACCTCCAGGCGCAGTACGTGCAGCTCTACGGTCCGGGGGACTACACCCCGATCATCTGGGTCACCTACTGGTCCTTCCGCTGGATGATGGGCCTCGGCATGGTCAGCGTGCTCGTCTCGCTCGTCGGCCTCTGGATCACCCGCAAAGGACGCCTGCCGCAGAACAGGTGGGTCTGGCGGGCCGCGGTCTTCAGCTACCCGATGCCCCTCCTCGCCATGATCGTCGGCTGGGTCTTCACCGAGATGGGTCGACAGCCCTGGCTCGTCTTCGGGCTGCTGAAGACCGAGGACGGCGTCTCGCCGGGCGTCACCGGCCTGACGGTGCTCATCTCGCTCGTCGCCTTCACGCTGATCTACGGCACGCTCGCGGTCGTCGAGTTCAAGCTCATCGTCAGGGCCGCCCAGAAGGGTCCGGCCGACGCCCCCGAGCCCGACCCCGTGTCGGGCGAGATCCGCCACGAGGCGACGGTCTACTGATGCCCACCACCCCCACCGAACCGATGCGAGAAAGGCTCTGACCATGGACCTCCCCACCCTCTGGTTCGTGATCCTCGGGTTCTTCTTCGTCGGCTACTTCGTGCTCGACGGCTTCGACTTCGGGGTCGGCATGTCCCTGCCCTTCCTCGGTCGCGACGACACCGACCGGCGCGTGCTGATCAACACCATCGGTCCGGTCTGGGACCTCAACGAGACCTGGGTCATCGTCGCCGGTGCGTTCCTGTTCGCGGCCTTCCCCGAGTGGTACGCCACGCTGTTCAGCGGCTTCTACCTCCTGATGCTGCTCATCCTGCTGGCCCTGATCGCGCGGGGCGTCTCGTTCGAGTACCGCCACCAGCGTCCCGAGTCCTCGTGGAAGCGCCGCTTCGACCTCATGATCGTCGTCGGCTCGGCCGTGCCGGCGTTCGTCTGGGGGCTGGTGTTCGCTAACGTCGTGCAGGGCGTGCCGCTCGACGAGGGGCACAACTACACCGGGACGTTGGTCGACCTGTTGAACCCCTACGCCCTGCTGGGCGGTCTCACGACCCTGCTGCTCTTCTTCACGCACGGCGTCGTGTTCGTCACGCTCAAGACCGAGGGGGCGATCCGTGACCGGGCCCGGCGCCTGGCCACCCGCGCGGGGCTCGTGACGATCGTCGTCGCGGCGTCCTTCCTGGTCCTGACCTCGCTGATGCACGGGACCCTCGCCTCGGTGGTCCTCTCGGCCGGGGCCGCCGTCAGCCTGATCGCCTCGTTCGTCGCGAACCTGCGCGGTCGCGAGGGCCGGTCCTTCGGCCTCATGGCCCTCACGATCGCCCTGGCGGTGTCGAGCCTGTTCGCCGCGCTCTTCCCCTGGGTGATGCCGGCGAGCAACGATCCGGCGAACGGTCTCACGATCGCCAACGCGTCGAGCTCGACCTACACCCTGACGATCATGAGCTGGGTGGCCCTCGTCTTCGTCCCGCTCATCCTCGGCTACCAGGGCTTCACCTACTGGATCTTCCGCAAGCGGATCACCCGGGCGACCATCCCGGCCGCGCACTGAGGCGACGTCCGTGAAGCCGCTCGACCCGCGCCTCCTGCGCTACGCCTCCGCCGCCCGGGTGTTCCTGGGGCTCGGTGCCGTGCTCGGCCTCGCGCAGACCCTCGCGATCGTCGCCGTGGCCTGGTTCACCACGACGGCCGTGGTCCAGGTCGTCGACGGGCGCGTCTCCGGTCTCTCGACCACCCTGCTGGGGCTCGGAGTCTCGGTGGCGGCACGATCGCTCGTCGCCTGGGCCCTCGAGGTGACGGCCGCGCGGGCCGCGGCGCAGGTCAAGAGCCAGCTGCGGGCCCGGGTCGTCCGCGCGGTCGCCGACCGGGGGCGCGCCTGGGTCGACCGCCACTCCTCGGCGCGCGTCGCGACGCTCGTCGGCCCCGGGCTCGACGCCCTCGACGAGTACTTCGCGCGCTACCTGCCGCAGCTGGTGCTGACGGCCCTGGCGACGCCGCTGCTGATCGTCGTCATGGCGCTCCACGACTGGTTGTCGGCCCTGATCGTCGTGCTGACCCTGCCGTTGATCCCCGTCTTCATGGTCCTGATCGGGTGGACCACGCGGGCCGCCCAGACCCGGCAGTGGGACCGCCTGACGCGCCTCGCCTCGTCGTTCGCCGACGCCGTGGGCGGGGCGTCGACGCTCAAGGCCTTCGGTCGCGAGCGGCGCCAGGTCGAGCGGATCGGTCGCATCACCGACGACTACCGGGTCGAGACGGTCACGGTGCTGCGCGTGTCGTTCCTCAGCGGCTTCGTGCTCGAGCTCGCGGCGTCGCTGTCCGTCGCACTCGTCGCCGTGTCCATCGGCATCCGGCTCGTCGAGGGGTCGCTGGGGCTGACCGCCGGGCTGTTCGTGCTGTTGCTCACCCCCGAGGCCTACCTGCCCCTGCGCCAGGTCGGAGCCAACTACCACGCCGCGGCCGACGGGGTCGCGGCGGCGGACGACGTCTTCGAGCTGCTGGACGACGAGGACGGCGACGTCACGCCCCGGTCGTCCCGGGCGACGACCGACGCCGATCCGGCCGCGGCCCTCACCGAGGCCGACGCGCTCGTCGTCGACCGGGTGTCGGTCGGCCGAGGAGGGGCGGTGCGGCTGGCCGAGACCTCCTTCGTCGCCGAGACGGGTCGCGTCACCGCGGTCGTCGGACCGAGCGGTGCCGGGAAGTCCACCCTGCTCGACGCCGTGCTGGGGCTCGAGCCGTGCGAGGGACGCGCCGTCTGGCGCTCGTCGGGCCGCGCGCCCGCCCGCCACGAGATCGCCTGGTCGGGCCAGTCCGCCCAGTTGTCGTCCGGCACCGTCGCCGAGAACGTCGGCCTCGGCGACGAGGACGGGCCCGACACCGAGGCCGTCGTCCGCGCCCTCGACCTGGCCGGCGCGGCCGGCCTCGACCCGGCGCTCGTGCTCGGGGCCGGCGGCGAGGGACTGTCCGGCGGCCAGGCGCAGCGGGTGTCGGTGGCCCGGGCGCTGTACCGGCTCGACCGGGTCGGGGCGCGCCTCCTGCTGGTCGACGAGCCCTCGTCCGCCCTCGACCGGGTCACCGAGGCCCGGGTCGTCGAGGGCCTCCGTCGCATCGCGGCCACGGGCGTCGCCGTGGTCGTCGTCACGCACCGCCGCGCCGTGAGCGACGCGGCCGACGTCGTCGTCCCGATCGGAGGCCCCTCGTGACCCGCTCGTTGCTCCGCACGGCTCAGCCCGCCGGACGCCGCGCCGCCCCCGGCCTGGTCTTCGGGTCGCTGAGCGCCCTCTCGGCGGTGGCCTTGCTCGCGGCGTCGGCGTACCTCATCACGCGGGCCGCCGAGCAGCCGCCGATCCTCTACCTCTCGCTCGCCGTCGTGGGCGTCCGCGCGTTCGCCCTGACCCGCGCGGTCTTCCGCTACCTCGAACGGCTGTCGAGCCACGACGCGGCCTTCCGTCAGCTGGCCGTGGTCCGCACCGAGCTCTACCGCCGACTGATCCGCGTGGCCCCGGCGGGTCTCGGCCGCACCGATCGCGGCGACCTGCTGGCGCGCGTCGTCGGTGACGTCGACGCCCTGCAGGACCTTCCCCTCCGGGTCGTGCAGCCGCTCGTGGTGTCGGGCCTGACCTCGGTCGTCGCGGTGGTCGGCGTCGCCCTCGTGTCGCCGATGGCGGCGGTCGTCCTGGCAGGCGCACTCGTCATCGCGTTCGTCGTCGGCTGCGTCGCCGCGGACCGGCTCGCCCGCCGCAGTGAACGCACCCTCGCCGACCGGCGGGGGGCGCTCTCGGCTGCCGTCGTCGACCTCGTGCAGAACCTCGACGTGCTCGTCGCGTTCGAGGCGGTGGACCGTCAGCTCGCCCGGGTCGCTCGACTCGACGACGACCTGCGCCGCGCCTCCTCGCGTCGGGCCCTGACCGGGGGCGTGGTCGCCGCCGTGCTCTCGGCGCTGTCGGGTGCCGCCGTGTTCGCGACGATCCCCGTCGTGGCGCCCGACGTCGCCTCGGGCGGGCTGACCGGTCCCGCCTTCGCGCTGGTCGCCCTCGTGCCCCTCGCCGTCTTCGAGGTCGTCGGTGCCGTCCCGACGGCCGTGCTGGCCTGGCGTCGCGTGCGGGCGAGCGGTGACCGCGTCGACTCGGCGGTGCCGGTCGACGTGCCGGCCGGCGTCGTCGACGACGACCACGTGTCCGGCGAGGCGGACGTCACCGCCTCCGACCCTCTCCGAGCCCACGGGCCCGCCGTGCCGGCCTCCGTGCCCGCGCTTCGCCTGCGGGGAGTCTCGGCGACCTGGCCGGGGGCGGCGGGCCCCGCGCTCCGCGGCGTCGACCTCGACGTGGCCGTCGGCGACCGCCTCGTGGTCGAGGGGCCGAGCGGCGCCGGCAAGACCACGCTGGCGTGGGTGCTGGCCCGCTTCGTCGAGCACACGGGTCGCTACGAGGTCGGGGGAGTCGACACGGCGATCCTCGCCCCGGCCGCCGTCCGGGCCACGGTCGGCCTGATCGAGCAGACGCCCTACCTCTTCGACGAGTCCCTGCGGCAGAACCTGCTCTTCGCCCGCGACACGGCCACCGACGACGACCTGCTCGCGGTCCTGGACCGCGTCGGGCTGGGCCGCTGGGCCGCCGAGCGCGGCGGGCTCGACGCACCGGTGGGCGAGCGCGGCGTCCTCGTCTCGGGTGGTCAGGCCCAGCGCATCTCGCTCGCGCGTGCCCTCCTGCGGGGGTTCCCGGTGCTCGTGCTCGACGAGCCGACGGCCGGACTCGACGCCGAGACCTCCCGTCGGCTCGTGCACGACGTCCTGACCGCCGCCCGCGACGACGGCTCGACGGTCGTCGTGATCTCGCACGTCGAGGTGCCGGCCGAGCTGGTGACGCGGCGCGTGCGCCTCGAGGCGGGCCGCCTCGGCGAGGTCGAGGTGGGCTCCGAGGTCGGGTCCGAGGTCACGCCCGACGACGGGGCCGGCGCCTGACGCGTCGAGGCACCGATCGCGGCCCGGTGGGGGTCAGCCGTCGACCGGTCGTCGCAGGCGGTCGAGTCGGCCGCGCCAGAGCGCCAGGCGCCCCGGCTCCTCGGCGGGTGCCGGGCCGTCGATCCAGCCGGTGACGATGCGGATGCCGTGCAGTGCGCCGAGGCCCCAGACCTCGAACCCGTCGAGCTCGTCCGGCCGGGTGCGGTCGTGCAGCACGTCGACGCCGAGGACGGCGGCCAGCGTCGTCAGGCTGCGGACCGTGACGCCCGGGAGGCGCGCCAGGTCGTCCGACGGGAGGCAGAGGGCGTCCCCGCGCCACCAGACGATCGAGCTCCAGGCGCCTTCGACGACGTGTCCCTCGGGCGAGAGCAGCACGGCCTCGTCGGCCCCTCGGGACCGCGCCTCGGAGACGAGCGAGCCGAGGGCGGCGAGGTCGGGCCCCTTGACCGTCGGTCGCGTGCGGGGGTCCCGGTCGGCCGTGGCGAGGACGACCGAGCGGTGGCGCGGGGGAGCGGGACGGAGGCGCAGCCGCAGCCGTGCCCGGTCGCCGTCCTCGGCTCCGTCGCCTGCGACGAGCTCGACGCGGGGGAACCAGGCTCCCGTCCGGGGGAGGACCGCGAGGGCCGCCGTCCAGAACGCCGACACCTCGTCCGCGTCGGGCGCCCCGGGCACCTCGGCGACCGACCCGGCGAACCGGTCGCGGTGCACGTCGAGGGCCAGCACCGAGCCGTCGTCGACCAGCCACGAGTCCGCCACGAGGAGGCGCGGGTCGGCGTCCGCCGCCCCTCCGCCCCCGCGCGTCGCCAGCTCGTCGCCCTGCCAGACGTGCAGCACGTCACCACCCGGCCGCTCGCCACTCATCGGGTCGGGTCTCCGCTCATAGGATCAAGGGTATGCGTCCCGCGGTCGTCCGTTCCTCCCTGCCGTGGCGCGACCCCGAGGCCGTCGTCCGGCACCTGGCCGCGACCGGCGACGTGGTCTGGCGCGACGCGGGGGTGGGCGCCGTTCGGGGCCGGTCCGTCGTTGGGTTCGGCCCGGCGTGGACGGGCGACGTCCGCGACGGCGGCGCCGACCGGCTCTGGCAGGCGGTGCGTGACGACCTGGTCGACGTCGAGCCCGACAGCCATCCCCTCGGTTGGGCCGGCTGGCTCGGCTACGGCTTCGGCTGCCGGCTGCTCGACCGCGACGCCACCGAGGGGCACCGGCGGGCAGCCACCGCCTCCACCGTCGCCGCCGACGGGGACCCCGCCGACCTCGCCCTGCTCGACGTCGACCGTGCCCTGGTCTTCGACCACGCCGCACGCTCGGTCGAGGCCGTCGCGCGGGCCGGCGACCCGTGGGCGTCCTCCCTGGTCGAGACCTGGGCCGACGTGCCGCCCGAGCCTCCGGTGCCCGGGCCGACCCGCGCCTCCTCGGGGGGCGCCGCCCCGCCCATCGCCCGCTGGCGGCACCGCCCCGACGAGTACCTCGACCTGATCGAGGGGTGTCGGCGGGCCATCGCGGCCGGCGAGGCGTACCAGCTCTGCCTGACCACGGCCGTCGACGTCGTGGGGCCGGTGGACGCGCTCGAGGCCTTCGCGCGCCTCCGTCGGTCCTCGCCGGCGCCGCACGCGTCGTTCGTGCGCATCGGCGACGTGGCCGTCGTCGGGGCGTCGCCCGAGTCGTTCGTCGAGGTGACGGCCGACGGCCGGGTGTCGTCGGCGCCGATCAAGGGCACGCGACGCCGCGGGTCGGGCGCCGACGACACGGTGCTCGCGCGCGAGCTCGTCGAGAGCGAGAAGGAGCGCGCCGAGAACGTCATGATCGTCGACCTGGTCCGCAACGACCTCGCCCGGGTGGCCCTGCTCGGCACGGTCGAGGTGTCCGAGCTGCTCGCCGTGCACTCGTACGAGCACGTCCACCAGCTCGTCAGCACGGTGCGGGCCCGTCTCGGGGCGGGGTGCACCGCGGCCGACGTCGTCGAGGCGGCCTTCCCCGCCGGGTCGATGACCGGTGCCCCGAAGCGACGGGCCGTCGAACTGCTCGCCGACCTCGAAGGAGCGCCCCGGGGGATCTACTCGGGTGCGACCGGCTGGCTCGGGCGCGACGGCTCGGCGAGCCTGGCGATGACCATCCGCTCGATCGTCGTGCACGGGGCCCGGGCGGCGGGTGCGGGACGGCCCGTGCGACCGGCGGGTGCTCGCGTCGGGGTGGGCGGCGGCATCACCATCTCGTCGGTGCCGGTCGACGAACGCGACGAGGTCGAGCTGAAGGCGGCGGCCCTGCTCGCCGTGCTCGGCGTCCGTACCGCCGACGGGGCCCCGGTCCGCATGTCGTGACGGCGCGTGCCGTTCGGTAGCCTTGGCGAGGATCGCCGAGCCCGGCGCACGTCGCCGTGCCCTCGCACGGACGGTCCGCCCCCACCGCACCGACTGCCAGCAGTGAATGAGAGCCCCGTGGCACACGAGCACGACACGACCGCGACCGACGCCTCCTCGGCCATCCCGCCCCACGACGGCGTGCCCGAACGCGAGTACGACGTCGCCCGCCTGCAAGAGAAGTGGCAGGCCCGGTGGGACGCCGAGCAGCCGTTCGTCGTCGACCCCGACGACAAGCGGCCGCGCAAGTACATCCTCGACATGTTCCCCTACCCCTCGGGCGACCTGCACATGGGCCACGCCGAGCAGTACGCCCTCGGCGACATGGTGACGCGCTACTGGCGCCAGCAGGGCTTCAACGTGCTGCACCCGATCGGCTGGGACAGCTTCGGGCTCCCCGCCGAGAACGCGGCCATCAAGCGCGGCGTCGACCCCCGCGAGTGGACCTACGCGAACATCGCGCAGCAGAAGCAGAGCATGAAGCTCTACGCCCCGTCGTTCGACTGGAGCCGGGTGCTGCATACGAGCGATCCCGAGTACTACAAGTGGAACCAGTGGCTGTTCCTCGAGATGTACAAGAAGGGCCTGGCGTACCGCAAAGACAGCTGGGTCAACTGGGACCCGGTGGACCAGACCGTGCTCGCCAACGAGCAGGTGCTGCCCGACGGCACCAGCGACCGGTCGGGTGCCGTCGTGGTCAAGAAGAAGCTGACGCAGTGGTACTTCAAGATCACCGACTACGCCGACCGCCTGCTCGACGACCTCAACCAGCTCGAGGGCCGGTGGCCGACCAAGGTGCTCAACATGCAGCGCAACTGGATCGGCCGCTCGATCGGTGCGGACGTGCACTTCGCCATCGAGGGCCGTGACGAGAAGGTCACGGTCTTCACCACGCGTCCCGACACCCTCTACGGCGCGACGTTCATGGTCGTCGCACCCGACTCCGACCTCGCGGCCGAACTCGTCGCCGACGCGACGGACGACGTCAAGGCGACCTTCGCCGAGTACCTCGTCGAGGTGCAGAAGGCGACCGAGATCGAGCGCCAGTCGAGCGAGCGCCCCAAGACCGGCGTGCCGCTCGGCCGGGTGGCGGTCAACCCGCTCACGGGCGACCCGATGCCGGTCTGGGCCGCCGACTACGTGCTGGCCGACTACGGCCACGGCGCGGTCATGGCCGTGCCCGCGCACGACCAGCGCGACCTCGACTTCGCCCGCAAGTACGACCTCCCGGTGCGCGTCGTGGTCGACACGAACGCGCCCGTCACGGGCGTGATCCCCAAGCTCGAGCTCGACGAGGACGGCCAGGCGATCCTGCCGGACGACCTGCCCGACCTGAACCCCCGCGAGACGGGCGTGGCCCTGACCGGCGACGGCCGGCTGATGAACTCGGGCGCCCTGACCGGCCTCAGCAAGTCGAACGCGATCAAGCGCGTCGTCGAACTGCTCGAGGCGTCCGGTGACGGCGGGGCGGCCAAGACGTACCGTCTGCGCGACTGGCTGATCTCGCGCCAGCGCTTCTGGGGCACGCCCATCCCGATCGTGCACGGCGCCGACGGCGTCGAGGTGCCGGTGCCCTACGACGAGCTGCCGGTCCGACTGCCGTCGACCGAGGGCCTCGACCTCAAGCCGAAGGGCAGCTCGCCGCTCGGCGCGGCCGAGGACTGGGTGAACGTGCCCGACCCGCGCGACGGGTCGCCCGCGCGTCGGGACGCCGACACGATGGACACCTTCGTCGACAGCTCGTGGTACTTCCTGCGGTTCCTCGATCCCACCGACGCCGACCGGGCCTTCGACCCGGCCCAGGCCAGCAGGTGGGCGCCGGTCGACCAGTACGTCGGAGGCGTCGAGCACGCCATCCTGCACCTGCTCTACGCGCGCTTCATCACCAAGGTGCTCTTCGACCTCGGCCACGTCGACTTCACCGAGCCCTTCAGCGCGCTGCTGAACCAGGGCATGGTGCTGCAGGACGGCGCCAAGATGAGCAAGAGCAAGGGCAACGTCGTCAGCCTCTCCGACGAGATCGAGAAGCACGGCGTCGACGCCATCCGCCTGACGATGGCCTTCGCCGGCCCGCCCGAGGACGACATCGACTGGGCCGACGTCTCGCCCGCCGGTTCGGCCAAGTTCCTGGCCCGGGCGTTCCGTCTCGCGAGCGACGTCGACAGCTCGCGCGACGTGGTGTGGGCCGACGGCGACCAGGCCCTGCGCCGGGTCACCCACCGGTTCCTCGCCGAGGCCCCGGGGCTGAGCGAGGCGTTCAAGTACAACGTCGTCGTCGCTCGCCTGATGGAGCTCACCAACGCCGTCCGCAAGGCGATCGACTCGGGTCCCGGCGCGTCCGACCCGGCGGTGCGCGAGGCGACCGAGACCGTCGCGCTGGGGCTGTCGCTGTTCGCTCCCTACACGGCTTCCGAGATGTGGGAGAAGCTCGGCTACGACGGCGGTGCCCTCGCCACGTACGGCTGGCGGAAGGCCGACCCGACGCTGCTCGTCGAGACGAGCGTCACCGCGGTCGTCCAGGTCAACGGCAAGGTGCGCGACCGGCTCGAGGTGTCGCCCAAGATCGCCTCCGACGAGCTCGAGGCGATGGCCCGCGACTCGGCGGCCGTGCAGCGCGCGATCGGCGACAAGCAGATCGTCAACGTCATCGTGCGGGCGCCGCGCCTGGTGAACATCGCGGTGAAGTAGGTCACTCGGGGCGTCTCGTCCCCACTCGTCGACGGCCGCCCTGGCTCCCCAGGGCGGCCGTCGTCGTCCGTGCGGGCGGACACCCGCTCGTACCGTGACGGGTCATGACCGTCAGCTTCCGCACCGCCGTCGACCCGTCCGAGCCGGGTGGTCCGCGGTGGCGCGTGGGGGTCGGGGCGGTCGTCGTCCTGCTCTTCGTCGTGCTGGCGGTGAGCGTCGCCGTGTCGGCCTTCGCCACCCGAGGAGGCGCGGCGGACGAGCTCGTGACCGTCGAGCCGGGCACCGGGGCCGAGGCCGGGGCAGGGGCCGGCACCGCACCTCCCGCGGGTGCCTCGGTCGTCTTCGTGCACGTGCACGGCCGGGTGGCGGCGCCCGGCCTGTACGAACTGCCGCACGGCGCCCGCGTCGTCGACGTGGTCGCGGCGGCCGGCGGGTTCACGGACGAGGCCGACCAGGCAGCGGTCAACCTCGCGCGGGTGCTGGTCGACGGCGAGCAGCTGCGGGTGCCGGCCGTCGGTGAGACCGCGGACGACGGGGTGGCAGGCGGTGGCGGGACGGTCGACCTCAACCTCGCGGACGACGCCGCGTTGCAGACGCTGCCCGGGGTGGGGCCGGCGACCGCCGCGGCGATCCTGTCCTGGCGTGACGAGAACGGCCGCTTCCGCAGCGTCGACGACCTGCTCGGGGTGCCGGGCATCGGTCCGAAGACGCTCGAGACGCTGCGCGACCGGGTGCGGGTGTGACGCCCGGTCGCGTCCTCGACCTGCGGCTCGGGGTGCCCGTGGCCGTGGCGTGGGTCGGGCTCGCCGTGGGCTCGACCCGGCCGGGGCTGTCGCCCGTCGTGGCCGCCGTCGCCCTCGTCGTCTGCGTCGTCGCGGTCGGCCTCGTGCTCGTGGCGCGGGTGGGCTCCCTCGCGGCCGGGCAGGTCCTGCTGGTGGTGGCCCTGAGCGCCGGGGCGTGCGCCGGGCTCACGGGCCAGGCGGCGGTGCGCGACGACCGTCGTCACCCGTCGGGGCTCACGACGTCGGTGGGGCACGCGGTCACCGTCGAGGGGCGCCTGCTCGACCGGGTCGAGGCGCGGGCCGACGTCC
Organism: Frigoribacterium sp. 9N; assembly: GCF_902506305.1. NCBI lineage: Bacteria > Bacillati > Actinomycetota > Actinomycetes > Micrococcales > Microbacteriaceae > Frigoribacterium > Frigoribacterium sp. 9N. The sequence continues at coordinate 92,380 of NZ_LR733390.1, forward strand.
TGACGATGTCGGTCGACCGACTCGACGTCGGCTCGGGGACCGTGGCCCTCGGGGACCGCGTCCCGGTGCGGGTGTTCGGGGCGCGCCTCGACGGTCGCCGGTCGGCCGAGATCGGGGCCCGGGTGTCGGCCCGGCTCGTCCTGGGCCCGGTGAGGTACGGCGAGTCGGTCGCGTTCGAGGGGCGGGCGGTCGAGCCGCTCGGCGTCCGCGCCGAGCCCGGGCGGGCGTCGGCCTGGTCGAACGGGCTGCGATCGGCCTTCCGCGCCGTGGCCGCAGACCTGCCCGGTGACGGCGGGGCCCTGCTGCCCGGGCTCGCGATCGGCGACACGTCGGGAGTGCCCGACGACCTCGACGACGACATGACGCAGGCGTCGCTCAGCCACCTGACGGCCGTGTCGGGCTCGAACTGCGCCGTGCTGGTCGCCCTCGTGGTGCTCGTCGGGTCGGTGCTGAGGGTCCCGCGGTTGCTGCGGCTCGCGATGGCCGTCGTCGTGCTCGTCGCTTTCGTCGTGCTCGTCACGCCCGAGCCGAGCATCGTCCGGGCCACCGTCATGGCGGTGCTCGTCCTCGTGCACCTCGCCGTCGCCCGGCCGATCGCCGGTGTGCCCGTGATCGCGCTGGCGGTCGCCGGGCTGCTGTTCGCGGACCCGTGGTTGGCCCGTGACCTCGCCTTCGTCCTGTCGGTCCTCGCGACGTCGGGGCTGGTCGTGCTCGGAGGGCCGCTGACCGCCCTGCTGGCGCGCCTCGTGCCCGAACCCGTGGCGGCGGCCCTTGCCGTCCCCACGGCCGCGCAGCTCGCCTGCCAGCCCGTCTTGCTCGCCCTCGAACCGAGCATCGCCCTGCACGGCGTCGTCGCGAACGTGCTGGCCGGCCCGGCGGCTCCGGTGGCGACCGTGGGTGGGCTCGTCGTCTGCGTGCTCGCGCCCTGGGCGCCCGCGACGGCGGCGACCGTCGCGTGGGCCTCGTGGCTGCCGTCGTCCTGGGTCGCGGCCGTCGCCCGGTCGGCGTCGACCTGGCCGGGCACGCGAGTCGGGTGGGACGCCTCGGCGCTCGGCGTCGCCTCCCTGGTCGGCGTGACGGCCCTCGTCGTGGTCGCCGTGGTGGCCCGGGCCCGGGGCCGCCTGCGGGCCGTCGTCACGACGCTGCTGGTGGGCGTGCTGGTGGCCACCGTCGGGGTGGTGGGCGGGCGCACCGTGGTGACCCGCGCCTCCGTTCCCGACGACTGGGTCGTCGCCCAGTGCGACGTGGGGCAGGGCGACGCCGTGCTCGTCCGCAGCGCGCGGGCCGTCGCCCTGATCGACGTGGGTGACGACGAGGCCGCCGTCGACCGCTGCCTCTCGACGTTCGGCGTGCGCCACGTCGACCTGCTCGTGCTCACCCATTTCGACCGTGACCACGTCGGGGCGATCGGCTCGGTCGTCGGCCGGGTCGGCACGGCCCTCGTCGGGCCCGTGGGGCGTTCGGACGACGCCGAGGTCGTGACCGCCCTGCGCGGCGGTGGCGCCGAGGTCCAGGAGGCGCGGGTCGGCACCCGGGGACGCCTCGGCGACCACACGTGGCGGCTCCTCTGGCCGCCCTCCGCGACCCCGGCGGGCAACGACGCCAGCCTCGTGGTGCGCCTCGACCCGGGCGGGTCCTGCCGGGTCGGGTGCCTCTCCCTGCTGGCCCTCGGCGATCTCGGTGAGACCGCCCAACGCCGTCTGGCCTCGTCACCCGACGGCGAGGAGGGGCTCGGGCGGGTCGACGTCCTGAAGGTGTCGCACCACGGGTCGGCGGACCAGCACGCCGAGTTGTACGAGCGGGTGTCGGCCCGCGTCGGCCTGGTCGGCGTGGGGGCAGAGAACTCCTACGGACACCCCACCGACGTCGCGCTCGACCTGGTCCGGGACGGCGGGGGAGTCGTGGTCCGCAGCGACGAGGCCGGTCAGGCCGCGGTCACGCCCGTCGGCCGTGACGGCGGCGACGTCGGCCTGCGGATCTGGCGGGAGCACGCGGGGTCCGCGGGTCGAGATCGCGCGTCCGACACGTCGGTGGCGTCCTCTAGCATCGGAGGAGGCGCGGCGGGCCCCGCGTCCGTGGGACGACGTCCGAGAGGCAGCATGGCAGCGCGAGCGAGTGGCAAGACGGCGAAGAAGGCCTCGGTCGCGATCGACCAGGTCGGGTGGGACAAGATCCGTCCCGCGGCCGTGGTGCTGGTGAGCGGGCCCGAGCAGTTCCTCGCCGACCGTGCCTCCCGCCAGCTGCGCGACCAGCTCGTCGCCGAAGACCCCAGCCTCGAGGTGCACGACCTCGAGGCCGACCATTACCAGCCCGGCGAGCTCGTGACGCTGGCGAGCCCGTCGCTCTTCGCCGAGCCACGTCTCATCCGCGTCTCGAACGTCGAGAAGTGCACCGACGCCTTCCTCACCGAGACGCTGCGCTACCTCGACACGCCCGCCGACGACACGACCCTCGTGTTGCGCCACGGAGGCGGGGTCCGCGGCAAGAAGCTGCTCGACGCCGTCCGGGGCGGCACCGGCGGCGGGCTCGAGGTCGTCTGCGCCGAACTCAAGAAAGACACCGAGAAGCTCGAGTTCGCGGCCGCCGAGTTCGCCGCCGAACGGCGTCGCATCTCGCAGGGGGCCCTCCGGGCGCTCGTGACGGCCTTCAACGACGACCTGGCCGAGCTCGCCAGCGCGTGCCAGCAGCTGATCAGCGACGCCGCGGCCGAGATCACCGAGGCCACGGTCGAGAAGTACTACTCGGGTCGGGTCGAGACCAACGCCTTCAAGGTGGCCGACGCGGCCATCGCAGGTCAGCAGGGCGAGGCTCTGGTCCTGCTCCGCCACGCGTTGTCGACCGGGGCCGATCCCGTGCCCGTGGTGGCGGCGTTCGCGATGAAGATCCGCACCATGGCCAAGGTGCAGGGCTCCTACGGCGGCTCGGGTCAACTCGCCTCGCGCTTCGGACTCGCCCCGTGGCAGGTCGAACGGGCACAACGAGACCTCCGGGGCTGGACCGAGGACGGGCTGGGCCGGTGCATCGAGCTGCTCGCCGAGACCGACGCGGCCGTCAAGGGCGCCGAGCGCGATCCGGTGTACGCGCTCGAGCGGATGGTGACCATGATCTCGACGCGCGGTTCGCTGCTGTCGTGAGTCGCGCCTCCTGACCGTCCGGTCGCCTGTCCTGCGGGCGAACGGGGACGACGAAGGCCCCGTCTCGATCGAGACGGGGCCTTCGTCGTCGAGCCCGGGGGCTCGGGGGAGGGGAGCCTAGAGGGCGCCGACCTGCTTCGCGATGGACGACTTGCGGTTCGCGGCCTGGTTCTGGTGGATGACGCCCTTGCTGGCGGCCTTGTCGAGCTTCTTCGACGCGAGGAGCAGAGCCGAGGTGGCCTTGTCCTTGTCGCCGGCGGCGATGGCCTCGCGGGTGGCGCGGACGGCGGTCTTGAGCTCGCTCTTGACGGCGCGGTTGCGGTCCTGGGCCTTCTTGTTGGTGCCGATGCGCTTGATCTGCGACTTGATGTTTGCCACGTGAACTACTTTCTGGATTCTGAGTATCGGACGATGTGCGCCAGCCGAGCGTCCGACCGACGTGAATCGGTCGACCCGGTGCTGCCGCCGGTGATGGCCACCGGAGCGGCTCTCGGCTGCGATCGCGTTCCGCCACTGCAGACGTAACGCGCAAGCCAACAGGCAACGTTACCAGCAGCGAGCCCGACTCTCAACGAACGTCGAGCGGTCGGCGTGCCGTGTCGTGCGGGGTACCGTGCCATCATGCCTCAGCTCGCACCCCACATGACCACCGTGCCCGCTTCCGGAATCCGTCGGGTCTACGAGCTCGCGGCGCAGCTCGACGGCGTCGACATGCTCGTGGTGGGCGAACCCGACGTGCCCGTCGCCCGCCACATCGCCGACGCCGCACGCCGCGCCTGGGCCGACGACCGCACCGACTACACGCCGAACGGCGGCATCCCGGCCCTGCGCGAGGCGCTCGTGGACAAACTCGCCCGGGAGAACGACGTGCACGTGGACCTCGAGCAGGTCTGGGTCACCGTCGGGGGGACGCAGGCCCTGCACCAGACGATGGGACTGCTGCTCGCGGCCGGTGACGAGGTGCTGGTGCCGGACCCCGGTTACACGACGTTCACGATGAACGCCCACATGCTCGACGCCGTGCCCGTGCCCTACACGTTGGCCCCCGAGCTCGGCTTCCACCCCGACCTCGACGAACTCGAGAACCTCGTCGGCGACCGCACCCGTGCCCTCATCGTGAACAGCCCGTCGAACCCGCTCGGCGTCGTCTATCCGGAGGAGACGCTGCGGCGCCTGCTGGACTTCGCCCGCCGGCACGACCTCTGGGTCATCAGCGACGAGGTCTACGAGTACTTCACCTACGGGCCGAAGCACGTCAGCCTGGCGTCGCTCGACGGCGACGACCGGGTGTTCAGCGTCTTCTCGATGAGCAAGACCTACGCCATGACGGGCGTGCGAGTCGGCTACCTCGTGACGCCCAAGGGCCTCGCGGAGACGATGCGCACGGTCCAGGAGGCGGCCATCAGCTGCGTCGCCGAGCCCGACCAGCACGCCGCCCTCGCCGCCGTCGTGGGGGACCACCAGCCCGTGGCCGACGCCCGCGAGCACTATCGGAGCAACCTCGACCTCGCCACGACGCTGCTCGACGAGCGGGGCATCCGGTACCTCGAGCCCACCGGCGCCTTCTACCTCTGGATCGACGTCAGCCACGCGTCGCAGGGCGACGTGGCGGCGTGGGCCGAGCGGTTCCTGCTGTCGGAGCGCGTCGCGGTCGCGCCGGGCAGTGCGTTCGGCCGGAGCGGCGAGGGGTGGATCCGCGTCTGCCTCGCGTCGTCACCCGAGGTGATCACCCGGGGGCTCGGCAAACTGCCGGCGCCGGGCGACCCCCGCTGAGATCCGGGGGTCAGCCCCCTGGGGTCGACGCGAGGGGCTTCCTAGGCTCGGAGCATGACGAACCAACCCGTACACACGACCTTCTCCGCCTCCAGCACCGGCGTCCGTTCGCCCCTCGCCGTCTGGAGCCTCGTCCTCGGCCTCGCCTCGATCGGCTTCGGCTTCACCTTCGTCGTCCCGATCGCCGGCCTCGTCCTCGGCATCCTGTCCCGCCGCCGTGAGCCCCAGGGTCGCACCATGGCGCTCGTCGGCATCGTCTCGTCCGCCGTCATGCTCGTGGGCACGCTGATCGCCCTGGCGATCGGCCTCGCCGTCGTCGGGGGCGCCGGCGTCCTCGCGCTCCTTCCCGGCACCGCGGCCTGACCCTCGGCCCGGCAGTCCCGCCCGGCGGTCCCGTCCCGCGTTCCGGCTCGCGCCTCCCGCGCTCGCGCTCGTCCCGCGCTCATCTCGCGGTCCGGCTCGCGTCGGCAACTCCTGCCTGCCGTCGCACGCCCGTCGCGACGCCGGGGAGTCCGACCGCCCGAGCGGCACCGGCCAGGAGTTGCCCGCACCGCCCCGCTGGCTCGCGCCCCCCTCTGGCCCACCCGCCGACCGGCCCACCCGCTCGCCCGCACCGCGGCGTCCCGCGCGCACGGCATCCGGTGCGGCCACGGTATGGGCAAGTCCTGCCCGCCGTCACGGCACGAGCCGTCGACCGGGGAGGCGCGGTGCCGGTCGCGACACCGGGCAGGAGTTGCCGACGGGCGGCCCTGCGCGGGCCGACGCCCGATCCGTCGCCCCGGCGTGGGAGAATCGTGCGGTACCCCCGCCCACCACCCCCAGAGGATCGTGTGAGTCCCCAAGCAACCCGCGCACTCGAGCCGGCGTCGACCGAGCCCGAGTCCCTCCGCAACTTCTGCATCATCGCGCACATCGACCACGGCAAGTCGACCCTCGCCGACCGCATGCTCGGCATCACCGGCGTGGTCGAGTCGCGTGCGATGCGTGCCCAGTACCTCGACCGCATGGACATCGAGCGCGAGCGCGGCATCACGATCAAGAGCCAGGCGGTGCGCATGCCGTGGGAGCGCAACGGCGAGACCTTCGCGCTCAACATGATCGACACCCCCGGCCACGTGGACTTCAGCTACGAGGTCTCCCGCTCGCTGGCCGCGTGCGAGGGGGCGATCCTGCTGGTCGACGCGGCCCAGGGCATCGAGGCGCAGACCCTGGCGAACCTCTACCTGGCGCTCGAGAACGACCTCGAGATCATCCCGGTGCTCAACAAGATCGACCTCCCGGCGGCCGACCCCGACAAGTACGCCGCCGAGCTGGCGGGCCTGATCGGCGGCGACCCCGCCGACGTGCTGCGGGTCAGCGGCAAGACCGGAATGGGCGTCGAAGAGCTCCTCGACCGTGTCGTCGACCGCATTCCCTCTCCCGTCGGCGTCAAGGACGCACCGCCCCGCGCGATGATCTTCGACTCGGTCTACGACAGCTACCGCGGCGTGGTGACGTACATCCGCATGATCGACGGCACCCTGCACCCTCGCGAGAAGGTGCAGATGATGTCGACGAAGTCGACCCACGACATCCTCGAGATCGGCGTGTCGTCACCCGAGCCCGTCCCGAGCCAGGGGCTGTCGGTCGGCGAGGTCGGCTACCTCATCACCGGCGTGAAGGACGTCCGCCTGTCGAAGGTGGGCGACACCGTCACGACGTCGGCCAAGCCCGCGACCGAGGCCCTCAGCGGGTACACCGAACCGCTGCCGATGGTGTTCTCGGGGCTCTACCCGATCGACGGCAGCGACTACCCCCTCCTCCGCGAGGCCCTCGACAAGCTCAAGCTGTCCGACGCCGCGCTGGTCTACGAGCCCGAGACCTCGGTGGCCCTCGGCTTCGGCTTCCGCTGTGGGTTCCTCGGCCTGCTCCACCTCGAGATCGTCACCGAACGACTCGACCGCGAGTTCGGCCTCGACCTCATCACGACGGCCCCGAGCGTCATCTACGAGGTCACCACCGAAGACAAGAAGACCGTCACGGTCACCAACCCGAGCGAGTTCCCGGGCGGCAAGATCGCGAGCGTCAGCGAGCCCATGGTCAAGGCGGGCATCCTCGCGCCCAAGGACTACGTCGGCGTGATCATGGAGCTCTGCCAGCAGCGCCGCGGCACCCTGCTGGGCATGGAGTACCTCGGCGAGGACCGGGTCGAGATCCGTTACGCGATGCCCCTCGGCGAGATCGTGTTCGACTTCTTCGACAGCCTCAAGTCGAAGACGGCGGGCTACGCCAGCCTCGACTACGAGCCCATCGGCGATCAAGAGGCCGACCTGGTCAAGGTCGACATCCTGTTGCAGGGTGAGCAGGTCGACGCCTTCAGCGCGATCGTGCACCGCGACAAGGCCTACGCCTACGGGGTGCTCATGACGGGCCGGCTGCGCGAACTCATCCCGAGGCAGCAGTTCGAGGTGCCCATCCAGGCCGCCATCGGTGCCCGGATCATCGCCCGCGAGAGCATCCGGGCCATGCGCAAGGACGTCCTGGCCAAGTGCTACGGCGGCGACATCTCGCGCAAGCGCAAACTCCTCGAGAAGCAGAAGGAGGGCAAGAAGCGCATGAAGACCATCGGTCGGGTCGACGTGCCCCAAGAGGCCTTCATCGCCGCCCTCAGCGGCGACGTCGAGAAGAAAGACAAGAAGTAGGGTCCATGCGTCGAGCCACCCACACCGAGACCCGCACGACCTACGGCGAGGTCGGGGCGACGCAGGCCCCCGACCTCATGCAGTACCCGCCGAAGGGGTTCAAGCCGGCCGAGTACCGGGCCCGCGTCGGCCACGGCGACGCCCGCTTCGCCGCGGCCTGGATCGCCACCATGACCTGGCAGATCCAGGAGCGCAGCGGCATCCGCGTCCGGGTCGACACCGTGCCGCCGGCCGACGAGAGCGAGTACACGCCCGTCCAGTTCGACGAGCACGGGCAACCGGTCGACGCCGCCGAATGGGCGACCGCGCGTGACGAGTCGCGCTACTCGCCCGACGGCACGCCCTTCCTCACGGCGGGCACGACGGCCACGCTGAGCATCGAGGCCTACGGGCGCACGGTCGAGGCCCCGGTGCGCGTCGTCTACGTGATCGACGAACCGAAGCGCAAGGGTTTCGCGTATGGAACCCTCGACGGCCACCCCGAGAGCGGCGAGGAGTCCTGGATCGTCGACCAGACCGACGACGGTTCGGTGTGGCTCTCCATCCGGTCGTTCTCGAAGCCGTCGAGCGCGAAGTGGCGCCTCGTGGCACCGTTCCTGCGACGCACGCAGGCGCAGTACACGAAGCGGTACCTGAGGGCACTGAGCCTCAACGAGAAGGGCGAGCAGACCGACGAGGTCGTCGTCGTCGAAGACACCGAGGCCGGCGTCGGCGACCCCCGCGGTGACGAGCGCCCCCCGACCGGCCTGCGCGGCGACGCCGCGGGAACCGGCGCCTGACGGTGCCCGGAGCCCTTCCCCTCGGCGATCCTGCCCCCGTCGACGGACGCCTGCCCGAGACCGTCGCCGTCGGCGCGGACGACCGCAACTTCGGGGTCTACCTGCACGTCCCGTTCTGCCGCGTGCGCTGCGGGTACTGCGACTTCAACACCTACACGGGCGACGAGCTGCGAGGCGCTCGTCGCGACGACTACGCCGGGCAGGCCGTCACCGAGATCGAGCTCGGGGGCCGGGTGCTGCGCGAGGCGGGGCTCCCGCCGCGCCGCGCCTCCTCGGTGTTCTTCGGCGGGGGCACCCCGACGATGCTGCCGTCGAGCGACCTCACGTCGATGCTCCACGCGATGGTCGACACCTGGGGTCTCGAGCCCGGCGCCGAGGTGACGACCGAGGCGAACCCCGACTCGGTCGACGCCGCGTACCTGCAGCAGCTCGCCGACGCCGGCTTCACGCGCGTCAGCTTCGGCATGCAGTCGGCCGTCCCGAGCGTTCTCGCCACCCTGGAGCGCACGCACGACCCCGAGCGCATCCCGTTCGTGGTGCGCTGGGCCCGTGACGCGGGGCTCGACGTCAGCCTCGACCTCATCTACGGCACACCCGGCGAGACCCTCGACGACTGGAGGCGTTCGCTCGACGTCGCCCTCGAGCAGGAGCCCGACCACCTCTCCGCGTACTCGCTGATCGTCGAGGACGGCACGAAGCTCGCCCGCCAGATCAAGCGGGGCGAGGTCCCGATGCCCGACGACGACACCGCGGCCGACATGTACGAGATCGCGGACGACCGGCTCGCCGGCGCGGGCTACGACTGGTACGAGGTCAGCAACTGGTCGCGTGGCGTCGAGCACCGTTCCCGCCACAACCTGGCGTACTGGCAGGGCCACGACTGGTGGGGCGTCGGCCCGGGCGCGCACAGTCACGTCGGTGGCGTCCGCTGGTGGAACGTCAAGCACCCGGCCGCCTACCAGCAGCGCATGGCCGCGGGCGAGTCGCCGGCCGCCGGGCGCGAGACCCTCGACGACGAGACCCGTCGGGTCGAGCGCGTCCTGCTCGGGGTGCGCATCCGCGAGGGGCTGCCCACCTCCGAGCTCGACGACGACGGACGCCGGGCCGTCGGTGGCCTCATCGCCGACGGCTGGGTCGAGGGGCGTCCGGCCCTGCAGGGTCGCGTCGTGCTCACGCGCGAGGGGCGGCTCATGGCCGACGCCGTCGTGCGGCGTCTGCTGCCCGACTGAGCGTCCCGATCGTCCCGATCGTCCTGATCGCCGCCGCGCCCCGCGGTGGCGACCAGGAGGCGCGGGCCCGGAACGCAGGAGGCGCGGCTCCCGGGGGAGTCGCGCCTCGCGTGGTGCCCGTCCGGGCCGGTCGACCGTCTACTTGACGAACTCGATGGTCAGCGGGTACTTATACCACTCGCCCTTGTTGGCCGCGACGGCGGCGATGATCGAGAAGATGATCACGAGGATGCCGGCGACGAGGGCGAGCACCCCTCCGATGACGATGATCGACAGGATCGCCGAGATCACGTAGACGATGGCCACCGTGATCTGGAAGTTCAGCGCGGTCCTGGTGTGCTCCCGGATGAACGGGCCGCGGTCCTTCAACACGAGGTAACCGACGAGGGCGGGGACGAACGCGAAGAGGATCCCGCCGAGGTGGATGAGCGTCGACCAGAGCTTCTCGTCCTCGGGGCGCATCGGCTGGACGGGCTGCGGCTGGTAGCCGGGCTGCTGGCCGAAGCCGGGGCCGGACTGCTGGCCCTGGCCGGGCTGACCCTGGCCGGGCAGACCCTGCCCGTACGGCTGGCCGGGCTGACCGTTCTGGCCGGGCTGGCCGTTCTGCGGGCCGTTCGGCTGGGCGGGAGGGTTCTCGGTCATGGCTGCACCTGTTCGTGAGTGTCCTGCGGATGTCCCCGCCACCCTAGGGCAGCCGGGTGCGGCCCGAGTAGGCCTCGCGACGGAGGTGTCGTACGATTGGCAGTCCGGCACGTCGAGTGCCAGGCCCGGTCGCCCGGCGTGCGGACGACCCGGGGGACGTCGAGCGAAGAGAGGTGCGTCATGGTCTCCGAACGCGGTCTCGAAGTGCTTCGCGTCATCGTGCACGACTACGTCGCGTCCCGTGAGCCGGTCGGGTCGAAGTCCATCGTCGAGCGACACCAGTTCGGCGTCTCGGCGGCGACCATCCGCAACGACATGGCGCTGCTCGAAGAAGAAGAGCTCATCGCGGCACCGCACACCTCGTCGGGACGCGTGCCGACCGACAAGGGCTACCGGCTCTTCGTCAACCAGCTCGCCGACCTGCGCCCGCTCAGCGCGGCCCAGCGTCAGGCCATCGAGACGTTCCTGGGCGACTCCACCGACCTCGACGAGGTGCTCGGTCGGACGGTCCGGCTCCTGTCGCAACTCACCAACCAGGTGGCCCTGGTGCAGTACCCCACCTTCTCCCGGGCCCGCGTGCGTCACGTCGAGCTGGTCAGCCTGGGCGACGGTCGCGTCATGACGGTGCTGATCACCGACAGCGGCCAGGTCGAGCAGCGGGTCGTCGACATCCGCACCGCCGTCGACGAGTCCTTCCTGTCCGAGTTGCGGGCCGCCATCAACGCCGCGGTCGGCGGTCGACCCCTGGGTGAGGCCTCCACCGCCCTCACCGACCTGCCGGCGCGGTTCCGTCCCGACCTCGCGGCGGTCGTCGGCGTGGTCGTCGCGAGTCTCACCGAGCAGATCGCCGCCGGACGTCAGGACCGCCTCGTCATGGCCGGTGCGGCGAACCTGGTGCGCACGGGCGACGACTTCAGCGGCGACCTCTTCCCCGTGCTCGAGGCGATCGAAGAGCAGGTGGCCCTCTTGCGGCTCTTCGGCGAGATGCAACTCGACGCCGTCGACGTGGCCGCGAGCATCGGCCGCGAGAACGCGTCGTTCGGGTTGTCCCAGGCGTCCGTGCTGGCCAGCGGGTACTCGACGCAGGGCAGCGAGATCGCGAGGCTCGGCGTGCTCGGGCCCATGCGCATGGACTACTCGACCAACATGGCGGCGGTCCGTGCCGTCGCGCGGTACCTGTCGTCGCTGCTCACCGAGCGGTAGCCGACCACCACGGCCCCGGCCGTCCCACGACCCCCAATCCCCGTCCCGGTCCGCCGGGCCCGGCCCCGCCGGGAAGACCACCACACCACACCAGAGGCAGACGAGAACCAGTGGCAGATCATTACGACGTCCTCGGAGTCGACCGTCAGGCGACCCCGGAAGAGATCAAGAAGGCGTACCGCAAGCTCGCCCGCGAGCTTCACCCCGACGTCAATCCCAGCCCCGACGCGTCCGAACGGTTCAAGGACGTCACGCACGCCTACGACGTGCTCAGCGACCCGCAGCAGCGCGAACGCTACGACCTCGGCCCCCAGCCCGGCTTCGGTGGCGGCGGCGGAGGCGGGGCCGCCGGCTTCGGCGACATCTTCGACGCGTTCTTCGGCGGCGGTGGCCAGGGCCAGCGTCAGGGTCCGCGGTCCCGGCGGGAACGCGGGCAGGACGCGCTCCTGCGCCTCGAGGTCGACCTCGAGGACATCGTCTTCGGCACGCAGCGCGACATCGAGGTCGACACGGCCGTCCTCTGCGACACGTGCAGCGGCTCGTGCTGCGCACCCGGCACCTCGCCCCAGACCTGCGACATCTGCGGTGGCTCCGGCCAGATCCAGCGCACCGTGCGCTCGCTGCTCGGCAACGTCATGACGTCGAGCCCGTGCGGGACCTGCCGTGGCTACGGCACCGTCATCCCCAACCCCTGCCCGACGTGCCAGGGCCAGGGGCGCGTCCGGGCGCGACGTTCGATCCCCATCGACATCCCCGCGGGCGTCGACACCGGGCTCCGGCTCCAGCTGCCCGGTCAGGGCGAGGTCGGCCAGGCCGGTGGCCCGAACGGCGACCTGTACCTCGAGGTCAAGGTGCGTCACCACGACACCTACAGCCGCAACGGCGACGACCTGCTGGCCACGCTCGAGGTGCAGATGGCCGACGCCATCCTCGGCACGTCGACGACGCTCACCGGGCTCGACGGCGAGATCGAGGTCGAGATCAAGCCCGGCACCCAGAGTGCCGACATCCTCACCGTGAAGGACCGCGGCATCACCAGGCTGCGCGGGACGGGTCGCGGCGACCTCAAGATCGGCGTCCAGGTGGTCACCCCGACCAAGCTCAGCCACAAGGAGCGCGAGCTGATCGAGAAGTTCGCCTCGGGTCGCCGCTCCCCGGCGCCCGAGCTGTCGCACTTCCAGCAGGGTCTCTTCGGCAAGTTGCGCGACCGCTTCCTGAACTTCTGATCGTGGCGCACTTCTACCTGGTCGACGACCTGGCCGCCGCCGAGGTCGGCTCGAGCGTCGAGCTGACCGGTTCCGAGGCCCGACACGCGGTCACGGTCAGCCGGGTGCGGGTGGGCGAGCCGCTGACCCTCGGCAACGGACGGGGGCTGGTGGTCCAGGGCGAGGTGTCCGAGGCGGCCCCCGAGCGGCTGGTGCTGCTCGCGACCCGGGTCGTCCGGCACGAACCGCCGACGACGCGGCTGGTCCTCGCCCAGGCGCTGGCCAAGGGCGACCGCGACGAACTCGCCGTGCAGGCCGCGACCGAGCTCGGCGTCGACGAGATCGTCCCGTGGGCCGCGGCGCGCAGCATCTCCCGCTGGGAGGGCCCCAAGGTCGCCAAGGGCCTCACCCGCTGGTCGTCGATCGTGCGCGAGGCGACCAAGCAGTCGATCCGTCCCTGGTCGCCCGAGGTCTCGGGGCTCGCGACGACGCGGCAGCTGGCCGAGCGCGCCTCCCGCGATCTCGTCCTCGTGCTCGAGCCGTCGGCCGAGCAGGCGCTCACGGCGGTCGACCTGACCGCAGGAGGCGCGGTGCCCGGCCGCGTCGTCGTGGTCGTCGGTCCCGAGGGCGGGGTGTCGCCCGCCGAGCTGCACCAGCTCGCCGAGGCGGGTGCCCGCGCCGTGCGCCTCGGGGACGCCGTCCTGCGGACCTCCACGGCCGGGCCCGCCGCGCTGTCCGTGCTGAGCGCGCGACTCGGTCGCTGGTGACCTCGACGCCCCCCGGGGCCGTGTCGGCGGTCGTCGCTACGATGGGCAGCATGTCCGAGACCTCCGACGAGCCCACCGTCTTCAGCCGCATCGTCGCGCGCGAGATCCCCGCCGACATCGTCTTCGAGAGCGACGCGGTCGTCGCCTTCCGCGACATCGCGCCCCGGGCACCCGTCCACCTGCTCGTGGTGCCCAAGACCCAGGCGTACCGCGACGTCGTCGAACTCGCCGCGGGCGACCCGGCGTTGCTCGCCGAACTGGTGGCGACCGCCTCCCGGCTCGCGGCCGACCCGGCAGCGTTCGGGGAACACTCCGGGTCCGAGTTCCGTTTGATCTTCAACACCGGCGCATCCGCCGGGCAGACCGTGTTCCACGTGCACGCCCATGTGCTCGGTGGACCCCTGGAGGAAGGCACCCTTGCCCACTAGCGACACGAACGCCACCGGCCCCTCGACACCGACGACGGGTGACGACGTCCGTCGCGTCGACGTGACCGTCGACGGCGTCGCCATGGTCCAGCTCCTGGGCCCGCAAGACCGCCTGCTGCGTGCGGTCGAGAAGCAGTACCCCGACGTGCGCGTGCTCGTCCGCGGCAACGAGGTCACCCTCGAGGGGCCCTCGTCGGCCGTCGGCCGGGCCGAGGGCCTCGTCGACGAGCTCGTCTCGATGGTCCGCGGCGGTCACGACCTCGGCCCGGCCGAGGTCGCGACGTCGGCCCGTCTGCTCGACTCGGGGCAGGGCAGCCCGTCCGAGGTCTTCGGGCAGCCGATCGTCACCAGCCGCGGCAAGGGGGTCCGGGCGAAGACTCGGGGCCAGAAGGACTACGTCGACGCGATCGACCAGCACACCATCACCTTCGGCATCGGCCCGGCCGGCACCGGCAAGACCTACCTGGCGATGGCCAAGGCCGTCCAGGCGTTGCAGCGCCGCGAGGTCCAGCGCATCATCCTGACGCGCCCCGCGGTCGAGGCCGGCGAGCGGTTGGGCTTCCTGCCCGGCACGCTGACCGACAAGATCGATCCGTACCTCCGGCCGCTCTACGACGCCCTGAACGAGATGATGGACCCCGAGATCGTGCCCAAGCTGCTCGCGGCCGGCACCGTCGAGGTCGCCCCTCTCGCGTACATGCGCGGTCGCACCCTCAACGACGCGTTCGTCGTGCTCGACGAGGCGCAGAACACCACGCCCGAGCAGATGAAGATGTTCCTCACCCGTCTCGGATTCGGCTCGCGCATGGTCGTGACGGGCGACGTCACCCAGGTCGACCTGCCCACCGGTGCCAGCGGCCTCCAGCTCGTCACGACGGTGCTCGACGACATCGACGACATCCACTTCGCCCGTCTCACCAGCGACGACGTGGTGCGGCACACGCTCGTGGGCCGCATCGTCGACGCGTACACGACCTACGACGCCGAGCGTCAGGCCCAGCAGCACCGCCGTCTCGAGGCGGCGGACCAGCAGGCCGACGCTCGCGACCGCCTGCCGAAGAAGGGAACCCGGTGAGCATCGAGGTCGCCAACGAATCCGCCGTCGAGGTCGACGAGGCCACGATCCAACGTCTGGCCACCTTCGCGCTCGACCAGATGCACGTGCACCCCGAGGCCGAACTCGCGATCGTGTTCGTCGACGAGGCGGCGATGGAGCAGCTCCACGTCCAGTGGATGGACGAACCCGGTCCGACCGACGTGCTGAGCTTCCCGATGGACGAACTGCGCCCCGGCACCGAAGACGAACCCACGCCGGCCGGCCTGCTCGGCGACATCGTCGTGTGTCCGCAGGTGGCCGTGGCCCAGGCCGCCACGGCGGGGCACAGCCCGCTCGACGAGATGCTGCTCCTCACCTGCCACGGCATCCTGCACCTCCTGGGGTTCGACCACGCCGAACCCGACGACGAGCGTGAGATGTTCGGTCTGCAGCGCGAGATCCTCGCGGCCTTCGCCGCGTCCGACACGAGTCGGTGACGCCGTGATGGTCACGGTCTTCGTCGTCGTGGCGGTCTTCCTGGTGGTCTTCGGCGGCCTCCTGGCCGCCGCCGACTCCGCACTAGGCGTCCTCAGCCGCCAGGACCTCCTCGACGAGGCGGACGACGATCCGCGTCACGCGACGGCGTTGACCGCCATCGCCGCCGACGTCGGGGCGCACGTCAACGCCGTCAACTTCGTGCGCATCCTCGCCGAGACGTCGGCGGCCGTCCTCGTGTCGCTGTCGTTCGCCTTCTCGGTCGAGCCGTGGTGGCTGGCCCTGCTGCTCTCGGCTCTCATCATGACGGTCGTGTCGTTCGTCCTCGTGGGCTCCAGCCCGCGCAGCGTCGGTCGGGCCCACGCCCGCGGCCTCGTGCGTCTGACCTCGGGTCTCGTGCGGTTCGTCCGGGTCGTGCTCGGGCCCCTGGCCGACGCCCTGGTGGCGGTCGGCAACCGGGTGACCCCCGGACGTCCGCGCAGCGCGTCGTTCTCCTCCGAGGAGCAGTTGCTCAGCATGGTCGACGAAGCCACCGAGCTCGACGTCCTCGAAGAGGACGACCGCGAGCTCATCCACTCGATCTTCGAGTTCAGCGACACGGTGGTCCGCGAGGTGATGGTGCCCCGCACCGACATGGTCACCCTCGACGCCACGGCGTCGGTCGGTTCGGCGATGAGCCTCTTCCTCGGTCGGGGCGTGTCCCGGGTCCCGGTCGTCGGTCGCGACTCCGACGACGTCGTCGGGATCGTCTACCTGCGCGACCTCGCCCGGCGGTTGCACGAGCACAGCGGCGACGACTCGGCCCCGGTGACGACGCTCGCCCGCCCGGCCGTCTTCGTGCCCGAGTCCAAGAAGGCCGACGACGCCCTCCGGCAGATGCAGCTCGACAAGAACCATCTCGCGATGGTCGTGGACGAGTACGGCGGCATCGCCGGCCTGGTCACGCTCGAGGACCTCATCGAAGAACTCGTCGGCGACATCAGCGACGAGTACGACCGCGAGGTCGCCCCGCAACGCGAGGTCTCCGCGGGGGTCTTCCGGGTGAGTGCCCGTCTCCCCGTCGACGAGCTCGGCGATCTCTTCGGCCTCGAACTCGACGACGACGACGTGGACTCGGTGGGAGGGCTGCTCACCAAGGTCCTGGGACGCCTGCCCGAGCAGGGCTCGGTCGTCCGCGTGTCGGGCCTCGTCCTCACGGCCGACCGCACCGAGGGGCGTCGGCACGACCTGCAGACCGTGCTCGTCGAGCGCGATCCCGACCTCGCGGACGCCCAGGCCGCGTTCGCCGACGCCGCTCGCGACGACTGAGCGTCCGGTCGTCGCGACCCTCCACCTCCCACCCGTTCCCGCACGTTCACGAAAGGCCCCCATGTCGACCACCGGAGACGACCTCACCCCCTCGGCCGCGCCTCCTCGGGGGTCGACCTACCGCGCGGGGTTCGTCTCGTTCGTCGGGCGGCCCAACGTCGGCAAGTCGACGCTGACCAACGCCCTCGTGGGGCAGAAGGTGGCCATCACCTCGTCGAAGCCGCAGACGACTCGACGAGCGATCCGCGGCATCGTGCACCAGGCGACCGGCCAGCTCGTCCTGGTCGACACCCCGGGCATGCACCGTCCGCGCACGCTGCTCGGCGAGAGGCTCAACGACATCGTCCAGACCACCCTCGGCGACGTCGACGTGATCGGGTTCTGCGTGCCGGCCGACGAGAAGCTCGGGCCGGGGGACCGGTTCATCAACGAGCAGCTCGACCAGTACCCGCGGGCCAAGAAGGTCGCGATCGTCACCAAGACCGACGCCACGTCGCGGCCGGCCGTCGCCGAGCAGTTGCTCGCGGTCAGCCGTCTGCGCGACTGGGAGGCCATCATCCCGCTGTCCGCGGTCAGCGACGTGCAGCTCGACGTCCTCACGGCCGAGCTGATCAAGCTCATGCCGCTGTCCCAGCCCCTCTACCCGTCCGATGCGGTCACCGAAGAAGGCCTGACCGACCGCGTGGCCGAGTACGTCCGCGAGGCCGCGCTCGAGGGCGTGCAGGACGAGCTGCCGCACTCGCTCGCGGTGACCATCGACGACATGGTCGAGCGTGACGACAAGGACCTCCTCGAGATCTACGCCAACCTCTTCGTCGAGCGGGACAGCCAGAAGGCCATCGTCATCGGCAAGGGCGGTCAGCGCCTGCGCGAGGTGGGCGAGCGTGCCCGCGCGCAGATCGAGCCGCTCGTCGGCAAGCAGGTGTTCCTCTCGATCCGGGTGAAGGTCGCCAAGGACTGGCAACGCGACCCGAAGCAGCTCGGTCGACTGGGGTTCTGACGCCCCCTCCCGGTCGTCCGGGCCCGTCCCGGGCAGGAGGGTCGTCCTCGTCCCTGCGGATGATCGTGGTGGTCCCGAGGTCGTTCGCGCACGGCGGCCGCCCCGGACCGGCCGCCGTAGGTCGTACGGTGGTCGGGTGATCTTCCGACGCCTCGCGCCCTACCAGGTCGCCGTCGACCTGTCGGCGGCGTTCCTGCTCGGCGTGGTCGGCCTGGTGTTGTCCGACGGCGTCGTGACGACTCCGTTCGTCGTGCTGGGCATGACGGTCACGTTCGCCCTGCGCCGCCTGTCGCCGGGGCTCGCCCTGACCCTCGCCTGGCTGGTCGCCGCGTCCCAGATGATCACGGGCAGCACGCCCGGTGTCACGAACCTCGCGATCTGCGCGGTGCTGTACTCCACGGCGGCGTACGGGACGAACCGGGTGAAGTGGTCGGGCCTGGTCTCCGTGGGCGTGGGTGCCCTCCTGGGCACCTTCTACCTCTCGTTCGTGCAGCAGAGCCTGTTCGGCGTCGACTACGACATCTATGCGGTGACCGACGTCGTCCGCATCCTCCTGCAGCTGGGGATCAGCCTCCTCGGATTCCTCGCCCTGCTCGGTCTGCCCTGGGCCGGGGGACTGCTGGCCCGGGCGCGATGGTCCGAGCGGCTCAGCCGTGAGGCGCGGCTCATCGCCGAGCGCGAGACCGCCCGGGCCGAGAACGACGCCGCGCGGGCCGAACGCGAGGCCGCCCGGGCCGAGCGGGACATCGCCGTCGAGCAGGAACGCAACCGGATCGCCCGGGACATGCACGACGTGGTCGCCCACTCGCTGGCCGTCGTCATCGCCCAGGCCGACGGGGCCCGGTACGCCGCCCGGGTCGACCCGACCTCGGTCGACGGGGCGCTCACGACGATCGCCACGACGGCTCGGGAGGCCCTTGGCGACGTCCGGGTGCTGCTGGGTCAACTGCGGCACAGCCAGGGCGAGGCGCCCCAGCCCGCCCTCGGCGATCTCGACCGTCTGCTCGACCAGATGCGCGGGTCGGGTCTCACGGTCGACCTGCTCGTGACCGGCGAACCACAGGTCCTCGGGACCAACCGGCAGCTCGCCGTGTTCCGCATCGTGCAGGAGAGCCTGACCAACGTCCTGCGGCACGGTGCCGTCGACCAGCCCGTCGGCCTCCACTTCGACTGGCGCTACGAGGCGTTGCACCTCGTGATCTCCAACGTCGTGCGGCCGCCGACGCGTCCGCTCGACACGTCCGGCGACGAGCGACGGGGCGGCCACGGGCTCGACGGCATGCGGGAGCGCGCCACCCTGGCGGGCGGCTCGCTCACC
Organism: Frigoribacterium sp. 9N; assembly: GCF_902506305.1. NCBI lineage: Bacteria > Bacillati > Actinomycetota > Actinomycetes > Micrococcales > Microbacteriaceae > Frigoribacterium > Frigoribacterium sp. 9N. The sequence goes on from NZ_LR733390.1 coordinate 111,378, forward strand.
ACCCAGAACGCCGACGGACGCTTCGTCGTCCACGCCATCGTGCCGACCCTGGCACTGACCCAAGAGGTACGCATCCGATGATCGACATGCCCGGCCGTTCGACGGCACCCATCCGCGTCGCCCTGGTCGACGACCAGGCCCTGTTCCGTGCGGGAATCAAGATGCTCGTCGGCTCGCAGCCCGACCTCGAGTTCGTCGGCGAGGCCAGCAACGGCGAGGAGGGCGTGGCGATGGTCGGGCGCACCGCTCCCGACGTCGTCCTCATGGACATCCGCATGCCGGTGATGGACGGCATCGCGGCCACCACCGCCGTCCTGGCGCAGGCCGAGACGGCCTCCCGTCGCCCGCCGCGCATCATCGTGCTGACGACCTTCGACCTCGACGAGGCCGCCACCCGCGCCATCCGGGGAGGCGCGAGCGGCTTCGTCCTCAAGGACGCCGACCCCGAGTTCCTGCTCGCCGCGATCCGCACCGTGCACGCGGGCAACGCCGTCATCGCGGCGTCGGCCACGCGTGAACTCTTCGAGCACTTCGACGGCCGGGCCTCACGCGCCCGGGCCGTGCCCGCGTCGTTCGGCACCCTGACCACCCGGGAACGTGACATCTTCGACCTCGCGGCGCGGGGCCTCAGCAACGCCGAGATCGCGTCGCGGGAGTTCCTCAGCGAGGCGACGGTCAAGACCCACATCAGTCGGGTCCTGTCGAAGTTGTCCCTGCGCGACCGGGTGCAACTGGTGGTCTACGCGTACGAACACGGGCTCGCCGAGTAGTTCGGCTGGAGCGGGCTGCCACGGCCGTCGCCGACGGGGCGCCCCGGTGCGACGTGTCGGTGCCGTGTGGTGGCTGATCACACCTGATGAGGCTGCTGAGACCGGGCGGCACGGCTCGTGTCGAGAGACTCCGAGGCGGCAGAGTGTCACCTGGGTGGCCATCACCCCGATCCTCCGCCGAAAGAAGCTCTCGCATGGACTGGTTGCTGTCGGTTCCGCTCTTGTCCACGACGATGCTGCTGACGGTGGACGTCGTCGCCGCCCTCGTCGCCGTCGGGCTCCTCGTCCGCCCGCGGACCCGACGCACGTGGTGGCGGTGGATCGCCCTCGCGGTCCTGCTCGGGGCCGGCCTCGGCGCCCTCGCGACCTGGTGGCTCGGCGACGTACGCGACGTGCTGGGCCTGTCACCCACCTGGGTGGATCGCCTCTGGGTCGCCGCCGTGGTCGCCGGCGTCGCTGTCGTCGTCGTCAACCTGTTCCGCACCCGGTGGTGGCGGAAGCTCGTGGCCGTCCTGGCCGTCCTGGTCTTCGCCCTGGCCGGGGGCCTCGCCCTGAACCGGGACGGCAGCGTCTACCAGAACCTGTCCCAGGCGCTCGGTCGGGACGAGGTGCCCGCCCTCCCGGCGACCGCCGCCGCGCCTCCGTCCGCGGCGCCCGGCTCGACGGATTTCGACCCGACCCTCTGGTCGGCCTGGAAGGCCCCCGCCGACCTCCCCGCCGTGGGACGGTTCGGCAGCGTGGCCATCCCCGGCGCCGTCTCGCACTTCCCCGCCCGTGACCCGTCGGGGTGCGGGGGGCGGCGCTGGCGGGCGGCGGAGGCGCCGTCACGGTGCTGTCGACGACGACCTCCCAGCCCTGGGCGTACTCGTCGGGCGGGAGGACGAAGGTGACCGTCTCGGCGCTGGCGTTGAAGTACAGGACGAAGTTGACGTCGGTGATGCGACCGCCTCGGGCGTCACGGCCACGGATGCCGTTGCCGTTGAGGAACATGCCGATCGCCTTGGCGTAGGACTCGTTCCACTCGCCCTCTTGCATGGCGTCGCCCTCGGTCGTCAACCAGACGATGTCGGGCAGGGGCTCGCCCTCGCCACGGGTGACGGGACGGCCGTTGAAGTACCGCTGGCGGCGGAAGGTCGGGTGGTCGTGGCGGAGCTTGATGACCTCGGCGACGAACTCGATCAGCTCGCGGTCGGCGTTGGGCCAGTCGATCCAGCTGATCTGGTTGTCCTGTGCGTACGTGTTGTTGTTGCCGCCCTGCGTGCGACCGAGCTCGTCGCCGTGCAGCAGCATCGGCACGCCCTGGCTGAGCAGCAAGGTGGCGAGGAAGCTGCGCTGACGCTGCTCGCGCAGGGCGCGGATCTCTCCGTCGTCGGTCTCGCCCTCGACCCCGGAGTTCCACGAACGGTTGTGGCTCTCGCCGTCGTTGCCGTTCTCGCCGTTGGCGTCGTTGCGCTTGTCGTTGTAGCTGACGAGGTCGCGCATCGTGAAGCCGTCGTGAGCGGTGACGAAGTTGATGCTCGCGACCGGGCGTCGCCCGTCGCGTTCGTACAGGTCGGCGGAGCCGGTGATCCGGCTGGCGAACTCGCCGAGCGTCGAGGGCTCGCCGCGCCAGAAGTCGCGGACGGTGTCGCGGTACTTGCCGTTCCACTCGGTCCACTGGGGCGGGAAGTTGCCGACCTGGTAGCCACCGGGGCCGACGTCCCAGGGCTCGGCGATCAGCTTGACCTGCGAGACGATCGGGTCCTGCTGCACGAGCTCGAAGAAGGTCGAGAGACGGTCGACCTCGTAGAACTCGCGGGCGAGCGACGCGGCGAGGTCGAAGCGGAAGCCGTCGACGTGCATCTCGGTGACCCAGTAGCGCAGGCTGTCCATGATGAGCTGCAGCGAGTGCGGGTGACGGACGTTCAGGCTGTTGCCGGTGCCCGTGTAGTCCATGTAGTGCTGCTGGTCGCCGTCCATCAGCCGGTAGTAGGCTGCGTTGTCGATGCCCTTGAACGAGAGGGTCGGACCCAGGTGGTTGCCCTCGGCCGTGTGGTTGTACACGACGTCGATGATGACCTCGATGCCGGCGTCGTGCAGCACCCGCACCATCGTCTTGAACTCCTGCACCTGCTGGCCGATGTCGCCGGTGGCCGAGTAGGCGGCGTGCGGGGCGAAGAACCCGATGGTGTTGTAGCCCCAGTAGTTGCTGAGGCCCTTCTCGAGCAGGGTGTTGTCCTGCACGAACTGGTGCACGGGCATCAGCTCGAGGGTCGTGATGCCGAGCTTCTTCAGGTGGTCGATGATCGCCGGGTTCGCGACGCCGGCGTACGTGCCGCGTTCTTCCTCGGGGATGTCGGGGTGCGTCTCGGTGAGGCCCTTGACGTGCGCCTCGTAGATGACGGTCTCGTCGTAGCTGTACTTGGGGGCGCGGTCGCCCTGCCAGTCGAAGAACGGGTTGATGACGACGCCCAGCATCATGTGCGGGCCGCTGTCCTTGTCGTTGCGCGAGTCGGGGTCGCCGAACGTGTAGGCGAACAGCGCCTCGTCCCAGTCGATCTCGCCGCAGGTGGCCTTGGCGTAGGGGTCGAGGAGGAGCTTGTTCGGGTTGGCACGCGAGCCGTTCGCGGGGTCGTACTCGCCGTGCACGCGGTAGCCGTAGCGCTGACCGGGTTGCACGGTGGGCAGGTAGGCGTGCCAGACGTAGGCGTCGACCTCGGTGAACTCGACCCTCGTCTCGGTGCCGTCGTCGTCGAACAGGCACAACTCGACCTTGCTGGCGGCTTCGCTGAAGATCGCGAAGTTGGTGCCGCTGCCGTCGTAGGTCGCGCCGAGGGGGTAGGGGTTGCCGGGCCAGGTGTGCATCGAACCTCCGATTGGGACTCGCTCAGCCTAGGGGCGAACGGGCGCCCCGTCCGCGCGAGGACGGGGCGGTGCTCGCTCTGTGGTGCTCCTCCTGCTGGGTCGGCTACTTCGTCACGGCGGCGAGGGCGTCGACGATCCCCTCACCGAACCAGCCGTTGTCGGCCGGCGTGCCGGTGCAGGTGGTCGTGCCGGTCGGGCACGGGGTGTCGGTCGCCTGTCGCTCGAGCAACCCGACGAGGTCCGTGCCGCCGAGACGCGGGTGGGTCGACTTCAGCAGGGCCAGCACGCCGGCGACGTGCGGCGAGGCCATCGAGGTGCCCGACTTGGTCCCGTAGCCCCCGCCGGTCACGGTCGAGAGGATGGCCGAACCGGGGGCCGCGACGTCGACGACGCCCTCGCCGTAGTTCGAGAAGCCCGACTTCGCCCCGGCCGAGGTGGTCGACGACACGGTGACCACGCCGTCGAGCTCGGTCGGGATGTCGAGGCAGCGTGAGTCGATCGGGCGGGTCGTCGGCGTGGTGTCGTTCGGGCTGTCCGTGTCGACCGTCTTGTTCGCGAGGTCGATCGACGAGTTGCCGGCCGCCGCGACGTTGACGATGCCCTTCTTCTGGGTGAACTGCACGGCGCGGTCGACGGCGGCCAGCACGGCCGCCTGGTCGACGTCCGAGCCGCACCAGAACTGCCACGGGTCGACGTAGTAGCTGTTGTTCGTGATGTCGGCACCGGTCGCAGCGGCCTGCATGAAGCCGCAGATCGCGGCCTCGGGGTAGATGAAGCCGTCGTCGCTGACGACCTTGACGGCCGACATCGTCACGCCCGGGGCGACGCCCACGATGCCGACGCCGTTGCGGGCCGCGGCGATCGTGCCGGCCACGTGGGTGCCGTGGTCGCTCGTCGTGGGCTGCCAGGCGGCGTAGCTCGAGTCGGGCGTCCCGGTCAGGCAGCTCGCCGAGGCGGCCACGTCGATGTTCGGCTGCAGGTCGGGGTGGTCGCCCTCGATGCCCGAGTCGAGCACGGCCACGAGCACGTCGCGGCTGCCGTCGGTGACCTGGTGCGCCTGGTCGGCCCCGATGGCCGTGAGGTCCCACTGCTGCGCCTCGAGGGGGTCGGCGACGACGGTCGTGGCCTCTTCGAGCCGCTGCTCGGGCGAGGTCGCGGCCTTCGGCTTGCCGGGGTGTCCGGGACCACCGGGCTTGCCTGGACCGCCCGGGTGGCCGGGCCTGACGGGCTTGCCCGGGCCCGGGGCGGTCGTGCCGACGCCGTAGGTCGGGTCGGTCTCGGCGACCGCGGCGGTGCGGGTGGCACCGGCCGACGAGACGGCCTTGTCGCTCCGCACCGAGGGGGCGAAGTTCGCGTTGCTCGACTGCGCGACGACCACGCCGAGCTCGGCGTACGCGGCGATGACGCTGCCGCCGGCCGCGGCGACCGCCCGCTCGACCTGCTTGGTCGCGCCGGGGTTGGCCTTGCCCGCGTTGACGACGTAGTTCATCACCGGCCCCTCGACGACCGGCAGCGTCGGGGCGGGACCCGGCTTGCCGGGTGCGGCGGGTGCACCGGGCGCGGCCGTGGGAGGCGCGGCGACGGCGGCGCCGGAGCCCACGGCGACGAGTCCCAGGGTCAGGGACGCCGCGAGACAGACGGTCGTGACGCGGCGGCGGGTGCCGCGGGCGCGGGGGTCGGTGAAGGTCATGGTTCTCCTCGTCGGGTCGCGCGTGCCGGATGGGACGCGCGGAGCGGATGGCTCGTCGCGGGCCGTGCCCGATGATCCGACGAGCCGCCGTGCTCCTCAGAGGAAGTCTGAAGAATCCGGGGCCACGGCGCAGTGGGCACTTGAGGGGACGCCGCGTGACCCCCATGCGGGGTACACCGCTGTCGGGGGCGCCGGGTAGCGTCGAGCCATGTCCTCCGATGCCGTGCGCAGAGCTGCCACCCTTCGTCCCCGCCGTCCGTTCCCGGCCCTCTCGATCGTGTCGGGGGTCGCGTCGTGAAGATCGTCGTCATCGGGTCCACCGGCCACGTGGGCGGATTCCTCGTCCCGCGACTCGTCGAGGCCGGCCACGAGGTGGTCGCCGTCAGCCGGGGGGAGTCCGAGCCCTACCGGTCGCACGCGGCGTGGTCACGCGTGACGCGCCTCCTGCTCGACCGCGAGGCGGGCGACGCCGACGGCACGTTCGCGGGCGAGATCGCCGGGCTCGGGGCCGACGTCGTGATCGACATGATCTGCTTCACGGTCGCGTCGGCGCGGCAGATGGTCGACGCCTTGCAGGGCACGGGCACCGTGCTGGTGCACTGCGGCACGGTCTGGGTGCACGGTCCGTCGCGTGAGGTGCCGATCACCGAAGAGGACGAGCGCACCCCGTTCGGCGAGTACGGCACGCAGAAGGCCGCCATCGAAGAGTTGCTGCTCCGCGAGTCACGGCGCCCGGGCGGAGTGCAGAGCATCGTGCTGCACCCCGGGCACATCACCGGCCCGGGGTGGCCGATGATCAACGCGGTCGGCAACCTCGACCTCTCCGTCTGGGAGGCCCTCGCCGGCGGGCGCGAGATCGCGATGCCGGGCCTCGGGCTCGAGACCGTCCACCACGTCCACGCCGACGACGTCGCGCAGGCGTTCCAGCTCGCGGCCGAGCGGCACTCGCAGGTGGTCGGTGAGGCCTTCCACGTCGTCAGCGAGCGGGCGATCACGCTGCGCGGTCTCGCCGAGGCGATCGCTCGGCACCACGGTCAGGAGGCGCGGCTGCGGTTCGTCTCGTGGGCCGAGTTCCGAGACCAGACGTCCGACGAGAACGCGGACGCGTCCTGGCAGCACGCGTCGCGCAGCCACTCGATGAGCATCGCCAAGGCGCGCCGTCTGCTGGGCTACTCGCCGCGCTACACCTCGGTCCAGGCCGTCGTCGAGGGCCTCGAGTGGCTCGAGGCCGACGGGCAGCTGACGTTGGGCTGAACCGGGTGGTGATGGTCGGCCGCCGGGGCGGACGGGGCCGATCCGATCGCCAACACCCGGGTGATCCGCCGGGGCTCCCCGGGCGGAACATCACGACGGCCGTGGTCAGCCGCGGCGGAGCAGGTGGGCGGTGACTGCGGCCTGCCACGAGTGGCCGTAACGGGTGGTGCCGGCCGCGGTGCGGACGACGAACGCGCCGGCGCGGTAGGCCAGTCGCCCGTGGCTGACGAGCTGCTCGCCGAAGCGCTCGGCGATCGACCACGTGTCCGACGACTCGAAGCTGATCGCCACGGGGAACCGCGAGCGGGGCAGGTGCACCTCGACGGGCGCGGCGTGGGGATGCGTCGGGAGGTGCCCGAGGAGCATCGGGGGAGTCAGGGGGGAGGCGGTGGGGGGTCGGTCGGGGGCGTCATGACGTGTGCGACGGTAGGCCGTCGCACTGCGGTGCGCCCGCAGGCCGACCCGGCGACGAGCCAGGCCACTCGAGAACGCAGGAGGCGCGACTCTGGTGAGCCGCACCTCCTACAGCTCAGAGCACCGCTGTCTCGTTGCTCGACCCAGTGTTGCTGGGGCGAAGGCTTGCGCTAGCAGGAGAAGTTATAGGTGTTTCCTGCTTGCACGTAACCGAACCGTGCTTGCCAGACCCAGTACTGACCAACGAAGTTCCTACCTTTTTTGTGCCAGAGCCAATATGCGACCCCGGGAGGTGCGTACTTCAATTGCGTGCTCGCTCCACCACAAGTTGGCGAGCCGTAGAAAGGCTTGCTGGCGGCTTGTGCCGAAGATGCTCCGCCGAAGGTCAGCCCTGCCGCGAGCAAAGCGCTCGCAACACCACTAGCAACGAGTTTCCTGGTCGTCTTCATTGACATAGATCACTTTCATATTCGTGGCAAGCTCTCGGATCTTCCAGGATCCGATTGCTGCGTTGGGTCGAACCGTGGGCCCGATCGGGGGTGAATCCCCCTGCAGGAACTATGGCATCTTCAATGAAAAATGTCCCGTTTATGTTTTCTCTCGTGGCTGTCCTGCCCAGTTTTCTGGTGTCGATTCGGGACGAACTTTTGTCATCGGTCGACATAAGTGGCAGAGTTGGGCTCAGACCACCTGAACCCCTCACGACAAAGGAGTCACTCCCATGACCTCGTCACCCTCCGTGCAGCTCTACACGGTCCGAGACGCCGTCTCGGCCGACCTGCAGGGCGCCGTCGCCCGCATCGCCGAGATCGGCTTCACCAAGGTCGAGCCCTACTCGTTCGTCGAGCGTGCCGACGAGTTCGAGAAGGCCTTCGCCGCCTCCGGCGTCACCGCGCCCTCGGGCCACGCCCCGGTCATCGACTCCGACGAGCCCGAGCGCGCCTTCGCCGCCGCCGCCCAGCTCGGCATCGGCACCGTGATCGACCCGTTCATCCCGAGCGACCGCTGGCAGACCGCCGACGACGCCGCGAAGATCGCCGACCGCGTCAACGAGCTGCAGGTGCTGGCCGCCGCGTCGGGCCTGAAGTTCGGCTACCACAACCACCAGTGGGAGTTCGCGAACAAGGTCGACGGCCGCCCCGTCTACGACTTCTTCCTCGAGCGACTGAACGACGACGTCGTCCTCGAGATCGACACCTTCTGGTCGACCGTCGGCGGCATGGACACCCCGGCGCTGCTGCGCTCATTGGGTGACCGCGTGCAGTTCCTGCACGTCAAGGACGGCAAGATCTCCGGCGACATCGCGACCGCCCTGCCCAGCAGCGAGAGCGCCCTCGAGGTGCCCGACGCGCTCGCCGCCGCCTTCAAGAACCAGACCCCGGCCGGTCAGGGCGACGTGGACGTCGCCGCCGTCCTCGCCGCCGCGCCGCACGCGCTGCGCGTCGTCGAGTTCGACGACTACGCGAAGGACGTCTTCGACGGCGTCGCCGAGTCCTTCGCCTGGCTGCAGGAGAACGACAAGTGAGCGGCGTCGACACGACCGCCGGCCGCACGGGACGCGTGGGCGTCGGCGTCATCGGCGCGGGCGTCATCAGCGGCACCTACCTCGAGAACATGACGCAGTTCGCCGACCTCGAGGTGCTCTTCGTCGCCGACCTCGACCTCGACCGCGCCCAGGCGCAGGCCGAGGCGTACGGCATCCCGGGTCACGGCACGGTCGACGAGCTGCTCGCGATCGACGAGATCGAGATCGTCGTCAACCTCACGATCCCGGCCGTGCACGCCGAGGTCGGCCGTCAGATCATCGCCGCCGGCAAGAACGTCTGGAGCGAGAAGCCCCTCGCGCTCGACCACGAGTCGGCCCGCGACCTGCTCGCCGCCGCCGAGGCGGCCGGCGTCCGCGTCGCGTGTGCCCCCGACACCGTGCTCGGTGCCGGCATCCAGACCGCGATGCGCGCCATCGCCCGGGGCGACATCGGTCAGCCCCTCACGGCGACCACGATGTTCCACGTGCCCGGGCCCGAGTCGTGGCACCCGAACCCCGACTTCCTGTTCGCGCTCGGGGCCGGTCCGCTCTTCGACATGGGGCCGTACTACGTGACGACCCTCGTGCACGCGTTCGGCTCGGCCAGTCGCGTCAGCGCGGTCTCGTCGAAGTCGTTCGACACCCGCACCATCGGCAGCGGTCCCCGGGCCGGCGAGACCTTCCCGGTCGAGGTGCCGACGCACCACGCGGCGCTCATCGAGTTCGCGGGCGGGCAGTCGGCCCAGTCGACGTTCTCGTTCCAGAACGCGCTGCCCCGCATGGGCTTCGTCGAGATCAGCGGCACCGAGGGCACCCTCGTGCTGCCCGACCCCAACACCTTCGAGGGCGACTCGAGCCTCTGGCGGTTCGGCCGGGACGAGCCCGAGACGCTCACCGCCGCGGGCTCGACCTACGGACGCGGTTCGGGCGTGCTCGACCTGGCGCGGGCCATCCGCGGTGGCGACGCCGAGCGTGCCAGCGGGGCCGTGGCCTCGCACGTTCTCGACGTCCTGCTGGCGATCTCGTCGGCCGCCGAGCAGGGTGCGCCGGTCTCCGTCGAGTCCGCCGTGCAGCAGCCGGTGCCGCTCGACGAGAGCTGGGACCCTTCCGCCGCGACCCTCTAGTCCGACGTGCCGGGCTCGGGCCCGGTCGTCCCGGAGACACGACGTGCCGCTCACCTTCGGGGGTGAGCGGCACGTCGTGTCTCCTGGGCGAGGTGGGCGGACCGGGTAGGTCGTGACATCGCCCAGAGGAACGGGTCCGCCGCGCGGATTCAGGTCGCGCGGCGGGCCCGGGTCTGGTGGGGCGGCCCGTCCGGGTCGGTCGGGGAGGGGTGCCCCCGACCGGCACCGACTACGCGGTGCGGATCGAGCCGGTGGCGGTGTGGATCGAGCCCGTGGCCGTCCGGACGGACGCCGTGGCGGCCGAGAGGCGACGCCGTGCGCTGGCGGTGTAGCGACCGATCGACAGGTCGCGGCGTGCCGAGGTGCTCACGTACGAGCCGGGCGCGACGTCGGCGGCGAGCGAACCGACGTAGCTGCCGACCGTCGAGGCGGCGGTGCTGCTGACGTAGCGGCCGCCGAGCGGGGTGGCGGCGGTGCGGGCGGTCGTGGCGGTGGTGTTCACGGTGACTCCTCGGGGCTGGGCGGGTCGTGC
>NZ_LR733404.1:0-7183 GCF_902506305.1 Frigoribacterium sp. 9N
CTCCTGCCCCCGCCCACGCGCCCCGTGCCGAGGGCCGGGGCGCACGGCTCTCGCGGTTCCTCAGCCGTGACACGACCGGCGGACTGCTGCTGCTCGCGGCGACCGTGCTCGCGCTCGTCCTGGCGAACAGCCCGGCCGGCTCGTTCTACTCGGCCGTGCGCGACGTGTCGTTCGGCCCCGAGGCGCTGCACCTGAACCTCAGCATGGGCAGCTGGGCGGCCGACGGGCTCCTCGCGATCTTCTTCTTCGTGGTCGGCCTCGAGCTGAAGCAGGAGTTCGTCGCCGGCTCGCTGCGCGACCCCCGGGTCGCCGTGCTGCCCATCACCGCGGCGGTCGGCGGGGTCGCCCTGCCGGCGCTGCTCTTCACGCTGATCAACCTCGGAGCCGGCCCCGACGCGCTCCAGGGGTGGGCGATCCCGGCCGCGACCGACATCGCGTTCGCCGTCGCCGTGATCGCCGTCGTCGGCAAGCGGCTGCCCCCGGCCCTGCGCACGTTTCTGTTGACCCTCGCCGTCGTCGACGACCTGATCGCGATCACGATCATCGCGGTGTTCTACACGGCGGGCATCGCCTTCGTCCCCCTGCTGCTGGCGCTGCTGCCGCTCGCCGCGTTCGCCGTGCTCGTCCGTCGTGGCGTGCGGGCGTGGTGGCTGCTGATCCCGCTGGGCGTCCTCGCCTGGGCCCTCGTGCACGCCTCGGGGGTGCACGCCACGATCGCGGGCGTGCTGCTCGGCCTGCTCGTGCCCGCGGTGGCGACGGCCCGGGCCGGCGTCACGCACGTCGGACCCGACGGCCACGAGGTGCGGCACCCGCTGACCCACCACTTCGCCGAGCGCTGGAGCCCGGTCTCGTCGGGCGTGGCAGTGCCCGTCTTCGCGTTCTTCTCGGCAGGCGTGACGGTCGGCGGGTTCGACGGGCTGGTCGAGTCGCTGAGCGACAGCGTCGCGATCGGCATCGTCGTGGCGCTCGTGCTCGGCAAGTCGATCGGCATCACCGGGGCGTCCCTGCTCGTGACGCGACTGCCCGGCATCCGGCTCGATCCGAGCCTGCGCTGGGGCGACGTGCTCGGGCTGTCGTTCGTGGCCGGCATCGGGTTCACCGTGTCGCTCCTGGTCGGCGAACTCGCCTACGGGGCCGGCAGCGAGCAAAACGACGTGGTCAAGGTCGGCGTCCTCGTCGGCTCGCTTCTTTCGGCCCTGGTCGGCGGGGCGATCCTGGCCGTGCGCGGCCGGGCCCGGGACCGCCTCGACGCCTGACGGTCCGCCGACCCGCGCCTCCTGCGGTCGCGTGCCTCGGTCACGGCGGCGCAGGAGGCGCGGGTCAGCTCGCGGGACGCGTCGCGACGATCGCCTCCGCGGCCGCGACCAGCAGGCCCTTCAGGCTGTCCTCATATGTGTTGCTGGTCCTGACCTGCAGCCACGAGCCGTCGGTCAGCACGTTGACGTAGCAACCGCTGCCCTCGTCGTGGATGCAGACGTACTCGGCCTTCTCGGCACCTGCCACGGTGACCGGTGACCGCTCGAGATGCGACATCGAATCCACCGCATCGACGGCCCAGCCGCTACCCGCGGAGAGCGTCACCGTGACGTCGCCGACCTCCGAGATCGGTGCGTCCTCGACGTACGGAAGGGTCCAACGGCATTGCACGGTGCGATCGGAGGCCCGGACGATGCCGCTCGGGTACTCGTTTTGTGGCTCCTCCGGGCCCTCGAGGCGAGGGGAACCCATGATCTGGCCCAGAGGAACGGCCGGGCTCAGCGCTGCGCAATCGCCGACCCGGGCCCACGACGAGTCCGGTCGGGTCCACGAGGGGGCCGGTGAGAGACCGTCGAGCCGCGACACCAGGCTCGTCAGAGCCGCGGTGGTGTTCGCGGCGCGCGTCTCGACCGACACGGTCCCGGACGTGGCGTCGACGTCCGACGTCCTGAACTCGATCCACCAGATGCCCGACACGACGGTCGCCTGGCAACCCTGCTCGGTGCAGGTCATGGCCGAGGCGTCACCGGCTTCGGTGCGCCGGGCGCCACCGGCCACGAGGTCGTCGACGGCAGTGAGTCCGGCCTCGCGTCCACTCGCCACCGAGAGGTCCACGCGGGAGTACGGCTGCTCGGTGGAACCCCACTCGCAGCCCAGCACGCCGTACTCGGACAGGCTCGCGTCCGTCGGCAGCAGCAGGTCGGCCCGTCCCTGCAGGGGCGACGGGATGAACAGGTCCATCCGCACGCCGCTCGCGAGCGTCGCGCAGTCGATGGGCAGGGCGGGCACCGGTGCGACCACCGGCGCCACCGTCGGCGTCGGCCGCGGCGTCGCCGTCGGCCGGACCGTCGGCGTCGGGGTGGGCGTGCTCGTCGGCGTGGACGGTGCCGACGCCTGGAACGGCGAGGGCAGCATGCCGAGCGCCAGCGCTCCCGAGCCGCCGCCGATCGCCAGCAGGGCGGCCAGGCCGAGGCCGAGGCCGAGGTTCCGGTTGCGCTTTCGGCGCGGGGACTCCGTGGTGCGTTCGAGGACGTTCTGCTTCATCGTGACGAGCATGCGGTTCAGCTCGTCTCCGGTGGGGGGCTCAGAGTTCATCGTTCATCACCGCCTTCTTCTTCAGTCGCGATCGGGTGCGCGACACGCGTTGGGTGACGGCGCCGATGCTCAGGCCGACCTGGGCGGCGGCCTCGCCGTAGGGGCGCCCCTCGATGAGGCAGAGCTCGACGATCTGCCGGTCGACCGGGCCGAGGGCGTCGATCTCGTCGCGGACCCAGCGCAGCCGGTCGCGCGCCTCCTCGCCGTGGTCCGGGGCGACGAGGTCGTCGGGCAGTTCGTCGGTGGCGGCGCGGGCCTGCTTGCGGCGCAGGTTGGCGGCGTGGTTGCGGCAGACGACCAGCAACCAGGGCAGCAGCGAGTCCTCGGGCAGGTCGATCTGGTCGACCTTCTTCCAGAGGGTCACGAACGTGTCCTGCACGATCTCCTCGACGTCCATCCGGGTGGCGGCCAGCGCCCACGCGTAGCGGGTCACCGTCGCGGCGTGCCGGTCGAACAAGGCCGACAGTGCCCGTTGGTCACCCCCGACCGTGCGTCTGACGAGCTCGTCGTCGCCTTCCGTGTCGTGATCCACGTCCACCCCCTTCACTAGAGGAGTGTCGCGGAACCGGCGAACCTGACACGGGACCCCCGACGGATCGGCGGGCGGCGCGTCCCGACGGCACGGGACCCGGCCACCCGGGGTCGGTACGGTGTCCGCATGACCCCGACCCGCGCCTCCGTCCTGTTCGTCTGCCAGAAGAACGGGGGCAAGTCGCAGATGGCCGCCGGGCTGATGCGTGACCTCGCCGGCGACGAGGTCACGGTCGTGTCGGCCGGCACGACGCCCGGCACCGACCTCAACGCGCAGTCGGTCGAGTCGCTCGCCGAGCTCGGCATCGACCTCGGCGACGAGCACCCCAAGGCCCTCACCGAGCAGATGGTGCGCGACGCCGACGTGGTCGTCGTCCTCGGTCGGGAGGCGCGGGTCGACGAGGTCCCCGGCACCCGCTTCGAGACCTGGATCACCGACGAACCGTCCGAGCGGGGCGTCGAGGGCATGGAGCGCATGCGCCTCGTCCGCGACGACATCCGCGCCCGCGTCGCCGACCTGCACGCCCGCCTCTGACGCCGGGACGAACGAACGGAGGCGGTGGTGACCTCTCAACGTCACCACCGCCTCCCGGGCCGCCGCTGCCACGGCCACGGCCCACCCGCTCCGACCTCCACCGTGAACCGGGGGCCGGGGCGGGAGTCGGACCGGCTACCCCTTGACGCCGCCGGCGCTCAGGCCGGACTGCCAGAAGCGCTGGAGGAACAGGAACGCCACGACCAGCGGCAGGATCGACACGAACGACCCGGTCAGCACGGTCGAGAACAGCACCTGGGCGCCGCCGCCGCCGGTGGCCGCCTGCTGCCACTGCGCCAGGCCGACCGTCGCCGGGAACAGCGACGGGTCGTTCAGCATGATCAACGGCAGGAAGTAGTTGTTCCAGGTCGAGACCAGGGCGAACAGCAACACCGTGACGATGCCCGGTGCGAGCAGCCGGGACGCGATCGTCAGGAAGATCCGCAGTTCGCCGGCCCCGTCGATGCGGGCCGCCTCGAGCAGGCTGTCGTCGACCGCCTCGCTCGCGTAGACGCGCATCAGGTAGACGCCGAACGGGCTGACCAGCGACGGCAGGATGATCGCCCACGGGGTGTCGACGAGGTTCGCCGCGCTGAACAGCAGGTAGGTCGGGATCGCCAGCGCCGTCAGCGGCACCATGACCGCCCCGAGGATCAGCCCGAAGACGAACGACCTGCCCTTGAAGACGTACTTGGCCAGCGAGTAGCCGCACATCGTGGCGAGCACCGCCGCACCGACCGAGCTGACCACGGCGTAGAGCACCGTGTTGCCCATCCACTGCACGAAGATGCCGTCCTGGAACGTGAACAGCTGCGCCAGGTTGTCGCCCAGGGCGAAGGTGCGGCCGAAGGCCAGGCCGAACGTCGAGAAGATGTCGCCGTTGGTCTTCGTCGCCTGGATCGCCAACCAGACCAGCGGCAGCAGGAAGTACGCCAGCGTGATCCAGAGGATCACGGTGAGGATCGGCGTCTTGCGCTTGGACCGCTCGACGCGGCGTCGCGGGCGGCGATTGCCCGCGCCTCCGGAGCCCTCGAGGCGGCGGACGGGACGGTCGACGGACGTGGCCCCGGCGGTGTCGACGGGGGCGGGTGCGATCGTCACGACAGTCGCTCCTTGCGTGAGGTGGCGAGCTGCACCACGTAGCTGATGATCATGATGAGGAACCCGAGCAGGAACGCGATGGCCGCGGCGTAGTTGACGTCCTGGTTCTTGAACGCGACGTTGTACGCGTAGAGGTTCGGGGTGAAGTCCGACCCGATCGCGTTGGGCGCGATGCTGTAGAGCAGGTTGGGCTCGTTGAAGAGCTGGAACGACCCGATCACCGAGAAGATCACGGTCAGCAGGATCGCCGAGCGGATCGCCGGGATCTTGATGCTCCACGCCACCCGCCAGGGCCCGGCGCCGTCGATCTCGGCGGCCTCGTACATCTCGGTCGGCACGCTGCGCAGGGCGGCGTACAGCACGATCATGTTGTAGCCGATGAACTCCCAGCTGACGATGTTCATCGTGCTGCCGAGCACGTTCTGCGGCGACAGCAGGTCGGGCGGCGTGAGGCCGACTCCGCTGATCACCTGGGCGATCAGGCCGGACTCGCGGCCGTAGAGGTAGCCCCACATCAGCGTCGCGACGACGCCGGGCACGGCGTACGGCACGAAGATCGCGAGGCGGACGAACTTGCTGCCGGCCACCCGGCCGGTGTCGAGGGCGAGGGCGACGAACAGGGCGATCACGAGCATGATCGGCACCTGCACGAAGAGGAACAGCGCGACCCGCCCGAGGCCGGCCCAGAAGCTCGGGTCGTTCAGTGCGCGGCTGTAGTTGGCGAGGCCCGAGAAGACCTGCCCGCCGACGAGCTGCGAGGTGAAGGTGCTCAGGTAGCCCGCGTAGCCGAGCGGCACGAGGAACATCGCCGCGAAGACGAGCAGGAACGGGATCGCCAGGGCCCAGGCCGCGACGAGCTGCGGTCGGTGCAGCGAGCTCGTGCGCCGCGGGGTGGCGGGCTGACGGGACGAGGAGGCGCGGGTCGCGTCTCGACGAGGGGTGACGGAGGTGGACATGGGGCTCCTTGCCGGGCCGAGGGGGTGCCGCCCGAGGGCGGGCGGCACCCCGTGAGCGCTACTTGACGGTGAAGCCCTGCTGCTTCGCGTAGGCGGTGACGTCGTCCTGCCACGCCGTGAGGGCGGCGGAGAGGTCGGAGTGGTCGGCGATCGCCTTGCCGAGCGTGTCGTTGAAGCTCGAGTAGACGTAGTCCATGAACGGCAGCCACTGGAAGTCGGTGCTGACCGTGTCCGAGACGCCGGCGAAGAGCTCGTTGACCTTCTGGCCGCCGTAGAAGTCCGAGGCGGTGTCGGTGAAGTCGCTGCTCGAGAGGGTGTCGGTCGTCGTCGGGAACAGGAACTGCTCGTTCGCGAAGGCGAGGGTCGCCTCGGGGTCGCTGTTCAGGAACTTGCTGAACTCGGCCGCGGCGATCGGGTTCTGCGTGCCCGTGATGACGGCGTCGCTCGATCCGCCCCAGTTGCCCGAGACGTCCTCACCGGCCTTCCACTGCGGGATCTTCGCGGCGGTCCACTTGCCGCTCGTGTTCGCGGCCGTGCCCTGCAGGAAGACGGGGCCCCAGGCGGCGGTCTGCCAGCTGGCGTACTTGCCCGACGAGAAGCCCTGGTACCAGGCGTCGTTGAAGTCGGCGTCGGTCGAGACGAGGTCCTTGTCGATCAGGTCCTGCCAGAACGTGACGACCTTCTGCGTCTCGGTCGAGTCGAGGTCGATGCCGACGGTCTTGTCGCCGTCGTACGAGAACGGCTTGGCGCCGGCCTGCCAGAACAGCCCGACGATCTGGCCGGGGTCGTTGCCGGGCAGGTTCGAGATGTACGAGTCGGTCTTGTCCTTGATCGTCTGCGCGTCGGTCGCGAAGTCGGCCCAGGTCTCGGGCGCCTCGGTCAGCCCCGCCTGCTCGTAGATGTCCGAGCGGTAGAGGTTGCCGAGCGGGCCCGAGTCCTGCGGTACGGACCAGACGCCGGTGTCGTCCGCGACCTGGTTCCAGACCCACGGGACGTACTTCGACTCGAGGTCCGCGCCTCCGTAGGGGGTCAGGTCGACGAGGCTGCCGGTCTGGCGGAAGGACGGGATGTACTGGTACTCGATCTGGGCGACGTCGGGTGCGCCCTTGCCGGCCTTCAGCGCCGTCCGCAGCTTCGGGTACTGCGCGGTGCCGGTGCCCACGTTGACGACGTCGACCTTGATCTTCGGGTACTTGGCCTCGAACAGGTCGACCTCCTTCTGGACGTCGGGCACCCAGGTCCAGAAGGTGAGGGTCGTGTCGGTGTCCATGGCCTTGTCGATGTCGGCCTGCGAGACGGGCGCGGTGTCGCCACCACCACCCGCGCCTCCGCCGGACGGGGCGCAGCCGGTCAGCACGAACGCCGACACGACGGCGAGTGACACGAGCGCCTTTGCTGTGGTCTTTCTCTTCATGGTGGTTCTTCCTCGAGGGGGTGGGGGAGTGGTGCAGGGGATCGGGTGGTGCAGGGGGGACGTGGTGCGGGTCGG
>NZ_LR733405.1:0-1294 GCF_902506305.1 Frigoribacterium sp. 9N
GGTCGGTCGGGTCCGTGGGGGACGAGGAGGCGCGGGTCGTCGACTCGCGGACGATCAGTTCGCTGGGCAGCACGACCGAGTCGGGCGTGCGCCCGTCGATGACCTCGTGCAGCAGCTGGACGGCGATGCGGCCCATCTCCTCGACGCTGTGCGCGATGACGGTGAGGGCCGGGTCGAGCAGCGAGAACCACTCGATGTCGTCGAACGCGACGACCGAGACGTCGGTGCCCATGCGCATGCCGAGCCGGTTGAGCATGGCGATGGCGCCGACGGCCATGAGGCTGTCGGCCGCGAGCAGGGCGGTCGGCGGCTCGTCGAGCTCGAACAGGGCGTGCACGGCGGCCGAGCCACTGGCGGACTGGAAGTCGCCGACGTAGACCAGGTCGGGGTCGGTGCTGAGGCCGAGTTCGGCGGCGGCCGCGGTCCAGGCCTCGAGTCGCTCGCGCCCGGTCGAGACGCTCTGCGGGCCCGCGACGTACCCGACGCGCTCGTGGCCGAGGTCGACCAGGTGCTGCACGGCGGCCCGGATGCCGGGGACGCTGTCGGTCGTCACGCTCGGCACGTCCACGCCGGGGATCGTGCGGTCGACGAACACCGTCGGCACCTCACGGGCGAGCAGCGAGTCGATGCTGGCGGAATCGGTGCCCTGCGGGGCGACGATGACGCCGTCGACGCGGCGCGAGATGAGGGTGTCGAGGTAGCGGTCCTGCTGCTCGCGGTTCTCGTTGGCGTTGCCGAGGAGGGTGACGTAGCCCAGTTCGAGCAGCGACTGCTCGATGGTGTGGGCGAGGTCGGCGAAGAACGGGTTGCGGACGTCGGACACGAGCAGGCCGACCGTGTCGGAGCGGGTCGAGCGCAGGGCACGGGCCTGGGCGTTCGGCCGGAAGTCGAGCTCGCGCACGGCCCGTTCGACCTGGGCCCGGGACTCGGCGGAGGTGGCCGGGTTGCCCGACAGCACGCGCGAGGCCGTCGCCGCCGAGACGCCGGCGCGCTGCGCCACGTCCCTGATCGTCACGGTGTTCATCGGGCTCTACCTCGTCGTAGTGGTGCGGGTCGCAGGGTGTCCGCCCGGCGTGGAATCGATTCCATGGAACCGATTCCACGACAGTAGACGAGCCGCCCCCTCCTGTCAACGCGAGCCCACGCCGACCTGTGATGCCTGCCGCTGCACCTGGTTTCGAACCGAACACCCGGTTGCAACCGGGTGCATCGTTCGAAACCGGGTGCGTCGCGACACAGGACGCCCCCCGAGGAGGCGCGGTGCCCACCCCAGCCGCCCCGCGCCTCCTCGGGG
>NZ_LR733402.1:0-2730 GCF_902506305.1 Frigoribacterium sp. 9N
GGCTCGGGCCCGGGCTCGTCGGTGATCGCCGACCTGCGCGAGGGGTGGCAGGAGTTCACCCGGCGCTCGTGGGTCTGGATCGTGGTGGCGCAATTCGCGGTGCTGAACGCCGCGTTCGTGGGGGCGACGACGGTGCTGGGCCCCGTCGTGGCGGACGGGTCGTTCGGGCGGGCGGCCTGGGGGTTGGTCGTCGCGGCCCAGACGGTCGGCCTCGGCCTCGGAGCCGTCGTCGCCCTGCGCTGGCGGCCCCGGCACGGCCTCGAAGTGGGCGTGGGGCTGATGGCCGTCACGGCGGTGCCGGTGGCGACGCTCGGACTGGCTCCGGTGGTGCCCGCGCTGGTGGTGGCCTTCCTGTTGGGTGGCGTCGCACTCGAGATCTTCGCCATCTCGTGGGACCAGTCGTTGCAGAGCCACGTGCCCCGCGCCTCCCTGGCCCGGGTCTACTCGTACGACATGGTCGGCTCGTTCGTGGCCGTGCCGCTCGGCGAGGTGTTCGCGGGGCCGGTGGCGCAGTACGTCGGCACGCGACCGACGCTGCTCGTCTGCGCCGCGATCGTCGTGGCGGCGACCCTCGCGGCCGTCTCGACGCCGGGCGTCCGCCGACTGACGACCGACGAGGTGCGCCCACGGATCGTCACCGAGCCCTGACGGTCGCCAACTCGTCCCAGTGGGTGGTGGCGCGGGGCGAGACCATGTCGCGCTTCATCGACCACCCGCGACGGTGGCGGAGACCCGCGATGCCGAGCCCCAGGGTGTCCTCGCCGAACTTGCCGGCGATGCGGTCGATGACTGCGCCGTAGGCGGGCGGTGCCGCGTCGGCCTCGCCGAAGACGTCGAGGCTCGCGTGTTCGTCACGGGGGGTGAGCTCCATCAGGGTGACGCCCGCCCGGACGTAGCGCTTGCCGGGTTCGAGCTGCGGCCCGAGGGCGGCGATGGCCGAGCGGTACAGCAGGGCGGCGTCGTCGGTGGGCTCGGGGAACGCCACCGACACCGAGTGGTTCGTGTGGGCGGCGCTGTCGGAGAACGGCGAGGTCGCGGTGAAGCACCGCATCATGCGCGTCAACGACCCCTGCCCGCGCAACCGGGCCGCGGCCCGCTGCGTGTAGACCGACAGGACCTCTTCGAGCTCGGTGACGGTCGTGATGGGCACCGCGAACGACCGCGAGTGGTAGATCTGCTCACGGTCGGGCTGCACCTGCTCGATCGGCAAGCAGTCGACCCCGCGCAGTTCGTGCACGACCCGGGCCTGCACGACGCCGAAGCGCGTGCGGATGCGGGCGGCGTCGGCGTCGCGGAGGTCGGCCGCGGTGTGGATGCCGAGCGGCGCGAGCTTCTTCGCCGTCCGGCGACCGATGCCCCAGACGTCGCCGACGTCGACGCTCGCCAGGATCGCCGTCTGCTGCTCGGGGGCGTAGCTGCCCAGATGACAGACGCCGGCGAGGGCGGCGTTCTGTTTGGACCCCCGGTTGGCGAGTTTGGCCAGGGTCTTGGTCGGCGCGATGCCGATGCTGACGGGCAGCCCGATGAGCTTGCGCAGGGCGCGGCGGATCTCGCGGGCCTGGGCGATCGTGTCGTCGAGCGAACCGGTCAGCTCGATGAACGACTCGTCGATCGAGTACACCTCTTGGTCGCTGGTGTACCGACTCAGGATCTCGGCCGACCGCGCCGACATGTCGCCGTAGAGCTCGTAGTTGCTCGACACCGCGACCACGCCCTGCATCGCCGCGATCGGGGCGATGCTGTGCCACGGTGCCGCCATGTCGACGTTCAGCGCCTTCGCCTCTTGCGAACGGGCGATGACGCAGCCGTCGTTGTTCGACAGCACGACCACCGGCCGCCCTTCGAGGGCCGGGTTGAAGACGCGCTCGCACGACACGTAGAAGTTGTTGGCGTCGACGATGGCGACGCTGCGCTCGGACGCGGTCGACCTGGATGTCGTAGCGGACTCAGACACGGTGCAGGCACCTCGTCACGACGCCCCAGATCGTCGCCTCGTCGAGCTCGGACAGCACGATCTCGGGGTAGGCCGGGTTCTCGGGGCTGAGCACCATCTGCCCCTGCCGGTACGAGAGGCGCTTGACGGTGAGCTCGGCGTTGACGACCGCGACGACCACGTGGCCGTCGTGGGCGTCGAGCCCCCGGTCGACGACGAGCTCGTCACCGTCGAAGATGCCGGCGCCGGTCATGCTGTCGCCGCTGACCCGCACCAGGAACGTCGCGGTGGGGTCGCGCATGAGGTGCCGGTTGAGGTCGACCGGCCCGTTGTAGTAGCCCTGCGCCGGAGAGGGGAAACCGGCGTGGACGGCTTCGGCGGCCTGCTGCGGCAACAGGTGGTCGGGACGTTCGTCGCCCCCGACGGGGCCGATGACGGCGGTCACCGTGTGCCCTCGCACCCGGCACGGGGGTCGCCGAGGAGGCGCACGCCGGTTCGCACGGACGACTGCCGGTGATCTCTCATCACGCCTCCCACCGAGGACGCTACGTCAGACCACCGACACCGCGCTCCGCGCCGGGACGGCCGCCCCGCCGCGACCGCCGACCCCGCGGGTGCCGCCCGACCGACCACCCCGCCGCGTGGTCGGCAACTCCTGCCTCGTGCTGCGACGTTCCGCGGCGGCCCCGAGCCTCCGGGCCCGGGGTTTCGCGCTGCGGCACCATCCCGGAGTTGCCGACGCTGATCATGGTGACGCGCGGTCCCGACCGGAGCCGAGCGCGCCCGCACCCCCGGCA
>NZ_LR733403.1:0-3341 GCF_902506305.1 Frigoribacterium sp. 9N
GCCCCGGCCCCGAGACGGTGCTGCGCCTCGAAGGGGTCCGCAAGTCCTTCGGCGACACGGTCGTGCTCGACGGCATCGACCTGGACGTCGCGCGGGACGAGGTCGTGGCGCTGATCGGCGCCAGCGGCTCGGGCAAGTCGACGCTGCTCCGCACCGTGAACCTGCTCGAGCAGATCGACGACGGCCGCATCGTGCTCGGCGACGACGACATCACCGACCCCCGGGTGCGCGTCGACGCCGTCCGGGCCCGCATCGGCGTGGTCTTCCAGCACTTCAACCTCTTCCCGCACCTGACCGTGCTCGACAACGTCGCCCTGGCCAGTCGCCACGTGCTGCGCCAGCCCAAGGCCGCGGCGAACGAGCGCGCCCTCGAGGTCCTCACGCGCGTGGGTCTCGGCGACAAGGCCGGCGCCTACCCCGACCGCCTCTCGGGCGGTCAGCAGCAGCGGGTCGCCATCGCCCGGGCCCTCGCCCCGCGACCCGCCGTGCTGCTGCTCGACGAGATCACGAGCGCCCTCGACCCCGAGCTGGTGGGCGAGGTGCTCGACCTCGTGCGCACGCTGAAGGAGGTCGGCACGACGATCCTCATGGCGACGCACGAGATGGCCTTCGCCCGCGACGTCGCCGACCGGGTCGTCTTCCTCGACCGGGGCCGGATCGCCGAGCAGGGTCCGCCCGCGCAGCTCTTCACGGCCCCCCGCGAGGTGCGCACCCAGGAGTTCCTCACGCGGTTCACCGCTCACTGACCGGGATCGCCCGGCGCCGGCACCAGCACCGGCCCCGGCCCCGGGCCGGGCCAGGGCCGGGCCTGGGCCCTGCCCGGTCGCCCTCGGCCCGCCCCGGGCGCCCACCGTCTTCACCTGCGCCTCCCAGGTTCTTGCGAAGGAGACACGTCACCATCGGTTCAGCCCCGTGGACTCGCCGCGCGTCACGCCGACCCCTCCGAAGGACGAAGACCATGAAGAAGAAGACCAAGATCGGGCTCGGCGTCGCCGCAGCCGTCGTCGTCGTCCTGGGGGCCACCGCGGCCTTCGCCGGGCCGGCCTTCTACCGCGACGTGATCGTCGGCGAACCCGAGGCCGCGCCCACCGCCTCCCTCACCCCCGGGTCGAGCACGCTCGACCCCAGCCAGCTCGCAGGCGACTGGAGCATCGGTGACGGCAGCACGGCCGGCTACCGCGTCGACGAGGTGCTGAACGGCACCGACGTCACCGTCGTCGGCAAGACCGACCAGGTCTCGGGCACGATCACCGTCGACGGGACGACCATCTCGGCCGCCACCATCGACGTCGACGTCGCCTCGATCGCGACCGACAGCGGCAACCGCGACGACTACTTCCGGGGCACCGCCATGCAGGTGAACAAGTACCCCACGGCCACGTTCACGCTGACCCAGCCGATCGAGGCGGCCGTCCCCTCCGACGGTGACGTGGCCAAGGTCGACGCGACCGGCGAGCTGACCATGCACGGCGTCACGAAGACCGTCACGGTGCCCCTGCAGGCGGCCCTGTCGGGCGACGGCGTCCAGGTGAGCGGGTCGATCCCGGTGACCTTCTCGGACTACGGCGTCGACGCGCCGAGCCTCGGCTTCGTCAAGGTCGAAGACCAGGGGACGGTCGAGTTCCTCGTGGCGGCGACCCCCGCCTCCTGAGTCCCGGGCGCTCGCACGTCGAGCGCCGCACCACGACCTGAGCGTCGCACCGCCGATGTCGGCGGTGCGACGCTCAACTCGTGGTGCCGTGCGCCTGGGCCCGGCTCAGCCCCGGCGCAACAGCTCCGCGATCGTGGCCGGCAGGGCGTCGACCAGGCCGAGCACCGTGAACGGTCCGCCGGCACCCGCCCGGGACGCCGCGAGGCCGTGGAGCACCGCAGCGGTCGCGGCCGACCGGGCCAGCGCCTCCTCGTCCGCGGCGATCTCGTCGGCGTGCGTCGCGACCAGGGCCCCCAGGACTCCCCCGAGCGCATCGCCCGCGCCGGCGGTGGCCAACCACGTCGGCGCGCTGGCCGCGACGAGGCGCGTGCCGCCGGGCGAGGCGACGTACGTACGGTGCCCCTTGACGAGCACCGTGCAGCCCCACTCCCCCGCCGCACGCGCGGCGGCACCGGCCGGATCGGCGGCGACGTCGGCGACCTCGCGGCCCGAGGCCTTCGCCAGCTCGCGGAAGTGCGGCGTCAGCACCACCGGCCCGGTCGCCTGCTCGCGCAGCGACAGCGCTCCGGCGTCGAGCACGAGCGGCAGCCCCGAGGAGGCGCCGGTCGCGAAGCCGTCGCGCGTCTCGTCGTCGAGGTGGTCCGGGTCCACGCCCGAGCCGAGCAACCACGCTTGCACGCGACCCGGGCTCGTCACGGCCTCGGGCCGACGGTGCAGCACGAAGTCGGAGGCGCGGGCGGGGCCCAGGTACCGCAGCATGCCGACGCCAGTGTGCAAGGCGGCCTCGACGCCGAGCACGGCGGCGCCCGGGTAGGCGCTCGAGCCGGTCACGACGCCGAGCACGCCTCGGCTGTACTTGTCGTCGTCGACGGCCGGCACGGCGATCTGGTCGGCGGCGTCGGAGGGGGTCCAGTCGGTGAAGCGGGTGTCGGAGGTCACGCCCCGACGGTAGTCGGCCGAGCCCCGCCCGGCCCCGCCCGACCTGCGCCCGCCGATACGGTGGGTCGATGAGCATCTCACTCCCCGGCCGCACCGTCGTCTTCGACTACGGCGAGGTGATCGCGCGGTTCCCCGACGACGCGTCGCGCCGCCGCCTCGAAGAGCTCGCAGGCGTCGACCCGGACGTGCTCTGGCCCAGTTACGGTCGCCACCGCCACGCCCTCGACCGCGGCACGCTGAGCGCCGCGGCGTACTGGCGGGCCATCGCCGCCGACACCGGCGCCGACTGGACCCGCACCCGCGTGCACGAGCTCTGGGCCGCCGACTTCCCGTCGTGGTTCGTGCCCGAGCCCGGCACGCTCGAGGTGATCGCCGACCTGGCCGACGGCGGCACGCGACTGGCGATCCTCTCGAACGCCGGTCTCGACTTCGCGTCGCCGTTCCGGCACTCGCCCCTCGGCGAGCTGTTCGAGCAGGTCTTCGTCAGCGCCGAACTCGACGACCTCAAGCCGTCGGCCACGATCTTCGAGCACGTCCTCGCCGAACTCGGAACAACGGCCGCCGACACGGTGTTCATCGACAACAGGTCCGACAACGTCGAGGCCGCCCAGGCGCTCGGGATCATCGGGCACCTGTTCACCGGGCCCGAGCCGCTCCGACGCTTCGTCGAGGGGCTCGCGACCCT
The DNA here is from genome assembly GCF_902506305.1 of Frigoribacterium sp. 9N. Classification (NCBI taxonomy): domain Bacteria; kingdom Bacillati; phylum Actinomycetota; class Actinomycetes; order Micrococcales; family Microbacteriaceae; genus Frigoribacterium; species Frigoribacterium sp. 9N. The sequence goes on from NZ_LR733403.1 coordinate 3,276, forward strand.
CCCCACCGAAAGGCGATGACCACACTCGTGACGAACGCAGCACAGACGGCACCCGCCCCCACGACC
>NZ_LR733400.1:0-14033 GCF_902506305.1 Frigoribacterium sp. 9N
TGCCCGAGAACACCCCCACCCCCGCACCCGGCACCCCGTCCGTCACGGACGACCACGGCTTCGAGCTGAGGCGTCGTCGCCGCTGGCCCTGGATCGCCGGAGGCGCGGTGGCGGTCGTCGCCGTCGCCGCCGCGATCGTCGTGCCCCTGACCGCGCCCGCGGGGCCGGCCGTCGCCGAGGCCGGGGCGACGCTGACCGTCGCCACCGCCGAGGGCAACGCCTCCGAGCAGGCCCTCGTGCAGTTCGTCGCCGACGAGGTCGCCCCGAAGTACGGCATCACCGTCGCCTTCACGGGCCTGAGCGACAGCAACACGATCAACCGGGCCGTCAGCGAGGGCGAGATCGCCGGCACGGTGTACCAGCACGAACTGTGGCTGGACCAGGTGCTCGCCTCGAACCCGGACTTCCGGGAGGAAGCGGCGACGCCGGTGTTCCGCTGGGGCTTCGGCCTCTGGTCGTCGAAGTACACCGATCCCGGCCAGCTGCCCGACGGCGCCACGGTGTCGCTGTACTCCGACCCGGCCAACGAGGCCCAGGGGCTCTGGGTGCTCGAGCGCGCCGGCCTCATCACGCTGAAGGACGGCGTCGACAAGGCACACGCCACCCAGGACGACATCGCCTCGAACCCGAAGGACCTGCAGTTCACCCTGCTCGACTTCGCCGCACAGTCGCGGGCCCTGCCCGACCTCGACGCAGCCGTCGGCTACACCGAGTACTACCTCGCCGCCGGCGTGCCGATCGAGCAGCAGATCTTCGCCCCCGCCGCACCGGACGAGTTCGCCGGCCAGCTCACCATCGGCAGCGACTACGCCGACGAGGACGCCGTGAAGAAGCTCGTCGCCGCCTTCCAGGACCCGGCCGTGCAGGAGTTCCTCGCGACCGATCCCCGCGTGAAGGGCATCCTGCTGCCGCTCGACGGGGAGTAGGTCGCACCGCGGTGTCGGTCGCACCGCGGATCAGGCGAGCACGACCTCCGAGGCCTGCGACCCGAGTCCGTGTGGAGATCGCACCGCCGATCGGACGTCGCACCGCCGAAACGGGCGGTGCGACGTTCATCCGGCGGTGCGACACGGGCGCGAGGGCGTGCGGGCCGGGCGTGCAGGCCAGCGCACCGGCGGGCGGGCCAGCGGGCGTCCGGCTCAGCCGGCGGGCGCGACGACCACGTCGACGCCGGCGGCGGCGAACTCGGCCAGCGCCTCGGTCGTGGCGGTGGCGTCGGTCACGAGCGTCCAGCCCTCGGGCAGCGCCGCGCGGGCGTGGAACGTCGCGCGACCGAGCTTCGACCCGTCCGCCAGCACGTAGACGCGCTCGGACTGCCGGCACATCAGCTCTTTGAGCCGGGTCTGCACGAGGTCGGCCTCGACCACGTGGCCCGAGGCGAGCACGCCGTCGGCGCCGAGGAACACCCGGTCGAAGGTCAGGCGCTCGAGGGCGGCCTCGGCCAGCGGCCCGACGAACCCCTGGCTGGCAGGTCGCAGCGTGCCGCCGAGGCACTCGAGGTGGATGCCGTCCGAGTCGGCGAGCTGCTGGATCACGGCGATCGAGGTGGTGGCGACGGTCGCGACGAGACCCGAGCGCGCCTCCCGGGCGAGGGCCGCGACCGACGAACCGGCGTCGAACAGCAGCGTCTCGCCGTCGTGGACCAGCGTGCGGGCGTGCCGCGCGATCTCGGCCTTGGCCACCCCGGCCTCGAGGTTGCGCTGACGGAAGGTCGGCTCGGCACCGGGGGCACCGAGCGGCATGGCCCCGCCGTAGGTGCGGGCGATCTCGCCGCGCCGGGTGAGCTCGGCGAGGTCGCGGCGGATGGTCGACGGGGTCACCTCGAAGCGACGACTCAGCTCGTCGACGCTCGCCAGGCCGGTGGTGTGGGCCAGGTCGACGATGTCGCGGCGTCGCTCGCGTGCCGTGGTGCTCATGCGGTGGTGCTCATGCGATGGCCGTCCTGATCGGTGGGGCGGGCGACGTCACGCCGACGACGCACCGACCCGGGCGGCGTCGGCCGGGCTGGGCGACATCTCGACCGCCTGGCGCAACGCCTCGATCATGCTACCGACGGCCACGACGCCCGTGCCGGCGATGTCGAACGCGGTGCCGTGGTCGACCGAGGTGCGGATCACGGGCAGTCCGACGGTGATGTTGACCCCCGCCTCGATGCCGAGCACCTTCACCGGGCCGTGGCCCTGGTCGTGGTACATCGCCACGATGAGGTCGTAGTCGCCGCGGCCGCCGAGGAAGAACGCGGTGTCGGCCGGCAGCGGCCCGACGGCGCGGATGCCGTCGGCCTGGAGCACCTCGAGGGCCGGGGTGATCTTCTCGGCCTCCTCGCCGTAGCCGAAGAGCCCGTTCTCGCCGGCGTGCGGGTTGATCGCGCAGACGCCGATCCTGGGGTCGTCGACGCCGGCCCGGCGCAGCGCCTCCCAGCCACGGCGCACGGTGCGCTCGACGAGGCCGGGCTCGATCTTCGCGATGGCGTCGATCAACCCGATGTGGGTCGTCACGTGGATCACCTTGATCTTGGGGGTCGAGAGCATCATCGACACCTCGCCGACGCCCATGAAGTGCGCCAGCAGCTCGGTGTGGCCGGGGAACACGTGACCGGCCTCGTGCAGCGCCGCCTTGTTCAGCGGTGCGGTGCAGATGCCCTGCACGAGACCGGCCATGCCGAGCTCGCACGCGATGCGGATGTACTCGTACGCCGCGTGGCCGGCCTCGGCCGAGACGGCGCCCCAGGGCAGGTCGGCCGAGAGCAGGTGCGGGTCGACGACGTTGATGCGTCCAGGGGTGAAGACGGCGTCGGCGGGCCCGTCGACCTCGACGATCTCGGCGTCGACCCCGAGCGCGGCGGCGCCGAGCCGCAGGCGGTGGGCGTCCCCGACGACGACCGGTCGCGCGTCGCGGTAGGCGGCCTCGTCGAGCAGTGCGCCGACGGTGACCTCGGGTCCGACGCCGGCGCCGTCGCCCATGGTGACGGCGATGAACGGCCGCGTGTCGGGGGTCGTCGTGGTCATGGGGTTCTCCGTTTCGTGGGGGCGCCGGACGCTGCCGACGCGGTGAGGTCGTGGGGGTCGGCGCCGGCGCGCGTGCGGCGCACCAGGTCGACGAGGTCGGCGAGCACGGTCGGGCCGCCGAAGCTGCCGGGCTTGGTGGCGACGAGCCGGTCGTCGCCCGCGGCCCCCCGCCCGTCGCCCGCGAGGCTGAGGACGGCGCCGTGCTCGAGTTGGGTGAGCGGCCGCAGGGTGGTCGTCGTGAGCCGGTCGAGCACCGCGCGGGCGGTCTCGCCGCCGGTCAGCACGAGGTCGAGCTCGACGTCGGCGTCGATCCGGGCGACGACCTCGGCGAGGGCCGCCGATCCGACGAGCGGGTCGGGCAGGCGCCGGGCGGTGACCGTCAGCACGGCGACGGACGACCGGGACAAGGAGGCGCGGGTCGCCTCGACGACGGGGCCCGCGTCGTCCGCCGGGTCGAGCACGTGCACGTCCGCACCGGTCGCGGCGAGCGCGTCGGCGTGGCCCCGGGCCACCTCGGCGGCCGAACCGACCACGACGAGCACGGGCCGCTCGGCCCCGGCCCCGTCGCGGGGCCCGGCCTCGTCGCGGACCCCGGCCTCGTCCGACGCGTGAAGACCAGCCTCCGGGCTCGATTCCGGAGCGACCGCGTCGGCCAGGGCGGCGGCGAGCGCCGCGCTGCCCGCGAGGGCGACCGGCCGACGGACTCCGGGAGCGGCGACCAGTCGGAGGACGGCGTCGACCACGGCGGCGAGGTCGTCGTCGGTCTCGGCGTCGACCAGGAGCACCGCTCCCCCGGCGAGGGCGGCGTCGAGGTGCGCCGCGGACGCGTCCGGTCCCGAACGCACCACGTCGAGGCCGACGAGCACCGTCGGCCGGTCGACGAGTTCGGCCAGGGTCGCGGGGGCGCCGTGCGGTTCGAGATGCCAGAACGCCGTCTCGGCGAGGGGTCGCCCGTCCACCAGGGGCCGCCCGTGGACGACGGTGCGCCCGAGGGCGGGCAGTGCGCCGGCCACGACGAGGTCGTACCCGCGGGCGGCCAGGGCCTCGAGCTCGGGCCCGACGTGGCCGCGCCACAGGGAGTCGGTCTTCTTGAGCACGAGGGTGCCGGCCGTCAGGGGCAGCGTGTCGATCGCGACCCGCGCCTCCTCGGCGGTACCGGCGCGGGTGCCGACGTCGACGACCGTGACCGCCGCGGCGGGACCCGCCGGCACGCCGAGCGAGACCACGGTCTCATGACCGCGCAGCCGGAACTGCTCGGCGGTCTCGGCGGCGCCGGAGAGGTCGTCGGCGATGACGGTGATCGGGCTCATGATGCCGCCATCCTGACACGACTGCGCGTTATGCGCCACCGGTCTTGCGCGAAACGCGCAGCGGTGGCACAGTGTCATCCAGCCCGGACGAGGGCGTCGCAGCGCTGCGGGACCGGGCGCCGTCGACCTCGTCGAACCCCTGGATCGAGAGGTCGATGATGACCGTTCCGTTCGCGGACCACGAGATGTCTCGCCGCACCCTGCTCCGCTGGGGTGCCGCGGCCGGCCTCTTCGTGACCGCCACCAGCCTCGCCGGCTGCGCCGGACCGACCGGGTTGCCCGGACCCGGCACGCTGACCCTGGCCCTCAACCGCTCGCTGGTCAGCCTCGACAACAAGCTGAACCAGTTCGACGCGGCCGTCACGGTGCAGCGGGCGGTGCGCCAGGCCCTCACGCAGATCGGCCCCGACATCACGCCCGAGCTCGTGCTCGCCGAGAGCTTCGAGCCGACGAGCGACACGCAGTGGACGGTCCGGCTGCGCGAGGGCGTGCGCTACTCGGACGGGACGCCCGTCACGGTCGCCGACGTCGCCACCGCGCTGCAGATGTACGAGCAGGTGCAGGGCTCGTTCGTCGCCAGCTTCTTCCCCGAGTTCCCGACCGTGACCGCGATCGACGAGCGCACCTTCACGCTCGACTCGTCGCAGCCGATCCCGGTGCTCGACGCGTTGATGAGCAACATCCTGATCACCCCGGCCGCGGCGAACAAACCGGAAGAGCTGCAGGACGGCGTGGGCAGCGGCCCGTTCGTCGTCACCCGGTTCAACCGCGGCGCGGGCACCTACAGCCTGAGCCGCAACGAGCAGTACTGGGGCGAGGCGCCGGGCGTCGACCGGGTCGAGGTGCGGTTCCTGCCCGAGGAGTCCAGCCGCGTGATCGCCCTGCGCAGCGGCGAGGTCGACGTGATCGACTCGATCACGCCCGACTCGGCGACCCAGTTGCAGGGCCTGCCCGGCATCGTCCTCGACGAGGCCTCGAGCCTGCGCATCAACCAGATCTTCTACAACTTCCGCAAGCCCGAGGGGCACCCGCTGGCCGACGCCCGGGTGCGCGAGGCGCTCAGCCACGCGATCGACGGCCGGGCGCTCGTGCGCGACGTGCTGACCGACTCGGTCACGCAGGCCGACGGCGTCGTCCCGCCGAGCCTCCTCGGCTACGCGAAGACCGGCGAGTACACCTACGACCCCGACCTCGCCCGCCGCACGCTCGCCGAGCTGGGGGCGAGCGACCTCACGTTGCGCATCATCTGGGAGACCGGCGAGTTCGCCGGCGACACCTTCATCATGGAGGCGCTCGTCGAGATGTTCGGCGCGATCGGCGTGCGGACCACGCTGCAGCAGTTCGAGCCCGGCGGCGACATCCTCCAGTGGCGCCAGGGCAAGGCCGGCGACTGGGACCTGCTCGGCAACGGCTTCTCGGCCCCCACCGGCCTCGCGCTGACCATCCTGCAGGGCATGTACGCGGGCACCGCCGAGAAGGAACAGACCCGCGACACGTACCAGGGCTACGTGCAGCCCGACGTGGCCGAGGCGATCGCCCGGGCGTCGACCGAGCCGGACGCGACCCTGCGCCAGCAGCGGCTCGCCGAGGCGCAGCAGGCGGCCTGGGACACCTGGCCCTGCGCCTGGGCCTTCGTGCCCAAGTCGGTGCTCGCCCGTCGCGAGCGGGTCGAGCGCCTCGCCCTCGCGTCGTCCAACACGTATCCGCTCGCCGACGTCCGACTGGGGGCCTGACCATGGCGACCTACATCCTCAAGCGCCTCGGCCAGGGCCTGCTCACCGTGTTCCTCACGGTGTCGACGGTCTTCGTGCTGATCCGCCTCGCCCCCGGCGACCCGGCCGTGGCCTACGCCGGGCCGCTCGCGACCAACGAGCAACTCGCCGCCGTGCGCGAGCAGTTCGGCCTGGACGACCCGCTGCTGCAGCAGTACGGCGTGTTCCTGCAGCAGTTGTTCACGGGCAACCTGGGTACCTCGTACTCGTTCCAGGCACCGGCCGTGCAGGTCGTGCTCGAACGGCTGCCGTACACGCTGACCCTGTCGTTCGCGGCGATCCTGTTGGCGGCGGTCGTGTCGATCCCGCTCGGCGTCTGGATGGCCCGTCGCACCGACACCCGCAGCGAGACCGGCGTCAACGTCGTCGCCATCGCGGGTCAGTCGATGCCCGACTTCTGGACCGGCATCCTGCTGCTCAGCGCCTTCGCCGTCGTGATCCCGATCTTCCCGGCCTCGGGCTTCGCCACCTGGGGCGGCCTCGTGCTGCCGACGGTGACGATCGCCATCCTGCAGGTGGCCCTGATCTCCCGGCTCGTGCGCCGCGAGATGGCGACCAACTTCTCGGCGCCCTACCTGACCGTGGCCCGGTCGCGCGGCGTCTCGGAGCGGGCCCTGACCTGGCGCTACGCCATGGGCAACTCGGCGATCCCCGTCTTCACGGCCCTCGGCACGCGCTTCGCGGCGATGCTCAACGGCGTCGTCGTGGTCGAGGTCGTGTTCGCCTGGCCCGGCGTCGGGTCGCTCATCGTGCGGGCGCTCGAGACCCGCGACTACCCCCTCATCCAGGCGACCGTGCTGGTCACGTCGCTGCTCGCCGTCGGCGTCCAGCTGCTGATCGACCTCGCCTACCCCCTGCTCGATCCGCGCGTGCGGCTCGGAAAGGCGAGTGCCGCATGACCCGCACCGAGACCACCGGACAGCCGTCCGGCACGTCGACCGCCGGCGCGGCCGGTCGCACCCCCGAGGAGGCGCGACGCACCGCGGTCACGCCGCGCCTGCTGAAGAGGTCCGAGGCGGCCCGGCGGACCTCCGCCGCACGGGTGAAGCTCTGGGTCGGCGCGATCTGCGCCCTCGTGGTGATCATCCCGATCGTGCTGGCACAGGCCCTCCCGCTGCCCGACGCGAACGGCCAGGACCTCGGCAACCGCCTCGCGCCTCCGTTCACCGCCGGCCACCTGTTCGGCACCGACCAGCTCGGTCGCGACCTGCTCTCGCGGGTGCTGCACGGCGGTCAGGTCTCGCTCGCGATCGGCGTGCTGGCGGTCATCGTCTCGGGCGCCATCGGCGTCGTCCTCGGCTCGATCGCCGGGTTCTACGGGCGCTGGGCCGACACGCTGATCAGCCGCCTGCTCGAGGCCCAGATGTCGCTGCCGTTGCTGATGATGCTGCTGCTCGTCGTCGCCCTCTTCGGCCCGTCGATCCCGGTGATCACCTTCGTCATCGCGATCGCGCAATGGCCGGAGGTGGCCCGCCTGACCCGGTCGCTCGTGCTCGTCGAACGCGAGAAGCCGTACGTCTCGTCGGCCCGCACGCTCGGCCTGAACCGCTTCACGATCCTGCTGCGCCACGTCGTCCCGAACGTCATCAAGCAGGCGACGCTCGTCGTGCTGCTGCTGCTCGCGCAGGCCGTGCTGCTCGAGAGCGCCCTGAGCTTCCTCGGGGCCGGCCCGCAGCGACCGTTCGCGACCTGGGGCCGCATCATCTCGGACGGCCAGGACTACGTCACGACCGCCTGGTGGATGGTGACGATCCCGGGTCTGTTCATCGTGCTGCTCGTCGTCGGGGTCAACCTGCTGGGCGACGCCCTGCGGGACCGGCCGCGCCGGTCGACGGCCTCGCGCCTCCGTCGGTTCGTCGGGCTGCGCCCGTCGACCCCGGCCCCGACCCCGGCACCGGCCCCGGAACCGCAGAAGGGAACGATCGCATGACCTCCGTGACCGACGACACCGTCGACCCCGACCTGCTCCTCGAGGTGCGTGACCTGCAGATCGAGCTGATGACGACGAACGGGATCGTGCGCGCCGTCGACGGCGTCTCGTTCCACATCGCCCGGGGCGAGACCGTCACGATCATCGGCGAGTCGGGGTCGGGCAAGTCGACCACCGCCATGGGCGTGCTGCAGCTGCTGCCCGCCGACCTCGCCGTCGTCTCGGGCCACGTGCGCATCACCGGACTCGACGTGCTCGCCTCGGCCTCGGCCGTGCGCAAGGTGCGCGGTCGGGCCGTCGCCCTGATCCCCCAGGACCCCATGACGGCGCTCAGCCCGGTGCGGTCGATCGGCTCGCAGCTCGGCGAGGCCATCCGCATCGCCGGGGCCGCCAGCGGTCGGGCCGCCGTCACCGCGCGGGCCGTCCGCCTGCTCGAGCAGGTGCACATCCCCGACCCGGCGGCCCAGCTGGGGAAGTTCCCGCACCAACTCTCGGGTGGCATGCTGCAACGCGTGCTGATCGCCATCGCGTTGGCCTGCGAGCCGCAGCTGATCGTGGCCGACGAGCCCACCAGCGCCCTCGACGTCACGGTGCAGGCCGGCATCCTCGACCTGTTGCTCGAGCTGCAGGAGCAGCGCGGCATCGGCCTGCTGATGATCACCCACGACCTCGGCGTCGCCCGGCTCGTATCCGACCGCATCCACGTCATGAAGGCCGGCGTGTTCGTCGAGTCCGGCGACGTGCGGCAGATCGTCGAGCACCCCGCCGAGCCCTACACGCAGGGGCTGCTCGCCGCGGTGCCCACCCTGGGCGCCTGGGACGAGACGCCGTCCACGCCCGCCACGACCAGCACCGACCGACCGGAGGCCACCCGTGTCTGACACCATCCTCGAGGTCGACGACCTGGTCGTCGACTACGGCAGCGGCTCGAGTGCCCACCGCGCCGTCGACCACGTGTCGTTCTCGGTGCGCCGCGGCAGCACCTTCGCCATCGTGGGCGAGTCGGGCTGCGGCAAGTCGACGATCGCCAAGGCGGTCATGCGGTTGCTGCAGCCGACCAGCGGGCGCATCGTGCTCGACGGCACCGACCTGGCGACCCTGTCGGAGGCGCGGTTGCGGCCCCTGAGGCACCGCTTCCAGATGGTCTTCCAGGACCCGTACGGCTCGCTCGACCCGCACCTGAGCGCCCGCGACATCGTCGCCGAGCCTCTCCGGCTGAAGGGCGTGCGGTCGGCCCAGGACCGGGCCACCGAGGCGGCGCGCCTGATCGACCGCGTCGGCCTGCCCTCGACGGCGCTCGACCGTCGCCCGCACGAGTTCTCCGGCGGCCAGCGCCAGCGCATCGGCATCGCCCGGGCGCTCGCCTCGAGCCCCGACCTGTTGATCTGCGACGAGGCGACGAGCGCGCTCGACGTGTCGGTGCAGGCGCAGGTGCTCGACCTGCTGCGCGAGATCCAGGTCGACACCGGCATCACCTACGTCGTCATCTCGCACAACCTCGGCGTCGTGCAGCAGATCAGCGAGAGCGTCCTCGTCATGAAGCAGGGCGCCGTCGTCGAGCAGGGCGCCACGGCGCAGGTGCTCACGTCGCCCGCCGAGGACTACACGCGGCGGCTGCGCCGGGCCGCCCTCGACCCCGCGACGATGACCGGCGTGAAGCCGCGCCACGTCGTCCGCAGCCTCTCGTTGGGAGCCACCGCATGACCCGGACCGACACCGCCCGGACCGAGACCACCCCGCTCGACCCCACCCCGGTCGACACCGCCCCGCTCGACGCCGCGGACACGGTGGCCGAGGCGGCCACGCGCCCCGCGCCTCCTCGGCTCGTGCTCGGCACGATGACCTTCGGCGACACCGTCGACGAGGCCACCGCCGCCCGCATGCTCGACACCGCGCGCGACGCGGGCGTCACCTGGATCGACACGGCCAACGCCTACGTCGGCGGCACGACCGAGACGATGCTCGGCCGCCTGCTCGCCGGGCGGCGCGACGAGGTCGTGCTCGCCTCGAAGGCGGGCATGCCGCACGCCGACGCGGGCGGACTGCCGCCGCTCTCGGCCGTGGCCCTCCGCGCGAGCGTCGAGGCGAGCCTGCGCCGCCTCGGCACCGACCGTCTCGACCTGTTCTACCTGCACCAGCCCGACCGGGCGACCCCGCTCGACGAGACCCTCTCGACCGTCGCCGCCCTGGTCGCCGAGGGCAAGGTGCTCTCGCTCGGCGTCTCGAACTACGCCGCCTGGCAGATCGGCGACGTCGAGCGCGTCGCCGACGCCGTGGGCGCACCCCGGCCGGTCGTCGCCCAGCAGCTGTGCAACCTCGTGGCCCGCCGCCTCGACGACGAGTACCTCGAGTTCGCGAGCGTCCACGGGCTCGAGACGATGGTCTACAACCCGCTCGGCGGCGGCCTCCTGACCGGTCGGCACCGCTTCGACGAGACGCCGGCCGACGGGCGCTTCGGCGACTCGGCCCTCGCCGAGATGTACACGAAGCGCTACTGGGACGCCGACCTGTTCGCCGCGATCGACCGCCTGTCGGGCGTCGCCGCCGAGGCCGGCGTGACGCTCGTCGAGCTCGCCCTGCGCTGGGTGGCGTACCGACCCGAGGTCGGGTCGGTGCTGCTCGGCGGCTCCCGGCCCGAACAGCTGACGGCCAACGTCGCCGCCGTCGCCGCCGGGCCGCTGCCCGACGAGGTGGTGGCGGCCTGCGACGAGGTCGGGCGTCAGCTGCGGGGGCCGATGCCTCCGTACGCGCGCTGAGCCGCGCCTCCCGACCCTCCGCACCGCGCCGCACGCCCCCGAACCGCACCGCACCGCACCGCACCGCACCGCACCGCACCGACCGCACGCCCCGCACGAGAGAGAGCACCATGAGCACCGCCAGCGACTTCGCCCGTACGATCCGCCGACGCGAGAGGGCGGTCGGCTATTGGATCACCCTCGACGCCCCGCCGGCGACCGAGCGCATCGCGCGGCTCGGCTACGACTACGTCTGCCTCGACGCGCAGCACGGCCTCTTCGGCTACCAGGGCATGATGACCGGCCTGCTCGCCATCGACGCGGGGCAGACCTCGGCCGGGCTCGTGCGGGTCGAGGCGAACGACATCACCCCGATCGGCAAGGCCCTCGACGCCGGGGCGGCCGGCGTCATCGTGCCGCTCGTCGACACGGCCGAGGACGCCGCCTCCGCCGTGCGCAGCGCGAAGTACCCGCCGCACGGCCGCCGCTCGTACGGCCCCATGCGGTCGAGCCTGCGCTTCGGCCCCGTGCCGGCGGACGCGAACGACACGACGATCGTGCTCGCCATGATCGAGACGCCCGACGGGCTGGCGAACGTCGAGGCGATCGCCGCGACGCCGGGGCTCGACGGCCTCTACGTCGGGCCGAGCGACCTGTGCATCGCGGTCGGCGGGGCCTACCCGGGCGACCCGGCCGTGCAGGAGGCCTTCGACGCCGCCCTCGTCCGCGTCGCGGCGGCGGCCGAGGCCGCGGGCATCGCCGCGGGCATCCACACGCCGCACGGCGACGTCGCCCGGCAGCGGCTCGCCGCGGGTTACACGTTCGCCACGGTCGCCGGCGACCTCAACCACCTCGAGGCCGCCGCCCGCGACCACCTGCAGCGGGCCATCGCGACGGACGACCCCGACGCGACCGCCGGAGGCGCGGCGTGAGCAGGCAGGACGTGGTCGCCGACGACGCGGGCGCTGACGATGCGGTCGCGGACGACGTGGTCGCCGACGACGTGGTCGCCGACGGACGACTGCGGCCCGAAGCGGCCGGTCGCGCCTGGGCGTACCTGCCGACGGCCACGGTGCAGTCGCACGCGGCCAACCTCGCCGAGCTGCCCGACGGGCGCCTGGCCTGCGTCTGGTTCGGCGGCACGCAGGAGGGCGTCTCGGACATCCACGTCTGGTGCTCGGTCCTCGACGGCGAGGTGTGGTCCGAACCGGTGCGCCTCAGCGACGACCCCGCACGCTCCGAGCAGAACCCGGTGCTCTTCACGGCCCCCTCGGGCGACGTCTGGTTGCTCTACACGGCGCAACGGGCCGGGAACCAGGACTCGGCCGAGGTGCGCCGCCGGATCTCCACCGACGGCGGGGCCACCTGGGCGGAGCCCACGACCCTCTTCGCGGCCGACGAGACGGGTGGCGTCTTCGTCCGGCAACCGCCGGTCGTCACCCGCGCGGGCGACCTGCTCGTGCCGGTCTTCCGCTGCGTGACGACCCCCGGGCAGGCGTGGGTGGGCGACCACGACACGAGCTCGGTCATGATCTCCCGGGACGGCGGCTCCACGTGGGGTGAGGTCGCCGTCCCGGGGAGCACCGGAGCCGTGCACATGAACGTGCACGAACTGCCCGACGGATCGCTGCTCGCCCTCTTCCGCAGCCGCTGGGCCGACGCCGTGCACGAGTCGCGCTCGACCGACGGCGGACGCCACTGGTCGGCACCGGTGCCGACCGAGCTGCCCAACAACAACTCCTCGATGCAGTGGGTTCCGCTCGCCGACGGGCGCCTCGCGATCGTCTACAACCACCGCCGCGCCGACGCGAGCACCCCGCGCCGCCTCGGGCTCTACGACGAGATCGACGAATCCGGCATCGTCGAGCAGGCCGTTCTGTCCGGCGCGGACGCGGACCTCGACCAGGAGGCGCGGGCCGGGTCGCCTGCGGAGGGGGGCCGGACGGCGTTCTGGGGCACGCCCCGCGCTCCGATGTCGCTGGCGGTGTCGACGGACGGCGGCCGTAGCTGGCCGCACCGCGTCGACCTCGAGGACGGCGACGGGTGGTGCCTCTCGAACAACTCCCGCGACGGACTGAACCGCGAGCTGTCGTACCCGAGCATCACGCAGACCGGCGACGGCGCCGTGCACGTGGCGTACACCTGGCACCGCCGGGCGATCCGCCACGTGCGACTGTCGGCCGCCGATCTGCTCGGACCCGACGTCGAGGGCTGAGCCGTGTCGGACGACGGGACGCCCGACGTCGACCGGACAAGTCGCGGTGCCGGCACCGACCGGCACGCCGTGGTGACGGGCTGCAGCTCGGGCATCGGACGGGCGATCGCCGAGTTCCTGCTGGCCGACGGGTGGCGGGTGACCGGTCTCAGCCGACGCGCGGTCGACCTGGGCGACGGGTTCTCGTGGCTCGGCTGCGACCTCTCCGTGACCGCCGACGTCGCGCGAGCGGTCGCCGACGTCGGGTCGGTCGACGCGATCGTCCACGCGGCCGGCTACCAGGTCGCCGCCCCGCTCGGGCGGCTCGACCCCGCCGCCCTCGAGGGCATGTTCGCCGTGCACGTCGGGGCCGCCGCCGCGCTCGTCGACGCACTCGTCGACCGGCTGTCCGACGGCGGTCGCATCGTGCTGATCGGCAGCCGCACCGCCGTCGGCGTCGCGTTTAAGAGCCAGTACGCGGCGACGAAGGCGGCCCAGGTCGCACTGGCCCGGAGCTGGGCGGCGGAACTGGCGCCGCGCGGCGTCACCGCCAACGTCGTGGCGCCGGGACCCACCGACACGCCGATGCTCGCCGACCCGGCCCGCGCCTCCTCGGCTCCGGTCGTGCCGCCGCTGGGCGCGCTCGTCGACCCGGTGGACGTGGCGGCCCTCGTCGCGTTCGTGCTCGGGCCGCACGGACGGAGCATCACCGGGCAGGCGCTCGTCGTGTGCGGTGGCGCCTCGCTCTGACGTCGCACCAGGTCGAGGTCGCGGCCGGTCGAGGTCGCGGGTCGGGGTCACGGCGGGTCGAGGTCGCGGCGGGTCGAGGTCACAGCGGCTGCGAGGACGCACCACCATCGCGTCGTCGAACCATCCGCGGGCCTGGTTCGACGACGCGGGCGTGGTGCGGCCTGTCCCGAAAGCGACGATCGGGGCCCCCATTGTTTTGATTCATTCAAAAGAAGGCGTATGGTGGTGTCAACGCCGACGGAGGCCAGGGCCACCGTCGAGCACCTCGGCGCCGCCCTCCTCACCTCCGCTGGCCGCCCGCTCGATCCCCCGATCGCGGGCCCCCGACCAGCAC
>NZ_LR733401.1:0-2999 GCF_902506305.1 Frigoribacterium sp. 9N
GGGGCGGCGGGGGCCCGGCGTCGTGCCGGGGCCCCCGGCGCCGATCAGGGGAGGCCGTCGGGGTGGGTCTCGGTCCACCCGGCGGCGTCGGCCGGCAGGTACAGGTCGATCGGTGCGGCCACGACCTTCTCGTCGGGCGTCTTGCCGTCGATGGCGTCCTGGGCCGCGGCGAAGGCGAGCTTGCCCGCCTCGATGCCGCTGATGTCGACGACGGCCTTGAGCACCGAACCGTCGGCGAGCTCGGCGGCGATGTCGCTCGTCATGTCCGAACCGAAGACGGCGACCTGACCGACGAGCCCTCGGGTCTGCACGGCCTTGTAGGCGCCGACGGTCGCGCCGCCCGCCTCACCGTAGAGACCGTCGAGGTCGGGGTTCGCGCTGAGCATCTGCTCGGCGGTCGAGACGGCGGTGTCGACCTCGGCGCCCTCCTGGTTGGCGACGAACACGGTGCCGGGCAGGGCCGCGGTCAGTGCCTCGGAGAAGCCCTTGTAGCGCTGCTGGCAGACCTCGTACTGCTCGCAGTTGATGACGCCCATCCTGGGCGCCGTGATGCCGGCCTCGGTGAAGTAGGCCGCGGCCTGCTTCCCGAGGTCGCCGCCGAACTTCAGCGGGTCGCCGAGCACCCACGCCGTGACGTACTGGTCGACGGCGTCGTCGCTGACGCAGGTGTTGTAGCAGATGACCGGGATGCCGGCCTCGCTGGCCTGCCGGACCGCGGGGACGCTGCCGTCGGTCGAGACCGCGGACAGGATGATGGCGCTGACGGCGGACGAGGTGAGCGTGTTCATGAACGAGCTCTCCTTCGACACGTCGCCCGCCGAGGTGGACTCGAGGAAGTCGACGTTCTTCGAGTCGGCGTCCGCGGCGTCCTGGACGCCCTTCTTGACGCCGCCGTAGAAGCCCTGGGAGTCGAGGTAGAGGGCGCCGATGCGCTCGGTGCCGCCGTCGCCTCCGTCGGCGCTGGGGATGGAGCAGCCCGCGAGCGCGACCGACGCGGCGAGCGCGGCGGCCACGGCGAGGACGCGCCGTCGGGTCCTGGTGATGGGTGACATGGGTCGGGGTTCCTTTCTAGGGGCGCACGGCGTCGTCGCCGGGCGTGACCACGGGTGCGGTCGGGTCGGAGGAGGCGCGGGTCGGGTCGGTCGTGACCCCGAGCTCGGCCGAGAGGGCGGCGACGACGCGGCGCAGGGTCGCCACCTCGGCGTCGCGCACGTCCTGCGGGTCGTCGTGGAAGAGCAGCATCGACGGTAGCGAGGTGGCGAAGTAGTCGACCTCGCCCGGTGTGCGCGAGAGCTCGTCCACGTACGAGTCGAAGTCCCCCAGGAGGTCGGCCGCCCGCTCGACCTCGCCCAGACGGGAGAGGGCACGGACGGTGGCCGCGCTGCGCTCGGTGAAGGCCTGCGTGGCCATGCCCGCGAAGTCGCCGGTCGACCGGGAGGCCGCGGACCAGGCGGCCCGGGCGGCGTCGACGTCTCCCGCCGCGGCGAACGCGTCGCCGAGGGCCAGGTGCAGCTCGGCCGTGGTGGCGAGCGGGTGCCGTGCCTCGCCGAGAGTGGCGGGTGGCGTGAGGGCGGCCTCGACGGCGGATCGCGCCCGGTCGGCGTCGCCCTCGGCCAGCGCCCGACGGGACACGGCGAGGCACGCGTCGTCCCAGGCGCCGAGCACCTGGCCCTCGCCGCCCTCCCAGGGCTGGAAGCTGCGCGAGGTGAGCACGGCGAGCGCGTCGTCCGGGCGTCCCACCTCGGTGAGCAGTCGGGCGCGCACCACGCAGAGGTCGTCCCGCTCGGCGACGAGGTCGATCCGTGACTCGAGCTGGGCCAGCCGGTCGTCGGCGGACGCCCCCAGCCGCCCGGCCAACTCGTCGGACTCGAAGAGCAGCCGGGAGTCGTCGGGACGGACGCGCAGCGCGTCGTCGTAGTGACGTGCCGCGAGGTCGGGGTCGGCCAGCACGTTGTAGGCGGCCACGCCGAGGTTCCGCTGCACGACGGCGGCCTGCGCGTCGTCCAGGTCGGTCGCGGCGGCCCGTCGCCACGCGTCGACGGCGTCCTGCCCGCGGCCCCGGTCGTACCACCAGCTGCCCAGCAGCGACCAGGCGAGGCCGTCGGCCGGCTCGAGGGCGACCGCGTCGAGCAGGGCGGCGACGTCGTCGAGGCGCGAGGGCAGGCAGTTGGTCGCGTCGAGGGCGTGGACCGTGGCGAGTGCCCGGCGCGCCTCGTCGACGCGGCCGGTCCTCGCCAACGAGGAGGCGCGGTGGTAGGCGAGCAGCGGACCGACGGCCACCTGCCCGAGCGCGGTGGAGGCGACAGCCCCCTGGGCGAGGTCGAGGACGCGGAGCGCCTCGTCGACGTGCCCGGACGAGCCGTACTCGAGCGCGACGTCGAGCAGCGTCGGGGCGTCGTCCGTGAGGCGTCGGCCCGCGAGGTGTCGCGCCCACTGGTCGAGCGGGTCGAGCTCGAGGGTCTCGGCGAGCAGCCGGTCCGCCTCGTCGTGTCGGCCGAGGCCGCGCAGGGTCAGCGCGAGCAGGTCGCGCACCTGCAGGTTGTCGGTGCCGTGCGACAGGGCCGTGCGCAGCAGGGCCTCGGCCCGGACGGGGTCGGCCGGACCGGCGAGCCGGGCCAAGGCCAGCGACGCGGGAGCCACCCAGGCGGCGTTCCAGGCGGACTTCTCCAGCGCCTCCTTCGCCTCGGGGGTGCGCCCGAGGCGCAGGAGCGTGAGTCCGAGACGGTAGAGGGCGTCGCCGTCGGCCGGGTTCGGCGCCCAGGCCGACTGACGGCCCACCGCGACACGGAGGAGCACGAGGGCTTCGTCGTAGCGGGCCGCGGCGTGGAGGAGGGTCGCCAGGGCGACGTTGCTCCGCACGTCGCCCGGGTCGCGGCGGAGCGCCTCACGCCAGTAGGGCTCGGGCGAGCGGGTCGCGTGACGGTACTGCCGCAGGTACTGACCGATGAGGAAGAGCTCCTCGACGGTCTCGACGTCGGCGGGGGCGGGCGGGGCGACGG
>NZ_LR733399.1:0-17656 GCF_902506305.1 Frigoribacterium sp. 9N
GCACCCCCACAGCACACCCCTTCCCGGAGGTCCCGCCTCATGTCCGTCCGCCCCGCCACGTCCGCACGCACGTCCGCACGCCCCGCAGAACGCCCGGCCGAACGCCCCGCACCCGCCCGCCTCGGGGACCGCCCGTCGTCCCGCCTCCGTCACCCGCGCCTCCTCGGGGTCGCCGGCGGCCTCGCCGGTCTCGCCCTGCTCGCCGGCTGTGCCAGCGCTCCCGCAGAGGGAGGCGGCAGCACCTCCGCCGCGGGCGAGGACTGCGCCCGGATGGTGACGAACTCGGGCGGGCTCGACGACCGCTCGTTCAACCAGTCGAGCTGGGCCGGCCTGCAGAAGGCCGAGAAGGAGGACGGCATCCAGGCCCGCGTGCTCGTCTCGACGACCGAGAACGACCTGGCCCCGAACGTCGCGCAGGCCGTCGACTCGGGCTGCGGCTTCGTGCTGACGGTCGGCTACGAGCTCGCCCCCGCCACCGAGGAGCAGGCGGCGGCCAACCCCGACATCGACTTCGCCATCGTCGACGAGACCGTCGACGCCCCGAACGTCAAGCCGATCCTGTTCGACACCGCGCAGGCCTCGTACCTCGCCGGCTACCTCGCGGCGGGCGTGAGCAAGACGGGCAAGGTGGCGACCTTCGGCGGCGGCAACCAGCCCCCGGTCACCCTGTTCATGGACGGCTTCGCGGACGGCGTCGACGCCTACAACGCCGCGCACGGCACGACCGTGCAGCTGCTCGGGTGGACGAAGGAGGCGCAGGACGGCTCGTTCACCGGCGACTTCGAGGACGTCAACAAGGGCAAGCAGCTCGCCCAGGCGCTGATCGACCAGGGTGCCGACGTGATCATGCCGGTGGCCGGGCAGGTCGGCGAGGGGGCGGCGTCGGCCGCGCTCGCCACGGGCGGCGTCGACGTGATCTGGGTCGACAACGACGGCTATGACACGCTGCCCGCCGAGTACCGGCCGATCGTGCTGACCAGCGTCATCAAGGACACCGAGAAGGCCGTCCAGCAGATCGCCGTCTCGTCGACCGACGACTCCTTCACCAACGAGCCCTACGTCGGCACGCTCGACAACGGCGGCGTCGGCCTCGCGCCGTTCCACGACCTGGCGTCGTCGGTCAGCCCCGAGCTGTCGGACGAACTCGACGCCCTGCGCGACCAGATCGCCAGCGGAGCCGTGACGGTCACCTCGCCCAGCCAGCCGTAGGCCGGTCCCGGGCCCGGGCCCGGCAGCGACCCCTGCCGCTCCGCCGAGTGGGCAGAAGATGCTCGTCAGCGCGAGCCGAGCAGCACCTTCTGCCCACTCGCGGGCCAGGACGAGGAGGCGCGGGTCAGGAAGCGGCGGAGGTCGCCGCCCGGGCGGCAGCAGCCCGCACGGCGGCGACGACGCGGTCGGTCGTCATGCCGCGCTCGCGCAGCGCGTCGGCGGCGGGGGCCGACAGGCCGAACTCGTCGATGCCGACGACCACGCCGTCGGGGCCGGCGACGCCCTCCCAGCCGAAGCTCGCGGCCGCCTCGACCACGACCCGGGCCGTCACCGCGCGGGGCAGCACCTGCTCGCGGTACTCGGCGGGCTCGGCGTCGAACCATTCGCGGCAGGGCATCGACACGACGCGCACGGCGAGGTCGTCGATCCGCGCGACGGCCTCGAGCACGAGGGCGACCTCGCTGCCCGTGGCGACGACGACCACGTCGGGCGCTCCGGCGTCGGTCGTGCCGCCGTCGGTCCTGCCGACGCCCGCAGCCGCAGCCGCAGCACCGCCGTCCTGCACCACGTAGGCCCCGCGGCGCACACCCGCACGCACCACGTCGGCGGGCGTCGCCGCGACCGGCAGCGGCTGGCGGGCCAGGACCAGACCGGCCGGGCCGTCCTTCTCGAGGATCGCCAGCCAGGCGGCGGCGGTCTCGGCGCCGTCGGCCGGGCGCACGACCGAGAACCCGGGCATCGCGCGCAGGCTCGCCAGGTGCTCGATCGGCTGGTGGGTCGGCCCGTCGGCGCCGAGGGCGACCGAGTCGTGCGACCAGAGGTAGGTGACCGGCAGCTGCATCAGCGCCGCCAGCCGGATCGCCGGGCGCTGGTAGTCGCTGAACACGAGGAACGTGCCGGCGAAGAACCGCGAGCCCTCGATCAGCGCGATGCCGTTCATGGCCGAGGCCATCGCCCCCTCGCGCACGCCCCAGTGGACGTTGCGACCGGCGCGGCCCGTGCCGGGGGCCTCCTCGGGGAGGTACGACGCGCCTCCTGCGATCGCCGTGCGGTTGGGCTCGGCGAGGTCGGCCGAGCCGCCCCACAGCTCGGGCAGCGCCTCGGCGAGCGCCTGGATGACCGTGCCGGACGCGTCGCGCGTGGCGAGCGTGTCGCCGGGAGAGAAGACGGGGAGGCGCGACCCGAGGTCCGCGGGCAGGGTGCGCGACCGCGAGCGGTGCAGCTCGGCGGCGGCCACGGGGTGGGCGGCCTCCCAGGCGTCGGCGGCGACCTGCCAGGCCTCGCGGGCGGCCCGGCCCCGCTCGAGCACGGACCGGGTGTGGGCGAGCACGGCGTCGTCCACGGTGAAGGGCTCGGAGTCGACGCCGAGCTCGACCCGGGTCGCGGCGACCTCGTCGGCACCGAGCGGGGCGCCGTGCGAGGCCGAGGTGTTGCGGGCGTTCGGCGCGGGCCAGGCGATCTGCGACTTGAGCACGACGAGGTGCGGGCGGTCGCCCCGGCGGTCGGTGGTCGAGAGCACCTCGTCGAGGGCCTCGACGTCGACGTCGCCGTCCGGGGCGAGTCCGACGTGGTCGACGCGCCAGCCCTGCGCGGCGAACCGGGCGCCGACGTTCTCGCTCGAGGTGAGGCTCGTGTCGCCCTCGATCTGGATGTCGTTGTCGTCGTAGACCACCGTCAGGTTGCCGAGGCGGTGACGTCCGGCGAGCGCACCGGCCTCGTACGAGAGGCCCTCCTGCAGGTCGCCGTCGGACGCGAGCACGAAGACGCGGCGGTCGAAGACGGACTCGCCCGGGGCGGCGTCGGGGTCGTTGACGGCACGCTCGTGCAGCATCGCCATCGCCATGCCGACGGCCGTGGCGAGGCCCTGCCCGAGCGGCCCGGTCGTGGTCTCGACGCCGGGGGTGTGGCCGAGCTCGGGGTGGCCGGGGGTGCGCGACCCGAACGACCGGAACGCCTTGAGGTCGTCGAGCGACACGTCGTAGCCGGTGAGGAACAGCTGCGTGTAGAGCAGGACGCTCGCGTGTCCGCAGCTCAGCACGAACCGGTCACGGCCGGCCCAGTCGGGTGCCTGCGGGTCGTGCCGCAGGTGCTTCTGGAAGAGGAGGTGCGCGACGGGGGCCAGCGCGGCCGCCGTCCCCGGGTGTCCGGACCCGGCACGCTCGACGGCGTCGAGGGCGAGCAGGCGGGCGGTGGTGACGGCGGCGGCGTCGAGGTCGTGGATCACGTGGGGGGCTCCGGTTCGGGGAGGGGCGGGCTGGGTCTCCGACGACCGTAGCGTCGGTCATCAGGACGTCATGATGAATCAAGACGACTGCCGACTTGCACCGGTGGTCGGCGAGACGTACCCTCGTCGAAGTCATCATGACGACGTGACGACCTGACGACTCGACGACCTGACGTCGTCGGGCGGGCACCACCCACTTCAGCAACGGCGCGGAGGCACCAGATGAGCACCACGAGCGGCACGAGCAAGTACGTGGCCGTGCGCGAGCACCTGCTGTCCCGCATCCAGAAGCTCGAACCCGGGTCGCAGCTGCCCGCCGAGCCCGTCCTCTGCGACGAGTACGGCGTCAGCCGCATCACGCTGCGGCACGCGGTCGACGGCCTCATCGCGGACGGCCACCTGGTGCGCGAGCACGGCCGGGGCACCTTCGTCACCGAGCCGCAGTACCGCCTGCACTACCGCGAGCGCTTCGCCGACGAGGTCAAGGGCTTCCACGCGCAGCAGACGGGCGAGGGCTTCGCGGTCAGCACCCGCGTGCTCGACCAGAAGGTCGTCCGGGCCGGCGAGACGGTGGCGAGCCACCTCGACATCAACTCGGCCGACGAGGTCGTCGAGCTGACCCGCCTGCGCTTCGTCAACGGCTCGCTGCACCACCTCGTCGTGACCTGGTTGCCGTACGCGCTCTTCCCCGAGACGGCGACCGTCGACTTCACCGACGGCTCGCTCTACGGGCACCTCGACCGCGAGCACGGCGTCACGCTCGCCCGACAGGACCTGCTCGTCTCGCTCGACGGGGCCAGCACCCTCCACGCCGACGAGCTCGACGTCCCCCTCGGGACGACCCTGCTGAAGATCGCGTCGACCGTGTTCGACGGCGACGAGCGGGCCGTCGCGTACGGGACCAGCCACTTCACCCCGCAGAACAGCGAGATCTTCTTCGGCCTGCACGGCTGACCGACCGGCCGCGCCTCGTCCGCCGAGCCGCGCCTCCTGAACCCCCTCCCGACCCCCATGACCACCGACGCCCGTCCCGACGCCGACGTCACCGACCCCCACCAGGAACGACAGTGCTGACCGACCTCCTCACCCCCGAGACCATCCTCTTCGCCGACCGCGTCGACGGCTGGCGCGACGCCGTCGAACGCGTCGCGCAGCCCCTGCTCGACAGCGGCGCCATCAGCAGCCACTACGTCGCGGCCATGACCGACTCGATCGCCGCGGGCGGCACCTACATCGACCTGGGCTTCGGCATCGCCCTCGCGCACAGCCGGCCCGAGAACGGCGTCGAGCGCACCGGGCTCTCGAGCCTGCGCGTCGGCGAGACCGTGCTGCTGAACGACGACGCGGCGCACCCGATCGACCTCTTCTTCTGCCTCGCCGCGACCGACCCCCAGAGCCACCTCGACACGATGATGGCCCTCGCCACCCTGCTCTCCGACGAGACGCTCCGCGCCGAGCTGCTCGCCTCCTCCACCCCCGCCGACACCCTGGCGGTCCTCACCAAGATCGGACAGAACGCATGAAATTCCTCGCCGTCTGCAGCTCGGGCCTCGGTTCGAGCTTCATGGTCCACATGAACATCGAGAAGGTCCTCAAAGAGCAGGGCATCACCGGGGTCGACGTCGACCACGCCGACCTCGGCTCGGTCGGCCCGGGTGCCGCCGACGTGATCTTCGTCGGCGCCGACCTGGCCGACTCCGTCGGCGGCCTCGGCGACGTCGTGGTGCTCGACAGCATCATCGACCTGGCCGAGCTGCGCACCAAGGTGCGCGAGACCGCCGTGCGCAAGGGCGTGACCGTGCCCGACGCCGGGGCCAACTGATGGAGGGCGTGCTCTCCGTCCTGCTGGACGTCTTCCGCCAGCCCGCGATCATCGTCGCGCTGATCTCGCTCGTCGGGCTGCTGCTGCAGCGCAAGGCGTTCAGCGACGTGCTCAAGGGCACCGTGCGCACCCTCGTCGGCTTCCTGGTGCTGGCCGCCGGAGCCGGCGTGGTCGTCGCCTCGCTCGACCCGTTCGGCGCCATGTTCCAGGAGGCGTTCGACGTCCAGGGCGTCGTGCCGAACAACGAGGCCATCGTCGGCCAGGTGCTGCTCGACTACGGCTCGGCCGCCGCGCTGATCTTCTTCTTCGGGTTCATCGTCAACGTGCTGCTGGCCGCGACGACGCACTTCAAGTACATCTACCTCTCGGGCCACGTCGCCTTCTACATGGCGGCGATGATCGCCGTGATCCTCGGCGTCGCCGGGTTCCCGGTCTGGGGCGTCGTGCTCTGGGGTGCGCTGCTGCAGGGTCTCGTCACGACGCTGTCGCCGGCGATCGTGCAGCCCTTCATGCGCAAGGTCACCGGCTCGAACGACGTCGCCCTCGGCCACACCGGCGGTGCCGGCGTCGCCCTGAGCGGCCTGGTCGCGACGCTGACCCGCGGCAAGGGCACCCGGTCGAAGTCCACGGAAGACATCACGTTCCCGAAGGGGCTCGGGTTCCTGCGCGACACCACGGTGATCGTGGCCCTGTCGATGGCCGTGATCTACGTGATCGTCGCCCTGTTCGCCGGGTCGGCCTTCGTCGAGACCGAGCTGAGCGACGGCCAGAACTACATCGTCTACGTCGTCATGCAGGCCGCGACCTTCTCGGCGGGCGTCTTCGTGATCCTCGCCGGCGTGCGCGTCGTGCTGGCCGAGATCGTGCCCGCGTTCAAGGGCATCAGCGAGCGCCTGGTCAAGAACGCGATCCCCGCACTCGACGTCCCGATCACCTTCACGTTCGCCCCGAACGCCGTGCTGATCGGGTTCCTCGCGAGCTTCGTCGGCGGCATCGTCGGCATGTCGGTGATGATCTTCGCCGGCACCGCCATCGTCATCCCCGGCGTCGTCGCGCACTTCATGACCGGAGCCGCCTCGGGCGTCATCGGCAACGCCGCGGGCGGTCGACGCGGTGCCGTGCTCGGTGCCTTCGCCAACGGTCTCGCGATCACGTTCCTGCCGCTGTTCCTGCTGCCGGTGCTCGGCGACATCGGACTGTCGAACTCGACGTTCTCCGACTCGGACTACGGCGTCGTCGGCATCCTGTTCGGCCAGATCAGCCTGGCCGGCGGTCAGATCGCCGTCATCGTCGCGATCCTCGCCTCGCTCGTGCTGGTCTACGCGTCGAGCCTGTTCGTGCGGGCCCGTGCCCGCCGGGCCGGCGGCCGCGACGGCGGTGCCGGCGACGGCTCCGCCGATGCTCCGACGGACGCCGACGGCACGCGCGTCGGCGAGACCGCCTCGGCCCGCTAGGCCGACCGGCCGACCTCCTGCCAGGACGGGCGGGTCCGGTGCGAGCGGGCGTCTCCGGACGCCCGCCTCCCCCGGGCCCGCCCGTCCTGCACGTCCGGGCCGCGCCGCTCGTGTCCGGGCCCTCCGTCGGACGCCTGCACCGCGCCTCCTCGTCCCGACTGCTCGGTCGAGTGGTCCCAGATCGTCCTTCCCGGCGGGGTGGAGGCCGATCCGGGACCACTCGACGGGAGCGTCAGGGCGTCAGGGCTCGAGGTGTGCGTAGTCGGGCAGGTCGAGCGCGTCGGCCGGCGGGGTGGAGAAGCGTGCGCCGAGCCGACCCGCGACCCGGGTCGACGCGAGCCGCACCCCGGCGTGGAACACCACGACGCCCGCGCGGGACCTCGGGTTGGCGACCCGCGGCACCCCCGGCGGCAGCTGCTGCGCCTGCTCGACGTAGGGCCGCATCAGCCGCTCGTACCCGGCGAAGGCGTCGCGGTGGTGTCGGTGCGAGGCGAGCTCGCCGGCCAGCACGTACGCCCCGGCCAGCGACAGGCTCGTGCCCATGCTGCTCACCGGCGAGGCGCAGTACGCGGCGTCGCCGAGCAGAACGACCCGGCCCGACGACCAGCGCGGCGCCTGCACCTGCCCGATCGACTCGAAGTAGAGGTCGTCCGCGTGGTCGAAGCCGTCGAGCACGCGGCGGGCCTCCCACCCCGCGTCGTCGAAGATCTCGTGCAGTCGGGCCCGCTGCTCCGCGACGGTGCGGCGCTCGGCCCCGCCCCGCTCTCGGGCGCGGTCGGTGACGAACGACATCGCGGCCCGGATCGTCCCGTGTGGGTCGGGCCGCAGGGTGATCGAGCGCCCCCCGGCGGCGTTGTACCAGCGCCACCAGTCGTCGTCTGCGGCCGTGCGCGGGATCGTCGCGTACGAGGTCTCGAGCCCCAGCGACCGGATCGTCGGCTCGTCGCCGAACACCAGGCGCCGCGTCGACGAGCCGATGCCGTCGGCGGCGACCACGAGGTCGAAGCGTTCGTCGGGAGCGTGCTCGAACGAGACGACGACGCGCCGCGCGCCGGATCCGGGAGGCGCGGTGCCGGCGAGCGCGGAGGCCGCGGTGGTCGTCGGGTCGCCTCCCGTGGCGGCATCAGCGGCGGCGCCGGCGGCCCCCACCCCGCCGCCGACCCCGACCCCGCCGTCCTCCCGGATGCCGGTGATGCGGTCGCCGAAGCGGTACGTGGTGCCACGACCCCGGCCGTCGCTCGTGGTGCGCCCGACGAGGAGCCGCGCGAGGTCCCCCCGCAGGATCTCGAGTTCGGCGGTCGCGCCTCCGGAGTCCGAGGTGCCGGCCGGGAACTCGGCGACCGTGCGGCCCGTCGGCCCGACGAACCGGGTGCCGACCTCACCCGTGGTGGCGGCGCGGACGTCGTCCTCGAGGCCCATGCGGCGCACGACCTCGCGGCCCGCACCGCGGACGTCGACGTTCTGCCCGCCGGTCCGCAGCTCGGGGGCCCGTTCGACGATCGTCGTCTCGAAGCCGTATCGGTCGAGCCAGTAGGCGAGGGCAGGCCCCGCGATGCTGGCACCCGAGACGAGGACGCGGGTGCGCGTGGTGGGGATGGTCACTAATTGCTCCCTGGATTGATTATCAACGATATTGGCAATCTACACGGCTATCGTTGAGTGGTGACCGACATCGACCCCCGCGACCGCCCCGATCGCGACGACCGCACCCGGGCCCGGCGTGACGGTCGCGAGCTGCCCGCCGACGACATCCGTGCCCGCGTGCAGCAGGTGGCCGTCCGGCAGCAGCGCTTCGAGCGGCACCTGGCCGAGCGTCTCGGCGTCGACCGGGCCGGGCTCGACGCCATGGACCACCTGATCACGACCGGCCCGGCGACCCCGAGCGAGCTGGCGCGCCGCGTCGAGGTGTCGACGGCCGCGATGACCCTCGTGTTGAACCGCCTCGAGTCGGCCGGTCACGTGCGGCGCGAGCGACACCCCTCCGACGGCCGCAAGCTGATCGTCACGGCCGAGCAAGCCTCGGCCGACCGGGCCTACGAGCAGGTGCTGCCGATGATCGACGGCATCGAGCACCTCGTCGACGGCATGGACGAGGCCGAGCGGGCGGTCGTGCAGGGCTTCCTCGACCGACTGATCGCCGTGTACGACGACGCGACGCCCTGAGGCCGCCCTGAGCTCGTCGACGAGACCTCACGACGTACCGAGGCGCGCGGCCGTGCGCTCAGTGCCCTGCGCCTCCTGACGCACCGTGATCCGCCAGCCACTCGTGGGCCGCCGCGACGAGTGCGTCCACGCCGTTCGTCAGGGTCGGCTCGACGACCGGCGCATAGAGGGGCGAGTGGTTCGACGGCAGCTGAGCCACGATCCGCGGCACGTCCGCGGCCGACGTCGCCTCGGCGAACGACGCGGGGTCGGCACCCCCGAGCAGCCAGAAGCTGCACGGCGCACCGGCCGCGGTGGCGAGGATGCCGACGTCCTCGCTGCCCGTCACCGGCCCGGGAGCGATGACCTGCTGCTCGCCGAAACGACGCACCAAGGAGGCGCGGGTGCGGTCCGCCGCGGACGGGTCGTTCACGACGGCCGGAAAGCTCTCGTAGTGCTCGACGGTGGGCGGCTGCGGTGCGCCGGCCGCCGCGGCCTCGCCCTCGGCGATTCGCGTGACGGCGGCGAGCGCCCGCTCTCGGACGTGCTCGTCGAACGACCGCATGCTGATCAGGATCTCGGCGGTGTCGGGGATCACGTTGTTCTTGGTGCCCGCGTGGATCGACCCGACGGTGACGACCAGCCGCTCGGCCGCCGACGTCTCACGCGACACGACGGTCTGCAACCGGAGGACGGTCGCGGCCGCCAGCACGATGGGGTCGACGGTCGTCTCGGGGCGCGACCCGTGCCCGCCGCGACCGTGGAACGTGATGCGGATGCCGTCCTGCGCGGCGAAGGCGGGGCCGGACTGCAGGGCGACGAGACCGGCCGGGAACGGCGCGACGTGCTGGCCGAGGACGACGTCGGGGGTGGGGACGCGGTCGAGCAGCCCGTCGGCGACGAGCGCGCGGGCGCCGGCACCGAGCTCTTCGGCGGGCTGGAAGAGCACCTCGAGGGTGCCCGACCAGGTGTCGCCGGTCGCCAGTCGGCGTGCGGCACCGACGAGGCAGGTCACGTGCACGTCGTGACCGCAGGCGTGCATCACCGGCACGTCGCGCCCGTCGGGGTCGGTGCCTCGGGCCGTGCTGGCGTAGTCCAGGCCGGTGGCCTCGGCGACGGGCAGTCCGTCCATGTCGGCGCGCAGCAGCACGGTCGGGCCGTCCCCGCGGCGCAACACGCCGACCACACCCGTGCCCCCGACGCCGGTGTGCACCTCGAAGCCGAGGGCGGTGAGCTCGGCCGCGACGATCGCGGCCGTCGCGTCCTCGTGGAACGACAACTCGGGGTGTCGGTGGAGATGCCGGTACAACTCGTCGAGCGGGGCGCCCACGGCGGGCGGCCGGACGTCGTCGGGGAGGGGGCGCGGCTGGTCGGTGCCGGTCGAGGTCATGAGGTGCTCCTCTGGTGGTGCGTGGGTGGTTCGTGGCGACGACGCTACCCACCACCCCCGTCACGCGCCACGTGCCACGTGCCCGCCGCCCTCTCGCCGCCCCTCGTGGCCGCCGACCCGGCCTACGCTCGAGGGGTGATCGAGACGACCGACGGCCTCATCCCGCTCGTCGACCGGTGGGTCGAGGGCTGGGCGCTCTCGCGTGGCGCCGCCCGTCACCGCGACGGTCACGCCTGGCGGGTCGACGTCGCCGCCGCGACCCGCGCCGTCGAACGGATCGTGGGCCGGCCGACCCCGGACGAGCTCACCCGCCTCGTCGACGAGACGACCGCGCCCGACGTCTGGCTGTCGGTGATCGGCCCCCTCGACGACGTCGCCCGCGCGACCCTGGCCCGGCTCGACGCCGTGACGCACGCCGAGCGGATGATGACGAGCCAGGTGTCGGCGCGGCCGCTGCCCGCGGGCGTGATCGTCGACGGCGACGGCGACGGTCGGGTCGTGCACGTCCGGGTCGAGGTCGACGGCGTCGTCGCCGCCCGCGGCCAGGCGGCGGTCGTCGGCGAGGACGTCGTCTTCGACCGCATCGCGACCGAACCCGACTTCCGGAGGCGCGGGCTGGGCAGCCGCGTCATGGCCGGCCTCGAGCACGGGGCCGCCGCCCGGGGAGCGACGACGGGTCTGCTCTTCGCGAGCGTCGACGGTCGCCGCCTCTACGAGAGCCTCGGCTGGCGGGAGGTCGCCGAGCTGGGGACCTGGCGGGGTCGCGGCCTCCCGGGGTGACGACCCGCGCCTCCTGGCGAGTGGCCTCGTGGCCGCGGTACCGCGCGGGGCGGTCACCTGCCACGATGACCTCGTGACCGAGCGCGCACCCGATCCGACGGCCCGACCCGAGAAGCCGTCGAGCCGCGGCGCGGCCCGGGTGCGTGAGGTGCTGGCGGCGTTCTCGGTACTCGGGGTCACGTCGTTCGGCGGACCGGTCGCGCACCTCGGGTACTTCCGGGCCGAGGCCGTGAGCAGACGACGCTGGCTCGGCGACACCGCGTACGGCGACCTCGTCGCGATCGCGCAGTTCCTGCCGGGCCCGGCGTCGAGCCAGGTCGGGTTCGGGCTCGGCCTGCTCCGGGCGGGGCCCGTCGGAGCGCTCGTCGCCTTCGTGGCCTTCACCCTGCCGTCGGCACTCGTCATGTTCGTCATCGCCACCGGCGTCGGCCTCTTCGAGGGTCCGGTGGGCTCGGCGATCGTCACGGGGCTGGGGATCGGCGCGGTCGCGATCGTCGCCCATGCCGTGATCGGCATGTCCCGCGCGCTGGCACCGGACCCGACGCGGGCGAGCATCGCGGTGGCCGCGGCCGTCCTCGCGCTGGCGCTGGCCGGTCCGGCCGGGCAGCTCTCGGCGATCGCGCTGGGGGTGCTGGCCGGGCTCGCCTTCTGTCGGGGGTCCGACCCGACGGCCGGAGCGGCGGTGCCCGCCGTCCATCCCGAGCCCCTCCGGTTCCCCGTCTCGCGGGCCGCGGGCGTCGTCTGCCTCGTGGCCTTCGCCTCCCTTCTGGTCGGCCTTCCCGCCGTCGCCGCCGCGACGGGGTCGGGGTCGATCGCGCTCGTCGACGTCTTCTACCGGGCCGGCGCCCTGGTCTTCGGCGGTGGGCACGTCGTCCTGCCGTTGTTGCACGCCGGCCTGGTCGAGCCGGGTTTCGTCGACGACGACACCTTCTTGACGGGTTATGCGGCCGTCCAGGCCGTCCCGGGCCCGCTGTTCACCTTCGCGACCTACCTCGGCACCGTGGCCGGCATCGGGCCGGGAGGCGCGCTCGGGGCCGCGCTCGCGACCGTCGCGATCTTCGCGCCCGGGTTCCTCCTGCTCGTCGGGGTGCTGCCGTTCTGGAACGCCCTGGGGAGCCGGGCACCGGTCCGGGCCCTGATGCGCGGGGCCAACGCGGCGGTCGTGGGCCTGCTGGTCGCCGCCCTCTACGACCCCGTCGTCACGACCGCGATCACCGGGGTGGCGCCGTTCTGCCTGGCGCTCGTCTGCTTCGTGCTGCTGGTGGCGTGGCGGACCCCGCCGTGGGCCGTCGTCGCGGTGGCGGCGGCCGGCGGGCTGCTGCTCGGGGCCCTGCCCGCCTGACCCCCCGACCGGGCGGGACCCGGCGAGGCACCCTCGCGCCGCCCGCACCCCGTGTTCTGCTGGAGGCATGCCGTTCGACCAGAGCCTCGTCCCGTGGATCATCGCCGCCGTTCTGCTCGTCGCCCTGATCGTCGTCGCCGTCGTGCTGCGGGCGCGGGCGAAGCGGGCCCTGGCCGCCGCGAAGGCGGCCGCGGACGAGCAGGCCCGGGCCGCCCGCGAGCAGCACGAGGCCCTCGCCGCGGCCCACGACGACGCCCTCGCCCAGGCCGCCGCCGACCACGCCCGCGAGCGCGACGCCCTGGGCGCCGAGCGTCAGGCCGCCCTCACCGAGGCGAAGCAGGCCCGCGACCTCGTGGCGTCCGGCCTCAAGTGGGAGGCCACCTCGCGCGACGACATCGCCGACGCCTGCCGCCAGCTGGGCGTGGACGCGGTGTTGCTGACCAACGTGGTCTTCGTTCCCGTGGCGACCGGCGCCTCCTCGCGGTTCGTCGCGCAGGTCGACCACGTCCTGCTCGCCGAGACCGGCGTGATGGTGATCGAGAACAAGGGCTGGAACGGCATCGTCTTCGACGGCCTGACCCCGAGCAGCGTGTTCCCGGCCTTCGCGGGCCTGTTCGACGAGAGCACCATGACGCCGCCGTTCGCGCTGCAGGTCGTCAAGGACTCGCCCACCGTGCTGACCGTGCGCACCCACCTCGGCCGCGAGGCCCCCGCGTCGCAGGTGCGGCGCCAGGCGCAGCGGCTGTCCGACCGGGTGCAGGCCGAGACCGGCGTCCGGCTCTGGTTCGACACCTGCGTCTTCTACTCGCACCGCGACGCGACGGTCTTCGCGACCGAGCGCGACGCCACCGACGGAGGCGCGGCCACGGCGATCGTGTCGCACCGGTCCCAGCTGGCGGGCGTCGTCCGCGAACTGACCTCGCGTCCGACGAAGAAGCTGTCCCGGGCACGGGTCGACGACCTCGCCCGGCTGTTCGCGTCGTACGGCGCCGACGTGCTGCGCTTCGGCGCCCACGCCCAGGAGGCGCGGGTCGCGTCGGTGCCGGAGGCCGCGGCCCCCGAGGCGGCGGCCCCAGCCCGCGAGCCGGAGGCCACGGCCACCACCGCCGCCGCCTCCTCCTCCTCCTCCTCCGCCCAGGATGCCCAGGGGTCCGACCGGACCGAGTGAGACAGGCGTCGCCTGTGGACGACGCCTCGCCCCCAGGAGGCACGGTGCCGGTTCCGCCCACACCGCGCCTCCCCGGGTCCGCGGCCCGTCGGCCGCACCCTGTAGCGTCGTCAGAAGACGAGACAAGACGACACCTGTGGTCGACGGGCGATCCAGGGGCGAGGGGACCGGCATGGGACGCGTGACGGAGGGCGCCGACGCGATCGGACGGGCACTCAACACGGCCCTGCGACGCGTGCCCGTCGAGAAGGTGCCGCTGTTCCGGCAGTCGTTCATCGCCCTGCTGATCGCGCTGGCCGCGGTGCTCAGCGCCACCCTGCCCTGGCTGATCGTCACCGACGCGGTCACGATGTGGCTCGGCGTGGCGGTCGCCGTCGCGGCCCTGGCGTTCGCCGCCACGATGGCCCGCCACACCCGGCTCCGGCGGTGGGAGCTGCTGGTGCCCGCGGCCGACTTCGTCGCCGTGGGGCTGCTGCGGTACGGCACGGGTGACCAGCGATCGGTCTTCCTGCCGATCGTGCTGCTCGCGGTCGTCTGGGTCGCGTCCTGGCCCGGTCGGCGGAACGTCCTGCTGCCCCTGGTCGGAACGTCCGTCACCCTGCTGCTGCCGTACCTGTTCACCGCGGACGGTCGGGGCCCGAGCGAGTTGATCCGGCTGGCGTTCGCCCTGGTCGTCTACGCGACCGTCGCCGCGGCGGTCAACGAACTCGCCCGGCAGGCGAAGGCCCGACTCGAGCGGGCGCGGGCCCAGCAGCACGCCCTCGAGCGCGAGCTCAACCGGGCCGCCGTGGTGCAGCAGTCGCTGCTGCCGCCGGACGCCTCGACCCTGCCCGACGCCTTCGCGGTGTTCGGGGCCTGCGTGCCGGCCCGCGAGGTCGGCGGCGACTTCTTCGACTGGTACCCGACCTCGACCGGCATCGCCGTGACCGTCGGCGACGTCATGGGCAAGGGCGTCGGCGCGGGCATGATCGCGGCGGCGGTGCGCTCGGTGATCCGCAGCAGCGTCGACGACGGTGACCCGGCCGAGGCCTTCCACCGCGCCTCCGTGGGGTTGACGACGAGCGCGTACGACACCGAGACGCAGTTCACGACGTCGTTCCATGCGCGCATCGACGCCGACGGCGGCGTGCTCTGGGCCGACGCGGGGCACGGCCTGGCCTTCATCCGTCGGGCCTCGGGGGCCGTCGACCGCCTGAACTCGGCCGACCTGCCCATCGGGGTGGGCACCGGTTGGCACCGGCACCGCTCACAGCTCGACGACGGCGACGTGTTCGTCTGTGTCAGCGACGGCGTGCTCGACCTGTTCCCCGTCGAACTCGAGGCGCTGCACGACCTCGAGCGACTGCTCGCCGCGACGCCCGAGCCGGCGCGCATCGTCGAGGTCATCGAGCGGCTCGCCCTCGAGCGCGACCGCAGCGACGACGTGACCGTGGTCGCGACGACGCTCGTGCCGACGTCGGTGCCGGCGCGTCCCTGAGCCCCGCGGCCTGGCATGCTGGCCCGATGACCCGCGCCCTGCTCATCGTCGACATCCAGCTGGACTACTTCCCCGGGGGCGCGTTCCCGCTCGTCGAGCCCGAGGCGGCGGCCGCTGCCTCCGGTGACGTGCTCGAGGCGTTCCGGGCGTCCGGTGAGCCCGTCGTCCACGTCTTCCACGTCTCGACCGGCGAGGGCGCGACGTTCTTCCGCCCCGGGACCGACGGCCTCGCGTTCCACCCGGCCGTCGAACCCCGCGACGGCGAGCTGGTCGTCGAGAAACACGTGCCCAACAGCTTCGTGGGCACAGGACTCGAGGTCAGCCTCCGCGAGCGCGACGTGACCGAACTCGTGATCGTCGGGATGATGAGCAGCATGTGCGTCGACTCGACCACGCGGGCCGCGCACGATCTCGGTTTCACCTGCACCGTCGTCACCGACGCCTGCGCGGCCCCCGACCTCGTGCACGCAGGGACGACCGTCGCCGGCCGCGACGTGCACGCCGCCTTCATGGCCGCCCTCGACGGCAGCTTCGCGACCGTCGTCACGAGCGAGGCGCTGCTCGCCGCCTGAGCGGCCTGGGTGACGCGGGACACCGCGTGACGCTCCTGGCCGCCCGGCGTCGGGGGCGGCCGTCGGGGGCCGGGCGCTAGACGCCGGACGCCAGACGCCGGACGCAGCGCGCCGAGCGCCGTTCCGTGCCGCTCCGGGGCTTCCCGCCACGAAGTGAACACCCCGCCATCTTTTTGCGTGGCGGGGTGTTCACTTCGTGGCGGGGTGCGGGGTGGCGAGACAGCGGGACGGCGGGACGGCGGGACGGCCGGCCAGCGGTGCCGGCGGGCTGGCCGCTCGGCGGCGGCGCCGGTGCCGACGCCTGCTATCCCCGACGCCTGCTCGCCACCAGTGCGACCACGAGCCCGGTGATGACGGTGGCGCCGACGGCGTTGGTGACGCGGGCCCGGCGGCGGTAGCGCTGGTGGGCCTGGTCGGTGGCCTCCATCGCGGCGATCGTGACGGTCTCGGCGACGTCGCGCACGGTCTTCTCGGCCCGGTCGGCGATCACCTCGGCGCGGTCGACCAGGTCGTGGGCCGACGACCCGGCCCGGTCGGTGACGTCGCGCACCACGGTCTCGGCCCGGCCCGCGAGGTCGTGCAGGGCACCGCGTGCCACGGGCGGCACGACGTCGGAGGTGTCGATGAGTTCACGGGCCCGTCGTGCGGCGCGGGTGACGAAGTCGTCGGGGTCGGTGGTGCTCATGCGGCTCTCTCCGTTCGCCCGTGCACGGGTGCCACGGGTCCCCGCCATCGTGCTCCCCTCCGGGTGATGAGGGTGCGCACGACCGGCACCGTCGGGCCGCAGGAGGCGCGGGTCGCGCCCCCAGGACCCCTCCCTCTGCGCACCACGCACCACGCCAGGATGTGAGCACAGCGCCAGCCCCTGTCCTGGCGTCGTGCCCACATCCCGGCGTCGTGCCCACATCCCGGTGCCCGGCGATCCGCAGCACCCGACCCCGCCAGCCGCACGGCACCGCACCGCACCGCCGTCGAGCGCGCAGACTGGCCTCTGACCCTCCGACGGAACGAGCCACTCCCCCATGACCACCACCGTCCTCCTCGCCGGCGCGACCGGCGACCTCGGCCAGCGCATCGCCCGCGAGCTGCTCCGCGACGCCACGGACGACGTGCGCCTGCGCGTCCTGACCCGCCCCGGCAGCACCGGCGCGACCACGCTGTTCGCTGACGACGACCGGGTCGAGGTGACCCGCGCCTCCTACACGGACGTGCCCGCCCTGACCGACGCCGCCCGCGGCGCCGACGTCGTCGTGTCCGCCGTCAGCGGCACCCGCCCCGTGATCGTCGACGCGCAGCGCGCCCTCCTCAAGGCCGCCGTCGCGGCCGGTGTCCCGCGGTTCATGCCCTCGGACTACTCGGCCGACTACCGCAGCATCCCGCCGGGCAGCAACCGCAACTTCGAACTGCGTCGCGAGTTCGCGGCCGACGTCGACGCGGCCCCGATCCGGGCGACGTCGGTGCTGAACGGCATGTTCACCGACCTGCTGACCGGGGACGCGCCCCTGGTCCTCTTCGACCGCAAGCGGGTGCTGTTCTGGTCGTCAGCCGACCAGGTGCTCGACTTCACGACCAAGGACGACGTCGCCCACGTCGTCGCCCGGGTCGCGCTCGACCCCGAGGCGCCGCGCGTCGTGGAGGTCGCCGGCGACCGGGTCACGGCACGCCAGGTCGCCCGCACGATGAGCGAGCTCACCGGCACGTCCTTCAAGCCGCAGTGGGCCGGCACGACCGGCACCCTGTCGGCGATGGCGGCCGTCATGCGTCGTACGTCGAAGGGCGACGACACCTTCCCCGCCTGGCAGGGCATGCAGTACTTCGTCAACATGTTCAGCGGCGACGCACAGCTGCGGCACGTCGACGGAGACCGCTACGGTCCCGCACGCTGGACGACCGTCCGCGACGTCCTCGCGACGCGGACCGGTGCCGCGCCGCGTTCTTCGGTGTCGACTCCCGCCTGACCAGGGGACGAGGAGGCGCGGGTCGCCGACCCGGGACGCCGCCCGTGCCTGCCCGCCTGCGCCTGCCCGCGCGAGCTTGCCCGCCCGCCCGCGCCTGCCTGCCCGCCCGGCACCCGCC